>NZ_JAPZVP010000002.1:193884-234995 GCF_027622875.1 Glycomyces luteolus | reverse complement strand
GAGCGCCCGCGGTGCCACGTCTTATCCGCCCCGCCCCCCCCCTTTTGGGGGGGGGCCCCCCCCCCCGGCCCCCCCCCCGCCTGTGTCTGCATCCGTTCAGAGTGCCGTGGTGCGAATGTTCGCGAACCGCTGATTAACCGAGCCGCGCATCCGGTGAAGCGGGTGACGAAGCGGCTTTGCCAGGGGGTTTCGACGGCTTTGGGGGCGTAGTTGGCGCGGACGTAGGCGACCGCTTCGGGGGCGGGGACGCCGTCGAGGACGGCGAGGCAGGCGAGGGCGGTGCCGGTGCGGCCGTGGCCGCCGTGGCAGGCGAACTCGACGCGTTCGGTCTCGGCGCGGGCCCAGGCCGTTCGGAGCGCGGTGACGAAAGCGGGCTTGTCGCTGGGGAGGCGGAAGTCGGGCCAGCGGATCCACTCGGACTCCCACGCGACGGCGGGCGGTTCCTTGCCGAGGAGGTAGAGGGCGAAGTCCGGAGTCGGACCTTCTGGGAGCGGCCGGGCGAGCCCGCGACCGCGTACGAGGCGGCCGGAGGGCAGACGGAGGACGCCAGGAGCATCCGGATTCCAGGTTTCCTTCATCCCTTGGAATCTACTGCGCGCCAATGACTCGGGTACCGGCCGAATTGCGGAACGCGCGTGGGTGTGCTCCCTGGCGGCGATGTCCCGTTCAGGACTGCGGCGCGGCCTCCTCAGGAATCTCCCGGAGTTTCCGGAGCGGCGTGCGCAGCAGCGGCACGAAACCGACGAAGAGCATCCCGGCGGCGATCAGCAGCGCGGCACGGGCGCTGAGCACGTCGCCGGTGAAGCCGCCGACGATCGAGCCGACCGCGAGTCCCGCCCAGCAGATCACGCGCTGCGTCGCGCCGACGCGGCCCTGCATGTCGTCCGGGGTGACCGCCTGGCGGTAGCTGATGACGTTCACGTTGAATACGACGATCGACGCCACGAACACCACCTGTCCCGCGAACGCCACCGCCGCGCCCCAGCCTGGACCCGAAGCCGCGACGATCGCCATGCCCGGCCCCGAAACCGCCAGCGCCGCGATCGCAGTCGGGCCGACGCCCGCCTTCTTCGAGATCCGGCCCACGAGCATCGCCCCGAGCACCCCGCCGACACCGGAACCCGCGAGCACGAATCCGGCGACCTCGCTCGACTGGTCCGCCTCGCGGATGAGGAACACCATGAGCATGGCCTGGAACGCCCCGATCGACAGGTTGCACCAGGTGCTCACCAGCAGGATGCTCCGCAGGAGCTTGTCGTGGAAGATGAACTTGACGCCCTGAGCGATCTCAGTCCACAGGTGCGGCTTCTCGGGCTTTTCCGGCTCTTCCTCGCGGTACTTGATCGTCGCGACGGAGAACGCCGACACCGCGAACGACACCACCGCTACGACAATCGCGACCGGCGCGCTCAGCAGCGAGACGAGCGGGCCGGCGGCGAGGGGGCCGCCGGTGTCTGAGGCCGACCTGATCCCCTGGATGCGCGAATTGCCGCTGGCGAGGAGCTTGTTGTCGATCAGCCGGGGGACGTAGCTCGTCTGCGCGACATCGAAGAAGACCGAGGTCAAGCCCAGCAGGAACATCGCCGCGAAGATATGCCAGACCGTCAATGCATCGAGAGCCCATGCGGCGGGGACGCTCAGCATCACCACGCCTCTGAGGATTTCACTCACGACGATGATCGGCTTGTCCCGCAACCGGTCGACCCAGACACCGACCAGAAGCCCGAAGAGCACCAATGCGATCTGGTCCATCGCGTACAGGATCCCGATCTGCGACTCGCTGAGGTCGAGCACGACGACCGCGATGATCGAGATCGAGAAGTACGCGACCTGCAGGCCGATCTGGCTCGCTCCGACGGAAGTGAAGATCCGCAGGTAGTCGGGGTTGCGGAACATGGATGCGGGTTGGGACTGGGGTTTGGGGTCGGGCGGGGCTTCGGGCATCGGGGTGGACCTTCTCGAGAGACGGCGGGTTCGAAGGCGGCGGACAGGGAGTGGGGGTGTGCCGTGGCGATATCAGGCGCCGAACGCGACGAACGGATGCCACGGGCGGTGCTCCCCCACGGCCGCAAGGGCTTCGGCAGGAGTCGCGCCCGCGGCGCAGCGCTGGTGGTACTCGATCATCATGTCGGCGGCCATTTCATCGGGGACCCGAGCCAAGCTCGACACCACGGTCGATGTTCCGGCATGCAGGAGCGCAGCGGTGAAACCGAGGGTCTCGTTTCCGACCTCCACGGTCGACCGGCCGAGGTCGCACGCCGACAAGACCACGTGCGCAGGCGGCTGGTCGAGACCGAGGAGCTCGTACGCGTTGAGCGGGCCGAGCCCGAAGTCCAACCGGGAGAACAGGACGTTGTCCGGTTCGTGGTGTCCGTGCGCGGCGAGGTGCGCTACGGAGGCGCCGTCAAGGGCCTCGAGCACGTTCTCGGGGTCGGACTGCTCGGCGCGGATCACCCTCGCATCTGCATAGAGCGCGCCGACCGATTCGATCTCGCTGTCAGCGCGAACGAGCCGGGGCCCGGCTGCGACGAGCGCGGGGCCGGTGGCCGCGGGCTTGTGGACTGCACGCCACCAGGCCTCGGCGGAAGGGGAGACGGTCACCGGTCGTCCGCGCAGCGGCGGCAGCAGCGGCCACGGAACCCAGGCGAGCCGACTATGCGGCACGATCACGATCTGCCGGTCGCCAATGTACTCGGCCATGGGCTTCCAAATGCCTTCAGCGAGCACGTCCGCATTGCGGCGCATTGCGCTCTCGACACTCTGGCGGAGCCTCGGAGGGTGGTGGAAGGTCCGGCTCAGCGCGTCGAGGTCGGCACCGAGACGCCGTTCGAGCTCGGTCGCCTCGTCCAGCGGCATGAGCTTCACATGCTGGAGCCCGTCACCGCCGGCGAGGACCGCATGGACGAGCCCGTCGACCTGGAACATGTTGACCACCACGGTTTCCCGGGCGACCGCCAGGTCATGGATCTCTCCGGGCACGATCCGGTCCGCCTGCTCCCCCGGGCCGGGTCTGGCGCGGTCGTAATCGCGGATCTCCGCTTCGAGTTCACCGACGCGCGCTGCCGCCGCGCTGGTCTCCTTGCGTTCGATCTGGAGATCCCAGAGTTCCTGGCGCGCTTGGCGGAGCCGACCGAGCGCCTCACGGGCGCCGGGATCCGCCGAGGACTTGACCGGCGGAATCCGAAGCGACTGGGCCCGGGAGCGCTCCGCCCACCACAGCATTTCTGCCGGCTCCCCATGGGAGAAGGCATGGCCGAGGCCGGTGTTGGAGAGCCCGACTCCGAGCGCGGAGACCCCCGCCTGGAATTCGACCGAGCCGAACGCCGTCCGGTACTCGTCTAGGAGATCGAGCCCGGCACGCAGCTCCGGCATCGGGTCCTGGTCGAGTGCGATCGCGAGTTCGGCCCTCGCGAGATACCGGGCCAGGTCCTCCGCGAGTGCGTCGTGCCCCGGCCCGCCGTGCTCCCCTTGGAGCATCTCTGCCACGCCTTCGAGATCGCCCGCCTTGATCCTGGCGCGCGCTGCGAGGATCTTGGCCTGTTCCAGCCGCAGCGTCCAACCGCGCTGCTCCAGCGCCTGGCACAGTCCGACCACCTTCTCGACGAAACCCGGACCCGCCTGGCCGGAGTCGAACCTACCTTGAAGGATCAGGAGTCGCGCGAGGAACGCCATCGGCTCGTTGCCCTGCTTGTAGAGCGAGTCCATCGCTTGAATCGCCCATTGCTCCGCCGATTCGAACCGGTTGTCCTCATATGCGGCGAGCGCCCGCCAGTATTCGGCCATCGCCGCATTCCGCTGGTCCCCCGCGAGTCGCTGTGCGGCGATGGCCTCCTCCCATCGTTCGGCGGCCTGCCGGTACATGCCGACGGAGAAAAGCGCCCCCGCGTACGAAGCGTCGATGAAGGATTCGAGTTCGGGTGCGACGGAGCGGTACTGCTCCCGGACCTTGTCGAATGCCCGCAGTGCCTTGGTGACCTCGCCGAGGTCGAACCAGATCAGCGCCTCGAGGTGGATCGCCTTGGCGCGGTTCACAGGGATGTCGACGCGCTCGTACTGGGCGATCGCACGCTGGATGCTTTCGAGCGCCTTCTCGAGCTCGCCTAGGTCCCGCCACAGGTTGGCCCGGTTGTGAAACAGGGCTGTGTACATGTAGTCCGGCCCATTGGCTTCAAGGTGCGGTTCCGCTTCCTCGAACCAGTGGAGCGCCTGAGAGAGCCTGCCGCTCTGCCAAAGACCCAGTGCGCGCGTGTGAAGCAGGACCCCCCGGTCCGCCGGGGCGGCGAACCCCTCGGCGAGGTCGAGGAGCCGCAGTCCGTCGGCGGTGTCGCCGAGACTCGCGAGGTCGGTCGAGAGGACCATGAGCGCCTTCGCTGTCAATCTCGCTTGAGCGGTGCCGGGTTTCGGAGGAGACTCCGGATTCCATTCAAGGAGCGCCAATGCCTCTTCCAGCACCGCCGCGGATTCCGCGATGCGTCCGCGCCGGTTCAAGCGCTGGCCACGGGTGAAGAGACGCCAAGCGCGGTGAAGCATTCTTCACATGCTACAGCCGCACGGCAGGGGTCACGACGACTGCTGGGAGCCCTTCTCGCTGAAGGGCTTCGTCCGGCCTGATGACCAATTGGAACATTTCATCGTTCGGCAGTCCTTCGAGTGCGAATCGACCGGTCTCATCAGTCGAAGCGCGCCGAGTGCCCTGCGGGCTCCGCACTTCAACCTCATAGGTCCCCTCGGGTCCGATCCATCCGTCGAGCCGTATCTCCTGCACCGCGGAAGGCCGCGGCGTGACCATTACCGTGATCGTCTCGCAGTCGAAGGTGATCGAGGCGGGATCGCCCTGATTCACCGTCAAGCCAGTGTCCCCGCGAGTCAGCGCCATTTCGGTGGGGCGATACACCGAGGCTACTTTGGCGTCCAATGCGGCTTCGAGCTCGAGCACGAACTGCACACGCTCATTCAGATCATTCGGGATTGGATCGTCCCGGTGGTGCAGTTCGTTGATCACCGACATGATCCGCTCGTCGCAGGAGTCCATCGGTTCGAACTCGCCCTGGTTCCCAGTCTCAGGTTTCATCTGCCTCGCGCTCCTCACCTGAAGCCCAGGACGGATCATCCATGAGCGTCTTCCTCAGTTTGTCCAAGCAGCGGCCCCGGGTGGGTCCGATGCTCCCCCTTTTCATCCCGAGAGCCTCGGAGATGTGGTCGTAGTCGGGCCGGGCGACAGCCGATATGAAGGCGAGCAACTGCCGGCACCGTTCGGGCTGTACAAGGAAAGCCCGGCGAACGGCCTCGCGCTCGGCATCTCTGACGATGCCGTCCTCGATGCCCTCGATGACCGGCTCCTGTATGTCAAGCGGATCCGAGACGAGTTCGCGCTTCGCGCGTCCCGCGACCTTCCATGCCTCCCGCTTCACCGTGGTGAGCAGCCACTTGGTCAGCGCGCGAGGCTGGTTCAGCCCGTTCTCGGTGCGCCACAGGCGAAGCCACGCGGTCTGCACCACATCAGCGGCGCTGTCGCGGTCGAGGCCCGCGCGCCGCGCCGCCCGCCAGAGCAGCTCGTTGAGCTCCTCGACGAGGGCGCGCTGTGCGATGCGGTCCCCGGCACGCGCGGCCGTGTAGAGCCGCGCGTGCCGGTCGTAGTCGACCGTGGCCACCGAGTGAGCTGAAGTCGCGTTCATGGTCTCAGGCTAGCGACTCTTCAGCCGCGTCAGCGCCGCGTGCGCACGCTCCGCCGCCTTGACCGAGTCCTGCACTTCCTCCAAGCCGAACTCGGCCATGGAGTTCAGCAGATACGCCGCCGCGACCGGGGCCGCGAACGAGGTGCCGCTCCAGACCGCGTAGCCGGAGGAGAAGTCGTCGAAGTCGTAGGTCTCACGGAAGCGATTGCGCATGGAGGACTTCGAACGTCGCTCCGGTTCCAGCGAGCCCTCGGCCTCGCACGGATACGTGCTCACCAGCCCGGCCCCGGTGGCGTAGCACGAGACCCACGGGCCCTCGTTCGAGAACATCGCGATCTCCAGGTTCGGATTCAGCGCCCCGACGCTCAAGATCGGCGCGGCGTTCTCCGGCTGCCCGTGCGCCGCGTAGGCCGCGGGGTAGAACGGCCGATCCGACGACTGGTTCCCCGCGGCGGCGACCACCGGGACGCCCAGCTTGATCAGCCGGTCCACCGCCCCGCCCATCCAGCCTCCCGGGATGTCGTCGGCTGCTTCGTCCACATAGCCCGTGGCGAGGACGACCACGTCGACCGCGAACACCTCGGCATCGCCGGCACGGGCTGCCTCAACCTGGTCGGCCACGTGGTGAAGTGCGCCGATGATTTCGTGCTCGTAGGAGAGACCGTCGTTGTGAACCACCCGGAGCGAGTACACCTGGACGTCAGGGGACATCTGGCGCAGCAGCCCGGTGATGAAGGTGCCATGGCCGAAGTGGGTGGCGACCTCCCCGATGAGGGTCGGCTCGTGGACCGGGCCGTCCCAGGGGTCGTCGAGCGGCGGCGCGGGCGAGTCGTTGTGCTGGCCGAGCCTGGCCTGGAAGGCGTGGTCGACCACCACGAAGGTGTCCTTGCCTTCGGAGAGGTCGGAAATATCGAAGGCAGGGTGTCCGCTGGGGACGCCGGTGTCCAGCATTGCGACCCGAAGGCGTCGCTCGAGCCTCTTGCGTTCGGGCATCGGGGCGACCATGTCGACCGGCATGCGGCCGATGGAGTGCCTGTGCGGGCCGCCGACGGGGGGCTCAGGCGTACCGACGCTGGGTCCGCCGGTCTTCGAGCAGATCATCAAGTGCTCCAGGCGGACCTTGGCGAGCAGGTCCTCAGGGAGGCTCTCGTCGCTCGTGTCGGTCCTCAGCCGCTGTAGCAGCGACCACGCATCGACACCGGCCTGGTTGCCGTGGCTGCTGACGACCGGGACCCGGAAGGGGCCCTGGCCGGTGACGAGGGCGCTGGCGGACTGGCTCTCCAGCGTCATCCCGGTCGGCTGGATAGCGCCTTCGAGCTTCAGACGCGCTTTGTCGTCATTGATGACCGACTCGTCCACCAGCAGGCGGTCGTAGCGGTAGATCGTGCCGACCGGGGCGGACTGTCCGGCAGTGCGGACGACCTGGCCGGGTGCCAGGACGCGGCCGCCGTGGCGGTCCAGCGTGGAGTACGAAAGCTCGGGGACGCCGCTCATGTGGTCGCGGCGGGGGTTGGGCTTCAGATGGGGTTCGTGATCGGCGAACACCAATCGCATGGGAGCTCCTCTGCTTGTCTCGGGGGTCTATGCGGTTGTTCGGTGAGGAGGGGGATCCTTCGCGATCCATTCTCCTCGCCGGCCGCCATGCGTGGGGGCCACGCAAGGCGCCGATAGGTCGGGAGGCACTCAAGCCCGGAATGCCGCGAACGCCACGGGCTGGACTGGTATCGCGTCATTCACCAGGGAAGAGACCTCCGAGTCCGTTCGGATACAAGAGGTTCCCGAGAAATTCAGGTTGGCACGTTTCGGCGATGCGAGGCTCGTGCGGGGTACGCGAACGGCCGCGGCGGCGGATGTCCGTCGGCGCGGCCGTGTGTCGTTGCGGGACTTACTGCTTGGCGGGTTGGTCCGCGTCTTCGTCGTCTTCGATGATCTCGACGATGGGCTCGTCGTCCCAGGTCTCGATGTCGAACTCGCCGTCGCGGACGCCTTCGACGAAGGCCTCCCATTCGGACGGGGTGTAGATGAGGATGTCGCCCTCGGGGTCTTCGGCCATGCGGAGGGCGACCAGGCCGTTGTCGGCGTAGCCGATCTCGAGCGCGGCGGGCGTGCCGTCCTCGTGGGTGGTGCGTTCCCAACGGGCGGCGGCAGTGTCGAATTCGCCCTTGAGCGGATGCTCACGCTTCGTCATGGGGCAAGCATAAAAGGGCCCGGACCTCGCGGTCCGGGCCCCCTCGGTCGCGACGGGCTAACCCTGATGCGGGTAGCGGTAGTCGGTGGGCGGCAGGAAGTTCTCCTTGATGGAGCGCGGGCTGACCCAGCGGACGAGGTTCTGCCAGGAACCGGCCTTGTCGTTGGTGCCCGAGCCGCGGGAGCCGCCGAAGGGCTGCTGGCCGACGACGGCGCCGGTGGGCTTGTCGTTGATGTAGTAGTTGCCGGCGGCGAAGCGCAGTGCTTCACTCGCACGGGCGATCGCGGCCCGGTCGGTGGCGAAGACCGCGCCGGTGAGCGCGTACGGGGCGATGTCGGCGGCCTGGCGGACGACGGTGTCGAAGTCGTCGTCGTCATAGACGTAGACGCCGTTGATCGGCCCGAAGTACTCGTCGGTGAAGAGCTCGTGGGTCGGGTCGGTGGACTCGATGAGGGTGGGCTTCACGAAGTAGCCCTGGGAGTCGTCAGCCGAGCCACCGGTGATCACCGTGGCCTTCGAGTCGCCTTGCAGGCGTTCGAAGAGCGCGGTGTGCTTGGCGAAGGCGCGGTCGTCGATGACGGCGCCGCCGAAGTTCGCGAAGTCGGTGACGTCGCCGTAGGTGATGTCCTCGGTCATGCC
This sequence comes from Glycomyces luteolus, assembly GCF_027622875.1. Classification (GTDB taxonomy): domain Bacteria; phylum Actinomycetota; class Actinomycetes; order Mycobacteriales; family Micromonosporaceae; genus Glycomyces; species Glycomyces luteolus. Next base: position 226,493 of record NZ_JAPZVP010000002.1, on the reverse strand, counting down.
GACCACGATGTCCCGCAGGCCGCTGCGCCACAGCGAGGCCGGGACGTACGTCCGCGAGAGCGCCGAGCACTTCTGGCCCTGGTACTCGTACGCGCCGCGCACCATCGCCACGGCGAGCGACTGGGGCTCCGCGCTCGGGTGGGCGACGATGAAGTCCTTGCCGCCGGTCTCGCCGACGATCCGCGGATACGAGCGGTACCCGGCGATGTTCTGCCCCACGGTCTTCCAGAGGTGCTGGAAGGTCTTGGTCGAGCCGGTGAAGTGGATGCCGCCGAGGTCGGGGTCGAGCAGGGCGACCTCGCTGTGCTCGCCGTAGCCGGTGACCATGTTGATCACGCCCGGCGGCAGGCCGGCGTCGAGGAGCACCCGCATCACGAAGTGCGCCGCGAACTGCTGGGTGGGCGAGGGCTTCCAGACCACGGTGTTGCCCATGATCGCCGGGGCCGTGGGGAGGTTCCCCGAGATCGCGGTGAAGTTGAACGGGGTGACCGCGAGGACGAACCCGTCGAGGGGCCGGTGGTCGGTGCGGTTCCACAGGCCTTTGGAGGAGTTGGGCTGCTGCCGGTAGATGCCCTCGGCGAAGCTGACGTTGAAGCGCAGGAAGTCGATGAGCTCGCACGCGGCGTCGATCTCGGCCTGCGTCGCGGTCTTCGACTGGCCGAGCATGGTCGCGCCGTTGAGGAGGTCGCGGTAAGGGCCGGCGATGAGTTCGGCGGCGCGCAGGAAGATCGCGGCGCGGTCGGCGAAGTCGGTGCGGATCCAGTCGTGGCGGGCGGCCTTGGCGGCGGCCACCGCGTCGGCCCATTCGGCGCTGGTGGCCTCATGGGCGACGCCGAGGACGTGGGCGCGGCGGTGCGGCTGCACGACCTTGATCTCGGCGCCGGTGCCGCGGCGCCACTCGCCGGAGATGTTGAGGTCGAGGTCGAGCTGGGTGCTCGAGAGTTCGGCGAGCGCCTTCTGGAGGCTTTCGCGCTCGGGAGTGCCCGGCGCATACGAATTGACCGGTTCGTTCTCCGGAGTGGGAACCGTAAACAAGGCGTCCATCGCGCCCTCCCGTCGAATCGATGGCTACTGCAGATTTGTGTCTTTGATCAGTAGGCTACAAGATGCGCTGCCTTCTGGCCATCCTCGCATAGTTCAGTGCCCGTGACCTGGTGCGAGATCAATAAAGAACCAAGCGGTGTGATGTAGCCGCCCGAACCGCGATACGTACTCTGGGCTCGTGACTGAAACGCAGGAAGCACAGGCGCAGGAGCACCAGACCGAGCAGCGGGCGGCGGCACCGCCCGGGGTCCGGCCCGGCCGGGTCGCGCTCTGGGTGCTCGGCGCCGCCGCAGTGCTCTCGCTCGCCGGGGTCGTCTTCTCGCTGTACCAGCTCACCGGCATGGCCGACGGCCTCGACGACACCGGCGTGATGCTCCTGGCGAACAGCCTGTTCAGCCCCATCATCGTCACCGCCTTCGCGGGCGCCGTCGCCGGCGTCGTCACGCCCCGGCTGCTCAAGGGCCCGCAGCGGGCCCTGACCGCGCTCGGGTTCACCGTGATCGGACTCGCCGCCGCGATCGTGGCCTACGCGAGCTTCGCCGTCGACGCGTCGATCGCCCTGGTCCTGGCGCTCGTCCTGCTCGGCTCGGCGGTCATCGGCGGACTGTTCGCACTGCCGAGGCGCAGCGTCACCGTCGTCGCCGGGCTCAGCGCGACCCTGCTGCTCCTGGCCCTCATGTTCGCCCGCGGCCTGTTCGAATCGGCCACCTCAGTGAGCCTCTTCTCCGACCCGCTCGACCAGTACGGCGCGCTCGGCCGGACCCTGCCGTTCATCGCAGGGCTCGCCTGCGGCATCTGCGCGTTCCTCTACCTGCGCAAGAAGAAAGCGGGCGTGAAGCTCCTCGGGCACCTGCTCGCCGGGGCGATCCCCGGCGGGATCTGGCTGGTGTCCACGGTCATCGCCCAGATCGGCGTCGAAGTGCTCCTCAGAGTGGGGCTCGACGAAGTCTCGCCGCTCGACAGCGCGTTCCTCGCGCTCAGCTTCCAGTGGCAGTACAACGGCTCGATGACGGCGATGTTCGCCGGCGCGTTCTGCGCCGTGCTCGCCTTCGGGCTGCTGCTGCCGAAGACCGCTAAGCCCAAGGCCGCCAAGAGGTCTTGAAGCTCCGAGGGGGCGTACCAGTCGAGCACGTTCGACTCGATCAGCTCCAGGTCGGGCTCGTCCGAGGCGAGCTCGGCCGCGATCTCCCCGGCCGCCGCGGCATCGTCCATGTGGATCGCCGCCACCTTCTTCAGCTTCACACTGCCGTCGAACGCGGCGGCGGTGCTCCCGGGCTGGTCCGTCACGAGATCGTCAGGGACGTCAGCGGAGATCACCACCCGCCGCGGCGGCTGGCCGGCCAAGAGCCCCACCGAAGCCAGCGCGGCGTCCGCGAACGCCGTGTACTCAAGGTCTTCGACGTCGGCCTGCGGCGCCTCGCGCCTGAGCCAGGCCGTCACCGTGTGGACCGTGCTCGGCTTCACCTCGCCGCTCGCGGCGAGGTGAGCCAGCATCTCCGCGTTCGCGGGCACATAGATACGACGGGTCATGCCCCTAGTTTGCGGCCCCGCCGGGCGCCCCGTGGCAGCGCTTGTACTTCTTGCCCGAACCGCACGGGCAGGGCTCGTTCGGCCCGACCTTCTCGGACTGGCGCTGCTGCGGGTTCGCCTGCTTCGCCGGAGGCGCGGTCGAGGCCTTGCGCGGACCGGCCGAACGAGCGGACTTCGGGGCGACCTTCGCCGCGCCCTTCGTGCCCGCACCGGGCGTCCGCTTCACGGCGCGCTTCTGGCCGGGGACCGGCTTCGGCGGGCGCTTGAACACCGCGCCGTCCTCGGTCGTGGTCTGCTGCTCCACACCGCTCGCGGTGTCCATCGACGGCGCCGACTGCACCAGCATCTCGGGCTTCTTCAACGGCTCGAGGCCGCGGATCTGGGCCTCGGGCTCGGCCGCGGCGCCCTCGGTCTTCTGCTTCAACTCGGCGTTCATGAGGAACCGGACCGACTCCTCCTTGATGCCGTCGAGCATCGTCTGGAACATGTCGAAGGCCTCGCGCTGGTACTCGATCACCGGGTCGCGCTGCGCGTACGCCCGCAGGCTGATGCCCTGCTTGAGGTAGTCCACCTCGTACAGGTGCTCGCGCCACTTCCGGTCGATCGTCTGCAGCAGCACGCGCCGCTCGAGCTTGCGGAGGATCTCCTCGCCGAACTCCTCCTCACGGGCGGCGTAGACGGCGTGCGCGTCCTCCTTCACGGCGGACAGCAGGGTCTCGGCGTCGAGCTCGGAGAGGCCACCGGCCTTCTTCACGACCTCCTTGTGCGAGATCTGGATCGGGTAGAGCTGCTTGAACGCGCTCCACAGCTCGTCCAGGTCCCAGTCCTCGGCGTAGCCCTCGCTCGTCGCGCCCGCGACATAGGCCTCGAGGGTGTCGTCGATGAAGTGCCCGATCTGCTCGGAGACGTCCTCGCCGTTGAGCACCTTGCGCCGCTCGTCGTAGATGACGGTGCGCTGGTTGTTCATGACTTCGTCGTACTTGAGGACGTTCTTGCGGATCTCGCCGTTGTGGCCCTCGATCTGCGACTGCGCCGACTCGATCTGGCGCGACACCATCTTGGAGATGATCGGCACGTCGTCCGGGACGCGCAGCCGGTTCATCATGGCGCGCACCGCATCCGCGTTGAAGCGCTTCATCAGGTCGTCGGAGAGCGAGAGGTAGAACCGCGACTCGCCCGGGTCGCCCTGGCGGCCGGCGCGGCCGCGCAGCTGGTTGTCGATGCGGCGCGACTCGTGGCGCTCGGTGCCCAGCACGTACAGGCCGCCGGCGTCCTTCACTTCCTCGGCCTCGGCCTTGGTGGTCTCCTCGAACTTCTCGAGGGCCTCTTCCCAAGCGGCCGCGTAGGTCTCCTCGTCGGCCTCGTCGATCCCGCGCGCGCGCAGGTCGGCGGCGGCGAGGTACTCGGGGTTGCCGCCGAGCATGATGTCCGTACCGCGACCGGCCATGTTGGTGGCCACGGTGACAGCGCCGCGCTGGCCCGCCTGGGCGATGATGTCGGCTTCCTTCGCGTGGTTCTTCGCGTTGAGCACGTTGTGCGGGATGCCGCGCTTCTTCAGGAAGTGGCCGAGCATCTCGGACTTCTCGACCGAGGTGGTGCCGACGAGGATCGGCTGGCCGGTCTCGTGCCGCTCGGCGATGTCGTCGACGACCGCCTGGAACTTGGCTTCCTCGGTCTTGTAGATGACGTCGGACTGGTCCTTGCGGATCATCGGCTTGTTCGTGGGGATCGGGATGACCCCCATGCCGTAGACGTTGTTGAACTCGGCGGCCTCGGTCTGCGCCGTGCCGGTGATGCCGCCGATCTTCTCGTACATGCGGAAGTAGTTCTGCAGGGTGGTGGTGGCGAACGTCTGGTTCTCCTGCTTGATGTCCACCTTCTCCTTGGCCTCGATGGCCTGGTGGATGCCCTCGTTGAAGCGTCGGCCCGGCAGGACGCGGCCGGTGAACTCGTCGACGATGAGGACTTCGCCGTTCTCGGAGACGATGTACTCGCGGTTGCGCTCGAACAGCTCGTGGGCCTTGATGGCGTTGTTGAGGTAGCCCACCAGCGGGGTGTTCACCGAGTCGTAGAGGTTCTCGATGCCGAGGCGGTCCTCCACGCGGGCGACGCCGCGCTCGGTGATCGCGATGGTGCGCTTGCCCTCGTCGACCTCGTAGTGCTCGTCGCGCTTCATCGAGCGCACGATCTCCGCGAACTCCTTGTACCAGCGCGGCGTGTGCTCGGCGGGGCCGGAGATGATGATCGGGGTGCGGGCCTCGTCGACGAGGATCGAGTCGACTTCGTCGACGAGCGCGAAGTGGTGGCCGCGCTGCACGAGGCCGTCGGCCGAGCTGGTCATGTTGTCGCGCAGGTAGTCGAACGCCAGCTCGTTGTTCGTGGAGTACGTGATGTCGCAGTTGTAGGCCTCGCGGTGCTTCTCCGAGCCCTCGCCTGGGAGGACCACGCCGACGGTGAGGCCGAGGAAGCGGTGGATCTCGCCCATCCACTCCGCGTCGCGTCGCACCAGGTAGTCGTTGACGGTGACCTGGTGCACGCCTTTGCCGGTGAGGCCGTTGAGGTAGACCGGGAGCGTGGAGACGAGGGTCTTGCCCTCACCGGTCTTCATCTCGGCGATGTTGCCCTGGTGCAGGGCCGCGCCGCCCATGAGCTGCACGTGGTAGTGCCGCATCCCGCGGACGCGCTTCGCGGCCTCGCGCACGGTGGCGAACGCCTCGGGCATGAGGTCGTCGGTGGTCTCGCCGTCCTTCAGACGCTCTTTGTACTCGTCGGTGAGCGCGCGCAGCTGCGCGTCGGTCATCGCCTCGTACTCGTCCTCCAAGGAGTCGACCGCATCGGCGATCGCATTGAGTCGCTTGAGCGCACGGCCCTCGCCGGCTCGCAGTACCTTCTCGAACAACGACACGGAAGATCAGCTCCCACAGCAACGTCTCGGCCAAATCGGGTGGATTTCCCGGTCAATAGTACGCGTCGTCGGCGGCTGGCCCCGATGGCAGCCGGTGGGGCAGAATCGAACGCTATGGAACCCGTCACCCTCACCGCCGACGGCCTGCGACTCGTCACGTGGGAGCAGCGGCACATGTCGGATCTCGCGAAGATCTACGCCGACCCCCTCATCGAGCGCTTCCTCGTCATGCCGCTGCCGTGGGCGGGCACCGCCCGCGAGCGCTTCGTGTGGCTGCAGGAGCGGCACTGGCAGAGCGGGAACCCGCGCTGGGCGGTCATCGACGAGGACGGGAGGCTGGCCGGCTCGATGGCGCTCACCAAGTCGTTCCCGTACGAGCTGACGATCACGTACGTGACCGCGCCCTGGGCGCGGGGGCGCGGGGTGGCGCAGCGGGCGATCCGCGCCGCCGTCGAGTTCGGGTTCGAACACCTCGGCGCCAAGCGCATCGCATGGGACGCGATCGTGGGCAACCACGCCTCGCGCCTCGCCGCGATCCGCACCGGCTTCACCGTGGAGGGCATCGCCCGCAACGGGGTGCACCAGCGGGGCGTCTCGAAGGACTGCTGGGTCGGCGGCGTACTGCCCGGCGAGGTGCGCGGGCCCGACGACCCGCCCGCGAACTACGCGATCCTGAAGCGCCAGGCCGGGTTCTTCATGGCCGAGCGGCGCGAGCTGGAGACCGGCGCGGCCGGGCTGCGGCTGCGTCCGCTGCGCGAGACCGACCTGGACGACCTGGCCGCGACCTGCGCGGACGAGGAGGTGCAGCGGTGGGTGGACATGCCCGGCGACTACACCAGGGCGAAGGCCGACCAGTGGTTCGCGTTCGCGCAGGGCGCGTGGGACCGCGGCGAGCGCGTGCTGTTCGCGCTCGCGGACTCGGACGACCGCTACTGCGGCTCGGTCGATCTGGTGCTCAAAGCGCCGGGCGAGGCCGAGATCGGCTACTTCTGCTCGCCGTGGGCGCGCGGGCAGGGCTGGATGACGGCGGCGGTCAAGCGGCTGTGCGGGCTCGGCTTCGAGGATCTGGGCCTGGAGCGGATCGAGTGGCGCGCGGTGGTCGGGAACGAGGCGTCGCGGCGGGTCGCGGAGAAGGCCGGATTCTCCGTCGAGGGGACGCGCAGGCGGACGCGGCACGGCGGGGACGGCCGGGTCGACTCGTGGACCGCGAGCCTCTTCCCTGACGAAATGGGCTGAGCCCCGACGACCTGGGATGAACCGGGCGACCTGAGCGATTCGTGAATCCTGTTCGCCGAATGGTTGACGGGACGGTGTCGTCCCTGCTTGGCTGAGGGCGTGTATGTCTTCGAGCCCGTCGATGCCGCGGCGTTCTCGCTGCGCGTCGCGCCTGAGGACGCGAAGGTCGACTGCGGGTTCGCGCCCGACGCCCTCGCCGTCGGCCCCGAGGACGAGTCGGTCTGGGGCGCGCTCGGCTTCGCCACCGCCGGGAGCACCGTGGGCGTGCGGTACTGGGTCGCGCCCGAGCGGCGCGGCAAGCACCTGGCGGCGGTGATGCTGCGGGCGGTCGCCCCGGGCGTGTTCGCCTCCGGCGCGTCGCGCTTCGAAGTTCGCCCGCCTGTACGCGACCAGGCCGCCATCCGAGCCGCCATGCGGGCAGGGTTCCGGCCCGACGGCGGCGTGGCGCCAGGCGCGGCCTGGGACGGCACCACGGCCCTGACGCTCGGGCTGCTGCCGGGCGACGGGCCGGGCCCGGCGCCGCGGGTGCTGCCGGACCTGCCGGGCGGGACCCTGAGGGACGATCTGATCACACTGCGGCCCTTGACCCCCGACGACTACGAGGCGCACCTGCGGCACCGCTCGCGCCCGGAGGTCTACTCCGGCGCGGTCCTGCCGCTCCCGCCGAGCGAGCTGGAGGCCCGCGAGGTCTGCGAGTGGCGGGCGGCGGTCGAGTGGCTGCGCGGCCGCAGCGCCCTCATGGTCATCGACGACGGCACGGGCTACCAGGGCACGATCGGGCTCTACGACGTGGCGCGCGTGGTCGGAACCGGGATGATCGGCTACGACCTGCGTCCCGAGACGCGCGGGCGCGGGTACGCGACGCGCGCGGTGCGGCTGCTGCGCCGGTGGGCGTTCAAGGAGGTCGGGCTCGACCGGGTGTGGGCGGGGACCGACATCCACAACACCGCGTCGCAGGCGGTCCTGCGGCGCGCCGGGTTCCGGCTCGAAGGCGTCGAACGGGGCGGTCTGCCGACCCTCTCGGGGCGGCGGCGGGACACCCTGTTGTGGGCCTCACTTAGTAGTGATTGACGTGCAACCCAACAGGTAGGGCCGAGCGTCGAAGCTATAGTGGTCCAGTCACTTCGCTTTGTGGAGGAACCCCCTTTGAAGCTCATGCCCGCGCGCGCCTTGGCGGTGCTGTCCCTGCTGCTCCTGGCGGGGGCCTGCAGTGCGCCCCAGACGGGGACGTTCACGCCGGCGCCGATCGTCCCGGTGGTGTCGATGGACGCCGTCGAGGAGCAGGACCCGACGGCGCCGTTCACGCTGTCCGTGGTGGACGGCATCCTCGAAGAGGTCAATGTCACGTCCGACCGCTCCGAGACCATCGACGGCTCGTTCTCGGAGGACCTCACCACCTGGACGTCCGAGGGCATCCTCGACGCCGGGTCCACCCACACGGTGGTGGCGAAGGCCGTCAGCTCCGACGGCACCGTCACCGAGTTCGAGAAGCAGTTCACGACCGAGGCCCGCGAGAGCTCCGGCTTCGAGGTCGCCGACGTCACCCCGGTGGCCGACGGCGAAGAGGTCGGCGTGGGCGCCCCGATCATCGTGACCTTCACCGAGGACGCCCCCGACCGGGCCGCCGTCGAGGGCCTGCTCGTCGTCGAGTCCGAGAAGCCCCACGAGGGCGCTTGGCGCTGGATCGACGACGACACGGTGATCTACCGGACGAAGGAGTACTGGGAAGGGCACCAGACCATCACGTTCACCGCGAACTTCGAGGGCGAGTTCCTCGGCGGCGACACGTGGGGCGGCGAGGACTACACCGCCCAGATGGTCATCGGCGAATCGCAGATCTCCCGCGCCGACCTGGACTCGCACACGATGACCGTCGAGGTCGACGGCGAAGTGGCCCGCGAGATCCCGATCAGCGGCGGCAACGGCGAGGAGTTCGAGTACTACACCGCCACCGGCACGCACCTGGTGATGGAGAAGTTCGAGAAGAAGACCATGGTCTCCCCCGGCAAGGAGGAGGGCGACGAGGGCTACTACTCGACGGACGTCAACTGGGCCACCCGCATCAACGCCACCGGCGAGTTCGTGCACGGCGCCCCGTGGAACGGCAGCCTGGGCGAGGCGAACCTCTCGCACGGGTGCCTGAACGCCAGCGAGTCCGACGCCGAGTGGTTCTACCACATGGCGCAGCGCGGCGACCCGGTCGAGGTCGTGGGCGACTCCTCCCCGCGCGAGATGCCGTGGGACAACGGCTGGGGCTACTGGGTGCTGTCCTTCGACGAGTGGAAGGAAGGCTCGGCCCTCTAGGCCCGGCGAATTCCCCGCAGCGACAAGCGAATGAACATGGATCGAGGCCCCGGGCTCGCGCCCGGGGCCTCGTCCGGTCCGGATGCCACCCCTCAACAACATCCGGGCCGAAGAGGAAAGTCCCCCCTCTTCAACGGTGCCGGGTGTGCGGCACCGCGGTCCTGGTCAGAGGTCGAGCCGCAGCAGGCCGTAGTCGAAGGCCCGGCGGCGGTAGACGACCGACGGGCGGCCGCTCTCCTTGTCGTGGAACAGGTAGAAGTCGTGCCCGACGAGCTCCATGTTCTGGAGTGCGTCGTCGACGGTCATCGGCTCGCCCGGGTGGATCTTCTCGCGCACGATCCGGCCGGGCAGGTGGTCCTCGACGAGGCCGTCGAAGTGGTCGACGTCCTCGGAGATGAAGTGGGCCGAGGCCGCGTCCTTCGTTTCGGGCTCGGCGAGCAGGGTGCCGTTCACGTTGTTGCCGTTGGAGGTCGCCTGCGCCACCGACATGGGGGCCTTCGTCCCTCCACGATGGACGCGCTTGCGATCGGTGTTCTTGCGGAGCTGGTGGCCGAGCTTGGTCACGGCGAGTTCGAACGCGGACCGGAAGTCCCCCGCGCAGGCCTCGGCACGCATGACCGTCCCCTTGGGACGGCAGGTGATCTCGACTCGCTGGGCGTGGTCGGCCTGGCGCGGATTGGGCTCGTGATAGAGCTCGACGTCGATATCGATCGCCTCCCCGTCGTAACGGGCGAGGTACTTGGCGATCTTCGATTCGATCTTCTCCTCGACGAGCTCGCGGTAGTGGTCGGGGACCTCCACGTTGCGACCCTTGACGACGATGTCCACCTCTGAACCTCCCAGGTGCATCCCGCGTCTGGCGGCGGTGATGCGAACGAAGTTGTGCGTGCTGGGTCCGGAGCCGATGGTCCGGTACGGCGGAAGCAGCGACCTCCTCTCACGGGTGGAACGACCTGGGGTTCCGCGCCTCAGTTATTGGGGGCGTTCACCTTTGAGCCATCTGGCCTCTGTCGTCTCGTTACCGATCTGAGATTTCGAGACTATCCCTTCGTTCACCGAAAGTCGACCCTTCGGCTACCGGAATTCTCCAATGGGAATGGGCACGCGCGCGCGAGATTCGGCGGACCGGAGACAACTCTTCGCATTCGCGGCCGAAGCGGCGACTAACGGCTTGTCGCCTTGCCGACAGCGAGAGGGGTACCCGGCAGCATCGCCCCGTGAACCACTCCCGCCACGCTCATGCGGCGGCGACCGCGATCGCGGCGGGCACGTGTACGCCCGCGCCGCGCAGGATCGCGGCCGCGGCGCCGAGCGTCGCGCCCGTGGTGACGATGTCGTCCACCAGGATCGCGGGGCGGCGCAGCGCGGCGAGGGCCGCGAGGCGGCGCGGGACGGCGTGGAGGCTCGCCCGCGCGTGGGCGGCGCGCTGCCGCGGGCTGAGGCCCACCGAGTCGGGCCGGGGCCGGGCCCGCAGCACCGGGCGGAGGTCGCCGAGGCCCGCGCAGGCATGGGCCACGTGGTCGAAGCCGCGGGCGCGGCGGGCGGCGCGGGTGGGCGGGACCGGGACGAGCACGGCGCCGGGGACCTCCTCGGTCACGACCGCCAGCGCGCGGGCCAGGAGCACGCCGAGTGCGGGGGCGAGTTCGCGGCGGGAGCGTTCCTTGTATTCGTTGAGCGCTTCAGCGAGCGTTCCGGCGTAGGGCCCGCCCGCGACGACCGGCGGCGCGGTGCGCAAGGCCGTTGAGGCGAGGAGGGGGCGGAGGGCGAGCAGGTCGGCGGCGCAGTCGGCGCACAGACCGCTGCCCGCCGCCGGCGCGCTCCGGCAGGAGGCGCAGGCGGCGGGCAGGAACAGGTCCCGTGCGTCCTCGGTGAGTCTCACCGGGGACTAACGAGGGTCAGGCCCGGAGGGTCACCGCGGGCGGGATGCGGCTGGCGCGCCAGGCGGGGTAGACGCCGGCGACGACGCCCACGACCGCGCCGATGATCGGTCCGGCGGCGAACAGCATCGGGTCGAACACGATCTGCCAGTCGCGGTAGAGCGAGACGATCGCGGTGACGTTGACGCCGAGCACCGTGCCGAAGAGGCCGCCGATGAGTCCGATGAGGGTCGATTCCCACACGAACTGCATGGCGACCGCCCGTCGGGCGGCGCCGACGGCGCGGCGCAGGCCGATCTCGCTGCGGCGCTCCATGACCGAGACGAGCGCGGTGTTGGAGACCGAGACGGCGCCGATGACGAGCGAGACGCCCGCGAGGCCGAGCAGGAGGGCCTGCATCTCGTTCTCCACGCCTTTGCGGAAGTTCCGCAGGTCCGAGGGCTTGGTGATCGAGAGGTTCTCGGCGCCTTCGGGGAAGACCGCGGTCGGGGCGGTCTTGGCGACCTTGTCGGCGGCGCCCAGGTCGGTGCGGATGAAGACCTCCGCGGCCCCGTATTCGGGGTCGGCGGCGGTGCACGGAGTGGGCGGGATGATCACGGCGCCGGTGAGCTTGGCTTCGCCTTCGGGCGCGGTGTAGATGCCGACGAGGGCGTACTCCTCGCCGTTGAGGTAGATCATCGGGCCGCCTTCGAGCGAGGCGTAGCCGAGGTCGCGGGCGGCGGACTCGTCGACGACGGCGACCTTGTCGTCGCGGGAGACGTGTCCGATGTCGAAGGCCGCGCCTTCGACGAAGGTGAAGCCGAAGGCGTCCATCGCGCCGGGTTCCATGCCGAAGACCGGCACGTCGCGCACGTAGTCCTGGGACTCGGTGCGGGAGGCCTGCCGCTCTTCGCCTGAGGCGCAGAAGATGCCGGCGTCCTGGACGCCGATGATCTCCCGGACCCGCTCGCTGGACTCCAATGTGGGCGCGAAGCCGGCGTCGCGCATGTTGTTGGAGAACGAGACGGTGACCTGAGTGGCCTCGGTGGCGTTGAAACGCTCGGCGATGGCCGCGGCCGAGGTGGACGAGAGGCCCACGGTGGCGACGGTGGCGGCGATGCCGAGTGCGATGCCGATCGCGGTCATCCAGGTGCGCATGGAGCGGCCGCGCAGGGACTGGAACGCCTCGTAGGCGATGCCCATGCTGCGGACTCCGAAGCGGCCCTGCCGTTTCGGCGCTGCGGCCTTGGCGGCCTTCCGCTCCGCCTTGGCCGCCCGCTTGGCGGCTCGGCGGCCTTTGCGGCCGCGCGGTTCGGCCCCGACCGCTTCACTTTCCTCCGCGGAGACGTACTCCAGGAGTTCGGTGTCGGTCTCGGGTTCGCGGCGCTTCCGGGCCATCAGGCGTTTTCCCGGTCGCGCCAGGCGATCACGACCTCGTCGTCTTTGGCGAGCTCTCCGTCCACGGCCTCGACGACGCCGCGTCCCTCGTGGCGGAGGGTCACGTTGACTTCGACGTGGCGCTCCTTCTGGTCCTCGCCGTCGACGACGGTGAGCATGGTGCGGTCCTCCGCGTCGGTCCACAGTGCGGAGAGCGGGACGATGAGCGCGTCCTCGGCGGAGCGGGCGCGGACGAGCGTGACCTCCTGCTCCTCGCCGGGGGCGAGGTCCTCGATGCCCTCGATCTTGTCGGCGTCGAATTCGAAGACCGCGTAGGTGACTTCGACGGGCTCCGGCTCGCCTTCGCCTTCGTAGAAGTCGCCGCCTTCCTCGGGGGCCTCCTCGCGGGTCTCGAGCTCGAACGCGCCGACCTCCTGGCCCTCCATCGGGCCGTCGCCGAATTCGAGTTCGGCGTCGCCGCCGAGCTTCGAGAGCTCCGAGGCGACCTCTTCATCGAGCTTCGCCTCGAGCTTCCAGTCGCCGGAGGCGAGCACCATGACGGGCTCTTCGGTGCCGACGGGCGCGGACTGCTTGGCGTTGATCTTGCCGACCTGCATGGGCAGGTCCGGCAGGAACACGACCTCCGAGGAGGGCACGATCACGCGCTCCACAGTGGTGGCCTGGCCGCCGCCGGTGTTCTCGGCCTCCTCGTCGCCCTCGCCCCCGGGGGGCACCTCTTCCTCGCCCTCGGTGGTCTCGTCGGGGACCTCTTCAGAGGTCGTGGCGTGGTCGTAGCCGGCGTGGTCGTAGAGCTTCTTGACGTCCGAGACGGTCCGGGCGTCGAACGTGCCGGTCTTCGGGGTGCCGTAGATCTGCTGGAGCGCGAGCTGCAGCTGCTCCACGTCGGGCCCGGTGTCGCCCTCCTTGAGGTCCCGGTAGGCGGGCACGTCGCCCTCGAGGGCGATCATCGGGCGGCCGGAGACCTCCAAGAGGACGGTGCCGGCCTTCACCTCGTCGCCGACCTTGAGCGGGAGCTTCGAGGCCAGGGCGGTCTCGATCCCTTCGGGTGCGGCCGGGGCCGGGACGGGGAAGTCCCCGGTGCGGTCGAGGACCGCGTCGAATTCGAGTGTGTCGATCAGCTGGTCCTGGTCGACCCGGACGGTGATCACACTGTCCTCGGGTTCGGCCGTCTCCTCGGCGCGCTGCGCCGGGGTGCGCGCCTGGAGCGCGAAGTACCAGGCGGTGCCGGTGGCGCCGAGCAGCGCCAGGGCGAGCACCCCGCTGACGACATGGCTTTTCTTGAGCCGCATGTTTGTGTCCTCCTCCACCGCCAAGACGCGTGGAAGGAAGGGTCCAGTTGCGGCCGAATCATCTCGATTCGGTAACGCCCCTTGCGGGGCCCGGCCTCAGTTGTTCAACCCGACGGATTTCATGCGGTCCTGGTGCGCGCGCGTCAGCCTGCGCAGCAGCGCGTCGAGGGTGCCGCCGTCGCCCACGATGATCGCGGTGAGGCGCTCGTTGGCGGCGGCCACGCCCTGGGCGCGGTTGATGCCCTCGCCGACGAGGCGGCGGGCCCACAGCGAGAGGCGGCCGGTGACGGCGGGGTCGGCCTCGACGGCGGCGCGGATCTCGTCGGCTGCCAGGTCGGAGGCACCGGTCTCGGCGAGGACGCTCTCGATGAGGAGCCGGTCCTTGTCGTCGAGTCCGGCGGAGACGACGCGGAAGAAGTCGTCGGCGACGGCGTCGCCGAGGTAGACCTTCACCAGCGCCTCGAGCCAGTCGCGCGGCGAGGTGGAGGCGTCGAAGGACCGGAAGGCCTCTTTGAACGGGGCCATGGCCTCGCCGGGGTCGGCGCCGAGCTCCTGCAGGCGGTCGGCGAGGAGCCGGTAGTTGCGAATCTCACCCACGGCCGCCTCCGAGAGGGCGGCCCGGCGGCCGAGGTCGGGCGCGAGACGCGCGTCGTAGACCATCCGTTCGAACGCGAGCAGTTCGCCGAGGGCAAGCAGCCCAAGGAGATCGATGACGGCCTCGCGGCTGGGGGCCGTTGCGGCGGGAACCGGGTCGTCGGACTGCGCGGCGGGATCAGTTGTCTCGGACACGGGGGCAGGTTACCACTGGCCCGGAGTGGCCTTCGCCTTCGCGGGGCTGTCGCGAACCGGACCGATACACGCGTCTTCGCAGGTCGGCACGGCCCCGAACGGGTGAGTCCGCCCACCTTGGGGGCCTGACCGCAGCGTCGCTCCGAGACGGAGGTGCGTCCGGGGCGTACGATGGACGGGAGCGACCGCGGCCATCTGGTGGCAGTCCCCTCGACGAAGCTCGCGAATCCTATTCGGCAATGCGAGAGCGGCGATGCGAGAGCGGTCCTCGAACGCGGTACCGGCGCCACGCGCCGGACCGCTCCTGCGAAGCGGCGACTTCCCGAATCCGGCGGTCGTCGCCGCTGTATGACGAGACTGAATGTGGCGCCGAGTTCCCCGGATCTGGTGACGTCCTCCGCCACGAGGTGAACAGAGTGAACGAAGTGAACAACGACCGGCCCAAGAACGAGGGGCCGACCTTCGCCCAGCTGGGCGTCAGAGAAGAGACCGTCGAAGCGCTTGCGGCGCTTGGCATCGAACGGGCCTTCGCCATCCAGGAGTACGCGATCCCCATCGCACTCCGCGGCTCCGACATCATCGGCCGCGCCCCCACCGGCACCGGCAAGACCTTCGGGTTCGGCCTGCCTATCATCGACCGGATCGTCTCCGCCGAGGAGGGCGCGAGCGGCAAGCCGCAGGCGCTGATCCTGGTCCCGACCCGCGAACTGGGCCTCCAGGTCGCACGCGACCTCGAGGACGCGGGCAAGACCCGCGGCATCCGGGTCCTCCCGATCTACGGCGGACGGGCCTACGAGCCCCAGGTCGAGGCGCTCAGGGCGGGCGTCGACATCATCGTCGGCACCCCGGGACGGCTCCTGGACCTGTACAAGTCCAAGCACATCAAGCTCGACGCGATCGCGCACTGCGTGCTCGACGAGGCCGACCGCATGCTCGACCTCGGCTTCTCCGAGGACGTCGAGAAGATCCTCAAGCTCCTCCCCGAGGAGCGCCAGACGATGCTGTTCTCGGCGACGATGCCCGACACGATCATGTCGCTCTCGCGCCGCCACATGCACCGGCCCATGACCGTCGCCGCCGACGTGACCGGCCCGGACCAGGAGGCGGCCAACAACACCCGCCAGCTGGTCTACATGACCCACGCGCTCAACAAGGTCGAGGTCACCGCCCGCATCCTGCAGGCGCGCGAGCGCGGCCTGACGATCCTGTTCTGCCGCACCAAGCGCGCGGCGCAGAAGCTCGCCGACGAACTGGACTTCCGCGGTTTCGCGGTCGGCTCGGTCCACGGCGACCTGGGCCAGAACGCCCGCGAGCGGGCCCTCCGGGCCTTCCGCTCCGGGAAGATCGACGTGCTGGTGGCGACCGACGTGGCCGCCCGCGGCATCGACGTCCCCGACATCACGCACGTGATCAACTACGACTCGCCCGAAGAGGCCGAGACGTACGTGCACCGCATCGGCCGCACCGGCCGCGCGGGCGCCACCGGCATCGCGGTCACCTTCCTCACGTGGGAGGACCTGCCGCGCTGGAAGATCATCGTCAAGGCCAACAACCTCGACATCGGCGAACCGGTGGAGACGTACCACACGTCCGACCACCTGTACACGGACCTTGACATCCCCGAAGGGGCGCCGTCGGCGCTCCCGAGCGAGCTCCGCAAGCGCGACGGCCTCAGCGCCGAGCGCGAGGAGAACGTCGAGGGCGACAGCCGCAAGTCCGGTCGCGGCCGGGGCCGCGGACGCGGTGACCGCGAGCGCGGTCGCGGTGGGAACGACCGCGGCGGCAGCGACCGCCGCGGCGGCGGCCGCTCCGGCGGGCGCAGCGAGGGCTCTGGCGAGCGCACTGCGGCCTCCAGCGAACGCATCACGGTCGACGACAGCGGCTCGGTCGTGGGCGGCTCAGCGGACGGCGGCGAGGCTCCGGCCCCCCGCAGCCGCCAGCGCCGCCGCATCCGCACCGAAGGCGAAGGGGCCGAAGCGAAGGCACCGCGCGAGTCCGCGCCCGCGGCCGAGAGCGCCCCGAGCGCCGACGCCGAAGGCGACGCCCCCCGCCGGCGACGCCGTCGCCGCCGCCCCACGGGCGGCAGCGACCGCCAGACCAGCGCCGAATAGGCGAAAGCCAGAGCACAACGGCTCGGCCCGCCGGATCCGATCGGATCCGGCGGGCCGAGCCGTTTCCGCGTCCGCCGCCAGCATCCGCTTCGGTTCGGGCCCGTGTCCCTGGATCGACCGGCCTGAGCCGTTTCGTCGTACCCCGGAGCCGCTGTCGTATCGGGGGCGCTCAGCACCGACACACCGACCTCGGGGGACCGGGACCCCTCCGGCCGCCCCGTCCGGCTCGCAGCGCTCCTGCGTCGCCTCCAGCGACCCCGGAACCGCTGCCGCGGTCCGGCGTTAGGCTTCTTCGATGAGCGACCGCAACGAGTACGACGGCCCGCCCGTCAACGTGCCGCCTCCGCCCGGCTGGCGGGTCGAGGCCGTGGCGCTGCCGAGCGAGCCCCGCGTGCTGCCGCGCCAGGACCACGAGGCGATCAACGCCGCCGAGCAGCGGGCCCGGCTGGTCACCCACTGGATCACCCTCGTCAGCGTGGCGCTCATGTTCACCGTCCTCATCATCGGCCTCCTCAACGGCTGACCGCGAACGAGCAGCCGGCCCCGGTCGGGCTCATGCCCGGCCGGGGCCGCTTCACGGCTTCGCCTACTGCTGCACGGTCGCACCCCAGACCATGTCCGCACCGGAGTGACCGGACTTGAAGAGCAGGTATGCCGCCAGCGCCAGCAGCGCGAAAGCCACCAGGCCGATGATGAACATGATGACCTTGCGCCCGGTCGCGGCCGGGTCGTCCGCGCCGGCCGGGGTTTCGCTGTCCTCGTCGGCCGCCGGCGCCGGAGCGGCGCCGTTGCGCTGCAGCGCGGCCCGCCGCCCCCGGTCGAGCCCGGCGAACAGGAACCACACCGGAACCAGGGCCACAAGCGTCCACAGGAGCCACCAGCCGTAGTTCTGGTGCTGCTCGACCGCGTCGGTCCACTTGCCCTCGCCGAAGGTGTAGTCGGCGAACATCTCGCCGGTCAGCACCGAGCCGTACACGGTCGCCGGCGAGATCAGGGCCAGGGCCGCCACGGCCCAGCCGATGCGCTGCCGCAGCGGCGGGATCAGCAGATAAGCGAGGCCGCCGAGCACCAGCAGGGCGACCAGAATGATGGGGGCGTGCACTGCCAGAGGGTGAATCGGCAGGTCAAGAATCGTAGGCATCTCCATAGGGTTAATTGAACCCTAAAGCATCACCAAGCGGAAGCTCCCGCAGAACTTTCGAAGAGTTCGACGTAGCCCATCACGGCATCCGCTATGAGCTGCACCGCGATCGCGGCCAGCAGCACGCCCGCGATCCGCGTCAGCACCTCGATGCCGCCGCGCCGCAAGATCTTCACCAGGAACCCCGAGTAGCGCATGACCAAGTAGATCGAGATGTGGATGACGAGGATCGCCAGCGCGATCCACAGGTAGTCCGCAGGGCCCGGCGCCTGCTGCACGAACAGGATCACCGCGACGATCGCGCCCGGCCCGGCCAGCAGCGGCGTGCCCAGCGGCACGAGCGCGATGTTCGAGGTGGCCGTGCCCGAGGGCTCGTCGGCCTGACCGGTGAGCAGCTGGAGGCTGACGAGGAGCAGCAGCAGCCCGCCCGCGCCCTGGAGCGCTTCGAGATCGATGTGGAGGTAGTTGATGATCTGCTGGCCGAGGAGCGCGAACAGCGAGATCACGCCCAGGGACAGCAAAGTCGCCTGGAGCGCGGCTCGGTTGCGCTCGCGCTGATCCATGGTCCCGGTCAGGGCCAGATAGATCGGCACGATCCCCGGAGGGTCCATGATGACGAAGAGGGTCACCATGACCGTCAGCAAGTATTCGATTCCACCCACGCTGCGAGTATGTCAAGCCCGCTCGATCACAGACTCCGGTTCGACCGCCCGTGTTACGTGTAGCTCAGGATGGGCATCACGGCGCCCTCGGGCGGCTCGAGTTCCGACACCACCGGTTCCTCGCCGGACGCGTCGATGAGCAGCCAGGTGTCCTCGCCGCGGTTGCCGACGATCTGCCAGGCCCCTCCCGGATCGGTCCAGAACTCTCCGGCGTTCTCGTAGCGTTCCTGGTACACACCGAAGTCGACGTCCTCGATCGGCGCGAACTCGAACTCGGCCTGGGACTTCGTGATCACGGTGTCGACGAGCGGCACCGGGTCGGCGGCGGCCTCGCCACCGGCTGCGGCGACCATCTGCGCTCGGATCTCGGCGCTGTCGGCGGGCCCGCACTGCTCCCGCTCGCTGGCGGTGCCGACGGCGTCGAGGTCGGAGACGCAGACGTTGTTCGGGTCGGTCGTGTCGACGAGGACCGCGGCCTCGAACCCGGCGGCGCTCACCGTCTCCAGGCCGAGGCTGAGATTGTCGTTGAACCAGTAGGCTCCGGCGCTCCCACCGGTGGCGCTGTTCAAGTCGGTCGTGAACACGGCGGTGGTCGCGTCCCAGTCCTCCAAGGTGACGGCGTAGTTGGTCGTGAATCCGACCGTCTCGGTCGCGGCCTCCTCGTGGAGGGACACGTCGAGCAGCTCGTAGTCCTCCGCGGAGTAGTCGGAGTTCGGCGTGATCATCGCGAAGCGGTCGCCGGCGCTGCTGATCCTGGTGTAGGTCTCGTCCGCCGAGGGCTTCTCCCAGGCGGTGGCGTCGCCGTCGAAACTGACCGTCCACACGTCCGACACGGCCTCGGAGAAGTACGAGGACTGCAGCTTGTAGACGTTGCCGATCGGCTCATCGACCCCGAAGGAGATGGTGTTGCCGTTCTGGTCGAGCACGTTGTACGAGCCGTCTTCCTCCTGGATGAGGAACTCCATCGCGAACTCGTTCTGCACCTCGACCGTGCTCGTGTCAGCGGCGGTCAGGTTCCCGTCGCCCCTGTCGTGCCCGATCAGGGGGTTCCACGCGAAGGTCGCGGCGCCGAGCACGATGAGGCCCGCGCCGCCCGCGGCGGCGGCCACGCGCCTGCGGCGGCGGATACGGCCGGCCCCGGCGATGGCCAGATCGGCCAGCCCGGGGTCGTCGAACGAAGGCGCGGCCTCGGCGCGTTCCGCCAGCCCGCTGCGCAGGAGGCCCTCTATGTCGTCGCTCATGCCGCTTTCCCCTGTTCCACCTGCAGGCCCAGTGCGGCGGAGGGCGTGCCGAGTCGCTTGCGCATGCCGGCGAGCGCGCGGGACGCCTGGCTCTTGACGGTGCCGACGGAGATGCCGAGGATCTCGGCGATCTGCTGGTCGGTGCGGTTCTCGTAGTAGCGGAGGACGAGGACCGCGCGCTGGCGCTTGGGCAGGACGGCGATGTGGCGCCACATGGCGTCGCGCACCGCGGAGTGCTCGGTGAAGTCGCGGGAGTGGTCGGCCTTGTCCTCGAAGACTTCGGTCGGCTTCTCGCGGTTGGACCGCTTGCGCCACCAGGAGGCGTTGGTGTTGTAGAGGATGCGGCGGGCATAGGCGTCGACCGAATCAGTAGTCCTGATCCGGCTCCACGCCAGGTAGGTCTTCGTCAAGGTCGTCTGCACCAAGTCCTCCGCTGTCGCCCAGTTCCCTGTGAGGAGATACGCCGCACGGTGCAGCGCGGCGGAGCGTGCCGCCACGTACTCGCGGAACTCCTCGTCCTGGGACGATTTGGCCTCGCTCACGAGTCTCCCTGGGGGGGTCGAAGAACAGACGACATTCCCCCGGCGGGCGGTTGCGCCGCCGGGCGGAATTCTGCCAAAAGATGGGTGTCATTGGCAACCGAGGGTCGGTTAGGAGATGAGTATACGAAGTAGGTGCTACCCCATGGGTCCGGGCATGGGTTGCGGCGATGTGGGTCATGACCAGGACGAAGAACACCCGCCGACGGTGTCGGCGGGTGTGCGGAGGGTGAACGGAGCGGCTCGGCCTCAGGCGTCGGCGGACTTCGGCGCGGGCTCCGCTTCGGGTATCAGATCCTCTTCGGGTTCGGCCTCGCGTTCGTCGACGGCCTCGGGCTCGTACATCTCCTCGCACATCTGGAGGTAGAGCTCGTTCGGGTTCGGCAGGTGCGGGACGTTCCGCAGCGCCTGGTCCTGGCCGGCGGACTCGATGATGAACTCGCCGTAGTTGAGCATCCGGCCCATGGGCGTCTGGGAGTACTTCATGTCGGTGACGCGGCCGAGCGGCATCATGGCGACCGAGCGGGTGATGACCCCCTGGATGAGCATGATCCGCTTGTTGGTCAGGATGAAGCGGTCCATGTACCAGTCGAGGATCTTCCAGCCCACGAAGCCGAGGATGAGCAGCCACAGGAGCACGGTGATCGTCAGCCCGGTGCTGTTGGCGCCGGACTTCGTGAGCATCCCGGAGATGAGACCCATGATGAAGGTCGCCAGAGTGCCGATGACGTACCAGGGCATGAGGTGGACCCAGTGCCGCCGCCACTCGCCGCGGTACTTCTCGGTCGGGAAGAGGTAGCGGGCGGAGATCGGGGAGGGGACGTCGGGCACGGACGGGGCGCGCATGCCGCCGAGGAGGCCGCCGCTCAGTCCGCTGTTGAGGCCGTCGTCGAAGCGGACGCCGTCGATGTCGCTCGCGGCGGTCGCCGGCGCGGATCCGGCTGTTCCCGGAGGGAAGCTGAATTCGCGCGTAGGAGATTCCGCGCCCGGGGCGGGACTGTCGGAGGGGGCGCGGGGACTGGGGGGTTCCAGCGGCTCGGTGTCCTTGTTGTCCCCCGAGCCGCCTGCACCGGTATCGGTCATAGTGCCGTCGCTATCAGGTCACGAGGTTCGTGAAGAACGCCGCGAAACCGTTTGCGGCATCGAGGATTCCGCCTGCGAGGTTCCCGACCACGTCACTGGCCTCGCCTGGCCTGAAGGCCACAAAGAACACCAGGAACGCAAGTCCGCCCCAAGTCAGAAACTTCTTCAACTTCCTCACCCCTCCCGTCAAGGGTCCTGGCCGATCGTTCGTCTGGCGCAGGCTGGCACGAGTCTACCGTACGAGCATGACTCGGCTTTCAGTTTTGTTCTGGGCCCCAACGGTGCGAACCGCGCGGCCCGATGCCGGGATCAGCGTAACGCGGTGGTTCCACTTTTGCCCGACTCCGCCTATCTACCAGCGGATTCAACCTATTCGCTTGTACCACGGGGAGCTTACCCCAAGTAACCCGCTATTGGCTCAATGTAGGCGCATAGGCCCTCGTGACCCCATGGAAGCGTCAGGTATCCGACACCGACCGTTCGCCTAGGGCCCGATGGGGAGCGACGTTGTGACCCGGCGTCGCCATCGACCCCTCGAGCACCGATGTGCTCCATTCCAGAGTGCCACCGGGGTGCGACATCGTGTGGCCCCAGCGGCGTCGGATTCCTGACGATCGGATTTCAAGACGCGGGCCGCCCGGCCGTGGTATCGGGGCGCCGCCCTATCTGGTCGGGCGCTGCCCGGCTGCCCTATCCGGTCGGGCGCTGCCCGGCTGCCCTATCCGGTCGGGCGCTGCCCGAAGACGTGTTCCCTCACCCAGGCGTGCATCGCGATGCCGCTGGCGACGCCGGCGTTGATGGAGCGGGTCGAGCCGAACTGGGTGATCGAGCAGACCATCGAGCAGACCTCGCGCACCGGTTCGGAGAGGCCGGGGCCCTCCTGGCCGAAGACGAGGACCGCCTTGCGCGGCAATGCGGTCGTCTCGATCGGGACCGAGCCGGGCAGGTTGTCGATGCCGACGATCACGAGGCCCTCGGCCTCGGCCCAGGCGAGGAAGTCCTCAACAGTCGCGTGGTGCTCGACGTGCTGGTAGCGGTCGGTGACCATCGCGCCGCGGCGGTTCCAGCGGCGCTTGCCGACGATGTGGACGGTCTTGGCGAGGAACGCGTTGGCATTGCGCACGACGGTGCCGATGTTGAAATCGTGCTGCCAGTTCTCGATGGCCACGTGGAAGTCGTGGCGGCGCTCGTCCAGGTCGGCCACGATCGCCTCGCGGCTCCAGTAGCGGTACTCGTCGAGGACGTTGCGGCGGTCGCCCAGACGCAGCAGGTCGGGGTCGTAGCGCTCGTCCTCGGGGAGCGGGCCCTCCCAGGGGCCGACGCCGACGGCATCCGGAGCTTCGTCCTGCGGGGGCTCGAGGGCTTCGCCCCGCGGGGGCTCTGCGGCGGGGCCGATCGGGTCAGTCACGCCGCCTATTGGAGCACAGGAGCCCGCCGACGCGGCGGCAACCGGCTTCAGACATAGCGCCGCCCCGGCGGCTACGGGGGAAACCGACCGGGGCGACGCGTTGCATAGTATCTTCCGGACGCCTGCGATCGGGCACACACCTCACTGAATTCCCTTGCCGCGTAAGGAATTCGGGTTATTGATCGTCCCTTGTCACTCAGGTCTCGTCATACGCGCATGAAGGCCTTGAGGGCGTCCGGGTTGGCCAGGGCGTCGCGGGCGATGGCCTCCTCGGCGGGCACGCCTTTGAGGATCTTCTTGACCGGGACCTCCACCTTCTTGCCGCTCAAGGTGCGCGGGATCGACGGCACCTGCCGCACCTCGTCGGGGATGTGGCGGGGCGAGAGCTGCTCGCGCAGCCTGGCGGTGATGCGCCGCCGCAGGTCGTCGTCGAGTTCGGTGCCCTCGGTGCAGGAGATGTAGAGCAGCAGGCGGTCCTGGCCCGGGTCGTCCAGGTGCACGACCAGGGAGTCGGCAACGCCCTCGATCGCCTCGACGACGGCGTAGAACTCGGCGGTGCCCATGCGCACGCCGCCGCGGTTCAGCGTGGCGTCGCTGCGTCCCGAGATCACCGCCGACCCGCGATCGGTGATGGTGATCCAGTCGCCGTGGCGCCAGATCCCCGGGAAGTCCGTGAGATAGGTGTCGCGGTAGCGGTGCTTGAGCGGGTCCCCCCATAGCCCCACGGGCATCGAGGGCATCGGAGAGGCGATCACGAGCTCGCCCTCGCGTCCGATCCCGGGGTGGCCCTCGGGGTCGAAGGACTGCACGTCCGCACCGAGGCACCGGCAGGAGAGCTCGCCGCGCCAGACCGGGACGGTGGGCGCGCCGCCGATGAAGCCCGTGCACAGGTCGGTGCCGCCCGAAAGGGACTGGAGCTGCGCGGTCTCGCTGATCTGTTCGTACACGTAGTCGAAGCCGACCTCCGGGAGCGGTGCGCCGGTCGAGCCGATGCCGCGGATCAGGGAGAGATCGGCCTCCTCCACGGGCTTGATGCCCCGCGAGCGGCAGGCCATGAGGAACGGCGCGCTCGTGCCGAAGTAGGTGGTGCCGGACTCCTGGGCGAGGCGCCACATCCCGGCCGGGTCCGGTGCGCCGTCGAACATGACGATCCCCGCGCCCACGATCGGCGCGGACATCAGGTAGTTCCACATCATCCAGCCGGTCGTGGAGTACCAGAAGAAGCGGTCGCCGACGCCGAGGTCGTGGTGCAGCGAGTGCATCTTCGCGTGCTCGATCGCCATGCCGCCGTGGGAGTGGACGATCGCCTTCGGCAGGCCCGTGGTGCCCGAGGAGTACAGGATGTAGAGCGGGTGGTCGAAGGTGAGCGGCTCGAAGGCGACCCCTTCGTCGTACGCGCAGAAGCGGTCCCAGGTCTCGCCTTCCACCTCGCCCGCGCCGATGTACGGGAGGGTCACGACCGAGCCGAGGCCTTCGAGGCCGCGCACCACGCGGCGCAGGTCGGCGGAGCGGTCGATGGTCTTGGAGCCGTACATGTAGCCGTCGACGGCCACGAGGACCTTCGGCTCGATCTGCGCGAAGCGGTCGAGCACGGCCTTGGCCCCGAACTCGGGGGCGCAGCTCGAGAAGACCGCGCCGATGCTGGCTGTGGCGAGCATGAGCGCGTAGGTCTCCGGGATGTTCGGCATCCAGGCCGCGACCCGGTCGCCGCGGTGGACGCCGTGGGCGATGAGCCCGGCGCGGGCGCGGGCGACGGCCTCGCGCAGCTCACCGAGGGTCCACTCGACGGGTTCGCGGGTGTCGGAGTAGGCGCGCACGAGCACGTCCTCCTCGTCCACACCCGGGGCGGTGAGCACCGCGCGCGCGTAGTTGAAGGTCTCGTCGGGGAACCAGACGGTGTCCGGCATGGTCTCGTCGGCGAGCACCCGGTGCTCCGGCACGGTCTTGCCGAGGCCGAAGTACTCCCAGACCGCGCCCCAGAACGGGCGCAGATGCTCCACGGAGTACTGCCACAAGGCCGGATAGCCGGTGAGGTCGCGCTCCTCCCGGCGGGACAGCCACTGGCTGAACCGCCCGATGTTCGTCGTCTCCACCGCGTCTGGCCGCGGCAGCCACAGCACCTCGTTGGTCACGTTCGCCTCCCCGATTCCACAACAGTGTGGTCCACAGCACTATCGTGTCACGAGGAAGCCTCGGCCTACCTTGCGGGGCCGCCCGTTTCGGTGGTTTCGTCCCCTATTCTGTGAATGGGAGCGAGCTCGTCCTCGATGTAGCGCTCGCGGATCACGTAGAGCCCTGCGCAGAAGAGGACCACGGTCAGCGCGGCGAGGAGCCCGAACGGGACCGACCAGGAGCCGGTGAGCCCGTAGACCCAGCCCACGGCCAGCGGCCCGACCCCGGCGATGAGGTAGCCGCCGGACTGGGCGAACGAGGACAGCGCGCTCGTCCCGGCCGGGGTGCGGGCACGGAGCCCGAACAGGGTGAGCACCAGCGGGAACACCGAGGTGCCGAGGCCGAAGAGCGCCATCCACAGCCAGGTGAGCGCGCCGCCGCCGATCCAGAGGCCCGCGATCGCGGGCGGGTAGCAGGCCATGAGGATGAGGAAGACCGGGCGCGGACCCCAGCGGACGGTGAGGATCGGGACGACCACCGAGACCGGGATCTGCACGATCGTGAGCAGCCCGAGCATCGACCCGGCGGCGGCAGCGGCCATCCCGTCGGCGACGAGGATCGTGGTCGTCCAGCCCATGAGGATGTACGCGATGGCCGACTGGCAGCCGAAGACCACGAGCATCATCCAGGCCAGTCGCGAGCGGCGGACCCCGCGCAGGCGGCCGATCGGCGCCGCCCCGGCGGCGGCCGCCGCGGGACGCCACAGCACCCACGGGACGATCGCGATGAGCGCCGGGAGCGCCCAGACGGCCAGCGCGATGCGCCAGTCGCCGACGAGGTGGTCGATCGGGGCGGTCGTGGCGGCGGCGACGGCCGTGCCGACCGCGAGCGTCGTGGAGTAGGCGGTGGTCATGAGGCCGATGCGGTTCGGGAAGTAGCGCTTCACGATCACGGGCACGGCGACGTTGCCGACGGCTCCGGCGGCGAGCGCCAGGAGGCTGAAGAGGAGGAAGAGCGCGGCGTTCGGGGCCCAGGCGCGGGCGATCATGCCGATGCTCATGACCAGGAGCGCTCCGGTGAGGAGGGAGCGGGGGCCGAAGCGGCGGGCGAGGCGCGGGGCGAGGGCGCCGAGGCCGGCGAAGGCGAGGACCGGGAGCGTGGTGAGGAGCCCGGCCGCGGTCTCCGACATGCCGAGGCCGGTGCGCAGTTCGGCGAGGATCGCGCCGACGCTGGTGACGGCGGTGCGGAAGTTGAACGCGGCGAGGACGATCCCGGCGACGAGCATCCAGCCCATGGCCACCGCCGCGGCCGTGGGCTTCGGCGGGTCAGTGAGCTCGGCGCGCGGAGTGGGGGCGGGGTGCTCCGTGTCGGAGTTCGGGCCGGCGTCGTCGATGGCGGTGGCGTCGGTCGTCGTCACGCGGACGGCTCCTTCCGGGTGCGGGAGGCGGTCGGTGTCCGGTGGGGTGGTAACCGTTAGCCAGCTGATCCGTACACACGCTGGTGGCACCTGAGCAGCTGGGATAGTATTGAGTCAATTCATAGGATGAATTAACAGCCTGTCAACGGTATCGCGACGGCTGTCTGCTTTAATCCTTCTAGTGTTGGGAAACACGCACCCCCATGGCGGGCCCCCGCTAGCCATGGACGCTCCGGAGAGGTCAGGTCCGTCAGTGGCATTGCAGTCGACACGCAAGTCCGCCCTCGTCGATCAGGTGATCGAGCAGCTGCGCCAGCAGATCAGCGACGGCGAGTGGGGCCTCGGCTCGCGCATCCCCACCGAGAGCGAACTCGCGGAGCTCCTCGGCGTCGGCCGCAACACGATCCGCGAGGGCGTCCGGGCCCTCGCCCACGCCGGGCTCCTCGAGATCCGCCAGGGCGCCGGGACCTTCGTCGTCGGACGCAGCGAAGTGACCGCGGCCGTGCGCCGCCGCATCGCCGCGAGCCCCGCCTCCGACGCCATGGAGGTCCGCCGCGGCCTCGAGGTCGAGGCCGCCCGCCTGGCCGCCCACCGCCGCGACGAAGCCGACATCACCCGCCTGCGCATCCTCCTCTCCGAGCGCGAGGCCACGCACGAGGTCAACGACACCGAGTCGTTCATAGCGGCCGACATCGCCCTCCACCAGGCCGTGGCCGAGGCCAGCCACAACAAGCTCCTCGCCGAGCTGTACGCCGAGCTCGCCGACTCGCTGCGCGAGACCGTGCGCGCCGGGCTCGGCCCGAACCTCGCCGAGGAGCCGCACATCGACCACTCGCGCGCGATCGAGGCGATCATCGCGGGCGACGCCGACCTGGCCGCCGCGGAGACCGCCGCGTACCTGCGCCTGCTCATCGACGATTGACTGACCGCGGCGGACGCGGGCACCTCACAGAACGCCCGTGAGCCGCTTGGAAAGCCGTCTCATGGAGATAGAGTCGGTACTGCCGCTCGCCTCTGAGTACGAAGGAGTCCCCATGCGCCTGTCCGCCCGCGTCGACTACGCACTGCGGGCCGCCGTGGCCCTCGCCGGGTACGGCGAGCGGTGGGTCTCGGCCGAGCAGATCGCCGAGGACCAGGGCATCCCCCGCAAGTTCCTCGAGTCGATCCTGCTGCAGCTGCGCCGCGGCGGCATCGCCACTTCCAAGCGCGGCTCCGAGGGCGGCCACCAGCTCGCACGGCCCGGTGACCAGATCAGCCTCGCCGACGTCATCCGCGCCGTCGACGGCCCGCTCGTCGGCGTCCGAGGCGAACGCCCCGAGCAGGTCCCCTACTCCGGCACCGCCACCGCCATGACGAACGTCTGGATCGCCCTGCGCGTCTCCGAGCGCAACATCCTCGAATCGGTCTCCCTCGCCGCCGTCGCGAACGACGACCTCCCCACCTCCGTCACCAAGCTCCTCGAGGACCCCGACGCCTGGGTCATCCGCGACTGACGCGAGGTTGCAAAGGCCGGTCGGAAGAATCCGGTAACAGTCGAACCCTGATGCACCGCCGATGTGGTGCTGACGCGTCGGGCCGCCGAGGGCGGTTCGGCTTTGACAGAATCGACACGTGAAGTTTCCCGATTTGGGGGCCTGGTGGGACCGCGTGCTCCTAGGGGCTCGGAAACGGTCCAACCTGGCGGACCACTCCTGGCGCGCGGGCGAGCGGTACGGCGAGGTCCACGGCGGGCAGCTGGCCGCCGCGATCTCGTACTACGCGTTCTTCGCGGCGTTCTCGATGTCGCTCTTGGCATTGGCGATCTTCGGCTACATGCTCGACATCCCCGACATCTACAACTCGGTCGAGGCCTGGCTGGAGACGAACCTGCCCGTGATCGACGTCGGGGTCCTCGAGAGCTCGCGCAAGTCGGTGACGATCTTCGCGGCCGTGGCCCTCATCGTCGCCGGGGTCGCCTGGGTCCAGTCGGTGCGCGCCGCGATCCGCACCATCTGGAGCCTCGACGCCCAGCCCGGCAACCCGTTCCTGCGCTGGGCCATCGACCTCGGCATCCTCGTCGGCGTCTCGATCCTGCTGCTCATCACCATCGGCGCGACCGCCGGCGCGGAATGGGTGCTCGCGGCCCTCGAGCTCGACGACGCCACCGGCAACCTCGCCCTGGTGGTCCGCGGGGTCTCGGTCGTGGTGGGCCTCGTCGCCAATGCGCTGCTGTCGCTCGTCCTGCTCCAGGCGCTCCCGCGAGTGGTGATGCCGCTGCGGCGGGTCGTCTGGGCGGCTCTGGCCGTCGCGATCGGCATGGAGCTGCTCAAGACCCTCGGCCGCATCTACGTCCTGCACGTCTCCGACCGCCCCGCCTACCAGGCGGTGACCACAGCGGTCGGTCTCCTCGTCTTCCTCTACCTGTTCAACGTGATGCTGCTCCTCGCCGCCTCCTGGACGGCCACCTCCCTGCGCGGCAGGGCCATCGACCTCGCCGAGCGCGCGAAGATCCCCTATGAGTCCGGCCGCCTCCACAAACCCCACAACGACGAATGACGGCCCGGGCGCATCGCGCCCGGGCCGTCGTTCATGCAGTCGCAGGTTACGCGGTGGCGCAGACCTGGCCGTTCATGAGGAACATGCCCGGGTCATCGGGGTTGCCGGTGCCTTGGAAGCCGATCTGCTTGGTGCGGCCCGGCTTCAGGGGGAAGTTCCAGAAGGCCGGGTCGGCGACCATGGCGGCGCCGTCGATGGCGATGGTGCCGCCCCAGTCGTATTCCACTGTGGCCACGCCGCCGGACTTCCAGACCAGGTCGAACTCCTCGATCGGGGCGTCGCCGGTGTTGGTGACCTTGATCTGGACGACGAACCCGTCGCCCCAGTCGGACACGACGTCGTAGTCGACGGAGCAGGACGCGGCCGCGTACGGGGCCGCGGCGGTGTCGCGGACCGGGCCGGAGGTCACGGTCTCCCAGACCGGGGCCTCCATGTCGTAGCCGATGAAGAAGCTCGGCCACGGCGGCTGGTTGTACGACACGTTCTGCCACGACACGGCGAGGCGGTACTGCGGGTCGTTCATCAGCGTCGGCAGCGCGTAGTCCGAGGCGATCGTGGTGGTGAACAGGCGCACGCCGTCGTTCGACTCCTTGCGCAGGATCACCTCCTCGCGCCAGTCCCCGAGCAGGTCGCCGGTGAGCGCCGCGTTGCCCTTGGTGCCGTTGCTGGTGTCGACCCCTTCGGGAGTGAAGATCTCCGACTGGGTGCCCGCGGTGTGGTCCCACTCGGCGATGTAGGGGTAGAGCGGCACGTAGTCGGGCTCGTTGAACTCGTGGTCGAAGATCTCGCGGCCGAGGTCGCCGTCCCACCAGACCATCGAGTTCGCCGACGGGATGCTGGTGCCGATCAGGGTGCCGTCGGCCGCGTGCAGCGCGCCCTCGCGGGCGTTCCACGCGCCGGTGGTCGAGACGGCCCAGCATTCCGCGCCCGCGTAGTTCGGGTCGATGTCGCCGCAGGTGCCGCGGCCGGTGTCCTTGGTGCCGGGGATCGACCACAGCACTTCGGCGGTGTCCGCGTCGCGGAACGCCCCGGCCTTGTTGCCCGAGCATGACATGCACTCGAAGGGGCTGAAGATCTCCAGGCCCTCGTTGGAGGGGTCGAAATCGGAGACGTGCAGCGCGTCGCCGTGGCCGAGGCCGGTCGAGTACAGCGGTGTCCCGTCGTCGTTGATGGTCATCGCGCCGAACACGATCTCGTCGCGCCCGTCGTTGTCGACGTCCGCGATGGACATCTGGTGGTTGCCCTGCCCGGCGTACTTCCCGCCCCAGCGGTCGGAGCTGAAGCTCCACAGCTGCGGCAGGTTGTCGCCGTCCCAGTTCCACGCGGTGATCTCGGTCTTCGCGTAGATGCCGCGGTTGGTGATCAGCGACGGGTGCACGCCGTCGAGGTAGGCCACCGCGAGCATGAGGCGGTCGCCGCGGTTGCCGTAGCAGTCGCCCCACGAGCAGATGTCGCCGCGCGCGGGCGCCCAGTCGGTGGTCTCCATCGCGGCGCCGGTCTGGCCGTTGAAGACCGTCAGGAACTCCGGGCCCCGCAGGATGCGCCCGTCGGTGCCGCGGTAGTCCGCGTCGGCGTCGCCGATCACGGCCCCTTCGCCGTCCACAGTGCCGTCGGCGGTCTTGAGCGCCACCTCGGCCTTGCCGTCGGAATCGAGGTCGTACGCAACGAGCTGCGTGTAGTGCGCCCCGGCGCGGATGTTCTTCCCGAGGTCGATGCGCCACAGGCGCTCACCGCCGAGGGTGTACGCGTCGACGTAGACGTTCCCGGTGTAGCCGCTCTTGGAGTTGTCCTTGGAGTTCGACGGGTCCCACTTCTGGACGATCTCGTAGACGCCGTCGCCGTCCAGGTCCGCCACGGTGGCGTCGTTCGGCGCGTACGTGTAGGCGACGCCGTCGGGGGTGGTGCCGCCTTCGGGGCGGTCCATGTCGATGTCGATGTACTGGTCGTCCCAGACCTCGAAGGCCTTCGTGTAGCCGGTCTCGACGCCTTCGGCGACGGTGGCGATCCAGTAGGTCGCGTTCGCGGTGCCGCCCTGGTCGGTGAGGTTCGTCAGCTGCGTCGGCTCGGGCGTGATGAGCCTGCCGTCGCGGTAGACGTTGAACGCCAGGCCTTCCGGGTCGAGCGCGAGGCTGCGCCAGCTGAGGAAGTTGCCGCCGTCGGTACTCACCGCGACCGGCGCGCGGTCGAGGCTCTCGATCTGCTCGGCGCACTCGGCGCACGGCGTGTCGGGGCCTTCGTCGCCGCCGCCGGGGACGTCGCCGATGCGGGTGAGCTCCAGGCCGTTGAGGTGCCCGGTCTGGCCCGAGATGGTGACGTTGAGCTGGCCGTCCTCGACGGTGATGCCTTCGAAGTCCTTGGTGAGGATCGCCTTCGAGGCGGCGTTGGCCGCGCCGAAGTCGACGCCTTCGAACTTCACGTTCGCGCGGGCCGAGCCCAAGTAGTCGCCGGTGATGACGCGCGCGCTGTACAGGCCGTCGGCGACGTCGACCGCGAAGTCGTACGTGCCGCCGAACCAGGCCACGAAGTCGGAGCCGAGCGGGTCGGTCGCGACGCCGCGGTCGCGGTCGATCGCGCTGGTCATGTCGGTGGTGAAGCCGTAGCCGCGCTCGGCGGTGTAGGCGGTGCCGCGGTTGACCTCGGTGTACCCGGGGGCGACGGTCTGCGAGGCCGGGCCGAAGTCGTACTTGAACCCGGCGGTGGCGGTGGTGACGGTGAGGGTGGACGACTTCTCGCCCTCGCCCTTGCCGTTGACGCCCGCGACGGCGAACTCGTAGGCGGTGTCCTCTTTGAGCCCGGAGACGCGGCCGACGCCGACGGTGGCGGTGGAGCCGAGGCGCCATTCACCGCCCGGCTCGCGCACGAAGACGCGGTAGATGTCGGCGTCCTCGGCGGCGTCCCAGTTGAGGGTCACGCTCGCGTTCGCGACCGTGGCGGCCTTGAGCCCGGTCGGAGCGGCGGGCGCGTTCGCGGGGGGCGCCACGTCGACAACGT
This sequence comes from Glycomyces luteolus, assembly GCF_027622875.1. GTDB lineage: Bacteria > Actinomycetota > Actinomycetes > Mycobacteriales > Micromonosporaceae > Glycomyces > Glycomyces luteolus. The sequence goes on along the minus strand of NZ_JAPZVP010000002.1, from coordinate 194,902 downwards.
GCTCGGAGAGCGGGAGGCCGAGCGTGGCCGTCTCCTCGGCGACCAGGCGGGCCATCTGGATGGCGCCGTACTCCTGGAAGTGCGTGTCGTCGGCGGTGCCGTTGGGCCGGTTCGGGTAGACCCCGGCCGGGACGTGCAGGAACACCGACTTCGCTTCCTCGGGCCCGATCTCGTTGAGGTAGGCGCGCGAGGAGGCCGAGAGGTCGACCATGGCGACGCCGGTCTCCTCGTGGAGCTCGTAGACCTTGTTCACGTAGTCGCCGAAGGACACGTTGAACTGGCCGGTCTCGGCATTGAAGCTGCGGCGCGAGACGGGGGTGACGAGCACCGGGATGGCGCCCTTCTCGATCGCGCCGGCGATGTAGTGGTCCCGCAGGTACATCTTGTAGTCGTCGGGCGAGGTGTACCGCTCGGGGACCGAGGCGGTGGCGTCGTTGTGCCCGAACTGGACGAACAGGTAGTCGCCCGGCTGGATCTCGTTCAGGATCGCGTCGAGGCGGCCCTGCTCGATGAAGGAGCGCGAGGAGCGCCCGCCGATCGCGTGGTTGGCGATCGTGACGTTCTCGTCGAAGTAGCGGTCGATGACCTGGCCCCACCCGGCCTGCGGCTCCCAGTAGGGGTCGTAGGTCTGGACCGTGGAGTCGGAGGCGAGGTAGACGGTGATGCCGTCGTCCTGGGCCTGGGAGGGGGCGCCGGCGGAGAGGACCCCCGCGAGGGCGGTGGCACCGGCGGCGGCGACCGCGAGGGCGCGCCGCCATCGGCGTGGAGGAGGAGTCATGTTCACTTCCGTGGTGAGGAGGAGGGGGCTTGCCGGACATACGGTAATGAATCGTTTCAATACCGAGGACGGTTGCCGGGCAAGCGGTTTCTAGAAGGGGACGGTACCGAGTGGATTATGGAATGTCAATACATGTCGATGTCTTAGAGCAGGGGTCGGGGGGGGGGGGGGCGGGGGGGGCCCCCCCCCCCCCCCCCCACCACCCCCCCCCCCCCCCCCGCCCGGCGGGGGCCGGGGTGG
>NZ_JAPZVP010000002.1:137979-193874 GCF_027622875.1 Glycomyces luteolus | reverse complement strand
TTTTTTTGTCAATACTTTGTGGTTGTTTCGCCGCGGGGGGCGCCCCGGGGCCCCCCCCGCCCCCCCCCGCGCCGCATGGTCATCGCACGTGCCCCGCGATCGGCAGCGGGAGCGCCTTCGTGCCCTCGGCGACCAGGCGCGCCATCTGGTTCGCGCCGTTGTCCTGGAAGTGGGTCGAGTCGGTGAGGCCGTTCGGGTAGTTCGGGTACTGCCCGGCCCGCAGGTGCATGAAGACCTCCCAGCGGGCCCGGTCGTAGCCGATCGAGTTGAGGTAGGTCCGCGAGCGGGCCCCGAGGTCGATCAGGGCCACGCCGGTCTCGCTGACCAGCTCGTGCACCTTGGCCGCGTAGGTCGCGAACGACTCGTTGAACCTGCCGGTGGAAGAGTTGTAGTCCAAGCGGTTGACGGGCGTGAGCAGCACCGGGATGGCGCCCTTGGCCCGGGCCCCCGCCATGTAGTGGTCTCGCAGGTACATCTTGTAGTCCGCGGGCGAGGTGTAGCGCTCCGGGTTGTCGACGGAGGCGTCGTTGTGCCCGAATTGGACGTAGAGGTAGTCGTCCGGCTTGATGACGTCGAGGATCGCCTGGAGGCGGCCCTGTTCGATGAACGAGCGCGAGGAGCGCCCGCCGATCGCGTGGTTCGCGATCGTGGTGTTCGCGTCGAAGTAGCCGCCGAGCTTCTGACCCCAGCCGGCCATCGGGTAGCGATCGGAGTTGTAGTTCTGGGCGGTGGAGTCCGAGGCGATGTAGATCGTCGGGTTCCCTTGGGCCGGGGTGCCCGCCGGGAGCGCCCTGAACTGCTGGTTCGTCCCGCCGTTCGAGTCGTACTGCGAGATGCGCGAGCCCGGCGCGGTCGAACGCTCCCAGACGTCGAGGGCCTTGCCGGAGTTGCGGTTCACGAACCGCAGGTACGTGCCGTCGTCGAGGATCTGCCAGTGCTGGTTGACGCCGCCGTTGTCGGCCCACTGGACGATGTCGGCGCCGTTGTCCTTGGACTTGGCGTAGACGTCGAGCACCAGGTTCGAATGCCGGGCCTGGATCTTGTAGTAGCCGCCGCCGACGTCGACGAAGCGGAACTGCTGGTGGTTCGTGTCGGTGCGGGCCTGCTGCACGAGCTTGGCCCCGTTGGCGGTCGACGCGGAGAGGTCCCAGACCAGCCCGGAGAGGCGGGACTGCAGGACGTACCAGGTGCCGGGCGTGAACGCGGCGTGCGCGGCGCCCGCGCCGAGGAATCCGCCCGCGGCGGCCCCGGCGCCGAGCCCGGCGAGGAGGCCGAGGTTGCGGCGGGAGAGCTTGGCGCTGAACGGGTTGCCGTGTGGGTTGGTCATGTGCGCTCCAGTGCTGGAAGGTCGAGGCCGCAGCGGCGAGGCGGCGCTGGGGCCCAGGTGAGGAGGAAGCGGTCGGGAGTGTGCAGGATTCTTTCCTGAAACGATTCAAAGCTGCGGCGGATCGGTCGAATGCGTTTCCTCGGGCGGTGCCGGACGCTCGAGGGAATCCATATACTCACAATCCTCGATTTGCTTGGCGGGAATTGTAACTCGCGGAAGGTTTTCGCCACAAGTAGCCCGAGGCAGGCGGTCGGGTGAGCGGTCGGACCGGCGCGATGAGCGGTCGGATCTGGCGGACGAGCGGTCAGTCGGGCAGGAGCGGCGCGAGTCTCGCCGCGGCCGCGTCGAGGTCCAGGCCCTGCGCCGCGACCCAGTCGTCGTCGAAGTAGGTGCTGCCGTAACGCAGCCCCGAGTCGCACAGCAGCGTCACGATGCTGCCGCCCCGCCTGGCCTCGCGCATCTCCGCGATGATCGAGAGCGCCGCGACGAGATTGGTGCCCGTCGAACCGCCCAGCCGCCGCCCCAGCCGCTCCGACGCCCAGCGCACGCAGGCGATCGACTCGGCGTCGTCCACCTTCACCATGCGGTCCACCAGGTCGGGGATGAACGACGGCTCGACTTTCGGCCGCCCGATCCCCTCGATGCGCGAGCCGCGCTCGGCGGCCGCGTCCGGGTCGCCTTCGAGCCATCCGTCGAAGAACGCCGAATGCTCGGGGTCGACCACGCACAGGTTCGTCGCGTGCTTGCGGAAGCGCACGTAGCGCCCGATGGTCGCCGAGGTCCCGCCCGTGCCCGCGCCGACCACGATCCAGCTCGGCACCGGGTGGCGCTCCAGCCGCATCTGCTCGAACACGCTCTCGGCGATGTTGTTGTTCCCGCGCCAGTCCGTGGCGCGCTCGGCGTACGTGAACTGGTCCATGAAGTGCCCGCCGGTCTCGGCGGCGAGCCGCTCGGCCTCGGCGCACACCTCGCCGGCCTCGGCCACCAGGTGCGCCTGGCCGCCGTAGGACTCGATGAGCGCGATCTTCGAGCCGCTCGTCGACTTCGGCATCACCGCCGTGAACGGCAGCCCGAGCATCCGCGCGAAGTAGGCCTCGCTCACCGCGGTCGAACCGCTCGAGGCCTCGATCACCGGCGTGCCCTCGTCGATCCAGCCGTTGCAGATCGCGTACAGGAAGAGCGAGCGCGCCAGCCGGTGCTTGAGCGATCCGGTCGGGTGCGTCGACTCGTCCTTGAGGTAGAGGTCCACGCCCCAGTCGCCCGGGAGCGGGAACGGGAGCAGGTGCGTATCGGCCGAGCGGTTGGCGTCGGCCTCCACTGTGGTGATCGCCCAGTTGGTCCAGAGGCGGTTCTTCGCCCGGTCGACGGAGCGCATTTCAGTCGGCCAGCTCGAACGGGACGGGCTGGGGCCGGTCCTCCCACTTGGTCGAGAGGGTGATGGTGGTGCGCGTCTGCGCCACACCGGGAATCGCGCCCACGCGATGGATGAGCCGTTCGAGATCGCCCATCTTGGGCACTCGCACCTTGAGTTGATAGCACTCGACGCCGGCGAGGAAATAACACGATTCGATCTGCGGAATGGCGCGGAGCCGTTCGCAGATGTCGTGATGGTCGGCGGCGTTGTCGGGGATGATGCCTATGAGCGCGGTGATGCCGAGCCCGATGGCCTCGGCATCGATCAGGGCCGTGTAGCCGGTGATGATGCCGCTCTTCTCCAGTTTGGTGACGCGGTCCTGCACGGAGGGTGCGGTGAGACCGACCCGCCGCGCCAGTTCGGCGTAGGAGGTACGCCCGTCGGTACGCAAGAGGTTCACTATCGTCTGGTCGATCTCGTCCACTTGTCGAGGATAACCAGAGTTGCCACTTGCGCCCTGTGCCTACCTCATACCCGCGTAGTCCTAGAGCGTCAGATTCAGCTCAGAGCGTCGTTGACGTACGCGTGGTACTTTCAGGCAAAACCTACCAGCCGAAAGTATGTCCAAGAACTCATGGCAGGTTTGACTGAATAGTGGTGTAATGGGTTTAACGCACGAAGTGAGTCTTCATCACGGGGAGGAAGAAATCATGGAGACCGAGGACCGCCTACTCACACCTGGCGAAGTGGCGACGCTGTTCCGAGTCGATCCCAAGACCGTGACGCGCTGGGCCGCCGCCGGCCGGATCGGGAGCATACGCACACCGGGTGGTCACCGTCGGTTCCGCGAGTCGGAAGTGCGGGCACTGCTCGAAGGCGATGCTGGAGCACAGACCACCTTTGAGACCGGGAACGCCCAGTAGCCAGCCCAGACGTACCGCGCGGGCGCCACAGCGGCCGCGAATCCGCGAACTGAACGACCGTCCGGCACAAGCCGGTCCCGCGCAGCGCCCCCGGTCCGCACACGGCCGAGGAAGGACGCGCCCGGTACCGGCTTTTCGCATGTTCGGGACCGAATGCCACGGATCGACGCAGCCCGCGCCGCCGCCTGATCGCACAGGCGGCGGCGCGGGCTTTTCGGTGTCCCGGAAACGTCAAATCTAAAGTGGAGTCTTTTTGCTCCATTAAGGGCATTTGTTCACTTTTTGAAATCGGATGAATACCCTGAGTTGCCATACTTGCCGCCAATGGGAAAATTCTGGATTCTCCGGGATCAAGGCTCTTGACATCACAGTTAGACATAGGCAAACTTCGATGTGAAAGTTTTGGGAGCGCTTCCGTGTCCACCCGGTACCCGCGGAGCCGTTCCCTGAAGAGCGGCTGCTTTGTGCGGCGAAGCCGTGCCTACCAGCTGCTGTCAAGCCCGACTATCAATCGAGGGAAGGCACATGACACTCAGTCGAAGGAAGCAGCGCCTGGGGGCGCTCGCCGCGGCGGCGCTGGCCGCCGCCACGGTCAGCACTGTCGCGCTGACCAGCGCCGGAGCCCAGGAGCAGACGGACTCGGACGCCGGCGTCAGCCAGGCGAAGGTCGACAACCCCTACGAAGGCGCGCAGGTCTACGTCAACCCGCAGTGGGCCGCGAACGCCGCGGCCGAGCCCGGCGGCGAGGCCATCGCCGACCAGGCCACCGGCGTGTGGCTCGACCGGATCAGCGCGATCGAGGGCAACGACTCCCCCACCACCGGAACCATGGGCCTCAAGGACCACCTGGACGAGGCCCTCGCCCAGGGTGCGGACGTCATCCAGTTCGTCATCTACAACCTGCCGGGCCGCGACTGCGCCGCGCTCGCCTCGAACGGGGAGCTCAAGGCCGACGAGATCGACCGCTACAAGAACGAGTACATCGACCCGATCGTCGCGATCCAGAGCGACCCGGCCTACGCCGACCTGCGGATCGTCAACGTCATCGAGATCGACTCGCTGCCGAACCTCGTCACGAACGTCTCGCCGCGCGCGACCGCGACGCCGAACTGCGACACGATGAAGGCCAACGGCAACTACCAGGACGGCGTCTCGTACGCGGCGGCCGAGCTCGGCGCGCTGCCGAACACGTACAACTACCTCGACGCCGGCCACCACGGCTGGATCGGGTGGACGAACGACGACCCGCAGTACGACAACTTCCACGCTTCCGCCGCGATGTTCGGCTCGCTCATCGGCATGAACGGCATGACCGCCGACCACGTGCACGGGTTCATCACGAACACCGCGAACTACTCCGCGCTGGAGGAGCCGCACTGGGAGGTCGACCAGAACGTGGGCGGCAAGCCGCTCAACCAGAACGGCGACGTCAAATGGGTCGACTGGAACGCCTACAACGGTGAGCTCGACTTCGCCACGGCCTTCCGCGACGAGCTGGTCGCGAACGGCTTCAACGAGAGCGTCGGCATGCTGATCGACACCAGCCGCAACGGCTGGGGCGGTGCGGACCGGCCGGCCGGTCCGTCGACCTCGACGGATCCGGTGACCTTCGTGGACGAGTCGCGCATCGATCAGCGGTTCAACAAGGGCAACTGGTGCAACCAGGCCGGTGCGGGTCTCGGCGAGCGGCCGCAGGCCGCCCCGGCGGCGGGCATCGACGCCTACGTGTGGATCAAGCCCCCGGGGGAGTCCGACGGCGCTTCCGAGCCGATCGACAACGACGAGGGCAAGGGCTTCGACGAGATGTGCGACCCGGCTTACGAGGGCAACATCCGCAATGGCAACAACATGAGCGGGGCGCGGGGCGAGATGCCGCTCTCCGGTCACTGGTCGAGCGAGCAGTTCGCCGAGCTGCTGGCGAACGCCTACCCGCCGGTCAGCTAATGGCCTTGGCAGCTCGGCGAACCAAGAAGCACGGCGCCGAGCTGCTGGCGAACGCCTACCCGCCGGTCAGCTAATGGCCTTGGCAGCTCGGCGAACCAAGAGGCCCAGCGCCGAGCTGCCGGCCGCCGCAGGCGGCCCGCCGGTCAGCTAGTGGCTTGGGCAGGCAGGCAAGGGCGAACCGGCACTTCGCCCGCAGGAAGACGGCGGGGCCGCGCATCGCGCGGCCCCGCCGGCGTACGCGGCCAGAAGGTTTTCGCTGAGCTTTCTTAAGCGAACCGTTCGGTTGTCCTGCGGGAGCGTTTTCACTGATTCAAGCGCTTGCCATCCGCTCGACACCCTTCGAAAGCGTTGGCCAAACGAGGCTCGGAAGCGAATTTTCCTGGTGGACCTCTTGACAGTCCATCAATATATCGGAGATTATCAATGCACATCTTGGGAGCGCTTCCCTCGATGGGCACCCGTTCCGGGCCGTTTCGCTCGGCCAATCAACCCCGAAGGACATCGACAAATGCAAGTATCTCGAAGGAGAAGGAGACTCGCGCTCACGGGCGTCGCCGTGGGCGCGCTCGCTGCGACCGGTCTGACCTTCGCTTCGGCGAACCAGGCACTCGCCGAAGAAGGCTGCGAAGTCGACTACAACGTCGTCAGCTCGTGGGGCGGCGGCTTCCAGGCCAACGTCGTCATCACCGCTGACGAGCCGATCAACGGCTGGGAGGTGAAGTGGAACTTCCCGGCCGGGACCACCGTCTCCAACGCGTGGAACGTCGACTGGAGCCAGAGCGGCACCGGCTTCACCGGCGGTGACGTCGGCTGGAACGCCAGCATCGCCTCCGGTCAGTCCAAAGAGGTCTTCGGCTTCATCGGGAGCGGGTCCTCTGCGGCTCCGGGCCAGTTCACGGTGAACGGCGACGTCTGCAACGGGCCGACCTCGCCCACCACGCCCCCGACCGAGACCCCCACCGACGGCCCGACGACGGGCAACCCGGGCGGCGGCGACAAGGTCGACAACCCGTACGCGGGCGCGCAGGCCTACGTCAACCCGATCTGGTCGGCGAACGCCGCAGCCGAACCGGGCGGCGACGCGATCGCCGATCAGCCGACCGGCGTCTGGATCGACCGCCGCTCCGCGATCTACGGCAACAATTCACCCACGACCGGCAGCATGGGCATCGAGGACCACTTGGATGAGGCGCTCGCGCAAGGCGCGGACGTCATCCAGTTCGTCATCTACAACCTGCCGGGCCGCGACTGCGCCGCGCTGGCCTCGAACGGCGAGCTCAAGGCCGACGAGATCGGCAAGTACAAGACCGAGTACATCGACCCGATCGTCGACATCATGGGCCAGGAGAAGTACGCGGACCTCAGGATCGTCAACGTCATCGAGGTCGACTCGCTGCCCAACCTCGTCACCAACGTCTCGCCGCGGGCCACCGCGACGCCGAACTGCGACACGATGAAGGCCAACGGCAACTACGAGGACGGCATCTCCTACGCCGTCTCGGAGCTCGGCGCGCTGTCCAACACGTACAACTACCTCGACGTCGGCCACCACGGCTGGATCGGGTGGACCAACGACGACCCGCAGTACGACAACTTCCACGCCTCGGCGGCCCAGTACGGCGACCTCATCGGCATGAACGGCATGACCGCCGACGACGTGCACGGCTTCATCACCAACACGGCGAACTTCTCGGTCCTGGAAGAGCCCTACTGGGAGGTCAACCAGAACGTGGGCGGCAAGCCGCTCAACCAGAACGGCGACGTCAAGTGGGTCGACTGGAACGCTTACAACGGCGAGATCGACTTCGCCACGGCCTTCCGCGACGAGCTGATCGACAACGGCTTCAACTCCGACATCGGCATGCTGATCGACACCAGCCGCAACGGCTGGGGCGGCGACTACCGTCCCACCGGCCCGTCGACCTCGACCAACCCGATCACCTTCGTGGACGAGTCCCGGATCGACCAGCGCTACAACAAGGGCAACTGGTGCAACCAGGCCGGCGCCGGCCTCGGCGAGCGCCCGACCGTCGCGCCCGAGCCGGGCATCGACGCCTACGTCTGGATCAAGCCCCCGGGCGAGTCCGACGGCTCCTCTTCGGCCATCCCGAACGACGAGGGCAAGGGCTTCGACGAGATGTGCGACCCGGACTACCAGGGCAACATCCGCAACGGCAACAACCCCTCCGGTGCCCGCGACAACATGCCGCTCTCGGGCCACTGGTCCTCTGAGCAGTTCGCGGAGCTGCTGGAGAACGCCTACCCGCCGGTCAACTAGTCGGCTTCGGAGCTCCGCGGGTCAAGAGGCACAGTGCGGAGCTCCTGCCGCCGATCAGCCAGCACCGACGAGTAACGGGCCCGGTTCGCCGGGAGGCGGTGAGCCGGGCCCCCTAGACCAGATCCTCGGTTCCTTCCGGTGACCGGGCCCCGCGGGACGGCGGGGCCCGGTCGCATCTGGTCGGGGGAACGGACGCGGCCTTCACGATCGGCGGATCGTGAAGGCCGCGAGGCGTTTCAGTGCTATTCGGCGGCTTCGAGCGGGCCACCGGTCCCGATGCCGAGCAGGAGGGCGTCGACGATGCGCTCGACGGCGTCGGGCGCCTGGAGCTCCGCGTACTGGCCGTACACGTAGATCGTCAGCATCGGACTGACGACCATCGCCACCGCCAGGCGAAGGTCCAGATCGGGCCGGACCTGGCCGCGTTCGGCCCAGTACGCGAACGTGTCGCGCACGAACTTGCGTCGCCGCTCGACGAGCCGGTCGTGGTGCCGCCTGTACTCGGGGTCCTTCATGGCGAGCATCATGCACCTGAGGACCTTCGTGTCCCGCTCCCCGTAGGTGCGGGTCATGCTGTGCCCCAGGTGGATCAGGTCGTCGCGCAGTGAGGTGCGCGGCATGTCGGCCGGGAGCGGGGCCTTGATGCACTCCATGGCCGCGGCGATGAGCTCCTCCTTCGACGTCCAGCGCCGGTAGATCGAGGCCTTGGAGACGCCGGAGCGCTCCGCGACGGCCTCGACGCTCACGTCGGCGGTGTTCTCGTGCTCGGCGATGAGATCCAGGGTGGCTTCCAGGATCGCCTGGCTGACGGCCTCGCTTCGGGGACGGCCCTTGGCGGGGGTCGGCACGGCTCCGCCGCCCGGACCGCTCCGCTCGGCGTCGCCAGGGGCGGCTCCGGCTGGGGCGGCTTGGTCCGGGACGGTCGGCGTCTCGCTGAGCTCGGCAGGCATGACCCGATTCTCCCCTAGGCCTCGACCAGGGCGGGCTCGGTGGCCCGCTCCGGGTTCTCGGTCTCGCGGCGCTGCTTGCCGGGGAAGAACAGGATGATGACGATGAGGCCTGCGAGGGCCACGCCGATCGCGCTGATCGCGGTGATGTGCAGTGCGTCGAGGAACGAGGCGTTGGCCGCGTCCAGGATCGGGCCCGCGCCTTCGGCGGGGACCGCTCCGGATTCGACCGCGCCGTACGTGGTGGCGATGGACTCGCGGGCCGCGTCGGGCAGCTGCGGGGCCGCGTCGCCGACCTCGGAGCGGTAGGCCTGGGCCATGACGGTGCCGAGGACCGCGACGCCGAGGGCGCCGCCGACCTGCCGGAGCGTGTTGGCGAGGGCCGAGCCGACGCCCGCTTTCTCCTTCGGGACGGAGGACATGAGCGTGTTCATGGCCGGGGGCATGAGGTTCGACATGCCGATGCCGGTGATCGCGAACTGCGTGATGAGCAGCCACACCGAGCTGTTGAGGTCCAGGACGAAGGCGGAGATCGCGAAGTTGCTGATGACCAGGAGCATCGCGACGGAGCCGACGATCTTGGCGCCGAAGCGCTGCACCAGCGCGTTCGACATGGGCGCGAAGATGAGCATCGCGGCGCCCATGGGCAGGAACAGCAGACCGGTCTCGAGCGGCGAGTAGCCGCGGACGATCTGGATGTAGAACGTCATGAAGAAGAACAGGCCCATCATGCCGAAGAACGTGAGCACGATGATGGCCGAGGAGGCTGAGAAGCGGGTGTTCTTGAACAGCTTCATGTCGAGCGAGGCGTGCGGGATGCTCCGCTCCCACAGGACGAAGCCGATCAGGACGAGCACGCCGAAGGCGAAGGTGCCCCAGACTTCGACGCTGGCCCAGGAGCCCCGCTCGCCGGCTTCGATGATGCCGTAGGTGAGGCTGACGAGGCCGACGACGGAGAGCGCCATGCCGACGAGGTCGGGCTTGGCTTGGAAGCCCTTCGACTCGGGGGCCATGATCAGCAGCGCGACGATGCCGAAGGCGACGATCGGCACGTTGATGAGGAAGACCGAGCCCCACCAGAAGCGCTCGAGGAGGGCGCCGCCGACGATCGGGCCGATGGCGCCGCCGATGCCGACCGCGCCGGTCCAGATGCCGAGGGCCTTCGGGAACTCTTTGGCCGGGAAGAGGTTCCGGAGCATGGAGAGCGTGGAGGGCATCATCATGGCGGCGCCGAAGCCCATGAGGGCGCGGTACCAGATGAGCTGGTCGGGCGTCTCGGCGTAGGCCGAGAGCAGGGAGGCGGCGCCGAACACGACGAGGCCGCCGATGAGCATCTTCTTGCGGCCGATGCGGTCGCCGATGACGCCGAACGCGAAGAGCATGCCGGCGAAGACCAGGGTGTAGGAGTTGATCATCCAGGCGAGGTCGCTCTGGCTGGCGCCGACGCCTTCGGGCGCGGGTTCGGCCAGGGTCTTCATGGCGACGTTCAGGACGGTGTTGTCGAGGACGACGACGATGAGGCTGATGACCAGGACGCCGAGGATGGCCCACCGGCGCGGGTGGCCTTGCTCCTCGACCTCCGCAGGGGTCGGTTCGGAACGGGTGTCGCTCACAGGGTTTCCGTTTCTGTGCAGTGCTTCGGGAGTGCATCTGAATTGATGTGGGCCGCGGCGCCGACCGCGGCTGCAGCGCACGGCGGGCGGTGTTCCGGCCCGGGCGCGGGAGTTCGATCCGCCGGGTTGTCGTACTCCGGTCGTATCGTGGTGTTGAGTCGAGCCTACGCCTATACGAAACGATACGGTACCGTATCGTAATCTAGTTCACAGACTCAGGTCCCGTGCCCGCAGTCCACGGTCGACGCCGCGCCGCTACGCGGCTAGGACGAAGTAGAGCCCGGAAATGTGACCGCGGCAGGGTGGTTGAATGAACGCCGTGGCACCCAAGTTCCCGTATCAAGACCTGCAGGCGTTCCTGGCCGCTCTCGAAGCCGACGGCGACCTCAAGCGCATCGAGGCCGAGGTCGACCCGCACCTCGAGATCTCCGAGATCACCCAGCGGGTGATCCGCGCGGGCGGCCCCGCCCTGCTCTTCGAGAACCCCGCGGGCAGCGACATCCCCGTCGCGATCAACCTCTTCGGCACCGAGGAGCGCATGGCCAAGGCCCTCGGCGTGGCGTCCCTCAACGAGATCGGCGACCGCATCGGCGCCCTCGCCAAGCCGGAGCTGCCCGTCGGCTGGGCCGGGATCCGCGACGGCCTCGGCAAGCTCATGCAGCTGAAGTCCGTGCCGCCCAAGAAGATCCGCAAAGCCCCCTGCCAAGAGGTGGTCTTCACCGGGGACGACGTCGACCTCAACATGCTCCCCGGGCTTCAGGTCTGGCCCGGCGACGGCGGCGTCTTCCACAACTTCGGGCTGACCCACACCAAGCACCCCGAGACCGGCAAGCGCAACGTCGGCCTCTACCGCCTCCAGCAGCACGACGAGCGCTCGATCGGCCTCCACTGGCAGATCCACAAGAACTCGACCTCCCACTACGCCGAGGCCGAGAGGCGCGGCGAGCGCCTGCCCGTGGCGATCGCCATCGGCCCGGACCCGGTGATGGCGTACGCCGCGACCGCCCCGCTGCCGCCGGACATCGACGAATACCTGTTCGCGGGGTTCCTGCGCGGCGAGCGCGTCGAGATGGTCGACTGCCTGACCGTGCCGCTTCAGGTCCCGGCGAACTCGCAGATCGTCCTCGAAGGCTGGGCCGAGCCCGGCGAGCGCCTCCCCGAGGGGCCGTTCGGCGACCACACCGGGTTCTACACGCCCGTCGAGCCGTTCCCGGTGATGCGCATCCACGCGATGACCATGCGCCAGAAGCCGATCTACCACACGATCGTCACCTCGGCCCCGCCCCAGGAGGACCACGGCCTCGGCAAGGCGACCGAGCGGATCTTCCTGCCGCTCATCAAGATCATGGTCCCGGAGATCATCGACTACGACATGCCCGCCGCCGGGGTCTTCCACAACTGCGTCATCGTCTCGATCGACAAGAAGTACCCGAAGCAGGCGCAGAAGGTCATGAGCGCGATCTGGGGGCTCCAGCAGATGAGCCACACCAAGCTCATCGTCGTGGTCGACGCCGACTGCGACGTGCACGACTACCGCGAAGTCGCCTGGCGCGCACTGGGCAATGTGGACTACTCGCGGGACCTGCTCCTCACCGAGGGCCCCGTCGACCACCTCGACCACGCCTCCTACCACCAGTTCTGGGGCGGCAAGGCCGGCCTCGACGCCACCGCGAAATGGCCCGAGGAGGGCTACACGCGCGGCTGGCCCGAGGCGATGCGCATGAGCTCGGCGGTCACCGCGGCCGTCGACCGCCGCTGGAGAGAGTACGGACTTGACTGACACCATCACCCCGAAGCCCAACCACGTCAAGGACTTCCTGAAGCTCGTCGCGTTCGAGCACTCGGTGTTCGCCCTGCCGTTCGCGTACCTCTCGACCCTCGCGGTCATGGAGCTGGAAGACGCCTTCTCCTGGCGGGTCCTCGTCCTCGTGACCGTGGCGATGGTCAGCGCGCGCACCCTCGCCATGGCCGCGAACCGGATCATCGACCGCAAGATCGACGCCCTGAACCCCCGCACCGCGAAGCGCGAGCTGGTGACCGGCAAGGTCTCCCTCAAGACCGCGTACATCGGCTGCGCCGTGAGCCTAGTCGCCCTGCTGCTCTCGGCGTGGCTGCTCAACCCGCTGTGCCTGGCGCTGAGCCCCCTGGCGGTGGCCCCGCTGATCGTCTACCCGTACGCGAAGCGGTTCACGGACTACCCGCACGCGATCCTTGGCTTGGCCCAGATGGTCGCCCCGGTGGGCGCGTGGCTCGCGGTGACGGGCAAATTCGAGGGCTCGGCTCCTTCGATCGTCCTCGGCGCGGCCGTGGGCCTCTGGATCGGCGGCTTCGACCTCATCTACGCCTGCCAGGACATCGAGATCGACAGGGAGATCGGCGTCCACTCGACCCCCGCGCGCTGGGGCGTGAAGGCGGCGCTGCACGCCTCCACGGCGACCCACGTGCTCGCCTGGGCGGCCTTCGCCTGGTTCGGCGCGCTCACCGGTTTCGGCTGGCTCTACTGGATCGGCCTCGCGGTCGTCGCCGTCGCGCTCGCCTACGAGCACACGGTGGTCAAGCCGAACGACCTCTCCAAGGTCAACCGCGCCTTCTTCACCGCGAACGGCTTCGTAGCGGTGGCCCTTTTCGCCTTCGCCCTGGCCGACCTCCTGCTCCGCTGAGCAATTACTGCGGTTCATGCAAGTACACATCGAGTTTCCCGAACTGGTCAAGGCGGACCCGTCGCTCCCCAGCCAAATACGGGCATTCTAGGACCGCGCCGAAGGGAAGACGCGGCTCAAGATCGTGCTCTGCGGTTCGGCGGTTCGCACCATGTTCGAACTCCAGACCACGGGCGCTTCGACCTGGCGCTTCAGGTGAAGCAGTTCGGTCCGGGCGAAGTGGCGGCCATGCTTCCGGGACTCTCGGGGGCCGAGTGCGCCACGGTCTACGGCCTCCTCGGCGGCATGCCGCTGTACCTCGACTGGTGGGACCAGGAGGCCGACCTGCTCGACGACCTCGTCGAGCTTGCTTCCCGTCCCGGAGACCGGCTGCAGCTGGAGGCCGAGCCGGTGCTCGCCACCGAGGCCGGCAGTGAGGGGCTCCCCGGTGCGGTGCTGCGCGCCATCGCCAAGGGTGCCACGCGGTTCAACGAGATCCAGTCGGCGGTCAGTGCCAATCCGACCCGCACATTGACGAATCTCGCGCGACTGCAGCTGATCGAACCCGTGATTCCGGCGGGGCAGGACGAACGCTCGAAGCAGAAGTATTACCGGTGGCAGGTCGCATCGGCGATCGGATCACCGCCATCGGGCCTTGGTGGACGAGGACCGGGCAGGACGAGGTCGATGCGCTGGTCCTTGCGACCCCGGATCGCGCGGAGATCCCGATAGCGATGGGAGAAGCCGAGTGGGCCAAAGCGGCCGATGCCCGCCGCATCACGGCCAAGCTGCTGCCCAAAGCCCAGCGAATGACGCAGAACGACGAGCCCGATCTCGACTTCTACATCGCGGCCAGGAACACGGTCACCGGCCACGCCCCGAGGGCCTTCGCCATCACGGCCGAGGACATCTTCACCACCGACCTGTCCGACCCGCGCTCGCTGGAGGAATGAACGGCCTGACTCCAGCGGCGATCACTCGGGCTCGGGCCGCAGGTGTGCCGGCTCGTACTCGTCGATGACGTAGTCGCCGCCCGCCCAGTCGCGGAGGCGGGCGAGGATCTCGTCCCGCCTGCCGCGCATGAACTCCGGCATCGCCCGGTCCCAGGTCTCGGCGGTCGGAACGCCGACGCTGAACGGGCGCTCGAAGTCGCCCCAGCCGCATAGGAACGTGTAGGTGCCGCCCGGGTCGCCGGTCTCCGTGTAGACTGTAGACCAGCAGTTCCTTCCACTGTTCTTTGAAGGAGTAGCTCGAAGGGCGGTCGGCGCTCGGGCCGGGCCGGAGTTCGCTGGCGCTCTCGCGGACGGTCGCGAAGCAGCGCCGCTCGGCGGCCGCGTCACCGGCTTCGGCGGCACTCGGCACGGCAACACGACCGAGCCTCTGAACGACCCCGCGAGCCAAGGCAGCGGCGGTCATGATCAGCAAGTCCATGCAACGACCTCCTCAGCCCAACGCTACCGAAACCGGCTAGGGGCGTGGGGGCCCAGAGCTCAGATCTCGGCGTGGTACTCGAGTTCGCAGGTGCCGCTGTCGAGGACCATCTTGAGGCTCAGATCGCTTTCTCGGCGTGGGCGAGGGCCGAGGGGGTTCGGCAGCCGACGATGGCGGGGGCCTCTTGGACCAGGCTGTCGTCGGTGACGGCTTCGACCATGAAGAGGGCGAAGTCGATGCGGCGGGTCATGTTGCTTTCGAGGAGGGGGTCGCCCACGTGGCGGGTCCAGACAGGCAGGCCTTCGCTCGGGCCCTCTTCGAGGTCGGAGCCGCGCACGAGGGTCCAGCGGGTGCCGCTGTTGAAGATCAGGTCGGCGGCGCGGTACTGGTCGTCGAGGTCGAGGAGGCGGGTGATCCGCATGAACCGGGCGAAGGCGACGGCGGCCTTGATCTTCCAGGAGTAGGTGTCCCTGCCGTCGCGGGTGATGTGCCAGCCGCACGAGAACACCAGGCGCGCATCGGGTTTCGCGTAGTCGATGACCGCTCGCGCGGTGCCCGAGGAGTAGTCGTGCACGCCCCAGGGCACGAGGACGCTGAGCACCGCGTCGCAGCCTTCGACGGCGCGGGCGATGACCGCGCGGTCGTTCGTGTCGCCGCCGATGACGGTGATCCGGTCGGCGTAGTCCGCGAGTTTCGGGACGCTCTTCTCGCGGCAGACGCCCACGACCTCGTAGCCGCGGTCGAGCGCGTGCCGCACCATGTAGCGGCCCAGCTTCCCTGACGCGCCGACGATGCACATCCGCTTGCCCGCGCCGGTCTGCGGGACGATCGGGTTCGACGGTTCCATGACTTGCTCCTCGTTCGAAGGGTGGCCCTGCTTCTCAGCCACTACCTTTACACTGTACAGGAAAACTGTACAGTGTAAAGTACCGGCGATGTCCGATCGACGAACAGGGGGCGACGCGTGACCACCGAACCGGCCGATCCGCCCTCGGCCCGCGGCACGCTCAGCAGGGAGAAGGTCGTGCGCACCGCGGTCGCGATGGCGGACGCCTCCGGCGGGAAGGTCCCGAGCACGCGCAAACTCGCCGAGCAGCTCGGCGTGCAGGCCATGGCCCTCTACCACCACTTCCGCAACAAGGACGCCCTGCTCGACGGCATGGTCGACCTCGTTTTCGCCGAGGTCGAGCTCCCCGCCGAGGGCGACGACTGGAAGACCGCGATGCGGCGGCGCGCCGCCTCGATGCGGGAAGCGCTGGTCCGCCACCCGTGGGCGATCGCGCTGATGGATTCACGGGCGAACGCAGGCATGGCGACACTGCGCCACCACAATGCGGTGATCGGCTGCCTGCGCGCCCAAGGGTTCGCGGTCGCGGGTGCGGCGCATGCGTTCTCACTGCTCGACGCGTACATCTACGGCTTCGTGCTCCAGGAGCTGGCGCTGCCGTTCGAGTCGCCCGGCGACCTCCAAGAGGTGGCGGCCCCGATCCTGGAGCAGGCGGCCGCGGAGGGGTTCCCGCACCTGGCCGAGCTGGCGGTCGAGCACGCCCTCAAACCGGGCTACGACTACGCCGACGAATTCTGGATCGGCCTCGACCTGATTCTCGACGGCCTCGAGCAGCGGCGCGGCACCTGGACCTGACCGGACGGCACGGGCGCTCCGAGGGCCCGCCCGCGGCGGTCTCCCCGCGGGGGGCCGAGTGGATCGACGAGTATCAACACGGTCTCGACGCTGGACTTCGGGGTGCCCGGTAGTCCAAGATGAGGCCATGTGGCCCCGATCGACCCATCTCATCCCTGCGGGGAGGGTGCCGTGCATCCGCTGATCGGGTTCCTGATCGCCGTGGGACTGTTCGCGATCGGTCTCTACGGCGTCCTGACGCGCCGCAACGCCGTGCTCCAACTCGCCGCCGCCGAACTCATGCTCGGCGGCGTGCACCTGGTCCTCGTCACCGCCGACCTCGTCCACAATGCCTATACCGGTCAGAGCTTCGCACTGTTCATCGTGGTCATAGCCGCCGCCGAAGTCGGCGTCGGCCTCGCGCTCATCCTCAACCTGTGGCGCGCCCGGGCCACCATCGACACCGACGACCTTCCCGAAGAACCGCCTTCGGACGTGCGGAGCGGCCGATGACCTACGGGCTCCTCCTCGTCGGCTTCCCCGCCGCGGCGGGCCTCGCCGGGCTGCTGCTCCGCCACCGCGGCCTCGCGGCGTCCTTCGCGGTCATCGCCCCCGCCTTCGCCCTGTGCATGGCGGCGATCTGCGCCGTCGCCAACCCGCGATTCGCGCTGACGCTCGCCGACTTCGGGCCGATCCGGGTCGAACTCGCGATGCACCTCACGGGTACCGCGGCGGCCGTCGCGATCGCGAGCGCGTTCGTCACCCTCCTCGTGCAGGTCTACTCCGCCGCGTACCTGCGCGACGACCCGAGGTACGCGCCGTTCGCGGCACAGGTCAACCTGTTCTGCGCCGCGATGCTTCTCGTCGTCGCCGCCGACGACCTCGTGTTCCTCCTCATCGGATGGGAGGTCATGGGCGCCTGCTCCTACCTCCTCATCGCCCACTACGCGAAACTGCCCGAGGCGCCGGGCGCGGCGGCCAAGGCGTTCCTCGTGACGCGCTTCGGCGACGTCGCATTCGTGCTCGGCGTGATGATCCTCGGCGCCGCCGCAGGGTCCTTCCGCATCGGCGAACTCTCGCACGTGTCCACGGGGACCGCCGCGGCCGCGATGCTGCTGATCCTGTTCGGCTGCATCGGCAAATCCGCGCAGTTCCCGCTCCAGATCTGGCTCCCCCCGGCCATGGCCGGTCCCACGCCGGTGAGCGCGCTCATCCACGCCGCCACGATGGTCGCCGCCGGGGCGTACGTGCTGACCCGGCTGATCCCCGTCTGGCCCCCGGATCTGTTGATCGTGGTGGCCCTGGTGTCCGCGGTGACCATGGTCGGCGCGGGCCTCTGCGCGCTCGCCGCATGCGATCTCAAGGGCGTGCTCGCCTGGTCGACGGTGAGCCAAGTCGGGTTCATGTTCGCGGCCGTGGCGGTCGCGGCCGGGGACGCGGCGCTGTTCCACCTGGTCTCGCACGCGGCGTTCAAGGCGCTCCTGTTCCTCACCGCGGGCGTGGTGATCGCGCTGGCGGGCACGAACGGCGCCCTGCGGACCACCAGGCTGCGGCCCGGCGACTCGCCGCTGGCGTTCTGGGCCATGACGATCGGGCTCGCCGCGATGGCGGGCCTGCCGCCGCTCGGCGGGTTCTACAGCAAAGAGGCGGTCCTCGGCGCGGCCTACGAGGCCGGGACCCCGGCAGGAGTCGTCGTGTTCTGGGCCGGGGTCGGCGCGAGCATCCTGACGGCGGCATACGCGGCGCGGCTGTGGCTGCTCCTGTTCTGGCGCGGCGCGCCCGAGCGGGAGCAGCGGGCCGTGGTGCCCGCCGCGGAGGCGTTGACCTTGTGGGCGTTGATGATCGTCACCGTCGGTTTCGGGACGGTGTACTTCGCGGGACCGTTCGACCTGCCGGATCTGCACATGGACCTGATGGCGCTGCTGCTGCTCGCGACCCTCGGCGGATTCGCCGTGATCGCCGACGCGTGGTGGCGCGGGCACCGGCGCGCCCTCCCCGCGCTCGACGATGAACGCGACCCGGCGGGCGTCCTCGGCCGCACCCGACCCGCGTTCGCGACGGGTCTCTATGCGGAACGCCTGACGGACAAGGCGACTCGCGCCATCGCCAGGACGGCGAGCGCGGCGGCGCGGACGCTCGACGAGCGGCTGGTCGACCGGACGGCCGTGGAGGGCTCGGCGCGGGCGACGCTCGCGGCGGCCGAGGACACCGCGGCCGGGCACCGGGGCGGGCTGGTGCGGTACCTGCGGCTGAGTGCGGCGGGCACGCTGCTGGTCGCGGTGGTGGCGATCGGGGTGAGCCTGTGGAGCTGATGCTGGTGCCCGCGGTGGCGGTGCCGTTCTTCGGGGCGGTGCTGGTGTGGGCTTGGCGGGACCGGGCGTTCGCGCACTGGATCGGCGTGGGCGCGGCGGCGCTGGCACTGGCGGTGGTCGCGGTGCTGCCGGTCGGGCGCGGGAACGGCGACTGGGTCAGCATCGGCGGGAGCCTGAGCGGCGGCTGGTGGCACGAGATCGAGTTCGCTTGGGCGCCTTCGCTCTACCTGGACTTCTCACTGGCGGTCGACGGAGTCTCGTGGCCCCTCGCGATACTCACGGCCCTGCTGGGCCTGCTGTGCTGCCTCCACAATGCACTCGGTGCCGAACGCCGCACTTCAGGTGCGCTTCAGGATCGTCTCGCTAGAGTCGAAACCGGGGGCCCTTCCCTGGCCGCGGACGATGCTTCCGGGGTGCCCGGCAGACCGGCCGCGACGCTGACCTCGCTCCTCCTCGCGGTCCAATTCGCCTCGACGCTGGTGTTCTTCGCAGACAACCTGATCCTGTTCTTCATCGCGTTCGAGTCCGTCCTGCTCCCGATGTGGGCGATCATCCGCCGCTACGGCGATCCGGTCGCGCGCCGCCGTGCCGCCGCGAAGTTCGCGCTGTTCACCGTGGGCGGGTCGCTGATCATGGCCACGGGCCTGTTCGTCGCGGTCGCCGACGCCGGGACCGCCGACCTCGGCGCGATCATCGTCGCCGGAGGCGTCGACCCGAGCATCTCGCTGCTCGTCTTCACCCTGCTGGCCATCGGATTCGCGGTCAAAGCACCGCTGTGGCCGCTGCACTCCTGGCTCCCCGACGCGCACACCGCCGCCCCCACCGTCGGCTCGGTCCTCCTCGCGGGCGTGCTCCTCAAACTCGGCACCTACGGCCTCATCCGCGTCGCCGGCGGCATCGCCCCGCAGGGCGCGGCCGACGCCGCCCCCGTCCTCGCGGTGCTCGCCGCGCTCGGCATCCTCGTCGCAGGGCTCGTCTGCCTCAGCCTCCCCGAGCTCAAACGGCTCATCGCCTACTCCTCGGTGGGCCACATGGGCTTCGTGGTCCTCGCCTTCGCCGCCGGCACCGAAGCGGGCGTCCGCGCCGCGCTCTTCGGGAACCTCGCGCACGGCCTGATCACGCCCCTCCTGTTCTTCCTCGCCGGAGCCCTCAAGGCCCGCACGCACACCGGCCTCCTCGGCTCGCTCGGCGGGCTCCGGCTCGCCGCGCCCGCGTTCGCCGGGCTGCTCGGCTTCGCCGCGTTCGCGTCGCTCGGACTGCCGGGCCTCGCGGGGTTCTGGGGCGAGGCGTTCACGGTCTACGCCGCGGCCGAACGCGGCGGCGCCTGGCTCGCACTCGCCGCGGCGGCGGCGTTCGGGGCGTTCCTGGCGGCGGCGTACCTGCTGCGGATGCTGCGGCGCGTCAGCCACGGCCCCCTGGTCCCCGCGACCTCGGGGATCGGCGACGCCTCCACTGCGGAGCTCGTGGTCTGGTCGCCGCTGGTGGCCGGGACGCTGCTGCTCGGCCTGATCCCGGGCCCGCTGCTGGACCTGTTCAGTGAAGGGCTGCTGTAGATGCGGGTGCAGGCGATCGACCACGTGGCGCTGCTGCCGCTGTACCTCGCGTCCGGCGCGGCCGTGCTCGCGCTCTTCGCGGGCCGGTTCGCGAAGCCCTGCATGATGATCGAGCTCGGGGCGTCCGCCCTCGCCGCGTGCTGGGCCGCGGGCGGGAAGGACCGGGCCACGTTCGCGGTCGGCGACTGGCACTCCTATGTGGCCGACGACGCGGCGATGGGCGCGGCCGCGCTGTTCGCCGGGCTGAGCGTCCTGGTTGCCGCGGTGAGCGGCAGGCAGTCGGGCGAGTACTGGTTCCTGCTGGCGGTCTCGGCGGCGGGCGGCATCACGCTCGCGGGCGCCCGCGACCTGATCACCCTGATCGTGGCGCTCGAGACGCTGACCGTGCCCCTCTACGTGCTCGTGACGAAACCCGGCCGCGACGGTGCCGAAGCGGGCGTGACGTTCCTGATCGCCTCGATCGCCTCCTCGGCGACCGCCCTCATGGGCGCGGCGTTCCTGTACGCGGCGGCGGGCACCGTCCACTTGGAAGGCCTCGCGACCGGTCTCGCCGACGCCGACCCCGCGCTCGTGGCGGCCGGGACGGCGCTGCTGCTCGGCGGGCTCGCGTTCAAACTCGCTGCCGCGCCGCTGCACGCCTGGGCGCCGCTCGTCCTCGAACGGGCCCCGCTGCCGATCGCGACCTACCTCGCCAGCGCCTCGAAGCTCGGCGGCGCGGTCGCCGTCGTCTGGGTGGTCTACTTCGGACTCGCTGCGAACGCGGGGGCGAGCACCGGGATCGTCATGGCGGCGTTGAGCGTCGCGTCGATCGTGGTCGGGAACCTCGGGGCGCTGGTGCAGCGCCGGACGGTACCGCTGCTGGCCTGGTCCGGCATCGCCCACGCCGGGTACGCGCTCGCCCCGCTCGCGGTCGTCGCGACGGCGGCGGGCCGGGGGGGCACCGCGGCGGCGGCCTCGGCCGCGCTGGCGTACGCGGTGTTCTTCGTGCTGCTGGAAGCGGGGGCGTTCGCGGCCCTCGCGGCCGTCCGCGAAACCGGAGAAGGCGGCTCGATCGCCGAGCTCTCAGGGCTCTGGCGGTCCGCTCCCCTGCCCGCGTCGCTCTTCCTCTTCGCCGTGATCGGCCTCGCCGGGCTGCCGCCCGCGCTCGCCGGGACCTTCGCGAAGGTGGCCGTGCTCGAGGTGCTCGCCCCCTCCGCGGTGTGGCTCGCCGTGATCGTCGCCGCGGGCACCATCCTCGGACTCGCCTACTACCTGCCGCTCGCCCGCACCGTCCTCCTCGGCCGCGGCCCGGCCACCGCCAAGGGCCGCTTCGCGATCGCCCTCGCCGCGATCGGCCTCGCCCTCCTCGCCGCGACGCTCGCGCCGCAGCTCGTGCTGGACTTCACCGCCATTTCTCGGTAGATTCCCAGCTCACAGAGAAATACTGGCCGTAAGGAAGGCGTTGTTCTTTCCCACAAGGAGGGAAACCAACCACCATGAAGCACCACAACGGCCTCAAGACGGCGGTGCTGCTCGGCGCGATGTCGGCGCTCGTGATCGCCATCGGCTACGCGCTCGGCGGCTCCACGGGCATTCTCATCGCCGCGGTCATCGCCGTCGGCATGAACGCCTACGCGTACTTCAACTCCGACAAGATCTCGCTGCGCGCCATGCGGGCGCAGCCCGTATCGGAGGCGCAGGCCCCGCAGCTGTACGCGACGGTGCGCGAGCTCGCGCACCGCGCGAACCAGCCGATGCCGCGCCTGTACGTCTCCCCCACGATGCAGCCGAACGCGTTCGCCACGGGGCGCAACCCCGAGAACGCCGCGGTCGCCGTCACCGAGGGCATCCTGCAGCTGCTCACTCCCGCCGAGCTGCGGGCGG
This sequence comes from Glycomyces luteolus, assembly GCF_027622875.1. GTDB lineage: Bacteria > Actinomycetota > Actinomycetes > Mycobacteriales > Micromonosporaceae > Glycomyces > Glycomyces luteolus. Next base: position 172,069 of record NZ_JAPZVP010000002.1, on the reverse strand, counting down.
TGATCGGCCACGAGCTGTCGCACGTCTACAACCGCGACATCCTCATCTCCTCGGTCGCCGGGGCGCTGGCCAGCATCATCACGATGCTCGCGAACCTGGCGATGTTCCTGCCGTTCTTCGCGTCCGACGACGAGGACCGGCCGAACCCGCTCGTGCTGCTGCTGACGATGATCCTCGGCCCGCTGGCCGCCGGTCTGATTCAGATGGCCGTCTCGCGTTCGCGCGAGTTCGAGGCCGACGCCGACGGCGCGCGCCTCACCGGCGACCCGCTCGCGCTCGCGAGCGCGCTGGAGAAGATCTCGGCCGGGGTGGACCGGATGCCGGCGCGGTCGGACAGCCGGATCGCGGAGCAGTCGCATCTGATGATCGAGTCGCCGCTGCGCGGCGGCGGGCTGACGAGCCTGTTCTCGACCCACCCGCCGACGGCGGAGCGGGTGAAGCGCTTGCGGGACATGGCCCGCGGCGTCGTGCGGTAGCGGTAGGACCTGAACGCCGAGAAGGCATGGCGAAAGCCGCGTCGACATTGTCGACGCGGCTTTCTCACGTGTTCGAGCGGAACCGCTCAGTACGACGAACCGCCGCCACGGAGGTCTTTGAATCCGGTGCGCACGTCCAGGAGGTACACCAGCGCCGCGGCGATCGCCACCAGGGTGAAGATGAGCCCCGACCCGGGCCGCTGAGCGAACAGCAGCGACAGAAGCAGGCTGACCGCCAGGATGCCGAGCCACGCGCCCTTGGAAAGGGTGCCGACGGCGTTGAACGCGTCGGGCTTCTGCACCGCGCAGTGGGTGAGAGCGATCACCGAAAGCAGGGCGGCCCCGAGCGTAATGATCAGAAAGACGTAATAGCGCACGTCGAAGGCGAACACTGCTGCGAACTCTGGCATGCGATCAGCCTACCCGCAGGTACTCGGGAGCCGGTCGACTCGGTTACTTGCCGAGCTTGCGACGCTGCACGCGGGTCTTGCGGAGCAGCTTGCGGTGCTTCTTCTTCGCCATGCGCTTGCGCCGCTTCTTGATGACCGAGCCCATAGAGCTTCCTCACAGATGTTCACTAGACAATTTTTCGAGCCCGACCAGCCTAACGCGCGTGCCCGGCGGCCCCCGCGCCGGGCGAGCGGAACCGCAGGCCCCGTCACAGCTGTGCGTGGCGGGACCTGCCGGGCCGAGGGGGATCAGTCGTCGGTCTGGAGCGCTTCGGAGAGGTAGGTCTTGACGGCGCTCTCGGGAACGCGGAAGGAGCGCCCGACCCGCACCGCCGCGATCTCGCCGTTGTGGACGAGCCGGTACACCGTCATCTTCGAGACGCGCATCAGCTCGGCCACCTCCGTCACCGTCAAGAACTTGACCTCGTCGAGGAGGTCCCCGGGTTCGCTCATGTGTCTCACCGTTCTGTCGAGGGCTGTTGCGAGCACTTATGCAAGGACGTGGGGTTGTGTGATGTGTTTGAGGTGCGGCGGACGCGAATGCCCATATGAACCGAAACAAGTCGGTCGTCACAGACTGTGACGTTGATGTCTTTCGATTGGGATGAGGCTCATGTTACGGCAGTCCCGGCCACCCGGCAACACCCGATCTCACACGGTCTGGGCAATGAAGGCCGTAATCTCCTGCATCAGGTCGGCATAGCTCTTCCCGTACACCTCTTGCGCCGCGTCCACCGCCGGCTCGCCCTCGCGGGCCGTCGCGCCGAAGAACTCGGTGAACTTCTCGACCCCGTACTCGTCGACCATGTAGTGCACGCCGAGGAACCCGCACCCGTACTTGCCGGACCCGGCGAGCGTGTCGTCGTCCCCGTCGGGCGGGAGGATGTCCGTCGCGCAACCGCCTTGCTCCACGTAGTCGCGCACGTCGAGCGTGCGGTCGTACTCGTCGAGGGCCCGGTCGCCGTGGTCGATGTACTCCGCGACGCCCTCGACCATCCACCACGTGTCGTCGGCGTACCGCTCGGACGGCGCGGCCCACAGGGTCACGGCATGGCCGAGCTCGTGCCGGATCACGGAGGTGAGGCCGTACCCCCAGCCGGTCCGGTCCACGCCCATCACGGTGGCGTACGTCGACGGCTGGCGCTCGCCGTTCACCGTCCCGGTGAGCGGCAGCGCGAACCCGAGCACGTCCTCGGAGTCCCAGAAGCCCCCGAACCAGGTCTCGAACTCGTCGTCGCTGGCGATGTAGATGACGTACCGGTCGGGCTTCTCCCAGTACGCCCACTGGTCGGCGTTCACCGCGGCGGCCTCGGAGATCTCCAGGGCCTCGTCGAGGCGGTCGGCCATCTCCAGCGGCACCGCCGTGACGGTGCGCTCGCCGACGGCGGCGACGAGGTCGGTGACCTCCCACGGGTGCGGGCCCTCCCCGTACTCCGAGTTCGAGACCTCGACCATCACCAGGCCGTCCTCGCCCGCGCGCCAGCGCGAGTCGAAGACGATGTCGGCGGCCTTGCACGTGTCGGCCGGCTCCACGAAGCAGTACGAGAGCGCGACCGAGATGTCATAGAGCGGCACCGCGCCCGAGGCGTCCTCGATCGGGCCCGAGGCGATCTGGTAGTCGAAGCGGGACACCTGCATCGAGGTGAGCGAGTCGAAGCGTCGCGTCATCTGGTCGTGCAGCGTCGGGTCGTAGGCGGCGAGCCAGCCCTCCAGGCTGCCGTTGACCAGCGACTCGCTCTGGGCGTCGAGGACGAGCTGCGCCTGCTCCTTGAGGTAGGCGAGGATCTCCGCCTCGGACGCGTTCGGGCCCGGGCTGGGGACGGTGCCCTCGCCGGGCTCGACCGCGAGCCCCTCGATCGTGCCGGTCTCGGCGCCGGGCATCGCCGGGCGCCATCCGTTGACCAGGGCCCCGCCGAAGACGGAGCCCGTGACCAGCAGCAGCACGACGAGGATCGTGCCGAAGCGCGACCGCCCGCGGTCGGGCCGCGGCGGGAAGTAGACCGGCCCGCCGGGCCACGGCGGCATCGCGGTGACCGGAATCGGCCCCGGCGGGATCTGGACGTGCCCGGCCGCGCCCTGGTGCGGCACCTGGTAAGGCGCCGTGGGGTACTGGCCCGGCGGCATCTGACCCGGCATGGGGCCCTGCGGCATTCCCCCGGGAGGGACCGCGCCCGGCGGCAGCATGTCGACCGGCAGGGCCGACGGCGGCGCCGTCGGCTCCGGGAGCGGCGGCATCGGCGCGGCCTGCGGGATCACCGCGTCGCCCGTGTCCGCTTGCGGCAGCACCGGTTCGGGCGAGGTGCCGCGCGGCGCTTCGGACCCGGAGCGCTGTCCGGGCACGAGCGGCGCCGAGGCGGCCTGCCCGGGGCGGGGTTCGCCGGGCTGGCCGCGCTCGGGGGAATCCGGGGTGAAGTCCTCGGGGGCTTGAGTCACGTTCGCAACTGTAGTCGCCGATCGCTACCCGTGCGAGCCCCGAACAGCGGGTGTGCGCTGGTCGTCCAGGCCCGTGAGCAGCACCGGGCCGGACCGGATCGCGTTACGGCCCGGCCCGGTTCCTCAGAACCTTCTAAGACTTGGTCCACAGTGACCGAGCGAACACGGCCAGGTTCGCCGGGCGCTCCGCCATGCGGCGCATCAGGTACCCGTACCACTGGTCCCCGTACGGCACGTACACGCGCATCCGGTAGCCCTCCGCGGCCAGCCGCAGCTGCTCGGTCGGGCGGATGCCGTACAGCATCTGGAACTCGAACGAGTCCTTCTCGCGGTCGTACCAGCGCGCCCGGTCGATGCCGATCTCGATCAGCCGCGGGTCGTGGGTCGCGAGCATCGGGTAGCCCTCGCCCGCCATGAGCGCGTTGATGCAGCGCACATAGGACCGGTCCACGTCGAGGCCGCGCTGGTAGGCGACCGACTCGGGCTCCTTGTAGGCGCCCTTGCAGAGCCGGATGCGCGAGGTGGGCACGGCCTGCGACTTGCAGTCGTCCTCGGTACGGCGCAGGTAGGCCTGGAGCACGGCCCCGGTGGAGGGGTACTCGTCGCGGAGGCGCTGCACGATCTCCAGAGTGGAGTCGGTGACGGTGTGGTCCTCCATGTCGACGGTGACCGTGGTCCCCGCGTCCGCGGCGGCGGCGCAGATCTCGCGGGCCCGGTCGTAGGCGAGCTCGGCGTCGATGCGCTGGCCGACGGCGGAGAGTTTGACGCTGACCTCGGCGGATTTCGCGAGGCCCTCGCCCTTGAGGGAGGCGAGGAGCCCGAGGTACTCGTCGCGGGTGGCGTCGGCCTGTTCGACGACGACCGTGTCCTCGCCGAGGTAGTCGAGTGTGGCGAGCAGTCCGTCGGCCGCGAGGGTCCTGGTGGTGGCGACGGCGTGGGCCGTGGTCTCGCCCGCGACGTAGCGGCGGACGAGCGATCGCGTCACCGGCGCGGTGCCGACGAGCCGCTCGATCTTCGATGACCGGGCGGCGGCGAGAATGACAGAACGCAGCATGTCTGCAGCGTAGCCGCCCGCCACCCGGGCACAGGTCACGGTGGCATAACACGTGCGCCGCAACATTGGAAACCAAGACGAATATGCCGAGGAATCTTATTCTTCCAAGGCATTGCGGGGCTTGAACCTCTGTTCCCGATAATACCGAGAGCTGATTTGCCTGGTTCACGCCATTTCGGTCGGTGCGGGCGGCGGGCACCCTGGACTCGGGCCCGCCCGGGAGCAGCCGGCGGTAGAGCTCGTCGTAGCGGGCGGCCTGGACCTCCCACGTGAACTCGTCGAGGAACCCGGGCTCGGCGTAGCGCTTGGTGTAGCTGGGGCGGTCGTCGAGTACGGCCCGCACGCCCCGCGCCAGGCCCTCGGCGTCCCCGTACCGGAACACCTCGCCGATGCCGAGGCGGCGGACCTCTTCGGACATCACCTTCACGTCGCTGATGACGATCGGCAGCCCCGCGTGCATGAACTCGAAGAACTTGGTGTTCAACCCGACCTCGTGGTTGACCAGCCCGGTCTCGAGCGGGTGGACCCCGACGTCGGCGGTGGCCAGGAACGTGGTCAGGACGTCGTAGGGCACGTACGGCATGAGGTGGACCCGGTCGGCCGCACCGAGTCGCTCGGCCTGCTCCAGCAGCGACTCCGCATAAGGGCCCGTGGTGAGGTTGACCACGAAGGCCGCGTGCAGGTCCGGCTCCAGTCCGAGCGCCTCGACCATGAGGTGCAGGCCGCGCTGCGGGGACGCCCCGCCGCAGTAGACCATCAGCGGCGTCGCGGCGTCCAGGCCGCACGCGGCCCGCACGTCCCGGAAGCCCTCCGGCGTCGCCCAGTCCTGGCGGGCCGGGTCGGGGCGCGGCGGCGAATTGAGCACGACCGCGGGAGACTCGGCGAGCCCGTGCGACTCCACCAGCAGTTCGGCGATCCGCGGCGAGACCGTCACGACCGCATCGGCATAGGGAATGTATTCACGCTCGTGCGCGATCTGCGCGACCTGCCACTTCCGGTTCCGCGGCTTCACGCCCGGCAGGAACTCGTGCGCGTCGTACACCACCGGGACCTTGCGGCCCTTGGCGCGGGCGCGGGCCGCGGCGCGGACCCCGACCCCGATCATCCGGTAGTCGTGCACGTGGATCAGGTCCGGCCGCAGCTTCTCGATGAGCGGCGTGAACGCCAGGTCGAACCGCAGCGACCACGGGTCGAGCTTGCGCCAGCTCCGGTTCCGGAGCACCAGCTTCCAGTAGGCCGCCTCGAACCGCTCCAGCCCGCCGTCCGGACGGGCCTTCTGCGCCTCGGCCATGCCCCGGGTCTGGTCGAGCCGGAAGCGCAGCCACCGCACGCGCGCCTTCGCCCGCGCACGGTGGAACAGGAGCGGCAGGCCGCCGCCGAGGCCCTTGCGGCCCTCGGCGCGCAGCTCCGCGCGCAGACGCCGCTGCGCGAGGTCGGTGCGGATGATCCGCCGGCGCTCCCATTCGGATTCGGCCTTGCCGATGCTCGCGTGCGTGAACGGGAAGCGGACGCGCGCGAGGCGCTGGCGCAGCGGTCTGAGGCCCGGCCAGTTCTTGACGACGCGGCGGTAGGCGGTGGCTCCGCCGAGCTCGAAGCGGGAGGCCTTGTTGCCGGGCGCGAGGCCGATGAGATGGACGTCCCAACCGTGGGCGGCCATCGACGCGGCGGCCTTCTGCACGCGCGAGTCGCCGTCGATGCCGTTGTCGACCAGCATCACGATCCGGCGTCCGGCGGTGGGCCGACCCTCGTCCGTCATCTTCTTCGCTCCCTCTGCCGGCCCGTCTGCGGCATGCGCCGGGCGCGCCCATGGTAACAACCGTCGGTCTGAAACGAGCATTCACGATCGCGCAGGCAGCGCCGCATCCGGTGCGCCGTCGAGGAACACCGCGAAGCGCGCCGCGCTGAGCGTACCGTCGTGGACCGCGCGGACGTAGCGGCGCGAGGCCGCGCCGATCGCGCGGGCCCGGTCCCGGTCGTCCAGCAGCGACTCCACCGTGGCGCGGAGGGTCTCGGCGGTCGTGTGCAGCACCGGCAGGTCGGGCCCGTAGGCCTTCGCGGCGGTCTCGCCGATGCAGCCGGTCACGGGCTTCCCGGCCGCCATCGCCTCGCAGGCGAGCACGCCGTAGATGCCGATGCCGATCTGGTCGACGACGAGGTCGGCGTCGAGCACGAGCTCCCGCATCCGGGAATGGGGCACGCCTTCCAGGAGCCGCAGCTCGATCGCCCCGCGGGACTCGAGGTCCTCCAGCACCGGCAGGATCAGGTCGGTGCCCTTCGTCCAGCGGTTCGAGGGGGCGTGCACGACGACCGGGGCCCGGCGTTCGAAGACGGGGCGGTCGCAGCTCCACGCGTCCACGTCGACCACCACCGGGACCCACACCGCGACGGGCAGGTCGTCGAGCAGGTCCGGAGTGGTGCAGAACAGCGGGAAGCCGCTCTCGTCGGCGATGCGGCGGTTGCGCTCGGTGGTGCCGACCAGTCGCTTGACGAGGTCGCGCGGGGCGGCGCGGTAGGCCGAGAACTCGTGGCGTTCGAGGTGGCGCAGCGGATGGCGGACCTCGCTGCCGTGCGCGAGCAGCGCGGTCGGCAGACCGATCCGCTGCAGGACCCGGATCTCGTCCCCGACATGCCCGCCGAACCGGCGGCCGAACACGGACCGGAACCCGTCGGCGACCAGGTGCGTGTACGCCTGCGTGACCCGCTCCCAGCGCCAGTCCTCGTACCCTCCGTCGCCCTGGTCCTTCGGCTCGACGTAGACGTCGGCGCCGTAGCGGAGGTGCTCGCTGTAGGGGATCATGACGCTCTCCGCGCCGAAGTCGGACCGGAAGCGCGCCAGGACCCGCGCGAACTCGGCGAGCTGCCCGGCTGAGTTCGCGGTGCCCAGGCCGAGGCGCACGCGTTTCCCGTCCACGCCCGGCCAGGGGACCGGTCCGGTCCGGTGCGGGAACGCGGCCGCGCCGTCCCGGAGCAGGCTCTCGGCGAGGCTCGCGGGCGCCGGGCGGGACGGGGCCGGGCAGAGCCGCTCGTAGAGCGCGAGCATCGCGTCCACTTCGGATTCGCTCGCGGCATCGGCGGCGAACTCGAGGTCCGCCGGCAGCACGTCGCCGACGACGGCCGGATGCTCGGGGAGCCGGTGCTCGGCGGCCAGGCGGTCGGCGAGCGGGCCGGTGGCGGCGGCGACCGCGTCGGCGCTGGCGGCGTGTTCGCGGAGGTACGCGGCGAGGCCGAGCTCCGAGCGCGCATCGCCAGGGACGGGTTCCCTTGCGTCCCAGAGGATGCGGACGGTGCGTCCGGCAGCGGCGGCGCGGAGCTTCGCGCGGGCGGCGACGCCGAGGAGCTCGGGGTCGCCGACATGGATGAGGTCGGGTGCGAGGGCATCGATCTCGGGGCCGTAGGCCAGCTCCCAGTCCCAGACGGACGGCAGGAACCGCCGCCACAGCAGCGGGTCGGGTGCGAGCGTCCACAGGCGGGTGACGGCGCGGTCGAGCGGTGAGGACAGGTCGCGGCGCTGCTCGATGAGCCGCGTGGTGCGCCCGGAGCGCTTGCGGTACCAGAAGCCCTGGCCCTTCAGGACGGCCGCGCGGGCCTTGAGGGCGGCGCGGCGCAGCGGGCGGGCCGCGTCCGCGCGCAAGCGGTCGTGTCGCAGGCGCAGCCGGGCGACCTCGAGCTGCCGCCGCCGGTACGCGCGGGCGGGGCCGTTCGGGTAGGCGAGCGGATCGCGCCGCCAGGCGGGCCGGACCTCGTGCTGCCGCAGGGCGAAGCCGTCCTTGACCGGGACGAGCACGACATGCCCCGGGCCGATCCGGCGCTCGCGCCGGGCGCGGGCGGGCGAGCGGCCGAGGACTCGGACGTCCCAGCGGGCCGCCGCGGCGGCGACCGCGACCCGGTGGACCCGGGTGTCGGGGTCGGCTTCGCCGACGGTCAGGAACAGGATCCGGTGACCGGTCACGTGTGGACTCCTTGGGCAGGCGCGGAGGGGGTCCACATCGTACCGCCAGGGGTGGACGTCCCAAGTGCACTGGTCGAGTGTGCACTGCTCGAGCGGGCGGGACCGCTTGCTGCGGCGGGAAGTCCGGTTGCGGGGCGGTCAGAGGGGCTGGTACGGGGGGCGGTCCTCCTTGCCATGGAGGTCGGTGTCCCAGGGTTCGATGGGGGCGGTGACGGGGTGGGATCTGTAGGGGCCGTAATGGAGTGCTCGGGTGACGACGGGGCGGGGGTGGCGTTTGGCGATCGACCAGGCGAGCGGGACGGCGGCCGGGTCGGGGCAGACGACGTGGTCGGCGTCGCCGATGTCGAGGCGTCCGAGGCGGCGCAGGGCGATCGCGCGGAGGGCCTGGTGCCGGAGGGGCCGGTAGACCTTCCAGAAGAGGTTGCGGCGGCAGAAGCCCGCGGCTTTGCGGTGGGCGCGGCGGGCGAACCCGGCGCCGGGGACCTTCCCGTCGAGGCGGCGCAGCACCGCGGCCGGGGCGCGTTCGACGAGGGTCTCGTAGAGCCACAGGAGCGGCTGGCGGTTCTCGGGTCCCGCGAGCGAGTAGACCTCGACACTGGGGTGCAGGGACGGCGCGCGGCGCCAGCCCTGGCCGTCGGCGACGACCGCCTGGACCCGCACGCCGCGGCGGGCCATCTGGTAGGCGTAGTCGTTGGTGCGCTTGACGGCCCCGTTGCCGAAGAGGAGGATCACGACGCGCTCGGGCAGGGGCGGCAGGTCGGTCGCGGTGGTCATCGCGGGCTCCCGTTCTCGGCGATCGCGCGGGCGCGCCGCTCGAACGCCTCGATGGCGCGGTACCTGGTGAAGCCCGCCGCGTAGGCGCGGGCGCGTCCGGCCAGGTCGGGGTCGGCCTTGCGGGCGGCGTCGCCCGCGTCGGCCATGGCGGCGGCGACCGCGTCGGGCTCGAGGCCGCCGGGGTTGAACCAGAGCGGGTAGTCGCGGAGCAGTTCCTCAGCGGCGGAGCCGCTCTCGTGCACGGAGACGATGGGGCGCCCGGTGGCCATGTACTCGAAGATCTTTCCGGAGGTGACGTATTTGGAGCCGCCGACGAGGAACACGAGCACGTCGCTGGCCGCGTACGCCCGGCCGATCTCGGCCTTGGAGACGGGGCCGTGGTGGCGGATGCGGTCGTAGTCCTCGTCGAGGCCGATGTCGGCGCGCATCCGCGACTCGTACTTCGCGAAGAACCCGAGGTGGCCGTACAGGTCGAGGGTGGCGCCGGGGTGGCGGCCGCGGTCGGCCATCGCCCGGAAGCCCGCGAAGAGGGCGTCGACGGGCTGGTTGGCGGTCAGGGTCCCGATGTAGGAGTAGGAGAGCGGGCGGTCCTCGTCGGCCGTCGAGTCGGGGACCTCGGGGAGCACGTCGGGGTCCCAGCCGTTGAGCATCACGTGCATACGCCCGGCCGCCCGCGGGTAGCGGTCCGCGTGCCACTCGCGCAGGGCCTCGTTCACGAACAGCGCCTCGGCCGCGTGCTCGAGGATCCGCTTCTCCCAGCGCCATGCCTTGTCGCCCTTGGGGAACGCGTCCGCGTTCTTGAACAGGTCGAGGGTCCAGGAGTCGCGGTAGTCGACGACGTACGGCAGGCCGGTGCGCTTGCCGAGCTCGTAGGCGGCGCCGAAGGCCGAGAACGGGTTGCCGGTGGCGATCACCAGGTCGAACGGCTTCTCGGCGTGCAGGCGCAGGCCCTCCTCGACCGCGGACTCGCCCCAGGACGCGTACCGGTCGGGGAACTTGAAGCGCTGCTTCCACTTGTGCCAGCGGGCGGCCAGGAACGGGAAGTTCCCGCGGAAGGACCCGAACGCGCGCACGTCGGTCTCCCACATGAAGTCGTCGAGCTCGGGGCTGACGGTGGCGATACGCGGGTCCACGGTGTCGAGCAGGCCGTCGTCGGTGGAGCCGACGACGTCGGTGAGGAACCACTGGGGGACGCGCGCGACGGTGACGTCCCAGCCCGACTCGGCGAAGTAGTTGGCGGTGGCGCGGGCCCGGTAGACGCCGCTGGCGCGCGAGGGCGGGAAGTAGAAGGCCAGGTAGAGCAGCCGCGGCCGTTCAGCGCTCAACGTCGCCTCCGGGGAGGGGCTCGTACGCGTAGGTGGCGCGGAGGCCGGGGCGGGCGGCGAGGAGGTCGGGCACGAACTCGGTGGCGAGCTCGATGGCCGCCGACTCGCACAGGACCAGCCAGTCCGGTTCGGCCGCAGCCAGTCGGGCGCGGACGCGGTCGAGCCGGTGCGCTTCGCGCATCGCGTCGGTCTCGCGTTTGCGGCGCTTGTCGCGGGGGCCGGTGACGTGCCGTTTCCAGCGGCCGGCGGCCTTGTCGGCCAGGCGGCGCAGCGGGCCGCGGCCGACGAGGCGCAGCAGTCCCAGCGGGAGTCTCAGGAGCGCGGTCGAGCGGGCCTCGGGGGCGTTGAGTTCGTTGGCGCTCAGCCATTCGACGTCGACGCGGGGGTCGAGGTCCCAGCCTTCGCGGTTCACGCCGGCCTCGGCGATGAGGACCACGGTGTGGCCGTCGTCGAGGGCGCGGCGGGTCTCGACGGCGACGGCCCTCTTGCGGCTGGCGAGCGGCGCGAGGAAGAGGAGGTTCACGATGGGTCTCCGAACCAGATCCAGTGGTAGTGAGCGCCTACCGCGTCGTAGGAGTACTTGGCGCGCAGCGCGTCTCGGGCGGCGTCCAGGTCGACCTTGTGCGGGTACCGGTCGCGCAGGGACCGGTACGCGTCGGCGAAGACCGACGGGTCGTCGACGACGTCGACCAGCTGCCCGGCGTCGTCCTCGATGCCTGACAGGACCTGGTCGGAACCGCCGGAGCGGGTCACCAGGACCGGGGTCCCGGCGGCCAGGGCCTCGACGACGACCACCCCGAAGGTCTCGTGCCGGCTGGTGTGGACGAGCAGGTCGTGGTCGGCCATGAGGCCGGGGATCTCGCCCGGGTCGACCGCACCGAGGAATGCGACCGCGTCGTCGACGCCGAGCTCGGCGCTCAGGGCTTCGAGTTCGCGGCGGAGCCCGCCTTCCCCGGCGAGGGTCAGCGTGAGGTCCGGGTCCTCGGCGCGGCAGTCGGCGAACGCCCGCAGGAGGTGGTCGATGCGCTTGCGTTCGATCAATCCGGCCACCGAGAGCCAGCGTCGCAGCGCGGCCGGCGGCTGCGCGCGGCGGGCCTGGAAGTCGATCGGGTTGGCGATGTAGGCGAGTTTGCCGGTGTGGTGCGGGAAGACCTCCGCGATGAGGCGGTGCAGCGGCTCGCCGACGACGAAGACCCCGGCGCAGCGGTCGAGGATCTCGTCGTAGAGCGCCCTGGCGTCAGGTTGAGCGAGCAGGTCTTCGAGGAACGAGGAGTGCTCGGTCATGTAGACGCGGGCCCCGGGCCTCGCGTTCTCCAAGGCCGCGTAGCCGCCGTTCATGGGCACGTGCGCGTGGATGATGTCGGCATCGATCGGATCGCCGCCCAAGGCGACGGTGAGCCATTCAGCGTGCCGGCGGGCGTGGAGCGCGAGGTCGCGGCTGCGTTCGATGACCACGGGCAGGCGGTACAGCGTCGCTCCGGCCACGGCCGGGGCCGGGGCGAGCGCGCGGGGCAGCAGCGTCGTCTGGAGTTCGCGGACGCGGCGCAGCCGCTCGGGGTTCTTCGTCACGGCCCACCCGTCCAGGTGGTAGACGTCCACGCCGTCCAGCCCGGGGGCGACGGCCTCGACCATCGCCTGCACGAACGAACCCCGGTAGGGCCGCTGCGCATCCGGGTACCAGGGGGTCACCACGGCGACGTGTCTCGCTGCGTTCACCGCGGCAGCTCCTTCGTGAGTTCCTCGTACAGGCCGACGTACTGGTGCACCTGGCGCTCCCATGTGTACTCGGCGAGCGTCGCCGGGTCGCGGTAGGCGGCCCGGTAGGACTCGGGGTCGGCGATGACCTTGTCGATCGCGGTGACGAGGCTGCCGACGTCCCCGGAGGTGAACACCTCGCCGTTGCCGATGCGCCGCACCTCCTGGGAGAGGGTCTTCACATCCGAGACCACGAGCGGCAGATGCGCGTGGCTGTACTCGAAGAACTTGTTGGGCAGCGCGATCTCGTGGTTGATCGGACCGGTCTGCATCGGGTGGATGCCCATCGTCGCCGTGGAGAGGAACCGCGGCAGATCCGCGTAGTCCACGTAGCCGCGGAAATGCAGCCGCTCGGCCATCCCGTACCGCTCCCCGAGCGCGATGAGCGACAGCACGTACGGGTGGTTCGGCCGGTTCACGAGGAACGCGACATGCAGCTCCGGCACCTGCCGGGCCGCTTCGATGATCATCTCGATCTTGCGTTCCGGTGCCGCCCAACCGGAGTACACGGCCAGCGGCGTGTCCGGGCCGAGCCCGCACGCGCTGCGCACATCACCCGGGTCGGGGCGGTCCGGGTCCGGGGTGAGCGGCGCGTTGAGCACCACCGCGGGCGTGCGGTCGAGGCCGTGGTGCTCCCGCAGCAGGTCCGCGAGCGGCGCGGAGACCGTGACGATCGCGTCCGCGTACGGCAGGTACCGCCGCTCGTACCGCACCAGGGACTCGAACCGGTCGGCCGGCAGCGTGTCGCAGCCGGGCACGAACTCGTGCGCGTCGTACAGCAGCTTCACCCGCTTGCCCCGGCGGCGCAGCGTCTCGGCGGCGCGCGCGCAGAACCCGATCGGGTACATGTCGTGCGCGTGCAGCAGGTCCGGCTCGAGCCTGAGGATCTCAGGCCGCAGCGCCAGCTCGATGCGCACGGCGTCGTTGTCGAGCCGCCGCCACACGCGGTCGCCAAGCAGCAGCTTCCACCACCGGCGCGTCACGCGGTCGAGGAAGCCGTTCTCACGCGCGAGGTGCCGGTCGCGCGCCTTCGTCTGGTCGATGCGGCGCCCGATCCACACCCGCTGGACCTTGCGGCCCGCGCGCCGCACGAACCGCGGCATCCGCAGCAGCCCGTCGCGGCCGCGCTCGGCGTCCATCGCCTCGATCTCGATGCGCTCCGCCTTGATCCGCTGCATGCCGTGCCCGGCGCGGACCGACTCGCGGTACGCCAGCGGGTACTGCAGGGCCGCGGCGCGCTGGCGGAAGGTGCGGGGCGGGTCCATCTTCGGGACCGGGATCTTGTGGTATTCGACGTCGCCGTGGCGGTAGTGCTCGGGTTTGCGGGCCACGGAGAGGCCGACGAGGTGGACCTCCCAGCCCTCCTCGGCCATGGACTGCGCGGACTTCTGCACCCGCGAGTCGCCGTCGATCCGGTTGGCCACCACCATGACCACGCGGCCGGGCCGGGTAGGTCCGCGCTCGGCCGCGCTCATGCCGCCCGCCCGAGTCCGGGGGTGCCGATGAGCTTCTCGTAGACGCCGGTGAGGTGCTCGGCCTGGCGGCGCCAGGTCCACTCCTCGAGCGGCACCCGGTCGAGGTAGGCCTCGCGGTAGCGCTCGGGGTCGGCGAGGACGAGTTTCACGGCGCGCGCGAAGTCCTCGGTGTCGCCGGCGCGGAAGACCTCGCCCTGGCCGGTGCGGCGCACTTCCTCGGCGATGGTCTTCACGTCGGAGACGACCATGGGCAGCCGCGCGTGCGAGTAGTCGAAGAACTTGGTGTTCAAGGAGATCTCGTGATTCTGGTGGTGGTGGTTCGGGCTGACGCCGATGTCGGCCGCGGCGATGAACCGCACCACCTGGTGGTGCGGGACGTGCGGGAGGATGTGGACGCGGTCGGCGACGCCGAGCTCCTCGGCGCGGGCGGCCATGCGCCGCACGTAGGCCCAGTGGGGTTTCGACACGACGAGCGCGGTGTGCACCTCGGGGAGCGAGGGCAGCGCCTCGACCATGATGTGGATGCCGCGCTGCTCCAGCGGCACGCCGCTGTAGATCATGAGCGGCGTGTCCTTGTCGATGCCGCAGAGGTCCCGCAGGCCGGGGATCTCCTCGTCGTCGCCGTGGCGCTGCTCGGGGGTGTTCATGACGACGGCGGGGCGGTCGGTGAGCCCGTGCTCGGCGACGAGGAGGTCGGCGAGGGGCTCGGAGACGGTGACGACGGCGTCGGCGAACGGGGCGTGCTCGCGTTCGAAGCCGAGCTGCGCGGCGGGCCACCACGGGTGGGGCTTCCAGGGCTTCATGCCGGGCAGGAACTCGTGCGCGTCCCAGACGAGCTTCACGTCGCGCCCGGCGGCCTGGGCGCGGAGCTTCGCGCGGGCGCCGACGCCGAGCATCTGGAAGTCGTTGGCGTGGATGAGGTCCGGCTTGAGCTCGTCGATGACCGGGCCGAACGCGAGTTCGAGGTCCCACAGGGCCGGGTCGAGCCGCCGCCAGGCGCGGTCGCCGAGCAGGCCGCTCCAGAAGCGGGCCGCGGCGCGGTCGCACGGGGCGGCGGCTGCGGCGCGGCGCTCGCGCACGCGGCGGCTCAGGCGGGTGCGGGCGCGGATCCACGAGGCTGCGATATGCACGCCGGCGGTGCGGGCGCCGAGCGCGAGGCGCGGGCCGGGGCCGCCGCCGCAGACCGCGAGCCGGGCCTTCGTGTACGCGAGGTCGGCCTTCCAGGCCTGCACCTGCTTGCGCCGGTAGCTCTCGAGCGGCCCGGGCGGGTACGCGAGGGGGCTGCGCAGCCAGGGGCGGCGCACCTCGTGGCGCTTCCGGTCGAAGTCGCGGCCGGTGGGGACGAGCCGTACGAGGGCACCGCCGAGTTCCCATTCCTCGGCGCGTCTCTCACTGCGGCCCAAGAGGATCACCTCCCAGCCCGCCGCGGCGGCGGAGGCGGCCTCCTTCTGCACGCGGGAATCGCCGGTGACGCCGTTCTGCACCAGCATCACGATGCGCCTGCCCATGGTTCCTCCGAATGGTCGTGGCCGGACGAACTCCGACCCCCGTACAACGACAGATCGTACGAAACAGGTTCGTTCACCTTTCGTTGTCTCGCAGTTAGAAAAGGCGACTGACCTGCGCAATATGACGTTCGCTTGCTTCCGATGAGGTCGGATCGCAGCGCCTCTCCGTATACTCGTCCAGAAGCAGACCGATCTCGGCGAATGCCACGAATACATTGAAAGCAGCGAATGCCTTACAGGGTTCAGGAAAGCGCACAGGTGCACGAGACCGCCGCGGTCGGCGACGGCTCCTCGATCTGGGAGCTCGCCCAGATCCGCGAGCACGCCAGCCTCGGCACCGACTGCGTGATCGGCCGCGGCGCCTACATCGGCACCGGCGTGCGCATCGGCGACAACGTCAAGATCCAGAACTACGCGCTCGTGTACGAGCCCGCGACCCTCGCCGACGGCGTGTTCGTCGGCCCGGCCGCCGTGTTCACCAACGACCACAACCCGCGCGCGGTCGCCCCCGACGGGAAGGCCAAGCGCGCCCACGACTGGGAGGCCGTGGGCGTCGACGTCGCCGAGGGCGCCTCGATCGGCGCCCGCGCCGTCTGCGTCGCCCCGCTCCGCATCGGCCGCTGGGCGATGGTCGCCGCCGGAGCCGTCGTCACGAAGGACGTGCCGGACTACGCGCTCGTCATGGGCGTACCCGCCCGGTTCGCGGGCTGGGTCGGCCGCGCGGGCGAGCGCCTGGAGGCCGACGGCGACGGCGAGTGGCGCTGCCCCCAGACTGGGGAGCGGTTTGCGGAGCAGGACGGCGTCCTCTCCCCCATTGCAGAGAACAAGGAGCAGCAAGCGTGAAGGTCGTCAGCATCGTCGGGGCCCGACCCCAGCTCGTGAAGCTCGGCGCGATCGCCGCCGCGTTCAAGGACTCTGAGCACGAGCACGTGGTCATCCACACCGGACAGCACTACGACCCTGAGCTCTCGGACGTGTTCTTCACCGAGTTCGGCATCCCCGAACCCGACTTCCACCTCGGCATCGGCTCGGGCAGCCACGGCGCCCAGACCGGCGCGATGCTCGCCGCGATCGACCCGATCCTCGACGCCGAGCGGCCCGACTGGGTGCTCGTCTACGGCGACACCAACTCCACCATCGCCGGGGCCCTCTCCGCGGTGAAGCAGCACCTGCCCGTCGCGCACCTCGAAGCGGGCCTGCGCTCCTTCAACCGGCGCATGCCCGAAGAGCACAACCGCGTCCTCACCGACCACTGCGCCGACCTGCTGCTGGCCCCCAGCGACGAGGCCGTACGGCACCTCACCAGCGAGGGCCTGGGCAGTCGGGCGGTCAACGTCGGCGACGTCATGGTCGACGTCTGCTTCCACACCCGCGACGCCGTGCTCGCCGCGGGCGAGCGCCCCGAGCTGCCCGCCGGGATCGACCCTGGGCAGCCGTTCCTCGTCTCCACCCTGCACCGGGCCGAAAACACCGACGACCCCGAGCTGCTCGCCGCGCTCATCGAATCCCTCGCGAGCCTGCCGATCCCGGTCGCGCTCCTGGCCCATCCGCGGCTCCAGGCCAAGGCCGACCAGTACGGGCTCAAGCTCACCCAGGGCTCGCTGCACGCGGGCAAGCCGCTGCCGTACCGCCAGCTCGTGGCGGCCGTCCTCGCCTCCTCCGGCGTCGTCACCGACTCCGGCGGACTCCAGAAAGAGGCCTACCTGCTCGGACGCGCCTGCACCACCCTGCGCACCGAGACCGAATGGGTCGAGACCCTCGAAGGCGGCTGGAACGTCCTCGTGCCGCGGCCCGACCAGCTCACCCGCGAGCAGTGGCACGCGACCGCCACCCGCCCGGCCCCCGGAACCGCGCTCGACGCCCCGTACGGGGACGGCAGGGCCGGCTTCGAGGTGGTGCGGGTCCTCGCGGAGCGGCTCGCGTAGCAGGCGCCCGGCCGGGCGGCCGCCGCCGCCGGGCCGGGCACGTGAGGACCCTCCCCCGCCTGGATCCAGGCAGCTCAGGGGTATTCCCTTACGTGCTACCGTCCACTATTATGTCTGCGTTCTCAACAGGCGGGGCCCCTCGCACGGACAAGGCCCCCGAGCCCGATCCCGACGGGCAGCGCCCACACTTGATCTACCTCGCGATCGGGTTCCCCCCTGCCGCGAAGAGCAGCACGTACCGCATGCGCGAGACCGCCAACCAGTTCGCGGCCCAAGGCTGGGACGTCACCGTCGTCAACCTCGAGGACGATTCCTGGCACCTCGAGTCCGGCCTCGACCACACCCTCTCGGACAAGGTCGACCCGCGGATCGAGATCGTCAAGCTCCCGCTGCGCCGCGAAGACGTCGAGACCGACATCCGCCGCTACAGCGAGGAGCGGGCCGCCTCCCCGTCCACCTGGCTCAGGGCCCTGCGCGCACGCCCGCAAGAGCAGTTCCCCGAAGCGGCCTTCGGCGACTGGCGCCCCGCACTCGAAGAGGCCGTGCTCCGCATCCACAAGGACAAGCCCGCCGACCTGCTCCTGGCCACCTGCGTGCCGTACGTGAACCTCGCCGCGGCCTGGAGGCTCTGGGAAGAGGCGTCGGTCCCCTACGCCGTCGACTTCCGCGACGGCTGGTCGATCGATGTCGTCGACGGCCGCGTGGCCTTCGGCCCCGACACCGAGGAAGGCCGCTGGGAAGCGCGCATCCTCGGGTCCGCGGTCAGCCTGTGGGTCGTCAACGACCCCATCGCCGAGCACTACCGCTCCCGCTACCCCGACTTCGCCGACCGCGTCCACGTCGTCCGCAACGGCTACGACGCCGACAGCACGCCCGGCCGCGCCCACAAGCCCGACCCCGCGTCCGGCCTCGTCTTCGGCTACCTCGGCACCATCAGCTTCTCCGCCGACCACCTCGGCGCGGTCCTCGAAGGCTGGCGCAGGGCCCGGCGGCGCGAGCCGCTGCTCGCCAACGCGCGCTTCGAGGTCCGCGGCCACATCGGACACGGCGCCGCCCGCGGCGCCACCCCGCAGGCCCAGGCGCTCCAGAAGGCCGAAGCGGACGGCGTCAGCTACGGCGGCCCCGTCGCCAAGGCCGACGTCGCCGCCACCTATGCCGGATGGGACGCCATGGTGCTCATCCTCATCGGCGGCCGCTATGTGACCTCCGGCAAGGTCTACGAGTACATGGCCACCGGCCTGCCGATCGTGTCCGCCCACGCCGTCGAGCACGACGCGTCGAACGTCCTGCAGGGGCATCCCCTGTGGACCGGCGCGCACGGCATGGGCGTCGAGTCGCTCGCCGACGCCTTCGCGGCCGCCGCGCACCTCGCCGTCGAGTCCACCGACGCGCAGCACGCCGAGGCCATGGCGCACGCGGACCAGTTCACCCGCGAGGCCATCATGTCCAAGGCAGTGAAGCGCCTGATCGAACAGTTCGAGGCTGAGAAAGGCCGCACCCAGTGATCGAGGTCCTGCTCATCAGCGGCGGTGCCCCGCCGGCCGCCCTGGTCGCCGACACCGTCGCCAAACTCACGGCCGCGGGCGGGCGGGTCCGCTACGCCGGCTCGGTCCCCGACGGCTACCTGGAACGCGACCTCGCCGGGGCCGACCTCGCCGAGACGCACAAGCTGCCGCGCTCCAACCCGCGACGCGCCGCCAGGCTCCCGTTCGGCGAGCGCGTGTGGATCCGCAGCCGCAAGGACCAGTGGCTGCTCGAGCGCGCCGCCCGGGCACACGTGATCGCCGCGCTCGACGACGGCGGGGTCTACACCGTCTGGCAGCTCGCCCAGCGCAACCGCACCGCCAAGGCCGTCAACGGCTTCGCCCCCGCGATCGACGCCGTGCGCGAGCTCGC
Source organism: Glycomyces luteolus (assembly GCF_027622875.1). Lineage (GTDB taxonomy): Bacteria > Actinomycetota > Actinomycetes > Mycobacteriales > Micromonosporaceae > Glycomyces > Glycomyces luteolus. The sequence goes on along the minus strand of NZ_JAPZVP010000002.1, from coordinate 153,050 downwards.
CGCCCACGGCGGCCCCCCCGAGCCCGGGCCGTTCCGCGCCCCGGCCTCGCTCGTCGCCCGCGACTTCGGCCGCGCCGCCAAAGACCTGCCCGCCGCCGCGGTGCGCCTCGCCTCCTCCCGGCGCGTCATGAACAACCGCCTGGGCGCGAAACTGTGGCGGCTCCCGCTGCGGATCCCGGGCGTGCCGGAGGGCCTGCGCATCGCGATCGGCAAGCGCGTGGCCGAGGCGATGGTGTGGGCGCGCCGGCACGCCGATGCCGAGTACGTGCTCGCGCAGACGGCGTCGAAGACCTCCGACCCGGAGACCAAGGCGCAACTGCTCGACGAGGCCGTCAAGCTGGCCGCCGACCGCGGGGTCAACCCGAAGTACGTCGACCCCGCCGTGGCCGCGCGGCTCGTCCTGGCCGACCGCGACCTGGCCGCCGGGAACCTCGTAGGGGCCGCGAGCCACCTCAAGCGGGCCTTCCTGTGGGGCTTCCACCGGGTCATCCACATCGACCAGCTCTCCACGAAGCTCTCCACCGACACCGCCGGATTCATCAAGCCGTTCCACGACTCCCAGGTGATGCGGCAGTTCGCGACGCCTCGCGGCCGCCGCCTTCCGGCGGCCCCGCCGCCGACCGGCCGACCGGTGCGGCTGCTGGTCATGACCAGCGCCAACGACAACTTCTTGGGCCACATCCTCGGCCGCTACCGGAACCACCCGGACGTCGAGGTTCGCTACCTGGACCTGGCGACCCATTCGTCGCTGAAGCGGATCGCCTGGAGCGACACGCAGATGATCCTGAACCGCCTCGGCCACGACGACGGGTACGCCGCGCTGGCCGAGGACCTCCTGCGCCCGTATCTGGACTGGGCCGACACGGTGTTCCTCGACTGGTGCGTCGGCCCCGCCGCCATGCTCACCACGGTCGACCCCGGCGACACCCGGATCGTCGTCCGTCTCCACTCCTACGAGGCGTTCACCCGCTGGCCTCTGCTGGTGGACTTCTCCCGCATCGACGACCTCGTGTTCGTCGCCGACCACGTGCGGGACCTGGCGAAGACGCTCGTGCCGCAGCTGCGCGGCCCGCTCGCTCCGCGGATGCCCATGGTGCACAACGCGATGGAACTCGCCGGTTTCGCCCGCGAGAAGACCGCGGACGCCCGGTTCAACCTCGGGCTCGTCGGCGTCAGCCAGGTGGCGAAGGACCCGCTCTGGGCGCTGGAGGTGCTGCGGCTGCTGCGTGCGGAGGACGAGCGCTACCGGCTGCTCGTCGTCGGCGGCGACATGAACCCGAACCTGAACAAGGCGACCCGGAAGTACTTCAGGGAGTACGAGAAGGAGCTCGAGCCCCTGGTCGGGTCCGGGGCCGTGCTGCGGCTCGGCCCGACCGACGACGTCGCGGGGAAGCTCACCGACGTCGGGTTCATCCTCAGCTCATCGGTGCGCGAGGGCTGCCACGTCGGCCTGATGGAGGGCGCCGCCAGCGGGGCGGTCCCGGTGGTCCGGGACTGGCCCTTCTACGCGGGCAAGGCCCACAGCGCCCGCACGCTGTACCCCGAAGGCTGGGTCGTGGCCACGCCCGAGGAGGCGGCACGGCGCGTCCTCGCCGTCAACACCACCGAGGAGAGCTGGCGGGACGCCGCGAAACTCGCCAACGAGTACGCCCTGTCCACATGGGACTGGTCGGTGGTCAGCGCCGACTTCGACGAGCTGCTCCTCGGCAAGCGCCCGTAAGACGACGGCAAAGGCCTCCCCGGTTCGACCGGGGAGGCCTTTCGCGTCGTCTAGCGCCGGGCTTCGGGGTGGCGCAGGCACCATCCCCGCCAGGCGGACTCGACCATCTCGCGCACGCCGTACCGCGCCGACCAGCCGAGTTCCTTCAGGGCCAGCTCGGCGGAGGCGACGACCCGGGCGGGGTCGCCCGCGCGGCGCGGCGCGACCTCGGGCTTGAGCCCGTCGCGGCCGGTGACCTCGAGGATGATCGCGGCCATCTCGGCGACCGAGGCGCCCTCGCCGCGGCCGACGTTGAGGACCAGGCGGGTCTCGGGGTCGGCGGTGAGGCGGCGGGCGGCCGCGAGGTGGGCGGAGGCGATGTCCTCGACGTGCACGTAGTCGCGTTCGCACGTGCCGTCGGGGGTCGGGTAGTCGTCGCCGAAGATGACGGGCGCCTCGCCCCTGGTGATCCGGTCGAAGACCATCGGGACGAGGTTGAACACGCCGACGTCGGCGAGTTCGGGGGCGGCGGCGCCCGCGACGTTGAAGTAGCGCAGGCAGACCGTGGCCATGCCGTGGGCGCGGCCCGCGGCCTGCACGAGCCACTCCCCGGCGAGCTTCGTCTCCCCGTACGGGCTCATGGGCGCGCACGGCGTGTCCTCGGTGACGAGGTCGACGTCGGTCATGCCGTACACGGCGGCGGAGGAGGAGAACAGGAACCTGCCCACTCCGGCTGCCGCGGCGGCCTCCAGGACGAGGCGGAGCCCTTCGACGTTCTCGCGGTAGTACAGGAGCGGCTGGTCCACCGACTCGCCGACCTGCTTGCGGGCGGCGATGTGGACGACGCCGTCGACCCCGTGCTCGCGCATGACCTGCTCGAGCCGGTCGCGGTCGAGCACGTCGCCCTGCGCGAGCGGCACGTCGGCCGCGAGCCGGTCGGGGATGCCGGAGCTGAGGTCGTCGAGGACGACGACGCGCTCGCCGGCGGCCGTCATCTCCCGGACCACGTGCGAGCCGATGTAGCCCGCGCCGCCGGTGACCAGCCAGGTCACTACTGTCCCCCGCCGAGGACGATGTGGCGGCGCCCGGCCCAGGCGGCCGGGTCGGTGACGCGGCGGCCGTCGAGCAGGACCCGCACCTCCGGCAGGTCCTCGGGGGACAGCGACCGGTACTCGGCGTGGTCGGCCTGGACCAGCGCGGCGGTGACGGCCTCGCCGCGGTGCGCGGGCAGGCCCTCGTGCTCGAGCTCGTCGACGGTGTACATCGGGTCGGCCACGAACGGGTTGGCGCCCTTGGCCTTCAGCGATTCCACGAGCGGGAACACGCCGGAGAACGCGGTCTCCTTGACGCCGCCGCGGTAGGCCGCGCCGAGGACGAGCACGTTCGCGCCCGCGAGGTCGCCGTAGGCGGCGGCGAGCACGTCGACCGCGTACGCGGGCATGGCGGCGTTGGCCGCGCGCGCCGAGCGGACCACGGTGGCCTCCGGGTCGTTCCACAGGTACATCTGCGGGTAGATCGGGATGCAGTGGCCGCCGACGGCGACGCCGGGCCGGTGGATGTGGCTGTAGGGCTGGGAGTTGCAGGCCTCGATGACCTTCATGACGTCCAGGCCCTGCTGGTCCGCGAAGCGCGCGAACTGGTTCGCGAGGCCGATGTTGACGTCGCGGTAGGTGGTCTCGGCGAGCTTGGCCATCTCGGAGGCCTCCGCGGAGCCGAGGTCCCAGACGCCGTTGGCCTGCGGGAGGTCGTCGCGCTCGTCGAAGTCGAGCACGGCCTCGTAGAAGCGCACGCCGGCCTCGGCGGAGGCCTCGTCGATGCCGCCGACGAGCTTCGGGTAGCGGCGCAGGTCGGCGAAGACCCGCCCGGTGAGGACCCGCTCGGGGCTGAACACGAGGTGGAAGTCCTCGCCGGCGGTGAGGCCCGAACCGGCTTCGAGCATCGGCGCCCAGCGCTCCCGGGTGGTGCCGACGGGCAGCGTCGTCTCGTAGGAGACGAGCGTGCCGGGCTTGAGGCCCTTGGCGACGGCCTGGGTGGCGGCGTCCATCCAGCCGAAGTCGGGGACGCCCTCGGCGTCCACGAACAGCGGCACGACGATGACGACGGCCTCGGATTCGGCGACGGCGGCGGCCGTGTCGGTGGTGGCCCGCAGCGTGCCCGCGGCGACGGTCTCCTTGAGCTTCTCGCCGAGCAGGTGCTCGCCGGGGAAGGGCTCGACGCCGTCGTTGACGGCCTGCACGACCTTCGGGTTGACGTCCGCCCCGATGACGGTGTGGCCCTTGGTGGCGAACTGGACCGCCAGCGGCAGCCCGATCTTGCCCAGTGCGACGACAGAGACTCTCATGTTCACTTCCTGCTCGGGGAAAGGCCGACGAGGTTCGCCACGCGGCGCTTGATGGTGGGCCGCCCGACCGAGTGGACGACCAGGTTCGATTTGCCGCCCCAGGATACCGACATCCCGAGGGGTCGGCCCTGGCGCTCGACGGGCCCGCTGACCTTCCGCAGCGGCACGTCGTACACGAACGGCCCCATGGTGATGTGGGCCCGCAGGGACCAGCGGCCGCGGTGGGCGGTGAGGGAGGCGAGCGGCAGGCGGGCGGCGACGACGGTGGTGTCGCCGTCGGGGCGGAGCTCGACGTCGGCCTCGAGGGCCGGAGGGCTGTACTCGTCGGCGGGCACGGACTGCCGCGCGGCGGGGTGCTCGCCCTTGCCGAGCGGTTCGGCGGCGACGCGGACCGAGCCCGCTTCGAGGCCGGCGACGGGCGCCCGGAACCAGTACTCGAGGAAGTAGCCGCTCTTGCGGTCCCCGGCCCAGGTCAGGTCGATGGGGGCGATGCTCTTGGCGAGGCGGCCGACGACGCGCTCGCTCGTCGCCTCGTACCACTCGTCGGGTCGGCCCTGGCGGAACCCGGTGTAGCGCACGAGGACGCGGCCGTCCTCGAGGAGGAACTTCGGCGAGTCCTCGGTGAGGGCCCGCTCCAGGCCGGTCCAGTCGCGCTGCTGCGCGAGCGAGACCCGGACGCGCTTCTCGGTGGGGAGCCGGTCGCGGATCGCCTCGGTGAGGTTGGCGTCGCAGAACCCGGCGACGGCCTCCCAGTACTTCTCGCGCTCGGCGGCCTCGACGGCGAGGAACTCCGGCTGCAGGCATTTCATGATCTCGCGGGAGAACACCCGGTAGGTCAGGTCGTCGCGGCCCTCCCCGGGCGGGAACAGCTCGCGGGTGAGGTCGACCAGCCGCTCGGCGGCGTCGATCCAGCCGGGGGGCCGGGTGGCGTAGGTGATGTTCTCGCCCTTGTCGCGTTTGACCGCGTAGTAGTGGTCGTAGTCGGCGTCGATCGAGACCTTGCTCGCCTTCGCCATGGCGCGCAGGGTGAACGGCCCGTCCGAGAGCACTTCCATGCCCTCGGGGAATCGCAGGCCCTCGCGTTCGATCAGCTCGCGCCGGAACAGCTTCGTGTTCGAGAGCGCCCAGGCCAGGTCGTTGTTCGGGTAGTCGACGTCGGGGACGGTGCGCTCGAACACGGGCGGGGCCTTGCGGCCGCCGACGCCGACCATCTTGCACAGCAGCACGTCCGAGCCCCACTCGTCGGCGGCGGCGGTCATCCGCTCCAGCGACTCGGGGCCGAGGTAGTCGTCCGCGCCGAGGAAGAGGACGTAGCGCCCGCGGGCGTGCTCGAGGGCGGTGTTGCAGGGCGCCGCCGGGCCGCCCGAGTTCTCCTGGTGCACCACGGTGCACAGGCCCGGGTGCGCCTCGGCGAAGCGGTCGAGCTCGGTGCCGCTGCCGTCGGTCGAGCCGTCGTCGACGGCGACGATCTCGAACCGGTCCTCGCCGATCGTCTGCGCCGCGAGCGAGTCGAGGCACGTCGTCAGGTACGGCATGGTGTTGTAGACCGGGATGACGACCGTGACGTCCGGGGCTCCGCTCACGAGGGTCTCCCGTCGAGGACGACGGTCTCGCCCGTCGCGGCCGAGCGCAGCATCGACTCGGAGACCTCCACGGTGGTCGCGCCCTGGCGCAGGTCCACGATCGTGTTGGGCTCGCCCAGGACCGCGTCCCGGAAGTGCTCGTGCTCGACCAGGAGCGGCTCGCGCTTGCGGATCGCGTAGCGGACCATGTCGCCTTCGGAGACGCCGCGGAAGGCCTGGAGGGCCTCCCATTCGGTGACTTCGACGCCGTTGGCGTAGAAGGTGAGGTCGGCGGTGAGCGTGTCGGCGATGAAGCAGCCGCGGTCGCCGGTGACGACGGCGGTGCGCTCCTTGAAGGGGCTCAGCCAGTTCACGGAGTGGTTCGCTATCGCCCCGCCGGAGAGCTGCCCGACGGAGGCGAGCAGGTCCTCGTGTTCGCGGCCGGACCGCGAGACGGTGTGGGCGGTGACCGACCGGTACGACTGGCCGGTGACGAAGCCGGTCAGGTCGATGTCGTGGGTGGCGAGGTCCTTGACGACGCCGACGTCGGCGATGCGCCCGGGGAAGGGGCCCTGGCGGCGGGTCACGACCTGGAGGATCTCGCCCAGCTCGCCCGCTTCGAGGCGCTCGCGGAGGCTGATGATCGCGGGGTTGAACCGCTCGATGTGCCCGACCCCGGCGACCAGGCCGCGGGCCTCGAAGGCCTCGGCGAGGACCTTCGCGGCCTTCGTGGTGTGCGCGAGGGGCTTCTCGATGAGGGCGTGGACGCCGGCGTCGGCCAGCGCCAGGCCGACCTGCTCGTGGTAGGCGGTCGGGCAGGCGACGACGGCGTAGTCGATGCCGAGGGCGATGAGCTGCTCGACGTCCGCGACGACGGGCGCGCCGCCGGGCACGGCGGCCGGGTCGGCGAGCGGGTCCGCGACGCCGGCCAGTGCGACTCCGGGCAGCGAGTTGAGGACGCGGGCGTGGTTGCGTCCCATGGCGCCGAAGCCGATGAGGCCGGCGCGCAGCGTGGTCGTGGTCACTGGGGCAGCTCCAGGGCGCGGACCGCCGCGATGATGCGGTCCAGGTCGCCGTCGCTGAGCGACGGGTGGACGGGCAGGGACAGGACCTCGGCCGCGGCGCGGTCGGTCTCGGGGAGGTCCACGCCCATGTGGGCGTAGGGGATGAGCTTGTGGATGGGGATCGGGTAGTAGACGGCGCTGCCGATCCCGGCCGCGTTGAGCTGCTCGAGGGCGGCGTCGCGGCCGCTGGGGATCCGCACCGTGTACTGGTGGTAGATGTGGCGGGCGCCGGCGGGGACCGGCGGGGCGACGACCCCGTCGACCTGGGCGATGCCGGCGTCGAGCCGGGCGGCGTTGTCGCGGCGCTGCTCGGTCCATCCGGCGAGCTGACGCAGCTGGACCCGGCCGATGGCGGCGGCGACGTCGGTCATGCGCATGTTGGCGCCGACGATCTCGTTCGCGTAGCGCTGCTCCATGCCCTGGTTGCGGAGCAGGCGCAGGGTGCGGGCGAGCTTGGGGTCGTCCGTGGAGACCATGCCGCCTTCGAGGGCGTGCATGTTCTTGGTCGGGTAGAAGCTGAAGGTCCCGGCGACGCCGAAGGAGCCGACGGGCTTGCCGTCGACCTGGGCGCCGTGGGCCTGGCAGGCGTCCTCGAGGATCGCGAGCGAGTGCCGCTGCGCGAGGGCGGTGAGGCGGGCCATGTCGGCGGGGTGGCCGTAGAGGTGGACGGGCATGATCGCGACGGTGCGCGGCCCGATGAGGGCGGTCACGGCGTCGGGGTCGATGCAGTAGGAGTCGGGCTCGATGTCGGCGAAGACCGGTTCGGCTCCGACGAGGCGGACGGCGTTGGCGCTCGCGGCGAACGAGAACGAGGGGACGATGACCTCGTCGCCGGGGCCGACGCCCATGGCCATCAGGGCGAGCTGCAGGGCCGAGGTCCCCGAGTTGACCGCGACGCACTCGGCGGTCCCGGACACTTCGGTGAACTCCTCTTCGAAGGCCGCCACCTCCGGGCCCTGGACGACCCTGCCGCTTCGCAGGACCGCCACGGCCGCTTCGATCTCGGCTTCGCCGATGTGGGGCTTCGCCGGAGGGATCATCTCCCGCTCTTGGTCTGGCACGTGATTTCTCCGCGTTCTCCGGAAGACTGGATAGTGCACTGAGACGGTGCGCCGTCGATCATACAGAGGCAATGTGCAGTTAATTAACGGAGAACTCCGCCTGGCGAGGGAGTGTCACGTGGGCGTCCGGGAAGCTCACGTCGGCTTGTCGGCCGCGAGCGCGTCCCTCGCGAACTTCACCGATTCGTACAAGTCCTCGGCCCGTCGAGTCCTGTTGCCGCTCTTGCGGGTGCTCACTTCGACGGTGATCGAGCCGTTCCAGTCGGAGGCCCCGAGCGCGCCGAGCAGCTCCGCGCACGGCTGCGTCCCGCGGCCCGGCACCAGGTGCTGGTCCGCGCCCGGCTCGGTGCCGTCGCACAGGTGGATGTGCCGCAGGCCCTTCCCCATCCGCTCCGCCATCGCGAGCGCGTCCGCGCCCGACGCGGCGCAGTGCGAGAGGTCGAGCGTGTAGGAGTCGTAGCCGTGCCGCGTCGGGTCCCAGTGGGGCCGGTAGGGCACGAGCTTGCGTTTGCCGAGCTTGAGCGGGAACATGTTCTCGACCGCGATCTCAACGTGCGGGTAGCGGGCGCGCAGCCCGTCGAGGACCGTCGAGAACTTCGCCGCGTACTCCTTCTGCCACGAGAACGGCGGGTGGATCACCACCACCGGCGACTCGAGGTACTCGGCGGCCTGCACCGACCGGCGCAGCCGCGTCCACGGGTCGGCGCTCCACACCCGTTGCGTCACGAGCAGGCACGGCGCGTGGACCGCGCCGATCTTCACGCCGTAGTGCCTGGCGAGGCTGGCGGCCGCCGAGGGGTCCTGGGAGACCCGGTCGGTGAAGACCATCAGCTCGACCCCGTCGTACCCGAGCTCGGCGGCGAGCTCGAAGCCCACCGCGGTGGGCTCCGGGTAGACGGAGGTGGTCGACAGCAGAACCGGGACGGACTGGGTCACGACACCAGGGTACGCCGTACCGATTCACGGCTCGCAAGCTTCGCCGAGCGGCGGATTCACCGCTCGCGGGCTTCGCGGGGCGAGCGCCGCCCGCGGTCCCGTCCCCGCGGGCGCGCGTCCCGTTCGGATCGCGTCCGGCCGGGTACCTTGGTGGGATGACCGACGAGGTGGCGCAGGACTTCGACCGCGAATGGGTCGAGTTCCTCGATCCCGACGACTCCACGACCATGGTCAGGGCCGATCTCACCTGGCTGCTGTCCCGCTGGGGCTGCGTGTTCGGCAAGCACCCGGACGAGGGCGGCTGCCCGGGCATCGAGGCCGACCAGCCCGCCGACGGCTGCTGCCTGCACGGCGCGTTCTACACCGACGAAGCCGACATCAAGCGCACCAAGCAGATCGTCAAGAAGCTGACCCCCCAGACCTGGCAGCTGCACCGGCGGTGGAAGGACACCATCGTCGACGACACCCTCGAGAACGAGGACGGCGAGGAGGAGCCCGCGAAGAAGACCGCCGTCGTCGACGGCGCGTGCGTCTTCCACAACCGCGAGGGCTTCCCCACCGGCGCCGGATGCGCCCTGCACCAGCAGGCGATGCGCGACGGCGTCCACCCGATGGAGTACAAGCCCGAGGTGTGCTGGCAGCTGCCCGTGAAGCGCGACTTCAAGACCGAGCACCGAGCCGACGGCACCGAGGTCTCGGTCACCCTCATCACCGAGTTCGACCGGGCCTCCTGGGGACCGGGCGGGCACGACTTCGACTGGTGGTGCACCGCCTCGCCGACCGCGCACACCGCGGCCGAGCCCGTGTACCTCTCGTACGCGGTCGAGCTGACCGAGCTGCTCGGCGCGCGCGCCTACGAGAAGCTCGCCGACCTGTGCGACGCCCGCGACAAGCTCGGGCTCGTCGCCCCGCACCCCGCCACCGTGGCCGCCTCCCGCGGCGCCACCCCGCTGGCGTTCCCCCCCCGGCCGCCCCGCCCCCCCGCGGCGCGGCCGCACGCCCCCGCGCGGTACCGGGGCCGGCGGCGCGGTCGCGCCGCCGGCCCCGGTACCGCGTTCAGGCCGCCGCTTCGATCCGCGCCCGCGCCACGGTCTTGTCGACCGGCACCGCGTAGGTCTCGCGGACCGCGTCCGCGAACACCGCGAACAGGTCCTCCGGGGCGCTGCCGCCCAGGTAGTACTCGCGGACCTCGGCGCGACGGGACGCGTTCGAGTCCGTGTCGAGCAGCTCGCCGACGACCGCCTCGATGTTCCGCGCGCCCGGCTCCAGCAGGTACGCGCCCGCCGCCAGCGGGAACTCCTCCAGGTAGTCCTCGCGCAGGCCCCGCGGGTCGGTCATCGCGAACGGCCTGCCGCAGAACAGCCAGTCCGAGGCCACCCCGCTGATGTCGCACACCGCCGCGTCGGCCGCGTTCACGCAGTCCGCGAGCGACCGCTCGGATTCGGCGGCCGCGCCCCACAGGTGCGGGCGGCCGCTGCGGGCGGCGTCCGCCGCGAGCAGCGACCGGATCTCATCCGCGCAGGCCTGGTAGGCGGCGTTCGAACGCGTATAGGGGTGCGTCCGGAAGATCACTGACGCGCCGCGCGCGACCAGCGCCTCCACGATCCGCCTGCCCTCCTTCAGCGACGAGTAGTTGACGTCCTCCGTGAAACCGGTCCAGGTCGGCGCGTAGAGCACCACGGGAGCCTCGCCCGCGGCGCGGGCCCGCTCCCCGACCTCGATGCCGTGCAGCTGCGGGCGGCCGATCACCCGGAACTTCGACTCCGGGATGTCCACGCCGTGCCGGTGGTAGCGGTCGACGCCCGCGCGCCCGGCGACGAACACCCGGTCGTACATGAGCGACAGCGCCGAGCGGCTGATCGCCTTGTCCGAGTCGCCGTGCATGAGCTGGACGTGCAGCAGCTCGCCGTGCCGGATCAGCGCCGTGTTCTTCTGCGCGTGGTTGGAGTAGAAGCACGCCCGCACACTCGCGGGCAGCAGCTTGTCGAGCACCGTCTGCGCAGGGGCCAGCACGATCGGAGCGCTCGTGCACGCCGCCGTCCCGCGCATCAAGTGCGCGTCGCGCACCAGGATCAGGTACGGGTCGCCGATCCGGTCGAAGTACGGCAGCCACATCTGGATCTGGTACTCCGAGAGCCGCGCCCCGCCGAAATGCACGATGTACTTGGGCTGCAGCGCCTCCACGGCCGCGACCACGGCGTGGTCGATCGGATGCGACTCGCGCCGGAGCCGGCGCAGGTTCGCCACCACCGCCGCGGCCGCCCACACCAGCGCCGCCAGCACCGCCGCGAGCACTGCGACGTCCGCCGCGAGCCGGACCGCGGACGGCGCCGCCGCGGCGAACGGCAGCAGCGCCGCCGCCGCGCCGACGACCGAGAGCACCAGCCGCGGCTCGGCCGCCCGCTGCGCGAACGTGCGCCGCACCGGCAGGTTGACCGTCTCCAGGTACGCGAGCCCGAGCGCGGTCCGGACCAGGCCCGCCACGCACAGGAAGCCCGCGGCGAGCAGGCAGGCGACGATCAAGGCACGGCGCGCGGGGTCGGCGGGCCAGACCGCGACGAGGACGGCGCAGACGGCCAGCAGCTTCGCCGTGCGCGTCCCCGGATCCTCGCGAGGCGACCAGGCCGTCGCGGCGAGCACCGCCGCGGCGAGGGCGTAAGCGGCGAGGGGCACCTGGGCGGCGGCGGCGAGGACCGCGGCGATCGCGAGGACCTCATGCCGCTGCCTCCACAATCGGGACATATTCACTCCATGGGCAGATCTTGTGAACGGGGCGTTAACACAAGTTGAAGAAAACACGTCTACCCCTGCCACATGGTGGCGCCCGCCACCAATGAATTCACCCCCCGACCGCCGACCGGCGACGACGAAGGGCCCCGCCGCAACGGCAGGGCCCTCGAAAAAACACCGCGACTACGCCGCGAGCGCCGACTCCCCGGTCGCCACCTTCCGCACCGGCTCCCCGTACGTCGCCTTGACCTCCTCGACGAACAGCGGCACCAGCTCCTCCGGCGCCACATCGCCCAGGTAGTACTCCCGCACCTCCGCGCGCAGCGCCGCCTTCGAATCCGTCACCAGCAGCTCGTCGAGCACCTTCTCGATGTTCCCCGCATCCGGATCCAGCAGGTACGCGGCCTTCGCGAGCGGGAACTGCTCGAGATAGCCCTCCCTGAACCCCTTCGGATCCGTCATCGCGAACGGCCGCCCGCTGTAGATCCAGTCCGACGCCGTCCCGCTGATGTCCGAGATCGCCACATCGGCCGCGTTCACGCAATCCGTCAGACTCACCTCCGACTCGGCCTGCGCACCCCACAAGTGCGCCCGGCCGGTCTTCGCGGCATCGGCCGCGATCACCGCCTTGATCTCATCCGCCAGCGCCTGATACGCCGCATTGGTCCGCGTATACGGATGCGTCCGGAAGATCAGCGTCACCTCGCGCGCCAGCACCGCCTCGACGATCCGCTTGCCCTGCTTCAACGACGAGTAGTTCACATCGGCCGTCAGACCGGTCCACGTCGGCGTGTACAGCACCACCGGCAGGGACCCCTCGACCTTGTCGCGCCCGCCCACCTGCAGATCGTGCAGCTGCGGCCGCGCGATCTTCCGGAACTTGTAGTTCGGGATGTCCACACCGTGCCGGTGGTACCGGTCGATCCCGGCCTGCCCCGCCACGAACACCCGGTCGTACATGAGCGAGACCGGGCTCCGGCTGATCGCCTTGTCCGAATCCCCGTGCATCAACTGCACATGCAGATAGTTGTCGAGCTTGATCAGCTGCGCGTTCTTCACCGCGTGGTTCACGTAGAAGCAGGAGCGCACGCTCTCGGGAAGGATCGTGTCCAGCACCGACTGCGCCGGCGCCAGCACGATCGGCGCGCTCGTACGCCCCACGATCCCGTCGTAGAGGTACCGGTCGCGGATCAGGATCATGTACGGATCCCCCACCCGCTCGAAGTACGGCAGCCACATCGTCAGCTGGTACTCCGACTCGCGCGCGCCCGCGAAATGGATCACGAACCGCGGCTGCAGACGGCGGATCGCGCTGATGACCTGGATGTCCACCGGGTGCGCGACGCGGCGGCGGTGCAGGTAGTTCTCCAGGATCGCCGCCCCGGTCCACCCCAGGACCCCCAGCGACACGACCAGGAAGACGGCGTCGGTGACGAGTGCGGCGCCCCCCTCGGGAACGGCCGCGGCCAGCACGTACACGATCGCCAGCCAGTTGGTGAGCGTCGCGATGACCGGCGGGGAGGTCATGCGCTGGCGGCGGGTGCGGACGACGCCGAGGTTGGCCGTCTCGAGGAAGCCGACGTTGAGCGCCCGGGCGGCCACGTCGGAGTAGGCGGTGAAGACGGTGACCATGACGCCGGCGGCGAGCAGCGGCCATCGGTCGAGGCCGCCGGCGAACCAGGTCCCGATGAGCACCGCGAGGGCGGTGAGGGTGCGGGGGATCCTCTGGGCGGCGATCGAGGATCCGGACTGCCAGGCGGAGGCGCCGAAGACGACGAGGGCGAGCGCCAGCGGCAGCCACGGCAGGTGCGGCAGCGCGACCGCGCTGAGCACCGCCGCGACGGCGAGGAGGTTCAGACGGATGGACCAGGACTTGAGCAGGTTCTTCAACTCGGCGTGCCTCTGCAAGGTAGTGCTTGGACTATCGGTGCGGGGGTCGTCGGCGCCGCTGCCGAGAGGGGGTCGCGGGTGTCGGGGTGCGCAGGGCCCTTACTTGAAGGCCTGGTTGACGCTGTTGAGGTCTTCGGCGAAGTCGACTTCGATGACGTTGTGCTGCGAGATGTCGACGGCTTCGAACTTGAGGCCGTCCTTCTCGATGGCGAGCTCGATGCCGCCTTCGAAGTAGTCCTGGTCGTCGACCTCGGCGAGGCGCTTGGCGACCATGGCGCGGTCGTCGGCGGAGACGTAGTTGATGCCGACGGCCTCGCCGAGCGCGCCTTCGCTGACCCGCTTGGAGAGCTTGTTGATGTACCCGTCGGCGCCGAGAGTGTACTTGACCTCCTCGTCGGAGACCTTCGCGGTGTTGACGGAGATGAAGGAGCGGTCCATGGCGATGTGCGGCAGGATCACGTCGAGCACCTGCGGGTCGAACACGACGTCGCCGTTGAGCCACAGGACGCCGCCGGGGCCGAGGATGTTGAAGGCCTTGAGGAGGCTCTTGGAGGTGTTGGTGTCGCCGTAGGCCTGGTTGTAGATGAAGCCGACGTCGGGCACCTCCTCCATGATCATCTCCTTCTTGAAGCCGACGACGAGGTGGATCGAGTGGCGGCTGAACCGGGAGGTGAGCAGGCGCAGGGAGCGGCCGAGGATGGTCTCGCCGGTGTTCAGGGGCGTCAGCGGCTTCGGGTGCGGCTTGCCGAGCCGGGAGCCGACGCCGGCCGCGAGGATCACGATGTTCGTGGACATGTCGAGTGCCACCTCGTTCGGTTTGGATGATGGATTGGTGCAGTTTACCTAGCTGAATGACCGGTGACGCATGGCCCAACGGAAGGTTCGCGCGGGCGTCACATATGAATCCGCTGATGATGCGGGCTGTCGCGCGGCAGGGACCGGGGGTGACGGTCAGCCATGGAGCAGGGCTTCGGCGAGGGCCAGGTCTGCGGGTTCGGTCACTTTCAGGTTGCGCGCCGAGCCCGCGACGGTGCGGACGGGGACGCCGGGGCGGCAGCGCAGGACCACCGAGCAGTCGTCGGTCGGGGTGAAGCCCGGGTCGGCGGCGGCGTCGGCGTGGGCGGCGGCGATGAGGCCGAGCCGGAAGCCCTGCGGAGTCTGGACGCGCGCGAGCGAGGCGCGGTCGGGGACGTTCGCGATGCGCCCTTCCCGCACTTCGACGACGGTGTCGGAGGAGGGGATCGCGGCGGTGACCGCCTCGCATTCGTCGAGGGCGGCCACGACATCGGTGATGATGCGGCCGGTGACGAGCATGCGGGCGGCGTCGTGGAGGAGCAGCTTCGCGTCCTCGCCGACGCCGGGCTGGGCCTGCGCCCAGCGGATGGCGGCGACCGACGAGTCGGCGCGCGTCGCGCCCCCGTCGATCACCGCCGAGAGCTTTGTCACATTAGCGGCTTTCGCGATCGCCCAGGCGGTGTCGTGGAAGCCCTCGGCCATGACGAGCACGATCCGGTCCACTGCGGCGGCGGCCTCGAAGGCCTCGAGCGTGTGCTGGAGGATCGGCTTGCCCGCGACCTCCAGCAGCTGCTTGGGGACCGCGGCGCCCATGCGGGAGCCGCGGCCGCCGGCGAGGACCGCCGCGATGGTCGGTGGTTGGGGCACGACTGGACTCTCCTGCTGGTCGGCGGTCGGCTGCCGGACCAATCTACGTGCCCGGCCGCGGGGGGGGGGGGCCGGGGGGGCCCCCGGGGGGGGGCGGGGGGGGGGGGGGGCGGGGGGGGGGGGGGG
>NZ_JAPZVP010000002.1:127149-137969 GCF_027622875.1 Glycomyces luteolus | reverse complement strand
CCCCCCCCCCCGCGCCGCCGCGCCCGGGCGGGCGCCGGGCGGGCCCGCGCGTCGCGGCCGGTGTCAGGCCCGGGCCTTGAGGAGCTTCTCGAAGAGCTGCACGTGGAGGCCGACGACCTCGGCGGGCTCGAAGCGCTTGGCGGTGGCCATGCCGTTGTCGGCGAGCCGGCGGCGCAGCTCGGGGTCGGACATGAGGAGGCGGAGCGCGTCGGCGAGCTCCTTCGGCTTCTGCGGTTCGACGAGGAGGCCGTTGACCCCGGATTCGATGATCTCGATCGGGCCGTGCTTGACGGCGCTGCACACCACCGGGAGCCCGGCGGCCATGGCCTCGACGATGACGAGCCCGAACGGCTCGAAGCGCGAGGGGATCGCGGCGATGGAGGCCTTCTGCCATTCGGCGTCGAGCGGGGTGACGGGCCCGGGCAGGTTGACGCGGCCCTTGAGCTCGTGGTCGTTGATGAGGCCCTGGAGCTTCTTCTTGTCGCGGCCGCGGCCGAAGATCGTGACCTTCCACTCCGGGAACTCGTCGGCGACCTGCGCGAAGGCCTTGATGAGGATGTCGAAGCCCTTCATCCCGGTGAGGCGCCCCGCGGTCATGATGTGCGGCTCGGTCAGCTCGGAGGGGGCCATGGTGCTGGCCGGGATCGAGTTGGGGATGCACGTGATCTTGTCGACGATCTCGGGGAACGCCTCGCGGTAGGCGTTCGCGTCGGCCTCGGTGATGGTGACGATCGCGTCCATCTTCGGGTAGTCCCGGCTGATGTGCTTGCGCACCACCGGCCGGTAGGTCTCGAGGTACATGTGCTCCTGGGCGACCATCGCGTACCGCTCGGGCCTGCCGTAGGCGGCCATGTACACGTTCACCGACACCTGGGTGCCCACCGCGATGTCGGTGTCGAGGCGCTTGAGGTACTTCTTGACCCGCATGTCGAGGAGCTTCGAGGACTCGCCCTGGTTGTTGACTTTGTCGGCGTCGAGGAACGAGGGGCGCTTGGACTGCCAGCGCTCGAGCGGGGAAAGGCGGTCGCCGCCGTCGGCGGGCTTTCTCACATCCCAGAGGTTGACCACATTGATGCGCGGGTCGATGGCGAAGTCGGACTTCGCCTTGTGCCGCACGAACGAGGCGATGGTCACGTCATGGCCCAGGTCGACGAGGGCTTCAGCGGTATTGAGAGTGGTCTTGATGGTGCCGCCGATACCCCAGATGTTCCGGACCAGAAATGTGATTCGCATGAATTCGAAACTCGCTTTCGAAGAATTGCCGTCTTCAGCCACAACGGACAGACGGTGCTCGACGCCGAGTCCGGTCCGCATTGCCTTGACGCGCGAGCGACCGCTTCGGGTTGCATCTACGCGGAATTTAGTTTACGAAGGGCTGAACCCTAGGGGGACACGCCGAGCCCGGGCGTGGCCGGAGGCATGCTGCCGTCAGATAAGCCACAAAACAGGGCAAACCACCGGTCACCGCTTCATCGCGGGACCGGCCCGTCGGCTATTCGGGGGCGGCTTTCTTCGCCGTCTTCTTGGCGGTCTTCTTCGCCGCCGCCTTCTTCACCGTCTTCTTCGCCGCGGTCTTCTTCGCGGCGGTCTTCTTCACCGCTTTCTTGGCCGCTTTCTTCGCGGTCTTCTTCGCCGGGACGGCGCCCGAGGACACCTTCTCCCGCCGCTCGGCGAGGAGCTCGGCGGCCCGGTCGATGGTGAGGTCCTCGATCGAGTCGGTCTTGCGGATCGACGCGTTCGTCTCGCCGTCGGTCACGTACGGGCCGAAGCGGCCGTCCTTGAGCGTGACCTCCTTGCCCGTCACGGGATCGGGGCCGAGCTCCTTGAGGAGGGTCTGGGCGCGCTGCTGGCGACCGCGGGTCTTCGGCTGCGCGAGCAGCTTCTCGGCCTCCTCCAACGTGAGGGTGAACAGCTGCTCCTCGTTCTCGAGGGACCGGAAGTCGCGGTTCTTCTTCACGTACGGGCCGTGCGGGCCGAGGCCGGTGCGGATCTCCTCGCCCTCGGCGTCCTTCCCGACCAGGCGCGGCAGCGTCAGCAGCTTCACCGCGTCCTCGAGCGTGACCTCCGAGAGCTTCTGGCCGGTGAGCAGCGACGAGGACTTCTCACCGCTGGTCACGTACGGCCCGTACCGGCCGGTCTTGGCGAGCACCGGCTCCCCCGTCTCGGGGTGCGTGCCGAGCTCGCCCTCGTTCTCGGCCAGCTCGAACAGCTCCTGCCCCTTCTCGGGGGTCAGCTCGTCGGGCGCCATGGACTCGGGGATCGACGGGCGCTTGCCCGGCTCGCCCGGCTCCTCCTGCCCCGGCGTGGCCCGCTCCAGATAGGGCCCGTACCGGCCGACGCGCGCGACCACCTTGCGGCCCTTGTCGTCGGTGTACAGCGGGATCGAGTTGACCTCGCGGGCGTCGATCTTCGCGAGCTCCTCCTCGATCATGTGCCGGAGCCCGCCCGAGGCGGCGACGGTGCCCTCTTTGTCCTGCCCGCCGAAGTAGAACTTGCGGAGGAACTCCTCGCGCGACTCCTGCCCGGCGGCGACCTCGTCGAGCTCGTTCTCCATGCCCGCGGTGAAGTCGTAGTCGACCAGGCGAGGGAAGTGCCGCTCCATGAGGCCGATGACGGCGAACGCGCGGAAGGCCGGCACGAGCGCCTGGCCCTTCTTGAACACGTACTCGCGGTCCTGGATGGTCTGCATGATCGACGCGTACGTCGACGGCCGCCCGATCCCCCGCTCCTCCAGGGCCTTCACGAGGCTCGCCTCGGTGTAGCGGGCCGGCGGCTGCGTAGTGTGCCCGGCGGCCTCGAGGCCGCGCTCGGCGAGGTGCTGGCGCTCGGTCAGCTCGGGCAGGCGCTTCTCGGCGTCGTCGGCGTCGCCGTCCTCGATGGACTCGACGTAGGCGAGCAGGAAGCCCGGGTTGGTGATGGTCTTGCCGGAGGCGCCGAAGTCGGCTTCCTCCCCGGACTCGGTCGTCGCGCGGGCCCGCACCGACGTCGAGTTCCCGGTGGCGTCGACCATCTGCGAGGCGAGCGTGCGCCGCCAGATCAGCTCGTACAGCCGGTACTCCTCGGCGGAGAGCTGGCCCTTGAGCTGGTTCGGGGTCTTGAAGCGGTCGCCGGAGGGCCGGATGGCCTCGTGCGCCTCCTGCGCGTTCTTCACCTTCCGCGAGTACCGGCGCGGCTCGGACGGCACGTACTGCGCGCCGTACAGCTCGGCGGCCTGGGCGCGCGCGGCGTTGATCGCGGTGTTCGACAGGTTCGTCGAGTCGGTCCGCATATACGTGATGTGGCCGTTCTCGTAGAGCCGCTGGGCGACCCGCATGACCTGCGCGCTCGAGAGGCGGAGCTTCCGCCCGGCCTCCTGCTGCAGCGTCGAGGTGATGAACGGCGCGTACGGCTTGCGCCGGTACGGCTTCTTCTCCACCTTCAAGACGGTGAAGTCGCGGCCCTCGAGCCGCTGCGCCAGACCCCGCGCCCCGGCCTCGTCGAGGTGCACCACATTGCCCTTGACCTGGCCGGTCGCCGAATCGAAGTCCTTGCCGGAGGCGACCCGGTCGCCGTCCACGGCGATCAGCGTCGCCTTGAACTGCTGTCCGTCATCCGTGGCGAGGTTCGCCGAGACGTCCCAGTAGTCGGCGGCGCGGAACGCCATGCGCGCCCGCTCCCGCTCCACGACCAGCCGCGTCGCCACGGACTGGACGCGCCCGGCCGACAGCCGCGGCATGACCTTCTTCCACAGGACCGGGCTCACCTCGTACCCGTAGAGCCGGTCGAGGATGCGCCGCCCCTCCTGGGCGTCGACGAGGTCCTGGTTGAGCTCGCGCGGGTTCGCGGCGGCCTCGGCGATGGCCTGCGGCGTGATCTCGTGGAAGACCATCCGCTTGACCGGCACCTTCGGCTTCAGGGTCTCGAGCAGGTGCCAGGCGATGGCCTCCCCCTCGCGGTCCTCATCGGTGGCGAGGAAGAGCTCGTCGACCTCCGCGAGGTAGCCCTTCAGCTTCTTCACGTGCGCGGACCGGTCCGGGTTCACGATGTAGAGCGGCGCGAAGTCGTTGTCGACGTCCACTCCCAGCCGCGACCAGGCCTTGTCCTTGTACTTGGCCGGGATCTCCTTCGCGCTGCGCGGAAGGTCCCGGATGTGCCCGAGCGAGGAGTCGACGATGTAGCCGGGTCCGAGATAGGAGGCGATCGTCTTGGCCTTCGCCGGGGACTCCACGATGACAAGGCGCTTGATGTCCGCCACTGCTCCCACCGTTCACTCGGAAAATGCACTCGATTCGTTACGGTAGCTCACGCTTCCGCATTGCGTCCCCTGAGTATGGGTGTGCCCCGGTCCGATCGACCGGGGCACACGCGGGGCAATCCCGGATTCAGCGTCGCGTGTTCACGGCCCGCGAGCGCCGCCGAGGCTGCTCGCGGGCTGAACCCGCGCTCAGCGGCTAGCCGACGTTGACCGACTCACGCTGCTCCGGAGTATGGGCTTCCCCCGCCTCCACCACCGCGGAACGGCGCTTGGAGACGAGGATCGCGCCGACCAGGACGACGACGGCGACCGCGGTGATGATCCAGCGGACGGGCCCGTCGGCGTGCTCGCCGACACCGTCGACGGTGTAGACCACCACGACCGGCGCGATGATGAGGCTCACCAGGTTCATGACCTTGAGGAGCGGGTTGATGGCCGGGCCCGCGGTGTCCTTGAACGGGTCGCCGACGGTGTCGCCGATGACGGCCGCGGCGTGGGCCTCGGAGCCCTTGCCGCCGTGCGCGCCGTCCTCGACGTCCTTCTTCGCGTTGTCCCACGCGCCGCCGGAGTTCGCGAGCATGACGGCCATGAGCACGCCGCACGCGATCGCGCCCGCGAGGTAGGCGGCGAGCGGGCCGACGCCGAGGCCGAAGCCGACCGCGATGGGCGCGGTGATGGCCAGCAGGCCCGGGGTCACCAGCTCGCGCTGGGCGTCGCGGGTGCAGATGTCGACGACGCGGCCGTACTCGGGCCGCTGCGTGCCCTCCATGATCCCGGGGAAGCGCGCGAACTGGTCGCGGACCTCGTTGACGACGGCGCCGGCGGAGCGGGCGACGGCGTTGATGGCGAGGCCGGAGAACAGGAACACGACGGAGGCGCCGATGATGAAGCCCACGATGTTGGCCGGGTCGGCGATGTTGAGCGCGCCGAGGAGCGCTTCGCCCATGAGGCCTTCGGCGGCCACCGCGTCGGTGTAGGAGCCGAACAGGGCGGTCGCTGCCAGGACCGCGGTCGCGATCGCGATGCCCTTGGTGATGGCCTTGGTGGTGTTGCCGACGGCGTCGAGGTCGGTGAGCGTCTGCGCCGCGTCGCCTTCGACGTCGCCGGACATCTCGGCGATGCCCTGGGCGTTGTCGCTGATGGGCCCGAAGGTGTCCATGGCGACGATGACGCCGACGGTGGTGAGCAGGCCGCAGCCGGCGAGTGCGACCGCGAAGAGGCTGACGAGGATCTCGCCGCCGCCGAGCAGGTACGCGCCGAGGACGGCGGCCGCGATGCACAGCGCGGTGTAGACGGCCGATTCCAGGCCGAGCGAGAAGCCCGACAGGATGTTGGTGGCCGCGCCGGTGCGCGTCGAGGCCGAGACGGCCTTGGTGGGCTTGTAGCGGGTGTCGGTGTAGTAGCCGGTCAGCGCCATGATGACGGCGGCCAGGGCGATGCCGATGACGACCGCGACGATAGCGAAGACCTGCGGGTTGACCGGGATGCCGGAGTCGCTGAAGCCGGTGCCGAGCGAGGCCCAGTCGGACGGGACGTACCAGAGCACCGCGGCCACGGTGAGGAGCGCGGAGATGACCGCCGAGAGGTAGAACGCCCGGTTGATGGCCGTCAGCCCCGAGGCGTCGGAGGCCCGCATGCGGGTGATGACGACGCCGATGATGGCGCAGACGATGCCGACCGAGGCGACGAGCAGCGGCAGGACCAGGCCGGTCTCGCCGAACGCGGCGCGGCCGAGGATGAGGCTCGCGACGAGGACGACGGCGTAGGACTCGAAGAGGTCGGCGGCCATGCCGGCGCAGTCGCCGACGTTGTCGCCCACGTTGTCGGCGATGGTCGCCGGGTTGCGCGGGTCGTCTTCGGGGATGCCCTGCTCGACCTTGCCGACGAGGTCGGCGCCGACGTCGGCGGCCTTGGTGAAGATGCCGCCGCCGACGCGCATGAACATGGCGAGGAGGGCGGCGCCGAAGCCGAAGCCCTCCAGGACCACGGGCGCGTCGCCGTTGTAGACGAACACCACGACCGAGGCGCCGAGCAGGCCGAGGCCGACGGTGAGGAACCCGACCACGCCGCCGGTGCGGAAGGCAAGGTGCATCGCGGTGGTGGGCTGCCCGTCGCGGGCGGCGGCCGCGACGCGCACGTTCGCGCGCGTGGCCATGTTCATGCCGGCCCAGCCGATGAACGAGCTGAACAGCGCGCCGACGATGAAGAACACGCTGCGTCCGATGCGGACGTCCGTGCCTCCTTCGGCGGGGAGCAGGAACAGCAGGACCACGGCGATGACGACGAAGACCCCGAGCGCGCGGAACTGGCGCCGCAGGTACGCCGAGGCGCCCTCTTGGACGGCGCCGGAGATTTCGCGCATCTTGTCGGTGCCGGTGCCGGCCGCGAGGATGCTCTTGACGAGGGCCGCGGCGCCTCCGAGGGCGACCAGCGCGAGCGCGGCGGCGACCACGACGAGGCTCAGGTTCGAGCCCGCGAGCTGACCTACGCTCTCGTCGCCATTGGCGAGCAACGTATGCATGTAGTTCCTCCAAGCAGTACACAGTCATGGCTCGCAAGCTTCGCCATGCGGTCCCGCGGGGCACCGCGGGACCGGTATCGCAAACACGTAAAGGGCCGCGGGACGGGTAGGACGGCGCGGCCGGGCCGGACCTGCGGCCCGGCAGACTTAACGTGCGGAGTGTAACGATGTGAGGGCTTTGCGAGTGGGGACGGTCACGCCTGATGGCGGGCGTGCTCAAAGCCTCAGTGGTCGGTCGCGGAACCTGATCCGGGCAGCGGCCAGGACATGCTGACGGTAGTGCCGCCGTTCCCGTCGGGACCGGTCACGACCAGGTCTTCGACCAGTCCGCCCAGGACGATGAGGGTGATCTCCTCGGAGAGGGTGTCCTCTTCGATCGCGTCGTGATCGTTCGCTCGCGCATCGCCGCCGCCGACGCCCGCGCCGATCCGGCCGCTCGAGCGCGCGCGCAGATCCTGCGCGTTATCCGTGATTTTCGCAATAAAACGATCACCGATCGAAAACTCCACGCGCACGAGGTCTTCGAGGCCCCGGTCCCGGTGCCGCAGTACCGCGCGCGTGCACGCTTCGCCGACCGCCTGCCGGACTTCGTCGAGCAGTCCCGTGGCGACCCCGGCGTGCGCGGCCACATCGGCGGCCACCAGCCGGGCGGCGCGGACGTAGGCGGCGGCGGGTGTGAACGCGAACCGGACGGTCACCGCCTCGGTCCGTCCCCCAGCGCGGTCGTGCTTGGAGCCGTTCACTCGCTGGGCACCGCTTCCCGGACATCGAGCACCTTGTCGAGGCCGGTGAGGTCCAGGAGCTTCCTGATGCGCGGGTTCGCGCAGACGACGAGCAGGCTCCCGCCCGAGTCGGAGAGGCGGCGGCGGGCCCCGATGAGCACGCCCAGGCCGGTCGAATCGCAGAACTCGGTCGGCGTCAGGTCGATCGCGACCCGCATGCGGCCCTCGGAGGAGAGTTGGCGGACGGCCTCGCGCAGCTGCGGCGCGGTGTACATGTCGATCTCGCCGCTCACGCTGATGACCGCGTATTCGCCGACCTCGGAGAGGCTGAGCCCCAGCTCGGGCTCGGCCGCGCCGTCGCCTGATGTTCCCCTCACGCCGTCTCTCCCCTCTCTCGGCACGTGGCGGCGCGGCTGCGCCTGGTAAGCAATGTGTCTTGGCCCATAAGCGTACTGCGTTCCCAGTGAAGAGGAGCCGGGAGCGTATGACCGAAATGCGGGCGCGTCTTCGCCGGCGCCGGTCGTGTCGGCGGGCTGCGGCATCATTGGGCGGTGCCCGTCGACCAGCTCATAGCCGCCCTCGAATCGGACGAGGGCGGCCTCCGCCACCTGCGCCGCCTCCCGCCGCGCGCCGCGGTGCGCACCGAGTGGCCCGAGTGGGTGCCCGACGCGGTCCGCGATGCGCTGGGCGACACCGGGATCACCCGCCCCTGGCCCCATCAGGCCGAGGCCGCCACCCACGCCTTCGAAGGCCGCGACGTCGTCGTGTCCACGGGCACCGCCTCCGGCAAAAGCCTCGCCTACCTCCTCCCGCTCCTCACCGAGGCCGCCGGGGACGGCGAGGGCCGCACGCTCTACCTGGCTCCCACGAAGGCCCTGGCCGCCGACCAGGCGCGGGCGGTGGGCGAATTCGAGGTCCCCGGGCTGATCCCGGCGATCGTCGACGGCGACACGCCGTTCGAGCACCGCCAGTGGGCGCAGCGGTTCGCGAACCTGGTCCTCTCCAACCCCGACCTGCTCCACCACTCGCTGCTCCCCCGCCACCGCATGTGGCGCTCGCTCCTCAAGAACCTCAAGTACGTCGTGGTCGACGAATGCCACGTCTACCGGGGCGTCTTCGGCGCGCACGTCGCCCTCACCCTGCGGCGGCTGCTCCGCCTCGCCGAGCACTACGGCGCGAACCCGACGGTGATCGCGGCCAGCGCGACCGCGGCGGACCCGGCCGCGTCCCTGTCGGTCCTCACCGGACGTCCGGCGGTGGCGGTCACGGAGGACTTCTCGCCGCATCCGGGGGCGACGGTGGCCCTGTGGGAGCCCGTCACGTACGAGATCGAGGGCGAGCCGCAGCAGGCGTCCACGTTGAGCGAGACGGCGCGGATGCTGGCGCAGCTGACGCGCCGCGGCGTGCGCACCCTCGCGTTCGTCCCGTCCCGCCGCGGCGCGGAGATCGTTGCGGCGGAGGCGAAGTCCCGCCTCGGCTCGGACCCGGCGGCGGACCGCATCGCCGCGTACCGCGCCGGGTACCTGCGCGAGCACCGCCGCGATCTCGAGTCGGACTTGCGCGAGGGCAAGCTCCTCGGAGTCGCCACGACGAACGCCCTCGAGCTCGGCATCGACGTGACGGGTCTGGACGCGGTGCTGCTCTGCGGCTATCCGGGCCGGCTGGCGAGCTTCTGGCAGCAGATCGGCCGGGCGGGCCGGGGGGACACCGAGGCGCTCGCGGTGATGCTCGCGAAGGACGATCCGCTGGACACGTTCCTGGTGCACCACCCGGAGGCGATCTTCGACCGTCCTGTCGAAGCGAGCGTCTGCGACCCGTCGAACCCCTATGTCCTGGCGGGGCACCTGTGCCTGGCGGCGGAGGAGCTCCCCCTCAAGGACGCCGACCTGGACGCGATCCCGGGCAGCCGCGAAGTGGCGGAACAGCTCTGCGAGCAGAAGCTCCTGCGCCGGCGGCCCGGGGGCCGCTACTACTGGATCGGTTCGGAGCGCCCGGAGGTCACCCTCCGCGGTTCGGGCCCGATGGGCGTCGACATCGCGGAGACGAAGACGGGCCGCCTGATCGGCACGATCGACGCGGCGGCCTCGCATCGCCTGGTGCACAAGGGCGCCCTGTACCTGCACCAGGGCGAGTCGTACCTTGTGGACGACCTCGATCTCGAGGACGGCCTGGCCCTGGTCCACGCCGCGAAGCCGCCGTGGATGACGAGCGCGCAGGAGATCACGCACCTGGAGGTCCTCGCGGAGCGCGAGCGCCTGGAGATGGGCGACGTCCGGCTCTGCCTCGGAGAGGTGGAGGTGACGTCCAACGTCATCTCCTACCAGCGGCGCAGGCTGCCCTCCGGCGAGGTGATCGACACCCAGCCGCTCGACCTGCCGCCTCAGACGCTGCGCACCGTGGCGGTCTGGTGGACGGTGGAACCTGAAGCGCTGGAAGGCATCCCGGACCTCGCGGGTTCGCTGCACGCCGCCGAGCACGCCTCGATCGGGCTGCTCCCGCTGATCGCGACCTGCGACCGGTGGGACATCGGCGGCCTGTCGACCGCGGCGCACATGGACACCGAGCTGCCGACGGTGTTCGTCTACGACGGCCACCCGGGCGGCGCGGGTTTCGCCGAGCAGGCCTTCCGCAAGTGGACGGACTGGTTGGGCGCCACCAGGGATGCGATCGAAAGCTGCGAATGCCGCTTCGGCTGCCCGAGCTGCATCCAGAGCCCCAAGTGCGGCAACGGCAACGAGCCCTTGCACAAGAAGGGGTCGATCGCGATCCTGAGCCTGCTCCTCAAAGCGGGGGAAGGCCCGGTCACGTCGACGGTCCGCACCGCCGGCCCGGTCGCCAAGCAGGAAGACGACCTCTGGCCAGGCGATTTCTAGCCGCGCGGACGGAAATCCACAGAGTTATCCACAGGCTGGAAACTCTTGGTTGCCGACCGAATGCGGGAGGTGACAGGGTTGATGCATGCGTCAAACGAACCGCGCCACCAGCACCGAAGCCGCCATCCTCGCCACGGTCCACAAGGCCGCGGTCAGTGCGAATGCCGTTGCGCGGAAAGTTATCCACAGGCGGAAACTTTCTGTTGCAGTATGACTACGGACTGTGTCAGCCTTGGTGCAAAAACGCTATCTGGCCTTGCGGGATGGCGGCGATACCAAGGGAATCGCGAACGTCGCCATACCGAGACCGCGCGCGGCACACCAGCCGCGCGCGGTCCCCGCACGGGCCGCCCCTCCTCCATGGAGGAACAGCAGCGGGGGGGCGGCCCGCCCCCCCCGCCCCCCCCCCCCCCCCCCCCCGCCCCGGCCCCCCCCCCCCCCCCCCCGGCGGGGGGGCGCGGGGGGGGGGG
>NZ_JAPZVP010000002.1:96968-127139 GCF_027622875.1 Glycomyces luteolus | reverse complement strand
GGCGCCGCTCCCCCCCCGGGCCGCCCCCCCTACTAGGAGGACCCGCAGCGGGCGGCCGGACAACCAGTCCGGCCGCCCGCGACAACCGATCTCGACGACTACCCCGCCACCCGGCTCAGGCTGGCGCTCAGGTGGGGGCTCAAAGGCTTGCCCTCCGCGGCCAACTCCTGCGCGTACATGAGGGCGCCCTCCACGATGCCGTACAGGCGCTTGCCTGCGGTGACCTCCTTGGCCTGCGGGCTGCGCACCACCGCGTCGGTGGCGATCTCGATCTGCATGCCGTCCACGTGCCCGTAGTACAGGTCGAGGATGCCCGTCGGGTGCGAGAGGAGCACTTCGATCTCGGGGCGTTTGGGATCCTTGCCCTGCACCACGCGCCACCAGCCGGTCTCCTGCGCCGCGGGGCGCACGGGCTTGCCGTCGACGTCGATGATCCAGGACCGGGCGTGGTAGCGCAGGAACGGCCGACCGTCATGGAGGAAGCTGATCTCCTGGGCGTACAGGAAGTCCTCGGTGCCGGGGTAGCCGCCCTGGCCACGACCGCGCCAGCGGCCGACGAGGGGCAGCAGCGGCAGCAGGTCGTCGTGCAAGTTAGGCCCGCGGCGCAGGTCGTCGGTCTCCTCGAACGGGTAGGGCTCGACCTGTTGGAAGGTCGAGGCGAACTCTTCGGGTACTTCGCGCTCGCTCATTTGTTCCTCGCGGTTCGAATGGTCCAGTAGCCGAGTGCGCCCGCCATGGCGCCTGCGGCGATGACGAGCACGGCCGTCAATGCCGTCTCCACGGGCACCACTTTACGTCCGGTCCTCGTCGTTTTCTCCGAGCGATGGCAAGATGTTGAGCATGACTACACCTGGACCCTTCGACAGCTGGCTCTCGGACATGGACGGCGTGCTCGTCCACGAGGGCGTGCCGGTTCCCGGCGCCAACAAGCTCATCGAGAAGTTGCAGTCGGCGGGGAAGCGGTTCCTCGTCCTGACGAACAACTCGATCTATACCCCGCGCGACCTGCATGTGCGGCTGAAGAACTCCGGGCTGGCGGTGCCGGTCGAGTCGATCTACACCTCGGCGATGGCGACAGCGGACTTCCTGCAGTCGCAGCGGCCCAAGGGCTCGGCCTACGTCATCGGCGAGGCGGGGCTGACCACGGCGCTGCACGAGATCGGCTACGTGCTCACCGATTACCGGCCCGACTACGTGGTGCTCGGCGAGACCCGGCGGTACGACTTCGGGGCGCTCACCACGGCGGTGCGCCTGGTCAAGTCCGGGTCGCGGTTGATCTGCACCAACCCGGACACGACCGGGCCGAGCCCCGAGGGCCTCATGCTCGGCGTCGGCGCGGTTGCGGCGATGATCACTGCCGCGACGGGTTCAGAGGCGTACTTCCCGGGGAAGCCGAATCCTCTGATGATGCGGAACGCGTTGCGCCGCATCGGGGCCCACTCGGAGACGACGGTGATGATCGGCGACCGCATGGACACCGACGTGCTGTCGGGCCTCGAGGCGGGGCTCGAGACGGTCCTCGTTTTGTCGGGGGTCACTGACACTATGGAAGAAGTCGAGCGGTACCCCTTCCGTCCGAACCACGTCAAGGATTCGGTGGCGGACCTGATCGACTGGATCGAGTAGTCACGGCGTCCGATTGCGGAGCCGTACATTTACGAGGAGTTGCCCCATGCCTCCCGGCCATCGCCCCGCCAAGTCCATTTCGCGTGCGCGCCAGGGAGGTGAGGAGCGGCTGCCTGCTCCGCGGTCCGCGCGCGGACCGCAGGAGGCGTCGCTCCCGAAGGCACGGGAGGCGCCCCCGCGGCAGCCGGCACCGCAGCGGGAGCCGCGCGAGCCAGGGCCGTACCAGCCCGAGTCGAAGTTGAGTTCGCAGGACTCGCGGCTCCTCGCGTTCGAGGCGCGCTGGTGGCGGGCGTCGGGTGCGAAGACGCAGGCCATCAGCGATGAGCTGGAGCTCACCCCTGAGCGGTACTACCAGCATCTGGCCCGGCTCATCGATCACCCGGAGGCGGCCGCGGAGCAGCCCGCGGTCGTCCGGCGGCTCAGAGCCGCGCGGGATCAGCGCCGCGCGGAGCGCTGACGAGACTTCGCGGAGACGGCTGGGGCGGGGCCTTCGTGGCGTTCGGTGCGGCCGTCCGGCCGATGCGCGGTGCGGCAGCGCTCGCGCTTCCGAGCCTCGGGTCACGGTGGCGGGGGCGACGATCGGCGGGCAACCGTTCAACCCTGCTGACGGCGGGCAACCGTTCAACCGCCGCTGCGATGTGGGTCTTGCGGGTGCCTGACGGTCACGATGTGCAAGTGCGGCAATCGGAGTGCACCGTTCTGCCGCCGCTCGCCGTGTTGCGGGTTACCGGCAGTCATGGTGTGCGGGTGCGACGTTCGGTGAGGGCGAACCAGCCTGCGCCGACCGCGAAGACGGCCAAGCCGCCGAGCACCGCGGAGAGCGGGAGGCTCGCGGCCACGAGCATGCAGCCTGCGAGCCCCAGCCACGGGAGCGGGGCGCGCCGGTCGAGCGTGACCGCTGAGGCGTTCGCGACGCCGTAGTAGACCAGCACGCAGAAGCTGGAGAACCCGATCGCGCCCGATAGATCCAGTGTGGACACGAGGATCAGGACGAGGCCGCTCGCCGCGAGCTCGGCCGCCCAGGGGACCCCGAACCGCTCCGAGACCGCCGCCAGTGCCCCCGGCAACCGCCGGTCGCGCGCCATCGCCAGCGCGGTGCGGCCGATGCCGGCGAGGAGGCTGAGGAGGACTCCGGCGACGGCGACGCCGGCGCCGATGGCGACGACCGGTTTGAGGGCGGGTGCGCTGGCGCCTGCGAGGTCGGCGAGGGGTGCGGTGGAGGCGGCGAGGGTGCCGGTGCCGAGGACGCTCAGGGCGGTGAGGGCGACGAGCAGGTAGACGGTGAAGGTGATGCCGAGTGCGATGGGGACGGCGCGGGGGATGGTGCGTTCGGGGTTGGTGACTTCTTCGCCGAGGGTGGCGATGCGGGCGTAGCCGGCGAAGGCGAAGAAGAGGAATCCGGCGGCGGTGAGGACGCCCCAGGGGCGGGTGCCGTCGAGGGGTTGTGCGGCGACGGGGCCGGCGGCTCCGGCGATGATGACGGCGGCGAGTACGGCGAGGGTGATCGCGGCGAAGACGGCGGAGGCGAGGGCGGTGCGTTTGACGCCGAGGAGGTTGATGGCGCAGAAGGCGACGACGGTGGCGGCGGCGAGGGCGCGCGGGTGGTCGGGCAGGAGGTAGGCGCCGAGGGTGAGGGCCATGGCGGCGGCGGAGGCGGTCTTGCCGACGAGGAAGGCCCAGCCGGCGGTGAATCCGGCGGCGGGGTTCAGCCGGATGGTGCCGTAGATGTAGGCGCCGCCGGCTTGGGGGTGGAGGGCGGCGAGGCGGGCGGTGGAGCGGGCGTTGCAGTAGGCGATGAGTCCGGCGATGGCGAGGGCGGCGAGGAGGCCGGGGGCGGATCCGGCGGCTTCGGCGGCGGGCGCCCATACGGCGAAGACGCCGGCGCCGAGCATGGAGGCGAGTCCGATGGTGATGGCTGAGTGGAGTCCGAGGCGGCGTTGGAGGGGCGGGCCTTGGGGCGCCGGTGTGGGCATGCGACGACGATACCGTGCGGGGGTGGCGTGCGTCGGTCAGCGATATCGCCGTTCGGGTTCGAGCCAGATCGGCAGTGCCACTGTGTCCCATGGGATGCGTTGGACGGTGCGGAGGATGGCGATGCCGATGAAGAGTCCGGCGGGGGTGTCGGTGAACCAGTGCCAGCCGAGGTAGGTCGTCGAGAAGGTGACGATGATCGGCGGGAGGATCAGGAACAGTCGCCGTGCGGTCGGGTTCCATTGCGCGCCTACGAGGAACACGATGAACCCGTACCAGACGATGGTGTTGAGCACGTGTCCTGACGGGTAGGCCCCGGAGGGTTCGAGTCCCGAGAACAGGACTGACTGGGTCGCGTCGGCGTAGGGCGGGTCGGAGGCTTCGGGCCAGTGGGGGTAGACGCGCGGCAGCGCGAATTTGAGGACGAGGACTGCTCCTGCCATGCCGTAGGCGGCGAGGAAGGCGACGAGGGGGCGGACGTTGCGGCCGCGCCAGGCGAGGATCGCCGCGAGGCTGAGCGCGATGCCGCCGAGGAGGCCGCCTTGGCCGAGCCGGTTGGTCTGGATCGCGATGAGGTTGGCCCAGTCGGGCCGGTTCGCGTCGGAGAGGTCGCGGATCCAGATGTCGAGGTCGACGAGGGGGCTGGGCCAGGCGAGGGGGATCGTGAGGGCGATGAAGGCGAGGGCCAGGGCGATCTCGGGGATCCACGAGCGCGGCCGCTTCGGGACGAAGGGCCTCCAGGCCTGGGCGCCGGTGCGGCGCTGGTCTGCGGCGATCACGGGCGTAAGCCTAGCGACCGGGGCGTAGCCGGCGAATCCGATATCGGGGTGCGGGTGGAAACGGGCGGGGCGCCCGCGAGCGGGCGCCCCTTGAACTGCGTTTGAACGGTGCGGGAAGCGCGGGTTACAGCCCGGCGACGTCGGCCTGCTTGGTGCGGACGGCTTCGGCGGCTTCCTTGAGGTTGGCGAGTTCGTCGTCGTTGAGGGGGGTTTCGACGACCTTCTTGACGCCTTCGGCGCCGATCTCGGCGTTGACGCCGAGGTAGACGCCGGAGATGCCGTATTCGCCGTCGACCCAGGCGCACACGGGCATGACGGCGCCGGAGTCTTCGGCGACGGCCTTGGCCATGCGGGCGGCGGCGGCGGAGGGGGCGTAGTAGGCGGAGCCGGTCTTGAGGAGGGCGACGATCTCGGCGCCGCCGTTGCGGGTCTTGGTGACGAGCTCCTCGATCTTCTCGGCGGGGAGGAGGTCGGCGAGCGGCTTGCCGTCGACGGAGGACTGGCTGGGGACGGGGACCATGGTGTCGCCGTGGGAGCCGAGCGTCAGGGTCGTCACGGACTTGACGGGGACCTGGAGTTCTTCGGCGACGAAGTTCGTGAAGCGGGCGGTGTCGAGCATGCCGGCCTGGCCGAGGACCCGGTGCTTGGGGAAGCCGGAGGCGAGCTGGGCGAGCGCGGTCATCTCGTCGAGGGGGTTGGAGACGACGATGATGACGGCGTTCGGGGAGTGCTTGACGAGGTTCTCGGTGACGCCGCGGACGATGCGGGCGTTGACCTCGAGGAGGTCCATGCGGCTCATGCCGGGCTTGCGGGGGAGGCCGGCGGTGATGACGATGACGTCGGAGCCGGCGGTCTTCTCGTAGCCGTTGCCGTCGTTGTCGGTGGTGGCGCCGACGACCTTGGTCTCGAAGCCCTCGATGGTGCGGGACTGGTTCATGTCGAGGGCGATGCCCTCGGGCTTGCCCTCGACGATGTCGGTGAGGACGACTTCGTCGAAGACGTCGTACTCGGCCAGGCGCTGGGCGGTGGTGGAGCCGTAGAATCCGGCGCCGACGACCGTGACTTTCTTACCCATCGAATGCTCCTCTGCATTAAGGCTGCCTGTGCGGTTCGCAGGCCCTCGGGTTGTGTGCGGCGGCGCGGGCGCCGCCGTGGCGTGCCAGGTGAATGGCGGGTCACGCTCGGTGATGCTACCGAGCCGTATGTCAGCTAGGCGAGCGTAACCAGGTCTGTTCGTCCACGCTATGACCCTCGTCTCGGGTGGCGCATCCGGCCCCTGACCGGGTGGCGGAGGCCTCCAAAAGCGAGCGGTCCGGCTGTGAGCGGGCGGGGGTTGCCGGGCCGGGCGATGATGTGGGGACGGGCGGGCGCGGTGTCGCAAGTCCGTCCCGCTTCGGCGTCCCGAAGCGTGGGCACTCGTTGACTTGTCCTATTGAGCTAGTGGACTATTCAGGGGCCATCCGTATCCCGAGGGAGCCGCGCGTGCTGTTCGCCATCCTCTCCTCCGTCGCCGCGGGCTTCATCGCCCAGCTCGTCGACGGCAGCCTCGGCATGGGCTTCGGCACCATCACGATGACGTTCCTGCTCGGGCTGGGCATCGCCCCGGCGGTGGCGTCGGCGTCGGTGAACGTGGCGACGATCGCGACGGGCGCGGTCAGCGCGGCCTCGCACCACCGGCTGCAGAACGTGCACTGGCCGACGACGCTGAAGCTGGGCATTCCCGGTGCGGTCGGCGGTTTCGCCGGGGCCTGGGCGCTGGCGTCGCTGACGCGGCTCGACGCGGCCACGCCGGTGACGAGCGCGATCCTCATCGCGCTGGGCGCGGTGATCGTGTGGCGCTTCGTGCGCGGCCGGGGCGCGGGGCACGGCCCGGTCCGGTCCGGGTTCGCGGTCCCCACGGGCCTGGTCGGCGGTTTCCTGGCCGCGGTCGGCGGGGGCGGCTGGGGCCCGGTGACGATGCCGATCACGTTGGCGACGTCGCGGCTGGAGCCGCACCGGGTGGTCGGTTCGGTCTCGACGGCGCAGGTGTTCGCGTCGACGGCGGCGGTGATCGGCTTCTGGATGGCGGTGCCGGACACGCTGACGGTGCTGTGGCCGGTCGTGGCGGGCATGGCGGTGGGCGGCATGGCCGCGGCGCCGCTGGCGGCGTGGCTGACCCGCAAGATCCCCACGGCGAAGCTGGGGTCGACGATCGGGATGCTCGTGGTGGCGTTGAACTTGCGCACCCTCTTGGGGGTGTTCGCGGTGCCGTGGCCGGTCGTGACGGGCCTGTATCTGGCGCTCGCGGTGGTGTGGGCGCTGGTCCTGGTGGCTCCGAGGCGACGGGAGGCCCGGGAGGCCGCGGTGGAGGCGCCCCCGGTCGAAGCCGGGGCGTAGCGGCGCGGCATGGACGAGGACAAGGCCCGGACCGGTGGTCCGGGCCTTGCTCATGCGTTCGTCAGAACGCCTTGCCGCGCTGGAGTTCCCGCGCGATGACGATGCGCTGGACCTGGTTGGTGCCTTCGTAGATCTGGGTGATCTTGGCGTCGCGCATCATGCGTTCGAGGGGGAAGTCCTGGGTGTAGCCGTAGCCGCCGAGGATCTGGACCATGTCGGTGGTGATCTGCATGGCCGCGTCGGAGGCGAAGCACTTGGCGGCGGCCCCGAAGTAGGTGAGGTCGGCGTCGCCGCGCTCGGAGCGGGCGGCGGCCGCGTAGGTGAGTTCCCTTGCGGCGCTGATCTTCATGGCCGCGTCGGCGAGGAGGAACTGGACGCCTTGGAACGCGGCGATCGGCTTGCCGAACTGCTCGCGTTCGGCGGCGTAGGCGGTCGCGGCGTCGAGCGCGCCCTGGGCGATGCCGAGGGCCTGCGCGGCGATGGTGACGCGGGTGTGGTCGAGGGTGCGCATCGCGAGCGAGAACCCCTGCCCCGCTTCGCCGATGAGGCGGTCGGCGGGCAGGCGCACCGAGTCGAGGTAGACCTCGGCGGTCGGCGAGCCTTTGATGCCGAGCTTCTTCTCGGGCTTGCCGAAGGAGACGCCCGCGTCGCCCTTCTCGACCACGAACGCCGAGATGCCCTTGGCGCCCGCGCCGGGCTCGGTGACGGCGAAGACGGTGTAGAACTCGCTCACGCCGGCGTTGGTGATCCAGCGCTTGACGCCGTCGAGCACCCAGCCGTCGCCGTCGCGGACGGCGCGGGTGGTCATCGACGCGGCGTCCGAGCCGGCCTCGGGTTCGGAGAGGCAGTACGAGAACATCGCTTCGCCCGCGGCGACCGGCGGCAGGTAGCGGCGCTTGAGCTCCTCCGAGGCGTCGAGGAGGAGCGGCAGGGAGCCGAGCTTGTTGACCGCGGGGATGAGCGAGGAGGACGCGCACGCGCGCGCGACCTCTTCGATGACGATCGCGGTGCCGAGCGCGTCGATGCCGGCCCCGCCGTACTCGGCGGGGATGTGCGGGGCGTGGAGGTCGGCGGATCGGAGCGCCTCGTAGGAGCGCTTGGGGAAGCTCGCGGTCGCGTCGGCCTCGGCGGCGTGCGGGGCGACTCCGGAGTCGCAGACTTCCCGTGTGGCCGCCCGGATGTCGGCGTACTCTTCTGGCAGCTGGTAGGGGCTGAACCCGGTGGACATCAGTGGCTCCCGCGGTTGTTACTCGTCAGTAAGATAGGCCGAGTGTAACGCACAGCGGACGCGGCCGGTGATGCCCGCCACCGCGAATTACCTACTGCTTCGCCGCAACTTAGGACGAAGTTCATGCGTGAAGCTGAATATACGACTGCGCAGGCCATAGTCGCATTCACGTACAATTCGAGGTCGCCGCGCACGGATCCAACGCACGGGCGCCGCCCCCACCGGGCGCGCCTGCCGAACGAACAGACAGGGCACGCACCAGATGGTCAACGCGATCCAATCCCCCTCGCCGAACACCACCACCCGGCCCCGCATCTCCTTCCTCGGGTGCGGCTATCTCGGCGCGACCTACGCGATCTGCTTCGCGGAGCTCGGCTACGAGGTGATCGGATACGACGTCGACGCCGCCAAGATCGAGTCCTTCAACACCGGGGTCCTCCCCATCCACGAACCGGGCCTGCCCGAGCTGCTCAAGAAGAACCTCGAGTCCGGGCGCCTGCGGTTCACCACCGACGTCCAGGCCGTCGCCGACTTCGCCGACGTCCACTTCATCTGCGTCGGCACCCCCCAGCGCAAGGGCGAGCACCGCGCGGACCTCTCCTACATCGAGACCGCCGTCGTCGACCTCTCCCGGCACCTGAGCCGCAAGGTCCTCATCGTCGGCAAGTCCACCGTGCCCGTCGGGACCGCCACCTGGGTCCAGGAGCTCGTCGACCGCCACGCCCCCGAGGGCCTCGGCGTCGAGGTCGGCTGGAGCCCGGAGTTCCTCCAGGAGTCGAACGCGATGCACGACGTCCTGCGCCCCAACCGGATCGTCTACGCCTCCCAGTCCGAGTGGGCCTCGCAGCTGCTCAAGGACGTGCACCGCGGCATCCTCGAACTCGCCGCCGTCGAAGACCGCGAAGTACCCGTCGTCGAGACCGACCTGGCGACCGCCGAGCTGGTGAAAGTCGCCGCGAACGCGTTCCTGGCCACCAAGATCTCCTTCATCAACGCCATGGCCGACCTGAGCGAGGCCGCCGGGGCCGACGTCGTCGACCTGGCCCGCGCCATCGGCTACGACCAGCGCATCGGCAACAAGTTCCTGCGCGCCGGGATCGGCTTCGGCGGCGGCTGCCTGCCCAAGGACATCCGGGCGCTGTCGGCGCGCGCCGGGGAGCTCGGCGTGGGCGAGTCGTTCCGGTTCCTCGACGAGGTCGACTCCGTGAACACCCGCCGCCGCTCCCACACCGTGCGGTCGGTCGCGAACCTGGCCGGGCGGACCTCGGGCCCGAACGGTCCGGACCTGTCGGGCGTGCGCATCGCCTACCTGGGCGCGACGTTCAAGCCCGACACGGACGACATCCGCGACTCGCCCGCGCTCGACATCGCGCGGCGGCTGCGCTCGGCGCGCGCCGACGTCGTCGTCTACGACCCGGAGGGGCTGGAGAACGCGAAGGCGTTCGCGCCCGAACTGAGCTTCGTGAAGACCCTCGCCGAGGCGGTCGCGGGCGCGGACGTGGTGTGCGCGATGGTGCCCTGGGAGGAGTTCCGGACCCTCGACCCGGAGGCGCTGGGCCAGCAGGTGGCCGAGCGGCGGATCCTCGACGGCATGAACGCGTTCGACCCGGAGCAGTGGCGCAAGCACGGCTGGTCCTACCAGGGCATCGGCCGCTAGACTCGAAGACGCGAATTCCCCGAACCGCCCGGCGCGCACGACGCGCCGGGCGGTTCGCCGTTCACGGCGCGGGGTTCACCCGCGTGAACGGCCAGGCGTGCGGGGGGCGTTCGAGCAGCTCCTCCGGAGGGTCGGGGAGGCGGCGCGGCGGGTTGGGGCCGACGGCGATGACGACGACCCGCTCCCCGGCGACGAACACCTCGGTGCGGACCCCGGGGTCGGCGACGGCGTGCACGCCCTCGTCGAGCACCCAGCGGAGCAGTGCGGCCCCGCGCCCTTCGGCGGCCTTGGCCTCCCACATCAGCGTGTCCACCGCTACTCCTGTTCCGCGCCGGTGCCTTCTACGTCAGTGCCTTGCAAGCCGTCCCAGCGCCGGGCCTTCGCGTGCTCGAGTCCGAACTGGTCGAGCGTGCGCGCCACCACGTGGTCCACGATGTCGTCGATCGTCTCAGGCCGGTTGTAGAAGGCGGGCACCGGCGGCAGCACGACCGCGCCCATGCGCGAGAGCGCCAGCAGGTTCTCCAGGTGGATCTCCGAGAGCGGGCTCTCGCGGGCCAGCAGCACCAGCCGCCGCCGCTCCTTGAGCGTCACGTCGGCGGCCCGCCCGATGAGGCCCTCGGTGTAGCCGGTGCGCACCGCCGCGACGGTCTTCATCGAGCACGGCGCGATGATCATCCCGTCGGTGCGGAACGATCCCGAGGAGATCGGCGCGGCCTGCTCCCCCGGCCCCCAGGCGTGGTCGGCCAGCGCGGTGACCTCTGCAGGCGTGTAAGGGGTTTCGAGGCGGAGGGTGGTGCGGGCCCAGCGGCTCATGACGAGGTGGGTCTCGACGCCGTGGTGTTCGCGGAGGGCTTCGAGGATCCGGACGCCGAAGATCGCTCCGGTCGCTCCGGTGATGCCGACGACGAGTCGCATGTCCCCTCCAGGTTTCCTCATATTGTGGCCCAGCGCACTTACAATCACGTCATGGTTCGTCACCAACTGTGCATAGCGGCCGCCGCCGCCGCGCTGCTCGTGCTCGCCTGGGTGTGGCCCGAGGGGGCCGAGCCTCCGGCGGGTGCGACGGCCGCGGTCGAGCCTACTGCGTCGGGGTCGCCCGCGCCTGCGAGCGCGGGCGAGGGGGAGGCCGGGGACACGGGTGCGTCTGAGGCGCCGGGGGATCCGGCGCCGCGGTCCGATCCGGATTCGGCGTCGCCTTCGGCTCCTGCGTCGCCCTCGCCGCCGGTGGCGGCGCCGGCGGCGAACATGTACGACGGGCCGCTGGGGACGCGCAATCACACGGGGGACGAACGGGTGGCGCTGACGTTCGACGACGGGCCGTCGCCGGAGTGGACGCCGAGGGTGCTGGACATGCTGCGGGAGCAGGGGGTCAAGGCGACGTTCTGCTTGATCGGGGCGTACGCGGAGGCGTATCCGGAGCTGGTGGCGGATATCGCGCGGGAGGGGCACACGCTGTGCAACCACTCGTGGTTCCACGAGTTCGACCTGGGGAGGTGGAGCGAGGAGCAGGTGCGGGCGAACCTGCAGCGGACGAACGATGCGATCGTGAAGGCGGCGCCGGGCGCGGAGGTCGGGTACTTCCGGCATCCGGGCGGGCAGTGGACGGACCGGGCGATCGCGGTGGCGGCGGACCTGGGCATGGAGTCGCTGCATTGGACGGTGGATCCGTCCGACTGGGACACCAGGAAGACGGCGGCGCAGATCCGGGATCACGTGCTGGACCGGAGCGCTCCGGGTGCGATCGTGCTGCTGCATGACGGGGCTTCGAACCAGGAGGACATGTGCGGGGCGCTGGCGTCGGTGCTCGCGGAGTTCACGCGGCGCGGGTACGTGTACTCGGCGCTGTAGCGACGCGGCAGCGGCGCGCCGGGTCTGCCGGCGCCGCTTTTTTGCTGCGGTCAGCGGAGGTTGGCGGGCATCCTGCGGCCGGGCAGGAGCGCGAGGAAGGCGAGGGCGAGGAGGCCGACGCTCAGGCCCGCCTGGAGGGGGAAGGCGAGGCCGAGGAGGCCGCCGTCGCCGCCGCGGCCCGAGCCGCTGTCCTTCGGTCCGGATTCGGGCGAGGCGCCGCCGTCGGTCGGGTCGGGGCTGCCGTCGCCGTCGGTGTCGCCCCCGTCGGTGTCGGAGGTGCCGTCGCCGTCGTAGCTGGGGCTGGGGGTGGGTGAGCCGGGCGGGACCGGGTAGGTCTCGTCGGCGTTGGTCCAGTCCACATGGGAAATGGCGGATCGGCTTTCGGCGGCGCGGTCGCTTGCGGCCGCGCCGCCGAGGATCGCGGGCAGCGAGAAGAGGCCCACCACCCCGATCACGGTCGCGGCGAGCACCAGACGCGAGAGCCGGAACTTGCGCACAGGTACACCTTAGTCGTGGGGCACCAGCGATGCTCGCCTGTCGGGGCATGTAACCCGAACGAGTTCGCTTGGCGGTCAAGCATGACGGTCGGCCCGGGCCCGATCGCGGTGCGGCGGCGGGGTTCCGGCGGCGCTGCGGGGGCCCGGGGGCGGGGTCAGGCGGCGGCCGCGCGGGAGGCGCGGACGGTGCCGGCGACGACGGCGCCGACGAAGACCGCGGCGACGTACACCGCGAGCGCCCCGTAGACCACAGTGGCCACTGCTGGAACTGTGGCGACGGCGACGGCGGCGGCGGCGAGCGCGATGAGGCTGCGGGCGGGCCAGCCGAGGCCGAGGTCGCGGCGGGCCACCGGGGAGGCGGCCTTGTCGAGTCCCGCGGCGAGGTCGTAGAAGTACAGGGCGATGACGGTGAGCAGCGTGTACAGGACCGGCCAGGAGACGTCGGCGGCGATCCCGGCCGCGCTGATCGCGCCGAGTTCGACGGCGCGCAGCCCGGCGGGGATGAACCAGTCGAGCAGGCCTTCGTGGTCGGTGCGGGCCACGGACGCGGCCAGGACCAGCGCGAGCGCGGCGAGCCCGAACGGCGCCCACGGCGGCGAGCCCATCGCGGCTGCGAGGACGGCTCCTCCGGCGGCGAGGACGGCGGCGGCGGTCGCCGCGAACGGCGTCATGTCGCCGCCGACTGGGCTGCGGGGCACGAGCCGTCCCAGCGGCCCGTCGTCGCGGTGCGCGGACCGGTCGGGCCGGCGCAGGGCGGCGGTGCGGGCGGCGAGGGAGCGGAGGGTGCGGCCCGCGGTCGTGTATCCGAGGGCGAGGAGCTGCCAGGCGAGGAGCGCGGTGAGCGCGGCCTGGGGCCCGAACGCGACGGCGGCGACGGCGAGGAGGAGCCAGCGTTCGCCGACGGGGGCGACGATGGTGCGCTTGATCCAGTACAGGGGGGTGCGGTGGGCGCCCATGACCTGCTCGGACGCGGAGCCGAGGCGCTGGCCGAGGTGGGCGGCGCGGCCGACGGGCGGCGCGGATTCGCGCATGCGGGCCTGGCGGACGACGGCGGTGTCGAGGAGGACGGCGTACCAGGTGTCGGCGGTGTGCCGGATGGTCTGGGTGGCCATGGCGGCGATCGCGAGGCCCCACGCGGCGGGGGTCGCGGCGCCGTCCATGGTGGCGCCGGCGGCGAGGCCGGCGTAGATGAGGAACTCCTTGGAGCGGTCGGCCATCATGTCGAGCCAGCCGCCGAAGGCGGAGAAGTTCTGGGTGTATCGGGCGAGCTGGCCGTCGACGCAGTCGAAGACGAAGCTGGCGTACATGAGGGCGGCCGCGGCGAGGTAGAGCCAGGACCAGCCGGTGGCGAAGACGGCGGCGGCGCCGACGGCAAGGGTGATGGAGACCCAGGTGATGGGGGTGGGGGTCCAGCCGAGGCGGGCGGCGAGCTTGACGAGGTGCGGGGTCCAGGTGGAGACGGCGTAGGTGGCGAAGAAGTCGTCGTCGTGCTTGATCGCGTGCTTCAGCCGCCACGCGTCCATGTCGACGGTCTCGGTCGCGGCGATGACCTCGCGGGCCTCGTCGCCGCCGGCGACCTGGCGGTGCTCGAGGCCGACGGTGCGGTAGGCGTTGACGGGGATCGCGCGGGCGTGGAGGGCGGCGAGGAGGGACGCGAACGCGTCGCCTTCGGCGCGGCGCGGCCAGTGCCGCCTGAGCCGGGCGAGGTGCGCGGCGGAGACCTTCAGGAGGCCGCCGAGGCGGGTGGGGCCGGGTCCGGGGCCGGTGACGAGGCCGCGTTCGACCTGGACGGGCGCGGCGGCGGGGTCGTCGGCGCCGACGAGGACGCCGGAGCGCCGCGAGGAGTCGGAGAGGACGGCGGCCACGGTCGTCTGGGAGGCGACGAGGTCGGCGCAGGCGACGAAGAGCGCGCCCGCGCCGGAGTACGCGAGCTCGGCGAGGTGGCGCAGGTCCGCGTTCGCGTCGGCCGATTCGATCTGGGCGGCCTTGACGGGCCGGTCCGCCCCGGGCCGGGTGAGCACGGTGATGTCGTCGCATCCGGCTTCGCGGATCTGCGCGATGAGCCGGTCGAGGACCGTGGCGTCTTCGGTTATCTCGGCGTGGCCGCCCGGAGCCGGCAGGATGACGGCTCGGCTCACGTGGCCGCCTCGACCGCTCCCGGGACGAGGGCCGGAGCGGCGGCCTGCTCCGCGGCGGCTTTCGCGGCCGCTTCGCGCTGCTTGCGCTCGGCGCGGGCGTCGGCGTCGCGCTTCTCGGCCGTCTTGTACGAGTCGAGGGCCTCCTCGACGGTGCCGTCGGTGACGAGCGTGCCCGCGTCGAGGAAGATCCCGCGCTTGCAGTACTTCTTCAGGTCGCCTTCGGAGTGGGAGACGAACACGAGGGTCCGGCCCTCTTTGAGGAGCCCGGCGATGACGGCCTGGCATTTGCGCTTGAACGCGGCGTCGCCGACGGCGAGCGCCTCGTCGACCAGCAGGATCGGGTGGGGCAGCTGGGTGATGACGCCGAAGCCGAGGCGCACCTTCATGCCCGACGAGTAGTGCTTGAGCGGCGTGTCCATGAAGTCCTCGAGCTCGGAGAACTCGACGATCTCGTCGTACTTCGCCTTGATCTCCTTGTTCGTCATCCCGTGGAGCGCGCCGACGAGGTTGACGTTCTCGCGGCCGGTGAGGTCGCCCGAGAAGCCCGCGGAGAGCGCGATGAGCGGGGCCACGCGGCCCTCGCGGCGCACGTACCCCTCGTCGGGGATGAGGACGCCGGTGATCAGGCGCAGCAGCGTGGACTTGCCGGTGCCGTTGCGGCCGATGATGCCGACCGCGTCACCGGGGAAGATGTCGAAGTTGACGTGGCGCAGCGGCCAGAAGTCCTGCGCCGCGACGCCCTTCTGGTTGGCGGCGCGCCTCACGAACAGGTCTTTGACCCGACCTTTCTTCTGCTTGCCTTTCGCGAAGCAGATCCCGAGGTCGCGAGCCTGAATGATCGGCTCTTCCATGGGGGCGGCCCTCCCGGACAGGTGGTAGCTGTGCAGCTGGACGATGGCGCGCCAATAGTACCGCCCGGTGGTTTTCGGCAGCTCGCGGCAGATCCGAGAGCTTCCTCATGTCGCCGCCGTCAGGCCGCGCGGTCGCCCCCGGCGGCGTGCCGCCGCTCCGCTGCCAGGCGCTCGACCTCGAACGCGGCCAGGATCCGGCGCAGCGTGACCTCCGCGCGCTCGGCCGAGGCGCGCGCCTCGAGGCGGGTCTGCCGGGCCTCGTTCCACACCAGCCCCAGCGCCCCCAGCGTGACCAGGCTCATCAACGATGAGACGGCCCACACCAGGCGGGCCTCGCCGAAGAGGCCGACGGCGAGCAGCAGCACCGCGGACCCGAGCCAGGCGGCGATCGCCAGGCGCAGCGGGGAGGGCCTGCCGAGCCGGACGTAGACGGCTTTGAGCTTCGATTTCATGAGGGGCGCTTTCAGGCGACGGGGTCGGCCAGGAGGTCCGACACGAGTTTGCGGTAGGAGTCGTGGCTGTACCGCTCGCGCACCCGCTGCTGTGCGAGGGCGCTGCGGGCGAGGAACCGGTCGGGCTCGGCGTAGTGCGCCTCCACCAGATCGGCCACTTCGGACGGTTCGCAGTAGAGGGCGGCGTCGCCGAACGTCGGCTCGAACCGCGGCGGCAGGATCGTCACGCACCCCGCCGCGAGGGCCTCCAGGACCGCCCGCCCGAACGCCTCGTACTGGTTCGGGTGGGGGAAGTAGATCCAGAAGTCGAGCTGGAACAGGAACGACTCCACATCGGTCTCGTTGAAGCCGTAGCAGGTCCAGGACGCCGGGGCGGGGGCGCCGGTGATCGCCGCGACGCTCTTGGTGCCGCCCATGATCCGCACGTCCCAGCGGCCGTCCCCGGGGTAGATGAGCGGCAGGTCGGCGGCGGCGGGCCACTTCGTCTCGTCGTCGCGGGAGTGGCGCCCGACCACCGGCAGGACCGACCGGAACCCGGTGCGGGCCGGCGCGAGCGCGCCCTCGTCGAGGATCCCGGGCATGTCGAAGTCCGCGACCGGGGCGAAGTCGCCGAGCGCCTCGCGCACCTGCGGGCCCTGCGGGACCCAGAGGGGCGCGACGCCGAACATGTCGGCCGCATTGGCGTGGCAGGCCTCGGGCACGTACCGGATGTCGGAGCCGTCCCGTTCGGCCGGGGCCTGGTTGGCGAGGACGACCATCCGCTTCGGGCGCACGCCCGAACGCTCGCCGAACCGGTACTGCAGGATCGGCGGATAGCGGAGCACGAGCAGGTCGCACACGACATCGTCGGTGACGAGCACCTGGTCGACCAGGCCGTCGTTGATCATCCGCTGCACCGGCCGGCACATGGGCCGGTCCTCGGTGGTCATGTGCCGCCACGACTCCAGATGCATGACCGCGACCGAGAGGCCCTCGGCCCGCAGCGCCTTGATCTCCTCCATCGTGGACTTCTGCGGTCCGCCGAAAGGCCGCCAGTCGAGGCAGTACACGACGTCGAAACGCCGCTGCCCCTGATCGGCGCGGGCGGCCGCGGCATGGCGGGGCGCCCAGAAGCGCCGCTCCCCCCGCTCCAGCCGCGGATCGGCGCCCTCCTCGCGGATCTCCTTGTGCCAGAGCGGGTACGAGGACTGGTAGGCGCGCCGCGACGGGTGCTTCCAGCCGGGCCCGAACTCCTCCCGCGACAGCGACCCGGGCGCCTGCCGCATGAGCGTGTCCCGCGTACCGGGGAGATGCCGCACCGCCTCGGGCCCGTAAGCGGCCGAGACCCGCTGCAGGAACTCGGTGTCGGCGCCCTTGCGGACCTCGTCGTAGAAGCCGATCCGGTCGAGCACCCCGCGGCGGAACATCATCGAAGCGGTCGAGACCGTCGCCAGGACCCGGCCCGGCCGGGTCACGGTGAGGTCCTCGTTGAACAGGAACGCCTCCCCGTACGTCAACTGCAGCGACGGATCCGCCAGCAGCGGCGCGACCGACCGCGCGAGCCGGTCGGGAGCGGCCCAGTCGTCCGAGTCCAGACCGGTCACGAAATCCCCCGAAGCGCCGTCCCCCGCGATGCGCTCGAACGCGGCGTTGCGCGCCGCGAACGTCCCGCCGTTGACGTCCTGCCGCAGGACCCGGACGCGGTCGTCGAGGGCCGCCGCCGCATCGAGCACCCCGTCGAACTCCGGCCCCGACGCGTCATCGACGACCAGGACCTCCAGATTCGCCCACGTGCCCTCCAGCAGCGAGCGGACCGCCGTCAGCAGCGCCCGATCCGGCCGGTACGCCGTCATCACCACCGAGATCTTCGGACCCTCCACCACCGGGCCCGCCGGAGCGCGCAACCGGTCGAACCACGGCAGCTCCGCATCGCCGTCCTCCAGCCGCAGCCCCGGCTGCCCGCACAGCGCCCCGAGCCGCCGCAGCCACGCCCGCTCCCCCGCGCTACCGCCCGCGGACGGGTGCGCGAGGTCCGCGAGCAGCGCGTCCCGCTCGAGCCGCGCCATCCGCCGCCCGTACCGGCGCAGCAGCGCCCGCGTCTTCTCCAGGTCCCCCAGGGCGTACGCGAGCTGCGCGTGGACCGCGCCGAGCCGCGCCCCGACCCGGCGCGGACCGCCCAGGTCGAGCGCGAGATCGAAGAGCGCCACCGCGTCCCGCCGGTCCTCGACCGTGCCGAACTGGAGCCCGACGACCCCCGCGAGCTCGCTGAGCGCCGACGCGTCCACCTTCGCGCCCCGCACGCTCCCCGCGCGGGCCGCGTCGAGGAGCTCCGGCAGGCTGAGCGAAGGGCACGCCGCGTGCGCGAGCAGGTGCCGACCAGCCGCGGACCGCGTCCGCAGCGCCGTGGCGTACAGCGTCCCGGCCCGGCGGGCCCTGGAACGCGCCACATTGTCGT
Source organism: Glycomyces luteolus (assembly GCF_027622875.1). Taxonomy (GTDB): domain Bacteria; phylum Actinomycetota; class Actinomycetes; order Mycobacteriales; family Micromonosporaceae; genus Glycomyces; species Glycomyces luteolus. Next base: position 109,282 of record NZ_JAPZVP010000002.1, on the reverse strand, counting down.
CGAGGAGCCGAACGGGCACGCGTCCGGTCCCGAGCTCAGCGTTCATCACTTCGCTTCCGTATCTCCAGTCCGCTTTCCGGCCGATTACTCCGGCGTCCCGATCCGCTATTCCGAATAACATTCAAACAATTGCCGTCCTCATCGTAAACAACCGTTGAACTTGGACTCCGGCCGGTGCTTACAAAGGTGAGCGGGCTATTCTGGCGACGAAATGAACGACTCCCCGAAACGCCCGCGCATCGTCCGCAACGACTATATGGCCCTGCGTCCGCCCGCCTCCGTCGACTGGCGACCGAGCCTCGCGGTGAGCGTCGTCATCCCCGCCTACGGCGGCCAGGAGAAGCTGGACCTGACGCTGGCCGCACTCGCGGCCCAGACCTATCCCCCCGCTCTGCTCGAGGTGATCGTCGTCGACGATAACTCGGCCCCGCCCCTCCGCCTCCCCGAACTGCGCCCCGAGCACACCCGCCTCGTCGCCACCACCGACGAGTCCTGGGGCTCCGCCCACGCCGTCAACACCGGCGCCGGCCACGCCGACGGCCAGGTCATCCTCCGCCTCGACGCCGACATGGTCCCCTACCGCGACCACGTCGAAGCCCAACTGCGCTGGCACCACACCGCCGACTACCTGGCCGTCCTGGGGCACAAGCGGTTCGTCGAGTGGGAGGCCGGCCGCTTCACCCCCGAGCAGGTGCACGAGAAGGTCCTCGCCGGCGAGGCCCAGGCCCTGTTCGCCGTCGAGGACTCCCGGCCGCACTGGATCGAGAACGTCATCGCCGACACCGGCGGCCTCGTCCAGCACCACCCCGGGATCTTCCGGGTCTTCGTGGGCGCCACCAACTCCGTCCACCGCGACTTCTTCAAGACCGTCGGCGGACTCGACACCGACCTGCGGCTCGGCTCCGACACCGAGTTCGCCTACCGGCTCGCCCAGGCCGGCGCCGTGTTCGTCCCCGAGACCACCTCCTCCGCCTGGCACCTCGGCATGCCCCAGATGGTCCAGAAATGGGACGAGGGCCGCCACCAGCGCGTCCCCTACATCGCGCAGCGCGTCCCGCTGCACGGGATGCGCCGGACCGCCCCGCCGCGCGCGTGGCGGGTCCCGCTGGTGGACATCGCCATCGACATCAAGGACGCCGCCGCCGCCGACGTGGACGCGTGCGTCGCCCCGGTCCTCGCCGGACCCGACGGCGACGCCCGCATCACCCTCGTCACCGGGCAGGGCCCCGCCCCGCAGGACCGCGCGTCGATCCTCGCCGGCAACGGCGCGCAGCTGCGGCTCGTCGAAGAGGCCTACGGCGCCGAAGCGCGCGTCCGCATCACCGCCGAAGCACCCGCCCCCGACCCCGCCGTCCCCTACCGGCTCCTCCTCCCCAGACCCGTCCCGCTGCGGCCCGGCAGCATCGGCAGGCTCATCGCGAGCATCGAACGCGCCGACGCCGGACTCGTCCTCGCCGAACTGCCCGGCGCGCCGCCCGCGCGCCTCGAGCGCACCGCGGCCTTCGCCCGCGCCCGCCACATCACCGACGGCGGCGGACTCGACCAGGTCGTCGCCGGGATCTGGGGCGCCGCCCGCTTCACCGGGCTCGCCGCCGCCGAGGCGGGCCCCACCGTCTACGAACCCGGCCCCCCGGGCGCCGCGCGGCGCCTCCTCCGCCGGTTCTTCGACGCCCGCCAACGCGCGCGCCTGCGCGCCCTCCTGCGGCGGTGACCATGGACGCGCCCGCACTGCGCGGCAACGACTACGGGCCGCTGCAGCGGCCCGGCGACGACTGGGAACCGGACCTGAGCGTCAGCGTCGTCATCCCCGCGCACGGCCAGCAGGACAAACTGGACCTCACCCTCGCCTCCCTCGCCGCCCAGACCTACCCGGCCGGGCTCCTCGAAGCGGTCGTCGTCGACGACGGCTCCGCACCGCCGCTGCGCCTGCCCGAGATCCGCCCCGAGTCGACCCGGATCGTCCGGCCGCTGCCCGGCGGATGGGCCTCGGCGCACGCCACCAACTCCGGTGCCGCCCAGAGCGACGGCGACGTGGTCCTGCGCCTCGACGCGGACATGCTCGTCTTCGACGACCACGTCGCCTCGCAGCTGCGCTGGCACCACACCGCCGACTACCTCGCGGTGCTCGGCCACAAGCGGTTCGTGGACTACCGGGCGGGCGACCTCGACCCGGCCGCGGCGCACGAGGCGGTGCTGGCCGGGAAGGCCGCGGAGCTGTTCGACTTCGAACGCTCGGAGCCGCAGTGGATCGAGAAGATCATCGACGCCACCGGCGGGCTGCGCCAAGCCGACCACCGGGCGTTCCGGGTGCTCGTAGGCGCGTCGTTCTCGGTGCACCGCAGCCTGTTCGAGGCCTCGGGCGGCATGGACGCGGACGTGCTGCTCGGATCGGACACGGTCTTCGGGTACCGGCTGCACCAGGCCGGGGCGGTGTTCGTTCCGGACGACCGGTCCTCCGCGTGGCATCTGGGGCCGCGCCAGATCGCCGAGCGCGGCGAGCTCGCGAAGGCCTACCGGCGGCCGCGGATCGCCAACCGCGTGCCCGAACTGGACCCGAAGCGCCCGCGGGCGGCCCGGTGCTGGGAGACGCCCCTGGCCGACGTCGTCATCGACGCCCGCCGCGCGGACTCCGACCTCGAATCCTGTGTGGACGAGATCCTCGCGGGCGCGGTCCCCGATGTGCGCGTGACGCTCCTCGGCGACTGGCCCGAGCCGCACGAGGGGCGCCACGGGATGCTCGACGACCCGCGGCTGGAGGCGCGGCTGCTCCTCGAGTCGTTCCGCGGCGAGCCGCGCGTGCGGTTCGCCGCCGACTTCGCGCCCGACCCGAAGGTGCCGTATGTGATCCGCTTCCCCGCGGGGGCTCGGCCGGGAACGGTGACCGTGGCCTCCCTGGTGGCGTATGCGAACGGGCACCGGCTCGGCCTGCTCGAGGTGGCCGCCGCCGAGGGCGCGGTGCGCTTGGAGCGCGCCGCCGCGGCGGCGCGGGCCGCGCACCTGGGCGTCGGCATCGACGCGGTCTGGGGCAGCGCGAGGGTCGCGGGCCGGCACGTCGAGGCGTTCGGCGCCTCCGGGTCAGGAGCCGGAGACCCGCGGGGCGGGCATCGCGGGCTGCGCGGGAAGGCCCTGGGCCTCCTCCGCCGCGTGCTGGACCGCTGAGGCGCCGAGCGAGCTGTTCGCCGACGAGGCCTCCACTTCGGAGGCCGTCGGCTCCGGCGCGGGCACCGGTCCGCTCTTCGGCCCGGTCCGGTTGACGCGCTTGGCGATCCGGTACACCTGCCGGAACGCCTCGTAGCCGACGTAGGCGCGGGCGGCGAGGAGCCGCTGCTTCAGACCGGTCACGCCCTCGGCGGGCTGCCAGGCGTCGGGGCCCGGGTGGTAGCGGCGGTACAGCTCGGAGGTGCGGCGGAAGAACTCGCGGCGCTTCTTCGGCTCGACCCGCTCGGTGTTGCCGATGACGAGGAGCAGGTGCCACACCATGTGGTTGAACAGGGCGACGCGGATGCCGGGGTCGTCGACGCCCTCGAAGTCGTCCCAGGTGCGCTGCCACTGGGTGAACACGTCGAAATGGCGGTCGTCGCGGGTGCGGGTGATCGAGGACCCGGCCCGCTGCCGCCACTGGTAGCAGCATTCGACGACGACCGCGATCCGCTCGGCGCGGCGCAGCAGCGCGTACGTCCACGGGATGTCGGTGTACCAGCCGGTGGGGAAGCCGAGGTCGATGCCGCCCAGGAAGTCCCGGCGCGAGACCTTCGTCCACGGGGTGTGGGTGTAGTCGACGATGCGTGGCCATTCGGCGAGCGTGAAGCCGCTCGGGTCGGCCGGGCAGTGCGCGGCGAGCTCGGGGAGTTCGCCGGTCTCGATCACGCCGGTGTCGCGGCGCTTCTCGTGCTGCACGAGCACGACGTCCGGCGGGCGGGGTCCGGCGACCGCCGCGAGGACCCGCTCGACGGCGCCGGGCTTGAGCTCGTCGTCGGCGTCGACGAACCAGACGTAGTCGCCCTTCGCCTGGGCCAGACCGACGTTGCGGGCCGGGCCGGAGCCGGCGTTCACGGGCGTGCCGATGACCCTGATGCGGGAGTCGCGAGCGGCGTACCGCTCGGCGACGGCGCGGGAGCCGTCGGGTGAGCAGTCGTCGACGATGACGACTTCGAGTTCGTCCCCGCCGCCGTCGAGGACGGTGTCGAGGCATCCGGGGAGGTATTCCTCGGCCTCGTAGACGGGGATGACAATGCTCAGAGCGGGCATGGGTCGATAGTAGCCCCAAGATGACACCCACATTGGGCTACGAATAGGGCGCGTGTCACGCCGCAGATTGGGCATCGCCGCATGTAAACGGCGGATTTCCGCCGCGCCGCATAAGTACTCGGGATTATCGGAGACTGTTTCACGAATAGTGAACTCTTTCCGAGCACCAGGTAAACAATCCGATTAGGCGACGAATGGTTTGACTCTACGTGTCGCACAAATGAACAAGTGACCTACAAGGATTTACATCTTCCCTGGTCAGGCTTGCGAAGTTCGCTATTGCTAATGTTGATCCCGGCACCCCCGAGACGCCTTCCAATCGCAAAGGACTCCACTGTGGCAACTGTTGACGAAGCAGCGCGCCCGATCGACCTGGTCGTGGTCGGCCAGGGTTACGTCGGTCTGCCGCTGGCGCAGGCGGCGATCGCCAAGGGCCTCCACGTCGTCGGCCTCGACCGCTCCCAGTCGGTGGTCGACGCGCTCAACGCCGGGTCGAGCCATATCGACGATGTCGCGGACGCCGATCTCGATGTGATGCTCCGCGGCGGGTACACCGCTTCGACGGACGCCTCGGTGCAGGCGCGGGCCAAGGCCATCGTCATCTGCGTGCCGACGCCGCTGGGCGAGGCGGGCGGGCCGGACCTGGCCGCGGTCATCGGCGCGTCGCATGCCGCCGGGAAGCATCTGCGGCGCGGGACGCTGGTGGTCCTGGAATCGACCACGTACCCGGGCACCACTGAGGAGGTCGTCGCGCCGATCCTCCGGGGGGAGTCGGGGCTGGAGCCGGGTGTCGACTTCCATCTGGCGTTCTCTCCCGAGCGTGTCGACCCGGGGAACCCGGTCTACGGGATCGTGAACACCCCCAAGGTGGTCGGGGGTCTCACTCCGGCGTGCACCGCGGCCGCGAAGGACTTGTACGGGCAGTTCATCGATACGATCGTGGAGGCGAAGGGCACTCGCGAGGCGGAGATGGCGAAGCTGCTGGAGAACACGTACCGGCATGTGAACATCGCTCTGGTGAACGAGATGGCGGTGTTCTGCCGGGAGCTGGGCGTGGACTTGTGGGACGCGATCGGTCTCGCGAAGACGAAGCCGTTCGGGTACCAGGCGTTCTATCCGGGGCCGGGTGTGGGCGGGCACTGCATTCCGATCGATCCGAATTACTTGTCGTACAAGGTCCGCACGCTCGGCTATCCGTTCCGGTTCGTGGAACTAGCGCAGGAGATCAACAACCGGATGCCGGAGTATGTGGTCTCGCGGGCGATGGCGCTGCTGAACGGTTCGGGGATCGCGCTGTCGCGGGCGCGGGTGCTGCTGCTGGGGGTGACGTACAAGCCGGACATCGCCGATCAGCGGGAGTCGCCGTCGACGCCGGTGGCGCGCAAGCTCATCGCGGCGGGCGCGGAGGTGGCGTACCACGATCCGCATGTGCCGGTGTGGAGTGTGGGGGCCGACCGGTTCGAGCGGGTCACGGATCTGGCGACCGCGAAGGCGGATCTGGTGGTGCTGCTCACGAACCACGCCGAATACCGGGCGGAGGCCCTGCCGGCGGGGGTGCCCGTGCTGGACACTCGGGGTGCGCTGCGGGGCGCCGAAGGCGTCGAGGCCCTGTAGGCAGCCCCCGCCCTCCCAGGGGGGCGTCCCCAGGCCAATCCTGACGCGCGGGTCCGACAGAAAACCGTCCTTCTTACCGTCGTAAGGAAAAACGTCACTCGAACGAGTGAAATCACCGCCGCGAGCCTCACGGCTCGCGGCGGTGCTGCCGTTCCCGGCTTCCCTCGGGCCTATGCGACGGCCCGGGCGAACTTCCTCGTCGCCCACCACACGAGCACGATCGCGAGCGCGCCGATGTAAGCGGCGGCCTGCCAGATCGCGTCCGCGCCCATCTCGCCGCTGAAGAGCGAGCGGGCGGCCTCGACCGCGTAGTAGAACGGATTGAAGTCGGCCACGTTCTGCAGCCACTGCGGCGCCAGCGCCATCGGCAGCATGATGCCCGAGAGCAGCATGATCGGCTGCACGAACGTGTTGAGGACCGGAGCGAGGGTGTCCTCGCTCTTGAGGACGATCGCCACGCCGTAGGAGAGCGCCCCGAGCATGAACGAGGTCAGGATGATGATCCCGAACATGAGGAACACCCCCGGCCAGTAGATGGCCAGGCCGCCGATCGGCGCCGCCAGCACGACCAGGATGAGCGCCTGGACGAGCGTGGTGGTGACCGTGGCGAGGGTGCGTCCGATGAGGAGCGCGGCGCGGCCGACCGGGGTGACGCGCATGCGTTCGATGACGCCAGCGCGCAGTTCGGCGATGAGTCCGAAGCCGACGAAGGTGGAGCCGAACAGGGCCATCATGATGATCAGGCCCGGTACGAAGGTCTCCATGGCGCCGTTCTGGAAGCCCGGCATGCCGCCGGGCACGTCGTCGAACGAGTTCAGCAGGGGCGCGAAGAAGATCAGGAAGTACAGCGGCTGGATGATCATGACGATCAGCCACACCGGCTGCTTGATGTTGAGCTTCATGGCCCGGGAGTAGACGAGCCAGGTGTCGCGGAGCGCCTTCATGTCAGTTCTCCTCTCGCAGCGAGCGGCCGGTCTGCTTCAGGAACACGTCGTCGAGGCTGGGCCGGTGCAGCTCGATGGACGCGGGCGAGATGTCCTCGGCGTCGAGGGCGCGCAGGAGCTCGGGGAGCGCGGCGGCGCCGTCGTCGACGTACATGCGCAGGAGGGCGATGCCGGTGGCGGGGTCGGGTTCGCCGGATTCGATCTCGCGGACGAAGTCCTTGGCGCCCAGGAGTGCGACGGCTTCGGCGCTCTGCGCCGCGACGCCGATGGCGACGACGTCTCCCGCGACCGCTTTCTTCAGGTCGAGCGGCGTGCCTTCGGCGACGATCTCGCCGTGGTCGATGATGGCGAGCCGGTCGCAGAGGGCGTCGGCCTCGTCGAGGTAGTGGGTGGTGAGGAAGATGGCGGTGCCGCGTTCGCGCAGGGCGCGCACCTCGTCCCACATGTGGGCGCGCGACTGGGGGTCGAGGCCGGTGGTGGGTTCGTCCAGGAAGAGGAGCTTCGGCTCGTGCATGACGCCGAGTGCGATGTCGAGGCGGCGCTTCTGTCCGCCGGAGTAGGTCTTGACGGTGCGGTCGGCGTAGTCCTCGAGCTGGAATGCGGCGAGGACCTCGAGGGCGCGCTGCTGGGTGCGCTTTTTGGACATGCCGTAGAGGCGGCCCTGCATGACGAGTTCCTCGCGGGCGGTGACCTCGCCCCAGGTGCCGCCCTCCTGGCCGACGTAGCCGATGTCGCGGCGGACCTTCGCGGACTCTTTGGCGAGGTCGTGGCCGCAGACGACGGCGTGGCCCTCGGTGGGTTCGATGAGGGTGCTGAGCATCCGCATCGTGGTGGTCTTGCCGGCGCCGTTGGGGCCGAGGAGTCCGAAGACCTCGCCCTCCTTGACGGCGAGGTCGACGCCGCGGACGGCCTCGACCTCCTTGCCGCGGGACTTGAAGGTCTTCTTCAGCCCCTTGGTCTCGATGAGCATGGGTACCTCGCGGGTGGTTGAACGGTAGTCCTATTTCCTTGTTCAAGTTTGACTATAACGATGGCGTATTCCCGGGCACAAGCAGGTATAGGGGAATCCGTGATATTAGTCAAAGGGTTACTATTGCGGCATGTGGAGCACGCGTCTTCTCGTCCTCGGCCTCGTCCGGTGGCTCGGTCCCGTCCACGGCTACCTGGTGCGCAGGGAGCTGGACACCTGGCGGATGCCCGGCAAAGCCGAGATCGGCGCGGGCTCGATCTACCACGCGCTCAAGAAGCTCACCGCCGACGGCCGGATCGAGGTCGTCGCCACCGAGTCGGTCGACGCGCGGCCCGCGCGGACCACGTACCGGATCACCGCCGCGGGCGAGGCGGAGTTCCAGCGGACCCTGCGCGAGAAGCTCTGGGACGTCTCCGGCGGCGAGGACCCGTTCAGCACCGCCTGGGCGTTCGCGCAGGTGCTCACCCCGGCGGAGAACACCGCGATGCTGCGCCAGCGGGCCGAAGTGCTCTACTCCCGCGTCGACCAGGTGACGGTGCTGCTGGCGTCGACCACCCCCGAGTTCGTCCCCGGCGACGAAGGCGCGTTCGTGCCGGCCCACGCGCGGGCCATGATGAAGCGGCAGATCGACCTGTGGATCACCGACGCCGAATGGTGCGAGGAGACCGCGAACCGGATCGAGTCCGGCGACCTCGTGATCGGCCCCGAGCTCGACGCCGCGAACGCGGCGTACTGGCGGGAGTCGATCAAGAGTGACCGGTTCCTCGACAACGCCCGGAACCGCCAGGCCATGCTCGAGGATCTCGATCCCGCACCGGGTGACCTGAACGGCCGTTTAGGAGATCATGCGAAAAAATCGACAACTCTCCTTATGGAGACCCTCCAAACTCTGAGCGGTTTATATCGGTTCGTCCGGGCTCCTGATGACGGCGTCCCCACGGTCTCCGATATGCGGCCATTACACTGCGGAACGTGCGCAAGGTTTTGATCGCCAACCGCGGCGAGATCGCAGTGAGAGTCATCCGGGCCTGCCGGGACGCCGGGTACGAGTCCGTCGCCGTATACGCCGACGGCGATCGCGACGCACCCCACACACTCTTGGCCGATGAGGCCTTCGCCCTCGACGGCCTCACCGCCGCCGACACCTACCTCCGGATCGACAAGCTGCTGCGGATCGCCGAGCGCTCCGAAGCGGACGCCGTCCACCCCGGGTACGGGTTCCTCTCGGAGAACGCCGAATTCGCGCAGGCCGTGATCGACGCGGGGCTCACCTGGATCGGCCCCACCCCGCAGTCCATTCGCGACCTCGGCGACAAGGTCACCGCCCGCCACCTCGCCATGAAGGCGAACGTGCCGCTCGTGCCCGGCACCAAGGACCCGGTGAACGACGCCTCCGAGATCCTCGCGTTCGCCGACGAGCACGGCCTGCCCGTCGCCATCAAGGCCGCCTTCGGCGGCGGCGGACGCGGCCTCAAGGTCGCCCGCGACCGCGACGAGATCCCCGACCTGTTCGAATCCGCGGTGCGCGAAGCCGAAGCCGCCTTCGGACGCGGCGAATGCTTCGTCGAGCGCTACCTCGACCGGCCCCGCCACGTCGAAGCCCAGGTCCTCGCCGACACCCACGGCAACGTCATCGTCGTCGGCACCCGCGACTGCTCCCTCCAGCGCCGCCACCAGAAACTCGTCGAAGAGGCCCCCGCCCCGTTCCTCACCGACGAGCAGCGCGCGACGATCCACAACGCCGCCAAGGCCATCTGCAAGGAAGCCGACTACCACGGCGCCGGCACCGTCGAGTTCCTCGTCGCCGTCGACGGCACCATCTCGTTCCTCGAGGTGAACACGCGCCTCCAGGTCGAACACCCCGTCTCCGAGGAGACCAGCGGCCTCGACCTCGTCCGCGAGCAGTTCCGCATCGCCTCCGGCGAAGCCATCGACCTCACCGAGGACCCCGCGCCGCGCGGGCACTCCATCGAATTCCGCATCAACGGCGAGGACCCCGGCCGCGGATTCCTCCCCGCCCCCGGCGCCGTCACCAAGCTGCGGCTTCCGGCCGGGCCGGGCGTGCGCGTCGACACCGGCATCGAAGAGGGCTCCGTCATCGACGGGAACTTCGACTCGCTGCTCGCCAAGGTCATCGTCACCGCCCCCACCCGCGAGGAGGCGCTGCGGCGCTCCCGCCGGGCACTCGCGGAGATGGAGGTCGAAGGCCTCGCGACCGTGCTGCCCTTCCACCGGGCCGTCATCGAGGACCCGGCGTTCGCCGAGGACTTCACCGTCCACACCCGGTGGATCGAGACGGAGTGGGACAACACGCTCGAACCGTACGGGGCGGGCGCCGCGGGCGGCGGCGACGCCGAGGAGCGCACCAGCCTCGTCGTCGAGGTCGGCGGCAAGCGCCTCGAGGTATCGATCCCCGCCGGGCTGCTCAACCCGGTCGCGTCGAACAAGCCGAAGAAGCGCGGCCCCAAGAAGAAGGCCGACGCCGGCCCGGTCATCGGCGGCGACGGCCTGCCGTCCCCGATGCAGGGCACCATCGTCAAGGTCGCCGTCGCCGACGGCCAGACCGTCGTCAAGGGCGACACCATCGTGGTCCTCGAGGCCATGAAGATGGAGCAGCCCATCGAAGCGCACAAGTCCGGCACCGTCTCGGGGCTCGAAGTGGGCATCGGCGACGTCGTCGCCGCCGGGGCCCCCATCTGCCAGATCTCCGAGTGACCGGCGCGTGCCGCTTGAACGCTTCTGTCAGGTCGCAGACTTACAACCGGGCGCTTGCAGAGGGACAATAGTGAGTGCTGTGCGTAGCACCACACGCACTGCTTTCATCGACCGAAACGGGTTAGGGTTCCCGGCGGCGGAAATCGCTCCGTCCGGAACCCGACCACTCCCTACAGGGGGACAGCCATGCGCTTCATCGACGGACAACCCGGCCACGACCTCACCTACTCGGACGTGTTCATGATCCCCAACCGGTCGAACGTGGCTTCGCGCCTCGACGTCGACCTGTCCACCGCCGACGGCACCGGGAACTCCATCCCCATCATCGCGGCCAACATGACCGCCGTCTCGGGCCGGCGCATGGCCGAGACCCTCGCCCGCCGCGGCGCCCTCGCGGTGATCCCGCAGGACATCCCCGTCGACGTCGTTGCCGACGTGATCGCCCGCGTCAAGTCCCGCCCGCTCGACTGCGACGCGGCCCTGACCCTCCCGCCCACCGCCACGGTGGCCGAGGCGATCGCCCTGTTCCCCAAGCGCGCCCACGGCGCGGTCATCGTCACCGACTCCGAGCGCCGCCCGCTCGGCGTCGTCACCGAAGCCGACTGCCGCGGCGTCGACCGCTTCACCCAGCTCGAACAGGTCGCCTCCGACCGGCTCGTCACCCTGCCCATGGGGCTCTCGAACGCCGAAGCGTTCAAGGTCCTCGAGGACGCCAACGTCAAGCTCGCGCCCGTGCTCGACGCCGAGGGCCGCCTCCACGGCGTGCTCACCCGCGCCGGAGCCCTGCGCAACACCATCTACCGGCCGAACACCGACGCGAACGGCAAGCTCCGCATCGCCGTCGCCATCGGCATCAACGGCGACGTCAACGGCAAAGCCGCGGCGCTCGTGGAGGCCGGCGCCGACGTGATCGTCGTCGACACCGCCCACGGCCACCAGGAGAAGATGCTCGACGCGCTCAAGCTCGTGCGCGACGCCGCCCCGCACCTGCCGATCGCCGCGGGCAACGTCGTCACCGCCGAGGGTGCGACCGACCTCATCAACGCGGGCGCCGACATCGTGAAGGTCGGCGTCGGGCCCGGCGCCATGTGCACCACGCGGATGATGACCGGCGTCGGACGCCCCCAGTTCTCCGCGGTCCTCGAATGCTCCGCCACCGCGCGCCGCTACGGCAGGCACGTGTGGGCCGACGGCGGTGTGCGCCACCCGCGCGACGTCGCCCTGGCGCTGGCCGCGGGCGCCTCGAACGTCATGATCGGCTCGTGGTTCGCCGGGACGCACGAGTCCCCCGGCGACATGCACTACGACGTGGACGGTCGGGCCTTCAAGGAGTCCTTCGGCATGGCTTCGGCGCGGGCCGTGAAGGCCCGCAGCTCGAGCGACTCGTCCTTCGACCAGGCGCGCAAGGCCCTGTTCGAAGAGGGCATCTCGACCGGCCGGATGTACCTGGACCAGAAGCGCCCCGGCGTGGAGGACCTGCTCGACTCGATCGTGGCCGGCGTCCGCTCGGCGGCGACCTATGCCGGTGCGACGAACCTGGAAGAATTCCACGAGCGCGCGGCGATCGGCGTGCAGTCGGCGGCGGGATACACGGAAGGCGCCCCGGTCCCCAGCAGCTGGTAGGCGATCAAGCAAGGCCCGGGCCCGTTTCCTCGGAAGAGGAGGCGGGCCTTCGCGTTTGCCCATCGAGCGTTCGCCCGGGCGTGCCGATGCGGGTTCGGTGCGGGTTCGGTGCGGGGGGCCCCGCGGGGGGGGGGGGGGCCCCCCCCCCCCCCGGGGGGGGCGGGGGGGGGGCCCGCGGGGGGGGGGGGGGGGCCGCGGGG
>NZ_JAPZVP010000002.1:92131-96958 GCF_027622875.1 Glycomyces luteolus | reverse complement strand
CCCCCGCGCTCCTCGCGCGGGGTCCTGGCCGGAGCCGCGCGCGGGTGCACCCGCGCGCGGTCTTCGGGGGCGGCTCCCGGGATTCCCACTACTGCCGCCGGTCCTGCAAGGGCCGGTCCGCCACTCCGCACTTCCACCTGCCGGCGAAGTAGACGTTTTTTATCTACTAACTGTCACAGGTCCGGGCACCAGTGCCAAGCACCGATTTCCAGCCTGTGGATAACTATGTGAGTGGTTGCTATTTTGCCTGTTCGGAAGGCTGTGGACAACTTTGGAGGGTTTGCTGTAGTGCGATGGGTCCGTCAGTTTCTCGCGTCCCTTGCCAGCATTGCCGCCTGGACCCGGTTGGCGCAGCCGAGTTTCGCGAGGACCCGGCTCACATAGGTCTTCACCGTCGCCTCACTCATGTGCACTCGCCCGGCGATCTCCGCGTTCGACAGGCCCTCGGCGACCAGCTCCAGGACCTCGCGCTCGCGGGCGGCCAGCTTCGCGACGCGCTCCACCGCGTCCCGGCGCCGCGGCGCCGACTCGGGGGCGACCAGCCCCAGCACCATCCGGGTCACCACCGGGGACAGATACGCCTCCCCCGCCGCCACGGCCTTCACCGCCGTCACCAGTTCCTCTGGGACGCAGGTCTTCAGCACGAATCCCGCCGCACCCGCCTCCACCGCCGACAGCACGTTCCCCTGATCCCCGAAGGAGGTCAGCACCAGCGCCCGCGTCGCCGGCGATGCGGCGCTCAGCCGCTCGACCACCGCCAGGCCACCGAGTCCCGGCATCTGCAGGTCGAGGAGGGCCACTTCCGGCCGATGCCGCTCGACGGCCGCCAGCGCGTCGCGTCCGTTGTGGGCGGTGGCGGCGACCGTGATGCCCGCTGTTTCGAGGACGGTGCGGACGCCTTCGACCACGAGTGGTTCGTCGTCGGCGATCACGACTCGGGTCATCCGGTCTGGACTCCTGCGATCGAGGTGAGTGGGAGCAGTACGAGGAGCAGGACGACGGTGCCGATGGCGGCGGCTCGGGCGGCGCGCGGGAGTTGCGGGCGCGGGGCGGGGAGGGGGAGCATCGCGCTGAGTCGGAAGCGGCCGTCGTCGGCGCGGGTGTCGATGAGGCCGCCTGCCGCGTCGATGCGTTCTTTGAGGCCGGTGAGTCCGTGTCCGCCGGGGAGGTCGGCTGGTGCGGTGGTGCTGAGGGGGTTGTCGACGGTGACGAGGAGGGTGTCGGCCTCCCAGGTGATTTGGGCGCGTACGGGTTCGCCTGGTGCGTGTTTGGCGGCGTTGGCGAGGCCTTCTTCGAGTGCGGCGTAGGCGGCGCGTGCGGTCGCGGGCGGGAGTGGGCGGGGTTCGCCTTCGTGGTGGAGTTCGACGGTGACGCCGGCTTCGATGAATGCGGCGGTGAGGGTTGCGGCTTCGGTCTGGTCGAAGGGGGCGGTGCTGTCGGATGCGGCATTGTGGAGAGTGGAGTGGGGGCCAGGACGGCGTAGGAGGGTGACGAGGCTGTGGAGGTCTTCGACTGCGGCGCGTACGGTGTCGCCGACTCGGCGGGCGTCGGCGCGGCGTTCGGGGTCGGTCTCTTGGACTTCGAGGGCGGCGGCTTGGACTGCGGCGAGGCCGAGGCGGCGTCCGATCCGGTCGTGCATGTCGCGGGCGATGCGGAGTCGCTCGCGTTCGACGGCGACTTCCTGTTCGCGTATCGAGCGGCGGTGGCGCTGCCAGAGGGCGATGACGACGGCGGCGGCGAGCAGGGCGAGGATGCCGGCGGGTAGGGGCCCAGCGGGCAGGGTGGCGAGGAGCGCGAATTCGGCGAGGACGATCGCGACGGCTCCGAGGAGGCCTCTCATGGGGCCAGGGTACGCATGGTGCGGGGCGGGGCGGTCTGGTGGCGTGTTCGCTTTCGTCGCTGTTTCGGGCGACGTTCGGGGACTGTCGGGGTCGTGCTGGGGTTCGTACGGTGGCGTGATGATCGAAGTCAGGAATTTGACGAAGCGGTATCGGGGCGGCACGGCCGTCGACGATCTGTCGTTCACGGTGGAGCCGGGCCGGGTGACCGGGTTCCTCGGGCCGAACGGCGCGGGCAAGTCCACCACGATCCGGCTGGTGCTGGGTCTCGATCGGCCGTCGGGCGGGTTCGCGAGGGTGAACGGGCGGCCGTATGCGTCGCTGGATCGGCCGTTGACGGCGGTCGGCGCGCTGATGGATGCGGGTGATCTGCATCCGACGCGGAGTGTGCGGGAGCATCTGCGCTGGTTGGCGCGCAGCAACGGTATCGGGGAGCGGCGGATCGGCGAGGTGCTGGAGGCGACGGGGATGGCGGGGGTCGCGCGGAAGCGCGCGGGGGCGCTGTCGCTGGGGATGAAGCAGCGTCTCGGTGTGGCGGCGGCGCTGCTGGGGGATCCGGGGGTGCTGATTCTGGATGAGCCGGTGAACGGTCTGGATCCGGAGGGGGTGGTGTGGATCCGGCATCTCGTGCGGGGTCTCGCGGCGGAGGGGCGGACGGTGCTGGTGTCGAGCCATCTCATGTCGGAGATGGCGTTGACGGCGGATCATCTGGTGGTCATCGGGCGCGGTCGGCTGCTGGCGGATACGTCGACGGAGGAGTTCATCGCGGCGCATGCCGGTGCGGACGGCGCCGGGGCGAGTCTGGAGGAGGCGTTCATGCGGTTGACGGGTGCGTCGGTCGAGTTCCGGTCGGGGGGACGGCGATGAGCGGGTTCGTGCGGGCGGCTTCCGCGGAGTGGGTGAAGATCCGGTCGGTGCGGTCGACTGCGGTGACGTTGGGGCTGTTCGCGTTCGTGGCGCTCGGGCTGGGATGGGTGGTCGCGAACGGGTTCAGTGCGGGCGGTCCGGCGGCTGATGCGCTGCTGCCGGTCTTCTTCGGGCTGCTGACGGCGCAGCTGGTGCTGGTGACGTTCGCGGTGGCGATGGTGGGTGCGGAGTTCTCGACGGGGACGATCCGGGCGTCGCTGGCGGCGGTGCCCTCGCGCGGGAGGCTGTTCGCGGCGAAGATGACGGCCATCGGGGTCACGGTCGCCGTCGCGGCGCTGGTCGTGGAGTTGGCGGTGTACGGCCTGGTCCGGCTGGTGATCGGTGGGGCGGCGGCGCCGTTGAGCGAGTGGTGGACGGTCGAGGCGCTGCTGGGCGGCTGGATCCACTTGACGCTGTTGAGCGTGTTCACGGCGTGCGTGGCGGTGATGTTGCGCAGCACGGTGGTCTCGTTGTCGGTCTTGCTGCCGGTGCTGTTCCTCTCGGGGCAGGGTCTGGGGAATCTGGAGGCGGTGAAGCCGGTGGTGCAGTATTTCCCTGACCAGGTGGGCATGGTGATCATGCATATGACGCGGCCGGGTGATCCGCAGTTCGGGCGGGATTACGGGCCTTGGGAGGGGATCGCGATCCTGGTGCTGTGGACGGCGGCGGCGCTCGTGGGCGGCTGGCTCGCGATGCGCCGCAGGGATGCCTGAGGCGTGAGCCTCGGCGGGGCGGGGGCGGGGGGGGGGGGGGGGGCCCCCCGCCCCCCCCCCCGGGGGGGGGCGGGGCAAGGTTCCGGGAACGGACAGGTCGCGGCGGCCCGGTTCGGCCGCCGCGGCCGCGCCGCCCTGTGTGGACTGTCCATAGTTACCTGAACGGACATCATTGCCCTTGGTGTTCATATAGTTTCACTGTGTAATCGGCCCGTGTTCGCCGGGCCGTGGATTTCGTGCGGCGCCGTCGGCGCTGCGCGGCGCAGACCGAAGGAGCTCCTGTGAAACGCATTGCCAAGTTCGGGGCGGGTTCGATGATGCTCGCGGCGACGCTCGTGGCGCTGCCGGCCGTGGCCGGGGCGGAAGCGGCGGGCGAGGAGGAGCAGGCGGAGGCGAAGCAGCTGCTCGTCACCGAGGACTTCACCGGCGACAGCGTCGGCGACCCGAACTTCTACTCCCTCAACGCGTGCCTGACGGCGAACACCGTCGTGGGCGGCGAGCACGAGTTCGACTCCTGCGCCGACCAGGCCTCGGGACCGGTCGCCGAGGCCGGGAAGCAGCCGGGCTTCCTGCAGCTCACCGACGCCTCCCAGTTCGCCTACGGCGGCGTCGTGTACAACGAACCCCTCGAGAACGAAGGCGGCATCGAGGTCACGTTCGCGCAGTACCAGTACGGCGGCACGCACGCCGACGGCATCTCGTTCTTCATCGTCGACGGCGACACCGACCTCGCCGAGGTCGGCGCGTACGGCGGCAGCCTCGGCTACGCCCAGCTCGGCGACAACCCCGGTATCGAGGGCGGCTACCTCGGCCTCGGCCTGGACGCGTGGGGGAACTTCTCGGCGGACACCGAGGGCCGCGGCACCGGCTGCCCGGCCGATCAGCAGGCCCCGGCCCATCTGCGGATCGAGATGAACCGCGCGCCCGACAACGTGGCGCTGCGCGGGCCCGGCTCGGGCCTCCGCGGCTACTGCCTGCTGGACACCACCGCCACCGACGAGGTGGTCGACACGGTCAACAACGGCGACCTCTACGGCACGGCATTCCCCGCGAGCCTGCGCGGCACCGCCGTCGATGACGCCAAGCGCCTCGTCAAGCTGAAGGTCTCGAACGACGCGATGCCGAAGGTCACCGTCGACATCGACTTCATGAACGGCGGCGCCGAGGCCTCCTCGGGCTGGGAGCGGGTCCTGGAGGCCACGATGCCGACCGCCGCGCCCGACACGTTCAAGTTCGGGTTCGCCGCCTCCACCGGCGGGGCCACCGACGTCCACATGATCCGCCACCTGCGGGTCGAGACCTTCGAGTAGCGCAGACGCGCCGAGGGGGGCCCCGGGGGGGGGCCCCCGGGGCCCACCCACCCAGCACGG
>NZ_JAPZVP010000002.1:49665-92121 GCF_027622875.1 Glycomyces luteolus | reverse complement strand
CCCCCTCCCCCCCCCCAGCCCCGGCGGGGGCCCCCCCCCCCGCCCCCGGCCCCCCCCCCTCTGCGCCTGCTCGGTCAGAACTCCATGAGCTGGCGGGCGGCCTCGGCGACCGAGCCCGACAGGGACGGGTAGATCGTGAACGTCCGCGCGACCTGCTCGACCGTGAGCCGCTGCTCCACGGCCAGCGCGATCGGGGTGATGAGTTCGGAGGCGCGGGAGCCGACGACGACGCCGCCGGCGACGATGCCGGAGGAGTTCCAGGCGAAGAGCTTCACGAAGCCTTCGGTGCGGTCGACCATTTTGGCGCGGGGGTTGGAGGCGAAGGGGAGGAGGACGCCGCGGCAGTCGACTTTGCCGGAGTCGACGTCGGCCTGGGTGACGCCGACGGAGGCGAGTTCGGGGTCGGTGAAGACGTTCGCGGCGACGTGGGCGAGTTTGATGGGGCGGACGGCTTCGCCGAGGGCGTGCCAGATGGCGATGCGGCCCTGCATGGCGGCGACGGAGGCGAGGGCGTGGACGCCGGTGACGTCGCCGGCGGCGTAGACGCCGGGGACGTTGGTGCGGGAGACCTTGTCGACGGGGATGAAGCCGCGTTCGTCGACGGTGACGCCGTAGGCGTGGAGGCCGAGGTTGTCGGAGTTGGGGATGGAGCCGACGCAGATGAGGGCGTGGGTGCCTTCGATGACGGTGCCGTCGTCGAGTTCGACTTCGACGCCGTTGTCGGTGCGGCGGGCGGCGGCGGCGCGGGAGTGGTTGCGGACGTCCATGCCGCGGCGGACGAAGACGCGGCCGACGGTTTCGGCGGCTTCGGCGTCTTCGTGGGGCATGACGCGGTCGCGGGAGGAGATGAGGGTGACGTTGGAGCCCATGGCGAGGTAGGCGGAGGCGAATTCGGCGCCGGTGACGCCGGAGCCGACGACGATGAGGTGTTCGGGGAGTTCTTTGAGGTCGTAGAGCTGGCGCCAGGTGAGGATGCGTTCGCCGTCGACGGGGGCGGAGGTGAGGGTGCGGGGGGTGGCGCCGGTGGCGATGAGGATGACGTCGGCGTCGGTGTCGTAGGGGTCGCCTTCGATGGGGACGATGTGGAGTTCGTGGAGGTAGTTGTAGCCCTTGTCGACGCGGAGTGCGCCGCGGCCGTAGACGATGTCGACGCCGGCGTTGACGAGTTTCTGGGCGATGTCGGCGGACTGCTGGGTGGCGAGGCGGCGGACGCGGCCGTTGACGGCGGCGGGGTCGGCGGTGGCTTCTTTGGTGCCGACGCCGAGTTCGCTGGATTCGTGGATCTCGGTGAGGACGGAGGAGGCGGCGATGAAGGTCTTGGAGGGCACGCAGTCGGAGAGGACGCAGGCGCCGCCCGCTCCGGTGGCCTCGATGAGGGTGACGTCGGCGCCGAGTTGGGCCGCTACGAGGGCGGCTTCGTACCCGGCCGGGCCTCCGCCGATGATCGCTACTCGTGCCACGGTGCGCCTTTCGGTGTTCGGGATGCTTCAGTGCGGGCTGGTTTAAGGGTATCTTCGAGTCGTGCATCTCTATGCCGCGTATGGCTCGAATCTCGACCCTGCCCGAATGCGCGCCACTTGCCCGCGGTCGCCGCTGGTGGGGACTGGCTGGTTGGAAGGCTGGCGCCTGACCTTCGGCAATGCCGACCTGGGCTCGGAGACGGCGGTGGCCACGGTGGTGGAGTCGCCGGGCGAGCGGGTGTTCGTGGCGCTCTACGACCTGGATCCGGCGGACCGGCAGGTCCTCGACGAGCTCGAGGGGTTGAACTCGGGGCTGTATCGGAAGATGCATACGCAGGCGGCGACGCTGGAGGCGAACCGGCCGGTGTGGCTGTACGTGTTCGAGGGTTTCGAGGGCGGGCTGCCGAGCCAGTGGTATCTGGACGAGATCATGCGCGCGGCCGAGGCGGCGGGTGCGCCGCAGGATTATGTGGAGGCGCTGCGGAAGCGGCCGACCGCCGAGTAGCGCTGTCTTACCCGGTCGGAGCCGTCGCACCCGGCGGGTACGTCGGGTAACGGGGTGCCTTCGGATGCCCGTCTTGCCGGGACGCTCCGTTCATGTTCGTGGTACGCCGTCGGGGGAGCCGCTTCGCGGCTCCCCCGATCGGTCTGCGCTGCTTCAGAAGGCGGGGCTGGCGGCCGCGGCGAGGACGGTGTGGGTCATGACGCGGATGCCGTGGGCGAGGGCGGTCTCGTCGATGTCGAAGTTGCCCTGGTGGATGTCGAGGTGCTCGCCGGGGCGGCCGACGCCGAGGCGGGCCATCGCGCCGGGGACCTGCTCGAGGTAGTACGCGAAGTCCTCGCCGCCCATGGACATCGGGGCTTCGGCGACGGCTTCGTCGCCGAGCGCGGCGGCGGTGGCGCCGGCGAACATCGCGGAGGCGAGGCGGTCGTTGACGACCGGCGGGACGCCGCGGCGGTAGTCGATCTCGCATTCGACGCCGGAGGCGCGGGCGACCGAGCGGGTCACCTCCTGCACGAGGTCGGGGATCATGTCCCAGGTCTCGCGGCCGTGCACGCGGACCGTAGCGCGCGCGAGGGCCTCCTGCGGGATCGCGTTCGCGGCCTCGCCGGCCTGGACCGCGCCGAAGACGATCGCGACGGACTGGCGCGGGTCCAGGCGGCGGGTCACGAGCGCGGGCACGTCGACGACGACACGCCCGATGGCGTTGACGAGGTCGGAGGTCAGGTGCGGGCGGGAGGTGTGGCCGCCGCGGCCGGTCATGCGGACTTCCATGACGTCGCACGCGGCCGTCAGGGGCCCGTTGCGGACGGCGATCTTCCCGGCCTGGAACTGCGGGTCGCAGTGGAACGCGAAGATCGCGGCGACGTCCTGCAGCGCCCCGTACTTGATCATCGTGGGCGCGCCGGACGGGAACTGCTCCTCGGACGGCTGGAACACGAGCCGGAAGCGGCCCGGTAGGCCTTCGAGCCGTTCGAGTTCGGCGAGGACCCGGCCGAGGCCGATGAGCATCGCGGTGTGGGCGTCGTGGCCGCAGGCGTGGGTGACGCCGGGGACGGTGGAGCGGTACGGGACCTGCTTCGGGTCCTGGATCGGCAGCGCGTCCATGTCGGCGCGGATGGCGATCACGCGGTCGCCGGTGCCGATGTCGCAGGTGAGTCCGGTGCCGTCGGGGATGAGCTGCGGGTCGAGACCGGCTTCGGCGAGGCGCGCGGCCACGAAGTCCGCGGTGTCGTGCTCCTGGCGGGACAGGCGCGGGTTCGCGTGGATGTGGCGGCGGGCCGCGATGATCTCGCCCGTGTGGGCGGCCAGCCAGCCGTCCAGGAACTCGGGCAGCGACGTGGACATGGCCTGCTCCTCAGCGGCGTTGCCGGAACTGTCGAACGAGGGAAGGGCACCGGGTACCACGAGACACGACTCGGGCGCGATCGCGCTCGGGCGAGGCTCATTGGATGTTGTGGCGATACCCATCTCGACGACTTTCTCCGCAGTGAGCGTAAACATTCCTTCGCGCCTCGCAATTCGCGTTCGAGGATCAAAGCCAATGGAGGGCGATCCGGCAAGCTTAATCCGATCGCGCTCCGTTGCGGCCAGCGCCGTGATGAGCGACGCCCGGCTGCCGCCTCCCTGCCAGCCCCCTCGGCGGCGCTTGCGAGCCGCGAGTCGGCTGAGCCGTTACTGGTCCCCGAGCCAGTGGTGACGGTTGCACGACATGCGGTCACGACTCTTGAGGCGTACCCGCTGTCATGAGGCATAACGCTTGCCGAGCCGATAAGTTACGGCCGAGATCCGATTTTCATACAGAACACGGACGCGCATTTCTGGCCTTCGCGCGTCCGCCGACCAGTGTTTCCCCGGATCGGGAATTCGGCGACAGACGCATTGTGCGCTTCGACTGCGGGTATTGGGGCGGTCACCAATTGTCGGTCGGTACGTACCGTCCCCATTCGGCGGCGAGTGCGGTGCAGACTTCGCCGACGGTGGCGCCGGCGGCGAGCGCGGTCTTGAGCGGGTAGAGGATGTTGTCGGTGCCGGCGGCGGCGGCCGTGACGGCGGCGAGCGCGGTCTCGAGGGCGGCGGCGTCGCGGGCGGCGCGGTGGGCGGTGAGGCGCGCGACCTGGGCGGCTTCGATGGCCGGGTCCACTTTGAGCGGCTTGTAGGGCGCTTCGTCGCCGTTCAGGGTGTAGGCGTTGACGCCGACGACAATCTGCTCGCCGGAGTCGATGCGTTTGGCGGTCTCGTAGGCGCTGCGTTCGATCTCGCTCTTCTGGAAGCCCGCTTCGATGGCGGCGACGGCGGAGCCGTGGGCGAAGACCGCGTCGATGAGGCGGAGCGCTTCGGCTTCGACGGCGTCGGTGAGGGCTTCGACGGCGTAGGAGCCGGCGAAGGGGTCGACGGTGGCGGTGAGGTCGGTCTCGTTCGCGATGACCTGCTGGGTGCGGAGGGCGAGGCGGGCGGAGTTGTCGGTGGGGAGGGCGATGGCCTCGTCGTAGGCGTTGGTGTGGAGGGACTGGGTGCCGCCGAGGACGGCGGCGAGGGCTTGGACGGTGACGCGGGCGAGGTTCACTTCGGGCTGCTGGGCGGTGAGTTCGACGCCGGCGGTCTGGGTGTGGAAGCGGAGCTTCATCGAGCGGGGGTCTTTGGCGCCGAAGCGGTCGCGCATGATGCGGGCCCAGAGGCGGCGGGCGGCCCGGAACTTGGCGACTTCGGAGAGGATCGTGGAGCGGGCGACGAAGAAGAAGGAGAGGCGGGGGGCGACGGCGTCGACGTCGAGTCCGGCGTCGATGGCGCAGTTGACGTATTCGATGCCGTCGGCGAGGGTGAACGCGAGCTCCTGCGCGGCGGTGGCGCCGGCCTCGGCCATGTGGTAGCCGGAGATGGAGATCGTGTTCCATTGCGGCAGTTCGGCGGCGCAGTACGCGAAGGTGTCGGCGACGAGGCGGAGGCTGGGCGCGGGCGGGAAGATGTAGGTGCCGCGCGCGATGTACTCCTTGAGGATGTCGTTCTGGATGGTGCCGCGCAGGGAGCGCGGGTCGGCGCCCTGCTCTTCGGCGACGAGCTGGTAGAGCAGGAGGAGGACGGCGGCGGGGGCGTTGATGGTCATCGAGGTGGAGACCTCGTCGAGGGGGATGCCTCCGAAGAGGACGCGCATGTCGGCGATGGAGTCGACGGCGACGCCGACCTTGCCGACCTCGCCGGCGGCTTCGGGCGCGTCGGAGTCGTAGCCCATCTGGGTGGGCAGGTCGAAGGCGACGGAGAGCCCGGTGGTGCCGGCCTCGAGGAGGTCGCGGTAGCGGCGGTTGGACTCCGCGGCGGTGGCGAACCCGGCGTACTGGCGCATCGTCCAGGGCTTGGAGGTGTACATGGAGGGGTGGACGCCGCGCGTGTAGGGGAAGGAACCGGGTTCGCCGAGTCGGTCCGGGAGGTCCGCCGAGGCGTCTTCGGGTCCGTAGACGGGCCGGATCTCGATTCCGTCGCGGCCTTGCGGTGACGACTGCATGGCTGCCATCCTAGGGGTTGTACTGCGCCTTCGGGAAGCTCCGATCCGTTCCCGGGGGCGTTGCCGCGCCCGAGGCCGCCCGCCCCTTACGGCACGCTCGCTACTGGTTACGCAAACAGCCTCGGCGAAGCTAGCGAGCCGTAAATGGGCCCGGTACCGACCGGTCGGCCCGGACACGGCAGACTAGTGGGGATCCCTCGCGAGGAGTGACCGAATGACGTACTCATCTGACTACGGTCGCGGTGGTCCCGGAGCATATGAGGACCCCCGCCCCGGCGCGGTACCGCCCCCTCGGTACTCCCCTGACCCCCAAGAGCCCCAAGGGTTCTCTGGTGGCTCTTATGGTGCATCGTACGGAGCGGAGCTCGGCGGCGCCGACCCGCACCCCTCGTTCGGGGCAAGGTTCACCGGGTCGGATCCGTACCGCTCGGGCCAGGCGTCCGGGCCGGATGCGGGGCGGGAGCCGTACGGCCAGTCGAACCCCGGTTTCGGGCAGTCGAATCCCCCGTACGGGCAGTCGAACCCCGGCTTCAACCGCGACGCGTACGGCGGCGACTCGTACGGGGACTCCTCGTACCGGCACAGCTCCTCGTACGGCAACTACGGGAACCTCGGCCAGAGCTTCGCCGTCGGCGGCGAGCGCGCCCCCGGCGGGCCGGCGCGCACCGGCAACCGGGCCGGGCCCGGCGACCTCGTCGCCGACCGCTACCAGCTCGTGGACCTGGTCGGCAAGGGCGGCAACGGGTCCGTGTGGCGCGCCCAGGACATGGTGCTGCGCCGCGAGGTAGCCCTCAAAGAGGTGTTCCTGCCGCCGGACCTGCCCGCGCCCGAACGCGTGCAGCTCATCGACCGGTCCCGCCGCGAAGCGCAGATCGCCGCGGCGCTGTCGCACCCGTCGATCATCCGGATCTTCGACGTCGTCGAGCACGCCGGGCTGCCGTGGATCGTCATGGAGCTCTTGCAGGCCCGCAGCCTGGCCGAGATCCTGACGCAGGACGGGCCGCTCGCGCCGCGCGTCGCCGCGAAGATCGGCCTCGCGCTGGTCGGGGCGCTGCAGGCCGCGCACGACGCGGGGATCATCCACCGCGACATCAAGCCCGGGAACGTGCTCATCTCCACCGACGGGCGCTGCGTCCTCTCCGACTTCGGTGCGGCGCAGCAGCATCAGGTCTCGGGCGGCACCACGCCCGGGAAGGTCCTCGGCTCGGCGCACTACATCGCGCCCGAGCGGGCCGTCGGGCACCCGGCCGAACCCGCCAGCGACGTGTTCAGCCTCGGCGTGACCCTGTACGCGGCCGTCGAGGGCCGCCCGCCGTTCGACCGCGGCGACGCCGTCTCTACCATGCGCGCGGTCGTGCAGGAGCCGCCCGAGAGCCCGCGCCACGCCGGGCCCCTCACGCCGCTCATCGGCGGGATGCTCGCGAAGGACCCGCAGCAGCGCGCGCCGCTGCCGCAGGTGCGGCAGGAGCTCCAGTCGCTGCTGGCCGGGCCGCTCGGCACGGGCGGGATCCCGCAGCAGTCGCCGCCGTTCCAGCAGCAGGCCGCCTACCAGGACGTGTCGCCGCCGCGCACCGGCCCGCGTCCGAACGTCCGCGAACGCGAACCCGAGCCGGAACCGGCCGGGAACGTGTGGAAGTCCACTTCGGTCATCGTCATCTGCGTGCTGCTCGCGCTCGTCCTCGGCTGGGGCGCCTACAAGCTCCTGCTCGGCGACACCGGCGGCGGCGGGGACCCGGGCGCGTCCGAGAGCACCGGGGAGGAGTCCGCCGGCGAGGGCGGCGAATCCGAAGGCGAGGGCGAAGGCGACGGCGGCGAGGGCCCGGCGTTCGAGACCGAGACCCACGAAGGCGACGGCTTCACCGCGAACTACCCCGCGGACTGGGCCGCGGGCGAGACCGGCGACGACTTCGTGTCGTACTACAACCCCGACGACCAGACCCAGTGGGTGCGGTTCTACTTCGGCTCCGACAAAGGCGCCGACGGCACCGAGGACCACCTGAGCACGTACTGGGACGGCCTGCCCAGCGAGATGGAGAACCTCGAGCAGGTCCGGCTCGAGGACGCCGCGTTCGGCGGCATGGACGGCACCGTCCTCGAGTACACCGGCACCAACCTCGACGAGACCGGCGCCGACCGGCACTCGATCTGGGCGCTCGTCGACGCGGGCGACGGCACCACGTTCGGCGTGTTCGTCTCCGGCGACGCCGATGCATGGGACCTATCACAGCAGGTGTACAACGAGGCCGTGGCGTCGTTCACGACCGGCTGAGGCCACACCGTCCGCAACAGGTGCCTCCCGTCATGCGCGTATGCGACGATTTCCGCATGACCGAGGAGATGAACCTGGATGCGCTGCGCACCGATGTGCTGCAGTGGATCACCGACGACCCTGACAAGACCTCCCGGGACGAGCTGTACCGGCTGCTCGACGGCCTGCCCGCGACGGCCCCCGAGCTCGCCGACCGCTTCGCCGGGCGCCTCAAGTTCGGCACCGCGGGCCTGCGCGGCCCGCTGCGCGCCGGACCGAACGGCATGAACCTCGCCGTCGTGCGCGCCGCCGCCGCTGGCCTCGCGAACTGGCTCGACGCCAAAGGCGCGGAAGGGCCCGTGGTCATCGGCTACGACGCCCGCCACGGCAGCCGCGCCTTCGCCGCCGAGACCGCGCGCGTCGTCACCGGCTCCGGCCGCCGCGCCCTCGTCATGCCCGGGACGCTCCCGACGCCCGTGACCGCCTACGCCGTCACGAAACTCGACGCCGCGGCCGCCGTCCAGGTGACCGCCAGCCACAACCCGCCGCAGGACAACGGGTACAAGGTCTACCTCGGCCGCGAACTCGGCGGCGACCTCGGCGCGGGCGCGCAGATCGTCCCGCCCGCCGACACCGAGATCGAAGCCGCGATCGAAGCGCTCGGGCCGCTCTCCGAGATCCCCCTCGGCGACGAAGGCGAGACCCTCGACGAGTCCATCGTGGACGAATACTTGGCGGCGGTCGCCACCGTCGTCGACCCCGACGACCCCAAGCGCCTCGCGTCCGTCGCCACCCCGATGCACGGCGTCGGCGGCGCCACCCTGGTCAAAGCCATGGAGCGGGCCGGATTCCCCGCCCCGACCCTCGTCGCCGAACAGGCTGAACCCGACGCCGACTTCCCCACCGTCGCCTTCCCCAACCCGGAAGAGCCCGGCGCGATCGACCTGCTCAAAGCCCTCGCGATCGAAGAGGGCGCCGACGTGGCGCTCGCCCTCGACCCCGACGCCGACCGCTGCTCCGTCGCCGTCCCCACCGGCGACGGCTCCTGGCGCCAGCTCAGCGGCAACGAAGTGGGCGTGCTCCTCGCCGACCACTGGATGCGCAAGGGCCGCAAGGGCACCTACGCGACCACCATCGTCTCCACCACGCAGCTCAAGGCGATGTGCGAGCGGCGCGGCTTCGGCTACATGGAGACCCTCACCGGCTTCAAATGGCTGGCCCGCACCAACGCCGACCTCGCGTTCGCGTTCGAAGAGGCCCTCGGCTACTGCGTCGCCCCGGAGTTCCTGCGCGACAAGGACGGCATCTCCGCCTCCCTCGTCGTCAGCGAGATCGCGGCCGGGCAGGCCGCCCGGATGGCGACCCTCCAGGACCGCCTCGACGAGCTCGCCGAGGAGTTCGGCGTCTACGAGACCGGCCAGCTCTCGGTGCGGGTGGACGACCTCAGCGAGATCGACGCGTGCATGAAGCGCCTGCGGGCCCACCAGCCCACGTCGCTCCTCGACGAGCCCGTCACCGAATACCTCGACCGGCTCCCCGACGCCGACGTGGTCACCGTGACCACCGCCAACGCCCGCGTCGTCTGCCGCCCCAGCGGCACCGAGCCGAAACTGAAGGCGTACCTGGAGGTCCGCGAGGACGTCGGCGGCGACCTCGCCGCCGCCCGCGAACGCGCCCGCGCCAGCGTGGAGGCCTTGAAGGCCGAGATCGCCGCGGTCCTCGGCGTCCCGCACTAGACGCGCACGCGACAGGGGCCCGGCTGTTCCAGCCGGGCCCCTGTCGCGTTGCTAGAAGCGGCGGTAGGCGCCGAACTGGCGGTCGCCCGCGTCGCCCAGGCCGGGGACGATGTAGGCCTTGCCGTTGAGCTCGGGGTCGACCGCGGCGGTCGTCATCTTCATGGCGATGCCCGAGGCGTCGAGCTTCGCGAGCCCGGCGGGCGCGCACAGGACCGAGATCAGGTCGATGTCGGTGCAGCCGCGCGAGGCGATCATCTCGCAGCAGCGCAGCAGCGAACCGCCGGTGGCGACCATCGGGTCCAGGACGATGACATGGCGGCCGGCCAGGTCGTCGGGCAGGGACTCCATGTAGGCGTACGGCTCATGGGTCTCCTCGTCGCGGGCCAGGCCCACAAAGCCCATCGAGGCGTCGGGGATCATCGCCTGCGCCGCGTCGGCCATGCCGAGCCCGGCGCGCAGCACCGGGACGAGCAGCGGAGGGTTCCCGAGCCGGAACCCCTTGGCTGGCGCCACGGGGGTCCTGATCTCGTATTCGGTCACGGCCACGTCGCGCGTGGCCTCGTAGACGAGCATTGTTGTGAGCTCGTGCAGGGCAGCCCGGAACCTTGGCGAGTCCGAGCGCTCGTCCCGCATGGCGGTAAGCCGTTCTGCGGCGAGCGGGTGTTCGACGATCTTGACATCCACGGTTCCCAACCTTAACGCCCAGTTCGCCGCGCTAATGTGAGCTGGTCACCACAGTCTGAGCCGAACACGCGGCGAAGCTTGCGAGCCGCGCGTGCGTACAGCCAGGATACGGATATCATCCAGTCATGGGATCAATTTTGAGCGGCGCCGAGGCCGCCTCCCTCGTCCGCGCCCTCCCCGGCGTCGACGCGGTAGGCCTCGAAGCGCGCGCGGCGGGGCTCGCCACCCGCTCGGTCAAGGCCGAGTCGAAGGCGAAAGCCATCGATCTCGCCATCAGCATGATCGACCTCACCACGCTGGAAGGCGCCGATACGCCCGGGAAGGTCCGGTCGCTCGCCGCCAAGGCGCTCCGTCCCGACGGCGACGCGCCCTCGACCGCGGCCGTCTGCGTCTACCCCTCGATGGTGTCCGTCGCCGCCGAGGCCCTCAAAGGCTCCGCGGTGAAGGTCGCCTCCGTGGCCACCGGGTTCCCCGCCGGGCAGGTGCCCCTCGACGTGCGGCTCGCCGACACCGAAGCGGCGGTGCGCGCCGGAGCCGACGAGATCGACATGGTCATCAGCCGCGGCGCGTTCCTCGCCGGTGACCTCGAACGGGTCTTCCACGAGATCAAGGCCGTCAAAGCCGCCAGCGGCGACGCCCGCCTCAAGGTCATCCTCGAGACCGGCGAGCTCGTCACCTACGACGACGTGCGCCGCGCCTCCTGGCTCGCCATGTACGCCGGGGCCGACTTCATCAAGACCTCCACCGGCAAGGTGGGCGTGAACGCCACCCTCCCGGTGACGCTGCTGATGCTGCAGGCCGTGCGCGACTACCGGGCGCTCACGGGCGTCCAGGTCGGCGTCAAGCCCGCGGGCGGCATCCGGGGCACCAAGGACGCCATCAAATACCTGGTGTGCGTCAACGAGGTCCTCGGCGACGACTGGCTCTCCAGCGAGTGGTTCCGCTTCGGCGCCTCGAGCCTCCTCAACGACCTGCTCATGCAGCGCCAGAAGCTCAAGACCGGCCACTACTCCGGCCCCGACTACGTGACGGTGGACTAAGCGATGTTCGAGTACGCGCCCGCACCCGAGTCGGTGCGGCCCCAGATCAAAGAGCACTACGGGCTGTTCGTCGACGGGGAGTTCACCGACGCCGCCGACGGCGCCGACTTCAAATCCGTGAACCCCTCCACTGAGGAGGTCCTGTTCACCGTGGCCGAGGCCGGCGAGGCCGACGTCCAGGCCGCCGTCGCCGCCGCCCGCCGCGCGCAGGAGACCGTGTGGGGCCCCATGAGCGGCGCGGAGCGGGGCAAGTACCTGTTCCGGATCGCCCGGCTGCTGCAGGAGAAGGCCCGCGAGTTCGCCGTCGCCGAGTCCCTCGACAACGGCAAGCCCATCAAGGAGACCCGCGACTTCGACGTGCCCACCGCGGCGCAGCACTTCTTCTACCACGCGGGCTGGGCCGACAAACTCGCCTACGCGGGCCTCGGCGCCGACCCGAGGCCGCTCGGCGTCATCGGCCAGGTCATCCCCTGGAACTTCCCGCTGCTCATGCTCGCCTGGAAGATCGCCCCGGCGCTCGCGTGCGGGAACACGGCGGTGCTCAAGCCCGCCGAGACCACGCCGCTGACCGCGCTCATGTTCGCCGAGCTGTGCCAGGAGGCCGACCTGCCGCCCGGCGTCGTCAACATCCTCCCGGGTGCGGGCGGGACGGGCGCGGCGCTCGTGGCCAGCGCCGTGGACAAGGTCGCGTTCACCGGGTCCACCGCGGTGGGCCGGGCGATCGCGAAGTCCATCGCGGGCTCGAAGAAGAAGCTCACTCTGGAACTGGGCGGCAAGGCCGCGAACATCGTCTTCGACGACGCGCCGATCGACCAGGCCGTCGAAGGCATCGTCAACGGCATCTTCTTCAACCAGGGGCACGTGTGCTGCGCCGGTTCGCGCCTCCTCGTGCAGGAGTCGGTGGCGGACGAGGTGCTGGCGCGGTTGAAGGCCCGCGTCGAGACCCTGCGCGTGGGCGACCCGCTCGACAAGAACACCGACATCGGCGCGATCAACTCCGCTGAGCAGCTCGAGCGGATCACCGCGCTCACCGACACCGGCAGAGGCGAGGGCGCCGAGGTCTGGCAGCCCGACTGCGACCTCCCCGACCGCGGGTTCTGGTTCCGCCCCACCGTGTTCACCGGCGTGCAGCAGTCCATGCGGATCGCCAAGGAGGAGATCTTCGGCCCGGTGCTCAGCGTGCTCACGTTCCGCACCCCGGACGAGGCGATCGCCAAGGCCAACAACACCCCGTACGGCCTCTCGGCCGGGGTGTGGACGGAGAAGGGCTCCAAGATCCTGTGGGCGGCCGAGCGGCTGCGCGCGGGCGTGGTGTGGGCCAACACGTTCAACCAGTTCGACGCCGCCAGCCCGTTCGGCGGCCTGAAGGAGTCCGGTTACGGCCGCGAAGGCGGCCGCCAGGGGCTGGAGGCCTACCTCGATGTCTGATCGACTGCGGGTCAAGAAGACCTACAAGCTGTACGTGGGCGGGAAGTTCCCCCGCTCGGAGTCCGGAAGGAGCTACCCCGTGAGCAGCCCGGACGGGACCGAGCTGGCCAACGCCGCGCTCGCCAGCCGCAAGGACGGCCGCGACGCCGTGGCCGCCGCCCGCAAGGCGCAGCGGCCGTGGGCGGGCCAGACCGCTTACCTGCGCGGCCAGATCCTGTACCGGGCCGCCGAGATGCTCGAAGGCCGCGCCGGGCAGTTCGCCGAAGAGGTCGCCGAAGCCACTGGGGCGGAACCGGATGCGGCCCTCGGGACCGTGGAGTCCGCGATCGACCGGCTCGTGCACTACGCGGGCTGGACCGACAAGTACACGTCCGTGCTCGGCGGGGCCAACCCGGTCGCGGGCCCGTACTTCAACCACACGACGCCCGAGCCGCTCGGCGTCATCTGCGTGATCGCTCCGCAGGACGACCCGTTCCTGGGCCTCATCGAGGCCGTCGCCCCCGCGATCGCCGCCGGCAATACCGCGGTGGTGCTCGCCAGCGAGACGAAGCCCCTGCCCGCGTTGAGCTTCGGTGAAGTGCTCGCCACCTCGGACCTGCCCGGCGGGGTGGTGAACGTGCTCAGCGGCAGGGCCGCCGAGATCGCGCCGCACCTGGCCGCGCACGCCGACGTCAACGGGATCGACCTGAGCGGCGTCGCCGACGCCGAACTGGCGGCGAGCCTGGAAGCCGCGGCAGCCGAGACCCTGAAGGTGGTCCGCCGCCCCGGAAGGCAGCTCGATTCCCTCGGACTGCTGCGGCAGTGGACCGAGTACAAGACCGTATGGCACCCGGCCGGGATGGCCGCGGCCGCCGGAGGCGGTTACTAGCACCGTGCGAAGGGCCCCGCTCGTCATGAGCGGGGCCTTCCTATTTGAACGGACCTACCGGGTACGACCGGGCGTGTCGCGTCGTCGTACGCTGTTCCCCAGCTAGATCACTACGGGAGGGACGCGACATGGCGGCCGAAACGGACGGGCCGGTGCGCAGCGCCGAAACCGACAAGCTCTGGAACGAGTTGAGTATCGACCCGGTGGAACTCCACCTGGGCAAGGACTCCGGCTTCACCCTGCGCGCGTACCGGATGTCCGACACCCTCCCCGGTGCGAAGGCCGAGGGGCCCGAGCCCGCCGAGGACGAGGAAGCCGAAGCGGAAGCGCCGCGCGGCAAGCACGCCGAGGAAGCCGAGGCCGCTCCCGAGGACGAAGACGCCCCTGAGCCCGACGCGGCCGACTTCGCCGACGAGGAGCCCGCGGCCGACGACGACGAGGACGCCCTCGACGCCGAGCCCGAAGAGGTCCCGGCCTTCCTGACCCGCAAGGGGAAGCTGCTGGTCTTCCGCGAGGCCGAAGCGCTCGTCGCGTACGTCAAGGACAACGACGACCACGACCTCGCCGCGCTCGAGGAGTACGCCGAGTTGCAGGAGCGCCTCAGCGTCGACGACATCGCGTGTGACGAAGACGACACCTACGAACTGGACCTGGTGGTCGCCAACCTCCGCGGCGGCCAGGACGCCTGGGAGCCCGAGCTGCTCATCAAGGCCGCCGAAGTCGGCCGCGACCTCGGATACGCGCTCAAGAACGACTCGATCGTGGGCTCGCTCGCCCCCGGCTCGCCGCTCGACGACCTCGACGAGGCCTTCCGGGTCGTCGTCGACGGCGGCCTGCGCGGCAAACTCGCCAAGCGCCGCTTGAAGAGGAGCGACTCGCAGCAGGCGGCCATCGCCTGGCGCGGCGTCATCGCCAAGATCAACGACCACGTGGAATGGCGCGGTTAGAGCGCCGCTCCCCTATCGGCCGAACAGCCCATGCGGACTCATACTCCGAGTCCGATTACTCGCGCCGCCGCGGCTCCGCGCGGCGGCGCCGCCGCGCACTCCAGCGTTATTCCACAAGGGAATCCCCTGGTGGGCACCGTCAAGGAATTGACGCAATTGCGTAGTATGACCTTCCATCCCTTCGTGAACCCGCACTGTCCGTCCGCTTGCAGAACCGAGTATTCTGCGGAAAACTGATAACGGACTGGTAAATACAGGCTGGGCTGCTGCCCCGCCGACAGGGGCCGGCGCCCGTCCGGGTGCGCCCTACGAGAGGAGCCCCGCGGGTGCAAGTGTTCTGCGGCATCACCATCGACCAGCAGGTAGCAGGAGCCGGACAAGGCGACACCGCCTGCGCCGTCGCGCTCGTCGCGGCGGGAGGCGGCCTCATCGCCACCGACACCTTCGGCGACGACCCCCGCGGCTGGGTCCGCCTCAACAGCCTCCTCGCGCGATCGGCGCCCGGGCAATCCGTCTCGGTGGCCGTCTCCGAGGAGATAGTCCAGCTGGCCGAGTTCGCCGCAGCCGCCGGACAGCTCGTCATCCGCGCCGCCAGTCCGGCCTCCCGCTCCAAGGACGCCCTCGACGACGCCATCGCCATGGCCCGCGGCCTCGCCACCGGCGAGGTCAGCGGCCAGCCGTTCGCCGCGCGCCCTGAGATCCACGCTCTGCGCCCGATCCTCGACACCGTGGCCTCGGCCGCCAGAGCGCGTCACGACGCGGCAGAGGCGCTCACATGCCTGCTGCGCGCGGTCTTCCCCGCCGCGCTGGCCGCCTGGGACGACCCGAGCGAGGCGAACGCCGTCGCAATCCTCACCCGGCTCCCCCAGCCCGGTGCGCTCCAGTCGATCTCGACCGAAGAGCTCGCCGCGGACCTCGCCACGGTCGCCGACCCGGGCCAGGTCGCGGCGATGGCCGGGGCCCTGACCGAGGCGATCCGCGAGATCGGCGGCGGGGACGACCCGTCAGTCGCCCCGTCCGTCTCCGCCACCGCCGACGCCGTCTCCGCCTGGGACCGCTCGCTCGAAGGCCTCATCGGGCTGCTGCAGGCCAAGCGCCCGCGCCTCGACACCGCCCCGCCCCCGCCGGCCGCGTACGACGACGACGAGGACCGCGGGTCCGGCCGCCACGGCCACGGCACCCACACCACCGTCCGCCTCCCCGGCGACCTCCCCGACCGACAGAGCCTCCGCGCGCTCGACCCGGCCTCGCAGCTGCACTCGGTCGTGGACCTCGAAGCGACGCAGGTGATCCCCGAATCGCAGATGCCGCCAGTCGACGGCGAGAGCCACACCCGCTCGATCCGCAGGCGCCGCCGGGCCCAGCCCGCCGAACTGCCGCAATCGGATCTCCCGCTGCCGTCCGAGCGGACTTCGCCGAACCTGCGCCCGGCGCTGGCCGACGCGTTCCAGTCCGAGAGCATGCGCCAGCCGGAGCCGGAGTCGCGCCGCCACCCGTGGCAGCCCAGGGACGACGTCAGCATCGTCGACGTCGCGAGCCTCATGAACGACGACGACGGCCTGCTCATCCTCGGCCAGGCCCGCAGCGCCTGGTTCAAGCGACCCGAAAGCGAAGAGCCCGAACCGGAGTCGTGGAACCTCCCCGGCGACGACGGCTGGCGCATGGCCCGTCACGTCACCGAGGCCCCCGAGACCGAGGAGCCGACCACGCCCACCGGGCTGCCGCGACGCAAGCCGCAGGCGAACCTGGTGCCCGGCGCGGTCGTCGCCGACGAGCACCCGCGCTTCGACGAGCCGATCGACCGCGACCCCGAGCTCCTGGCGCAGAACACCGCCGGTTACTTCAAAGGCTGGGGCCGCGCCCGGGGCGGCCGCCCCGGTGCGGGCGCCAGGACGGAGAGGATGGCGACCCGATGAGCGCCAATCTCGGCGTCTACGAGCGATCCCTGAGCATGCTCCTCGGCTCGCTCGTGGCCCGCACCCCCGGCCTCTCCCACGCGGTCCTCGTCAGCGTCGACGGCCTGCCCCTGGCGGTCTCAGCCGGGCTCCCCAAAGAGCGCGCGGACCAGTTGGCGGGCATCGGATCCGGCCTCCTCTCGATGGGCGAGGGCGCGGGCCGGTCCATGGACCACGGACCGACCCAGCAGGTCATCGTCGAGATGGCCGAGGGCGTGCTTCTCGCCGCCCCCGTCGGCCCCCAGATCTGCCTCACCCTCCTCGCGGTCTCCCAGTGCGACCGCGAGCAGCTCGGCTACGAGCTCGGCCAGTTCACGATGCAGGTGGGCCCCTTGCTCAACGAGGCCCTGACGAACACGGGCTCGATCCCCAAGGTCGTCTGAGACAACCGGAACGGGCCCCGAGGCGATCGCCTCGGGGCCCGTCTTCGTTGCGCTGACTACTCGGCGGCGACCTTCTCCCGCGGGGCGGGGACGGTGACCGGGCGGGTGCGGGTGGAGCCGGTGCGGGCGTGGGTGGCGTAGAGGGTGAGGCCGACGAAGGTGAGGCCGCCGACGAGGTTGCCGATGACCGTGGGGATCTCGTTCCAGATCAGGTAGTCGCCGATGGAGAAGTTCCCGCCGAGGAGGAGGCCGGCCGGGAACAGGAACATGTTGACGATCGAGTGCTCGAAGCCCATGTAGAAGAACACGAGCACCGGCATCCACATGCCGATGACCTTGCCGGGCACGGAGGTCGACATCATCGCGGCGACCACGCCGGTGGAGACCATCCAGTTGCAGAGCACGCCGCGGATGAACAGGGTGAGCATCCCGGCGGCGCCGTGCTCGGCGTAGCCGACGGTGCGGCTCTCGCCGATGACGCCGAGCTGCTGGCCGATCTCGTTGGGCTCCACGGAGAAGCCGTAGGTGACGATGACGGCCATCATGAGGGCGACGGTGAACGCTCCCGCGAAGTTGCCGACGAACACCAGGCCCCAGTTGCGGAGCACGCCGCGCAGGCGCACGCCGGGGCGCTTGTCGATGAGCGCCAGCGGGACCAGGGTGAACACGCCGGTGAGGAGGTCGAATCCGAGCAGGTAGAGCATGCAGAACCCGACCGGGAACAAGAGGGCGCCGAGGAGCGGCTGGCCCGTGTTCACCGAGATCGTGACCGCGAACGCGGCGGCCAGGGCGAGGATCGCGCCGGCCATGAAGGCGCGGAGCACCGTGTCGCGGGTCGACATGAAGATCTTCGCCTCGCCGGCGTCGATCATCCGCGCGGTGAACTCCGCCGGTTTCACATAGGACATGGGCGCTCCTCGGGGATCGGACCTTGGTGTGCCGGGGACGACCTCGGCCCCTTGACCGGGTGGAGTCTCCCGAATCCGGATTTCCGCCGCATGAACGACTCACGTTCGGCATGTCACAAACAGTGCACCGCTGGCGATCTGGAGTTCGTGACACTGCCGTGAAGATCGGGTTTCCATTGGCGCCCTTGTTTGGCGGGCTGCTGCGGTGTGGGGGTAGGACTCAGAGCGGGCGGCGACGAAGCGGTGGCGGGTTGGGCGGGGACTCGATTCGGCTGCGAGGTCTGATTCGTGCGGGGTTCAAGCAGGCAGCGACAAAGGGGCGTATTCCTTTGGGGTGTGTCATGCGACTGGCTGGCAGCGCGGAGGTGGAGCGGCGGAGGTCCGAGCTTCTCCCGGCTTGTCCTGCGCCCCAGGCGGTCTGGAGGCCTCCGTGAATGTCCCTCATGGAATGTTCACTCCTTTGGGTGATGACGCCAAGCAGCCGACCTGTCATCATTGAACTACGAACACGGAAGCGAAAACCGGTAGGACATTCGAGAACAGGAAGGGAGGCGAAAGGACCCATGAGCCGCTGCACCACCACCCCGGTCCCCGTCCCTCCCCTGGCCTCCGACCGGCCCGCCCAGGCAGCGGCTATCCGCTCCACTCTCGACGAGGCCGCCGCCGCCATCAACACCCAGCACGCCCAGGTGCTCTCGGCAGTGATCGCGATGAAAGAGCAGAACCTGCACCGCTCCGAGTTCGGCTTCTCCGCCCTCCGCGACCTCCTGGTCTCCCAGTTCGACTTCACGTTCAACACCGCAGGCGCCATCGCGGCCATCGCCCGCCTCTCGGGGAAGTTCCGTGTGCTCGCCGAGGCGGCGACGACCGGGAAAGCCAGAATCGACCAGGTCGCCTTCGCGGTCCGCCAGCTCGACCAGACCACGGCCATGCGCCACTTCGCCCGCACCCCCTTCAAGAACCCAGTCCCCTCCCCCTTCGACCCCCAGACTCTGTGCACCACCCCCGAGGCGATGGTCACCGAGTACTGCGCGCATGCCACCTTCAAGGACCTGCGCCGCCACCTCGACGAACTGTGGGCCTCCATCGCCGAAGCGACCGAGCTGTTCGACGAGCTCGGGCAGCAGTCCATGCAGCGCCTCGACCTGACCCCGCAGCACAACGGCATGTGGGCCTTGGAAGGCCAACTCTCAGACGCGACCGGGCGGCTGCTGGAGAAGTACCTCAAGACCGCCTGCCCCCCGCCCCGCCAAGACGAGACCGACACCGACGGCATCCTGCCCCCGCAAGCCAACCGCCACGCCGAAGCCCTCCACCAGCTCCTCGCCGGCTACGGCGCCTCCCCGCAGGCATCGACCCGGCACGGCCACACCGCCACCCTCAACCTGGTGGTGGACATCGAGACGCTGCAAGGCCACGACACCGGCCGCACCCCGCTCCTGGAAGGCCAGCCGATCAGTCCCGCCCGCGCCCGCCTCCTCGCCTGCGAAGCCGCCATCATCCCCGCCGTCTTCAACTACCGCACCGGCGAAGCAGTCGAACTGGGCCGCGCCGAGCGCCTCCCGAACGCGGCCCTGCGACGGAAGCTGGAGCTCGAGCAGCCCGACGGGTGCGCCTGGCACGGGTGCGGGCGCCCGGTTGCTTGGACCGAGGCCCACCACCTCCAGCACTGGGCCGACGGCGGACCCACCGTCGCTGAGAACCTGATCCTGCTCTGCCGCTTCCACCACGGCCGCATCCACACCCCCGGCTGGACGATCGAGAAGACCGGCCCCGGCACCGCGGTCATCACCCACCACGACAGCCACGACACCCAGACCGGTCCAAGCCAGGGCGGCCAGGGCCCCAGCGAAGGGGATGGGTGCGGGTGCAGTGACTGGCGCACCGACAAGGACATGGACGCCGAGCACCGAGATGACGACTTCGACTACTTCCCGACCGGGCTCTACCGCACCGAATGGTCCGAGACACTGAAACCCGACCTCGACGCCCTCGCCGAAGCCATCGACCACGACCGAGCCGTGAAAGCCATGCGAGCGGCGAAAGCGAAATGCCGAGAAACGTACGGCACGCCGACACCCCCGGCCGGACCGGCAGTCCCCGGCGGCCCTCCGCCCTGGTTAGGGTGCCCGCCACGGTGGCAGCCGGGGCGGGGAAGGGAAGGCACACCACCGGCCTGCCGAGGCCAGCCCCCCAGCTCGAACCCCCACCAGGTTCGGGCCTACCGCCATGCCCGGCAACGACAACCCACCCCAGCCCACACCCACCCGCCGCCCACCCAGACCCTGAACCGGCCGGGAAGCCAGAGACGAACCCGATCCCCTTCCCCGCCCTGTCGTCGCTGATTGGTTGAGCCCGGACCCGAGCCGGCCGGGAAGCCAGAGGCGAACCCGATCCCCTTCCCCGCCCTGTCGTCGCTGATTGTTTGAGCCCGGACCCGAGCCGACCGGGAAGCCGGAGACGAACCCGACCTCATACCCCACCCTGTCGTCGCTGATTGGTTGAGCCCGGACCTGAGCCAGCCGGAGGCCAGAGACGCGCCCGATCCCCTTCCCCGCCCTGTTATCGCTGATTGGTTGAGCCGCAGGCACCATCGCACCGGGAAGCCGCAGCGCCTCGCAGAGCCTGCGCGAACCTCGCCGTCGCTGCCCGCCTGAACTGCGACCGAATCGAACCGGTCTGCCGGAATGCCGCTTCGAAGAGCACTGGACCTCGTTGTCGCCGCCCGACCGAACCCGGATTCGATCAGGCCGTGAGGGGGCCGTCCTTCTTCAAGGCAAACGAAAGGACCCAAGGCGTAAAGCCTTGGGCCCCTTCGAAGCATGGTCCAGGGAGATGGGTCAGCCTAGACAGTCGTCGTGCGTCCGCCTGTGGGCGACTAGTGGACGCCGACGGTGCGGGTGCGGCGCATCGAGAGCACGTATTCCACGAGCTTGATGAGCACCTGCTTGGTGGACTCCCGGTTACGGGCGTCCGTGTACATCACGGGGACGTCGTGCGAGATCTGCAGCGCGTCGCGGATGTCGTTGAGGTCGTGGAGCTGCTTGCCGTCGAAGCAGTTCACGGCCACCAGGTAGGGCAGCTTCCGGTGCTCGAAGAAGTCGATGACCGAGAAGCAGTCGGCAAGGCGGCGGGTGTCGACGAGGACGATGGCGCCGATCGCACCGCGCACGAGTTCGTCCCACATGAACCAGAAACGGGTCTGGCCGGGCGTGCCGAACAGGTACAGGATCAGGTCCTGGTCGATGGTGATACGGCCGAAGTCCATCGCCACCGTAGTGGTCGCCTTGTCGGGCACCAGGTTGTTGTCGTCGACGCCCTCCGAGGCAGAGGTCATGATCGCCTCGGTCGTCAACGGAGTGATCTCGGAGACCGATCCGACCAAGGTCGTCTTGCCGACGCCGAAGCCGCCGGCGATGACGATCTTGGCAGAGGTCACGCGAGAGGTGTCTGCGGGTGAGTTCATGTGGGTCTATAGCCTCCTGAGTCCACTGAGGACACGCTCAAGGAGCTCGGTTCCGACCGATCCGTCGCCGCCGTCCGCGTCGAATCCGGTGGGTTCGTGCACTGCCAGCAATCCATCGGCCGCCATGTCGGCGACCAGCACGCGCGCGACGCCCAAGGGCACCTCCATGCGCGCGGCGATCTCGGCCAGGGACTGGAGGCGCCCGCCGCACAGGTCGACGATCACCTTCTGCTCCCGGCCGCCGAGGAACTGCCCGGACCGGCCGCGCGCAGTGGTCTCCACCAGCGCTTCCAGGGCGATCTCCAATTGGGGCCGCGTGCGGCCGCGAGTGACCGCGTACGGTCTGACGAGTGAGCCGGTCGGCTCATCACCACCGAGGACCATTACTACCTCCAACCGCAGCGCGCGGATCCCACAATCCTTGTGCCGCAGTCATGTCAGTTATCCGTGTACCGCGTGCCAGGGGAGGCACCGGCCCGTCGCCTGGGGATGCGACGGAGGGGTTCGATTGTTCAGTTCGTCCCACTCGTGCTGGTGCACATGTACGGCTCCGCAAGCGATCGCCGTGGCTTCCGCTCGAGTGGAGCCTACCGTGCCGCACGTGCATTCGCCAATCGCGCCCGAGCAGCCCCACGAATCAGCTTCGGGCCGACGGCGTCAGGGCCTGGCCGACCCGGTCGACCAGCAGGGCCATCTCGTAGCCGACCTGGCCGACGTCGCAGTTCTTCGAGGCCAGCACCGCGAACGAGGAGCCGTCGCTGATGGACATGAGGAACAGGAAGCCGCGGTCCATCTCGACCACCGTCTGGAGGACGGCGCCGCCTTCGAAGCAGCGGGAGGCGCCCTGGGTGAGGCTCACCAGACCCGAGGTCACGGCCGACAGCTGGTCGGCCCGGTCCCGCGGCAGGTCCCGCGAGGAGGCCAGCAGCAGACCGTCGGCGCTGACCGCGACGGCGTGGGCCACGCCCGGCACGCGTTCGGCGAAGCCGGCCAGCAGCCAGCCCAGGTCCTGGACCGAGGTTCCACCAGTGCTCATCGTTTGCGCTCCTTAGTAGCGTCTTCCGTGTTGCGGTTCAGCGACTCAGTTACCGTCATTGCCACGCCCTCGCTGCACCCCACGGTGATAGGCCGACAGCAGGCCCCGAATGCCCTCGGGGTTGCGCTTCTGCGCGCTGACGGTCTCCTGTGATTCCTCCACGGCCCCGGGAACCAGGCGTTCCATGGGGCGGCGCTTGGGAAGTCCCACCGAGGTCGTCTCGGCGGAGACGGTCTCGGCGAAGGCGTTGTCCACCCGCGACCAGCCGTCGTCGGCGGCCGTGCGCCAGGCGTAGGAGCCCGACTCGGCTTCGGGGGAGGTGAGGCGGCGTCGTTCCAAGCCCGGAGCGGACGAGTGTTCGTCGGCGGGCGTGCTCTGCATGGGCGTCGAGCCTTCCGTGGGCTGCGGAGGGGTGGGCGATGCCGCCTCCCAAGCCTGGGCGGGGGACTCGGCCGCTTCTGACTGGTCAGCGTAGCGCGGCGAGGTAGTCTCCGCCACCTCTGCAGGTGCCGCCTCCGTCGTACGGAAGGACGATTCGTTGCCGCCCTGGACGGGAGACTCGGTCGCGGCTCCGAGTGCGGGCGCGTCGTCCTCGACCTTCTTGGGCGCGGGGGTCACCGCCTTGAACCAGGCCGATTCGACCTCGCGGAAGATCGGCAGCTCGGTGGTGGCGTCCAAGGCGGACACGCGGTCCTTCTTGGCGGCGCGGGGGGCCTCCGTGCCGGCGGGCGCGGCGGCCGCGTCGGGCCACGACGGCGGGACCGGCTCCGGCTCGGGCGTGAACGCCTCGAGCTGGATCTTCGGCAGCGCGACGTGCTCGGAGGAGACGATCTCCCCGGTCACTTCCATGACCTTGCCGCCGGGGCGGCGCTCCTCGGCGAGGCCGCCGGGCCGGAACATGAAGCCCGGCTCCTCCTCGGCCGCGGGCGGGAACGGGTGGGACGTCTGGGCCGTGTTGCGCTGCAGCGTGTGCTCGCCGGTCAGCGGCTCGGCGGGCTGCGGGGGCACCGGCGGGCGGGACGGCTGCTGCGGGGCGCTCGGCTGCCACATCGGCTGCGACTGCGGCTGCGGCGGGGGCGGCGACTGGGGGCCCGGCTGGGCGACCGTGTCGAACAGGCCCGCGGGGCTCTCCGGGACCTGCGGCAGCGCACCGGAGTTCATGCCGAGCGCGCCGCGGGGCGTGTCGTCGCGGCCCTGCAGGGAGAACGTGTCGCCGCCGCCGTCGAAGTTGGTGCCTTCCAACGGGACCCCGGAGCGGAGGCCGCGCTCGGGGAGCTTCGGGTCGGTGAGGACCGCTTCGCCCAGGATGACCTCGGCGACGGTGCCGCGCTGCTCGCCGGGGCGCAGCTCGACGCGGACGTCGTGCCGCTTGGCGAGGCGCGCGACCACGACCAGGCCCATCATGCGCGAGGACGCGAGGTCGATGGCGTCGGCCGACTCGGAGAGCTGGCGGTTGATGTCCTCGATCTGCCCGGGGGGCATGCCGATGCCGATGTCGTTGATGCGCACGCGGATCGCACCCTGCGGGCTCTCGGCGGTGCGCATCTGCTCGGCCTCGACGAGCACCGGGGACTCCGGCGGGGAGAACGCTGTCGCGTTGTCCATGAGCTCGGCGATGAGGTGCACGAGGTCGTTGACCGCGGCCGGGCGGATCTCCCGCTCGGCCTCGAGGTTGCCGAACTCGATGCGGGTGTACTGCTCGACCTCGGACTGCGCGGCCTGCAGGATGTCGCCGATCGGCGCCGGGTAGCGCTCCTGGCGGGTGGAGTCCGCGCCGGCGAGCACCAGGAGGTTCTCGTCGTTGCGGCGCATGCGGGTCGCGAGGTGGTCGAGCTGGAACAGCTCGGCCAGGCGGTCCGGGTTCTCCTCGCCGCGCTCCAGGTGGTCGAGGTGGCCGATGAGCCGGTCGACGAGGTTCTGGGAGCGGCGGGCCAGGTTGATGAACATCTGGGAGACGTTGGCGCGCAGGGCGGCCTGCTCGGCCGCGATGCGGATCGCCTCGGTGTGGACGATGTTGAACGAGTGCGCCACGTTGCCGATCTCGTCGCGCTGGTCGATGTCGATCACCGCGCCGGTCTCGGCCGCGACCTCGTCGGGGGTCCGGTTGCCGATCGTCTCGGCGTCGCGCATCTGCGCCACCGCCTGCGGCAGGCTGACGTGCGCGACGTCGAGCGCGCCCTCGCGGAGGCGGCGCAGACCGGTCGCCATGTTCCGGGCGATGAGCAGGGCGATCACGGTCGCGATCACGAAGGCCGCCAGGATGAGCACGGCTTCGAGCAGCAGCTGGAAGATCTGCGCGTCGCGGTCGCGGCCGGCCTTGTCGAGCACCTGCTCGGACTCGGAGTTGATGTACCTGAGGCCGTTGTCGAGGATCGCGTCGTAGGAGGCGATGATCTCGGCGTTGACGTTGAGCGCCGTGGTGGTGCTCGCGGACTTCGCCTCGTTCTCGAACGCCAGGGCCTGCTGGGCCGCCTCGGTGTTCAGGCCGCCCTCGCTGAAGAAGAACGCGAGCTGCTCTTCGCGGTTGGCGACGGTCTTGAACTCGGCCGAGGCCGTCTCGCGGAGCGAGGCGAACGAGATGAAGTTCTGCCAGCGCGTGTTGTTGATGAACTCGCGGCCGTTGCCGACGTTGATGGCGATCGCGCGCTCTTCCTCGAGGGTCTCGAGGATGGTGGTGGCGGCGGCGATGGCCTGGAGGTTCCGGGCGATGTCGGGGTCGTTGACGATGCGCGAGGAGATGTCGGTGATGGTCACCAGTTCTTCGACGAGGCGCTGGTAGACGCGGGAGGTGGCGTCGATGGAGGCCTGTCCGGCGTCGTCGACGGCCTGCTGGCGGATCGCGATGAGGCTCTCGTACTGGGTCTTGACCGCGTTGACGCGGTTCTGGATGTCCTGGGAGAGGTCGGGGAGCTGCCCGGCCTTCTCGTTGAACTGGTCGAAGGCGGCGTCGGTGTCGCCCTGCTGGGCGGCGACGTCGGACTCGTCGTAGAGGGCCTTGTCGATGCCGAGGACG
The DNA here is from genome assembly GCF_027622875.1 of Glycomyces luteolus. Classification (GTDB taxonomy): domain Bacteria; phylum Actinomycetota; class Actinomycetes; order Mycobacteriales; family Micromonosporaceae; genus Glycomyces; species Glycomyces luteolus. The sequence goes on along the minus strand of NZ_JAPZVP010000002.1, from coordinate 66,948 downwards.
TGGTCGTCGTCGAGGCGGAGGTGGGTGACGAGGAGGGATCGCTCCTTCTGGAGCTCGTACCGGAGGTCGGCGACGTAGGTGTTGAACTCGACGAGGTCCACCATGTCGTTCGACTCGAACACGCGGTCGGAGAGGTCGTAGAGGCGGAGGCCGGCGACGGCCACCAGGACTACGAGCGGCACCAGGAGGATCAGTCCCAGCTTGGACCGGATTCGCATGTCGGCGATGCGGGGCAGGCCGAGCGGTCCTCGTCGAGCCGCTGAACCCGCACGGTTCGAGCTGCGCTTGCTCACCTTGTCTAGCCTCCTGGGGTGGTCCTCTGTGTCAGACCGAAGGGCCCGGGCCGGGCGGGATCGGTCTCGGGCCGACGTGTCGAGTCGGCTGCCGTCCTGCCGCCGGGGCGGCGGGGGCGGCATGTGAAGCCCAGCAGATTCCATCATGACGAATGAGGGCGGCGAAATCCAGGGGCGTACTGGAGTACTGAAGACGCCCGCGTATGCCACCGTGTTGCTGGACGAATCCCAAGATACACTGATCTTTCGGACACATGCCTATGCGGTATTCGGCTGTTCGGCCGAGAAGACGGCCTGTTCGGACGACGACCTTGCCCCCGGTCGGGCGCGTCCCATCCCGTGTTCCCGACCGCTCCGCGCTATACGAACCGCAGCGGCGCGAGCACGGTTCGTGTCGGGTGCTCTGCCACCTTAGACCACTCACCGGGTGCGAGCCGGCGAACACGAACGGGGGACAGATCCCCCATAGCGCCCGCAGGTCCGCGCGCGACTCGCACAGGCTGTGCGACACACTTCGCCCTCCATTCGGCACGGTTGACCCACGACCTTCCAGGAGGCAACCCCATGGACCTGCTCGCTGCCGCTCTCGAGCACCACCACTTCACTTACGGCTGGCTCAATCCCGTGATGGGCCTCGCCTTCGCCGCGGCCGGCTCGTACCTCGGCCTGTCGGCTTCCCGCTACGCCCGCGCCGCCGCCTCCCCCGGCGGGCGCTTTCGCTGGACCCTGCTGGCCGCCTTGGCGATCGGCGGGGTCGGCATCTGGATGATGCACTTCATCGCGATGGTCGGCTTCACCGTCACCGGTACCGACATCGCCTACGGCCCCGGGCTCACCGCCGCGTCGTTCGGACTCGCGGTCGCGGCCGTCGGCATCGGGCTGTTCGTGTCCGGAGGCAAGCGCGCCGGCTGGCCGCGCTTGATCCTCGGCGGACTGGTGTGCGGCGCGGGCGTGGTCGGGATGCACTACACGGGGATGGCCGCGGTCGCCACGGGCGGGCGGGTCGTCTACGACCCGCTGCTGGTCGCGGCTTCGGCGGCGGTCGCGGTGGTCGCTTCGACGGTGGCCCTGCGGTTCACGGCCGTGGTCGACCGACGCGGGACGATGGCGCTCGCCGCGGCGGTCATGAGCGTCGCGGTGGTCGGCATGCACTACACCGGTATGGCGGCCGTCGAGGTCGAAGGGCCGGCGAGCGCGGACGTGTCGGGCATCAGCCCGCTCGTGCTGCTGCTGCCGATCCTCATCCTGGCGATGATCGCGATCGTGGGGATGGTGTTCGGTGTGCTGGCCTCGCCAGCGCTCGATTCGACCTCACAACCCGATAACGGTGACCGAAATGACCGTCCTAGTGCAACTGTCCGTCTTGCTGACGCCGCCGGACAGTAGTCGTATAAGTTTCACATCGCGCCGCACCTTAAGCGCAACATTCCGGATACGGGCCGAGCCCGGGGAGGAAGACCACGGATGGAACACGTAAGTCATTTCACTTACGGCTGGATCAACCCCATCATGGCCTTCGGATTCGCCTTCGCGGGTTCGATCCTGGCGCTCATGTGCATGACGCAGGCCCGCCGCCAGGACGGCACGGTGAAGTCCGCCCGCAAGCGGATCCGGTGGATCGCGCTCGCGGCGTTCGCCTTGGGCGGCACCGCGATCTGGATGATGCACTTCACCGCGATGATCGGTTTCAAGGTCATCGACTCGGACATCGGCTACGACCCGCTGAAGACGTTCCTGAGCCTCGTGGCCTCCATCGGCGCCGTGTTCTTCGGCCTGCTGGTGGCGGGCACGGGCCGACGCAACACGGTCGCGAAGATCCTCATGGCCGGTCCCATCACGGGCATCGGCGTCGTCATCATGCACTACTCGGGCATGGCGGCGATCAACGTCTCGGGGCGCATCTCCCACGAGCACAGCTACTTCATCGCCTCGGTGGTGATCGCCGTCGTCGCCGCGACCGCGGCCCTGTTCTGCGGCATGTACCTCGACGGCTGGCGCTGGCAGTCGGGCGCGGCGATCATCATGGCGGCGGCGATCTGCTCGATGCACTTCACCGGCATGGCCGGGGTGCGCGTCCAGCTCGCCAATGAGGGCCGCAACTCGGTGTCGGGCATCGACCCGATCATGCTCATCCTGCCGATCCTCGGCGTCGCGACCATCGGCATCATCGTGCTCCTGTTCGCGCTCATGGGGACCCAGCCGAAGATGGTCACCAAGCGCGAGCAGTTCGGCATCGAGGTCGCCGACGAGGAAGTGCCTCCGACCTCGACGGGCGCGATCCCGGTCGACAAGCTCCGCGGCCCCCAGCCGCGACCGAACCGCCAGGGCGCCCCCAAGCCCGGGCGGGTCCGCAACAGGAGCGAGCGCGCCCAGGGCCACGTCCCGGACCAGCGGACGGCCCCGATCCAGGCGCCGATGGGCAGCCACGACGGCCCGCTCATCGTCCCCGACCGCCCTGGGGCGCACGGGCAGCGCTCGTTCCAGCAGGCGGATCTGGAGCGGACCGCCGAGCACTTCGACATCACCCCGCGGCAGACGCCGCGGCGGTAACGGCTCTCGCACCCGCAAGCAGCGGGAACGGGCGCCCTCCGATCGGAGGGCGCCCGTTCCCGTTCGCCGCCTTGTATTCCGGGGCGGTCCGTTCGCGTTCCGCACCTTATATATATGGAGCCGTCACGCACCGCAGTCCCGCGGGGTCTAGACCCCGGCGTAGGAGTGGAGGCCGGAGAAGACGAGGTTCACCGCGGTGAGGTTGAAGAGCATCACGGCGTAGCCGAGGATCGCGATCCAGGGGGCGTTCACCTTGGCGCTCTTGCCGGAGACGCGGGCGTGCAGGTAGGCCGCGTAGACGACCCAGGCGATGAACGCCCAGACCTCCTTCGGGTCCCAGTTCCAGTAGCGGCCCCACGCGAGGTGCGCCCACACCGACCCCGCGATGATGCCGAAGGTGAGCAGCGGGAACGCGAACACGTGGATCTTGAAGGTCATGCGCTCCAAGGCGGTCGCGTCCGGGAGCCGCTCGGCCACGTTGAGCGGGAAGCGGATCGGCTTGCCGTCGGAGACCTGGCGGTCGTAGCGGCGCTTGAGCAGGTGCAGGATCGCGAAGACGCAGCCGATGAGCAGGATGCCCGAGGAGGCAATCGCGGCCGTCACGTGGATGACGATCCAGTACGAGTCCAGGGCCGGGACCAGTGGTCCCGCTTCGGTGTAGACCCGCACCGACGTGCCGAGGACCATCGTGACCGCGAAGGTCGCGAACAGGCCGAGGCGGCGCGGCACGTTGCCGCGGGAGACGAGGACCAGCCAGGTGACCATGCCCGCGAGCGCCACGCCCACCGTGTACTCGAACATGTTGCCCCACGGCCACCGTCCGGTGTAGACGACGCGGGTGACGATGCTCGCGGCGAGCGCCGCCGTGCCGAGGAAGGTGAGGACCAGGCCGAGGCGGCCCGCGCCGCGCGCGGCGGCCGGGCTGATCGGAGGTTCGGCGGCGACGGGCTCGCCGGCGGCGTCGGCGCCCGGGGCGGCGACGGCCGCGAGCTGCTTGGCGCGCTTGGGCGCGCGCCTGTCGAAGGCGTACTCCACCGCGTAGGCGAACATGGCCCCCGCGTAGATGAGGATGGTGGCGACGAACAGCGCGTTCGCGACTTCGGCCCCGGTCATTGCCGGCCCCCTATCGAGTCGTCGGATTCAGATGCCTGCGGCGGCTCATGGCCGGGCGCGATCGCAGCGGTGAGCTCGTCGCACTCCTCGTCGAGGCCGTCGTAGTCGTTGCGGTTGAGCCCGGCGGTCTCGACGGTCCCGTCGGGGTTCCACCGGATCCAGAAGCGCCTGCGGCGCACCGCGAGCGCGGGCAGCAGGCCGCCCAGGAGCAGGACCGCCCCGGCGAGGACGACGGGGCCGCCCGGGTCGTGGCGCACCTGGAGGACGGCGTACTGCTCGACGCCGTCGAAGGTGAGGCTGGAACCGTCGGGCAGGGTCATCGCGTCGCCGACGCCGATGACCTCGACCTCGTCGTTGACCCGCTCGAGGTTCCCGGAGGCGATCTGGGCCTCGTTGACCGCGTACACCGATTCGGGCTGGCCGTCGGCGAGGCCGAGGTCGCCGGTGTAGGCGGTCAGGGCGAGCACGGGGTTGTTCAGCTCGGGGTCGGTGCCGAGGAGCATCGCGGTCGCGTCGTCGTAGGTGGGCACGAGGATCGCGTCGAAGCCGACCTCGGCGTCCTCGTCGACCGTGCCGGTGGCGGGGTCGACGTTGGCGTCGGGGAACTTGAAGGCGCCCTCGGAGTTCATCGCGGCGTCCATGGCCAGGAACTCCTGGTGGAGCGTCTGCGTCTGGCCGTAGCGGTCGGTGTAGGTGACGACGGCGGTGTAGCCGTGGCCGATGAGGAACACGTTGGTGCCGTCGATGTTCAACGGGTGGTTGACCTCGAGCGCGTAGTCGCCGGACTGCCCGCCCGCCTCGTAGGCGACGGCCGCGTCGTAGGCGGTCGGGCCGCCGTTGGTGAACTCGGCGTCGAAGTCGTCGAGGGTCAGGCAGAACTGCGGGAGGCTGGTCTCGTCGACCCACGCGCCCAGGCCGTACTCGTCGTACTGCTGGAGGTTGTTGCAGTACGACTTGCCCTCGGAGAGGATGCGGTTGCCGTACCAGCTCATGAGGCTGCCGAGCGCGACGCCGACGAGCATGAAGATGATGCTGGAGTGGAAGAGCAGGTTCCCGGTCTCGCGCAGGTGTCCCTTCTCGGCCGCGATCGTGACCGTGCCGTCCTCGGCCTCGCGCACCGTGGTGCGCCAGCGGCGCTGCTTGAGCACGGCGCGGGCCATCGACTGGTTCGCCTCGGAGTCGAGGACCCGGTGGTACGGGAGGATCGACATGCGCCGCGGCGCGTCGGGGACCCTGGCGCGCAGGGCCTTCCAGTGGACGCCGAGGCGCGGCAGGATGCAGCCGACGAGGCTGACCATGAGCAGCAGGTAGATCGCGGAGAACCACGGCGAGGTGTAGACGTCGAAGGCCCACAGCCGGTCGAGCCACGGCGCGAGGTCGGGGTGCTCGTCGTAGTAGCCCGCGACGTCGACGGCGCTGATGGACCGCTGCGGGAACGTCGAGCCGGGGATCGCGGCGAGCGCGAGCGCCAGGAGCAGCAGAAGCGCGGTCCGCATCGCGGTGAGCTGGTGCCACCAGCGGCGGACGAAGGAGCGGAGGCGCTTGAGGGGCTTGGGTTCGGAGCGGGGCGGCGGCGCGAGGACGGCGGTCACGGGCGGGTCACCCCGGTTCCGGCGTTGGCGGGCGGCCGGTCGGCGGTCATCACAGCAGGCTCACCCCGGCTCCTACGGTGGCGCGCAGCCAGTTCGTGAACTCGGTCCAGGCGCCCGTGACGAGGGCGATGCCGACGAGGCAGAGCATGACGCCGCCCGCGATCGAGATCGCGCGGCCGTGGCGCTTGAGGAAGTCGAGGGCCCCGGCGAGGCGGTGCATGCCGACGGCGAAGAGCACGAAGGGCGCGCCGAGCCCCGCGCAGTAGGCGATCATGAGGCCGATGCCGCGGCCGGTGCCGTCCTGGATCACCGCGAGGCTCGTGATCGCCGCGAGCACCGGTGAGGTGCAGGGGATCCAGGAGAGCGCGAAGACCGCGCCGAACAGGGGGGCCCCGGCGAGGCCGACGGCCGGGCGCCATTTGGGGGCGAAGCCGCCGCGGGCGGGGATGAGGCCGATGAACATGAGGCCCATGGCGATCATGACGACCCCGGCCACGGTCTCCAATGTGGAGGAGTTGGTGAGGAGGGCGCGTCCGGCGCTCTGGAGGGCGAACACCACCGTGGTGTAGACCGCGGTGAACCCGGCGACGAACAGGAGCGCGCCCAGCAGGACGCGTCCATTGCGGCGGTCCTTCGCGAGCTCCTGGCCGCTCATGCCGGTCACATAGGACACGTACCCGGGCATGAGCGGGAGCGTGCACGGGGACGCGAACGAGACCAGCCCGGCGAGCGCGGCCACGCCGAAGGCGAGGAGCAGCGGACCGGAGGCGGCGGTCTCGGCGGGGTTCATCGGGCCTCCACGGGGAAGCGGGGCCCGGGAGGGGCGGAGTTCATTCGGACTCCTTGCGCGGCAAGGCGTCCGATGCGCCGTCGAGGCGGCGTTTGACGAGGGTGCCGACCGCGACGGCGGCGAGGGCGGCGGTCCCGGCCATCACGGCGCCCTTGGCGGCCTTGCGGAGGGCGGACTTGGGGGCTGGCGGCGTGCTCATGACGGCTCCAGGGCTTTGCGGACGTCGGCGATGAGGGTCTCGGCGTCGTCGATCGCGCCGCGCCAGATGGAGAAGACCCGGTGCTCGGCGTCGATCACGATGGTGGCGGGGATGTCGTTCGGGGAGAGCCCGTAGTCGACGAACTGGTCGGCGATGCGGCCGGGCTCGTCGCTGATCGAGGGGTAGGGGACGGCCCAGCGGCGCTCGAAGGCCTTCGCGGCGTCCGCGGTGTCGCGGATGTCCACGCCGAGGAACCGCACGTTCTCGGCTTCGAGCTCGGCGGCGGCCTCGGCGAGGTAGGGCGCCTCGGCCACGCAGGGGGCGCACCAGGAGCCCCAGAAGTTGACGACGAGGACCGATCCGGCCCAGTCGTCGGTGTCGATCGGGTTGCCGTCGAGGTCGTCGCCGGTGAGCCGGGGCGCGTCGAAACGCTCTGAGGGTTCCTCCCAGCGGTAGTTCGAGCCGTCGCCCGAGACGTACCGGTCGCGGTTGATCTCGTTGACGCGGTTCGAGTTCTCGCCGCCTGTCCCGGAGCAGGCGGCGAGGGCCAGCAGCGGCACGGCCGCCAGCATCGTCCTCCGCCGCAGGGCCATCGTCAGGCGCCCTTGGCCTTCCGAGCGGACTCGGACTTGAGCAGCAGGTGGGCGGCGGGCTCCGAGTACTCGATGCGGGCGAGCTTGGCGCCGTCGTAGACGAAGCTCGTGATCGAGGCCAGCGAGCACTCGCGATTGCGCGGGTCGTGCCACAGGCGCTTGCGCTCGGCGAAGCGGCGGGCGGTCCAGATCGGCAGCTGGTGGCTGACGAGGACGGCCTCCGAGCCTTCGGCGGCGGTGCGGGCCTGCTCGACGGCGTCCATCATGCGGCGCGCGATGTCGAGGTAGGCCTCGCCCCAGGAGGGGCGGAAGGGGTCGCGGAGGCGCCACCAGTAGCGCGGCTGGCGGAGGGCGCCGTCGCCGACGCCGACCCGCAGGCCCTCGAAGGAGTTGCCGGCCTCGATGAGGCCGTCGTAGGTGGTGACGTCCATGCGGTAGGACGAGGCGACCGGTTCGGCGGTCTCCTGCGCGCGCTGGAGCGGGGAGGCGCCGACGTGGACGACGTCCCGCCCGGCCAGGCGCTCGGCGGCGGCCACGGCCATCTCCCTGCCGAGCGCGGACAGGCCGAAGCCGGGGATGCGCCCGTAGAGGATGCCCTCGGGGTTGTGGACCTCGCCGTGGCGCAGCAGGTGGACGATGGTCGTGGAGCCGCTCATGATCGCACCTTAGCCGCGGCAACGGCCGCTGCGTGCAAGGCCTGTTCGATGTGTGACAGGGCTTCCTCGTCGATCGCGGTCGAGGTGAACCAGCATTCGAAGGCGCTCGGCGGCAGGTAGACGCCTTGCTCGAGCATCGCGTGGAAGAACGCCCCGTACGCCTCGGTGTCCTGGCGCTTCGCGTCAGCGAAGTTCCGGACGGGCCCTTCGCGGAAGCTCTGCTCATTGAAGAAGAAGATGCTGAACAGGTTCGAGGGCGCCGAGACGTAGTGCGGGACACCGGCTTTGGTGAGCGCCTCGGTGGCCATGGCGGCGATAGCGGAGGCGGTGCCGTCGAGCTTCCGGTAGACCTCGGCGTCGCAGTTGCGGAGGGTCGCGAGCCCGGCGGCGACCGCGAGCGGGTTCCCCGAGAGCGTCCCGGCCTGGTAGACCGGCCCGGCCGGGCTGATCAGCGACATCAGGTCGGCGCGGCCGCCGAACGCGGCGGCGGGCAGGCCGCCGCCCATGACCTTGCCGTACGTGTAGAGGTCGGCGGGCGCGGCGAGGCCGCCCGGGCCGACGCGGAAGCCGGTCATGACCTCGTCGGAGATGAGGAGCGCGCCGCGGTCGCGGGCGAGGGCGTAGAGCCGCTCGTTGAAGCCGTCGAGCGGTTCGATCGCGCCCATGTTGCCGGGGAGCGCCTCGGTGATGACCGCGGCGATCTGGCCGGGGTGGGCGGCGAACGCGGCTTCGACGGCGTCGATGTCGTTGTAGGGGACGACGATCGTGTCCGCCGCGGCGGCGGCTGGGACGCCGGGCGAGTCGGGGTGGCCGAGGGTGGCGACGCCCGATCCGGCCTCGGCGAGGAAGTAGTCGGCGTGGCCGTGGTAGCAGCCGGCGAACTTGACGATCTTGTCGCGGCCGGTGGCGGCGCGGGCGAGGCGCACGGCGCTCATGGTGGCCTCGGTGCCGGAGGAGACGAGGCGGACCATCTCGCACGGGGTGCGCTGGACGATGAGCTCGGCGAGCTCGATCTCGCCCACGGTGGGCGCGCCGTAGGAGGTGCCGCGGGCCGCGGCGGCGGTGAGGGCCGCGACGACCTCGGGGTGGGCGTGGCCGAGGATGAGCGGGCCCCAGGAGCCGACGAGGTCGATGTAGACGTTCCCGTCGACGTCGGTCATGCGGGCGCCGGAGGCCTCGCGGATGAAGACCGGGTCGCCGCCGACGCCGCGGAAGGCGCGCACGGGCGAGTTGACGCCGCCGGGGATGACCTGGGCGGCGCGCGCGATGGCGGCTGCGGAGGCGGTACGGGAACGAGCGGCCTGCGGTTGCCTGTCAGTCACGGAGCCAGCATCGCACACGGTGTGCGGGCGAACCGGAATCGGCCCGTACTGCTATCGCCCGGGCCATGCCGATGGCTGCCGCGAGGTCCGGGCGACGCTGGGCAGATCGCGGCGGCTCCGGCCGACGGCCGTCCGCAAACCCCCGCCCGCCGCTAGAAGGGAACGATCAGCGCCCCGCTCGACTCTGGCGCGGGGGTCCGACAGCAACCAGCCCGAAAGCGGGCCGCGCGGTCGAAGTGTCACTCGAAAGAGGTCGCGAAGGCCCGGGCGGAGGCCCCTGCTCGGGCTCGCGTCCCGGCTGGAGCGGCGGCCGGGGCGGCGGGCGGCGCCCGGGGCGCCGGCCGCCGCTGCTGCCGTTCCCGCCCCGCGCGCTAGGCGACCGCCCGCAGGCGCGCGTCCTCGAGTTGGACGGGGTGCACGAGCCGGTCCGCGAGGACCGCGGCGACCGGCGGGCGAGGCTGGGCCCGCTCCGCCCGCTTCAGGTCCGCCTCCGGGGCCGCGCCCGCCAGCAGCCACCGCAGCGGCGCGGGCACCCGGTACACCGCCTGGTCCATCGCGGGCCGCTCGATCACGACGAGCGCGACGTCCACGAGCTCCACGAGCGCCTCCAGGCTCCCGTCCCGCTGCCTGCACAGGTCGAGGACCGCATCGACCGTCGCTCCCTCAGGCCGCGCTGCCAGCTCCAGCAGCACCGCGCGCGCGGGGCCGGAGATCGCCGCGACCGCATTGTCGATCGCGGCCCGGAACCGGCCGCCGCCGTCGAGCGCGCCCGCCGGGTCGTCGCTCAGGTACCGCAGCGCCACCCCGGGCGAGCCGAGCGCGGTCACCTCGGCCAGCGCGGTGAGCGCGGGTACGAAGCCGTCGACGGCGGCCGCGAGCGGGCGGCAGTCCGCGAGGGTCCACGGCGCGCCGCGCTCCTCGCAGTACCCGGCGAGGATCGCGGCGCTCACGTCGTCGGGGGCGAGGCCGAGGGCGCGCTTGGCTTCGCCGGGGAGTTCGAGCGGGCGGGCGCCGACGGCGAGGACGGCGAGGTCGGGGCAGTCTCGGAGGAGCCGTTCGACCTCGGGTGCGTGGGTGCGGTCGAGGTCGTCGAGGACGAGGAGCGCCTTGGATTCGCGGAGGCGGTCGGCGGCGGTGTCGATCGCGGGCCGGAGCGCTTCGGCGCGGCGGCCGAGGGCGTGGAGGAGAGCGGCGCCCAGGTCGTTCCCCGCGCGGCAGTACCAGACGCCGTTCTCGTAGAACGCGAGGCGGCGCCGGGCCCAGGCTTTGGCGACGGTGGTCTTGCCGCAGCCGCCGAGGCCGGTGAGGCTGACGAGGCGGTGGTTGGCGAAGGCGCGGTCGAGTTCGCGGTACTCGCCGGGCCTGTCGACGGGGGTCTTCAGGTCGGCGGGCAGGTGGTGGGTGCGGGGCCGTGCGGGCGGCGGGGGGAACGCGGTGGGCAGGCCTGGTGCGGCGAGTTGGACGAGTTCGGTGGTGGCGGGCAGGCCGCGGAGCTCGAAGTCGCCGAGGCGGTGCACGGCGGCGGGCGGGAGTCCGGCGGCGGCGGCGCAGGCGGCGGAGGCGAGGATCTGGTCGCCGTGCGCGGCGGAGCAGATCCGGGCGGTGCGGTGGACTTCGGGTGTGGCGTAGCCGCCGGCGGAGGGCCAGGCCTCGCCCGTGTGGAGTCCGATGCGGACTCGGGGGCGGAGGCTGCGGCCGTCCTCGTCGGGCCAGTCGGCGGCGCGGAGCGCGTGCTGGATGCCGATGGCGGCGGCGCAGGCGTCCGCGGCGTCGTGGAAGGCGACGAAGAACGAGTCGCCTTCGGTGTCGATCTCGGTGCCGCCGGTCGCGCGCAGGACCTCTCTGACGAGCGCGCGGTGGCGGTGGAGGACGACCCGGTAGCGTTCGGCGCCCAGGCCGGAGGCGAGGCGGGTCGAGCCTTCGATGTCGGTGAACATGAACGTGACGTCGCCGGAGGGCAGCGGGGCGGGCCGGGCGGCGCTGCCGCGGTCCACAGTGTCTCTTTCGACATGGTCCGCCGCTGCACCGGGATCGGCTACATCGGACATATGCCGATATGCCGTCCCGTTGTCCCCGAGGGGAAGGGCAATGGCTGTCAGTGCGGTGTGCGATGCCGTTGTCGTATCCACGTGTCGATCAACTTTCGTTCAGCCCCCGTATGCCGGGCTGTGGCGCGCTGGTGCGCGGGCACAATGCCCAGCGGCCTCACAGTGTCACCCCCATCTCAGTCGGTTACCTGCCGTGATGGGAACTGGCACTCGGTCTGAACGCTGCTTCCAGCGCCGACGCGAATATGAGGCACTCTCGCCGCGGGTTTGCTCGTGGCAACCACCGTCTCCGTTGGGAGAACGAGTCGCGCGCCACTCGGTCGCGGCCGATTTCGGAATTATTGGCGCTCAGACGTTGCCCGCGGGGACGAAACTAGGGAATACTCGCTTTCAGTCCGGTCCCTCGCGAATGCGCCCCGCAATGCCGTCCCATGACGGCCCCGCCGGGTCCGGACGCACACCGACGCCGCGGCACCGGCGCCGGACCCCGCGCCGCAGGCCCTGCCGAGCCTGCGCAACGGCGACGTCCGAGCAGCGCCCCGACCGAGCAGTGCCTCGAGAACGAAAGGACGACCCCCTCCCGTGTGGTTCGCGACCCTCCCCCGCCGCATCGCCGCCCTGCCCCGCCGCGCCCTCAAGGCCCTGCGCCGCAGCCCGCGGCTGCTGTGGCGGGCCGTGAAGGGCAGCCCGAGGGCGCTGTGGCTCGGCGCCAAGGGGCTCTGGCGCGGCGTCAAAGCCGCCGGCAGGGGCCTGCGGGCCGCCTACCGGGGGCTGCGCGCACCGGCCGGGCGGCTCAGCGTCCAGGTCGTCTTCACCGCTATCGCGCTCGCCGGCGCCCTCACCGCGGGCTGGTTCGTCGTCCCCGGCGCCGGGCCCGCCTGGTCCTTCGGCACCGAGCCGACTCCCGAAGCCGAGGAGCCCCCGCTCGTCCTCTCCCCCGAAGGCGCCCTCGACGAGGCCATCGGCGAGGCCCCCGACGCGGGCCTGCCCGCCGAGACCGCGCCCGTCGGCGACACGCTCCAGCCCACCGAGTCCCCCACGGCCGCGGCCACCACCCCCGCCGGTCCCGCCGGCCTCGACGCGTGGGCCGCGGGCCTCACCGACCTCGGCATCCCCCAGCGCGCCCTCGTGGCGTACGGGCGCGGCGAGCTCGTCTCCGCCGCCCAGAACCCCGGCTGCAACCTCTCGTGGACCACCCTCGCTGGCATCGGCGCCACCGAGACCACCCACGGCACCACCGGCGGCAACCAGATCCAGTCCGACGGCACCACCCTGACCGAGATCATCGGCTCCGGGTACGACGAGATGGGCCCCATGCAGTTCCTCCCCAGCACATGGGAGCGCTGGAAGGCCGACGGCGACGGCGACGGCAGGTACAACCCGCACGACATCGACGACGCCGTCACCGCGGCCGCCAACTACCTCTGCCACGACGACCGCGACATGAGCAGACCGGACGGCTGGTACGCAGCCGTCTACAGCTACAACCCACGTGAGGACTACGTCAAGAAGGTCTTCGACCGCGCCGACGAGTACGGCAGGAAGAGCACCGCCTGACAGACCCCCCGAATCGCTGCATGCTGTGAGGAGGGGGTTCCGTTCGGTGACGATTTCGGGTAAGGATAAGAGATGCCCCTGAAGCAGCTCGCTCCCGGCGAGATGACGGCCGACGACCTCCGCGACTGGTGCTCGGTGCTCAACGACATGACCGCGGCGGACATGCCGGCCGAACCGCGCTGGCGCACCGACCGCCTCAGCGACTACCTCACCGGGTCGCTCCCGGACGACCGCCGGTTCCTGTTCATGGACCGCGACGCGGACGGCGAGCTCGCGGGCCACGCCAGCCTCATCCTGTTCGGGGGCGAACAGCGGGGGACCGGGGTCGTGGAGATGTCCACCCGGCCCTCGGCGCGCGGCCGCGGGGTCGGCTCGCGCCTGCTGCGGGCCGTCGCCGAATGCGCGCGCGAGCACGGCTGCAAGACCCTCTCCGTCGAGGTCATCGCCACCACCCCCGCCGTGGGCTTCTACGACCGGCACGGCTTCGCCCGGTCCGTGGTCGAGCAGCGCCACCTCCTGCGCTGGGCCGATATCGACTGGGAGAAGATCGAGCACGCCGCCGGGCGCCTCGCCGCCGGGTACCGCCTCGAATACCACGCCGGGGGCGTCCCCGACCGGCTCATGGACTCCTACGCGGACGTCAAGGCCAACCTGCGCTCGGCGCCCGGGAACGTCGCGTTCGTGCCCGAATGGCGCGGCTCCGCGTACGCCCCGGCCCTGCGCGACTCCTTCCAGACCCTCGCCCGGCGCGGGATGCGCTCGCACATCGCCGTCGCGATCAGCGAGCCGTTCGGGAACGTCGTGGGCCTCACCGAGCTCGTCGTCTCCGCGCAGCGGCCCACCCGCGCCGACCAGTACGACACCGTCGTCGCCCCGCAGCACCGCTCCTACGGGCTCGCGATGACCATGAAGGCCCGGCTCCTCACCGAGCTCCGCCGCGCCGAACCGCAGCTCGTCGACGTCCAGACCTGGACCCTCGAGACCGCCGACGACGTGCGCTGGATCAACGCCGAACTCGGCTTCGTGCACGACGTCGACTGGTACGACTACGAAGCCGACGTCGACCGGCTCCTCGCCCGCCTCGCCCGCCGCGGCGCTAAGTAATCCAAGGCCTTTGGGCCGCAATCGTTTGCGAACAGTCCGTAGAATTCACGAAATGCACCCCCGGCACGCGCGCTACGACGACGGCCCCTCCGAGCGCCGCGTCATCGTCGTGGGCGACAACGGACTGACCCTCCGCTTCATCAAGCACCTCATCGAGCGCTACGCGTTCCAGGTCACCGCGGTCTTCCCCGAAGGCCCCGGCGGCCAGCGCGAGGAGATCCGCCGCGAGGCCGAGGTCAACCGCAAGCTGCAGGTGTTCAGCCAGCCCGAGGTCACCGCCGACACCGTGCGGCAGGCCGGGCTCACCGACGCCTACGCGGTGGCCCTCATGGACCAGAACGACGTGGGCAACCTCCATCTGGCGCTGAAGATCCGCGAGATGTCGCACTACCTCGGCGACGAGTCCCTGCCGCGGCTCGTCATCCGCATGTACAACAGCGGGCTGCGCGCGAACATCCAGAAGCTCCTCGGCGACGACGAGGACGGCGTGTACGTGAAGTCGGACGCCGACATGGTCGCCGACACGTACGCGCTCGCGGCGCTCCAGCAGCTGCCGCCCGGCGAGATCAGCATCTGGGGCCGCCGGCTGTACCTGTCGCGGCAGCGCGAGGAGCGCGCCCAGGCGCAGTGGGTGGTCGCGGGCGGGAACCAGGCGGGGATCGAGCTCATCCCCGAGGACGACGACGAGGCGCTGCGGTACCTGTGGCTGTCGCCCGACAGGAGGCAGGGGCGGCTGCGGCCGCGGCTGACCAACGCGACGCTCGCGGTGAAGGAGGCGCTGAGCGCGCTGCGGGGCCTGCTCACCAAGAGCCTGGTGGTGCTCGCGCTCGTGCTGTTCGCGGTGTTCGCGTTCGGGTTCGTGGTGCTGCAGTTCTGGCCGAGCGGCGCGAACCGGCCCGACGGCGAGGGCGAAGTGGTGTACCTGCTCGCGCTGATGGCGGGCGGCGGCATCGACCCCGACATGACCGCCGGGCGGCTGCTGAAGGTGACGCAGGCGGTGGTGGTGCTGACCGGTTCGCTGCTGATCCCGTTCGCGACCGGTGCGATCGTGCAGGCCGTCGTGGACCGGCGGTACGCGCTGTCGGAGGGCCGCCGGACCCGGCAGGTCCGCGAGCACGTGATCGTGGTCGGCTTGGGCAACATGGGGACCCGCGTGGTGGAGCGGCTGCGGGAGAGCAAGATCCCGGTGGTCGCGATCGAGAAGAACCGCGACGCGATGGGCGTGCGGGCCGCGCGGGCCAAGGGCGCGCAGGTGCTGCTCGGCGACGGGTCGAACCAGGAGATCCTGGAGGAGGCCAACATCAAGCACTGCCGGTCGCTGGTGGCGATGGCCAAGCAGGACGAGGCGAACCTCGAGACGGCGCTGTCGGGCCTGGAGTGCAATCCGAAGCTGCGCACGGTGATGCGCATCTACAACCCGGAGTTCGCGGCGCTGATCCGCCAGAACCTGAACCGGGCCACGCCGCCGCAGGGGGCGCCGCCGCACGCGTCCTACAGCGCGCCGGAGGTGGCCTCGGCGAGTTTCGCGCAGGCGCTGACCGACGACAAGGTGCTCGTGACGATCCCGGTGCGCGGGCACATCGCGTACATCGAGGCGTTCGAGGTCGGCGAGGGCTCGATGATGGACGACGCGGCGGCGCACCGGGCCACGAAGGCGGGCTCGCACCGGCTGATCGCGGTCAAGCGCGCGGGCGGGACCGTCAGCTGGAACCCGGACGCCGCGTTCCGGGTCGGGCACGGCGACACGCTCCTCGTGGTGGCGACGCGCAAGGGCCTCAACGACATCCTGGAGCGCTGCCGCCCGGGCGGGGCGGACTGGTAGACCCCGGCGGGTTCCGGCGGCCGCTGCGGGGCGGTGGGAGCGCTGGGCAGCGGTCTCCTGGATCGGTGCCGGGGGCGGCGGGATCCGGGCGCGATGCCTACAAGGGACGGACGGGCAACCGCGCGGGCGGGACCGGTGCGCGGCGGACCGCCGACGGCCCGGCCGGTGATGGGCCGCGGACGATCCCTGTGACCCGCGCCTTCCCGCCCTTTCGTGGCGCAACTTCCGCCAGTCTCGCTCGTTGAACGGTCGATACATCTCTCACGAAAGGGGCCGACCGTGGCGGCAAGCGTGCGGAAACCACGAACGGGGCATGGCGGGACCGAACGCAAGCGCCGCAAGCTCATCCTGGCGGCGGCGGCCGGATCGATCGCGCTGGGCGGGGCGGCGTTCGTGGTGCCGAGCGCGTTCGCCGAGGACGAGGCGGCAGCGGTCCTCGACGACGCCCTGGGCGAGACCGTCGAGCTCCTGCCAGTGGAGGACGAGCTGCTCGGGATGGTCGGCGTCGGCGAGGTCGCCGAGTTGCGCGAGTCGCTGACGTACGCCGACGACGCCGACGTCCTGAAGCTCACGGACCCCGACGCGGGCTACGTCAAGGTCCACTTCGAACGGCTGCTGCTGGACACGGGCGACTTCGTGACGGTCTCGAGCCCCGACGGCGCCGAGTCGTACCGGTACGAGGAGTCGCTGATCGACCAGTGGGCGACCTCGATCACCGGCGACACCGCGGTCGTGGAGCTGCACCGCGAAACCGAGGGCGGCGGTTCGTCGGCGCTCGGCGCGCTGATCGACAAGGCCGCGTACGGGTTCACCGCGGAGGAGGTCGACGGGCTCGCGCAGGAGCGGGCCGGCCGGGCCCGGCCGGAGGAGAGCATCTGCGCGGGCGACGAGAAGCGCTCCTCGGTCTGCTACCGCACGTCCTACCCGAACGTGGTGGACCACGCGGAGCCGGTGGCGCGCCTGCTCATCGACGGGACCGTGCTGTGCACGGCGTTCCGGGTGGGCGAGGGCAACCGGCTGCTGACCAACCACCACTGCTTCACCGAGACGCAGGAGGCGCAGGCGACCGAGGTGTGGTTCGGGTACGACTGCGTGGCGTGCGGCGCGGACCTCGCGAACGCTCCCGTGAAGGTCCACGGCTCGGAGGTGCTCGCAACCTCGGGGCCCCTGGACTACACGCTGTTCACCGTGGACGAGTTCGAGCGGATCGAGCGGTTCGGGTACCTGGAGCTCTCGGACCGGGCGGCGCGCATCGGCGAGGCGATCTACATCCCGCAGCACCCGGCCGGGCGGCCCACCGAGATCGCCATGGAGTCCTCAGTGGACGGCGGCAACTGCGTCGTCAAGCACGAGACCTATGACGGCTACGTCGCCGACAGCGACATCTCCTACTACTGCGACACCGAGTTCGGGTCCTCCGGGTCCCCGGTCCTCTCCCGCGACACCCACGAGGTGATCGCCCTGCACCACTTCGGCGGCTGCCCCAACTCGGGCGTGAACGTCCAACTCATCCAGAAGGAGATCGGCCACCTGATCTGACCGGTCGAGACGGCGAGCGGGGGGGGGGGGGGGGGGGGGGGGCCCGCCCCCCCCGCCGCGGGGGGACCCAAAGTCGGGGGGGGGGGCGGGGCGCCAACATAGGGG
>NZ_JAPZVP010000002.1:36175-49655 GCF_027622875.1 Glycomyces luteolus | reverse complement strand
CCCCCACGTAGCGCGCCCCCCCCGCCCCCCCGCGGGGGGGGGGGGGGGGGGGGGGGGGCCCGCCCGCCCCCCCCCCCCCGCTGCCTTGTCGTACCCATGAGTCAGGGCTGATACCGGGGACCCATCGATGTCCGATGTGCCCCGGGCGCTCCGTTCACGTTTTACTTCGCCTGGATCTGCAGCTCGGTCACGATGGTCGAGAAGTGCGAGCGGATCCGGTCGTCCGTGGGGTCGTCCTCCGGGGTCCAGTGGACCGACATCCGCTCGTAGAGCGTGTTGCGCTGCGCCGGAATCCGGTCGGCCGTGCGGATCAGTCCGATGAGCTCGGAGAGGCGCGACTGGTGCCGGGCTCCCGCCGAGGAGATCACGTTCTCCTCCAGCATGATCGAGCCCAGGTCGTCCACGCCCAGGTGCATGCTCAGCTGGCCTGAGGCCTTGCCCGTGGTCAGCCACGAGGACTGCAGGTGCTTCACGTTGTGGAAGAACAGCCGCGCGGTCGCCAAGAGCCGCAGGTACTCGAGGGTGGTGGCCTGCGTCCGTCCCTTCAGGTGGTTGTTCTCCGGCTGGTACGTCCACGGGATGAACGACCGGAACCCGCCCGTGCGGTCCTGCACGTCGCGGATCATCCGCAGGTGCTCGATCCGCTCCGCGGCCGTCTCGCCGGTGCCCATCATCATGGTCGCCGTCGACTCCAGGCCCTGCCGGTGCGCGGCCTCCATGATCTCCAGCCAGCGCTCCCCCGACTCCTTCAGCGGCGCGAGCGCCGTGCGCGGGCGCACCGGGAGCATCTCGGCCCCGGCGCCCGCGATCGAGTCGAGCCCGGCGGCCTTGATGCGGCGGATCGACTCGTCGATCGCGACGCCGGAGACCTTCGACATGTGCGCGATCTCCGAGGGACCGATCGAGTGGATCGCCAGCTCGGGGTATTCGCGCTTGACCGAGGAGAACAGCTCCTCGTAGTACTCGACGCCGAAGTCCGGGTGGTGCCCGCCCTGCAGCATCACCTGCGTCGCACCGAGGTTCACGGCCTCGCCGCAGCGGCGAAGGACCTCTTCCATCGGGTGCGCCCAGCCCTCGTCGTGCTTGGGGGCGCGGTAGAACGCGCAGAACTTGCACGCGGTGACGCACACGTTCGTGTAGTTGATGTTGCGGTCGATGATGTAGGTGACGATGTTGTCGCCGATGACGCGCCGGCGGGCCGCGTCGGCGGCCTCGGCGAGGGGGTGGAAGGGCGCTTCGGTGTAGAGCAGCAGGGCTTCCTCGGCGCTGATGGCGCCGCCGTCGGCGGCGCGGGCGAGGACATCGTCAATCTCGGCCATGCACGAAGCGTATCGCCGCGGTGCCTTCAGGGACAGTGCGCCCGCGCGCAGTGACTCGTGGGTCTCGCCTCAGACGGTGTACAGCTCGGTGTGGACGCGCTGCGCCCCGGCCTCTTCGAGGACGTCCTTGACGCCGAGGACCATCTCGTAGGGGCCGCAGAGGAACCACTCGTCGACCTCGTGCGGGTCGACGAGCCCGGTCGCGATGGCCTCGACGAGCCGTTCGGGGGTGAGGCGCCCGGTGAGCAGCGGGGAGTCGCCTTCGGCGCGGGTGCGCACGTGGTGGAGGCGGAGCCGCTCGCCGTGCTCGCGCTGGAGTCCGCGCAGCTCCGCGGCGAACATCGTGGACTCCTCGGTGCGGTTGGAGTACAGGAGGGTCACCGTGGCGCCGGCTTCGAGGGCGGCGGTCGTTATGGCGATGATCGGGGTGATCCCGGAACCGGCGACGACGGAGCCGTAGTGGCGGTCGGGGCGGATCTCGGTCCAGAAGTTGCCGAGGGGCGGGAGGACTTCGAGCACGTCACCGGGCAGGAGCTGCCGGTTCGCGTACCCGGAGAAGGTGCCTTTGGGGATCGAGCGGATGCCCAGGCGCAGCGTGCCGTGCTCGGCGAGCTCGCGTGGTGTGGAGGCGAGGGAGTAGGAGCGGCGCACTTCGGCGCCGTCGGCCTCGACGCGCTGGAAGGTGAGGTGCTGGCCGGGTTTGAAGTCGAAGGCCTCGCGGAGCTCCTCGGGGACGGCGAGGGTGACCTCGACGGCGTCCGCGGTGAGCGGCCTGACGCGGCTCACGGTGAGCTTGTGCCAGGCGGGGCGGTTCTTGCGGGGCTTCTTCAGCTCGACGGCCACAGCAGGGTCCCTTCGTCGTCCGTCTCGGGATTTCTCAGAGCCGGATCTCGGGCTCTGGGTCGATGCGCGCGCCGCCGATGCCGCCGGGGGTCTCGAAGAACTCCGGGCCGTCCGCGCGGAGCGGGGCTATATCGGCATAACGGGACGCACGGGAGGCGAATTCCCGCAGCCCGGCGAGGTGGCGCTCACCGAGGCCGAACTGGAGGCGCTCGAAGTACTCCGCGAGCGCGGCGGGCGGGAACGGCTCCCAGCGGGCGGCGGAGGCCACGACCTCGCCGATCTCCTCGCGGCTGCGCTGGACGGAGTCGCGGAAGGCCAGGTGGACGTCCTTGACGATGCCGGGGTGGGCCTCGGCGTACTCGCGGCGGACGGCCCAGACGGCGAAGACCATCGGCAGGCCGGTCCAGTCCTTCCATTCGGCGGCGAGGTCGAGCACGTGCAGGCCGCCCGGTTCGGGGGTGCGGTGCGCGTGGAAGACGTGGAGGGCTTCGTCGCCGATGAGGACGGCGGCGTCGGCGTCGCGGAGCGCGGACTCGATGTCGGGCTCGGTGACCGTGTAGGAGGGCTTGCGGCCGTAGCGGTCCTCGAGGAGCATCCGTCCGAGGAGGACGCCGGTGCGGGAGGTGGAGGCGAGCGAGACGCGCGGGGCGGCCGGGAGCTCGGCGAGCGGGGTCTTGGTGACGAGGTTGACGCTCAGGACCGGGCCGTCCGCGGCCACGGCCGGGTCGGGGATGAGGAGGAGGTCGCCGGAGTGGCGGAGGTATTCGACCAGGGTGATCGGTCCGATGTCGAGGTCGCCGGCGACGAGGAGGCGGCTGAGCTCGTCCGGCGGGGCCCGGTGGAGGTCGACGTCGAGGAGCGCGCCCGTCCGCGCCAGTCCCCAGTAGATGGGCAGGCAGTTGAGGAACGCGATGTGGCCGACCCTGGGGCGCCGTGCGATGTTCACAGCTTCGACCGTAGCCTGTCGCGCGGCTAGGAGGTAGGTGAGCGGGGGCGGCGTCGCCGACATCACCGAAGGCGGCGAACCGGACCGGATGGTGGGACCGTCCGGCCCGGAGGCCGCGGCGGTCAGGCTTCGTCGATGTCGCCGATGTCGGCGCCGCCGGTGTCGAAGTCCCCGCTGACCAGGTCCACGAGCCGGTCGAGGACCGCTTCGTCGTCGCCGGTGAGGACGATCTCGTCGCCGGACCGCACGTCGAGGGTCAGCACCGCCAGGATCGACTTGGCGTCGTGCAGCTCCCCGCCCGGTTTCGCGATCTGCACGTCGGTGCGGGACTCGCCCGCGGTCGCCACGAAGACCGTCGCGGGCCGCGCTTGGATCCCGACCTCCGTGGTCACTTTGGCACGGCGTTCCGCCATGTTCCTCACCCTCCCCGATCGCGCGGCGGCGGGCCGGCGACGGCCCGCCCCGCGAAGCTCGAGGGCCGCATCGGCGGCCCGTCAGCACCAGGATGAACCGCGACCCGGGACGGCGGACGCGTTTTCGGCGAATACCGCGGGAAGCGGGACACTCGGCGCTCGCCGGGCCACGGCACCTGGACTGCGGCGGACGCGATCACGGGCCGCGCCGCCGCGGTTTTCGCCTTCCCTGGGGGGCCGTCCCGAACCCCCACCCACCGCTAGAGGGGAAAGCAGGGTCCGCTGCAAATATCCCGCCCGGGTACGACAGAAAACGGGCCTCCCGGCCGGATTGTCGCCCGAAAGAGTGGCGCCGACCCGGCGGCGGGGCCGGATCGGCGCGGCGCACTTTCGTCATCGTCGGCGGGCTGGAAGCCGGACCCGCGGGGAGCGAATCCGGCGCGGTCACTCGTCGGCAGGCCGGAAGCCGACCCGCGGGAAGCGAGCCCCCGGCGCGGCGCACTTTCGTCATCGTCGGCGGGCTGGAAGCCGGACCCGCGGGGAGCGAGCCCGGCTCGCGTCACTCCTCGCCGTCGGCGGGCTTGGCGCCGTAGACCGTGGGGCGCGGGAGCGGGATGTGCTCCGGCAGTTCCGACCGGTCGAGCAGGTTCGCGACCCTGGCGCGGCCGGGCCGGAAGCCGTCCGTCTCCACGACCGGCTTCGCCGTCGGCAGCTGCTGCGCGCCGGTCTTCGTCGAAGGCTCCTCGAACAGGCTGATGTCCGGCGCGTTCACGATCTTCTTGCGCGCCGGGTCGACCGCCTGCTTCGGGCCCTCCTCGGGAGCGTCCTCCGCTGTCGCGACGGGCTCGGGCGTCGGCTCCGGGTACTCGATCGGGGCCGCGTCCGAGAACGGGCTGTCGTTCACGAGCGGGATCGGCGGAGCCGGCGGCATCGGCGGGGCCGGTTCCGGGTTCGGCGGCGGCGGTTCGGGCGACGGCACGGGCGAAGGCTCGGGACGCGGCATCGGCGGGCCGGGCTCGGGATTGGGCGGCAGCGGCTCCGGCTGCGGCGGCGTAGGACCGGGCTGCGGCGGCGTCGGTTCCGGCACGGGCTCCGGGCGCGGGGTCGGCGGCGTGGGCTCCGGGTGCGGGGGCCCGGGTTCCGGCGGCCGCGGCGGCGTCGGTTCCGGACCCGGCAGCGGGTCGGGCAGCGGCCCGGGCGGGGTCGGCTGGGAATCGGACAGCACCGGCGGCTCGGCGTCCGCGAACGGCGCCTCCTCGTGCACGGTCGCGCCCGACTCCACGGCTTCGGCTACGGCCGCAGCGGGGACGGCGTCCGCGAGCGGCTCATCGGCGGTCGGGGCGGGCGGCAGCGACTCGCCGGGCACGTCGTCGCCCAGACCGGCCAGTGACGCCTCTTCCTCAACGGAGAGTTCGACGTCGTCATCGTCGTCATCGGGGTCGGGCAGGTCGTCCAACCCGCCGTCGTCGTCCTCCTCGACGGCCTCGACCACCGTCGGGCCCCCGGCGGCGGGCGCATCGGACGCCACTGCGTACGAGGCCTCGGAGGACGCCGCGACGTCGACCGGCTCGGACGCATCGGCCGTCTCGGGCTCGGACGCTTCGGCGGCATCGGACGAGGCCGCGGCCAGGTCCGCCCCAGGGGTCGGCGCCTCGACGGCGGCGGCTTCCGCGAGCGCCGCGTCCAGCACGGGCTCGATCTCCGGAGCTTCGTCCTCATCGGACCCGGTTCCGGAAGCCGAGGCGGGGGCGGGCGGCAGCGACTCGCCGGGCACGTCGTCGCCCAGACCGGCCAGTGACGCCTCTTCCTCAACGGAGAGTTCGACGTCGTCATCGTCGTCATCGGGGTCGGGCAGGTCGTCCAACCCGCCGTCGTCGTCCTCCTCGACGGCCTCGACCACCGTCGGGCCCCCGGCGGCGGGCACCGAAGCGGCGGGGGCGTCGAACTCGGGGACGCTGAAGGACACAGCCGGCGCCGCGGGCATCTCGTCGAACGGCGCGTCGTCGGCGCTCGAGTGCGCCTCGTTCAGCGGCAGGTCGGGCGAGGGCTCGGCCTGCGGCTCGTCGTCGACCGGAGGCGGGCTCGGAATCACCGCGGGAGCGGGGACCGGCGCCGAGTAGGCCGCGCCGGGGACGTTGTCGGCCGAGGGCACGCTGAAACCGGCGGCCAGCGCCGCGTCCGCTGCGGCGTCGAGCGGCGCAGGCGGTTCGGGGTCGGCGAACGGCGCCGGAGCGGGCGGCTGCGCCGCGTTCGGCCTGATCCGCAGGATCTGGGTGCCGTCGGGCATCGGCTCCGGCAGGCCCGGCTGGGCCGGACCGGATGCGGCGAACGCGCCGGACTCGGTCGAAGGCAGGCTGAAGCCGCCGGTCGCCGCCGGGGAGGCGAAGGGCGGGCCCGTCACCGGCGAGGACGCGGGCGGCTCGGCGAACGGCGTGGCCGCGGCCGGTTCGGGCGGGGCCGTGTACTGGGGTTCGGGTGCCGGCGGTGAGAGCGGGGCCGAGGCGGGCGGCATGGCCGCCACGGGCGGCAGCGACTGCGCGGACTGGTACGGCTGCGGCGGCTGATAGGGCTGCGGGGCCGCCGGGTACGGGGGCACCGCGGCCGAGCCGGAGGCCATGCCCTGCTGCGGGTAGGGCGGCACTTGGGCCGAACCGGAGTGCGGCGCCTGGTACTGGCCGGGGGCGCCGTACTGCGGGACGGCGGCAGCGCCGTGGGCCTGGCCCTGCGGGGGCATGCCGGGCGGCGCGGCCTGCGGGGCCCAGCCTCCGGGGGCGCCGTAGTGCGGTGCGGGCGGCGATCCGGGCGGCGGGTTCGCGCCCGGCTGGCCGGGATGGCCGTACTGCGGGGGCGGGACCGCGGCGTGGCCCTGGTTCGCGTAGGGGTCGGCGGTGGGCTGGTAGGCGCCCGGCGGTGCGTAGTGGGGCTCGGGGACGGCCGCTGAGCCGTAGGCCGGGTTCGGCGGCGCGAAGCCCTGGGGCGGGGCGTAGGCGGGTTCGCCAGGCGGCGCGTACTGCGGCACGGCGGCCGCGCCGTACGCGGGGGCCGCGGGCGGGGCGGCGTACGAGCCCGATGCGCCGTAGGGTCCGGATTCAGCCGGGAAACCCCCGAGCGGCGGGGGCAGCGGCGCTCCGCACTGCGGGCAGCGGCGCTGCCCGGACGTCAGTCGCTGGCCGCAGGAGCTACAGCTGTTTCCGTCCACGGAGCCTCCTTGGGGCTGGAGCGTCGTTCGGGCAACTCAACAACCATCGTGCCATCTACCGTGGGCGTTCCGTGCGCGCCTTCCCACTACCGTGCAGTACCCCTATTCCTCGGGATCACGCGTCAGGGTGCCGGAATCCGCGTCCGCGGTGGCCGGTTCGGGGGAGTCCTGCCCGTCGCCGGAGGGCGTCTCGTCGTCCGGGGACGGGGTCTGCGAGGGGGTCGGGGAGGGCGACTGCGAAGGCGTTTCGCTCTCGGTGGGATCGGGGTCGGGCGAGCTGGTCTCGTCGTCAGGGGAGGTCGTGGTGGGACGCGGGCTCGGCGTCGACGGTGTCGTCGGGTCGTCGTCGCCGGGCGACTGGGTCGGGTCCTCGGCGTCCGGGTCGGTCTTGACGGCGTCGACGACGCGGTGCGCGCCGGCGAAGTTCTCGAAGAAGATCGAGCTGATCTTGACCACGTCGCCGGTTCGGGGGGCGACGACCATCTTGCCGTCGCCGAGGTACATGCCGGTGTGGTAGACGGACTGCCAGTTGCCGGGGTCGTCCCACCAGTACAGGAGGTCGCCGGGGAGGAGCTTCTCGGTGTCGACGGGCTTGTCGCGGGTCGCGTTGTACTGGTCGGCGGCCACGCGCGGCAGCGAGACGCCCGCGTAGGCGTACGCGGACTGGACGAGGCCGGAGCAGTCGAAGGCGTCGGGTCCCTCGGCGCCCCACACGTACGGGTCGCCGAGCTGGGCGAGCGCGTACTCGACGGCCTTCTTCGCCTCGGGGGCGGCGTCCCAGCCGTCGACTTCGGACGAGAAGTCGCCGGAGTGCTGGGCGGCGGCGGCTTCGCGTTCGTCCTCGAGCTTCTCGAGTTCCTCGCGGTTGTCCGCGATGAGCTCGTTCAGGGCGGCCTGGGCGCGGTCGAATTCGGCGTCGAGGACGGTGTAGCGGCCCTCGGAGCGGTCGGCGGAGAGGGTCGCGGCGTCGAGGGTGGCACGGGCGACGGACTCGGCGGTGGCGGCGTCCTCGAAGTCGGCGTTGAGGCTGGGGAGGTCCCATTCGCCGCCGAGCGGGACGAGGCCGGTGAGGTCGGGGAGCTCGGTGTCCGGCTGACCGGCGGTGTCGGCGTAGGCCTCGCCCGCGGCGTAGTCGAGGGCGGCCTGGGCGGTCTCGAGTTCGGCGAGCGTTGCGGCCCAGTCGGTCTGCGCGTCGGTGAGGCGGGTCTCGCGCTGGAGCCATTCCTCCTGCGCGGCGGTGGTCTGCTCGGCGAGCTGCGCCACATCGGCCTCGGCGGCGGTGATCTGCGCGGCGAGGGGGCCGTTCGCGGTGGCGGGGTTGGTGATCGGGGTGTCGTCGGACGCGGTCCCGGCGGGCCGGTTCCCGTCGTCGGGGACGGTGACGCCGGGTTCGGCGAACCCCGGCATGGCGCCGCCGAAGACTACGGCGGCCGCGCCGGCGGCGGCGATCACTCGGGCACCGAACCGTGTAACGCGCATGTGAGGTGTCCTTCTGTGGGGGAGGCCACGAATACTGTACCGAAGACACGCAAGCCTCGCATCTGCGGTTGCCCGCCACTCCGGTGTCGTGTCGGTGAACACACCATGCCGGGTGGTCCGCGCACCGGCGGCGGCCCGATGTCGGACCCTCGGGAGAGGATTGCGTCGGGGGGACCTCGGAGTGTTCGGTTTGTCGCGACCCTCCGTTCGCGTTCACGGCCTCACACCACGCAACGTGCGCTCCCTGCACCGCGTCCCGGCGGCGCTACCCTGGCGGAAACGCCACAACGTTGGGAGCGCCATGGACGACAACGCCGAGTTCAAGGCCGGCATCGAAGAGAAGCTCGCGGCCGGCGAGCGGCTGACCTTCGAGGACGGCGTAGGCCTCTACGAGACCGACGACCTCGCCTGGCTCGGGCGCCTCGCGCACGGGGTCCGCACCGCCAAGAACGGCGACCGGACCATGTTCAACGTCAACCGGCACCTCAACCTCACCAACGTCTGCTCCGCGTCCTGCGCGTACTGCTCGTTCCAGCGCAAGCCCGGCGAGACCGACGCGTACACGATGCGCGTCGAGCAGGCCGTGGCCCTCGCCGAGCAGATGAAGGGCGACGCGCCCACCGAGCTGCACATCGTCAACGGCCTCCACCCGACCCTCCCCTGGCGCTACTACCCGCGGGTCCTCAAGGCGCTCAAGGAGACCCTCCCGCAGGTGAATCTGAAGGCGTTCACCGCCACCGAGGTCCAGTGGTTCGAGAAGATCTCCGGCCTCAGCGCCGACGAGATCCTCGACGAGCTCATCGAGGCCGGCCTGGAGTCGCTCACCGGCGGCGGCGCCGAGATCTTCGACTGGGAGGTCCGCCAGCACATCGTCGACCACGCCTGCCACTGGGAGGACTGGTCGCGCATCCACCGCCTCGCCCACCAGAAGGGCCTGCGCACCCCGGCCACGATGCTGTACGGCCACATCGAAGAGCCCCGCCACCGCGTCGACCACGTGCTGCGCCTGCGCGAACTGCAGGACGAGACCGGCGGCTTCGCCGTGTTCATCCCCCTGCGCTACCAGCACGACTTCCACGACTCCAAGGACGGCAAGGTCCGCAACAAGCTCCAGGCGCGCACCACCATGGCGAGCCCGGCCGAGTCTCTCAAGGTCTTCGCGGTCTCCCGGCTGCTCCTCGACAACTTCGACCACGTCAAATGCTTCTGGGTCATGCACGGCCTCGACGTCGCGCAGCTCTCGCTGTCCTTCGGCGCCGACGACCTCGACGGCTCGGTCGTTGAGTACAAGATCACGCACGACGCCGACGACTACGGGACCCCCGACAAGATGGGCCGCGAGGACCTCCTCGAACTCATCCGGGACGCCGGATTCCAGCCGGTGGAGCGCAACACCCGCTACGAGGTCGTGCGCGAATACGAAGGGCCGCAGACGATCGGCGAGCGCCGAGCCGAACCGCAGTCGGTGAAGTTCTAGTGGCGCAAGGCGAACCGTCCGAGAAGGAGCGCCCGAAGGTCGAGACCCTCGGGCAGCTCCTGGGCACGGCCCTGGCCTACTTCGTGATGGGCGCGGTCGTCCTCGTCATCATCGACCTGGTGTTCGTCCTCCCGACCGGCCGGACCTTCGGCAACACCTCGGGCTGGATCGCGGCCCTGCCCACCGTGTGGGTGTACACCGAGCAGTTCCGGCGCTACACGGGCGCGGCCCGCTGGGGCCTCATGCTGGTCGGCGTCCTCCTCGGCCTCGCCGCCGGATTCGCGGTCGCCGTCATCGCGCCGACCGCATGGCCGCCCATGCTCACCGGCGGCCTCGGCGGCCTCGCGGCCGCACTCGTCTACGGCCCGCTGTGGTACGCGGGCATCAAAGCGTTCGGAGAGGAGCGGGTCGCATGAACCCGATCGCCAAGTACTTCCTGAGCCGCGCGGCCATCATCGCGATCGTCGCCGTGCCGCTGATGTTCTTCATCAACGCGCTGGCCGCGCTCGCCATCGGCCTGCTCGCGTCGATGGTCGTCGGGTTCACGCTGCTGCGCCGCCAGCAGTTGGCCATGATCGAGCACATCGACGCGGCCGCGCAGCGCCGCAGGGAAGAGAAGCAGCGCCTCCGCGCCGAACTCGCCGGGGACGACGCCTAGCTCGCGTCCTTCATCAGCTCGGTGCAGATCTGCAGGGTCTCCGCCGCGCCCGCGGTGAGCGCCTTGCCGTAGTGCTTCAGCCACGACCGCACGCCGTCCGGCGTGCCGGTGGACCAGGCGCGCTGCGCGCCCACGTACTCCGGCGCGCGTTCGAGGTGCCCGGCGTCCACGGTGATGAGCAGCTTCGGGTCGAGGCCCTTGCTGGCCAGCGCGAGGCGCGCGGCGGCGCGGGCGACCACGTTGTTGGCCACCGGGAACGGGCGCACCGCGAGGAGCTCGCCGTGGACGACGGCGGCGGCCATCGCGGCGGGGATCTCCTTGGTGGGGTTGGTGACCAGAGCGCACAGGGCGTTGATGCGGTTCATCCCCGACTCGTCCACCTCGATGCGGCCGGGTTCGAAGTCGACGCCCGCGTCGGGGAACTCCTTGGTGGCCAGGGTGTGCAGCTTCGCGAGCACGTAGCGGGGCGAGACCGGCCACATGGGGGCGAGGCCGGGCAGGGCCTCGCCGACGCGCAGGACACCGCTGACGGCGGGGTCGTCGAAGTCCCGGTCGCGCAGGCGCTCCACGTCGCAGTCGTACCCGTCGAGGGCCAGCGTCGCGGAGGCGCTGTGCAGGGCGACTTCCGCCGCGACGAGTTCGTCGCCGCCGCGGAGGGCCTCGTGCCACAGCATCCGGTCCACGTTGGCTCTGGCGTTCTCAAGGGCGTCGGCAACCTCGGAGAGTTCGAGGAGAGGCGCGAGAGGATCCACGGGCGGAACCTTACCTTTTGGGCGGAGCGCGCAAACGGCGCACTGGGCGGGCTAGAGGGCAGTCACAGGATGGTGTCGTCGTCCAGGATCGTGCACCGGTCCGACGATACCTCCCGAATCGGCGCCGCACCGCCCCCGAGGCGCGGCCGTGCACCCTTTCGCGGGCCGCCCGCCGACCGCCCGCGGGCCGTTCGGCGAGGGCAGGGCCCAGATGCCGGTGCCGCCGCGGCCGCCCGTATTCATGGCGTGTTCGTCGCGGTAGTGTTGCCGAACATAGACCCGCCTCACAGTCGCGCATTGGCGCGTAGATCTGTAAGGAGCAAATACCCGTGGCATCAACCCCGCAAGAGACGCTTGCCAACCTGCTCTCGGAGGACCGGACGTTCCCGCCGTCCCCCGAGTTCGCCGCGCAGGCGAACGTCACCGCGGCCGCTTATGAGAAGGCCGCGGTCGACCGCCTCGCCTTCTGGGAGGACCAGGCCCGCAGGCTCGACTGGTCGAAGGACTGGGACCGGGTCCTGGACTGGGACGACCCGCCGTTCGCGAAGTGG
The DNA here is from genome assembly GCF_027622875.1 of Glycomyces luteolus. Classification (GTDB taxonomy): domain Bacteria; phylum Actinomycetota; class Actinomycetes; order Mycobacteriales; family Micromonosporaceae; genus Glycomyces; species Glycomyces luteolus. Next base: position 38,018 of record NZ_JAPZVP010000002.1, on the reverse strand, counting down.
TTCACCGGGGGCGAGCTGAACGTCGCGGCGAACTGCCTGGACCGGCACGTGGACGCCGGGCTCGGCGACCGGGTGGCGATCCACTTCGAGGGCGAGCCGGGCGACAGCCGCGCCGTCACGTACGCGGAACTCCTCGACGAGGTCAAGCGCGCCGCGAACACGCTCACGGACCTCGGTGTGGGCGCGGGCGACCGGGTCGTCATCTACATGCCGATGATCCCCGAGGCCGCGGTGGCGATGCTGGCGTGCGCGCGCATCGGCGCCCCGCACTCGGTGGTGTTCGGCGGCTTCAGCGTCGACGCGCTGTCGAGCCGCATCGACGACGCGGGCGCGAAGCTCGTGATCTGCGCGGACGGCGGGTTCCGCAAGGGCAAGCCGCTGGCGCTCAAGCCGACCGTGGACGCTTCGCTGGAGCGGTGCCCGTCGGTGGAGAAGGTCCTGGTGGTCACCCGCACCGGCCAGGACGTGGAGTGGACCGACAAGGACGTCCGCTGGGAGGAGACGGTCGGGAAGGCCTCCAATGAGCATGCGGCGCAGGCGTTCGACGCCGAGCACCCGCTGTTCATCCTGTACACGTCGGGGACCACGGGGAAGCCGAAGGGCATCCTGCACACCTCGGGCGGATACCTGACGCAGGCGTCGTACACGCACCACGCGGTGTTCGACCTCAAGCCGGAGTCCGACGTGTACTGGTGCACGGCCGACATCGGCTGGGTCACCGGGCACTCGTACATCGTCTACGGGCCCATGTCGAACGGCGCCACGCAGGTCATGTACGAGGGCACGCCCGACACGCCGCACACCGGGCGGCTGTGGGAGATCGTCGAGAAGTACAAGGTGACGACGCTCTACACCGCGCCGACGGCGATCCGCACGTTCATGAAGTGGGGCGACGACGTCCCGGCCCGCTACGACCTGTCGAGCCTGCGGCTGCTCGGGTCGGTCGGCGAGCCGATCAACCCCGAGGCGTGGGTCTGGTACCGCGAGCACATCGGCGGCGGCAAGTGCCCGGTCGTGGACACGTGGTGGCAGACCGAGACCGGCGCGATCATGGTCTCGCCGCTGCCGGGCGTCACCTCGACCAAGCCCGGCTCGGCCCAGCGGCCGCTGCCGGGGATCAATGTGGACGTCGTCGACGAGCGCGCCGAGTCGGTGCCCGACGGCGGTGGCGGCTACCTCGCGATCCGCGAGCCGTGGCCGTCGATGCTGCGCACCATCTGGGGCGACGACGAGCGGTTCATCGACACGTACTGGTCGCGGTTCGGCGGCCTGTACTTCGCCGGCGACGGCGCGAAGAAGGACGACGACGGCGACCTGTGGCTCCTCGGCCGCGTCGACGACATCATGCTGGTGAGCGGGCACAACATCTCCACCACGGAGGTCGAGAGCGCGCTGGTGAGCCACGAGACGGTGGCGGAGGCCGCGGTCGTCGGCGCTTCGGACCCGGTGACGGGGCAGGGCATCGTCGCGTTCGTGATCCTGCGCGGCGGGCGGGACTCGAGCCCCGAGCACCTCGCGGAGCTGCGCAAGCACGTCGCGAACACGCTGGGGCCCATTGCGAAGCCGCGCCAGGTGATCGTGGTCGCCGAGCTGCCGAAGACGCGTTCGGGCAAGATCATGCGGCGGCTGCTGCGCGACATCGCCGAAGACCGCGAGATCGGCGACGTGACCACGCTCGCCGACAGCGCCGTGATGAGCCGCATCAAGGTCGGCCTCAACAGCGGCAAGGAAGACTAGGACAGGACGGCGGGTGCCGAGCGGGAAGCCCCGCTCGGCACCCGCCGTTGTGTCGCGGCCCTTGCCGACCGGGCCACCTTCGCCGCACTCCGCACCGGCCGCCCCT
>NZ_JAPZVP010000002.1:0-36165 GCF_027622875.1 Glycomyces luteolus | reverse complement strand
GCCCCCCCCCCCCGCCCGCCCCCCCCGCCCCGCCCCCCGCCCCCCCCGCGCCCCCCCCCCCCCGCCCCCCGCCGTTGTGTCGCGGCCCTTGCCGACCGGGCCACCTTCGCCGCACTCCGCACCGGCCGCCCCTCCCCGGGTCCCCCGACCGTGACCTCCGATCGCCCTCCCCGCCTCCGCCTCGCCGCCGCCGGGCGGTGACCTCGTACGCTGGGCGCGTGACCCGCAAGACCTTCGCCGACAGCGCCGCGATCAAGCAAGGCCCCTGGACCCACCGGCACATCGACGCCAACGGCTCGCGCTTCCACGTCGTGGAGGCAGGCGAGGGCCCGCTCATCCTGCTGCTCCACGGCTTCCCCGAGTTCTGGTGGGCCTGGCGCCACCAGATCCCGGCGCTCGCCGACGCCGGCTTCCGCGTCGTGGCCGCCGACCTGCGCGGTTACGGCGCCTCCGACAAGCCGCCGCGCGGCTACGACGCCTACACGATGGCCGCCGACGTCGTGGGGCTCGTGCGCGCCCTCGGCGAGCGCGAGGCCACCGTCGTCGGGCACGATCTCGGCGGCATCCTCGGGTTCGCCGCCGCCGCGTTCCACCCCCGCCAGTTCAGGTCACTCGTCGTCATCGGCGCGGCCCATCCGCTGCGCCAGCGCGCCGCGCTCGCGGTCGACCCGAAGGGGCAGCTGACGGCCTCCCGGCACCTCTTCGCGTTCCAGATGCCCCGCTATGAGCACAAGCTGACCGACTGGGACGCAAGGAAAGTCGCCGACCTGATGTACGCGTGGTCCGGCCCGGGCTGGCGGGGCAGCCGCGATTTCCAGGAGTACGTGCGGGCGTGCCGGGACGTCATCCAGATCCCGCAGGCCGCGTTCTGCGCCCTTGAAGCGTTCCGGTGGCCGTTCCGCACCGCGATGGGCCTGGCCGGGCGGCGGTTCGTGAAGCTCCTGCAGCGGCCGACACCGGTGCCGACGCTGCAGCTGCACGGCGCGCTCGACCGCTGCGTGCTGCCGCGCACGGCTCAGGGCTCGGGCCGGTACGTGCACGGGCGCTACGAGTGGAAGCTCCTCGACGGCATCGGCCATTTCCCGCAGCAGGAGGCCCCGGAGACGATCACGAAGGAGATCATCCGCTGGGCGAGCTGACGCCGTACACAGTACGACGTACTTTGCACGCGAGGAAGCACGCACGGCACGCCGTACATAGTACGTCGTACATCGTATGTCGTTGCGACGCACCGTACGTCGTACACCGTACCCAGTACGACGTACGCCGCGCAATGTACGCCGTACGACCAGTGGGACGCTCCACGAGACCGCCACCGCACTAGCCGCGCGGCTAGCGAGTCGGGCAGGATGGATGGCGGGGCCGGGGCCCCACCGACCACCCCACGAGCCACCTGGAAGGCGGGTCCATGTCAGAGGCCAGGTTCGCGCTGCGCGGCGCGACGATCGTCCCCATCACGTCAGCACCGATCGAGCACGGGGTCGTCCTCGTCGAGAACGGCCGCATCAGAGCCGTCGGCGGTCCGGATATGCCTGTGCCCGAAGGGGTCCCGGTCGAGGACGCGACAGGCAAGTGGATCGTGCCGGGCCTGATCGACGCGCACACGCACCTGGGGGTGCACGAGGTCGCCGAGGGCTGGGCGGGAAACGACACCAACGAGATGACCGACCCGAACACCGCGTACGTGCGGGCGCTGGACGGCATCAACCCCGCCGAGCCGGGCTTCGCCGAGGCGCTCGAGGGCGGCGTGCTGGCGGTGAACGTGAACCCCGGGTCGGGCAACGTGATCGGGGGCGAGACGGTCGCGATCAAGACCGTGGGCCGCTATGTGGACGAGATGGTGCTGCGGTCGCCGTCAGGGGTGAAGTCGGCGCTCGGCGAGAACCCGAAGCGGGTGTACGGCGAGCAGAAGAAGACGCCGTCGACGCGGCTGGGCACGGCGGGCGTGCTGCGCCAGGCGTTCGTGGAGGCCGAGAACTACCGCGGTGCGGACGCGCCCGACCGCGACCTCAAGCTCGAGGTGCTCGGGAAGGTCCTGGACCGCGAGATCCCCTGGCGCCAGCACTGCCACCGGGCCGACGACATCGCGACGGCGCTGCGCGTGGCCGAGGAGTTCGGGTACGACCTGGTGCTCGACCACGGGACCGAGGCGCACCTGCTCGCCGACGTGATCGCCGAGCGGGAGATCCCGGTGATCTTCGGGCCGCTGCTGTCCTCGCGGTCCAAGGTGGAGACGGTGAACCGATGGCCCGAGAACGCCGCGAAACTCGCCGCGGCCGGCGTCAAGCTCGCGATCACCACCGACCATCCGGTGGTGCCGATCGAGCACTTGATCATCCAGGTGATGCTCGCGGTGAAAGCCGGGCTCGACCGCGACACGGCGCTGCGGTCGGTGACGATCAACCCCGCGGCGATCATGGGCGTCGACGACCGCCTCGGCTCACTCGAAACGGGCAAGGACGCCGACTTCTGCATCTGGTCCGGCGACCCGCTCGACATCTACTCGAAGGTCGAACGGGCCTACATCGACGGCAAGCAGGTTTCCTAGGGGCCGCATTCCCGGCGTGAGCCTGCAAAACGGCCATCGCCGGGCCCCCGACATCAAGGGTCGCATCGGGGTACGACACCGCGAGTGCGCCGATGGCGCGTTCGGGCCCGGGACGACAGCGCTGCGGAGGCTTGACCGCCGCCGCGGGCGATTCGGACACGGCTCAGGGCCTGGCAGTGCGCTTCGAAAGGCGCGCTGCCCGGCCCTGAGCCGTACGTGTCTCAGGCGGCCCGGCGGACGTCGGCCCGCTTCGGGAACACGGCGGATCCGCCGCGAACCCGCAGTTCGCGGGCGATGTAGCCGTGCTTTGCAGCGGTGACGCCGCCGGCGATCCGATCGAAGAGCGTGGGACGGTCGGCGACGACGGGCGCGTCGGGCAGTGCCGACTGGGCTTCGGTCGAGAACATCTGGATTGCCAAGAGTGCGTAAGCGTCCATCGGTATTTCCTTCCGGGCGGTGATGCGAGATGCGTGCCGCGCCGGTGCGGCGGTGAGGCCCGCCCCGCGTGTGGGAAGGCCGGAGTCGGATCCCCCGGCGCCGCGGTCGGTTCCGGGGCCTCGGGTACTAGCCTGACCGGCCCGTGTCACCGGCTCATTACGCCTCAGGAAACCCTCGGACAAGTCCCGTGAACACCAGGGTGCCGATCATGCCGCAGGTCACATCCGTTGCGTCGCAGATCAACACCATTCGACCGCCTCACTCCCCGTCCGGCGACAACTGCTACCGGAACACCCGCACCGTCCTTGCGCAGGACCGGAAACGGCTAACGCACCACCAGGCGATCGGCGAGGTCGGCAGGAGTGTCCGGCGCCAGAGCGGCGCTTTCGAGCAGCCACCGCAGCGTCGGGACGTCCCGCGGGTCGACTGATACGCCACTGTGGACGAGCGCGGTGACGAGGTCGACCTCCGCGGGGGAGAGCTCCCCGACGATCAGCTTCGTGCGCAGCCCCTCCGCATCGCGCAGGACCCGTCCCCTGGTGAGCTGCCGACCTGCGGGGCACTGATGCCCCCGGCGGCGGGCCGGCCGGCGCACGTAGGCATCAAGTCTGGTCGGGATGGATGACGACGCAGCAGCGGCCCGGCGCCGGCGCGAGTTCGACTCGGTCGGGTTCGGCGTCGCATGCGGCGAGCACGCCGCGCAGGAACGCCCGGTTCATGCCGCAGACCAGTTCGGTCTCCTGCTGCGCGATCCGGTGGAACGGGCAGTTGCTCAGCTCGATGTCGTCGCGCTCGGTGGTGCGGGGCTCGTAGCCGCAGCCGGTGAGCGTCGTCAAAAGGTCGGGGTCTTGTCCGTCGACCGCTCGCCCGCGCCGTTCAGCAGCGGTGATCAACGCGGTTCGCAGCGCGTCGGAGTCCGCGCCCGCGACGGCGTCGACGAGGATCTCGGCGAACAGACCGTAATCGCGCGGCGGGATCGTCACGGACACTTCGTCCCGCGCTGGAGCGTATTGCTTGGCGGGCCGCCCCGCTCCGGGCCCGCCCCGCCCTTCCGGGCGGGCGTAGCCGGTGGTGAGCAGGTCCGCCTCGGCGAGTCGGTCGAGGTGATACGCCGCCAGCGTGCGGCTGATCTGCACCGCTTCGGCCACTTGATCGCGCCGCACCGGGGCGCTCTGGCCTACGACGTAGTCGTACACCCGGCGCCGGACCGGGTTCGATAGCGCGTCGAGGTCCCGCGTTGCCTCGGGGACCCAAGCCTCGTCCATACGAAGAGATTCTACCACCAACGAATCTTGACAAATATCCGTCGACCGCGCACACTAAAACTAGTCAGCATTATTTTTAGAAAGGAGCGAATCAATGTCGACGACCTCAGCACGTGCCGCAACAGGCCGCCCGGCGGCTCGAAGCCTCCGCGATCCGGCCTACGGCGCCTACCGAATCCTGCACGTCGGGTTCGTGGTCCTCCCCCTGCTGATGGGGCTGGACAAATTCACCAACGCGCTCACCGACTGGCCCGACTACCTGGCACCGTGGATCGTGGAGCTGTCGCCGTTCTCGGCCCAGACCGCCATGTACGCCGTCGGCGTCATCGAGATCCTCGCCGGTCTCGCCGTGGCCGTGAAACCCCGCTACGCCGCATACGTCGTCGCCTTGTGGCTCACCGGCATCATCGTCAACCTGCTCACCTACTCCGGGTTCTACGACGTGGCGCTGCGCGACTTCGGCCTGCTCATCGCGGCGCTGGCACTCGCCCGGCTCGCCGCCGTCTACGACCGCCCGCACCGCCATGCCGACTCCGGCACCGACACGGTCCGAGCCCGGTGACGGCCATGCGCGTCGAAGACACTGCCGGCGAGCCCGACATGATCGCGGCGGAGGCCGCCGCAGGGGCCTTCCTCAAGGCGCTGGGCGTGGAGGCGGACTCCGAGCACCTGCGGGACACGCCCGGGCGGATGGCCCGGGCGTGGGCGGAGATGCTCACTCCCCGCCCGTTCGATCTCACGACGTTCCCCAACGACGAGCGCTACGACGAACTCGTCCTGGCCAGGGACATTCCGTTCCGATCGATCTGCGAGCACCACCTGCTGCCGTTCACCGGCCACGCATGCGTCGGCTACCTGCCGGGCGAACGGGTGCTCGGCCTCTCCAAGCTCGCCCGAGTCGTCGAGCACTTCGCCTGCCGCCCGCAGACGCAGGAGCGGCTGACCAAGCAGACCGCCGACTGGCTTCAGGAGCAGCTCGGCGCCCGCGCCGTCGGCGTGGTGGTCAAGGCCGAGCACTCGTGCATGACGCTGCGCGGCGCTCTCGCGAACGGATCCAGCACGGTGACCTCGACGCTGCTGGGCCGTCTCCGCACCGACCCGCGTTCCCGCCAGGAATTCCTCTCGCTCGCCGGTTTCTGACCGGGCGCGCAGAGGCGCTGGACTGCTCCAGGATTGTCGGCGGGGCAGACGGGGAATCCCCGCTGACTATCAGTCCCCGCTCGGTGGGCGCCGGCCCGCCGGAGGCGGCTCGACCTCGCTGAGGAGGGGCCCATATGCGGCGATCGGATTCGTCTGCAGGTCGCATCGATGGCTACGCGCCCCTTCGCGACTACGCGGCGATCGGCGACGGGCGAACCGTCGCCCTGGTGGCCCGGGACGGATCGATCGACTGGCTGCCCACACCCGACCTCGATTCGCCGACGGTGTTCGCCGCTGTTCTCGACGGCGAGCGCGGTGGCCGGTTCGTGCTCGAACCCGCCACCTCGTACCGAGTCGAACGCCGCTATCTGCCACGCACGAACGTCCTCGAAACCACCTTTCACACTGCGTCGGGCAGTGCGCAGGTCAGCGATGCGCTGACGCTGCCCGGGGAGGGACTCGAACCGTTCCGCGAACTCCAGCGGCGCATCGAAGGCCTGGACGGGACGGTGCGGTTCCGCTGGCGGGTCGAACCGCGCTTCGGCTACGGCAGCGCGCAAACGCGGTTCGGAAGCCGGTACGGACTACCGGTGGCGAGCGCCGGTACTGAGGCGGTCGGGATGATCGCCTTCGACGCCGGCGCGTCGGCGGAAGGATGGTCGGGCGCCTTCGCGACCGCTCAAGGCTCCTCGCACCTGCTGGTGCTCTCGATGGCCCACCAGGAACCGCTGGTGTTCCCAAGTCGGCGAGAGCTCGATGCGCGCTTCGAGCGCACCGGTGAGATCTGGCGGCGCTGGACCGACGGGCGGACGTACGACGGGCCCTGGCGAGAGGCGGTCCTCCGAAGCGCTCTCGCGCTGAAACTGCTGGTCTTCGCCCCTTCGGGTGCGGTCGCGGCGGCCGCGACCACATCGCTGCCGGAGACTGTCGGCGGCGAGCGAAACTGGGACTACCGCTATTCCTGGATCCGCGACAGCGCCTTCACTCTGGAGGCGCTGCTCCGCCTGGGCTGCCCCGCTGAGGCGCGGGCGTACTTCTGGTGGCTCATGCACACGACGCAACTGGACGCCCCGAGGCTGCGGGTGATGTACACGTTCGGCGGTCGGCGCCCTGCGACGGAGCGGGAACTGCCCCTCCGCGGCTACCGCGGTTCACACCCCGTCAGGATCGGCAACGCCGCCGCCGACCAGCTGCAGTTGGACACGTACGGCGAGCTGATGCGAACGGCCTGGCTCTACGCCGAGGCGGGGAACACGATCGATCCGGACGTGGGTCGCCGACTCGGCGAGTTCGCGGATTTCGCGGCCGCGAACTGGCGCACCGCCGATGCGGGCATCTGGGAGGTGCGGAGCGAACCCCGCCAGTTCACGCAGTCCAAGATGATGTGCGCAGTGGCACTGGACAAGGCGTCGCAGCTCGCCGAGCGAGGCTCCCTGCCGCGGCGGCATCTCGACCGCTGGTCTCGGGAAGCGGCGGCGATTCGCCGGTTCGTAGGTTCGCAGTGCTTCTCCGAGCGGCGGCGGTCCTACGTTCGCTACGCGAACGGCGAGGAACTGGACGCCGGCGTGCTGCTCGGCCTCCTGCACGGCTACGGTGGCGACGCGACGCGGCTGAAGTCGACGGTCGAGGCGATCGCGACCGAGCTCGCCGACGGGGTCCTCGTTCGCCGCTACACCGGCGAAGACGGCGTGCCCGGCGCTGAGGGAGCGTTCCTGGCCTGCTCGTTCTGGCTCGTCGAGGCACTCGCCCGCATCGGACGGGTCGACGAGGCCGCTGATCGGATGGACGAGCTGATCGGCCTGGCCAACGACGTCGGTCTCTACAGCGAGGAGATCGGTCCGACCGGCGAGTTCCTGGGAAACCTGCCGCAGGGACTCTCCCACCTGGCGCTGATCAGCGCCGCGGCGGCCGTCGCGGAGGCGAGTCCATGACCATCGGCGGCGCCTTGGCCGGCGGTCTGATCGGGACGCTCGTGCTCACGAGCCTGATGCGGGCCGCGAACGAGCTGAAACTCACCAGGATGGACCTGCCCTTCCTGCTCGGCACGGCGCTGAGCGGCAACCGCGCCCGCGCGAAGGCGGGCGGCTACCTCCTCCACTTCTGCTTCGGACTTGTCTTCGCACTCGGCTACTACGCGGTCTTCACCGCGATCGGGTCCGCCGGCTGGGGGCTCGGCGCTGCGTTCGGCCTCTTGCACGGTGTGTTCGCGGGAACCGCGCTCGTCAACGTGCTGCTGCCGCTCGTGCATCCGCGGATGGGGTCTGCGATGACCGGCGCGGGCGATGCGCCCCTTTTGGAGCCACCCGGCTTCATGCTCAGGAACTACGGGGTGCAGACGCCAGTGGTCGCGATCGCGTCGCACGTGGCCTACGGCTCGATCGTGGGCGGACTCTCCTCACTCGGCGGTTGACGCCGGCAAGCACCGCGCCGGTGTCGGCCGCGGCCGGGCACCGGAGCCCCAAGCCTCGGCGAGGGGCACCTTCACCGCACTTTCCCGATCGGGGTCTGGGTCGCCGACGACGTGCATACGCTCGCTCCGTGAAATGGAGGGCAAGGGGCCCCGGCGGCCCCACCCAGGGGCACATCAGGCCCTACCCCCTGCCTGAGGGCCCGTGGGACCGCGTCACCAGCGGACAGCCCGTCTCGGTGCTGTGGCTGAGGTTGCTCCCGCTCAGTCTGCTGGCCGTGACCATGACGGTGGCGTTCTTCAGCCCCCCGATGGTGCCCTACGCCGACGTCGCCATCGTCCTGCTTCCGGCCATGACCGCGCTGGTCAACGGACCGATCGCCACCGGGGCAGCCACCGTGGTCACGGTCGCACTGGTCAGCGCCGGGACTGGAACGCTGGGGCTCCTCCCCTTCCCCGCGAGCGAATGGAGCCACGTGGCTCCGATCGCGATCATGAGCCTGCTATGCACCTGCCTCGCGTGGATCCGCAACCGGGTCATCTCACGGTTGCTGGACATGACGCTGGTGGCGGAGACCGCCCAAGGCGCCATCCTGCGGCGCCTGCCTGCACGGATCGGCGGCCTGTCGGTCGCCTCCGGCTACAACACCGCTGAGGGGAGCCCGAGCCTGGTCGGCGGCGACTTCTACGACGTCCTAGAGACCGAATTCGGAATCCGGGCGGTCGTCGGCGACGTCCAGGGCCATGACCTCACCACCCTCCAGCTCACCGAGGCGCTCCTGGGCACTTTCCGCGAGCGGGCACTCGACGAACCGGACCTGCTCGGACTGGCCGCCCGCATGGAGCGCCGCGTCCGCATCGACAACCGAGCACGCGATGAATGGGGACAGACCTTCGCTACTGCCGTTCTCATCGAAATCCCGCCCGGCCAAGGCGTCCTACGATTCATCCTCTTCGGACATCCTGCCCTGCTGCTCGTGCGCAAGCGGGCCGAGCCGCTGTCGATCCCGCCCATGCCGCCGCTGGGCCTGGCCGACTTCGGGCTCCATGACGCCGAGGTCCACGAGGCGGAGCTGATGCCGGACGACCTCATCATCGCCTATACGGACGGTTTGGTCGACGCCCGCGATTCGGCCGGGCATCACTACCCGCTGATCCCGCTGCTGGACGCCAACATCGTGTCCGGCGTGCGCGACCCGGAGCAACTGCGCAGGAACCTCAGAGCGAGCTTCTTCGACGGCGGCTACAGACGCACCGACGACCTCACGATCCTCATCATCCGCATCCCGCCCGACTCCGACTGAGCAGGTGGCGGCTCGGTGCTTCCCCTGCCTGCGAACCTCCACTCGAGGCTGCCCCGACCCACCAGAGCGCCGAAACCCTCGAAACCCGGCCCCGGAAGGCCTGCAGAGCAACGCAATCGGTGCAAAGCGCCGATCCGCGACCCCGGCAAGATAGCCGAACGCGACAAGACCATGGGGGAACGAGAACAGCGCTTGACCAGCCCAACCAGCGCTTCACCCGCCAAGCGGTCCGAACCGCACGCCGGCGCGAAAGCGGGGCGGGTCCGATTTCGGAGCCCGCCCTGCTTTAGCGCGCGTGGATCGTCCTAATAGGCGTTCTGCAAGGCCGTGTACTGCGCCGCGGTCAGCGGCAGGACCATGCCGTGGCGCGGTCGCCCCGGCAGGCTGTAGTTCGAGGAGGGCGTCCACTGGCCCCCGGCGAGGTTCGTCGTCTCGAACGGGATGTAGCCGCGCCCGCCGTACTCGTCGATGTACATGTACCACTTGTTCTCGGTGTTCGACTTGAACACGAGCGGGCCTTCGCCCTGGCTGAGGGTGCCCTTGCCGATGCAGTCTCGCTGAAAGGCCCAGCCGGTGCTCGCCAGGGCGGTCGAGGTCTCGGAGAGGATGAACTTGCCGCAGGTGGTGCCGCTGCGCTCGTCCTTGGTGTAGCGGTAGTACGTGCCGTTGTACTGGGCCACCGTGGAGTCGATCGTGGAGTAGCCCTTGTCGACCCATACCTGCGGGGTGCTGAAGGTGCGGAAATCGGTAGTGGTCGCGTACATCATCCGGTGGTACGAGCTGCCCGAGTGGTCCGCGTTGGCGTACAGCTTCGAGGCCCAGTAGACGACGAAGGCGTTCCGGGTCGGGTCCCAGTACGCCTCGGGGGCCCAGGTGTTGCCCGCCGAGGGCGGCGAGACCAGTGCCAGTCGCGAGGCGGTCCAGGTGACCAGGTCGCTCGACTCCCACACGACGAGGGAGCGGCTGCCGTACCGTTGCGCGCGGTCCCAGTCGCCGTTGCCGTAGATCTTCAGGTCGGTGGCGACCATGTAGTACCGGCCGGTGCCCGGGTGCTGCACGATGAACGGGTCGCGGGCGCCTCGTTCGCCCACGGTGGAGGTCGCGACGGGTCGGCCGCCGTTGAGCGCGTCGTAGGCGAGCGGGTCGTCGCCCCGGCTCAGGGCGAAATACACCTGTTCGCCGTTGGCGGTGCCCTCGCCGAGCATGTAGGCGAAGAGGTAGCCGTAGGGTTCGTCGTCGCCGGGAGTTTCGGCGGGAGTCAGGCGCCACTGCTGGTTGGTCCCGCCGTTCGGGGTGTACTGGGAGATCCGCGCGCCCGGGGCGGTCGAGCGTTCCCATACGTCGAGTGCCTTGCCCGAGAAGCGGTTGACGATGGAGTGGTAGCCCTCGGCGTTCTCGGTGAGCCGCCATTGCTGGTTCGTGCCGTTGAGGTCGTTCCACTGGACGATGTCGGCGCCGTTGGCGGCATTCCGTCCGGAGACGTCGAGGACGTGGCCGGAGTGCCGGACCTGGATGCGGTAGTAGCCGTCGCCGGCGTCGATGAACCGGAACTGCTGGCTGGTGCCGCCGCTGGCGGTGTTCTGGATCAACGCCGCGCCGGGCTGCGTCGAGGCGTTCGCGATGTCGAGGACGAGCCCGGAGTGGCGCGAGGCGATGGCGTACCAGGCGTTCGTGTCGATGGCGGCCTGTGCGGGCGGTGCGGCGAAGAAGACGGCGGTCAGGGCGAGCGCCGCGGCGGCGGCCAGGCCCGAGAGGCGTCGGCGGATGCGAGTTGGCATGGGGGACTCCCGATCGTGCGGTGAGGGACGCGCGAGGCGGGCGCACTCGCCGCAAGAGCGTTCATAAATCTACATATATAAAGATATGAGCACCTTCAGTTTAAACGTTTTCGTCGAGTCCGAACAGGGCGCGATACGCGGACGGGCCGTGCCGTGAATGCGGGCGAACCGGCGGGAGAAGTACATCGGATAGTCGTAGCCGGTTTCACGCGCGATGACGGCGATCGGCGGGTCGGTGCCGGCGAGCAGCTCGCGGGCGCGCTTCATGCGCAGCTGCACCTGGAACTGGAGCGGCGTGACGCCGAGGCGAGCTCGCCCACGACCGTGGTTTCGTCCATGTCCACCAGTGAAATGACCATCGACAGGCATGTCAAGCGCTCGTAGGGTCGATTGCAGGTCATTCGCGCCGTTGGGAAACCTGTCCGAACCGTTCGGCCCCGATCGGCGACGCGACCCGCTCACGATTCCACCCGGCACTGCGATCGTGAACGACCGGCGCGCCCCCGGTTCCCGGAACCCCGCAAGGGGCCCGGACGCCGAGCGGACGCCCGGGTTCATGCACCGGCGGCGGTGACAGCGCTGTCTCCGCCTGTCCTGCTGCCGGGCGAGATCGAGTGAGAGGCACGACCATGGCACTCATTGCCCGCAGTTCGTCGCGACGGTGGGGCTCCCTCGTCGCCGCGGCGCTCTTCGCACTGGCCTTGGCGGGACCCGCATCCCCCGGGTCCGCCGCCGTCGACGAAGGCGCGGCCGCAGGGGAGGCGCTGCCGGAACTCCAGACCGCTCCCGCCGACGCGACCAATGCCGACGGCCTGGAAACGCTGGTCTCCGATTATCGGACCCGTGTCCCCACGGCGTACACCACCGAATCCTGGGCGCCCTTCGCCGAAGCCCTGACCACCGCGACCGATGTCGTCGAGGACGGTTCGGCGAGCGAGTCCGAGGTCGCGGACGCCAAGACCGAACTGCAGACCGCCGCCGCCGAGCTGGAGGTCCTCCAGTCGACGTTCGCGACGATCACCAACAACACGTTCTGGAGGGACACCGCCGGCAACCCCATCTACTCGCAGGGGGGCGGGGTGTTCAAGTTCGGCGACACCTACTACTGGTACGGCGTGCACTACCGCGGCGCCGAGTCCTACCTGGCCAACCCGACGCAGAAGTACGACAACCAGGTCAGCTTCGTGTCGATCCCGGTCTACTCCTCGCAGGACCTGGTGAACTGGAAGTTCGAGAACCGGGTCGCCACGACTTCGACGAGCCTCGGCAGCCTGGGCGGCACCATGGGCAACGCGGGCTGGATCGGGCGCCTCGGCGTCGCGTACAACGAGAACACCGGCAAGTACGTCCTCCCGGTGCAGATGTGGCACCCCACGCAAGACCACGGCGTGCTGTTCCTCCAGGGCAACTCCCCCACCGGCGCGTTCACCTTCGGCGCCTTCCAGAAGCAGGTCGTGAACTCGCCGACGACGGGCACCGGCGACCAGACCGTCTTCACCGACGAGGACGGGCAGGACTACCTGATCTTCTCCAACCGCGAGGGCCGCTCCCGCGCGTTCGTCTCCAAGCTCCGCTCGTCCGACTCGCTCTATGCGGAGCCGGCGGTCGAGATCGGCCGCAACTCAAGCGGGCGCGAGGGGAACGCGATGTTCAAGCTCGACGGCACGTACCATATGTGCGCCTCGGACCTGCACGGCTGGAACACCTCGGTCAACTACTGCCTCGACTCCACCCAGGGCAGGGTCCAGGGCGACTACACGGACTACTACACGATGCCCGGCACCCAGATGGACTACAGCCACGTGACCCAGACCGGGTTCTTCATCACGGTCGAGGGGACCGTGCGCGACACGGTGATCTACGCGGGCGACCGCTGGGCCGACTTCGCGTGGAACGGGATCGGCTACAACCAGTGGGTCCCGATCACGAAGGAGGGCACCGGGATCCGCTTCCACTCGATGAGCCAGTGGCAGTTCAACGCGACCACCGGCGAGTTCCGCGTCGCGCCCGGCAACAACTACATCCTCAACCCCGACATCCAGGCCGACCGGATCATCGTCTCGAACGTGGTCGGGTGGACCAGGACCGGTTCGGGCGGCGTGACCAACGTCAACGGCGGGGCGAACGGGAGCCGGTTCGCCCTGCAGGTGAACAACGGGTCCGGCGTCCGGCAGCAGATGCAGGTGCCCGCGGGCACCTACACGCTCGGCCTGTACGCCAAGGGCTCCGGCCGGGTGACCGTCACCGGCGCCGACGGCACCGTGCACACCCTCAACGTCCCCTCGTCGAGCGGCTGGACCAAGCGCGAGCTGACCGGCATCGCGCTGCCGGCCGGGACCGCCGCGGTCACTGTGACCGGCGGGAGCGGCAACCTCATCGCCGACCAGTTCTCGCTCGTCAGGCAGGGCGGCGGTACCGATCCTGGCCAGGCGACGCGTTATGAGGGCGAGGGTTCCGGGGCGACCTGCACCGGCACCATCGACACCAACCACTCGGGCTACTCCGGGACCGGGTTCTGCAACGGCGACAACACCGACAGCGCCTTTGCCGAGTTCACCGTGCAGGCCTCGGCCGCCGGGACGGCGACGGTGAGACTCAGGTACGCCAACGGCGGCACGACCGACCGGCCGGGCGACCTGATCGTGAACGGCACCCGCGTGGAGACGACCCCGTTCGCGTCCACCGGCGCGTGGAACACCTGGACCGACCGGACCGTCACGGTCCAACTGCGCGAAGGCGCCAACACCCTCAGATGGGATCCGACCACCGCGGGCGGCCTGCCCAACATCGATTACATCGACGTCGCACCGGCGACATAGCACCCCGCGGCGCACGCAAAAGGGAGCGCCGGGCGGCCGTCCGCCCGGCGCTCCCGCGCATACGGCTCAGAAGTCGAAGTCGTCGATGTTCTCGGCGTTGAACCGGAACGGCTCGCCGAGCAGCACGACACCGTCGGCGCCGACGGTGTACTCGCCCAGGCGCTCCGTGGTGAACGTGTCGCCCTCTTCGCCTTCGATGTCGCCGTTGACCAGCGCCGCCGCCGCTTGCACGGCGAGGTAGCCCAGGTCGTCCGGGTTCCAGAGCGCGAACTCGGCCACCGTGCCGTCGGCGACGTACTCGCGCATCTGGTTCGGGGTGCCGAGGCCGGTGAGCGACACCTGGCCCTTGAACTCGGAGGTCGACAAGTACCGGGCCGCGGCCGCGATGCCCACAGTGGTCGGCGAGACGATGCCTTTGAGCTCCGGATACGACTGCAGCAGCGCCGCGGTCTGGTCGAAGGACTTCTGGTCGTCGTCATCGCCGTAGACCGTGTCGACCAGCTCGATGTCCGGGTAGTTCGACTCGAGCTCGGTCCGCATCAGCTCGATCCAGGCGTTCTGGTTGGTGGCGTTCGCCGAAGCCGAGAGGATCGCGATCTGGCCCGCGCCGCCGATCTGATCGGCGATCATCTCGATCTGGACCTTCGCGATGCCGGCGGCATCGGCTTGGCTCACGTACAGGTCGCGGCATTCCGGGTCGGTGTCGGAATCGAAGGTCACGATCTTCGTGCCGGCCCCCGACGCCTCCTCCAGCGCGCCGCAGATCGCCGTAGGGTCGTTGGCCGAGACGATCAGCGCGTCCACGCCCTGCTGCGCCGCCGTGTTGATGAACGGCACCTGCGCCTCCGGAGACGCCGCGTCGGGCCCGACCTGCGTCACCGTGACACCGAGTTCATCGGCTGCGCTCTGCGCGCCCACCTCGCTGGTGTCGAAGTACGGGTTGCCGAGGTTCTTGGGCAGGAACGTGAACGCGGCGCCGTCGTCACCTCCGTCGCCGCCACCGCCGCACGCGGACAGCCCCAGGCTGACCACGAGGGTCGCCGCCACGGCGATCGACTTCTTGTCAAACCTCATTGTTCGTTCCCTTCACTTCTGTTTGCGGGCAGCCCGTTCGGCGGCGACCCGGTTAAGGACGGGCGTCGCGACGACGGACGCCACCAGCAGCACGCCGATGACGATGTTGATGGCGTTCACGGTCTGCCCTTCGAGCCGCATCGCACTGGCGACGGCCCCGATCAGCAGCACCCCGGCGATCGGGCCGTGCAGCGCGCCGCGCCCGCCGAAGATGGACACCCCGCCCAGCAGGACCGCGGCGATGACCTGGAGTTCCAGGCCGTACGCGTTGTCGCCGCGCGCGCTGCCGTAGCGCAGGGTGAAGTAGACGCCGGCGAGCGCGGAGACCGCTCCGGTGAGGACGAAGAGCAGGAGCTTGGTCCGCTCGACATTGACGCCGGAGAAGTGCGCGGCCTCGCGGTTGAGCCCGATGTCGTAGACGCCCCGCCCGAACGGCGACCAGTGCAGCAGCCACACCGCCGCCGCCGCGAGCACCGCGAACGGGATGAGCACCATCGGCAGGCTGCCGCCTTCGACGATCCGCATCTTCGCGAAGTCGGTCCAGGAGTCGGGGAAGTCGGTCACGGCCTCGGTGCCGAGGAGGCCGATGGCGATGCCGCGGTACAGCGCGAGGGTGCCGATGGTGACCGCCAGCGACGGCAGCCCCACGTAGGCGACGAGGTAGCCGTTCAGCGAACCGCAGACCGCGCCGACGGCCACGGCCGTGAGCGCCGCGGCCCACATCGGCATGCCGGCGTGTGCGTACAGCACTCCGACCAGGACACTGGAGAGCCCGACGACGCTCGCGACCGAGAGGTCGATCTCGCCGGTGACGATCACCATCGTCAGCGGCAGGGCGATCAGCAGCAGCGGGGTGACGTCGAGGAACAGGTAGTACAGGGTCAGCGGGCTGTCGAAGTTGCTCACCGCGGCGTTCGCGTAGAGGAGGACGGCCGCGAGGGCCGCGATGACCGCCGTCTCCCGGGTGAGGAGCCAGCGGCGCCAGGCGGGTCGGGCGTGGACGCGGAAGTGCAGAGTGGTCATGCCAGGCTCCGGGTGTCACGTTCGATGCCCAGCCGTCGTTCCCGGCGCAGGGCCAGGACGCGGTCGAGCACGATGGCGGCGAGGATCAGTCCGCCGACGACGGCGCGCTGCCAGAAGTCGGAGATGCCCACGACGGGCAGGGCGCGGTTGATCGTGACCAGCAGCGCCGCCCCGATCGCGGCACCCCACACGGTCCCGCTGCCGCCGAATATCGCGACGCCGCCGATGACCGCGGCGCCGACCGCTTCCAGCTCGATGCCCAGGCCCGCGCCGCTGGAGACCGTGCCGTAGCGGACGGCGTAGACGACCCCGGCGAGGCCCGCCAGCGCGCCGGAGAGCACGAACGCGCCGATCACGCGGCGGGTCACCGGGAGTCCGTAGAGTCGGGCCGCGTCCGGGTCGGAGCCGATCGCGTACATCTCGCGGCCGCCCCTGGAGTAGTAGAGGTGGTACCCGACCGCGATGAGGACGGCGAGGGCCGCGATCGACAGGACCGGGACGGAGGCGATCTGCGCGTTGCCCAAGGCGAGGAAGTCGTCCGGCAGGTCCGAGGCGTTGATCCGGTCCGAGCCCGCCCAGGTCAGGAAGACGCCCCGGTAGATGTAGAGCGTGCCGAGGGTGACCACGAGGGCGGGGACCTTCGCGACGGCCACGACCACGCCGTTGACCAGCCCGAGCACGGCACCGAGGCCGATCGCGGCGGCCACGACGGCGACGATCGGAGTCCCTGGCGCTTCGATGAAGATCCGGCCGGTCATGTACGCGGTGAGTCCGAGGACCGATCCGACGGAGAGGTCGACGTTCCTGGTGATGATGACCGCGGTCTGGCCGACCGCGAGGATCACCAGCATCGACGGGGTCACGAGCAGGTTGCGCCATCCGTCGGCGCTGAACACGAAGCTCTCGGACTTCAAGGCGGTCAGGACCACTGCAGCGAGGAGCACCAGGGCGACGGCGGCCTCACGGGAGCGGAGCAGGGTGGCTGCGGTGTGCTTCATGCGCCGGCCTCCGGACGGTGGGTCTGCGTGGCCGCTCGCATCACGGTTTCGGGGGTGGCCCGGTCGCGGTCGATGTCGGCGGTGATGCGCCCTTCGCAGACCACGAGGACGCGGTCGGCCATGCCGAGGACCTCGGCGAGTTCGGACGAGATCATGACGACGGCCATGCCCTGGCCGGCGAGGTCGGAGAGCAGCCGGTGGACTTCGGCTTTGGTGCCGACGTCGATGCCGCGGGTGGGCTCGTCGACGATCAGGAGGGACGGTTCGGTCGCGAGCCATTTGGCGAGCACGACCTTCTGCTGGTTGCCGCCGCTCATGGTGGTGGCGGGCATGTCCAGGGCGTGCGTCTTCACCTGCAGGCGTTGGGCCCAGGCGTCCGCCGCCCGCAGTTCGGAGCGCGGGGACAGGAAGCCGGCCCGGGCCAGGCCCCGGCGCAGGACCGAGGCGATGTTGCGTGCGATCGAACTCTCGGTGACCAGCCCCTGCAGGCGCCGGTCTTCGGGGACGAAGGCCATGCCCGCCTTGATGGAAGCCTGCGGGTCGCGCATCGGGACGGCTTCGCCGTGCAGGTGGACGCTGCCGGAGTCGTACCCGTCCACGCCGAAGACCGCGCGGGCGATCTCGCTGCGGCCCGCGCCCACGAGCCCCGCGATGCCGACGATCTCGCCGGCGCGGACCTCGAAGCTCACGTCGTGGAACTTTCCCGTGGAGTGCAGTCCTTCGACGCGGAGCACGGTGTCGCCGATGGGGGCCGGGGTCTTCGGGAACAGTTCCGCCACTTCGCGCCCGACCATCTGAGCGACGATCTCGTCCCTGCTCGTCTCGGCGACGGCCTGTGTGGCGACGTACGCGCCGTCGCGCATGACGGTGACGGTGTCGCACAGGGCGAAGATCTCTTCGAAGCGGTGCGAGATGAACACCAGGGCGCGGCCTTCGTCGCGCAGGGCGCGGGCGACGGCGAACAGGCGGTCGACCTCGACGCCGGAGAGCGCGGCGGTCGGCTCGTCCATGATGAGCAGGGCCGTGTCCAGGGAGATGGCCTTGGCGATCTCGATGATCTGCTGGTCGGCGATCGACAGGCCGCGGGCGAAGCGGCGCGGGTCCAGGTGCACGCCGAGCCGCTGGAACAGCAGTTCCGAGTGCTCGTACATGGCGGCGCGGTCGATGCGGTGGGCGGATTTGCGGGGCTGGCGTCCCATGAAGAGGTTCTCGGCGACGGAGAGGTCCGGGAACAGGGTCGGCTCCTGGTAGATCACGGCGATGCCCGCCGCCTTCGCGTCGGCGGTCGAAGTGAAGTCGACGTCGCGGCCTTGGAAGCGGAAGGTGCCGCCGTCGCGGCGGTGCACCCCCGCGACGATCTTGACCAGGGTGGACTTGCCGGCCCCGTTCTCGCCTACCAGGGCGTGGATCGACCCGGCCTCCACGGTGATCCCGCCCGAAGTGAGCGCCGCCGTCGCGCCGAACGTCTTGCGCACCTCGTCGAGCACGAGTACGGCTTCGGGGGCGGGCTCACTCATGCGTCGGCTCCGGGGTCGTCGGGCGGGGGCGGCGGTTCATCGTCGGAGGGCTCCTAGGAACAGGACGTGGGGCGGGGTGCACAAGGGACTGATCGTGTCAGCGCTTCACCGTGGAGAAACGGACGTTTGTCACCACGAGACACACTGGAAGCGCACCGAATTGAATCGTTTCACTGTGACTCCGACAACATAGATCGCCATCACTGCGCCTGTCAAGCACTCGGTTCGAAATTTTATCGACACAATTTCGCATCCATGACCCCACGGATCGCCTACGGCCACTCGGGCATCGCGAGCTCGCCGCCCGCCGTACCGAGCCTTGCAAACCAGGGGCGTTTCTGCGACACTCGCATTGAGTATTGAATTATATCGATACATCGAAGTGAACTGTCCCTTAGCGGCGGTACGCGGACACACCTTGAGGAGCGCCCATGAGTCGGTTGGCGAGGTTCACAGCCGTACCCCTGCTCGCACTGGTCGCCACGTTGGCGCTGATCGCGCCGAGCGCCAGCGCGCAGGCGTCGCGGTACGAAGCGGAGGACGCGGCCTGCGAGGGCACGGTCGACTCGAACTACGCCGGGTTCTCCGGCAGAGGGTTCTGCAACACCCCCAACCGCGTCGGGGCGCGGATGGAGTTCACCGTGCACGCCGAAACGGCCGGCACCTTGACGCTGGGCGTCAAGTACGCGAACGGGTCCACCGCAGCACGGCCGGCGGACCTGAGCGTCAACGGCGCCCTGGTCCGGTCCGCAGTGGCCTTCGAACCCATCGGCGCCTGGAGCAGCTGGGCGGTCGAGAACCTCACGGTGCCGGTGCGGGCGGGCGCCAACACGGTCCGGCTCACGGCCGCCACCGCCGGCGGCCTGGCGAACATCGACTACCTCGACACGGCGCGGGCCGGCGACAGCGCGCTGCCGCCGAATCTCCAGTGGAACTCCAGCGGCCCGCTGGTCTTCCCGAAATCCGATGCGACCCACAACATCGTCTCGGTGAAGGACCCCTCGGTCGTCTACCACAACGGCCGCTACCACGTCTTCGTCAGCGTCGTGAGTGCCAACCAGGGCTACAGCCTCGCGTACCTCAGCTTCACCGACTGGTCCCAGGCCGGCTCCGCGCCGCTGCGCTTCCTCGACACCACCGCGATCGGCACCGGGTACAAGGCAGCGCCTCAAGTGTTCTACTTCGCGCCACAGCAGCGGTGGTACCTCACCTACCAGATCGGGGACAACGTCGCCTACTCGACGACCGCGAACATCGCCGACCCGGCCTCGTGGAGCGCGCCGAAGCCGTTCTACGCCGGGACGCCGCAGATCGTGCTCGACAACATGGGCGAAGGACAGTGGCTGGACTTCTGGACCATCTGCGACAGCGCCAACTGCCACATGTACTCCTCCGACGACAACGGCAACCTGTACCGGGCCCAGACCTCGCTGGCGCGCTTCCCCAACGGGTTCTCCGAACCGGTCATCGCCATGCACGACCCCAACCACCACTGGCTCTTCGAAGGCGCCAACGTCTACCGGCTCGCGGGCGAGAACGAGTACCTCCTCATGGTCGAGGCCATCACCGCGGGCGGCCGGATCTTCCGGTCCTGGACCTCGTCGAACGTCTCCGGGCCATGGACCCCGCTGGCCGACACCAAGGAGAACCCGTTCGCCAGCCGGAGCAACGTGACGTTCGACGGGACCGCCTGGACGAACGACATCAGCCACGGGGAACTGATCCGCGGCGGCGTCGACCAGACCCTGACGGTCAGCCCCTGCGACCTGCGCTTCCTCTACCAGGGCAAGGACCCCGACGTGAGCGCGCCGTACAACCTGCTGCCGTGGCGGCTCGGCCTGCTGACGCAGACGAACTCCCCGTGCTGAGGAGACGGCTCGATGCCGGCGGTCGCGACGACCGCGGCCGCCGTTGCCGTGCAACCGCAAGGCCGACAACTAGGAGGAACCCCCGCATGAGACCCCAAGCCGCCCAAGGCAAGACGGCCGGCAGGCCCCGCCACCCACTCGGATTCGCCGTGACGGCGATCGCGATGCTGACCGCGCTGCTCGCCCTCTCCGCGGTCCCGGCGTCCGCGGCCGCGCCCTCCCTCGGAGCGCCGACCGTCACCACACTCACCACCGACGGCCGCACGGCCCTGACCTACACGGGCTACATGAACGGCGAGTCGTTCCAGCAGGACGGCATCACCACGTTCAACGGCTGGCAGTACACGGCCTGGTGGGACCAGTCCGGCTCCGTCAACCTGGCCCGCCGGGAGGTCGCCTCGGGCTCGTGGCAGACCGTGCGCCTCACCGACTACCGGACCACCTCCACCGATTCGCACAACACGATCTCCATCGGCATCTCGGGCCAGGACGGCTCGATCCACCTCTCCTTCGACATGCACAGCTCACTCCTGAAGTACCGCAAGTCGGTCGCCGGACTCGCGACTTCGCCGTCGACCGCGAACTGGTCCGCGTCGAGCTTCGGGGCCCTGACCAACACCCTCGGCGACCAGCGCCTGTCGCAGGCCACCTACCCGCAGTTCTTCCGCGCCCCGGACGGGGTGCTGCAGATGAGCATCCGCACCGGAGCCAGCGGCGCGGGCGACGTGGTGCTCTTCGAATACCGGAACGGGACCTGGAGCTACCTGGGCCAGTTCCTCAACGGCACGCGCGCCGACAACAACGCGTACCTCTTCGGCATCGAGTACGACGACACCGGGCTCGACACCAGCGACCTGCTGCACGTCACCTGGACCGTGCGCGAGACGCCCAACGCGAGCACCAACCACGACATCTACTACGCCTACAGCAAGGACCAGGGCCGCACCTGGCGCAACAACAACGGCGACGTGGTGGCGACCACCGGCTCGAACCCGCTCGTGGCCGACTCGGCCGGGCTGCGGGTCGTGGGCATCGGGCAGAACCGCGGGCTCATGAACCAGGAGTCGCAGGTGGTCGACGGTGCCGGCAACGTCCACGTGCTCGCCTCGCACATGGCACCTTCGGCGTCGAGCGACGGCAACTTCGACAGCGCGCGCGGCAAGTCGGTGCTCGTGCACTACTGGCGCGACAAGACCAGCAAGGCATGGAACCGGCAAGTGCTCGCCTACACGGGCGTGATGACCCGCGCCGACATCGGCGTCGACGCCGCCGACAACCTGTACATCGCGAGCGGAAACTCCTCGACCAGGCGGCTGAGCGTCTACACCGCGTCGAAGGCCTCGGGCTGGACCGACTGGGCCACGCGCTACACCTCGACCGTGCAGTACTACTCCGACCCGCTGCTCGACCACGCCCGGCTCCTCGACGGGGTCGTCTCGGTCTTCGCGCCCCGCTACGGCGGCAGCCAGATCGACGTCCTGAACTGGACGATAGGGCAAGGCGGGGGCACGCAGGCCATCGATATCGCGAACCGCAACTCCGGCAAGTGCGTCGACATCGTCTCCGGTTCGACCGCTGACGGCGCCGAAGCCATCCAATGGACCTGCCACGGCGGGGCCAACCAGCAGTGGGAACTGCAGGACGCCGGCGGCGGGTACTACCGGGTCGTCTCCCAGGCCTCGGGCAAGTGCCTCGACGTCAACGGCGCCTCTACGGCCGACGGCGCCCGGATCATCCAGTGGACGTGCGGCGCTGGGTCCAACCAGCAGTGGCAACTGCGGGACGCGGGCGGCGGCTACGTCACGCTGGTCGCCCGGCACTCCGGCAAATGCGTCGACGTGACCGGCGCATCAACCGCCGACAGCGCGCGACTCCAGCAGTCCACTTGCTCGAACGGTACGAGCCAGCAATGGTCCCTTTAGGCCCGCGGCAGCAGTAGAATCCTGACGACCATGAAAGAGTCCCGTGCCTGCTGCTCCAACTTCTCGAATCCATCGGCGTCCTGTAAACGCTCGCAGCCACCAATATCGCCAAGACCACCGGGCGATCAGGGAGTCCCCGAACGAACCGTTCCGATCCTGGGCATCAGCCACCGACCGATCTTCCGGCACTTGAACAAGCCTTGGCTCGCCGTCGCCGAGAGGGTGATGTGCCATGCCAGCGAGGCCCTCCACGGCAGGGCCGAAGCGCACGCAGGGTTCGACACGGATGCTTGGCAATTGACACGCACACCGGAGACATACCTGTGGCGCCGCCGCTCCGGGACCGAGTGGATCAAGGTCCAGCGGGTTCAAAGCTCCTGCTGACCACCAGGATCGGAACAGCACTTGAGCCACGTACCTTCGCGCGGATGTGGGATCGCCGGTGTGAGCTGGCGGAGGGTCCACGCATCACTCGTCGCGATGCTCGCCGGACTTGCAGCTCGCTACTCGCTGACCTCGACGTGCACCCTCGGGTCGCGATGCGCATCCTGCGGCACTCGAAGCTCGACACCACGACGGAGGTCTACACGAAGGTCTCGGACGAGGCCACGCGTGAGGCACTGCGGCGGCTTGGGGAGAAGCTTGGATAGCTGCCGCACTTCTGCGCCGTACCGGGTGAGCTTTCACGGCTCACCCGGTTTTCGATGCCCGCTTGAGCTGGGCGTTTGGTGGGTCCAGTGGGACTCGAACCCACAACCTACGGATTAAAAGTCCGCAGCTCTGCCAATTGAGCTATAGACCCAACGGGGAGATTACCGCATCGGAGCGGCGCCAGTGCGGGTGGCGGGGGCCGGATGGCCTGCGGCACTCGGATTGTCGGTGGTGCGTGCGATAGTCGGTGGCGGCGCGGTCGTCCACAGCCTGTGGATGACGCGGCGACGCAGTTGAGCAGGCGTACGGGGTGTTTCAGGCCGGACTCCACCGCCGGGCCGGTGGCGGTGGAGCCTGCGGCGGGCGGTGTGGGCTTCGCACCGCCGCGGGTGGACGGCGCGGCGGCAGTCGCGGAGCACCGCCGCCGCGCCTATTCGACCAGCGTCACACGCAGTCCTCGGTGGGGGCGGACCCGCTCCCGCTTGATCGAACATATGTACTATAAACCATCGAGTCAGGCCCGCACACCCCCGGTCGGGTGAATTCCCAAGGGATCTCAGGAAGGCGCTCGCCGCGCGGCACGGCCCCGGCGGCACCAGGCGGACGGGCAGGTAGACTCGCCTGCTGTGCTCATACTGCTGCCGCCGTCAGAAGGAAAGGCCGGTCAAGGCGACGGTCCTCCCTTGGACCTCGGCCGACTCTCCTCACCCGCGCTGAACCCCATCCGCGAGCTCCTCGTCGACCGACTGATCGAGCTGTGCGCCGACGAGGAGGCCGCCGTCAAGGCGCTCAAGCTCCCCGCAAGCGGACGCCACTACGTCCAGGCCGGCCGCGCCCTGCGCACCGCCCCGACCCTCGCCGCCTGGGAGCTGTACAACGGCGTCCTCTACGACCGGCTCGGGCTCGGCGACCTCCCCGACGGCGAGCAGGTCTTCATCGCCTCCCCGCTGTGGGGGCTCCTGCGGCCCTCCGACCGCGTGCCGCCCTACCGGATGCCGATGAGCACCCGGTTCCCCGGACTCGACACGCTCGCGAAACTGTGGCGCCCGGCCGTCGCCGAGGTGCTCGGCTCGCGCGACGAGCTCATCGTGGACCTGCGCTCGGGCACGTACGCCCAGGTGTGGGGGCCGAAGGACCGCGGCGTCACCGTGCGCGTGTTCAAACAGGACGCCGACGGCGCGCGCACCGTCATCACCCACATGGCCAAGGCGACCCGGGGCGAGGTCGCGCGAGCGCTCCTCGCCGGAGGCGCCCGGCCCGAATCGGCCGCCGATCTCGCCGAATTCCTTGCCGCCCAAGGATGGAAGGTCGAGCTCAGTGAACCGGCCACCCGCTCCAAGCCCTGGCAGCTCGACATCGTGAGCGCCTGAGCGGAGTTACCCTCGCGTGCAGTAGCGCGGGCCCCCGGCAACAACCCTGCCCCGGGAAGGCTGAAGCGGAGCTGAAGCCGGACGGTAGCTACCCTCGCGTGCAGTAGTGAGCGCCCCCGGCAACAACCCTGCCAGGTGGTTCCTGAAGCCAGGCTGAAGTGCTTGGCGGGCAAAGCGACAGGAAGGGCCCGGACGCACGGCGTCCGGGCCCTTCCTTCGTATCGCTAGTGGTTCGAGTGGTAGCCGTTGGTCTTGGCGCGCTCGAACGAGCGGCGCACCTCTTCCTCGGCCTCCGCCCGTCCGGTCCAGGTGGCGCCCTCGACGCTCTTGCCGGGCTCGAGGTCCTTGTAGACCGTGAAGAAGTGCTGAATCTCCAGGCGGTCGAACTCGGGAACGTCGGCGATGTCCTTGAACCGGTCCTTGCGGGGGTCCTCGGCCGGGACGCACAGCACCTTGTCGTCCACGCCCTTCTCATCGCGCATCCGGAACATGCCGATGGCACGCGCGCGGATCACGCAACCGGGGAACGTCGGCTCGACCAGCACCAAAGCGTCCAGCGGGTCGCCGTCCTGGCCGAGCGTGTCGTCGATGAAGCCGTAGTCGGCCGGGTACACCGTCGCGGTGAACAGCGTCCGGTCCAGACGGATACGTCCGGTCTCGTGGTCGATCTCGTACTTGTTGGCGCTCCCTTTCGGGATCTCCACGGTCACGTCGAACTCCACTGGCCGACCTCCTCCAGGCTCAAATGCAGTGCTCTTGATGCCTTAGTCTCTGTGCATGTCCCTCAGCGACAACGCCGACCCCAAGGTCGCGAGTAGTACGCCACACGCCGCAGCCGCTCCGCAGCAGGGGCGGGTGCGCCGTCGCCGGGCACTCATGTGGGTCATCGCGGCCCTCGCCATCGTGGTCACCGTAGCCGCCGCGGGGGGCCTGGTGTGGCAGATCTCGGCCGTCACCAGCCCTCGGACCGGGACGATCACCGCCCCCGAGGCCTATCCCCCGGCCGCACCCGCGCCCGTCCTGGCCGGTTCGGACGCCGAAGCGCCGCTGCCCGACCTCGCCTCGGTCCTGCCGGGCCTGCTCGCCGACTCACGGCTCAACGGCAGCCTCTCCGCGTCCTTCGCCGACGCCCTGACCGGGGAGGTCCTCTTCCAGCAGGAGGACACCACCCCGCTCGCACCGGCGTCCTCCATGAAGGTGGTCACTGCCGTGGCCGCGTTCCAGCACCTCGGCGCCGAGTACCGCATCCCGACCACCGTGGTCGAGGGCCCGACCGAGGACAGCGTCGTGCTCGTCGGCGGCGGCGACCCGACCCTCACGGTCGACGGCGAGGGCTACTACACGCCGTACGCGGCGGGCGCGAGCCTCACCGAGCTCGCCGAACTCGTCCTGGAGGCGCGCGGCGGCACCGCCCCGAGCACCGTGTACCTCGACACGAGCGTGTTCACCGACACCGTCAACGCCTCGGGCGTGACGATGAACGAGCTGTCCAACTCGACCGGGCCGATGGCGCCGATCATGCTCGACGGCGGCCGCGTGAACACCACCGAGAAGTACGCCAACCACCACCCCGACCCGGCGATGGTCGCCGCACGCGAGTTCGCCGACATCCTCGGCGCGAGCACGGTCGAGGCCGGCACCGCCGCGGAAGGCGCTGCCGAACTCGCCGTGGTCCACTCGGCGCCGCTGTCCGCGCTCGTCGACTCGTTCATCCTGACCTCCGACAACCTCCTCTCCGACGCGGTCGCGCTCCAGACGGCGCTGGCCGTCGAAGGCGAGATGACCTGGGCCGCCATGTCCACCGTGCACGCCTCGACCCTCGAGGGACTCGGCGTGGACACGGCCGGACTGGTGTTCAACGACGGGTCCGGGCTCTCGCCGAACGACCGCATGACCGCGAAGGCGTTCACGCAGATGCTGCTCGGCGCGGCCGGATCGCAGGCGTCGTCGGTGTTCGAGTCGCTGCCGGTGGCCGGATACTCGGGGACGCTCGACGACCGGTTCGGGACCGCCGAGGACGGCGAGGGCGTGGTGCGGGCCAAGACCGGGACGCTCACCCAGCCCACCGGGGTGATCTCCCTGACCGGGACGCTGACCACCGCGGCCGGCAGGCAGCTGATCTTCTCGCTCATCTCCAACGGCCACACCACGGGCCCCGAACCGGTCGAGGCGGCGATGGACGAGATCACCACGGCCGTATCGCAGTGCGGCTGTTAAGACGACGAACGTCAAGGGCCCCGGGCTGCCGCCCGGGGCCCTTCGCGCCGCTGAGGTCAGGCGACGTTCCAGGTCTGGTTGAGGCTCAGGCAGCCGGAAGCGGGCACCGTGGCCGTCCGGTTGCCGATCGACTCCCAGGTGTAGGCCCCCGAGGACCGCACGATCACGTATTTGTACTGGAACGTGGTTCCGGCCGGGACGCTGACCGTGCCCTTCCAGACCGGGTACGACGCGCCCGACAGGTGCGCCGAACTGATCGCCGTCCAGTTCCCCAGCTGCGGGATCGAACCGACGATGTACACCTCGTCGCCCACGTTCGTGCCGCTCACGGTGGCGTTCACAGTGACGCAGTCGTCCGATCCGCCCCCATTGCCGCCGCCGGAGCCGTTGCCCGCGTAGATCGCCAGCGCGGTCTTCGCGGACACGGTCGCGGTGAAGGTGCCTCCGGAGACGGTGACGGTGCTCCCGGAGATGACGTCGGTGTACGAGCCGTTCGGCAGCGAGGTGGTGAAGGTCTGGGTGATCGGGGACGATCCGGCGTTGACGACGACGTGGCCGGTGTCGCCGCGGCCGAAGGCGAGGGCGTCGCCGGAGCCCCAGGTGTTGACGACGGGGTCGCCGGCTGTGGCGGCGCGGAAGCCGGCCATGCCGCTCATGTAGGGGGAGCGGTGGAGGCAGGTGAAGGCGCCGGAGCCGCAGACGGCGTCGGCGACGGTGCCGTCCGGGTTGAGGGGCGGGGCGGCGTGGCCGTTGGTGAATTCGTACCCGGTGTAGGAGGCGGGGGTGCCGAACGGGTAGGCGAGCATGAACGCTTCAGCGAGGAGGTAGTCCTGGCCGTACTGGTAGTTCATGGTCTGGGAGCCGCGTTCGGTGTCGTGGTTGGCGACGAAGACGCCGGCGGGTGCGGTGTAGCCCCAGCTGGTGCCCATGGTGGTGAGGTGGCGGGCTTCGGAGCCGCCGTTGATGTGGTTCTTGAGGTCGTAGGCGTAGCTGAATTCCTGGACGTCGCCGATGCCGGTGTATTCGGCTTCGGTGATGGGTTCGCCGGGGGCGCCGATGACCTCTTGGACGATGTAGGGGTCGCCGTCGACGAGGTTCATGATGGCGGCGAGGTCGGTGGCGGCGATGTGTTTGGCGGCGTCGACGCGGAAGCCGGCGACGCCGAGGCTCTGGAGGTCCTCGAGGTAGGCGGCGATGGTCTCGCGGACGTCGGTCTGGGAGGTGTCGAGGTCGTTGAGGCCGACGAGGTGGCAGGTCTGGACTTCGTTCCGGTCCTGGTAGTTGTCGATCTCGCAGTAGTTGCCGCCGGTGTTGTGGAAGTCGGAGGCGTCGTAGCCGGCGTCGGGGTAGTCGAACTGGCGGTAGGTGCTGCCGGCCCATCCGGTGCGGTCTTCGGTGGCGGAGCCTGCGGCCATGTGGTTGATGACGACGTCGGCGATGACGCCGATGCCGTTGGCGTTGCAGGTGGCGACCATGTGCTGGAATTCGGCGCGGGTGCCGAGGCGGGATTCGATCTTGTAGCTGACGGGCTGGTAGTGGATGTACCAGGCGTTTTCTTCGCCGGGGGTGGCGTCGTCGCCGCGGATGTGCTCGTTGGGCGGGGAGGTCTGGACGTAGGTGTAGCCGGAGTCGGCGAGGGGGCCTTCGCATTCGGCGGCGATGGAGTTCCAGTTCCATTCGAACATGTTGAGGATGGAGTCGCCGCCGGTGAGGGCGGCGGCGGGGGCGGCGTCGAGTGGTTGGGGGGCGGGGGTGGTGGGGACGGCGGCTGCGGCGATGAGGGCCGCGAGGGCGGCGCCGCCGATGGCGGGCAGTGCGCGGCGGCGGAGGTGGTGAGGCATCG
The DNA here is from genome assembly GCF_027622875.1 of Glycomyces luteolus. Taxonomy (GTDB): domain Bacteria; phylum Actinomycetota; class Actinomycetes; order Mycobacteriales; family Micromonosporaceae; genus Glycomyces; species Glycomyces luteolus. Next base: position 7,983 of record NZ_JAPZVP010000002.1, on the reverse strand, counting down.
TTGCTCCCTTTGCAATTCCTGCCCGCAATATTGCAAGATGTTGCGGACTCGAGAAGAACGTAGCATCCGGGGTCCGATAGTTTCAAGATGTTCGATATTTGAATCCGTACGGTGACGCAACGTGGTCGCCTGTGCGGGCGAATCGCCGCAAACCGCGCCTGGGCCCCGGGGCCGCTCCGGAAGCGCCCGGCAAAGCGGCAAACGAGCGGCCCGGAAATCCCAGGTCCGGAAAGCGCCGGTTCGCGCGCACTTGCGCGTGAGAGTGGCGCGGCAACTGCGCTATGGATAGGCTTGGCCGATGGCGCCGCCCGCAGGAAACCCGATGCTGCCGTCAGTCGACTGGCAGACCGCCGCCTCCTGCTCCCGGGCCTTCAGCCGAGGCGGCCCCCGCATGAGCCCCGAAGGCGCCCTCGACGTCGTCACCGACCTCCACCGCCACGCCCGCACCGCGATCGACCTGGTCACCGACTACACCGGACTCGTGCCCGCCTCGACCGTGTCCGTCGACGTCGTCGACCGCGTCCGCTGGAGCCGGATCAACATCGCCGGGTTCCGCCGCCTCCTCATCGAGCTCGGCGCCGAGGACGCGGGAGCGAACGCCCCCGTCTCGGCCGCCGCCAAGCTCACCGGGGTCCAGACCGGCGCGGTCCTCGCGTTCCTCTCCTCCCGCGTACTCGGCCAGTTCGAGACCTTCTCCACCGACACCGGCCGCCTCCTCTTCGTCGCCCCCAACATCGTCGAAGTCGAGCGCCGCCTGCGCCTGCCCTCGCGCGAGTTCCGCCTCTGGATCGCCGTCCACGAGGCCGCCCACCTCACCCAGTTCACCGCCGTCCCCTGGATGCGCGAGCACTTCCACCACCTCATCCACACGTTCTTCGACGCCGCCGAACCCGACCGGTCGACGGCCTCCGGCCTCGCCCGCGCCGTCCGACGCGCCCTCGCCACCGCCCGCGAGGAAGAGCAGCACGGCCCCCAGGAAGAGGTCCCCGGCGCCGACGTCATGTCCGCGGTCACCAGTCCCGAACAGCGCGAAGCGATCTCGCAGATCCAGGCACTCATGACCCTCCTGGAGGGCCACGCCGAATCCGTCATGGACGGCGTCGGCCGCACCGCCATCAACCACGTCGCGCTCCTGCGCCGCCGCTTCGACCGCCGCCGCGCCAACCCGACCACCCTCCAGCGGTTCCTCCGCCAGCTCCTCGGCCTCGACGCGAAGATGCGCCAGTACGCCGCCGGCCGCCGCTTCGTCGACCATGTCGTCACCGAGCACGGCGTCACCGGTTTCAACCGCGTCTGGGAACGCCCCGAGCACCTGCCCACCGAGACCGAGATCGACCACCCCGAGCAGTGGATCGCGCGCGTGCTCCAAGGCCAGGGCCTCACCGCGCCGGGCCTCGGCGCCGGGCATGGCTAAGCTGCCGCCCTCGGTGGCGCGCCTGCGCGTCGCCGTCCGCGACGCCCTCGCCGACCTCCCCGCCGGATCCCTCGTCCTCGCCGCCTGCTCAGGCGGACCCGACTCGCTCGCGCTCGCCGACGCGCTCGCGTTCTGCGCCCCCCGGATGGGACTGCGGGCCGGACTCATCACCGTCGACCACGGACTCCAGGACGGCTCGGACGAACGCGCGGCCGAAGTCGCCGAGTGGGCCCGCACCGTCGGGCTCGACCCGGCAGAGGCGGTAGCGGTCGAAGTCGGCAGCGCCGGAGGCCCCGAAGCCGCCGCGCGCACAGCGAGGTACGCGGCCCTCGACACCGCGGCCCAGCGGCACGGCGCCAGCGCGATCCTGTTGGGGCACACCAGGGACGACCAAGCCGAAACGGTGCTGCTCGCGCTCGCGCGCGGCGGCGGGCCGCGCGGCATCGCCGGAATGCGGGCCGTGCGCGGCCGGTACCGGCGGCCGCTGCTCGGCATCGCGCGGACGGACACCCACGCGGCCTGCGCCGAACGCGGGCTCAAGCCCTGGACCGACCCGCACAACAGCGACCCGCGGTTCCTCCGGTCGGCGCTGCGCCCGGCGCTCGAAGTGCTGGCCGCGACGCTCGGCGAGGATGTGGTGGCGAACCTCGCGCAGACGGCTGCGCTCGTCGGGGCCGACACGGACTTCCTCGACGGGCTCGCCCGGGAGGCGCTGGACGCGTGCCGGGTCGAGGGTGGCGACGCGGACGACGACAGTGCCAGCGCGCTGGACGCGAAACGGCTCGCGGCGCTGCCCGGGCCGGTGCGGCAGCGGGCGCTGCGGGCGTGGGTGCTCGGAGCGAGGGTCGACGGCGCGGCGCTGAACCACCGGCACCTCGACGCGGTGGACGCGCTCGTGGCGGACTGGCGCGGCCAGGGACCGACGTTCCTCCCCGGTGGCCTAGCGGTGCGGCGCAGCGGCGGTCGGCTCACGGCGGGCTGATCGGGGCCGGGCAGCGCTGAGCAGAACCGTGGCAAAGGGGTACGACGATCCGGGGTCCCGGGCATCCGCGTTCCGCTTGTAGCGAAATACAAGGACGGCCCGCGTGTTCGCGCGGGCCGTCGGGGACGAGAGTGGGGGCTTCGCGGCGCCCGAGGGGGGGCTTACTTCTGGTAGACCGCCGGGTCGAGGACGCCGATGAAGGGGAGTTCGCGGTAGCGCTCGGCGTAGTCGAGGCCGTAGCCGACGACGAACTCGTTCGGGATGTCGAAGCCCAGGTACTTGACGGGGATGTCCACCCGCTGCACGCCCGGCTTGCGGAGCATCGAGACCACCGAGACCGAGGCCGGGTGCAGGCCCTCGAGGTACTTGAGCAGCCAGTCCAGGGTGAGCCCGGAGTCGATGATGTCCTCGACCACCAGGATGTGCTTCCCGGTGACATCGGAGTCGATGTCCTTGAGGATGCGCACGGTCCCCGAGGAGGTCGTGTGGCTGCCGTACGAGGACAGCGCCATGAACTCCATCTTCACCGGCACGCTCAACGCCCTCGCGAAGTCGGCCATGAACATGACCGCCCCCTTGAACACGCCCACGAGCAGCAGCTCGTCGCCGTCCGCGAGTACGCCGTCGGCGTAATCGGCCGAGACCCGGGCGCCGAGCTCGGCGACCTTCGCTCGGATCTCGTCTTCGGTGATGATGGTGCGCTCGATCTCCTCGGCGTACCACGAATCAGGATCGAACACCGCGTCCCGCGCTGCAGCGGACGGGACGGAAGGTGGGCTGGCTAGCTCCGACGTCATGTAACAAGGGTGCCACCCGATCGTCCGCGGCGCTGGCTTGGGTGGGCGAACTCAACCTGCCCGTGGTACTAATTACGGTCTATCAGCGGGCGGGGTATGGGCGGTGTCCGTCGCGAAGGGCCAGCGGTGCCGACGCTGCGGGACGTTGAACCTCCTTACCGTGTACGTTCGAGTTGTCTTCGCCCTGCAGCCCAGGAAACCCTGTGGGGCCGCGGTGAAGCTTGCGAGCCGTGACGAGGACAGCATCGCTCTCGAGAACGCGAATTACGCAGGAGGAAACGAGTGGTCGACGCCGGGAGACCCACACCTGAGCGGAAGCGGTTCTTCCGCAGGCCGCTCGTCTGGATCGTGCTCATCGCCCTCATCGCGGTCCTGATCGGCAGCTTCTGGTCCGGCGGCTCCGACTACGAGGAGGCCACCACCTCCGAAGTCCTCAAGGACATCAACGACGGGAACGTCAAGGAGGCCAACCTCCTCGACAAGGAGCAGCTGGTCCAGCTCACCAAGAGCAACGGCGACCAGGTCGAGGCCTACCTCCCCGCGGGGATGATGGAGACCGTCGCCACCGAGCTCGAAGAGGCCGGCGTCAAGTTCGACACCGAGGTCAACGAGACCTCCGTGTTCGTCTCGTTCCTGCTGAGCCTCCTCCCGATCGTGCTCATCGTCCTGCTGCTGCTGTTCTTCATGTCGCAGATGCAGGGCGGCGGCTCTCGAGTCCTCAACTTCGGCAAGTCCAAGGCGAAGATGGTGTCCAAGGACACCCCGAAGACCACGTTCGACGACGTGGCCGGCGCCGACGAGGCCGTCGAGGAGCTCCGCGAGATCAAGGACTTCCTCGAAGACCCGAAGAAGTACCAGGAGCTCGGCGCGAAGATCCCCAAGGGCGTCCTCCTGTTCGGCCCTCCCGGCACCGGCAAGACCCTCCTCGCGCGCGCCGTCGCCGGCGAGGCCGGGGTCCCGTTCTACTCGATCTCCGGCTCCGACTTCGTCGAGATGTTCGTCGGCGTCGGCGCCAGCCGCGTCCGCGACCTGTTCACCCAGGCCAAGGAGAACGCCCCCGCGATCGTGTTCGTCGACGAGATCGACGCCGTCGGCCGCCACCGCGGCGCCGGCATGGGCGGCGGCCACGACGAGCGCGAGCAGACCCTCAACCAGCTGCTCGTCGAGATGGACGGCTTCGACACCCGCGGCGGCGTCATCCTCATCGCCGCGACGAACCGCCCCGACATCCTCGACCCGGCCCTGCTGCGGCCCGGCCGCTTCGACCGCCAGATCCCCGTCGACGCCCCCGACAAGGAAGGGCGCCAGGCGATCCTGTCGGTCCACGCGAAGGGCAAGCCGTTCGTCCCGAACGTCGAGTTCGAGACCATCGCGCGCCGCACGCCGGGCTTCTCCGGCGCCGACCTCGAGAACGTCATCAACGAGGCCGCGCTCCTGACCGCCCGCCACAACCAGAAGGCGATCTCGTCCGAGGCCCTCGAAGAGGCCATCGACCGCGTCATCGCCGGACCGGAGCGCAAGGGCCGCGTCATGGGCGACGCCGAGAAGAAGATGACCGCCTACCACGAGGCCGGCCACGCGCTCGTCGCCCACGCGCTGCCGCACGCCGCGCCCGTCCACAAGCTCACGATCCTGCCGCGCGGCCGCTCGCTCGGCCACACGCTCGTGCTGCCCACCGAGGACAAGTACACGCAGACGCGCTCCGAGATGATCGACACGCTCGCGTACGCGCTCGGCGGCCGCGCCGCCGAAGAGCTCGTCTACCACGACCCGACCACCGGCGCCTCGAACGACATCGAGAAGGCCACCAAGGTCGCCCGCGCGATGGTCACCGAGTACGGCATGTCCGCCAAGCTCGGCGCCATCAAGTACGGCACCTCGGGCTCCGAGCCGTTCCTCGGCAAGGACTACGGCCACCAGCGGGACTACTCCGACGACGTCGCCGCCACGGTCGACGCCGAGATCCGGGCGCTCATCGAGATCGCCCACGACGAGGCGTACGCGATCGTCACCGAGTACCGCGACGTGCTCGACCAGATGGTCGTCGAACTCCTCGAGAAGGAGACGCTGAACCAGGACGACCTCGAGCGGATCGCGACCCGCGTGGTCAAGCGCCCGCCGATGTCCCCGTTCAACGGCACCGCCTCCCGCAAACTCGGCGAACCGCCCGTCTCGACCCCGAACGGCTCCAAGCCCGCCGAGGGCCCCGACGAGGGCATCGAGGTCGGACCGGGCACCGAAGGGCAGAGCCCGCAGGCCTGAACGACGTGAAACATTTCACGGGCCTCCTGACCTGGTCGGGAGGCCCGTTTCCGTGTCCACCTGGTGGCGAAGCCCACTGGGGTTGTCGGCGGAAACCCGTAAGCTTGTGCGATGGCTGAACTCGACAACCTGGCCGCCCGACTCATCGACGGCCGCATCAACGGCAGCCCCGTCGAAGACGCGGTGGACCTCGGGCGCATCGAAGCCGCCGTCAGAGAGATCCTGACGGCGATCGGCGACGACCCCGACCGCCCCGGCCTCAAGGAGACCCCCCGCCGCGTCGCCCGCGCCTACGCCGAACTCTTCGCCGGCCTCCGCGTCGACCCCGCCGAAGTCCTCAAGACCTCCTTCGACGAGAACCACAACGAGCTCGTGCTCGTCCGCGACATCGACGTGCAGTCCTTCTGCGAGCACCACCTGCTGCCGTTCACCGGCGTCGCCCACGTCGGCTACATCCCCGGCCCCGCCGGGAAGATCGTCGGCCTCTCCAAACTCGCCCGGCTCGTCGAGGTGTACGCGCGCCGCCCGCAAGTGCAGGAGCGGTTCACCAGCCAGATCGCCGACCAGCTCTACGCCTCGCTCGAAGCGAGCGGCGTCATCGTCGTCGTCGAATGCGAGCACACCTGCATGTCCATGCGCGGCATCAGGAAGCAGGGCTCGAAGACCGTCACGTCGGCCGTGCGCGGCCTCATGCAGTCCGACGCGCGCACCCGCGCCGAAGCGATGGCGCTCCTGCGCGGCACCACCGGCTGAGCCGTGCCGCGACGCCGCGTCGAGCGCGCGGCCGGCCCGGGCACGCGAAGAGGCCGGATGCGGTGCATCCGGCCTTCGCTATGAGGGCGAGCGAGCCTAGGGGTGTCCAGGCATCGGAACGCTCGGTTGTTAGATGACCTGACCGGTCTGCGACTGGAAGGAGTCGCCCTCCGGCACGGCCTCGGTGTAGGCGGTGTCGAGGAAGCCGTCCTCGTCCGAGTCGCTGAGCACGGTGTCGGCGGTGCCGTCCGCGTCCGAGTCGACCGAGATCTCGTCGACCAGGCCGTCGGCGTTGTAGTCGGTGGCCACGGTGTCGGCGTAGCCGTCGGCGTTCGAGTCGGTGGCGACCGAGTCGATGTAGCCGTCGGCGTTCGAGTCGACCGAGACCTGGTCGGTGATGCCGTCGCCGTCGGTGTCCGACTCGTAGGTGTCGATGAGGCCGTCCGCGTCGGTGTCCGAGGCGAAGGACTCGATGGTGCCGTCGCCGTCGGCGTCGACCGACAGCTCGTCGGAGATGCCGTCGCCGTCGTAGTCAATGGCCATGCCCTCGGCGTCGCCGTCGCCGTCGGAGTCGATCAAGGTCACGCCGTCGCTGGAGATGGTGGCGTCCTCGTAGCCGTCGCCGTCGACGTCGAAGGTCTCGGTGACCGTGGAGACGGAGCCGTCGGAGTAGTCCTCCTCGTAGGTCTCCTCCTCAGCGGTGTAGTCCTCGGTGGCGGCCTCGTCGGTGTAGGACTCCTCAGCGGCGTAGTCCTCTTCGACGGTCTCTTCCACCGCGGCTTCGTCGTACTCGCTCATCGCTCTTCCATCCTTAGTTGAGAAGTGTTCCGTGCTTGATGAAGAGAACTCTACGATCCCCGCGAGGGCCGTGAATCCCCAGAGTGTGCCAACCACCTATGCTTTCCTCCGGTCACCCTGGCAGCAGCTCGCCACACGAGGTCTGGAGTTCCCATTGGGCATGCCCGACAACGCATTCAACGTCCCCGAGCCGCCTCCCGCGCTGGTCCCGGTGCCCGCGACCAGGGCGTTCGACCTGCACTCCTCGCGGGTCGTCACGGGCGCGGCGGGCTGCGGATGGCAGTTCGACCTGCGGGCCGACGACCCGTTCACGCGCGACGGGATGCTGTTGGTGCCCTTGATATCCGAAGCGGACTACTACCGGGCGGTGGACGGCGACGGCGACGCGTACGCGAGCCTCGTCCCGGCCGAGGACGTGTACGTGCAGCAGCCCGAACCCGGCACGGGCTCACCGCGGCCCGGCTACCTGATCGAGCGGCTGTCCGACCCGGACTCGCCGCCTATCCGGCGGCCCTACCCCGCATCGGACGTGCCGGGGCTCATCGGGCGGCGGGTCTGGTACTGGACGGACGGGGTGTTCAGAGACGACTTCCGCTGCGTCTCAGAGGCATTCGAGATCGACGGCGACTTCTGCGTGCGCGTGGTCGAAGAACGCGCCTGGTACCGCTGGCAGCGCACCGGCACGATCCCGAAAGCGCGCGACGCGTTCATCCAGCACCTGTGGACGCAGTGACCCGACCGGGCGGAACCGCACGCCGGCAAGAAGGAGCGGCGGGGGGGCCCCCCGCGGCGCGCGCCCCCCGCCGGGCCCGGGGCGGGGGCCGGGGGGGGGGGGGGGCGCGCGGGGGGGGGGGGGGGGGGGGGGGGGGGGGGCGGGGGGGGGGGGGGGGGGGGGGGGGGGCGGCCCGGCGGCTGCGGCGATGAGGGCCGCGAGGGCGGCGCCGCCGATGGCGGGCAGTGCGCGGCGGCGGAGGTGG
>NZ_JAPZVP010000019.1 GCF_027622875.1 Glycomyces luteolus | reverse complement strand
GGACGGCATCACCGACCCGCACCAGCTCCAGCAGATCCTGCGGCGCACGGTCGGCAAGTGGGTCAACGACACCTACCGCCGCCGTCGTGTGCGACTAGGGGTTGTGGCCCGGCCAGCCGCCCGGTTGCTGCGGCTGCTGGGGCTGGACCGACAACTGGGTGGTCTGCGGGGGCTGCTGCTGATACGGCTGCGGCGCGTACTGCGGCTGCTGGACCGGCTGCTTCGGCGGCGCCCAGCGCATCAGGAAGATGCTGACGGCCAGGAGCGCCGCGGCGAGGATGTAGAGCCAGATGCCGCCACCGGCGCTGGCCTCGATGTCGATGTCGGCTTCCTCCCAGGCCTCGCTGCCGAAGGCGCTGTTGAGCTCGATGACGGGGTGGAGCGCGGCGGCGGCGGTGATCGCGGCCAGGCCGATGCCGCCGAGCTTGGCGGCCCACTGGAGCCCCGGCTTCACCCCGGCGGCGGCCCAGCCGACGAGGACGACGAGGACGAGTGCGGGCACGAGGCCGGGGAGGCCGACACCGGCGGTGTCGACCCCGTAGCCGCCGACCTCGTCGGCGTCGCTGCCGCCGAACGAGATCTGGGGGATCAGGGAGCCGACCGCGAGGAGCAGCAGACCGACCCCGGCGAGACCCAGCCCGACTGGGGTCGGGCGGTCCGGACCGCTCGGGAGGAGCTGCTGGTAGACCGGCTGCTGCGGCTGGCTCGGTTGCGGCTGGGAGGAGTACTGCGCCTGATGGGCTGCGTGGTCGCTCAAAGGAGGGATCACACCTAACTGTGCATCACGGTGAGGATGGGTCACCTTGTCGGACAAGGGGCATGCGACTACGCATCCTAAGGGGTCCTTGCCAATTCGCTAGCTCCTGGCGCGGATCGGCAGCGGGTTCGGCGGTTCGATCCTGAGCTCGTTGACGACCATGTCCGCAGGGGTGTTGAGCAGGTCCACGATGGTCTTCGCGATCGAGTCCGGGCTCGTGGCGCGCGCCGGGTCGTAGTCCGCGTCGTACTGCTCGCGAACGCTGCGCTGCATGTCGGTGGCGAAATGCGAGGGGTACACGCTCGTGACCCGCACGCCGTTCGGCTGCTCCTCGGCGCGCAGCGAATCCGCCAGCGCGCGGAGCGCGTGCTTGCTCGCCGCGTACGAGCTCCACTTCGGCCCCGCGCTGATCCCGGCGCCCGAGTTGACGAAGACGACGTGGCCGCGCGCCGCGCGCAGCGCCGGGAGCAGGGCCCGGGTCAGCTCGGCCGGGGCGGTGATGTTGATCGTGAGGGTCTGCTGCCACCACTCCAGGGACTGCTCGGCGACGGTGCCGATGTGGACGACACCGGCATTGTGGATCACGCCGTCGAGCCGTTCGAGGCCGAGTTCGGCCACCGCGTCGGCGATCGCCGCGGGCTCGGCCAGGTCGAACACGAGCTTCCGGTCGTGCGGCACGCCGTCCAGTGCGGACTCGCTGCGCGCGTGCGCGATCACCTTGTCGCCGCGCGCGGTGAGCTGCTCCGCCAGGGTCCGGCCGAGACCTCGGCCCGCGCCGGTGACCAGAATCGTTTTCGACATGCCGTCACATTAACCGCTTTCTCGGTTGCCTTCGGGCCGACTCAGCTCGGCATGAGGGCGGTAACGTATGGGACATGATGGCCAGGACGAGCGGCAGTTCGGGCGGCGCCGCCCGCAAGGGGGGCACGGTCCGCAAGAGCAGTGCGCCCTCGGCGCGCCGCAAGCCCGCCGCTGCCGCCAAATCGCCTGCGAAACCCGCCGCCCGCAAGGCGGCGAAGCGAAGCGCCAAGAAGGCGACCGCCAAGCAGAGCCCAAAGAAGACGTCCGCCGTCAAGAAGGCCGCACCCAAGCGCCGGGGCATGGACGCGGTCCCCGGGCCGCTCGAGGCGCTCGGCCTCGGCCTGCGCGGCCTCTGGGTCGGCACCGCACGCTCCACGGGCTGGATGGCCCGTTCCGTCGGCAAGGAGGCCGCCACGGCCCGCGACATCGATCCCGCGCACCGTCGAGACGGCCTCGGGCTCTTCCTCATCGCCATCGCGATCGTCCTGGCCTGCGCGGTCTGGTTCGACATCGCCGGCCCGATCGGGGAGCGACTCGCGTTCATCCTCGACTGGCTGCTGGGCCTGGCCACCCGCGCGCTCCCGGTGCTGCTGATCCTTTGGGGGCTGCGCGTGATGCGCCAGATGCCGCCGGAGGAGGAGACACACGGGCGGTCGCTGGTCGGCTGGACTTCGATCTGGCTCTCGAGCCTCGGTCTCCTGCATCTCATCTCGGGCCTGCCGTCCGATATGGGCGAGCGGATGGTCGCGGGCGGCCAGATCGGCTGGCTCGTGGGCGGCGGCCTCGCGCTGGGCGTCTCGGCGTACGTGGCGTTCCCGCTGCTGATCCTGCTGCTGCTCTTCGGCGTTCTCGTGGTGACGGCGACGCCCCTCAACCAGGTGCCGTACAAGCTCGGCCGCCTCTGGGACCTCGCCACCGGCAAGGTCGACACCTATGAGGACGACGAGGGCGAGGACGAGGCGCCGAGCACCCGCAAGTCGCGCGCCGAGAGCCGCGAGGCGAAGCGGCTCAAGGAGGAGGAGGCCCGCCGGGTCCACCACCCCACCACCGTGCTGCCGCGCCTCGCGCCCGAAGAGGTGCCCGAACTGAACTCTGAGCACGTCTCCGCTCGCGATTCGACGCCGATCGCCGAGCCCGAGCCGGTGCGGGAGCCGCCGAAGCACTCGCCGCCGCCCAAGCGGATCGAGCAGCCGACCCTGTCGGACGGCGGCGCGGCCATGGACGGCGACTACCGGCTCCCGTCGATGGACCTGCTGCCGACCGGTCCGACCGCGAAGAAGCGCTCGAAGGCCAACGACTCGGTCATCGCGGCCCTGCAGGAGGTGTTCGCGCAATTCCAGGTGGACGCCGCGGTCACCGGCTTCACCCGCGGTCCGACCGTGACCCGCTACGAGGTCGAACTCGGGCCCGCGGTCAAGGTCGAGCGGATCATCCAGCTGTCCAAGAACATCGCCTACGCCGTCAAGAGCTCCGACATCCGGATCATCAACCCGATCCCGGGGAAGAGCGCCGTCGGCGTCGAGATCCCGAACACCGACCGCGACGACGTGGCGCTCGGCGACGTGCTCCGCTCGCCGCTGGCCCAGTCCGACCCCCACCCGATGATCGTGGGCCTCGGCAAGGACGTCGAGGGCGGCTACGTCCTCACCAACCTGACGAAGACCCCCCACCTCCTGGTGGCCGGAGCCACCGGCTCAGGCAAGGCACTTGCCCTCTCTGAGCCGATTCCGACGCCCGACGGCTGGTCGTCCATGGGTGAGCTGCAAGTCGGTGACCGTGTTTTCGACGAGCACGGCGTGCCCTGCACGGTCATCGCGGCGACCGAGATCATGGAAGACCGGCCTTGCTACGAGGTGGAGTTCTCAGACGGAACGGTCATCGTCGCGGACGCCGAGCACCAGTGGGTGACCACGACCCGCTCCGATCGATCCAAAGCGCGGGGCCGCAAGGACGACTCGTACTGGTCCGAAGACGAGATCCTCTGGATCAAGACGCGCGCTCATTCGGTTCTCAGGCTGCCCGATATCCCGATGTCGACCACACAGGTCATCGATGACATCGGAGCGCGGTACAAGGACGTCCTTTTCCAGGTCGTCAAGGACATTCCGGTAGTAGACGGCGCCGCGACCGCTTTCTATGAACGAGGCGGGAAGACCGTCCGGATGAGTGTGCCTGTGCGGTCTGGTCATGCCATGTACCAGGCCTTGGCCGATCGTGTCTCGATGCCAGGGCGGTCCGCGAGGCGCCAGGAGCGGCAGAACATCACGACGACGGCTGAGATCGCAGCGACACTGCGGGTGGAGGGCCGAGGTCAATCCTGGGCGAACCATTCGGTAGCGGTCGCCGGGCCACTGGCCCTGCCTGCCGCCGACCTGCCTGTTGCGCCCTACACGCTCGGATGCTGGCTCGGCGACGGCTCAACCGGATCCGCCCGGTTCACCACCGCGGACGAAGAGATCCTCGACGGCATTCGTGCCGTTGGCTTCGAGGCGATCGGACCCAAGCACATTCCCCGGCGGTATCTGCGCGCATCCGAGCAGCAGCGGCGCGACCTGCTCGCAGGCCTGCTCGACACCGACGGGACGGTTTCGAAGAAGGGCAACATCGTCTTCGCCGCGACCAGTAGGCGTCTGGCTTACGACTTCCTCGAACTGGTGCACAGCCTCGGGTACCAGGCGACAGTCGCAACCAGGCCGGTGAAGGGACGGAAGCCGGAGTCCTCGGTTTGCTATTCGGTCTCGTTCACGACCGCAGACCGTGTCTTCCGGTTGAGCCGGAAGGCCGATCGGCAGGTCGCCTCCACCCGGCCGACCGCTCGCGAGCGGTACGTTGTCGATGTCCGACCGGTGCCCTCGGTTCCGGTGCGGTGCATCGAAGTTGACAGCCCGAGCCACCAGTTCCTGGCGAGCCGGTCGATGGTCCCGACGCACAACTCGAGCCTCATCAATACGCTGCTGGTGTCGATGCTGGTGCGCGCCACGCCCGAGCAGGTGCGGCTGCTGCTCATCGACCCCAAGCGGGTCGAGCTGACCAACTACGAGGGCGTGCCGCACCTCGTCCATCCCATCGTGACGAACCCGAAGAAGGCGTCCGACGCCCTCCAGTGGGTCGTCAAGGAGATGGACATGCGCTACGAGGACCTCGCGAAGGCCGGTGTGCGGCATGTGGACGACTTCAACCGCAAGGTGCGCTCGGGGGAGCTGAAGACGGATCCGGCCTCGGGCCGCGAACTGCGGCCGCACCCGTACCTGCTGGTGATCGTCGACGAGCTGGCCGACCTCATGATGGTGGCGGCCAGGGACGTCGAGGAGTCCGTCGTGCGCATCACGCAGCTGGCGCGCGCGGCCGGCATCCACCTGGTGCTCGCCACGCAGCGACCGTCGGTCGACGTCGTCACCGGCCTCATCAAGGCCAACGTGCCCTCGCGGCTCGCGTTCTCGACGTCGTCGCTCGCCGACTCGCGGGTCATCCTCGACCAGCCAGGCGCCGAGAAGCTCGTCGGCCGCGGCGACGGGCTGTTCCTGCCGATGGGCGCCTCCAAGCCCGAGCGCATCCAGGGCGCGTGGGTCTCGGACGACGAGATCGAGGCCGTCGTCGAGCACGTGAAGTCGCAGATGGAGCCGCAGTTCATCGAGGAGGTCACCGCCACGCCGGGCTCGACGCGCGAGATCGACCCCGACATCGGCGACGACCTCGAGCTGCTCATCCAGGCCATCGAGCAGGTCGTGACCACCCAGTTCGGTTCGACCTCGATGCTCCAGCGCAAGCTGCGCGTCGGCTTCGCGAAGGCCGGGCGGCTCATGGACCTCATGGAGACGCGCGGCGTGGTGGGCCCCTCGGAGGGGACGAAGGCCCGCGACGTGCTCGTGAAGCCCGAGGAGCTGGACGGCGTCATCGCCTCGCTCCAAGGCTGAGCGAAGACGAAAGGGGCCGGTCCGCGGAAGCGGACCGGCCCCTCTTCGTCGGCTATGCGAAGCTGACGGCGATCTCGTGGTTCTTGTCGCCGGTGATCGGCAGCGAGACGTCCTCCTCGGGCCACTTGACCGGGCCCTTCGGGTGGAAGTTCAACGTGAAGTCGAGCGCGTCGGCGGGCACGTCGTACGTGAGGGTGAACGTGCGCCAGACGCCGTTGCTCAGGTTCTCGTCCGCGTGGTCGGCCGTGAGCGCCGTCAGCGCGCCCTCCGGCCCCGAGACCTTCAGGGCGTCCTCGAGGTCGATGCCCCATTCGAGGCCGCTGGCCGAATGGAGCCACCCGAACTCGATCGTCAGGAGCGCCCGGTCCGGTTCGGCCACCCAGCCCGTGCCGGGCTCGAAGACCTCGCGGGTGAGGGCGAACTGCGTCTGGTAGCCCCAGTCGTCGAACCAGTACTCGTAGCTGCCCTTGGTGGTGTAGCCGTCGACGGAGCCCTCGACCACCTCGGTGTCGACCGCGGCGGTACCGGTGTAGAGCGCCTGGATGAGGCCTTCACGGGTGCGTTCGCGCAGGTCCATGGTCTGGGCGCGCTCGACGTCGACCACTTCGAGCGTGATCGGGGCGTCCTTCTTCGCGACGGTGAAGTAGACCTCGCCGGGGGCGGGCACCTCGCCGTCGAAGTCCCACGCGCGGTCGCCGATCTTCAGCGTCGCGGAGAGCTCGCCGGCCTCGGCGTTGAACGGGGCCTCGACGCCGGTCTCTGGTGCGAACTGGACGAGCGTGAACTCGTACCCGGGCTCGGGGGAGTACAGGCTCGCGTGCTCGCCGAACAGGTAGTCGAGCTGGAAGCCCTCCGGCAGCTCGTCGAAGGACGCGACGCATTCGACGCGGAGCGCGAAGTGGGCGCCCACGAGGAGGCCCTCGTCGCCGGTGAACCGCGACGCGTCGTCCGCGGGGCACACCGACACCGGGATCTCGTCGCTGGTGAGCGTGTAACCGGCGCGCGTATGCAGCGTCCCGGTGGGCGGCGCGCCGCACGCGGCGACCGTCAGCACCGCGGCCGTCGCCAGCAAGGCGAGGCCGGCGCGACGGAGCGTCCGGGTGCGGTGGGCAGGGCAATGGGCTGGGGCGATGTCTTTGGGGGACATAGGACAAGCCTAGGGTATGGCCGCCACGTGCGGTGATCGACTGTTGCCCCTGCGCAGAAGCATCATGAAAGGCCCCGATTGTCCGCAGGTATTCACCCCGTAGCGGGCCGTTCGACACGCTTCCGGTTAGGTCGGTCACCCTACCGCCAGCATCACCGCCAGCATCACTGTGGCCCGTCCCGCCGCCGGGGGCAGTCGCGGCCCGTCGGTAGGTACGCTTTCCTGGTGTCTGCAGCTCATTCGACCCGTTCCGAGGAATCGACCGCACGCGAGGCCGGCAAGAGCGTCGCGCTCCTGACGCTCGGCTGCGCCCGCAACGAGACCGACTCCGAGGAGCTGGCCGCCCGCCTCGCCGCCGGTGGTTGGCGCATCAGCGACGACGGCGAGAACGCCGACGTCGTCATGGTCAACACCTGCGGCTTCATCGAGCAGGCCAAGACCGAGTCCATCGACGTCCTCCTCGACGCCTCCTCGACCGGCGCGAAGGTCGTCGCGACCGGCTGCATGGCCGAGCGCTACGGCAGGGAGCTGGCCGAGAGCCTGCCCGAGGCCGACGCCGTGCTCGGCTTCGACCACTACCCGGACATGGCCGCCCGCCTCGACGACATCCTCGCCGGGCGCAAGGTCGAATCCCACCAGCCCTCCGACCGCCGCAAGCTCCTGCCGCTGGCCCCGGCCGCGCGCCAGAGCGCCGCCGCCGTCATCCCCGGCCACTCCCGCGCCGCGCAGGCCGACGGCGCGGTCCTCGAAGCCGGCGCCCCGCAGCACCTCGCGGTCGTGCGCAAGCGCCTCACCGACGGCCCCGTCGCGAACCTCAAACTCGCCTCCGGCTGCGACCGGCGCTGCACCTTCTGCGCGATCCCGTCCTTCCGCGGCTCCTTCGTCTCCCGCACGCCCGAGGAGATCCTGGCCGAGGCCGCCTGGCTCGCCTCCGAAGGCGTCAAAGAGCTCAACCTCGTCTCGGAGAACACCACCTCCTACGGCAAGGACCTCGCCGACTCCCAGGCGCTGGAGCACCTCCTGGAGGGCATGGCCGCCATCGACGGCATCGAGTGGATCCGCCTCTCCTACCTGCAGCCCGCCGAGCTGCGCCCGAGCCTCATCGAGGCGATGCAGCGCACCGACAAGGTCGTGCCGTACTTCGACCTCTCGTTCCAGCACTCGTCGGCGAAGGTCCTGCGCCGGATGCGCCGCTTCGGCTCCACCGAGAACTTCCTGGCGCTGCTCAAGCAGATCCGCGACGTCGACCCGCTCGCCGGGGCCCGCACCAACGTCATCGTCGGCTTCCCCGGCGAGACCGAGGAGGACGTCGAGGAGCTCATGGGCTTCCTCGAGGAGGCCCGCCTCGACTCCACCGGCGTGTTCGCCTACTCCGACGAGGACGGCACCGAAGCGGTGGACCTCGACGGGCACGTGGACGAGGACGTCGTCTCGGAGCGGCACACCCGCGTCGCCATGCTCGTCGACGAGCTCGTGAGCCAGCGCGCCGCCGAGCGTGTCGGCGAGGTCATGAAGGTCCTGGTCGAGTCCGTGGAGGACGACGGCGTGGACGGCCGCGGCGCCCACCAGGCGCCGGAGGTCGACGGCACGATCGCGCTGGTGGGCGAGGTCGAGGGCCTGGAGGTCGGCGATTTCGTGACGGCGAAGGTGATCGACTCGAACGGTGTCGACCTCGTGGCGGAGATCGTCGAGGAGGCCTGGTGACCACTGAGGATCGGCCGGTCTCGCCGTGGAACATCGCGAACGTGGTGACGGTGGCCCGGATCTTCCTGGTGCCGGTCTTCGCGGTGTTCGTGGTCCTCTCGGGGCTCGAGCACCCGGGTTGGCGGATGGCCGCCTGCGCGCTGTTCGTCTTCATCTCCGCGACCGACTTCGTGGACGGCTGGCTGGCGCGCTCGCGAGGCCTCGTCACCGATTTCGGGAAGCTCGCGGACCCGATCGCGGACAAGGTCCTCATCGGGACCTCGCTGGTCCTGCTGAGCTATTACGACGCGTTGCCGTGGTGGGTGACGGTGGTCATCCTCGTGCGTGAACTGGGGATCACGGCGCTGCGGATGGCGGTGCTCCGCCGCACGGTGATCGCGGCGGACCGGGGCGGGAAGCTCAAGACGGTCCTGCAGATCACGGCCGTGGCCTGGTACCTGTGGCCGTGGCCTTCGCCGCTTGACGCCGTGGGCCCCTGGTTGATGGGGGCTGCGCTGGTGCTCACGGTGGTGACGGGAATGGATTACCTCTGGAAAGCATTCAAAACGAAGAAGAGCGAGCCGAACCGGACGAGATAGGCTTGCTGGACCCACCTAAGCTCATGTGAGCTATCGCGGCGCGGAGGAGAATCCTATGGTGTTGTTGCGGGAACTGCTGGGAGAGACCCTGCGGCGCCGACGCCGCGCGCAGAAGCGGACGTTGCGGGACGTGTCGAAGCAGGCCAATGTGAGCCTGGGCTATCTTTCCGAGATCGAGCGCGGCCACAAGGAGCCTTCGAGCGAGCTGCTGGCCTCGGTGTGCGGGGCGCTGCAGGTGCGCCTGTCCGAGGTGCTGGCGGAGGTCTCGCGCGAGGTCGCCGTCCATGAGCGCGGTGACGAGTCGTCTCAGGGCCGTCAGGTCGCGGTGCTGCCGCTGCCGCGGGACAAGGCGGCGCCCTCCAAAGAGGTGCTGGAGGAGGCCGCGCGACGCCGTCGTGCCCTCTCGGCCGCGCCCGCTTCGATCGCGCAGGTCCGGTCTCGGCACCGGCGTGGCGAGGTGACCGATTCGGTGGTCCGCGCGGCGGCCTGAAAACCGCCGATGATGTAGTTTTGGCGATTGAGGCGTCACCCTGTCCCACGCGTGTGGCGCCGATGTCCGACACTAGAGGCATGTCGGCGTTGCTGAACACATTTATGGCTCGCAAGCTTCGCCAAGGAGCACCGGAAGGACCCCGATAATGGCCAATCCGTTCGTCAAGGGCTGGAAATACATGATGGCGCTCTTCGGTGCGAAGATCGATGAGCATGCCGACCCCAAGATCCAGATCCAGCAGGCGATCGAGGAAGCGCAGAAGCAGCACCAGGCGTTGGTGGGGCAGGCCGCTTCTGTGATCGGGAACCAGCGCCAGCTGGAGATGAAGCTCAACCGCTCGATGGCCGAAGTAGAGCGTCTGCAGGCGCAGGCCCGCCAGGCCCTGGTGCTCTCGGACAAGGCCCGTGCCGAGGGCGACGAGCAGAAGGCGCAGCAGTTCGAGTCCACCGCTGAGATCCTCGCGGGTCAGCTGGTCTCCACCGAACAGTCCCTCGAGGACATGAAGGTGATGCACGACCAGGCGCTCACCGCTGCGGACCAGGCCAAGAAGGCCGTCGAGAACAACCAGATGATCCTGCAGCAGAAGCTCCAGGAGCGCACGAAGCTGCTCGGCCAGCTCGAGCAGGCGAAGATGCAGGAGACGATCGCCTCCTCGCTCGAGTCGATGTCGCAGACCGCCGCCCCCGGCAACGTGCCGAACTTCGACGAGATCCGCGACAAGATCGAGGGCCGCTACGCGAGCGCGATGGGCCGCGCCGAGCTCGCCTCGAACTCGGTGGAGGGCCGCCTCCTCGAGGTCAACCGCGCCACGCGGGACATGGCCGGCGCCTCGCGCCTTGACCAGATCCGCGCTTCGCTGGAGGGCGAGCAGCTCTCCGGCGGCAAGACCGGGGGCCCGGCGATCGAGTCGAAGGAGTCGGTCACGAACGCCCGCCTCGCTGACATCCGCGCGTCCCTCGGCAACGACGAGGGCACGGCCGAGCCTGAGGCCGACACGACCAAGAGCTGACCTGGGGGGCCGACGGTGGACGCGAAGGACCGCAAGCGCGTACTGAAGCGCCTGCGTTCCCGCTTGTCCTCCGCCAAGTCCTGGACCACGACCGCGGGAGGCGCTGCCGCTGGCAGCGCTTTCTTCGTGCCTTATGCCGGTCTGGGGGCGCCGGACGGGATCTGGGTGACGGTGGCGGGGTTCTCGACGGCGATGGCGGTGGTCCGCTGGCTCGACTACCGACGGCTCGCGCGAGCGATCCCGGCCGCTGACCGGGCGTCGCTGGAGCTGCACGGTCCGGCGCAGCTCTCGAAGGAGGCGCGCGGCCTGTTCGGTGAGACGGCCGAGGCCATCCGGCGCGGGCGCATCCGGGCGCAGTTCCGCCGCAGCCGGGCGCTGCAGCCGTACGAGCGGCTGGAGCGGGCGTCGGTCGCCGCGGAGCAGATGGCGAAGCGCCTCGAAGGGAACGACGAGGCGGTCGCGATCCTCGCGGGGGCGTCGAAGGCCGGGCGGGAGCTGTACCGGCTCGCGCTGGGCGTCAAGGACGTCGAGGCGGCGATCGCGATCGCGCCTGAGGTCAAGCGCGCCGGTCTGGGCGCGAATCTGGACCGCATGGTGGAGCGCCTCGAGACCGGCGTGGCCGCCTATGAGGACATGGTGAGCGCGGCGGGGGAGTGCCTGGCGGGTTCGATCGGCCTGCAGCAGGCGCTGTCGGCGCATCACTCGGACGAGACGCTGGACCTGCTCACCGATGCCGCGGACCGCTTGCGGGCGGCCGGAGACGCCGCGAGCGAGATCCGCGGGAGCGTCGGGCCTCCGGCGGCCGGCTGACCGCCGTCCTTATGGGCCTAAAGGTAAGTTTGTCTCATTTGATGTAATTCAGCGATGAAGACATTTCTGCTCAATGCCGCCGCGGTCTCGGCCGCGATCCTGCTGGCCGTCGGCGCTCCCGCTCACGCCCAGTCCGTGCCTGTGCCCGACGGCGGAGTCAAGCTGTTCCTCAAGGACCACCCGGACCTGCCGATGGCGGTGGTCGACGGGGTCCCGCGGCTCACCGATGAGGGCGACCTCTGGGAGCTCGGCGGTGACGAGGCGGACATGCAGGACCTCGGCGAGTACCAGATCATCCACCGGGGCTCGGGGCAGTGCCTCGTCGCCGACACTGGCGGCGGTGCGACCGCCCACGTGTCGCTCGCCGACTGCGCGGACGCGCACAGCTGGACGATCGTCTACGACAACCCCGGCCACCGGGACTTCCGCTTCGTCGCGCCGGGGGACTACCTCCTGGGGCTGCACGAGCGCTCCGACGCCGTCGAGGGCGCCGAGGTGCTGGCCGTCCGTGAGGACCCGAGCGACAGCATGCACTTCCACGAATGGCTCACCGAGTCCGGGACCGCCACGCCGCCGCCGAACGAGATCACGCCGGTGCCCGATCCGTCGTTCGAAGCCGAATCACCGGCTTCTGCTGCTGCTGCCGCCGCCGCCGAGTCCGCCTCACCGAAGCCGGCCCTCCCGACCACCGGCGCCGGCCTCGGCATCGGAATCGGCGCCGGCGCCGTGGCGCTCGCCGGGGGCGCGGCCCTCATGCTGTGGTGGCAGCGCCGCCGCGTGCTGCGAGCGGACTGGTGAGAGGGCAAGGCGCGCAAGCGCTCGGCCCGAAACGACGCGACACACTGAATCCCAGGATATGGGAAATGATGGCTCGCGACCACCGCCGGTGGCATACTACTTTTCGTGACCTTCCAGCTCGTGATTAGCTGCGGGCGTTCCGCGGAGCATCGTCGTTAGATGCCCCCGCCGAACGCCAGACCTCCTGCGCCCGCAGGGGGTCTTTTTCGTTCAGGGCAAACGAACGTTCAGGTAGGCCCCGCGGCGGCCGGACCGATAAGTACAGAAACCTGGAGCACCAAGTGACGCAACCAGATCCGCAAACGGGCAGCGAACCTGCGAAGAGCGGCGGGGATTTCCACGTCTTCGACACCACGCTCCGTGACGGCGCGCAGATGGAGGGCCTCCGCTACTCCGTCGCCGACAAGCTCGCCGTCGCCGAACTCCTCGACGAGCTCGGCGTCGACTACATCGAGGGCGGCTGGCCCGGCGCGATCCCCTCAGACACGGAGTTCTTCGCCCGCGCAGCCGAAGAACTGAACTTCAAGCACGCCAAGCTCGTCGCCTTCGGCATGACCCGCCGCGCCGGTTCGAGCGCCGCCGAGGACCCGGGCTTCCAGGCCCTCCTCGACTCGCGCGCCCCCGTGCTCTGCCTGGTCGCCAAGTCCGACATGCGCCATGTCGAGCAGGCCCTCAAGACCACCCCCGAAGAGAACCTCGCGATGATCGCCGACTCGGTGCGCACCGGCCGCGAGCACGACCGACAGGTCTTCATCGACTGCGAGCACTTCTTCGACGGCTTCCGCCACGACCCCGAATACGCCAGCCTCGTCGTCCGCACCGCGCTCGAAGCCGGGGCCGAAGCGGTCGTCCTGTGCGACACCAACGGCGGCAGCATCCCCTCCGACATCACCACCGTGGTCACCGACCTGCGCACCCGCCTCGAAGCGGTCCTCCCGAGCGAGCGCGTACGACTCGGCATGCACGCCCAGAACGACACCGGCTGCGCCGTCGCCAACACCCTCGCCGCCGTCCAGGCCGGCGTCATGCACGTCCAGGGCACCGCCAACGGCTACGGCGAACGCCCCGGCAACGCGAACCTGTTCAGCGTCATCGCGAACCTCGAGACCAAACTCGGCCTCAAGGTCCTGCCCGAGGGCGGCCTCGAGCAGCTCACCCGCATCTCCCACGCGATCGCCGAGATCGCCAACATGATCCCCGACGAGCACGCCCCCTACACCGGGCACGCCGCGTTCGCGCACAAGGCCGGCATCCACGCCTCCGCCATCAAGGCCGACCCGGCCCTGTACAACCACGTCGACCCCGCCGTGGTCGGCAATGACATGCGCATCCTCGTCACCGAGATGGCCGGCCGCGCCTCCGTCGAACTCAAGGGCCGCGAACTCGGCATCGACCTCTCCGGCGACAAAGCCGCCCTCGACCGCATCACCAAGCGCGTCAAGGAACTCGAGTCCAAAGGCTGGTCCTTCGAGGCCGCCGACGCGTCCTTCGAACTGCTCGTCCGAGACGAAGTCGAAGGCGGCCTCCCCCGGCCGTTCAAACTCGACACCTACCGCGTCATCGTCGACCACGACCCCACCGCGGTCACTGTCGCCGAAGCGACCGTGCGCCTCGACGTGGACGGCGAACGCGTCATCGCCACCGCGCAGGGCAACGGCCCGGTCAACGCCCTCGACGCGGCCCTGCGCAGCGCCCTGGCCGCCCGCCACCCGCGCCTGGCCGAGCTCACGCTCTCCGACTTCAAGGTCCGCATCCTCGCCGGGTCCAAGGGCACCGACGCGGTCACGCGCGTCCTCGTCTCCATGAGCGACGGCGAATCCGAGTGGACCACCGTCGGCGTGGCCCCCAACCTGATCGAGGCCTCCTGGAACGCGCTGGCCGACGGCCTCGCGTACGGCCTCAACCGCCGCGGGCACTCGAAGACCTGAACTCCTACCGACCCCGTGCGGCGTCCCACCAGCGGCGCCGCGCGGCACCAGCACGGCCCGGTCCACGAGACCGGGCCAGCGCCTGAACCGCGCCGATCGTGCGGCAGGCAGTGAAAAAGGGCCCGACACCGTGAGGTGTCGGGCCCTTTGGCGTCGCCCCGCTAGTCGAAGACCGCGAAGCGCTTCTGCACATGGGTGCCGCTCCCGAAGGTGGTGAACGAGCCGCCCACGGTCAGGTTCGCGCCCGACGGGTTCGCGGTCGCGTCCCAGGCGCCGATGATGCCGTTCGCGGCCGGGTTCCAGTCCAGCAGCTTCCCGTTCATGTCGACCGCGAGGAGCTTCCCGCGCTGGGCGCGAACGCCGTCCACGCACTGGCCCTGGGGACCGGCGTGGTTGGTGACGCAGGCCTTGTCGAAGTGGCCGCCGCCGATGACGGTGGTGCCCCAGACCTCGACGGTCTGCATGCCGCCGTCGACGGCCTGGTACCAGAGCGTCGCGCCGCTGCGCGTGAGCGCCCGGACCTCGCCGCCGCGCCCGTCGAGCGCCGCGTAGACGCGGTCCCCGGCGACCTCGATCTCGCGGGTCAGGACGTACACCTTGGACTCGAACGTCGGGTCGACCGCGCCCGTGGACGGGCTGACCGCGCCGAGCTTCCCGTACTTCTTCTCGCCTTCGATCATCGTGAACGCCCCCGCGACGTACAGGCGATCGTGGCCGTACTGGAGGTCGCGGACCGCGCCCTCGGCGACCTTCGGCGTGAATCCCGTGACGGGCGCGCCGTCGGCGGCGCTGACGGCCGCGAGCGCCGGCTGGGCGAAGCCGCTCACGTTGCTGAACGTGCCGCCCAGGTAGACCGTGGAGCCGATCGGCTCGATCGCGTACACGGTGGCCGAGGGCCTCGGGTTCCAGGTCGTGTCGAGTTCCCCGGTGTCGAGCCGGAAGCGGGCCACGCGGGAGCGGGCGACGCCGTTGATCTCGGTGAACTTCCCGGCGACGTACAGGTAGTCGCCGCCGGTCTTGACTTCGTGGACCGGTCCGTTGAGGACCGGCGCGAACGGCAGGAGCGCCCCCGTGGCCGAGTTCACGGCCGCCAGATAGGTGCGGCTCGCGAAGGTGCCGTCGGTGTTGCGGGCGCGGGTGAATACCCCGCCCGAGTAGACGATGTCGCCGTGGTAGTCCACCTTGTAGACCTCGTCGTTGAACGAGGCGGACGACTGCGGCAGGTTGGAATCGATCGCTCCGGCGGGCGCCTGCGCGATGAACAGGGCCCCGAGCAGTACGAAGAGTGTGGTCAAACGGCGCATACGGCAGTCTTGCACGCAGGATGCGGCGCTTGAGGCATTCACGGCGGCGCGTCACGCCCTGAACCCGTTTCGCCGCGGCTCGGCGTTTTCCAAAGGAGACGTCACCTGGCGCGCGTGCGGGCCCCGGCGCCGGGTGAATGCCGTGACCGCGCGGTTGGTGAAGCCGTACTAGAGTTGCCGTGTGACTTCCTACAAGACCGATCGTGCCCGCGCGGCGGCCATGGCCGCGGATTCGGCCGTGTATGGGCGCCGCCGTTTCATGTCCGGCTTCCTCCTCGGCCTCGTGATCCTGGTGATCGCGGCCTTCGCGTTCGGTTTCGTGCTCGTGGGCGACCTCGGCGAGACCCTCAAGGTCCGCTTCGGTGCGACGGCCCTGTCGCTGCTCGTGGCCGCGCCGCTGACCTGCGTGCTGGGCTTCTTCATCAGCATGTTCGGCAAGGTCCGCCGCCTCGGCATGGGCATCGTCGTCGGCGCGCTCGTCGGCTCCGCCCTCATCGGCGGCATCTTCCTGCTCGTGCGCTAGCGCGCTGCACTGGCCGCGCTCGCGCGGCAGCGTGATTTGACCGGGCTCCGCCCCATAGTGCGTCGACCGCGCCCCGACCCCGAACTAAGCTGAGGCCGCAAGCTCAAACCAGTCTCAGAGAGGGGCCGACTGTGCGGATCGCGCGGATCGCTCAACCGACCGGCATGTCGTTCGCCGTCCTGGAAGGCGAGGGGCCCGGCGCCACCGCCGCCGAGATCGAGGGCCACCCGTTCGCGCAGATCAAGCTCACCGGCCAGCGCTGGGCGCTCGAGGACGTGCGGCTGCTCGCCCCGATCCTCCCGTCCAAAGTGGTCTGCGTGGGGCGCAACTACGCCGACCACGCCGCCGAACTCGGCAACGAGGTTCCCAAGGAGCCCCTGCTCTTCCTCAAACCGTCCACTTCGGTGATCGGCCCGAGCGAGCTCATCCGGCTCCCGGCCGTGTCCGACCAGGTCGAGCACGAGGCCGAGCTGGCCGTCGTGATCGGCCTGCACGGCGCCCGCGGCCTCGACCGCGAGGCCGCGAAGGGCGCGATCTACGGCTACACCTGCGCCAACGACGTGACCGCCCGCGACCTGCAGCAGCAGGACGTGCAGTTCACGCGCGCCAAGGGCTTCGATTCGTTCTGCCCGATCGGGCCGTGGATCGAGACCGAGCCGCAGGTCGACATGGCCGACACCGAGATCCGCTGCGAGGTCAACGGTGAGGTGCGGCAGCTCGGCTCGACCAAGGACATGGTCTTCGACCCGGCCGCGATCGTCGCCTACGTGTCGCAGGTGATGACGCTGCTGCCGGGCGACGTGGTGCTCACCGGCACGCCCGCGGGCGTGGGCCCGATCCAGGACGGCGAGACCGTCTCCGTTTCCGTCGCCGGTATCGGCACACTGTCCAACAAGGTGGTTCCCAGTGAGTAACGTCCGCACCCGCTTCTGCCCCAGCCCGACCGGGACCCCGCACGTGGGCCTGGTGCGCACCTGCCTGTTCTCGTGGGGGTACGCCCGGGCCAAGGGCGGCGAGTTCGTGTTCCGCATCGAGGACACCGACGCGGCGCGCGACACCGAGGAGTCCTACAACCAGCTGCTGGAGGCGCTCTCGTGGCTGGGCATGACCTGGGACGAGGGGCCCGACATCGGCGGGCCGTACGCGCCTTACCGGCAGTCGCAGCGGCTCGACATCTACGCCGACGTGATCAAGCGCCTGCTCGACGGCGGTTACGCCTACGAGGCGTTCTCGACCAATGAGGAGGTCGAGGCCCGCCACCGCGCCGCCGGGCGCGACCCGAAGCTCGGCTACGACAACTTCGACCGCGACCTCACCGACGAGCAGAAGGCCGCCTTCCGCGCCGAGGGCCGCAACCCGGTGTACCGGATGCGGATGCCGAGCGAGGACATCACGTTCCGCGACGCGGTGCGCGGCGACGTGACCACCCCGGCCGGCACGGTGCCCGACTACGTGATCGCGCGCGGCGACGGCTCGCCGCTGTACACGCTCACCAACCCGGTGGACGACGCGATCATGAAGGTCAACATGGTGACCCGCGGCGAGGACCTCATGCCCTCGACCCCGCGCCAGATCGTCATGTGGCGCGCGCTGGTCGAGCTGGGCATCGCCGACGCCGAGCCGGAGTACGCGCATCTGCCGCTCATCGTGGACGAGCGCGGCAAGAAGATGTCGAAGCGCGACCCGCGCTCGAACCTCCTGCAATACAAGGAGGCCGGGTACCTGCCCGAGGGCGTGCTCAACTACGTGGCGACGCTCGGCTGGTCGATCTCGGGCGACCGCGACGTGTTCACGGTGGCGGAGTTCCTCGAGGCCTTCGACCTGCACGACGTGAAGTCGAACCCGGCGAGGTTCGACGAGAAGAAGTTCGACGCGATCTGCTCCGACCACTTCCGCTCGGTCGACGCCGGGGAGCTGATCGGCTTGCTCGTGCCGCGCCTCCAGGACGCGGGGCTGCTGGGCGCGGAGGTCACCGCTGAGCAGTCGCATGTGCTCGACGTGGCCGTGCCGCTCGTGCAGGAGCGCTGCGCGACGCTCTCGCAGGCCGTGGAGATGCTGCGGTTCCTGTTCTGCGGCACCGAGGTCGAGCTCGACGAGGACAGCGCGAAGAAGACCTTCAAGGACGACGCGGCGCAGGTGCTGGACGCCTCGATCGCGTCGCTCGAGGGCATCGATTGGACGACCGGGGCGATCGAGGAGGCCCTGAAGGCCGCGCTCGTGGACGGCCTGGGCCTCAAGCCCCGCAAGGCCTTCGGTCCGGTGCGGGTGGCGATCAGCGGCAAGACCGTGTCGCCGCCGCTGTACGAGTCGATGGAGCTCCTGGGCAAGGACGTGAGCCTCGCGCGCCTGCGCGCGGCCCGCGCCTCCCTCTAAGCAGCGCAAGCGAAGCGGCCCCGTCGGCGACGACGGGGCCGCTTCGGGTTCGCATGCCTCCGCTACTGTGCAATGCATGGTACTGTGGATAGCGTGGACAGATCGCAACTGCTCAAGGGCCTGCTCGACATCATCGTGCTGCGCGTCCTCGACCGCCAGGACGGCTACGGGTACGAGATCCTCAACCGGCTGCGCGCCGCGGGCTTCGACGAACTCGGCGACGCCTCGGTCTACGGCACGCTCCGGCGGCTCTACCGCGCCGGCTACCTGTCCACCTATGTGCAGCCGAGCGAGTCGGGACCGCACCGCAAGTACTACTCGCTCACCGAACCCGGCCGGAAGTACCTCCGCCAGGCGCGCGACGCCTGGGAGGACGTGAGCGCCAAGATGCGAGTGCTGTTCGACGTGCCCACGAAAGGTTGACCATGACCGACACCCCCGTGCAGAACGACGTGGCGGCCTACCGCGCCTCGGTCGAGCGCCACCTCGACGACCTGCTCGAGGACATCCGCCAGGACCTCGTCGCGGGCCTGCGCGCGCACCTCGCCGACGTCGCCGCCGACCTGCGTCCCGGCGAGACCCTGGAGCAGCGACTCGGCGGCCACGCGCGGTTCGCCGCCGCGGTCCTCGGCTACAGCCCCGTTCTGGAGCCGTTCCAACAGGACTATGCAACGGCGCCGCCGTCGCGACGGGTCTACACATCATGAGCTTCGCGCCACTGACACCGCAGCTTGAAGAAGGTCAGCCAAGAAGGGCAGCACCATGACCACCACACCCGACCGGTCCACGGAGATCGCGTCCTACCTGGCCGCGGTCGAGCGGCACCTCAACGACCTGCCGACCCACATCCGGCAGGACCTCATGTCCGAACTGGACGCGCACCTGTCCGAGGTCGCCGCCGACCTCGCACCCGGCGCCGCGCTCCGCGACCTCCTCGGCAGCCCCGAGGCCTACGCCCGGGAACTGCGCGACACCGCCGAGGTCGGCAAGGAACCGGTCGGCACCCGCATGCGCCGCAAGCTCTCCGAGACCGCCGCACCGGCCCTCGGCCGGCTGAAAGGCGCCGCGGACCGGTACGCCGCGAGCACCGGCTACGCCGACGCCGCCGAGCTGCGCGAGCGCCTCCGGCCGGGCTGGTGGGTGCTGCGCGGCGCGATCGTGGCGGCCCTGTTCGTCTACTGGCTCTCGGCAGCGCAGTACGGCGTCACCGGCTTCTCGATCTTCGGGTCGATCCCCGGCCTGCTGCTCATGGCCGGCGTCCTGCTGGTCTGCGTGTGGGCCTCGATGCGCCTGGGCGCCAAGTCGATGGACTGGCGCGGCAGGCGCCGCCGCTGGTTGGTCGCCGGAGGCGTCGCGATCGTCGCGCTGGCGGCCTACCAGTTCTCCTGGCTGCTCACCGGCAACTTCCCGGTCCAGTACATCGACACCGCTTCGCAGGAGGGCGACCCGTACGCCTACATCAGCGACATCTACGCCTACGACGAGAACGGCAACCTGCTCACGGGCGTGTACCTGTTCGACCAGGACGGCAACCCGCTGTGGATCGGCGATCCGTACAACTGCCCGGTCGCCGCCGAGAACCCGTTCGACGCCGACTCGACGGTCGAGGAGTACGACTACGACCAGTACGGCAACGCGGTCGAGAGCACCGACGACCGCTACGGCTACCAGTACCCGCTGTGCGTTCCGGGGAGCGAGCTGACCATGCCCGACGGGACGCCGACGCCGGGCGAGGAGCCGACCACCGAGCTCCCCGAGAGCGCCACCCCTTCCGAGGAGGCGACCTCGGGCCCGGAGGAGACGCCGACCGGGGAAGCGGCGACGACGAGCCCTGAGGAGTCGGTGTCGCCGACGCCGGGGGACGACCCGACCAAGTAGCCGCCGCTCGAAACGCGAACCGGCCCCGCCTCGCGGCAGGGCCGGTTTTCCGTCATTCGGCGCAAGTCGGGCATGTTAACGGTCCTTTATGACATTGATCTCAGTGGACCTCCGTCGGAGAAGATCTACCGGGGCGGCGCGGTGTCAATCGGCCGTTCGGAGGACGCCGGACTCCCGGGTCCCAGGAGGGCTGGGGCAGTCGGCGCGATAGCGGCGCTATCGGGCGAGACGGGCACCCGATAGTTTCGCTCGCATGTGGAGATGTGCCGTATTGGCGTGATTACTCAGCGGTACGGCCCGCCGCATTCGTACCCCTAGGGTTGCCCCGATGTTTACCCGCATGAATTCCTCCCGTGCGCGGCACCGAGCTGAAGACCCCCAGCGGCACCCCGCCCGCAAGCGAGTGCTCGTGTCCGCCGCAGCCGTACTCGTCGCCGTCGGCACCGCCAGCAGCGCGAGCGCCGCGATCATCGGCACCGACGACCCGACTCCCGAGGAGCAGGTCGCCGCCGAGATCGTCGCCGACGCCGGAGACGCCGAACACCAGTGGGACCAGGTCGCCCCGATGGAGAGCATCCTCCCCGTCAAGGAGGCCGCCGCGGTCGAGCCGACCGAGAAGACCGAGCCCGCCGAGGTCCCCGAGCCCGTGGTCGAGGAGCCCGCCGAGGAGGAGAGCACCGAGTCCTCCGACAGCGGCCCCAGCGTCGACATCGCCGCCGACTGCTCCGAGTACTCCGGCAACAAGGCCATCGGCTGCACGATGACCCTCGAAGCCGGCTGGGACATGGACGAGGTCGGCTGCCTCATCAGCCTCTGGGACCGCGAGTCCGGCTGGAACGAGTCCGCCTACAACGAGGGCTCGGGCGCCTACGGCATCCCGCAGTCCCTCCCCGGCGACAAGATGGCCTCCCACGGCGACGACTGGGAGACCAACCCGGCCACCCAGATCGCCTGGGGCCTCGACTACATCGACGGCCGCTACGGCAGCCCGTGCGGCGCCTGGTCGCACAGCGAGTCCAACGGCTGGTACTAACCCGCCATAAGCTCGAATCCAGCGGACCCGGAGTTCGCTGACCCGCAAGAGAGGTCTCGGCGCCACGCGCCGGGGCCTCTCGCGCTCAGGACGCGGCCAGCGCGGCCTCCAGCCGGTTGAAGAGGAACAGCAGGCTGCCCTTCAGGTGCGCCTCGTCCTGCGAGCCGTCGCCGGTGAGCGCCGTGAGCGCGTACTGCTCCGTGTAGTCGAGCCGGGTCCCGCCCGCCTCAGGCGCGAGCTCGACGGTCACCAGCGAGACGGTGCGGCGCACGCCGTCGACCTGGAGCTCGTAGCCGAAGACGAGGCGGCTCGGTTCCACGAGGTCGAAGAAGTGCGAGCGCCACTGCACGAGCTCAGGAGTGCCCGACGGGGCGAACAGTGCCCGGGCGCTCTCGCCGCCGCCGACGCGGAAGTCGAGTTCGTGCACGGCGTCCTCGCCGGGGATGCGGAACCAGCGGTCGCGCAGCGGCAGCTCCGCGAAGGCCGACCACACCCGGGCCGAGGGCGCCGCGAGGAGGCGCGAATGCGTCGCCGTGCCGTGGAGGACTTGGTCGAAGCCGTTGTCCGCCAAGACGTCAGGCGCCATAGCCGTCGGTGGTCTCCATGGAGGCCGCCCGCACTGAACGCAGCAGCAGGCGCGGGTCGCCGAGCATCCGCTTCAAGCGGCGTTCGAGGCCCGCGATCGGGGTGAGGTTCTGCGGGGCCCGCGCGTCCTTGTGCGCCGCGGAACCGAGCGGCGGCAGGGCCGCGGCGGTGGCGTCGGCGAGCGCGATCGCCGCCTCCTCGCTCAGCTCGTCGGCGGCTTCGAGCCGCGCGATGCCCGCCCAGCCCCGCGACGAGGTGCCCGGCAGCCGCAGGTACCAGGTGTAGCGCGGCCAGCCCGACATGAGGTGGAAGACCGGGGTGCGCTGGCCGGGACGGAGCCGCTCGACGACGGCGTTCAGTTCGCCCTGCAGGTAGGAGCGGTGGTGGCTCTTGATGTAGCCCACCGAATGCGGCAGGCGGGTGCGCCCGCGCAGGGGGCCGTCGAGGACCGAGAGCTCGGCCTCCATGGTCACGAGCGAGGAGACCTTGGCCTCGAGCTCGGCCATCGCGGTCTGGGCGGTGGCGATGAGCTCGCCCGGGTCGGCCGACTCGGCCTTGCGGAACGGGTATCGGCCGAAGTCCGCGCCCGGGTCGACGGCCGCGAACAGGCCGCGTTCGACCGCGACTTCGACGACGGAGGCCTCGGGGGAGGACTGCCCGCCGAGGTCGCAGGCGACAGCTCCGGCGGCCCAGGAGACGCACACGCCCGGCCAGCGCTCGCCGTTCTCGAACAGTTCGACACGGGCGTCGATGCGGCGCACGCCGTCGACCACGACGATGCGGCGCGGGCCGGTGGCGGGGGCGTCGACCGGGCGCCAGTCGGCGGGTTCGAGCTCGACGCCCGCGTTCACGATCGCCTGGTTCGCGCGCGAGGGCGACTCGGGGTTGTCCGCGAAGGACGGGTCCCAGGCGTCGACGGTGATCTGCAAGGCGCACCTGCTTTCCGGAACGATTGCGGCCCAGCGTACTGCTCGCCGTCGACGCCTGCGCGGCCCGCTAAGGAAACCTCGGTGACCAGTCCGGTCTCGAGCGAGTACACGCCGCCGACCACGGTGAGCTCGCCGTCCGCGACGAGTTCGGCCAGGTTCGGGTGCTCTTTGAGCGCCTGGATGGTCAGGAGGACGTTCGCCTTGATCATCGCGTCGACGGGGTCGCCGGACTCGCCCTTGGCGGCCTCGTAGGCGGGCCTGAGAGCCTCGACGGTCTCGGGGAGGGCGTACTCGTGCTCTTCCAGTTCCGTGCCCTCTTCGGCCGCGAGGAGGGCCTCGTGGGCGGCGGTGACGGCGCCGCACTTCTGGTGGCCGAGGACGACGAGGAGCGGGGCTTCAAGGGCGGCCGGGCCGTAGGAGACGGACTCGGAGACGAGCGGGTCGAAGACGTTCCCGGCGGTGCGGGTGACCATGAGGTCGCCGACGCCGGTGTCGAAGACCAGCTCGGGGCCGACGCGCGAGTCGACGCAGGAGAAGACGGCCGCGCAGGGCTCCTGGCCCTCGGCGAGGGACTCGCGCCATTCGACGTCGGTGTGGGGGTGGACGGGCGCGCCGTCGGCCCAGCGCTGGTTGCCGTCGAGCATGGCGTCCCAGATGTCCGCGGCCGAGTCGAACTCGTGGAGGTCGGGGACGTCCGGGGTCTGGGCCGCGGCGTCTTCGCCGCCGATGCCGCCGCCGTCGGCACTGCAGGCGTCGAGGGCGAGGACTGCGAGGGCGCCGGCGCCGACCGTGCCCGCACCGGTGAGAAGTGCGCGGCGGTTGCCGCGAATGTGAAGTGTGCTCATGTTTGAATAGGTACTTGAACGTTCAAGTTCAACAGAAGGTGAACCGGCTTCATGTGTCCTGCGACATATGCGGATATCGCGGTTGCCGCGGACGGCGCGCATGCGAACGGAACGCGAACGGCATGCTTGCCGCTGCGGAGCTCGGGACCAACGAAATGAACCTACTCCCGCTCCGCGGCGGTTGCCAGAACGAGGACGCGCGGAACCCCGAAAGGGGTGTCAAAAATTCGTCAAGAGCCCGTGACCTGGGTTAACTCCAGGTCTTCTCCACATGAGACCCTTTGGCGTCCTTGGTGACCCGGAACCGCACGGGAACGCGTTCTGCGAGTTCGGTCACATGTGTCACGAGTCCGACGGTGCGCCCGGCGGAGAGCGTGAGCGCCTCCAGCGTGCTCGCCACCGCGTCCAGGGTCTCGGGGTCGAGCGTGCCGAAGCCCTCGTCCAGGATGATCGACTCCAGGCTCGCGCCGTGCCGCGACAGGCTCGCCAGTTGGTCGCTCAGTGCGAGCGCCAATGACAGCGATGCCGCGAAGGTCTCCCCGCCTGAAAGGCTGCGTGCAGGTCGCGGCATGTCCGCGTCGTGGTGGTCGACCACCCAGAAGTCCTGCTCCCGGTACACCAGGTCGTACTGGCCTCCGGTGATGCGGTTGAGCATGACGGTCGCACCCGTCACCAGTTCATCGAGGGCCTCGCTGAGCAGCCACTCCATGAATTTGCGCGCGTCCAGGTGCTTGGCGAGTTCCTTGGCCACCAGTGCCTCTCCGGCGAAGCGGCGCATCTCGGCGTCGAGGTCGATGCGGCGCTTCCGGGCCTGGTCGAGATTGACGGCGTCGGCCCGGGCGACTTCGACGGCGGTCGCGTGGCGGGCCACGTAGTCGCCGCCGGTGCCGTTGCGTGGCACTTCGATGTCGAACTCGCCCAAGGCGAATCGGAGTTCGCTTCGCAGGGTCTCGGCGCGGCCGTCGAGGCCCGCGAGTTCGGTGCGGGCGGCCTCGCGTTCGGCGCCGGCGCGCTCCAGCGAGGCCTCGGCCCAGGCGACGAGCCGTTCCCAGCTCTCGGCCAGGTCGTCTCCGGCGGCGGGCGGGCCGAGCACGGCGACCTGGTCGCGGGCGTGCTGGAACTCCTTCCAGGCCCGCTGCTGGCGCTCGTCGACGGCGGCCTTGCGCTTCTCG
Organism: Glycomyces luteolus; assembly: GCF_027622875.1. Lineage (GTDB taxonomy): Bacteria > Actinomycetota > Actinomycetes > Mycobacteriales > Micromonosporaceae > Glycomyces > Glycomyces luteolus. The sequence goes on along the minus strand of NZ_JAPZVP010000019.1, from coordinate 82,179 downwards.
GCCTCGCGCAGCGCCCGGCGCGCGGCCTTGAGTGCGGCGCCGGTGCCCGCGAGCTGATGCCGGGCCTCTTCGGAGTCGGTCCGGCGCTGCTGCAGCGCAGCGGGTTCGGGGACGTTCTCGAGCTTCTTCTTCAGCCGCCGCTCGGCGAGCTGCAGTTCGGTGAGGCGCTCCTCGTAGTTCTCGAGCTTCGTCTGGAGCGCGACCACGGCGGCCTGCGCGTCTCGGTACTCCACTGTGGCGGTACGGGAGGCCTCTTCGGCCTGCTGCATCGACTCCGACAGGTCGTGTTCGGGCACCGTCTCCACCGGACGGTCGCAGACCGGGCATTCATCGCCCACTTCCAGTCCCGCTCTGAGGGTCCCGGCGAGTTCGGCCATGCGCACCTTGTGGAGCGCCGCGTGCTGGATCTCGACCTCTTCGGAGGCGGCCTCTTCGAGTTCCTTCGCCTCGGCGAACTGGTCGCGCAGCTCCTCGGTGAGTTCGAGGCCGGTCTTGAGCTTCGATTCGGTCTCGGCGAGTTCGGCCCAGGCCTTGAGCTGCCGCTCGATCAGGCCCAGGTCGAGTCCGTCGAGTTCGGACCGCAGTCGTTCGTCCTCGGTCTCGGTGGCCTCGACCTCGGCGGCCTTCTCGGCGACGGCGGCCGACGCGGCGGCGACCTGCGCGGCGATGTCAGCGACCCCGGACGGCTGCTTGATGTACGTGAGCGAGGCGAGGTTCGCCTCCGCCTCGGTGAGCCTGCGCCGCGCCGCCTCCACCGCTGCGGCGAGCCCGTCGAGCGCGTTCGACTTGTCCCGCACCGGCTCCGAGAGCTTCTCCAGGCGCTCTACGCGTTCGGCGGCGTTCCGGATCTGCTCCTCCGTGACGGGCGCGATCCCGGCGAGCTGCGTCTCGTACGCCTGCCGCTTCGCGTCGGCGTCGACGAAGCGGGTGCGGGCGCGCTGCTGGATGCCGCGGTAGACGCTGTGGCCGAGCAGGTTCTCCAGGATGTTCCGCCGGTCGGCCGAGGAGGCGCGCAGGAACTCCGCGAACTCGCCCTGGGGCAGCAGCACGCATTTGGTGAACTGCTCGAACGGCAGGCCGATGATCCGCTCGGCGGCGGCGTTGACCTCGTTCGGGCTGCCGCCCAGGGCTCTGCCGAGCCCTTCCACGAGCTCGGTGTCCTCGGCCGGGTTCACGCCCTCGGGCAGCTGCTCCATCGCGGCGGTGGTGGTCTTGACCTTGCCGTTGCGGTCGCGCCGCAGGATGCGCGTGGCCACATAGTGCTGCCCGGCCGCGGCGAACACCAGCCGCACCCGCCCCTCCACTGAGGAAGGGGCCAGGGAGTTCTGCGTCGCGGACTTCGGCCAGCGCGGTGTGCGGCCGTACAGCGCGAAGCAGATCGCGTCGAGCACGGTGGACTTGCCGGCGCCGGTGGGCCCGGTGAGCGCGAAGAACTCCGCGTCGGTGAAGTCGAAGGTCTCGGTCCCGGTATAGGAGCCGAAACCCTGGAGGTCCAGTCGGATGGGCCGCATCAGGCCTCCTCGGTGACGGTCTGGGTGTCTTCGTAGAGCTGGGCGAACAGTTTGGTGACGGCGGGGTCGTCGTGCTGGTGCTCGGCGAGGTAGGCGGCGAAGAGGTCGCCGGGGCTGCGGCCGGAGCGCCGTTCGCGGGGCTTGGCGTCGTCGGTGCGCATGACCGGGTCGATGTGGATCTGGACGGCGCGCGGGAAGAGGTCGGCGACCTCGCCGCGCAGTCCGGCGCGGGCGGGTTCGGTGACGAAGACCCGCAGCCAGGCCCGTTCGTCCACTTTCGCCTTGGCGAGCTGGTCGAGGGTGCCGCGCACGGTCTGGAGCGGCACGGCGGCGGTGAGCGGGACAGTGCGGGCGCGGGCGGGGACGCCGGGGGCCACGTCCACGATCGCGACGCTCGGGGTGTGGTCCTCTTCGCCGAAGTCGACGGCGAGCGGCCCGCCGGAGTACCTGATCGGGCAGGGACCGGTGATCGCCTGGGCCTTGTGCAGGTGCCCCAGGGCCACATACGAAGTGGTGGGCGGGAAGATCGCGGCGGGGACGGCGTAGTCGGCGACGGTGTGGACCTCGCGTTCGCCGCCGCCCACTTTGCCGCCCACCACGGTGAGGTGCCCGGTGAAGAGGTTCACGGTGTCGGCGGTGAAGTCCTGGGTGAGCGCGGAGACGAGGCGGCGCAAGTGGTCGGCGTAGTTCGCCTCGGCTCCGGCCGCGCCGAGTTCGAAGAGTTCGGCGGCGCGCACGGCGTGCCGCTGGGCGATGAACGGGAGCGCGGCGCAGCGCCAGCGCTCGCCGCCGCTGGTCTCACCGGTGATGAGGTGGTCGGCGGCTTTGCCGAGGGACCCGCGCAGGTGGATGCCGGCGGCGTGGGCCCAGTGCCGAAGGGCCTCAAGCGCTTTGCCGTTGTCGTGGTTCCCGGCGATGACGACGACTTCGGCGCCGGTGCCGCGCAGGGCGGACAGGGCCGAGAACAGGAGCCGCTGCGATTCGGCCGAGGGCGAGGCGGTGTCGAAGAGGTCACCGGCGACGATCACGAGATCAACTGCTTCTTCGCGGGCCACGTCGACCATCTGCTTGAAGACGGCGCGCTGCTCGTCGAGGCGCGAGCGGCCCTTCATGGTGACGCCGACGTGCCAGTCGGAGGTGTGGAGAATCCGCAAGGCGTGCTCCTGGTCTTCCTAGAAAGGAATGTCGTCTTCGTCGTCACCGGCGAGGTCGAACGGGTCGACCTTGGCGGTGGCGGAGATGGCACGGCCGGGCCGTGCGGTGGCGGGCGCGGACCCGGCCTCGGCGGGGCGGGTGGCCCAGGCGGGGAACGGGAAGTTCACCACGAGCGGCACCGGGAGTTCGGGCTGGGCCACGAACATGGTGCCGGGCTTGGCCATGAGCACGCGCATGCGCTGCGCCTGCGTGAGGAAGCCGTATTCGGGTCGGGTGGCCTCGGCGGCGTCGAGGCGGCCGACGACGCGGATCGCGGAGTTGGAGGCGATGCGACGCTCCACCTCGGACGCGGTCTGCTGGGCGCCGATGAGGATGACCCCGAGGGAGCGCCCGCGTTCGGCGATGTCGAGCAGGATGTCCTTGATGGGGCTGGTGCCCTCGCGCGGCGCGTATTTGTTGAGCTCGTCGAGGACGACGAACTGGAGCGGCCGCGCCGTGCCGGCCTTCTCCTTGCGCTCGAACTCGGTGCGGAGCACGACGCCGACGACGAAGCGCTGGGCCCGGTCGGGCAGGTTGTGCAGGTCCACCACGGTGACCTGCGCCTCCGAGGTGAGCACGGCGCCCTTCGGCGGCAGGTCGCCGCGGATGAGCCGCCCGATGTCGCGGCCGGAGGCGATGAGGCGGCGGATGAACGCGTTCACCGTGCCGAGGCCGATCGCCGAACCCGCCCATTCGGTGCGGGTCTCGTCGTCGGAGAGGCGCTCGCAGATGAGGTCGACGAGGTCGCGGTAGCTGGTGAGGAGCCGCCCGTCGACGCTGATGGCGCCGTTGTCCTTGGGGCGGGCCTCTTTCCGCAGCCGGGCGGCGACCTGGTGGACGACCATCGTGTACTGCTGGCGGTCGTCGTCGCCGTCGGCGAACACGAACGGCAGCAGGTTCAGCTGGCAGAACTCGGCGAGGGTCCAGTAGAACGCGTCCACGCCGGTGGACCGGCAGGCCACGTCCGGGATGCCGTTGGAGTCGCCCTCGCGCGGCGGCGCGAGCACCTCCACGGATTTGAACGCGCCGGGCTCCATGCCGAGGCGGCGGTACGAGTCGCGCACGGTGTCGTCGATCTTCGTGTTGTCGTGGTCGAGGAGCAGCAGGTCCTCGCCCTTGACGTTGAAGATGAGCGCCTTCGTGTTCGCGGCCTCCGCGCCGAGCGCGCCGGAGTGGAGGAGCGAGTAGAGCATCCAGGTCGCGAACGAGGTCTTCGTGGCGACGCCCGAGATGCCCGAGATGGAGACGTGCGCGCCCCTCGTGCCGTCGAGGAAGTCCGGGTTGAGGAACACCGGCTGGCCGTCGCGCGAGAACCCGAGCGGCACCTGGCGGGCCATGCCGTCGAAGTACAGGGCACGGTCGCGGTCCTCACCGGAGGCGCGCTGGACCTCGGCGCCCGGGCGCGGCGGCACGAACACCTCCGGCTCCACACGGGTCACGGTGACCTCGGCGGCCTCCTGCACCTGCGCGGGGAGCAGGCCCCCGGCGATGTCGAACACGTCCGAGTCGAACTGCGCCCCTTCGTGACGCGAGCGCACCGAGGTGACCACGCCGGAGATGCGGACCGTGCCGACCCCGGGCACCTGGCGTTCGGTGGTGAGCACGTCGTCGAGCTGGGCGTACGCCTCCGGCCCGACCCCGACCCAGAACGACAGGGGCGTCGCGTCCTCCGTGCCGAGCACGCGGCCCACCGATTCACTCATCGGTCGATCCTCGCACGTAGCGCAGGATGAGATTGCCCCCGGCTTCGATGACGTGTCGCAGCTCGAGGCGCCTGGCCTCGGCGGTCTCGCGGCCCTCGGCGATGCGGACCGCTCCGGCTCCGGCGAGCAGCGGCGAGAGCGTCAGGTCGAGCTCGTCGACCTGGTCTTCGGCGATGAGCTCGCCGAAGACGCGCGGCCCGCCTTCACAGAGGATCTGGCCCATGCCCCGCTCGCGCAGGACCCCCATCGCGCCCTTGAGATTCACCGTGCCGACGCCGGTCTCGATGATGTCGGCGACTTCGCGGAGCGGTTCGATCCGCGCCTCCGGAAGGTCTCGCGGGCAGATCACGATCGGGCGCCGCGGCGCCTCGGCGAAGATCCCCGCGCGGGGGCTGAGCCGCGAGAGCGTGCGGGACACGATCGCCATCACCGGGACCTCGGGCAGGCCCTGCGCCCGTCGCCAGGCCATTCGTTCGGGGGAGAGGACCAGCGGCCCGTACCCTTCGGCGAGAACGGTCCCGGACCCCGCGACGAGCACGTCGCAGCGCGCCCGCAGGACCTTGAACACCCGCTTGTCCTCCGCGCCCGACAGCGGGCCGGAGAGGCCCTCCAGGGTCGCCGCGCCGTCGGCGCTGGAGACGAAGTTGACCCGCAGCCAATCCGGCGCGAGCGGCGCGTACGCCGCGTAGACCTCGTCGTCAGTCATCTCATCGAGTTTTCGGAACCGCACCTCTGCCACGGCCAAAAGGTAGCCCACGGCCCCGACAACCGCGCACTTCGCCACGGACGAAGCGATCTATCAGAGCATTCGTCGGCGCCAATCGGGTGCATCAGTCGCCGAGGACCTGCTCCAGATACGGGTTCGAGAAGCGGCGGTCGGGGTCGACCTCTTTCCTCACTGCGAGGAAGTCGTCGAAGCGCTCGTACAGGTCGCCGAGGCGCTTAGCGTCGAGCGAGTGCATCTTGCCCCAGTGCGGGCGCCCGTCCACCGCGTCGAAGATCGCCGCGCAGTCCTTGAAATACGCCTCGTGGTCGTGCCGGTGGTACTGGTGCACCGCCACATACGCAGTGCGCCGCCCCTGCGCCGTCGAGAGCCATACGTCGTCCGCCGCCGCGAACCGCACCTCGACCGGGAACGACACGAGATGCCGCTCCCGCTCGACCATCGCCTGCAGCTCCCGCAGCACGCCCGGCAGCGCCTCGCGCGGCAGCGCGTACTCCATCTCCCGGAACACCACCGACCGCGGCGACGTGAAGACCCGGTGCGACACGTCCGTGTACTCCCGGGCGCTCCACACCCGCCCGGCGAGGCGGTTCAGGCCCGGCACCATTCCCGGGAACCGCGCCCCCACCCGGTTGCTCGCCTCGAACAGCGCGTTCTCGGTGAAGCCCTCGCTCCACCAGTACGACAGGCGGCTCGGCGCCCGGCTCGGCTCCGACATCGCGTACCGGTTGTTCCGCTTCGTCAACGTCCGCTCGGTGTGCGGGAACCAGTAGAACTCGAAATGGTCGTTCTCTGACACCAGCCCGTCGAGGTCGCCGAGCACCGCGTCGAGCCGCTCGGGCCGCTCGACCGCCTTCAGCCGGAACGCCGGGACGCACTGCAGCGTCACCTCCGCGATCACCCCGAGCGCCCCGAGGCCGAGCCTCGCCGCAGCGAACAAGTCCGGCCGCTCAAACTCCGTGCACTGTACGATCGATCCGTCCGCGAGGACCAGCTTCAATCCCTTGACCTGCCACGCGAACCCGCGGTACCGGTCCCCGGTCCCGTGCGTCCCCGTCGAGATCGCTCCCGAGATCGTCTGCCGGTCGATGTCGCCCATGTTCTCCAGCGCCAACCCGTGCGCGTCGAGGATCGCGTTCAACCGCCACAGCGGCATCCCCGCCTCCACGGTCACGAGCCCGGTCCGCGGCCCAACCTGCACCACCTGGTCGAGACCGCCCATGTCGACCTGCACGCCGTCCGCCACCGCGATACCGCTGAACGAATGCCCCGCGCCCACCGCCTTCACGCGCAACCCGTCAGACGCCGCCGCGGTCACCGCCGCGGACAGCTCCTCGACACTGCCGGGTCTGACGGTGCGGGCGGGGTCGGCGATCTCGGTGCCCGACCAGTTATGCCAGATCGAGGTTCCCACGGCAGCTCCCATAGCCACTCCGGTTGAATGTGAGGCGAACTTCACGGTAGCTTTCATCTAACCCCAATTGAGCTGCCGAAGGGAAGTCGGATGGGCTACCAGCGAGCTACCGGGGTCGATGCCCCCGCCGCACTCGAACACCGGTTCGCCGAACTCGGCCGCGCCACCGCCGGACTCCAACCCCCGTTCGCCGTCGTCGACCTCGGCGCCTTCGACACCAACGCGGCCATCCTGCGCCGCAACGCCATCGGCAAACCACTGCGGCTGGCCAGCAAATCCCTGCGCTGCCGCGCCCTCATGCGCCGCGCCCTCGCCGGGCCCGGATTCAAAGGCATCCTCGGCTTCACCCTCCCCGAAGCACTCTGGCTCGCCGAGGAGTTCGACGACATCGTCGTCGCCTATCCGACCGCCGACACGGACGCGCTCCGCGCGCTGGCCGCCGACGACGAGCTCGCCCGCCGCATCACGCTCATGGTCGACTCGGTCGAGCACCTCGACTTCCTGCGCCGCCATGTCGAGCCGAACCCGTCGCGGCCGCTGCGGCTGTGCCTCGAACTCGACGTCTCGCTCGAACTGCTCGGCGGCCGCGTCCACATCGGCGCGCACCGCTCCCCGGTGCGCACGCCCGAGCACGCGCTCGACATGGCCCACGAGATCGACAAGCGCCCGGGCGTCGACCTCGTCGGCATCATGGGCTACGAAGGCCAGATCGCGGGGGTCCAGGACGCCTTCTCGGCTGCGGCGCTGAAGTATCCGCTGGTGCGGCTCATGCAGCGCGTCTCGCGGATCGAGCTCGCCGAGCGCCGCGCCGAGGCCGTGGCCGCCGTGCGCAGCGTCGCCGACCTCGAATTCGTGAACGGCGGCGGCACCGGCTCGGTCATCTCGACCGCCGCGGACCCGTCGGTCACCGAGATCGCCGCGGGGTCCGGCCTGTACTCGCCCGCTCTCTTCGACGGCTACCGCTCGATCCGCCCGATCCCGGCCGCGTTCTTCGCCCTGCCGGTCGTGAGGCGCCCGCGACCGGGCATCGTCACCGCCCTCGGCGGCGGCTGGGTCGCCTCGGGCGTGCCGGGCCCGGACCGGCTCCCGAAGCCGACGTTCCCCTCCGGCATGCGCTTTTCGAAGACCGAGGGCGCGGGCGAGGTCCAGACCCCGCTCAAGGGCCGCGCGGCCGACGGCCTCGCCATCGGCGACCGCGTGTGGATGCGCCACGCCAAGGCCGGTGAACTGGCCGAACGCGTCAACACCATCCACCTCGTCAGGAACGGCGAAGTCGTCGCCGAGGTCCCGACCTACCGCGGCGAGGGCCACGCCTTCGCCTGAGCGCGGACTCGCCCGAGTGTCGCGACGCCTTGGGCCGCAACGCACCAGGTCGCGGCGTCTTGGGGGCGACATTCCGAGCCGTTACGCCGACACCCTGTGCCGCAATGCAAAGGGCCCGGAGAGACGATCATGTCCCTCCGGGCCCGTTCGCTTTGCAGCGATCAGTCGTCGTCGCGGCCGCCACCGCCACCGCCACCGCCGCCGCCACCGCCGCCGCCGCCACCACCGGGCTGGCACAGGCCGAGCATCTGCGATATCGGGTCGCAGGTCTCCTGACCCGGGGGCGTCGCCCGCGCGCACCGCGAGTCGGTCGGGTTCGCCGCGCAGTACTGGCTGTCGGCGTCGATCGTGCCGTCCTCGTTGAGGATGTCGTCCACGATGGGCGAGCCGACGGGGGTCGCCTCCTGCCAGCTCTCCTTCTCGTAGCCCTTCACCTCGATCGTGGCCTCCATGAACTGCTTCCAGACCGGATAGCTCAAGGTGCCACCGAAGACGTCGTCGGTGCCGCCGTCCTCGTTCAGCAGCGGCGCGGATTCGGCCGTGGCGTTGCCGACCCACGCGGCGATGCTCATCTGCGGGATCGCGCCGACGTACCAGGTGTGGGCGTTGGCGTCTTCGTATCCTTCGGCCGTGGCCTCCCAGGTACCGGTCTTGCCGGTGTAGGCCCGGTCGATCGCGCCGGCGTCACCGTCGATGGTCGAGCCCACGTACTGGAGGTTCCGCGCGATGCCCGCGTCGAGCGCCGGGGTCTCCTCCAGCTCTCGGATCGGCTTCACCTCAGTGCCGTCCTTCTTGTACACGGCCTCCACGAAGTGGGTCTCCACGGCGGTGCCGTCGTTCGCGATGGTCGCGTAGACGGTCGCCATGTCCAGCACCGAGGTCGGGTACTGGCCGAAGCCGATCTGGTAGTCGAACGGGCTGCGGGGGTCGTCGAGGTTGAGCGGGGTCCGGACCGGCTGCTCGTTGTCGTCCAGGCCGTTGACCGAGGCCAGCGGGTCGATGTTGCCGTTGGGGTCGGTCTCGTAGCTCCCGTCGGCCTTCTCGACGACGTTGTGCAGCGAGTAGGTGATCGTGCCGTCGTCCTCGATGTAGAACCGGTAGATGTTGCCCGTGGACTGGTCCTGCATGGTCCGCAGGCCCATCTCGATGGCGTTGACGAGGATCGCCGTCGCCCCGTAGTCCTCGGCGATGGCGTACATCGGGGTGTTGCGCGACTGGCGCACGGCCTCGGTCAGGGTCATGTCGACGTTCTCGATCCGCCCGGCGTTCGAGAGCTCGCCGTCGTTGGTGTCGCCGAGGCTCTCGAACTTGCGCGGCGAGTCCGAGTTCCACCACGAGTCGATCGAGGCGCCGTTCTCGATCGCCGTCGCCGCCGTGATCATCTTGAACGTCGACGAGGGCGGGTGCGGGTTCTCTATGCCGGCCTTGTCGATGCCGAGGCCGTTGATGCCGCCGAAGTAGCCGCGGACGGCGCCGGTGCCCGGCTCGACGGCGGCCACCGCGTCGGCCATCGACGGGTGGTAATTCCTGAGCGCGGCGTTGTCGTTGTCGTTCTCGAACTCGAAGAAGTCGTCTTCGTTGCGGTACTCGGCCGCTTCCTCCCTGGTGTCGACGACCTCGTTGTTCTCGTCGACCCACTGGTCGTTCTCGTTCTTCTGGCGTTTGAGGTCGCCGCGGCTGGCGGTCGCTACGGCGGCGGCCTGCACGTCCTTGTCGATGGTGAGCGCCACGGTGTACCCGCCGGTGCCCTCCTTCTCGCCGTAGAACTGGTCCTGCGTGAGGCCGTAGCGGCTCTCCAGTTCGTCCCAGATGTAGCCGTCGTTCGGGTTGGTGATGAACCCGGTCGAGGTGTCGTGGCCCCAGGAACCCGGGTTCTCGAGGGCGATCTGGGTTTCGGGCATCCCGGCCTCGAGTTCCGCCTGGATCGCCGCGCGCTGGTCCTCCTTGATCTCGTCCTTCAGCGTGAGCAGGGTCTCCATGCCGAACGTCCAGCGGTCGAGCGGGGCGGTGCTGCCCTCTTCGGCCACGCGCGGGTCGAACGAGCCGTCACCGGCCTTGACCTGCATGACCAGCATCATGCCCTCGCCCCAGGTGAGGTCTTCGACCTTCTTGTTGAACCACACTTCGGCGGCGGCCTCGATGCCGTAGGCGCCGCGGCCGTAGAAGTTGAGGTTGAGGTAGTGGAGGAGGATCGTCTCCTTGGAGTTGTCCTGCTCGAGCTTCATGGCCATGACGGCCTCGCGGGCCTTGCGGCCGTAGGAGATGTCGCCGCGGATGTCCGTGACCATGCCCGCGTACTGCTGGCTGATGGTCGAGGCGCCCTGCGTGTCGCCGCCCTTGAGGTTGTTGATGAGGGCGCGCATGGTGCCCTTGTAGTCGACGCCCTCGTGCTCGAAGTAGTCCTTGTCCTCCAAGGCGAGCAGCGACCAGATGACCTGGTCGGGGATCTCCTTGTAGTCGTCGACCAGCTTGCGGGTGAACTCGCCGTACCCGGCGATCTGGGTCTCGCCGTCGGAGTAGGTGAAGGTGGTGGACTCGCCGAACTTGAGGTCTTCCGGGGCGGGGACGCTCTGGAAGAACCAGGACCCGGCCACGGTGATCGCGCCGAGCATCATGAGGCACGCCATGATGAGGGCCGCGTAGACGCGGCGGCGGCGCACGGACATCTTCTTCCGGCGGCCCTGCTTCGGGGCGCCGGGGACAGGCTTGGGCTTCGCGGCACCGACCACCGACGCACGGCCCATGTTGCCGCCGCCGGCGACGGACGGCGGGCCCACCGGCGGACCCACCGGCGGGCCGGAAGGGGGACCGGCCGGTCGGTATGGGGCAGGGTGCTGAAAGTCGCTCATGCTCAACCATCCACGAGTTGTGAGGTGCCGACCCGCGGCGTGCGGACTGCGTTCGGCTTCCGCGAGCGCCGCCGAGGAGCAGGGAGGCCGACGCCCGCAGAACCTTGGATGTTAGCGGACCACGCCCGGTAGGCGAGGAGTGCTCGGTTTCGCGGGTGAGGAAGGCCGCTTATAGACCACCTTAGACCGCTAGCGCCACATCGGAACCGGCACGGGGGTGACGAACCGGCACACACCGTTACGATCAGCGGACGGTCAGCCCGCGAGCCCGCGTGCGGCCTGCCTCCCCGAGAACAGGCACCCGCCCAGGAACGTGCCCTCCAAGGACCGGTACCCGTGCATCCCGCCGCCCCCGAACCCGGCCGCCTCACCGGCCGCGTACAGCCCCGGCAGCGGCGACCCGTCCGCCCGCAGCACGCGCCCGTCCAGATCCGTCTGCAAGCCGCCCAAGGTCTTCCGCGTCAGCAGGTTCAGCCGCACGCCGATGAGCGGCCCGGCCTTCGGGTCCAGCAGCCGGTGCGGGGACGCGACCCGGATGAGCTTGTCGCCCCGGTAATTCCGCGCCCCTCGCAGCGCGGTGACCTGCAAGTCCTTCGTGAACTTGTTGTCCATCTCGGCGTCACGCGCTTCGACCGCTGCCCGCACGGTGTCATAGTCCAGCAGGCCCTCGCCTGTGATCCCGTTCATCTTCGCCACCAGTTCCGGCAGCGTGGCCGCGACCGCGAAGTCCGCACCGTGCTTCTTGAACGCCTCCACCGGCCCGGGCGCGCCGGGCAGCACGCGCTTGAGCAGCAGCTTGATGTCCTTGCCCGTCAGGTCGGGGTTCTGCTCGGAGCCGGAGAGCGCGAACTCCTTCTCGAGGATCTTCTGGGTGAGCACGAACCACGTGTACTCGTGGCCGGTGGTCATGATGTGCTCCAGCGTCCCCAGGGTGTCGAACCCGGGGAACAAAGGAGCGGGCAGCCGCTTCCCAGTGGCGTCGAGCCATAGCGACGAGGGACCGGGCAGGATCCGGATCCCGTGGTGGGGCCAGATCGGATCCCAGTTCTCGATGCCCTCGGTGTAATGCCACATCCGGTCGCGGTTGACGAGGTTCGCTCCGGCCGCCTCGGCGATCCCGAGCATCCGGCCGTCCACATGCGCCGGCACCCCGGAGATGAGCCGCTTCGGCGGCATTCCCAACCGCTCGGGCCAGTTCTGCCGCACGAGATCGAAGTTCCCGCCGATCCCACCGGAGGTAACGACGACCGCCTCCGCGGAGAGCTCGAACTCGCCGAGCGACTCCCGCGTGGTCGCGACCCCGCGCGCCGACTCGTCGGGAGAAAGGAGCGTCCCGGACACTCCGGTGACGACGCCGTCGGTCAACATCAGGTCATCGACCCGGTGCCGGAACTTGAACTGCACCTTCCCGTCGATCTCGGCCTGCCGCACCCGCCGCGCGAACGGCTCCACGACCCCCGGCCCGGTGCCCCACGTGATGTGGAAGCGCGGCACCGAGTTCCCGTGCCCCTGCGCCGTATAGCCTCCGCGCTCGGCCCACCCGACCACGGGGAAGAACCGCACGCCGAGGGAGTGCAGCCACGCGCGCTTCTCCCCGGAAGCGAAATCGACATACGCCTCGGCCCATTTGCGGGGCCACTCGTCCTCGGGCCGATCGAACCCGGCCGTGCCGACCCAGTCCTGCCACGCCAGCTCGTGCGAGTCCTTGATGCCCATCCGCCGCTGCTCGGGCGAATCCACCAGGAACAGGCCGCCGAACGACCAGAACGCCTGCCCCCCGAGCGACTGCTCGCCCTCCTGGTCCAGCACCGTCACGGTCTTCCCGAGCCTGACCAACTCCGAAGCGGCGGCCAATCCGGCCAACCCCGCCCCGACAACGATGACGTCACTGTCCATCGCCCGCGCCTCCCCAGCAGATACAACGCCTACTGGCGCGTAGCGCAGATATACCAGCAGCCGAGACCCACGTCAACCAGCCGCTGTCATCCCCTGATGCGGCATACGCCAAGCGGAGGCGAGCGCCGAGGCGTGAATGTTCGTTCCGCCCCCGAAGAACTCGCAGAACTTCATGATCAGAGGATCCCAGCCGATCGGGTCCACATAGTCCGTCCCCGGAATCACCAGCCGCTCTTCGACATGCGCCCGCTCCACCCGCACCTCGAACGCCCTCGCGTTCTCCCCGAACGCATGAGCGCCCTCGACCCGGCATTCGAGCTGGACGGGGCACTCCCGCACCCGCGGCGCCCCGACCACCTCCGACGCCTGAGGCGTCAACCCTGCGGCCCCGAACTTGTCGGGCTCGTACCGATATCCCTTGGCGGCCTTCCGCTCCGGCACGGGATTCGACCCGGTCAGCGGCGCCAGCAGATCAACGGCCCCGACCAGACCCGACGGCACCAGGTTCAACACGCACTCGCCCTCCCGAAGCAGGTTCTCGCTGGTCTTCGCCCGGTTCCCCAACCCGAGCATGCACGACTGCCCCAACCACCAAGCCGACGACATCGGCGCCAGGTTCGCCGACCCGTCCTCATTCCGACTGCTGATCAGCACCACAGGAGTACCGAAGTACAGCACCTTCAAATCCAGACTCACATGCAAGACAGCCTCCACCTCGATCACTTCGAACCCCCAACTCAACTCGCCTGACGCCCCGGCGGCTGGCCAGGAAGCGACGTGGCGTTCAAGAACCCTTACGAGCATTCCGCGGATCTAGACTGGTGCCTCTGCTTATGAAGGCACTCAAGGAGGTTGCAAGATCAGATGGAGCAGCTGCAGCTCGGAGGCATCTATACCCGGGACGACCTAGAAGCAATCTTCGGTGGCCGCCGTATGCGGGGAATCGCTCGCGCATCGAGAGGCCCGTTCGTCCTCTTGTACGCGGACCCCTCGAAAGGCAGAGGGCATGGCTACCACGACAGCTTGGATGCTGAGGAGGACGAGGTTGGCACCGTTGCGTATTACAGCGGGGAAGGCCAACGGGATCAGGGCACACAGAAGCTAAGCGACGGGAACAGCGCGATCCTCAACCATCGAGAGGAAGACCGAGACCTTCTGCTGTTTTGGGCGGTCGGCAAGGTCGCGGGGCGGGATAAGAAGCGCCACCAGTATGTCGGCAAGTTTGCGATCGACCAGACAAGGCCGTACTTTCTCCGCGCTGACCAGGGCGGTGATGGTGAGCGAGACGTCTACGTCTTCCGGCTACGGCCAGTCGGAGAGATCGCGAGGCCACCGATCGACTACATGCCGGTAGCAATCGAGACTACGTATACCGAGACCCACCCCGGGCCCCTACTTGATCCGATCGACGAAGCAACTAGCAAACTGATCGAGCTTGAACAGAACTCAGCGAAGGCATTCCTGCGCAAGGCCACCGCCGAAGCTGTAGTCGAGCGACGCGAGGGCGCGCTTGTCGACCGCTTTGAAGCCTTCCTTGGCAAGCAACAACACGTCGCCAAACGGTGGTTCGTCAGTCCTCGCGGTCAACGGTCAGGCTTCCAGACTGACCTGTTCGATGTCACGGCACAGGTCTTGTATGAAGCGAAGGGCAAAGCTGATAGAAACTCGGTGAGGATGGCTATCGGGCAGCTCTTCGATTACCGCCGCTCCATCGAACCATCGCCCCTGTTGGCAATCCTGCTCCCCGAGGCGCCTAAGCCGGACCTTCGAGAGCTCATCGAGTCTGTCGGGATCTCGCTCGTCTACGAAGCGAACGGATCCTTCGTCGGCTGGCCGGTGGCACGTACCTGAGCTTGACCGCTATGGAATGCTACTGTCGGGTAACAAAGCTTCTTTGGGATGAGGCTGCTGAGGCCCGGGTGGTGGTCTGATGAACCTGTACTTTCGGCTCCTGTTGCTCTGGCTGCGGTTGCGGCGGCGCGAAGCGATGAGTCTGTGGGATACGGCTGCGACTCCGTTCCGGGTGGTGCCGACCGATCTTGATCCATTGGGGCACATGACCAACGGGCGGTACTTGACGATCATGGACGTCGGTCGGATCGATCTGATGATGCGGTCCGGGTTCTGGGCGAAGATGAAGGAGCAGGGCTGGTATCCCGTTGTGGCGGGGCAGACCATCACCTACCGGAAGTCGCTGCAGCCGTGGCAGCGGTTCGAGCTGCGGACCCGGGTGATCGGGTTCGATGAGCGATGGGGATACATCGAGCAGAACTTCTGCGTCGGCGACACCGTGTACGCCCAGGCTTTCGTGCGGACCCGGTTCCTCAAGAAGTCCGGGGGATCGGTGGAGCACGATGAACTCGAGAAGCTCGCCGGCGGATTCCCGGCCGACCTGCAGGTGCCGGAGTGGCTGCTCCAGTGGACTGCCGCGACCCGGATCAACGGAACGAAGTGAGTCGCGGCCGCCCTGAACGGCCTTTTGCGCCTGGCTAGTGCGCGGGTGGCGGCGGTGGCGACGGGTCCGGTGGCGAGGGCGGTGCCATCGGCGGCGGTGGCGGGAGTTCCCAGGCGGCGTGGCGGAGTTGGGTGACGAGGTGATCGGCAGCAGATTCGATCTCCTCGCGGCGGAGCCGATCGTCTAGGCGGTTCGAGGCGATGCGGGCCAGGATGAGGATGTTCAGCGCGGTCTCGCGGAGCAGGTGATTGAGCGGGATTCGGTCACGGGCCCCTGCGAGCGCGGTTATGGATTCGGCGAGGTTCTCGAGTTCGGGTGTGGACATCGGTTCCTCCAGTTGTTGTGCAGTTGTCGGGACGATGCGCCCGTTGCGGAAAGTGTAGAGACGACCACCGACAGTTTCGCTGTTCGAGTGATGCTCGGCGCACCTTGATCTGAGCCGGTGTTCACACGCTGAAAATCGAAAGCCTGTGGGGCGGAAGGCTTTGCCTTCCGACCCACGGGCTTCGTCGCTACGGCCGTGGCTTCCCTGCCGTCAGGCCTTTGCCAGGATCTCACCGTGGGGGATCATGAGCCAGCTTTCCGGGTTCTTGCCCCAGGTCTTCCATGCCTCCGAGATCGCTTGCAGCTCTTCCTGGGTGCCATGTCCACCTTCAACAGCCTGCTTTGCGAAGTCGGAGTGCAGTGCTCGGTCGGCCCACAAGCCTCCCCACCAAGACCTGTCCTGCTCGTTGCTGAAGGTCCAGGTGCTCGAGGTCGCCTTCACCGACTCCTCCGGGAATCCTGCTCGCAGCGCCCAGGACTTCAAACGGCGGCCCGTGTCCGGTTCGCCTCCGCCGGCCCTCGCGACCGCTTCGTAGAGGTCCAGCCAGTCGGTCAGTCCTTCGGATTCTGGGAACCATGTGAAGGCCCGGTAGTCGCTGTCGCGCGCTGCGACCACGCCGCCGGGCTTGGTTACGCGGCGCATCTCTCTCAAGGCCTGGACTGGATCGCCCACATGTTGGAGAACCTGATGGGCGTGCACCACATCGAAACTGTCGTCTGGGTACTGGAGATCGTGGACATCCGCCACTCCGAAGGTCATGTTCCCGAGCTCCCGCGACCCGGCTTCCTTCGCGGCCTGCTCGACGATCGCCGGTGCGTAGTCGACCGCCGTGACATGGCCGTCCGGTACGAGAGCGGCGAAGTCTGCCGAGATGGTGCCTGGGCCGCAGCCGATGTCGAGAATCGTGCTGTCCGGCCGCAGCTCCGGCAGCAGGTACGCGGCCGAGTTCTCCGCCGTTCGCCAAGCGTGCGAACGCAGGACCGACTCGTGGTGGCCGTGGATGTAGGTCGCAGTCTCTTTCGCCATGGGGGGACTCTACCGAGACGCGTTTACTATATGGGACCGATTTCCTGAATAATGGAATCGTGGTAGTGCCTGTCGAGAACTCGGCAGGCGACACGGGTTCGCGGTTCCAGGGCCTGCGTCTGCCAGCGCATAGCGTGTTGCCATGAGGAACCTGTCACTTGAACGCCGAGCCGAAGCTCGGGCCGCGGGTCGTGAAACGGTCCGGGTCGAGACTAGGGCGAGACTGGTGAGGGCGGTGCTCGCGTTCCTCGACGCGAACGGGGTGCGCCTCACTGAGGAGGAACGCGAGCGGTTCGCGGCGTGCACCGATGACACGCTCATCGAGTCGTGGCTGTTCAAGGCCCCGTTCGTATCGAGCGCATCGGAACTGTTCGGCGAGGAGTGATCACCAGCCGCGGCGGTTCGCGAGCCAGTCTGCCGCCGCAAGCGCCCCCCAGCGCATGTGGGCGTGGATCGCAGGGGAGACGATCCACCTGGGGGCGCCGTTCCAGCCCGCCAGCAGTGCGCCCGTGATCGCGGCGAGCATGGTGTCGAGTTCGTCGCCGGTGACGCCGTCAGCGGTCGGATGAGCCCAGAAGAGACGGTCGGCGTCGTGGCCGTCGCCGTTGGCGACGACCAGCAGGTTCACCGTGTCCACCCAGGGCGGCACAAAGCGCGGCTTGGTCCAGTCGCAGATCCAGGCCCGGCCGTCGCCGAGGAAGCAGTTGTCGGGGCGCAGATCGCCGTGGGAGACCTGGCCGGTGGCCAGGATTCGGTCGGTGCCGGTCTCGATGGCCGCGAGTTCCTCCCATCGCCCGGAGAGCTTCGGCGGCAGCGGGATCGGCGGGGTCTCGCCACTCGCGACGTTCTGAAAGAAGCTGAGGTTCGCGGCGGTCTTGGGTTTGATGCCGCACGCGAGGAGGGCCGGGGGAGGCGGGTTGAGGGCTTCCGCGGCGGTCGCCCAGGCGTCGAGGACGAGGCCGAGCGCCCCGGTGCGCATGGGGAGTGTCAGCGGTTCACCTTGAAGCGCTTCGAATCCGGTGACGGTCCAGCCGTCCATGTCGGCGTGGAAGCGGACGCCCGGGGCCGGAATCTCGGATGGCAGCGCGGCCGTGATGCGGGCTTCGTCTCGGTAGGCTTCGCGGACTTCGGGAGTGAGCGGGCCTGCGGCTTTGATGAAGAGCTCGGTACCTGACGCGGATCGGAGGCGGCCCGCGAATCCGGTGGTGAAGCCGCCGCCCGCGACCGAGACCGTCTGGGGTTCGCCGCCGAGTTCGGCGCTGATGCGGGCGCGCACGGATGCGGGCAGCGTCGCGTACGCGGGCCGGATCGCGGTGGCGGCGTAGTCGAGTCGCGCCGCCGGTCCCAGTGACGTGGGTCCGGACGAGGTCGGCGTCTGGGCGGCTGTCACGTCCAGCCTCGCCGCTGGGCGAGCCAGTCGGCGGCGGCCAGGCCGCTCCAGCGCTGGTGGGCCCTCATGTGCGGGGACACGTCCGGGAACGGCGGTTCGACGGAACGGCTGAGGTAGTAGCCGGTGATCGAGGCGAGCCCGGTGTCGAGCTCGTCGGGGGTGACGCCCGCCGCGGTGGGGTGGGCCCAGAAGAGGGCGTCGGCGTCGTGGCCGTCCCCATGGGCCGCAACGAGGAAGCACGCGGTGTCGAACCAGGTCGAGTGGACCTGGACCCAGTTCCAGTCGCAGATCCAGGCCTGGTCGGCGCCGACGATCATGTTGTCCGGGCGGAGGTCGAAGTGCATGACCGAGTCGGCGGTCAGGGCCGCTTCGATGTCCTGCTCGATCTCGGCGAGTTCGTCGATGCGGCCTTCGAAGGCGGGCGGGAGCGGGAACGGCTCGATGTCGCCCGCGGCGATGCCGGTGAATTGGCGCAGGTGGCCGTCGATGGGGGCGGCGCTGACGCCGAGGTCGAGCAGCTGCTGCGGAGCCGGGGTGAGTGCGGCGGCGGCTGCGGCCCACGCGTCAAGCATGAGGGTGAGGTCACGGGAGCTCATTGGGAGCGTCGGGGCGCGGCCGTCGACGGCTTCGAAGCCGAGGACGATCCAGTCTTCGAAGTCGGCGGCGAATTCGAGGCGCGGCGCCGGGACGCCTTGGGGGAGCGCCGGATTGACGCGGGCCTCTTGGCGGCAGGCGTGGAGGCTGAAAGACCTTTTGCTGCCTGCGGCCTTGACGAAGAGCTCGGTCCCGGACTCGGCTCGGATGCGGGCGGCGAAGGCGCCGCTGAAGCCGCCGCCGGCCATGCGGATGTCGGCGGGCTTGCCGCCGAGCTCGGCGATGATGCGCTCCTGGACGTACGCGGGGAGCGTGGGCCAGGTGTCGCGGACGGCGGTGGCGTCGTAAGGGACCGTGGGTCCGAATCGGGACATGGGTTGAGTGTGGAGGGGAGCGGCGAGGGACGCAATCGGTTTAGGCGTGCGAGCGGCCCTCGCTGCCGTGGTGGGGACGGCGGCGAGGGCCGGGTTCCATTCTAGGCGTTCGCGAGCAAAGAGGGAATCACCACCGGCAGTACATAGCAGCCGATGTCGCCGACAGCGCTGTAGGTGAGCGCCCAATCCGCCATCTCCTCGTCCCGGCACAGCACCACCAGCGCGACCATGCAGCTCAGGGCCCGCTGCGCGTCCGTCATGAACCGCAGCCACGACTCGGCCTGCGCGGGGTCGGGCTCGAGCACGGCGTCGAACAGGAGGGCGACGACCCGTTCGCCGCCTTTGGAATAGGCCGCGGCGACGCAGACGCGGAGGTGGTTCGACTGCTCGGGCAGAGTGATCGTCCTGCGGGAGACGGT
Organism: Glycomyces luteolus; assembly: GCF_027622875.1. Taxonomy (GTDB): domain Bacteria; phylum Actinomycetota; class Actinomycetes; order Mycobacteriales; family Micromonosporaceae; genus Glycomyces; species Glycomyces luteolus. The sequence continues at coordinate 62,982 of NZ_JAPZVP010000019.1, read as the reverse complement.
GATCGCGTCGTAGTCGGGAAGGTCGGGGCCGTCGGTCCAGTTGTACAGCTCGGTCGCGAATTCGGGGCGTGTCTCCATCAACATGGCGAGGAGTTCGTTGTACTCGATCGACATTCGAGTTCCTAACTTCCGCGTGGGGTCACAAAAGGTGGGTTGTAGGAACAACGAGGACACGCTTTGCCGGTTACGGGTAGAAGGCGCGACTTGTGGTGGCCCCCTGCACATGCAGGGCTGTGGCTATTGCAAGCGGCAGGGGCGGGGGGGGGAGATACCCCCCCGGCCCCCCCCGGGTGTACCCCAGTGCGTACACGGCCACCGTGCGGGGTGGTGGTCGAGTCCCCGGGGGGGGGGGGGGGCGGCCCCCCCCCCCCCCCCCCCCCTGCCGGTGTCTCCGACTGTCCTTACAGGCCCAGCTGGTGTTCGAAGTTGCCCTCTTCGATCCGCTTCGTCACCGCTTCGAGGTAGCGGGCCGCGTCGGCGCCGTCGATGAGGCGGTGGTCGTAGCTCAGCGTCAGGTGCATGACCGAGCGCACCGCGATGACCTCGCCCAGTTCAGGGTCGTTGATCACGCGGGGGCGCTTGACGATCGCGGCGGTGCCGAGGATCGCCGACTGTCCGAGCGGGACGATCGGCGTGTCGAACAGCGCGCCCACCGAACCGGTGTTGGTGATGGTGAACGTGGCGCCGAACAGGTCGTCGGGCGCCAGGCCGCCGTCGCGGGCCTTCTTGGCGATCTCGGCGATCCGCTTGGCCAGACCCGGGATGTTCAGGTCGCCCGCGTTCTTGACGACCGGGACGATGAGGCCCTTCGGCGTGTCCACCGCGAAGCCCACGTGCTCGGCGTCCGGGTAGGTGATCGTTTTCTCCTCCATGTTCATGGAGGCGTTGACGACCGGGTACTGCTGGAGCGCCTCGATCGCGGCGATCGAGAAGAACGGCAGGAAGGAGAGCTTCACGCCGTGGCGGGCGAGGAACTCGTCCTTCTTGGCCGCCCGGAGCTTCGCCACCTTCGTGACGTCCACTTCGCGCACCGTCGTCAGCTGGGCCGTGGACTGCATCGAGTTCAGCAGCGCCTTGGCGGCGGCCTGACGCAGGCGGCTCATCTTCTCGGTGCGGCCGCGCAGCGGGCTGACCTCGGCCGGGGCCGGAGCGGCCTTGGCCGGGGCGGCAGCCGCCGGAGCGGGCTCCGGGGCCTTCTTTGCGTCGATGACGGCCTGGACGTCCTCCTTGCGGATGCGACCGCCCACACCGGAACCGGTGACCTCGGCGAGGTCCACACCGTTCTCCGAGGCGAGCTTGCGCACCAGCGGCGTCACGTAGGAGCCCGAAGGCTTCGTCGCGGCGGGAGCCGCAGGCGCGGGCGCGGTCTCGGGAGCAGCCGGGGCCGGCTTCGTCGGCGTGCTCTCGGCCTGAACGGGAGCGGGCTCCGGCTCGGGCTCGGACTTCACCGTCGGGGTCGGCTCGGCGGCCGGGGCCGGAGCGGCGGCGGCGGTCGAACCGGAGCCGACGATCGCGAGCACGGAACCGACCTCGGCGGTCTCGTCCTCGGCGACCCGGATCTCCAGCAGCGTGCCCGCGGCCGGGGACGGGATCTCCGTGTCGACCTTGTCGGTCGAGATCTCCAGCAGCGGCTCGTCCACCTCGACGGTGTCGCCCACGGCCTTGAGCCAAGACGTCACGGTGCCCTCGGTGACCGACTCGCCCAGCTCGGGGAGCAGGACCTCGGTGCCCTCGGCCGCACCGCCGGAAGCGGGGGCCGCAGCGGCGGGCGCCTCGGCGGGCTTGGTCTCCTGAGCGGCCGGAGCCTGCTCGGGCTCGGGCTCAGGCTGCGGCTCCTGGGACGGAGCCGGAGCCGCCGGGGCGTCCCCGGTCGCCTCGGAGGGGTCGCCGATGATCGCCAGCTCGCCGCCGACCTCGACATCCGTGTCCTCGGGGACCACGATCTTCAGCAGCACACCCGCGACGGGCGAAGGAACCTCGGTGTCGACCTTGTCGGTCGAGACCTCGAGCAGCGGCTCGTCGACCTCGACGGTGTCGCCTTCCTTCTTGAGCCACTGGGTGACAGTCCCCTCGGTGACCGACTCACCGAGAGCGGGCATCGTTACCGATGTCGGCATCGTTCGTTCAACTCCTGCGGTTGTGGATTAGTCGTGGGCGTGCAGCGGCTTGCCGGCCAGCAGCATCGCCGCTTCGCCGATCGCCTCGTTCTGGGTGGGGTGCATGTGGATCAGCTGGGCGACGTCGTTCGCGTAGGCCTCCCAGTTGTAGATCAGCTCCGCTTCGCCGATCTGCTCGGAGATGCGCGCGCCGACCATGTGGACGCCGACGATCGGCCCGTCCTCGACCGCCACGAGCTTGATGAAGCCCTGGGTCTTGAGGATGTTCGACTTGCCGTTGCCCGCGAGGTTGTAGTTGACCGACTTGATCTTGTCGGCCCCGTACTTCTCCTTCGCCTTGTCCTCGTTGAGGCCCATGGAGGCCACCTCGGGCTCGGTGAAGGTCACGCGCGGGATGCCGGTCTCGTCGATCGGGGCCGGGTTCAGGCCCGCGATGTGCTCGGCCACGAAGATGCCCTGCAGGAAGCCGCGGTGCGCGAGCTGGATGCCGGGGACGATGTCGCCGACGGCGTACACGTTCGGCAGGTTCGTCAGCAGGTTGTCGTCGACCAGGACGAAGCCCCGGTCCATGTTGACGCCCTGCTCCTGGTAGCCGATGCCGTCGGTGACGGGGCCGCGGCCGACGGCCACGAGCACCACATCGCCCTCGACGACGGTGCCGCCCGCGATGGTCACCTGCACGCCCGAGGCGGTCTTCTCGACCTTCTCGAAGAACTTGCCGGTGTGGAACTTGATGCCGCGCTTGCGGAACGCGCGCTCCAGCTGCTTCGACGAGTCGGCGTCCTCGGCCGCGATGAGGCGGGGGAGGCCCTCGATGATCTCGACGTCGACGCCCAGCGACTTCCAGGCGGAGGCGAACTCGACGCCGATGACGCCGCCGCCGATGACGATCGCCTTGTTCGGCAGCTCGGTGAGCTCGAGCGCGTGCTCGGAGGTGATGACCTTCTCGCCGTCGATCTCAAGCCCCGGAAGGGTCTTGGAGTACGAGCCGGTGGCGAGGACGATGTTGCGGCCGGTGACCTTCTGGCCGTTGTCGACCTCGATCGTGTTCGGGCCGACGAGCTTGCCGGTGCCCTGGATGAACTCGACCTTGTGAGCCTTGACCAGGCCCTGAAGGCCCTTGTACAGCTTGGAGACGACGTCGTCCTTGTACTTCTTCACGGCCGGCATGTCGACGCCCTTGAACTCGGCCAGGATGCCGAACTGCTCGGACTCGCGAGCGGTGTCGGCGACCTCGCCGGCGTGGAGCAGCGCCTTGGTGGGGATGCAGCCGCGGTGCAGACAGGTGCCGCCGACCTTGTCCTTCTCGATCAGGGCCACTGACAGCCCCAGCTCAGCCGCGCGGAACGCGCTGGCGTAGCCGCCGCTGCCGCCGCCCAGGATGACTACGTCGTATCCTGCGTTCGGGTCGCTCATTGCTCTCCCCACTTAACGATGCTTAGGTTCGGAGCCCATCCTTCCACCGGCGACGACTCGTGATCGGCCAGACCCTGTGGTTGGAGTGTGCAACACCATTCAACCGCTTGCTGCGAGCATTCGGAAAGTCCCCTTCGTGTGCGGCTGGACACAGGTGTCTTAGGGCATGTGTACGCTTGGAAATCACGCCTCAAGTGGTGCGGGAAGGATCGGCCGTGGGCTTGTTCGGACGGAAGAAGAAACAGGGCAAGGGAACGCTGGACCGTGCCTCTGACAGCGCTGACCAGCGGCATCTGATCGATTTCATCAAGACGCGCACCGGTGTCGAGGCCTACCTCGAGCCGAAGACCACCGTCACTGAGACGACGGTCATGCTCATCGCGCATGACGGTGAGTGGACGCGGCGCCGCGTCGACGGTCCGGCGGGCGCGTTCGCCCTGGGCCGCAAGTACAGCACCCCGGTGTACGAGGTCGCCAAGACTGGATATCCGCAGCGTAAACGGGATTACGACGCTCGTCGGAAGCTCGAGCAGCAGCGCCAGCAATAGCGATTTCGACCCTCGGCAACACAACGATTCCGCAATATTCACCGCACTGTCCCGCCACGTGGTGGTGAGGGCGGACGGAGCAAAGGGCCCGGCGCCATCGGCCGGGCCCTTCCTCGCGTCACTGCGGTTACGCGGCGAACTCTTCGAGCAGCGCCACGAGCGTGCGGACCGGGAAGCCGGTCGCGCCCTTCGCGATGTACCCGTAGCTCGAGTCCGAGTCGGCCGGGCCCGCGATGTCGAGGTGGGCCCACGGCAGCTCTTCGGGCACGAACTTCGACAGGAAGACCCCGCCCTGGACCATGTGGCCGTCCCGCTTGAGGCCGGTCGCGCATTGCGAGACGTCGGCGATCGAGGACTCCATGAGCTTCACGATGTCCTCGGGGAACGGCATCGGCCAGCCGTGCTCGCCGGTGACCTCGCCGATGCGCCGCAGCCGCTCGGTCTCGGTGTCGGTGCCCATGAGGCCCATGGTGCGCCGGCCCAGCGCGATGAGCTGCCCGCCGGTGAGCGTCGCCACGTCGTACAGCGCGTCGGGCTCGTCCTCGAGGGCGCGCGAGATCGCGTCGGCCAGCACGAGCCGCCCCTCGGCGTCGGTGTTCAGCACCTCCACGGTCTTGCCGCCGCGGATGGTGATTACATCGGAAGGGCGGAACGAGGAGCCGGAGAGCATGTTCTCGGCCAGCGCCACCGTGCACGTGACGTTGACGCTGAGGCCGAGCTTCGCGGCGGCGATCGTCGCGCCGACGACGGCCGCGGCTCCGGCCATGTCGCCCTTCATGTCCCACATGCCCGCGCCCGGCTTGATGTTGATGCCGCCGGAGTCGAACGTGATGCCCTTGCCGACGAACGCGACGTGCTTGACCGCGCCTTTGGACGATGCGCCTTCGGGCCGGTAGGTGAGGCGGACCAGGCGCGGTTCGGCGGAGGAGCCGCCGCCGACGGCGAGGACGCCGCCGTAGCCGCCCGCGGAGAGCGCTTCGGCGTTGAGGATCTCGACCTCGACGCCCGCGGCGGTGGCGGCCCGCTCGATCTCGACGGCGAAGGCGGGCGGGCGCAGCAGGTTGGCGGGGGTGTCGGCCCAGTCCTTGGCGAGGGCGACGCTCTCGGCGAGCACGGCCGCCTTGGCCGCGGCGTCCGCGCTCGCACCGTAGATCCGCACCTCGGCGGGGGCCGCGTCGCCGTTTCCGTCGGTCTTGTAGCCCGCGAACTTGTAGGCGCCCAGGGCGGCTCCGGTGGCGGTGGCCTCGGGGTCGCCTTCGAACGCGATGGCCACGGTCTCCTTGCCGAACGCGGCGCGAACGGCGGTGCCGGCGGCGCGGCGGAGCGTCTCGTCGTCGAGGTCGTCGGCGTCGCCGAGGCCGATCGCGTAGACGAGCTTCGCGGCGAGGGCGTCAGGGGCGGGGAGGCGGGTGAGCGAGGAGGACGATCCGGTGTTGCCGAGGACCGCGAGCTGCTCGGCGAGGCGTCCGCCGAAGGCGGCGTCGACGCCCGCGAGGCTCTCGGGGAGCACGGGGGCGTCCTCGCCGGAGAAGACGCCGACGACGAGCACTTCGGCGTCGGCCGCAGCGATGTCGCCCGAGGCGGAGATCAGAGCTGTCACGATCCATCCTTAGCTGTTCTTGGGACCAAATGCTCCGATCCTAGTCACTGGGACGGCCGCGATAGTCTCTGTCCCATGTCGGAGACACTGCTCACCTCGCCCCTGCACGAACGCCATCTTCTCCACGGCGCCAAGTTCGCCGAGTTCGCCGGCTGGAACATGCCGCTCCAGTACGCGAGCGGCGTGCTCGCCGAACACCAGGCGGTGCGCACCCGGGTCGGGGCCTTCGACGTCTCGCACCTGGGCAAGATCTGGGTGACGGGGCCGGGCGCGGCCGGTTTCGTGAACCGGTGCCTCGCGAACGACCTGGACCGGATCGGCGCGGGCGGCGCGCAGTACACGCTGTGCCTCGACGAGTCCGGCGGCGTGGTGGACGACCTCATCGCGTACCGCTTCTCGGACGACGAGGTGTTCCTGATCCCCAACGCCGCCAACACGGCCGAGGTGGCGCGCCGGTTGAGCGGGGCCGCTCCGGAGGGGATCGAGGTGCGCGACGTGCACCGCGGCTTCGCGGTGATCGCGGTGCAGGGCCCCGACTCGCCCGGCATCCTCGAGTACCTGGGCCTGCCGCACGACCACGGGTACATGACCTTCCGCGAGCACCTGGTGAACACGGCCGACGTGATCGTCTGCCGCTCCGGCTACACGGGCGAGACCGGCTTCGAACTGGTCGTCCCGAACGAGGCGGCCGTGGACCTGTGGGACGGCATCCTGGTCGCGGGCGCGTCCCCGTGCGGGCTCGGCGCGCGCGACACGCTGCGGCTCGAGATGGGCTACCCGCTGCACGGCCAGGACCTGAGCCGCGACATCACGCCGGTGCAGGCGCGGCTGAACTGGGCGATCGGCTGGGACAAGCCGGAGTTCTGGGGCAAGGAGGCGCTGGAGGCGGAGCGCGCCGCGGGCCCGAAGCGGAAGCTCTGGGGCCTCGAGGCTACGGGCAAGGGCGTGCCGCGCGCCCACATGGCGGTCATGGACGGCGACGAGATCGTGGGGGAGACCACATCGGGGACGCACGCGCCGAGCCTGAAGAAGGGCGTGGCGCTGGCGCTGCTCGACGCGGGGTACAAGCCCGGGGCCGAGCTTGAACTGGACGTGCGTGGCCGCCGGTTGCCAATTCGTGTTGTCAAGCCCCCCTTTACGAAGGCCACGCCGAAATAAGCCCAGCCAGACCCGGCTCTTGATTGCGGCAAGTTTCTCCGATAGCGTTTACCAAAACTCGCCGACGAAGGAGTCACATGCCTGGCACGCCGCATCGCTATGCCCTCGTGGGAACCGGCTCACGCGCCACGATGTACCGCAAGGCCATCACCGAGCGGAGTGACAAAGCCCGCCTCGTCGCCCTCGCGGACACCAACGCCAAGCGCATCGCCCGCCACATGGAGGCGATCGAGGCCGAGGGCCACCCGGCCCCCGCCGCGTACGCAGCGGCCGACTTCGACAAGCTCCTCGCCGAGACCGACCCCGACACGGTCATCGTCACGTCGGTCGACGCGACCCACCACGAGTACATCCTCGCCGCGCTCGCCGCCGACAAGGACGTCATCTGCGAGAAGCCGCTGACGACCACCGGCGAGCACGCGGCCGCGATCCTCGCCGCCGAGGCGCAGTCGAAGGGCACCGTCACCGTCACCTTCAACTACCGCTACAACCCCCTGCACGAGAAGGTCGCCGAGCTCCTGCGCGAGGGCGCGATCGGCGAGATCACCTCCGTCGGCTTCGACTGGCTCCTCGACACCCGCCACGGCGCCGACTACTTCCGCCGCTGGCACCGCGAGGCCGAGAACTCCGGCGGCCTCCTCGTCCACAAGTCCGGCCACCACTTCGACCTCGTCAACTGGTGGCTCGACGCGGCGCCCGTGCGCGCCTTCGCCAAAGGCAAGCTCGCCTTCTACGGCGAGAACGGCAAGCGCACCGGCCACGACCGCGGCTACACCCGCGTCCACGGTTCCCCCCTCGCCTCCGACGACCCGTTCGCGCTCCACATGGAGGACAGCCCCGGCCTCAAGGAGATGTACCTCGACGCCGAAGACGAGGACGGCTACATCCGCGACCAGTCCGTGTTCGCGCCCGGCGTGACCATCTACGACGACATGATGGCGCTCGTCGACTACGACTCCGGCGTCACGCTCTCCTACCGGCTCACCGCCTATTCGCCCTGGGAGGGCTACCGGGTGCACTTCAACGGCACCCAGGGCCGCCTCGAACTCCTCGTCGTCGAGAACGACCACGTCAACCCCGCCCTCAAGGGCCCCAACGGCGCCAGCCTCCACGGCACCCACGCCGCCCCCGAGGAGGGCTGGTACGAGCTGACCCTCCACCCCTTCTGGACCAAGCCCCAGAAGATCGACCTCGGCGAATACCAGCGGGCCGGTCACGGCGGCGGCGACAAGGTCATGCTCGGCGTCATCTTCGACGGCGACACCGACCCGCACGACCGCTCCGCGAACGCGCAGGACGGCGTGAACGCCCTCGCCGCGGGCCTCGCCGCGAACGCGTCCATCGAGACCGGGCTCCCGGTCGACGTCGCCGACCTCTTGAAATAGGACACCCCAGATGAGGCCCGCACCCGTCGCCCCGCCCAACCGGCTCGCTTCGCTCGCCTCTCCCCGAACCGGAGTAAACACCGATGAGTCTTAACCCCGACCGGTTGTTCCCGGCCGACGAGCGCACGCGCGCCATCGCCAGGGAACTCCACCAGCGCACCGCCGACCTGCCGCTGGTCAGCCCCCACGGGCACGTCGACCCGCGCCTGATATCGGAGAACCAGCCGTTCCCCGACCCGGCCCGCCTCTTCGTCGTCCCCGACCACTACCTGACCCGGATGCTCTACAGCCAGGGCGTGACCCCCGCCGAGATGGGCGTCGCCTCGGTCGACGGCACCCCCTCCGAAGTGGACGGACGCACGATCTGGCGCCGCTTCGCCGAGCACTACCGCCTCTTCCGCGGCACCCCCTCCAAGATGTGGCTCGACCACACCTTCGCGGAGGTCTTCGGGATCTACAAGGAGCTCGGAGCCGGCACCGCCGACGAGTTCTACGACCACCTCTCCGCGCGCCTCACCGAACCCGCCTACCGGCCCCGGGCCCTGTTCGACCGCTTCAACATCGAAGTGCTCGCCACCACCGAGTCCCCCGTGGACTCCCTCGAGCCGCACGCCGCGCTGGCCGCGACGCCCGCGTCCGGCGGCCGCCAGTGGGGCGGCAAGGGCGGGAAGGTCGTCACCACGTTCCGGCCGGACAACATGGTCGAACCCGGCTGGCCCGGCTGGAGCGAGCGCGTCGAGCGGCTGTCCGAAATCACCGGCGAGGACACGTCCACGTTCGACGGGTTCCTCGCGGCACTGCGCTCGCGCCGCCAGGACTTCATCGCCGCCGGCGCCACCTGCTCCGACCACGGCAACCTCACGGCGGCCACCGAAGACGACCCGAAGGCCGCCGCCGAGATCTACGCCAAAGCCCTCAAAGGCGAAGCCGACGAGACCGAGATCCTGCGCTTCCCGGCGCTCATGCTCACCGAGTTCGCGCGCATGAGCGTCGAAGACGGCCTGGTCATGCAGCTCCACCCGGGCTCGAACCGCAACCACAACCAGTGGCTCTACGACGGCTGGGGCCGCGACGTCGGCGGCGACATCCCGAACGCCACCGAGTACACGCGGGCGCTCAAGCCGCTCCTCGACGCGTTCGGCAACCACCCCCGCTTCCGGATCGTCCTCTACACCCTGGACGAGACCGTGTTCAGCCGCGAGCTCGCCCCGCTCGCGGGCGGCTACGCCTCGGTGTTCCTCGGCGCCCCCTGGTGGTTCCTCGACTCGCCGGAGGGCATGCGCCGCTTCAGGGAGGCCGTGCACGAGACCGCCGGGTTCTACAACACCGCCGGGTTCGTCGACGACACCCGGGCGTTCTGCTCCATCCCCGCCCGGCACGACGTGGCCCGCCGCATCGACGCCGCCTACCTGGCCCGCCTCGTCGCCGAGCACCGGATGACCGAGCACGAAGCCGCCGAGGTCGCCATCGACCTCGCCTACAACCAGCCCCGCAAGATCTATGGATTGGAAAGCCAGTGACGGAGCAAATTCACGGCTCGCAAGCCTCGCCGAGGACCAGGATCGAACGCCTCGAAGTCCACGACGTGCGGTTCCCCACCGCGACCGCCGGCGACGGCTCCGACTCGATCAACCGCGCCGACTACTCGGCCTGCTACGTCGAACTGTTCACCGACGGCGGCCCCACCGGCACCGGCTTCACCTTCACCGGCGGACGCGGGACCGAGATCGTCGCCCAGGCCGTGAAGGCCTTCGCGCACCTGGTCACCGGCAAGACCGTCGAGGAGATCTTCGCCAACCCGGTCGAGTTCTCCCGCTCGATCATCCAGGAGCCGCAGATCCGCTGGCTCGGCCCCGAGAAGGGCGCCACCCACATGGCCGTCGGCGCCATCGTCAACGCCGTCTGGGACCTGCGCGCCAAACTCGAGGGCAAGCCCATGTGGCAGCTGCTCGCCGAGATGGACTCCGCCGAACTCGCCGCCCAGATCGACTACCGGCACATCGAGGACGAGCTCACCCCCGCCGAAGCAGAAGCGATCCTCGACGAAGGCCGCATCGGCTACGAGGACCGCCTCAAAGTCCTCCAGAACGACGGCTTCCCCGCCTACACCACCTCCGTCGGCTGGCTCGGCTACGACGACGACAAGGTACGCGCCCTCACCGAGCAGGCCGTCGCCGAAGGCTGGACCGCCGCCAAGATGAAAGTGGGCTCGCCCGACGTCGCCGACGACGTGCGCCGCGCCGGCATCATCCGCGACGTCCTCGGCCCCGACCGCCTGCTCATGATGGACGCCAACCAGATCTGGTCCGTCCCCGAAGCCATCGGGAACATGAAGCACCTCGCGGCATTCGACCCCTACTGGATCGAAGAGCCCACCCACCCCGACGACATCCTCGGCCACGCCAAGATCGCCAAGGCCGTCAACCCCATCCGCGTCGCCACCGGCGAGGTCGCCGCCAACCGCGTCATCTTCAAACAGCTCCTCCAGGCCGAGGCCATCCAGGTCTGCCAGATCGACGCCTGCCGCGTCGCCGGCATCCCCGAAGTCCTCGCCACCCTCCTCATGGCCGCCAAGCACGGCGTCGACGTCTGCCCGCACTCCGGCGGCGTGGGCCTTTGCGAATACGTGCAGCACCTCGGCATGTTCGAATACCTTCGAGTGGGGAAGACCTTGGAGGGCCGCATGATCGAATACGTCGACCACCTGCACGAGCACTACACCGACCCGGTCAAGGTCGTTGACGGGCGCTACCGCCTGCCCACCCAGCCCGGCTACTCGGTCACGCTCAAGGCCGAATCCATCGCCGAGTACTCGTTCCCGAACGGGCCGGCATGGAACGCCTAGCCAACGACAACCTGAAGCGGCTCCCCGGGGACGTGCAAGTCCCCGGGGACCGCCCCCAGACCTCCGGCGTCCTCCACATCGGCGCGGGCGCCTTCCACCGCGCCCACCAGGCGGTCTACACCGACGACACCGACTGGGGCATCACCGTCGCCGCCCCGAACTCGCGCGACGTCATCGACGCCCTCGCCGCACAGGACGGCCTCTACTCCGTCGCGACCCTCGGCCCCGCAGGCGCCTCCATGCGCGTCATCGGCTCCATCGTCGACACCGTCCACATCGCCTCCGAACACCAGCGGGCCGTCGACCTCGTCGCCGCCGAGACCACCCACGTCGTCACCCTCACCGTCACCGAGAAGGCCTACCGCGACCCCGCAGGCGTCCCCGGCCTCCTCGCCGAAGGACTCGCGAAGCGCGCCGCCCAAAACGGGCCGCCCCTCACCATCCTCTGCTGCGACAACCTGCCCGACAACGGCAAAACCACCCGCGCCGCCATCGAACCCCTCCTCGACCCCACCACCCGCGCCTGGGCCGACGAGCACGTCACCTTCCCCTCCTCGATGGTCGACCGCATCGTCCCCGCCTCCACCCAGGCCACCTACGAACGCGCCCTGGGCGAACTCGGCGTCACCGACCTCGCCGCCGTCGAAGCCGAACCCTTCACCCAATGGGTCATCGAAGACGACTTCGCCGGGCCCCGCCCGCCCTGGGCCGCCACCTACACCCACGACGTCGCAGGATGGGAGCGCTTGAAACTCCGCACCCTCAACGGCGTCCACTCCACCCTCGCCTACCTCGGCGCGCTCGCCGGCATCGAGACCATCAGCGACACCCTCGCCCTCCCCGGCGCCGAGGCCTTCGCGCGCTGGCTCATCGCCGAGCAGATCGCCCCCAGCTTCACCCCGCCCGACGGGCAGGACACCGTCGAATACGGCGAAGGCGTCCTCGGCCGCTTCCGCAACCCCGGCATCCGCCACCGGTGCCTCCAGATCGCCATGGACGGCTCCCAGAAACTCCCGCAGCGCCTCTTCGCCACCATCGCCGACCTCGCCGAAGCCCGCGTCGACCTCGACCTCATCGCGCTCCCGGTCGCCGCCTGGACCCGCTTCTGCGCAGGCACGAGCGACCACGGCACCGACCTGCCACTCGACGACCCGATGAAGGGCGCCATCCGCCAGAGCCTCACCGCCGCCGGGCCCAACGCCGCCGCACGCATCGACGCTATCCTCGGGCTCCACCAAATCGTCCCCGAATCCGTCGCCGACAACCACCAGCTGCGCCGGGCCGCCGCCAAATGGCTGCGCGAACTCGACCGGCACGGCGTCGCCACCACACTGGAGCACTTGTGACCGAAACCCGCACGCCCCGCATCGCCCTCGTGGGCGCCAACGGATACGGCCTGCACCACCGCCACAACCTCGAACCCCGCCGCCGCAGCGGCGAACTCGACTTCGCGGCCCTGTGCGACACCGCCGAGATCTACGAGGACGACGCCATCCCGGTCGGCGACCTCCCCGTCTTCGACGACTACCAGGCCATGCTCGACGCCACCGACCCCGACGTCGTCATCATCGCCACCCCGCCCCCCACCCACCTGCCCATCGCCAGCGCCGCGATGCGCCACGGCGCCGACGTCTACCTCGAGAAGCCCCCCGTCGCCAACCTCGCCGAATACGCCGCGCTCTACGCGGTCATGACCGAGACCGGCCGCAACGTCCAGGTCGGCTTCCAAGCCCTCGGCTCCCACGCGTTCAACGCCCTCCGCGACGCCATCGAAGCCGGGCAGCTCGGCGAGGTCGAATCCGTCTCGGTCGCCGGCTCCTGGCAGCGCCCCGACTCCTACTACCGCCGCTCCCCTTGGGCCGGAAAGCGGGAGGCGAACGGCACCCTCATCGCCGACGGCGCCCTCGCCAACCCGTTCGCGCACGCCTCCCAGGAGGCCATCGCGCTGGCGGGGGACTGGCCGCTGGACGGCGGGATCGAGCTCGAGCGGCTGCGCACCCGCGAGAACATCGAAGTGGACGACACCGCGGTCTGGCGCGCGACGAACAAGAACGGCGTGCAGATCACGGTGGCCGTGACCCTCTGCGGCGAGCGCAAGCTCGAGGGCGACGTGTACGTGCGGGGCACGAAGGGCGAGGCCTGGTTCGAGTACCCGACCGACCGCCTGCTCCTGCCCGGCGAGTCGGAGCCGAAGCAGTACGGCCGCACGGACCTTCTCGACAATCTGCTCGCTCACCGCAACAAGGGCGTCGGCCTCATCTCGGGCCTGCGCCGCGCGAAGACCTTCACCGGTGTGCTCGAGCGCGTCCTGAACGATCCGATCCCGCGCCTCGTCGACGCCGAGCACCTCGAGCGCGTCGGCGACGACCCTGTGACGATCCTCAAGGGCGCCGACCAGGCCGTTGAGGACGCGGCGAAGCAGGGCAAGCTCTTCAGCGAGCTCGGCCTCCCCTGGGCCTAGACGCACGAGAGCGGCCCCGGTCCCCGGACCGGGGCCGCTCTCGTATCCACTTGTGGCGCAAGGAGGTCAGCGAGCCCCGGCGCCGCCGGTCACGATGGACTTCACGTTCGAGGGGGTGTCGAGCGTGAAGGCGTACGGCACGCTCGCGACGGACCCGCTCGACACCGGCGTCCCGGAGTTGACGAGGTGGTTGTTGCGCGAGACGATCCGTCCGCCGGCGGAGTCGCCCTGGCCGATCTCGGTGGGGGACTCGGTGTTCTCGATGTAGTTGCCCTCGAAGATCACCCCGGCGTTCATGGTGGTCGCGACGCCGTAGTCGCCGATGTCGTAGTAGTAGTTGTTGAAGATGTGGACGGGCTCGCCGAAGCGGACCCGCGGGTTGCGCTGCTGGGTGCTGTTGAAGAAGTTGTGGTGGTAGGTCACCCGCAGGTTCCCGATGTCCGCGGTGTGGCTGTCCGAGTGGCCCAGCAGCATGTTCTTGTCGCTGTTGTTGAACCGGTTCCACGAGACCGTGATGAAGTCGGACTCGCGCTTGATGTCGCACGAGCCGTCGTAGCCGGTCCCGAAGGTGTTGTGGTCGACCCAGATGTTCGTGGAGCCGTCCTGGATGTTGATCGCGTCGTCGGACCAGTTGTTGAAGGCCAGGTTCTGGATGATGACGTTGCGGGAGCCGCTCAGGTGGAGGCCGCCGCCGGTGATCTGGGCGCCGGAGTTGCCCACGATCGTGACGTTCGAGCCGACGTTGACCATCCCGGAGAGGTTGATGGTGCCGCTGACGCGGACCACCCTCGCCGAGCTGCCCGCGACGGCCGAGGTGAGCGCCGAGGCCGAGGTGACGGTGGTGGCCGCGGCGCTGCCCCCTCCGGTGGTGCCGCCGTTCTGGGTGGCCCAGCCGACCAGGCCGGTCTGGGTGCCGCCGCCTCCGGTGGCGACGAGGCGCCACTGCTGGTTCCATCCGCCGGACGGGTCGTACTGCGAGATCCGGGAGCCGGCCGCGGTGGACCACTCCCAGACGTCGAGCGCCTTGCCCGAGAAGCGGTTGACGAACGTCGCGTAGCCGCCGCTCTCGGTCACCTGCCACTGCTGGTTGGTGCCGCCCAGATCGGTGAACTGCGCGATGGTGGCGCCGTTGTCGGGGTTCCACTCCCACACGTCGAGCACCTGGTTGGAGTGCCGGGCCTGGATGCGGTAGTAGCCGCCGCCGGCGTCGATGAAGCGGAACTGCTGGTGCTGCCCGCCGGTGTTGCTGTACTGGACGATCTGGGCACCGGTTGCGGTGGAGGCGTTGAGGACGTCGAGGACGAGCCCGGAATGGCGGGATTCGATGAAGTACCACGTGCCGGTCTGGACCGCGTGTGCCGGGCTCGCGGTCAGGAGTCCGGCGCTCGCGGCGGCGGGCACGGCCGCGGTCAGGCCCGCGACCTTCCAGAATCGGCGCCGGGAGTACCGGCCGTTGAGGAGGTTCCCCATGAGTGAAGGTCCTTTCGGGGGAGGGGAGAGACCAATATATTGATGACTCTCGATGTGAGGATGTTAACGCTATCCCGAGAATCATGGCAAGCCGTTGCGACCAGTCCGTCCAAAATAGAAAGCAACGGGGCCGACGATGTCTCGTCGGCCCCGTCTGGTGGGTGTGGTTCGCTGATGCGCGTGTGACTACTTCGCTCCCGCGCCCTCGCCCACGATGCCCGGCACGGCGTCGGCCGCGTCGGCCGCGTACTCGTACGGCAGCGCGGTGTCGACCGAGCCCGCGGTGAGGATCTCGCCGGAGCCGTCGAGGACGTTGCCCATCTCGACGAGGCGGCCCGGTTCCGAGTCGCCCTCGCCGATGTGGGTGGGCTCGGCGACGTTCTCGAAGTAGTTGCCCTCGACGATCACGCCCGCGTCCATGGTGGTCGCGATGCCATAGCCCCCGACGCCCTTGTAGTGGTTGTTCAGGACGTGGACCTGCTCGCCGAAGCGCACCCGCGGGTTGCGCTGGTTGGTGCCGTTGAACAGGTTGTGGTGGTAGGTCACCCGGAGGTGGCCGGTGTCCTGGCTCCCGTTGTCGTCGGAGTGGCCGAGGAGCATGTTCTTGTCGTGCCCGTTGAAGACGTTCCACCCCACGGTGACGTAGTCCGAGCCGCGCTTGACGTCGAGGCAGCCGTCGTAGCCGATCCCGAAGGTGTTGTGGTGGACCCAGATGTTCGTGGATCCCTCCTGGACGTTGATCGCGTCGTCGTCCCAGTCGTCGAACACGAGGTTCGTGATGATGACGTTCGACTGCTCTGAGACGTCGAGGCCGCCTCCGGTGATCCGGGCACCGGAGTCGCCCACGATGGTGGTGTCGGACGCGACGTCGTTCATCCCCGAGATCGCGATCTCGCCCGAGAGGCGGACGATGAGCCCGCCTTCGCCGATCGCGGCCAGGAACTCGTCGGCGCCGGAGACGGCGACCTCTTCGGTGCCGCCGGTGACGCCGCCGTTCTGGCTCGCCCAGCCGAGCGGGCCGTCCTGCATCGGGGCGGCCTGTTGGGGGGAGGCTTCCTCTGCGCCGGCGTTCTGGGTGGCCCAGACGCCGAGGCCGCTCGCGGCCGCGGCTGCGCCCGCACTGGAGGCCAGGAGCACGCGCCGCTTGATTCGCGGTACTGCCGGGTTGGTGCTCACTCTTTCGTTCCTCTCGGTTGTCGGTTCGTCGCATTCTCCGCATTTGCCGAGAATGCATGGAAATGAATCGATATGTTAACCCGGCGAGCACGGCAAGGCAAGCGGTTGCGATTGCAATAGTTCGTTTGGTCGTGCTACAAACTCTCCATGGCTCTTTTCGACCTTCCCCTTGAACAGCTCCGCGAATACCGTCCCGAGGTGCCCGAACCGGCCGACTTCGACGAGTTCTGGAAGTCCACGCTCACCGACGCCGCCGCGCACGACCTCGACGTCCGGCTCGAACCGTTCGCGACCAACATGGTCATGCTGGAGGTGAACGACGTGACCTTCGCCGGGTTCGGCGGCCACCCCATCAAGGCCTGGCTCGTCAAGCCCAAGGGCGTCGAAGGCCCCCTGCCCTGCGTGGTCGAGTTCATCGGCTACTCCGGCGGCCGCTCGCTGCCGGAGTCGCACACCACGTATCCCGCCGCGGGCTGGGCCCACTTCGTCATGGACACCCGAGGCCAGGGCTTCGGCCACTGGCAGCCGGGCGACACCGGCGACCCCTACGGCACCACAGGTCCCACCAATAAGGGCTGGATGACCCAGGGCCTCGAAGACCCCGAGCACTACTACTACCGGCGCGTCTTCACCGACGCGGTCCGCGCGGTCGACGTCGCCAAAGGCCTCGACGGGATCGACCCCGACCGGATCGTCGTCGCCGGCGGCAGCCAGGGCGGCGGCATCGCCCAGGCCGTCGGCGGCCTGCGAGACGACCTCGCGGGCGCGATGATCGACGTGCCCTTCCTGACCTACTTCCGCCGCGCGACCACCATCACCGACTCCTTCCCCTACAAGGAGATCGGCGAGTTCCTCGCCGGCCAGCGCCTCAGCGAGGAGCGGGCGTTCGCGACCCTCGATTACTTCGACGGCGTCAACTTCGCCGCCCGAGGCACCGCCCCCGCGCTCTACTCGGTCGCCCTCATGGACGACGTCTGCCCGCCCTCGACCGTGTTCGCGGCGTACAACCGCTGGCAGGGCGAGAAGCGGATCACCGTGTGGCCGTGGAACGGCCACGAAGGCGGCGGCATCCTCCAGCGAGGCGAGCACCTGAAGTTCCTCGCCGAGCACCGCTAGACGACACGAAACAGGGGGCGTGACCGATGCGGTCACGCCCCCTGTTTCGTGTCGTCCTAGAGCTCCCGGATCTTCAAGCGCTCCAAGGCCTGCTCATGCAGCAGGCCGTTCGTCGCGAGCGCGGAGCCGCCGTCGGGGCCCGAACGTCCCCTCAGGTCGGTGAACGTCCCGCCCGCCTCTTCGACGATCAGCGCCAGCGGCGCCAGGTCCCAAAGGGCCACCTCGGGTTCGGCCGCGATGTCCACAGCACCCTCGGCGAGCAGGCAGTACGAGTAGAAGTCGCCGAAGCCGCGTTCGCGCCAGGCCTCGTGGAGCAGTCCGAGCATCGCCCCCTGGCGGTCGAGCTTGGCCCAGCCGGTGATCGAGGAGATGCTCACCGAGGCGTCGGAGAGCTTGCCGACCTTCGAGACGTGGATCCGCTTGCCCGCGCGCTGGTCGCGTCCGGCGAACGCGCCCGCGCCCTTCATGGCCCACCAGCGGCGCCCGAGCGCCGGGGCGCTCACGACGCCGACGACCGGCTCGCCCCGGTCGAACAGAGCGATGAGCGTGGCCCAGATCGGCACGCCGCGAACGTAGTTGCGGGTCGCGTCGATCGGGTCGATGACCCACTTGCGGCCCGAGGCGCCGGGGTTGTCGCCGAACTCCTCGCCGAAGATCCCGTCCCGGGGGCGGGCGCGCGCGAGGGTCGAGCGCAGCACCTCCTCGATCGTGGTGTCCGCGTCGCTGACCTCGGTCATGTCCGGCTTCGAGGAGACCCGCAGGTCGGAGGACCGGAACCGGCTGTTGCCGATCTGAGCGGCGCTGTCCGCGAGCAGATGCGCGAGGCCGAGATCGTCGTTGTAGCTGGAGGTGGGCATGGGCTCATCCTACTGAGGCCCTGACAGGGACGCCGCCCAGCGAGGCAACGAACAGGTGAACGGGCCCGGCTAGTTCTTGGTGTCGGCCTCGTGGAGGGACGCGAGGACGCGCCGGAACGAGGCGAGGCGGCCCGCGCGCGGGTCGTCGGGGCCGATCGCGGCGTCGAGGGCGCAGTCGCCGATCTCGGGCGTGTGGGTGCACCCGCGCGGGCAGTCCTGGGCGACCTCCTCCAGCTCGGGGAAGGCCTTCAGGATCGAGTCGGCGGTGACGTGCGCGAGCCCGAACGAGCGCACCCCGGGCGTGTCGATGACCCAGCCGCCGCCGGGCAGCGGGAAGGAGACGGTGCTGGTCGACGTGTGGGAGCCCTTGCCGATCGAGCGGACCTCGGCGACGACGCGCCCGGCTCCCGGGACGAGGCGGTTGACGAGCGTGGACTTGCCGACGCCCGAGTGGCCGAAGAACACGTTCTCCTTGTCTCTCAGGAGCGCCCTGAGCTCCTCGAGCGGCGCATCCGGTTCGGTGGTGGTGATGGTGAGGTCGAGCTGGGAGTAGTAGGAGCGGACCTCTTCGACGAGTTCGGGCGCGAGGTCGTGCTTGGTCAGGCATAGGACGGGCGCGACCCCGGCGTCGTAGGCGGCGACGAGGCACCGGTCGACGAACCCGTACCGCAGCGGCGGGTCGACGAGGCTGGCGACGACCACCAGCTGGTCGACGTTGGCGACGACGACGCGCTCGGTGGCGTTCTCGTCGTCGGCCGAGCGGCGCAGCTCCCCGTGGCGCGGTTCGATCCTCACGATCCGGGCGAGGGTGCCGGGGTTGCCGGAGCGGTCGCCGACGAGCGCCGCGCGGTCGCCGACCACGATGGACTGCTTGCCGAGTTCACGGGCCTTCATGGCCGTGACGGGCTTGCCGTCGACCAGGCAGGTGTAGCGGCCGCGGTCGACCGCGGTGACGAAGCCCTCCTGCGCGTGCTCGTGCTTGGGGCGGATCTTGGTGCGCGGGCGGGAGCGGCGGGTGGGCCGCACCCGCACGTCGTCCTCGTCCCATTTCTCGTCGTCCTCGGCGTCCCAGTCCGGCTGCGGCACTAGGCGTCAGCCCCTTCGCTCGGTTCGGCGTTCCCGTGCCCGAGGACCGACTGCTCCCACACCTCGGCGAAGTCCGGCCAGGTCTTGGAGACGCAGTTGACGTCGGAGAGCTTGAGCCCGGGGATGACCAGCCCGGCCACGGCGCCGGCGTGCGCCATGCGGTGGTCGTCGTAGGTCTCCCAGGTGCCGGTGGTGTGCCCGCCCTTGTTGACGCGGAAGCCGTCCTCGAACTCGTCCACGTCCGCGCCGATCTTGCGCAGCTCGGTGACGAGCGCCGAGACCCGGTCGGTCTCGTGGCCGCGAATGTGGGCGACGCCGCGGATCGCGAAGGGGCCCTTGTTGACGCCGAACAGCGCGGCGAGCGTCGGGGTGAGCTCGGCGGCGTCGGCGAGGTCCAGTTCGACCGGCGGAATCGAGGGTGCCCCGACGACGGTGAGGCCGCCGCGGCTCCACTCCACGCGGGAGCCGAGCTGGACGAGGATGTCGCGGATCTTGTCCCCGGCCTGGGTGGTCTCGGTCGGCCAGCCCTCGACGGTGATCCGGCCGCCGACGGCGACGGCCCCGATGAGGAACGGCGCGGCGTTCTGCAGGTCGGGCTCGACGACCCATTCGCGGCCCTGGAGCTCCCCGGGCGCGACCCGCCAGCGGTTCGGCTCGGAGTCGTCGACCTCGGCCCCGGCCTGGCGGAGCATGTGCACGACCATGTCGAGGTAGGGGCGGCTCGGCACCGGCTTGTCGCCGACGTGGCGCAGGTCGAGGCCCTGCTCGAACCGGGGCGCGGCCATGAGGAGCGCGCTCACCAGCTGCGAGGTCTTGGAGGCGTCGATGTCGAGCGCGCCGCCCTTGACGCTGCCGTGGGCGTTCACGGTGAACGGCAGGGCGAGGCGCCCGCCGTCCTCGATCGTCACACCGAGGTCCCGGAGCGCTTTGATGACGCCGTCGTTGGGGCGCTTGCGGGCGTGCGGGTCGCCGTCGAAGCCGACCGGCCCGTCGGCGAGCGCCGCGACGGGGGGCAGGAACCGCATCACGGTCCCGGCGAGCCCGCAGTCGACTTCGGTGCCGCCCTTGAAAACCCCGGGTCGCACCGTCCAGAGGTCGTCATCGCTCGTGTCCACGGCCACGCCGATGGACCGCAGCCCTTCGACCATGAGCAGGGAGTCGCGGGCGATGAGCGGCCGTCGGATCGTAGAAGGACCGGAAGCGAGCGCCGCGAGGATGAGGGCGCGGGCCATCATCGACTTCGAGCCGGGAACACGGACGGTGGCGTCGAGCTCGGCCTCCGCGTACGGAGTCTGCCAGCGGCGCTTCTTGGGGGCGGCGGTTGCGTTCACGCCGCCATTCTAGAGGCCCGCGAGCTGCGCACTCGAAGGTCGGCGCATCAGGGGTGGCGCGAATGGGAGTCGCCGCGGGCGAGGTCCCCGAAATTGAGAAGCCGGAGTGTCGGTGGCAGGGTTTACCGTGAGGGCATGTGCGGAAGGTACGCCAACAGCAAGTCGAGCCCGGACATGGCCGCGCTCTTCGACGCCGCCGACCTCATCGCCGGCGCCTGGGACCCGCGGTACAACATCGCCCCCACGACGCCCGCGCCCGTGGTCCGCCGCTCGAAGTCCCGTGACGAGCGCGTGGTCGAACTGGCCCGCTGGGGTCTCGTGCCGCCCTGGGCCTCCGACCCTGGCATCGGCTCGCGCATGTTCAACGCCCGCATAGAGACCGTCTCGAGCTCGCGCGCCTACAAGCGGCCGTTCGCATCGCGTCGCGCGCTCGTCCCGGCCGACGGCTGGTACGAGTGGCGCAAGCTCCCCGGCGGCGGCAAGCAGCCGTATTTCTTCACCCGCCCGGGCGGTGTCGCCTTCGCTGGCCTCTGGGACACCTGGAACCAGGGCGACCTCCACCTGATGACCTTCACGGTCCTCACCTGCCCGGCCGTGGGCGAGGCGTTCGCCTCGGTCCATGACCGGATGCCGTACGTCCTCCCGCCCGAGCGGTTCGCGGCCTGGCTGGGGGAGGAGGACGCCGATGAAGCCGAGCTGCTCGCGGGCCCGGCCCCGTCGCTCCCGGACGACATCGAGATCCGGAAGGTCGGCCGGGCGGTCGGCCGCGCCGACAACGAGGGCCCCGAACTCGTTCGTCCGGTCGACGCGGAAGAGGGTCCCTCGACGATTCCCGGACTGTGAAGTCAATCACAATCGTGCGTAGGTATCTGTACCCCAACTCGTCGGTCTTTCGTGTACAAGCCCGCCGCGGCTGACCGGAATCGCTTCCCGCACTGAGGTGATCCCGCAAGCATCCGCGGTGGAATGCCCAGCATTTCAAGGCTCTGCATCCAAACGAAGAGGGAGGCAGCAATGCGGCGAATCCGCCCCGATGAGGTAGCTCGAGCCCGGAGAGACCCCCGGCTGCTCGATGCCGCCGAATACCGCAACGAGATCATCAGAGGCGCCTACCGGATGAGCGGCGACGCCTGGCTTCGCCAGGGCAACTGCGCCGACGCCGAGCCCGACGTCATGTACCCCGAACCCCGCGAGCCCATCGACGAGGCGCTCGCCATGTGCGCTTCCTGCCCGGTGCGCACGCCCTGCCTGGTCCGGGCGCTGGAGGCCCGCGACCGCCACGGCGTCTGGGGGGCCACCGCGCCCCGCGAGCGCCGGGCGATGATCGAAGTCTGGAAGGACATCAACCCCTTGGCCGTCGGCGCCTAGCCGAGCCCGCCGAATCGAAAGCCGCGACCGCTGGCCCCAGCGAAGGTCGCGGCTTTTCGCCGTCTTGGGAGTCGTGCACCGGACCGTGCGATCCAGGGGAGTTCCAGCCTCCCCGGACCGGCGACGGTGTCATTGTTCGCCGGCCCGGGGCAGGTACTGGGAGTTCACGCCCCGGTCTCCCGACGCGATCAGGACCCTTCCGGGTCCACACACGATAACGACAACACACACCGAAAGTTACCGTTTTTATCTATTAAGTAGCAATGTCAGGTGATATTCCGAATTTCGTACTCTTTGTCTGAAATTCCAGGAAGGTGTCACACGCGCGGCGTGATGTGGCGGATACGACTCGGGTGGTTTCGCGGAGGGCGGAATGAAGCCGCGCCGGACGCTGTTGTTCGGGACGAGTCTCCCGCTTCGGCGCACCGGCCACCCGCCGGGCGAGCCGCGGCGAGAGGTTCACGGGCCACGAAGTCTGTCTAGCAAGGAGCCCAACGCATGTCCACCACCCTCCGCGGTCGCGAAGACGAGCGCCTCACCGCTCTCCTGAGCGGACCCGAATGGTCCCCGTCACCGAACGGCGCCTCCCCCGTCGACGGCGTCACGACCGCCGGTATTTCCTCCGCACCCTCCCGTACCGCTGCCGTAGGCTCGGAACTGGTCGGCTACGAGAGGGAGACGGTGACCGAGGCAGGCAGCGAGAACACCCAGGAGCGGCGCGAGCGGTTCGAGCGCGACGCGATGCCCCTGATCGACCAGCTGTACGGTGCCGCGCTGCGCATGACGCGCAACCCCGCCGACGCCGAGGACCTGGTCCAGGAGACGTTCCTCAAGGCCTACTCCAAGTTCCACCAGTTCCGCGAGGGCACCAACCTCAAAGCGTGGCTGTACCGGATCCTCACCAACACCTACATCAACTCATACCGCAAGAAGAAGCGCCAGCCGCTGACCTCGCCCACCGACGAGATCACGGACTGGCAGCTCGCGGACGCCGAATCGCACTCCGCCTCCGGGCTGCGCTCGGCCGAAACCGAAGCGCTGGACCACCTGCCGGACTCGGACGTCAAGGACGCCCTCCAGCAGCTCGGCGAGGACTTCCGCCTGACGGTCTACCTCGCCGACGTCGAAGGCTTCTCCTACAAGGAGATCGCGGACATCATGGGCACCCCGATCGGCACCGTCATGTCCCGGCTGCACCGGGGACGGCGGCAGCTGCGCCAGCTGTTGAGCTCGTACGCCGCGGACCGCGGCCTTTCGCCCGCACGGGAGGTACAGCAGTGACCGCCGAACCGGAGAAGCCCATACTCGACTGTCGGGAGGTCCTCGAAGAGGTCTACCTCTATCTCGACGACGAGTGCTCCGATCGCCGCCGTGGCGTGATCCGCGACCATCTCGAAGAGTGCTCGCCCTGCCTCTCGGAATACGGCATCGAGCAGGAGGTGCGCACGATCGTGCACCGCTGCTGCAGCCAGGAGAAGGCGCCGGACGAGGTCAAGGCCCGACTGCGCCAGAAGCTCAGTGCCATCGAGCAGGTCAGCGAGATCTTCAGCGAAGTCGGCGAGCGCGACCGCTGACCGGCGAGGTCCTCAGCGACAGCTGAACCTGCCTGAAACGCCGTCCGGGCCCGACCGCTGCGCTGCCGTCCGGGCCCGAATGCGTCGATTGAACACCGTGCTGATCGAATACCGCTCCGAGCGCGCCGTCAGGCGGCCGACTGCTCGGCCGCGTTGGCCCGGATCATGCCGATGGAGATCTGCAGCGATGCTTCGCGGACCTCGTCGTCGGAGTCGTCCACGCGCGGATAGGTGATCCAGTTGCTGTAGAGCGTCGTGATCGCGTCCCACGCCCTGAGGCGGTGGATGAGCGGCGCGTCCGACTCGACGAGCAGCGCGTGCAAGCGCCGCTGGCGCAGCCTGAAGACCGACATGCGGTCCAGGCGCGTGAGCGCGGCCTGGTTGTTCTGCATGAACCTGAGCACCGGCACGTGGGCTCGGATGACCTCCGCATAGCGACGAAGGAGTTCAGTGCGGGTCTCGAGCGACCGCGGCTGGGTCTCGCCCCAGTCGCAGATGCGGTCCAGATCCTCCGCGTAGGAGTCGAAGAAGCTCGCCGCGATGTCTTCTTTGGTCTTGAAGTGGTAGTACAGGGCGGCCTTGGTGACGCCGAGCTGCTCGGCGATCTCCCGTAGAGAGGTGTGCTCGTAGCCGTGCTCGCTGAAGAGCGCGATGGCGGTCTGCTGGATCCGCTCTCGGGTGCTCGGCTGTTGCTGCTCGCGCGCTTCGCGCGGCGCTTCGGTCATGTGGGCAAAATTCTCGTTCTGCGCCGGGTGTCCAGTGCGATCTGCGGGGCAGTCGCGGCCTCGGCCGCCTGCCCCGCCACGCGCTAGCTGTTCGGGCGCTTCCCGTGGTTGGCGGACTTCTTCTTACGCGACTTGCGCTTGCGGGCTGCTTTCGCCACGGCTCCTCCTTGGTGGTCGGGAATTCAGGGGTCAACCTTACCGGCACCTGCGCGGGAGTACGGAGGGCAGTGGACACACTTCATTGACGAGTGACCCGAGTCGTAGCAGGGTTGAAGAGGCGGACACGGGAGCTCGGGAAAGGCCGACTGCGGTGGACGGGCGTGGTGACGGTCGACTACGCTTCATTATAAAGGTTTGTTTAATATTTTAGCGGTACCCGTTTCACAAGGAGCGTCAAGTGAACCAGCCCCAGGTCGGCGCCACCGACAACACCAGCGCGGACGCGCCCGGCCGCGGCATGGCCGCCGACATCGCCGAGCAGCCCGGCGTCTATGCCGACGTGCTCGACCACGGCGCCGCCGAGATCGCCCGCATCGCCGCGATCATCGCCGAGCGGCGCCCGCGCTCGGTGGTCTTCACAGCCCGGGGCACCTCCGACCACGCCGCGCTCTACGCCGCCTACCTCAGCGAGATCCGCCTCGGCCTGCCCGCGAGCCTCGCCAGCCCCTCCGTCGTCACCGTCTACGACGCCCGGCCCGACTGGTCCGACTCCCTCGTGATCGCCGTCTCCCAATCCGGCGGCTCACCCGACCTCGCCCAGGTCGTGGCCGCCGCCCGCGCCTCCGGCGCCCTCACCCTCGCCGTCACCAACAACCCCGACTCCCGCCTCGCGGGCGAGGCCGAACTCCACCTCGACGTGCGGGCCGGGCACGAGCGCGCCGTCGCGGCCACCAAGACTTACACGGCCGAACTGCTCACGCTGCTGCTGCTCATCGAAGGCATCCGCACCGGCACCGGCCGCCTGGACGCCGCCGAAGCCACAGCGATTGGCAAACTGCCCGAACTCGCCAGCGGCGTGCTCGCGGGCACCGGCGCCGCCGAACTCGCCGGCCGCTACCGCTTCGCCTCCCGGTTCGTCACCACCGGCCGCGGCTACGCCTACCCCACCGCCCGCGAGACCGCGCTCAAGCTCATGGAGACCTCGTACCTCCCCTCGCTCGCGTTCTCCGGCGCCGACCTCCTTCACGGCCCCCTCGCCATGACCGATCCAGGCGTGCCCGTGCTCGCCGTCGTCGGTTCCGGCCCCGGCGGCCATGCAATGTGGAACGTCCTCACGCAACTCGGCAAGCAGCGCGCGGACGTGGTCGTCGTCGGCGCCGCCGACGTCCCGGGTCAGACCGCCCGACTCGCCACCCCCGCGGTGGACGAGCGCATCGCCGTACTCCTCGACATCCTTCCGCTGCAACAACTCGCGCTCCATCTCGCGATCGAGCGGGGCGAGAATCCCGATGCCCCACGCGGTCTGAAAAAGGTCACGGAGACGGTGTGATCCCAGCTCGGCAGGTGTAGAGAAGCGGGTGTTCACTTACGGTTCACCGAGATGTTCACCCGTTTCCGTAAACTCTCCGTCATGCAGGCACCACCAGCCGCGCCGACCGGCACCACTGAAATCGTCTGGCACGAACGGCGATACCGGGCGCGAGCGATCGCGGGCGGCGCCGCATTCGAACTCTATTCAGACATACGCGAAGACGGATTCCACCCCAGCGGCGGCGCATTCCACCGGTACGTGCACGCCTCCGAGGTGACCAGCCCCGGTGGCGAGCTGCTGCTCACCGGCGTGGCCCCGCTGTCGATCCCGGTCATGCCCGGAGTCGACGCCGCCACCGTCCACCGCTACAGCCAGAATCCGCGCATCGGCCCCGCCGAACGCGCGCTCGTCTCCGCCGTGCGCGCCACCGCGTTCGTCACGATCGGCACGCGGATGGTCAAGCCGCTCAGCCGCCACCAGGTCGCCCGGCAGCTCACCTCGGCGCCCCTGGTCAGCGGCGTCTGCTACCGGGAATTCGACGTCGCCCACCTGCGCACTCCCGATGACCGGGTGGTGCTCTCCGGCGACCCCGACGACGCCCGCGACACCTCGTTCGCCCTGCGCTGGAAGGCGATCTGCGCCTGCGACTACCAGAGCACCGAGGCCGCCAACTTCCCCGGACTCGTCACCGTCCCCGGACGGGAGCGGCGCGGATCGATGATCCTCGGCACCGGATTCCTCCCGAGCGGCACGCATCTCATTCCCGAATTCGCGACCGCCGGCTTCGCCGACCTGCCGCTGACGGCGCGGGCCGAGATCCTCGCGTACACGCCCGACGGCGCGGAGATCTCGCTGTTCCAGTACCAGCCGCAGACGAACGTATGGGACCGCATGGCCGGCGCCCGGCACCGCGACCTCGTGAACCGCATCCCGGGCCTCGAGACCGGGCGGGCGCTCTTCCGCACCAACCCGTCTGTCCATGCTGGACTCGTTGGTGAACATGAGGGCGAACGGGTCCCGGTGACGGCCGACCCGGGCCACGGCTTCAGCGTCTACGCCCGCGGCGCCACGAGCCGCACCCCGGTGACCCGCCCGCAGCGCTTCTACACGCGGGCGCGCTGGCGCGACATCGAAGTGCTCGCGCTGGGCCGCAACGAGGACTGGGTGCGCGTGCGGTTGAGCCAGCCCGACCTCGAAGCGATCATGGCCACCGACGCGACTTGCGTCGAACGCGGCATCTACGAATGCTGGGCCCCGCTCGCCGAACTCGAGAACCCGCGTATGGTCGTGGTCGACTACCCGAAAGACGACCGCCCGGCCCCCTGCTTACCCGCCGGGCCAGCGCGGCGGTTCGGTTGTCTGTCCTTCGCGCAGTTCGGGGGCCCCTCCCCCCCGCCCCCACCCCGCCCACCCCTCGATTTCGGATGCGGTGCGCACCGCATGCACGGACATGTCGTGTTGCATTGCGCCGGTCGCCGGTCGCCGGTCGCCGGTCGCCGGTCGCCGGTCGCCGGTCGCCGGTCTCGGCGGCGCTCGGGCGTAAGTCAGGCTTGGCCCTCCTTCTGTTGAGAATTTCGCCTGCGGAGCGGTCCAATCTGGGGGGGAACGGGCGGGGCTCGAGCTCGATTCGCGATCAGGAGTGGTCTCCTCTCGATAGGCGCCAGCGGTTGTCGATGCGGTCCACCCAGCCGGTGCGGAGCAGACGCTCCAGCGTTTCGGCCGCGGTCTCCGTTGGGACTCCGGCGGCGGCTGCCAGCCTCGCCGTTTCGACTACATAGCCCCTCGGCAAGGACTCGACCAGGCGGGCCTCGATCTCCGTCAACCGGTCGAAGGGGCGCCGCTGGGGCGGCGGAGGCGTTGCCAGGGGACCGCCGATGCCGGTCAGGTCCTCGATCACCTCTTCCGCGCGAGTCACCAGCCGGGCTTCCCATGGCTCCCTGGCGAGTTGGTGAACCCCGGCGGACATCGAAGAGGTCACCGGGCCGGGAGTGAACATCAGGACGCGGCCGAGCTCGGCCGCATATCGGGCCGTATTGCGCGCACCCGAACGGTGGGCGGCCTCGATGACCACCGTGCCGGCCGTCAGAGCCGCGATGACCCGGTTCCGGGTCAGGAAGCGGTGCTTCATGACGGTGGTTCCAGGCGGCCATTCGCTGACGATGAGGCCGCGCTCGGCGATGAGGTTGAACATCGAGTGGTTCCCCTTGGGATAAGGGAGTTCCACCCCGCATGCCAGCACCGACACCGTCGCCCCGTCTCGTGCCAAGGCACCGAGGTGCGCGGCCCTGTCGATCCCGAATGCACCGCCGGACACGATCGTCCAGCCCGCGTCGGTCAGCTCGGCCGCGAGATCATCGGCGAGGTGCTGCCCGTATTCGCTTGCGGCCCTGGCTCCGACGATCGACACCGAACGGCTGCAGAGGCGCGCCAAGGACTGTTCGCCCCGCACCCAGAGGCAGCGCGGCGGCCGCACATGCGGCTCGTCGGCGTCGCAGACGAGCATGAGATCGCGCAGTTGGTCCGGCCAGTCGGGGTCACCGGGGATCAGGACTCGCGCGCCGGATTCCTTCGTGGCGGAGGCGATGTCGGCGGCTCGGGCGGCCGGATCGTGGGTGCACGAGACCGTCGCGCTCGTGATGCGTTGCAGACGTTCGGGAACCTCGCCCTCCCATAGGCGCTTGACCACCTCGATCGGGCCGATCTCGCCGAGGAGGTCGTCGAGATCGGCATCGCCGGGCTCGACGATCGAGGACAGGAGCATGAGCGCGAGGCGCGGATCGTCGGGCAGATTCGTCACGGTTCCTCCTCAGGTATTGGGTGTGTCGATGTTGTTGGGGGAGTCGGCGGTGGTGTTGCGTTGTCGGGAGTCGGGAGTCGGGAGTCGGGAGTCGGGAGTCGGGAGTCGGGAGTCGGGAGTCGGGAGTCGGGAGTCGGGAGTCGGGAGTCGGGAGTCGGTGTCCTCCCGCTGTGGTCGTCGGTCGCAACCCGCTCAGCGCAGCGTGTAGCCGATGCGCAGTTCACTGGCCACGGTGATGTCCTCGGCAGTCGGGCGGTCGTGGTCTCTGAGATCGGCGACCGTCCACGCCAGCTTCAGGATTCGGTCATATCCGCGGGCGGTGATGCGCTCCTTCATCAGCAGGTCGTCGACGCTCTTCCGCACCGGCGACGGAAGCCGCCACCGGCCCGACCGCAGCGCGGGGCCCGGGACCTCGCTGTTGCACTGCCAGCCCTCGCCCGCCTCGGACCATCGCGCCGAGGCCGCCTCTCTCGCCCTCGCCACCCGCTTCGCCACCTGCTCGGAAGGTTCGGCCTCTGACAGTTCGGCGAGGATCGCCGAAGGCGGCACCGCCGGCAGATCCACCCGCAGGTCGATCCGGTCCATCAGCGGTCGCGAGATCCGCGGCAGATACCCCCGCTTCACCTGCGGCGTGCAAATGCAGTCGTAGGGCTTGTTCGGCGCGCAAGGGCAAGGATTCGCCGCGAGGACCAGGATGACCTTGGCCGGGTAGCAGATCGAGGTGTTCGCCCTCCTGATGCGAACCTCTCCGCTCTCCAACGGCTGACGCAGCGAGTCGAGGACCGACCGCTTCCATTCGGGAGCCTCGTCGACGAAGAGCACTCCTCGATGCGCGAGCGCCAGCGAACCGGGACCCACGAATCCGCTGCCGCCGCCCACCAAAGCCTGCATGGTGATCGAATGATGCGGCGCCTCGAACGGCGCGTGGCGCATCAGCGTCGCCGCGCCTCCGGAGAAGCGCCCCCGCAGCGAGTGCAGCGAGGTGACCTCGACCGCCTCCGCGTCGCTCAGCGGCGGCAGGATCGACGGCAGCCGCTCCGCCAGCATGGTCTTGCCTGCCCCAGGAGGACCCACCATGAGCATGTGATGCCCGCCTGCCGCCGCGATCTCCAAGGCGCGGCGGGCGGTCGGTTGTCCGCGCACGTCGGCGAGGTCCGGCAGGGGCGGCGGTGCGTCGGGCGCCGTCCTCATGACCGGGTCGAGTGTCGTCTGGCCGAACAGCCAGGCCACGAGCGTCGCGAGATCCCTCGGGGCATAGACCGCGAGGCCGTCGACCAGGGACGCCTCAGCGGCGTTCTCGGGCGAGACGATCGCCGTCCGCATCCCCGACTTGCGGGCCTCGATCAGCGCAGGCAGGGTGCCGGGGACGGCCCGCAGACTGCCGTCGAGGCCGAGTTCCGACAGCAGGACCGTGTCGTCCAATTTCTCCATCGGCAAGGTGTCATCAGCGCACATGATGGAGAGCGCCAGCGCGAGGTCCGCCGCCGAGCCGGTGGTCGGCATCGACGCCGGGCCGAAGTTGACGGATACGGACTTGTCCGGGAAGCGCAAGGCGGAGTTCGCCATCGCAGAGCGCACTCGGGTCTGCGCCTGGTTGACGACGCTGTCGGGCAGGCCCGACATGCGGACCGTGTCCGCGCCCTTCGAGGAGGACTTGAAGACCGAGGCCTCGACCGTGACCGCGACGGCGGTCGCGCCGATCATGCAGACGGTGTTGGTTCGCGCGTAACCCATGGCGGTTCCCCCGGTGGTGTTCGAGTGCGAGGCGCTGGCGGCCGGTGGCGGTGAGGGCGACCCGGTCGATGCGCCAGGGCTGGTCAGTGCGGCAGTGCTGCTTGAGCCAGGCCCGGGCGAGACGTTCGATCCGGTGGAGCTTTTCGCCGTCCACTGCGCCGAGCGGGCCGCCGTACCGGTTGGAGCGGCGGGTCTTGACCTCGCAGAAGACGACGGTGTCGGCGGTGCGGGCGATGAGGTCGAGTTCGCCGAGGCGGTGCCTCCAGTTGCGAGCGAGGATCTGCATCCGTTCGCGTTGGAGGTGGGCTGCGGCGAGTTGCTCGCCAAGGCGGCCGAGCTGGTGTGGATTGAGCCGCTTCAAGTTCACGGGGGGTCCGGGACGCGGCGGTGTGGTGGTGCGGACAGGTGCGGTGGGTTCGGCTGGGGTTGATGCGGGCCGGTTCATCAGTTGGCCTCCGGTTTGCCGGGGCGGGGGAGGAGCCGGACCTTGCCCATGCCGAAGAGCAGCATCGGGTCGAGGTAGAGCGGGCCGCGTTTGAGGCCGAGGTGGAGGCAGGTCTGGCCGGGGCAGGAGGCGTGGCCGGTCTCGAGGTGGCCGATCGTCTGGCCAGCGGTGACGGTGTCTCCGGCGGCCACGAGGGGTTCGACCGGTTCGTAGGTGGTGCGGAGGCCGTTGTCGTGGACGATGCTGACGACCCCTCGTCCGGCGAGGTCGTCGGCGAAGACGACGGTTCCGGGGCCCGCGGCGGTGACGGGGAGGCCGGTTCCAGCGGCGAGGTCGACGCCGCGGTGGCCCGCCAGCCAGGGTTGGGGCGGTGGGTCGAAGCGGGTGAGGAGGTCGAGGCCGCCGACCGGGGAGCGCCAGGGGCCGGAGGCGGGAGCGTCGGCCGGTTCGGGGGCGGGTGATTCGGCCTTGGCGATGGTGGGAGTGAGGATCGCGGCGGCGGCCAGCAGTGATGCGGTTATGAGGCTGATGATCATCGCGTTGTGTAGTTGTCGCATGACTCAATGTTGACGCTGGCGCCCGGTTTCGGCAACAAAAAGTTTTCTGGCTGTGGATAACTTTGTTTGAGGGTTTGCTACCTGCTTCGATGGCTGGTCGGGTATCGAACTTCTTGAGTGTTGCAGTGGGCGTGGCCCGCCCTGGCCGTCCATTGCGTCTGTCACTGCGGTCCACCGCGTTCGTGGTGCGCAGACGGGTCCCAGTACACTGATCGGAGCGGTACGGAGCCTTTGCGCGCCGAACCGACTTCGCGCGCTCGCCGCGGCCCGACCTCCATCGCACGTCCTTCAGGGGCGCACTGCGACGGATGCGGTCCGGCCCTAGCGATCTCCCAGGTCCGGGACTTCCCGGTTGCAGATCGCCGGAGGCGAGTGCCAGGCGCGGGACGTCCGGACTTCGGGCGCCTCCCGCGAATGAACCAGGGAACGAAAGGAACACAACCGTGTCGGTTGTCACTATGCGCCAGCTCCTCGAGAGCGGCGTGCACTTCGGTCACCAGACCCGTCGCTGGAACCCGAAGATGAAGCGGTTCATCCTCACGGACCGCAACGGCATCTACATCATCGACCTGCGCCAGTCGGTCGACTTCGCGGTCAAGGCCCACGACTTCGTCAAGAACGTCGTCGCCGAGGGCGGCGAGGTCCTGTTCGTGGGCACCAAGAAGCAGGCCCAGGAAGCCGTGGCCGAGCAGGCCCAGCGCGTCGGGATGCCCTTCGTGAACCACCGCTGGCTCGGCGGCATGCTCACCAACTTCCAGACGATCCAGAAGCGCCTCATGCGCCTCAAGGAACTCGAGATCATCGAGGCCAACGGTGCGGCGAACCGCACCAAGAAGGAAATGCTCCAGCTGATGCGCGAGAAGGACAAGCTCGAGCGCACGCTCGGCGGTCTCCGCGACATGGAGAAGACCCCGGCCGCGATCTGGATCGTGGACACCAAGAAAGAGCACATCGCCGTCGACGAGGCCCGCAAGCTCGGCATCCCGATCGTCGCGATCCTCGACACGAACTGCGACCCCGACGAGGTCGACTTCCCGATCCCCGGCAACGACGACGCGATCCGCTCCGTCGCCCTGCTGACCAAGGTCATCGCCGACGGTGTCGCCGAAGGCCTGCTGGCCCGCTCCGGCGGCCAGGTCGAGAAGGGCGAGGGCGAGCCGCTCGCCGACTGGGAGAAGGAACTTCTCTCCACCGACGCCGCCGAAGCCGCCGTCGAGGCCGCAGAGACCACTGAAGACTCCGTGAAGGTCGTCGAGCCGTCCGGCGAGAAGACCGTCGAAGACGAGAAGTAAGAAGGGGAGCAATGGCCAACTTCACGATGGCTGACGTCAAGAAGCTCCGGGAAGCCACCGGCTCCGGGATGATGGACGTCAAGAAGGCCCTCGAAGCGGCTGACGGCGACTACGACGCCGCCCTTGAGGCCCTGCGCATCAAGGGTGCCAAGGACGTCGGCAAGCGCGCCGAGCGCACCACGGCCCAGGGCCTGGTCGCGCAGTCCGGCAACACGCTGCTCGAGCTGCTGTGCGAGACCGACTTCGTCGCCAAGAACGGCGCGTTCATCGAGCTCGCCCAGACGCTGGTAGAGCTGGCCGACGAGGTCCGCCCCGCGGACTCGGAGGCGTTCGCCAAGGCCGAGCTGGGCGGCAAGACCGTCGCCGAGGTCATCGCCGAGGAGTCGGTGAAGCTCGGCGAGAAGATCGCCCTCGGGCGCGTCGGCTCGCTCGAAGGCGACGTCGCGGTGTACATGCACCGCAAGGCCGCCGACCTCCCGCCGGCCGTCGGCATCATCGTCTCGTACTCCGGTGACGCCGAGGCCGCCCGACAGGTCGGCATGCAGGCCGCCGCGATGCGTCCGAAGTACCTCACCAGCGACGAGGTCCCGGCCGAGATCATCGAGGCCGAGAAGCGAGTCGCGCTCGAGACCGCCAAGGAAGAGGGCAAGCCCGAGCGCGCCTGGGACAAGATCGTGGAAGGCAAGGTCAACGCCTACTTCCGTGACTTCGCCCTGCTCTCGCAGACCTCGGTCATCGACAACAAGAAGACCGTGTCCCAGGTGCTCGCCGAAGCGGGCACCGAGGTCACCGGCTTCATCCGCTACGAAGTCGGCCTGGAGTAGCGAGTAGTCCGCGCCCGCGGACTACACTGGCTCCAGCCGTAAGCATGGAAGGGGCGGCGGCGCAGGCCGCCGCCTCGTTCCATGCCCGGGGAAAGCAACGCCCACCGCCGCGACCGCGGCCGGAGCGAGCCGGGCCGGGCGCGGGCAGTACGGTCAACGGCAGCGCAGCCACCGATGGACACAGCAGAGCAGGGGAGTGCCATGAGTCAAGACACGTATCGCCGGGTCGTGCTGAAACTGTCCGGTGAGGCCTTCGGCGGCGGCGCCGTCGGCGTCGACCCCGATGTCGTCCAGGCGGTCGCGCGCCAGATCGCGGCCGGCGTGGCCGCCGGCGTCCAGGTCGCCATCGTCGTGGGCGGCGGCAACTTCTTCCGCGGGGCCGAGCTCCAGCGCCGCGGCATGGACCGCGCCCGCGCCGACTACATGGGCATGCTCGGCACCGTCATGAACTGCCTTGCCCTCCAGGACTTCCTGGAGAAGGAAGGCGTCGACACCCGCGTCCAGACCGCCATCGCAATGGCCCAGGTCGCCGAGGCGTACCTGCCGCTGCGCGCCATCCGCCACCTCGAGAAGGGCCGCGTCGTCATCTTCGGCGCCGGCGCCGGGATGCCCTACTTCTCCACCGACACCGTCGCCGCCCAGCGCGCCCTCGAGATCGGCGCCCAGGTCGTGCTCGTCAGCAAGAACGGCGTCGACGCGGTCTACACCGCCGACCCCCGCACCGACCCCAACGCGCAGCGGCTCGACGACATCACCTTCGACGAGGCCCTCAAGCGCGAGCTCATGGTCGTCGACCAGGCCGCCTTCAGCCTCTGCAAGGACAACGCCCTGCCGATGCTCGTCTTCGGCGCCGACGACGACGGCAACCTCCGCCGCGCCATCATCGGCGAACAGCTCGGCACCCTCATCCACGCCGCCGACGACTGACCCGCGGACGCGGGCCGACCCCCACGAAACCGGCCGCGTCCAATGACATCCACGCCACCGAGCCACGCCGCCGGGACGGTACGGTCAGAAGTGCTGTCAGGCCGCGAGAGAATGTGAGAAAGCCGTGATTGACGACACCCTCCTCGAAGCCGAGGAGAAGATGGAGCGGGCCATCGAGCACGCCAAGGAGGAATTCGCCGCCATCCGCACCGGCCGCGCTTCGTCTTCCATGTTCAACCGGATCACCGTCGACTACTACGGTGCGCCGACACCCATCCCGCAGGTCGCCTCCATCGCGATCCCCGAGCCGCGCATGGTGATCGTCAAGCCCTTCGACGCCTCCCAGATGAAGGACATCGAGGACGCGATCCGCAACTCGAACCTCGGCGTCAACCCCTCCAACGAGGGCACCCAGCTCCGCCTGAACCTGCCTCCCATGACCGAGGAGCGCCGCCGCGAGATGATCAAGGTGGCCAAGACCAAGGGCGAGGACGCCAAGATCGCCATCCGCAACGTCCGCCGCAAGGCCAAGGACGAGATCGGCAAGGCCGTCAAGGACGGCGAGGTCTCCGAGGACGAGGGCCACTCGGCCGAGAAGGAACTCGACGACCTCACCGGCCGTTTCGTCAAGAACGTGGACGAGCTCATGAGCTCCAAAGAGTCTGAGCTGCTCGAGATCTGATGAACGCCCTTCCCGACGGTTCGCCCGGCCGTCGCCCGCGCCCGTCGCCGGACGGGCGAGGGCCCGGCGCCGCCGAGACCGATCCCGGTGACGGCAAGCCCAAGGCCGGCCGCAACCTGCCCGTCGCCATCGGCGCCGGGCTCGGCATGGCCGCGGTCGTCCTGGCCTCGCTCCTGATCTGGCCGACCGCCTTCCTCGGCGTCGCCGTCATCGCCGTCGCCGTCGCCTGCTGGGAGACCGGCACCGCGATGCGCAAGGGCGGCAGGAACGTCCCGGTGATCCCGCTGGCCGCCGCCGGCGCGCTCATCGTGGTCCTCGCCTGGTTCGGCGGCGCCACCGGCCTGCTGCTCGGCACCGCCGTCGGCGTTGCCGCACTGTTCGTGTGGCGCCTCTCCGAAGGCGCCACCGGCTACCGCACCGACACCGCGGCCGCCGCGCTCCTGCTCGTCCAGGTCCCGTTCCTGGCCGGGTTCATCATGCTGCTGGCGAACGCCGAGAACGACTCGGCGCGCTGGATCGACGGCGCCGCCGCGCAGGTCATCATCGCGCTGTTCACCGTCGTCTGCTCCGACACCGGCGGCTACACCGCCGGCGTCCTGTTCGGCCGCCACCAGATGACCCCGCGCATCAGCCCCAAGAAGTCCTGGGAGGGCCTCGGAGGATCCGTCGTGGTCGCCGCCATAGGCGGCTCGGTCACCCTCTGGGTGTTCTTCGACGTGCCCTTCCTGATGGGCGTGGCGTTCGGCGTGTGCGTGGCACTGGCCGCTACGTTGGGGGACCTGTCCGTCTCGCTGCTAAAGCGTGATCTCGGTATCAAGGACATGAGCAATCTCATTCCCGGGCACGGCGGGGTCATGGACCGGCTCGACTCGATCCTCATGGTCGCCCCCGTGGCTTACGTGTGGTTCCGCTACCTGCTCGGGTGATGTGTCCTGATTGGTGTATCCGTTGAAGGAGGACCCGGGGTGAATTCCATGATCCGGGGTTGGCGGGTTCCGGTCCTGTCATGCGAGACTAGGTCGTGACATGTCTGTAGCACTCACGTTGACCGAACCGCGCCCCCGCAAGGCTGCGCCGCGACACCTGGCCGATCTCGATCTGGCCGGGTGCCAGTCCGTTCTCGCCGAGATCGGGCAGCCCGCCTTCCGCGCCAAGCAACTGCGCCAGCAGTACTTCGGCCGCCACGTCGGCGACGCGTCCCTCATGACCGACCTGCCAGCCGCGTCGCGCGGGGCCATCGGCGAGGCGCTGCTCCCGCAGCTCCTCAGCCCGATCCGCGTCGACTCGTGCGACGACGGGAAGACCGTCAAGGCGGTGTGGCGCCTCTACGACGGCGCGCTCGTCGAGTCGGTCATCATGGCCTACCCCGACCGAGTGACCGCGTGCGTGTCCTCGCAGGCCGGGTGCGGCATGGCCTGCCCGTTCTGCGCCACCGGCCAGGGCGGCCTCGACCGCAACCTCACCACCGCGGAGATCGTCGACCAGGTCGTCGCCGCCGCGCGGATCGCCGAGGAGCGCGGCCTGGGACGGCTCTCGAACATCGTGTTCATGGGCATGGGCGAGCCGCTCGCGAACTGGGCCCGCCTCAAGAGCGCCTTGCACCTCATCACCGGGCCTGTGCCGGACGGGATCGGGCTCTCGGCCCGCAACATCACCGTCTCCACGGTCGGCCTCGTGCCCGCCATCAAGAAGCTCTCGGAGGAGGGGCTGCCGGTGACGCTGGCGGTCTCGCTCCACGCCCCCGACGACGAGCTCCGCGACGAGCTCGTCCCCATCAACACCCGCTGGAAGGTCGCCGAAGTGCTCGATGCGGCCTGGGAGTACGCTCGGGTGACGAAACGTCGTGTTTCGATCGAGTACGCGATGATCAGGGACGTCAACGACCAGCCTTGGCGGGCGGACCTCCTCGGGAAGCTCCTCGCGGGCAAACTCGTGCACGTCAACCTGATTCCATTGAACCCGACTCCGGGAAGCCGCTGGGACGCCAGTCCCAAGCCGGTCGAGGCGGAGTTCGTACGGCGGCTGCGAGCCGCGGGTGTGTCCACGACGGTGCGCGATACGCGCGGCCAAGAGATCGACGGCGCCTGCGGGCAGCTGGCCGCTTCGGTCCGGGAGGCCGGCACGCCCGGCCGCGCCGGAGCGAAGCCGCTCGGCGCCTCTGGCGCCGAGGATTAGGCGGAGAAGGGTGGCTGGGTAGTGGCGAGTCATGGTGACCGGTTCCGGCGCCGGGCGTTGAGCCGGGGCTACAAGGTCGACGAGGTCGACGCGTTCCTCGACCGCGTCGAGGCGACCCTCGCCGGGGAGCCGGTGGGCAGCCCCGTGTCGGCCGACGAGGTCGACGACGTCGTCTTCAGAGTCCGCTTCGGCGGCTACGACGAGTGGCAGGTGGACGTCTACCTCGACCGGGTCGCGCGCCAGCTCGCCGAGCTCGAGGAGCGCGGTGTTCTCGGCACCGCCCCCGCCCCCGACTACG
The DNA here is from genome assembly GCF_027622875.1 of Glycomyces luteolus. Classification (GTDB taxonomy): domain Bacteria; phylum Actinomycetota; class Actinomycetes; order Mycobacteriales; family Micromonosporaceae; genus Glycomyces; species Glycomyces luteolus. The sequence goes on along the minus strand of NZ_JAPZVP010000019.1, from coordinate 25,547 downwards.
GGAAGGCCGAGGTCAGCTCGGTCCCCGCCCCGCCGATGCAGGCGTCCCCCGGTGCGCGACGCGCCCCCGAACCCCAGGCCACGCAGGTCATCCCCGCTGCGACGCAAGCGATCCCCGCACACGAGGTGATGGCCGCCCGCGAGATGGCGCCCCCGCCTCCTGCCCCCGAACCCGTCGGCCGCGGACGCGGCGCCGCGCGCGCCGCGGCGGCCCCGCCCGACAACGAGGGCTTCGGCGACCTGCGCGGCGGCGACGACGAGGGCTTCGGCTTCCTCGCCGGTCCCCCCGACGAGGACTACGACGACCCGTTCGCCAATCGCGGCGGAGCGAACCGCGGTGGGGGCCAGGACTTCGGTCGCGGCGGCCCGGGCGACTTCGGTCCCGGCCAAGGCGAGTTCGGACGCGGCGGCCAAGGCGAGTTCGGTCCCGGCCAAGGCGAGTTCGGACGCGGGCAGGGCGAGTTCGCTCCGCCCCGCGACGACTTCGGCCAAGGCGAGTTCGGACCCGGTCAGGGCGACTTCGGCGGCCAGCGAGGCCCCAACGGCGGCAACGGCTTCGGCCCGCGCGGCGGCGCCCCTGAACCGGGCGGCTTCGGCAACGAGTACGGCGCCCCCCGCGGTCCCGAACCCGTGCGCAGCGACTTCGCCCCGCCCACGCAGGCCGTCCCGCGCGCCGGGATGCCGATGCACGAAGGCCCGCAGGCCGGTCCGAACCCGCATGGCGCCACCGAGCAGCTCCCGCTCCAGTCCGACCCGCGGCGCGGCGGCTTCGGCCAAGGCGACGTCCCCGGCGGTCCGTTCGGGCAGAACGACGGCCCCGGCGGCTTCGCCCCGGGCGACGCACCCGGCGGTTTCGGCCCGAACGACGCGCCCGCCTTCGGCCCGGGAGACGCCCAAGGCGTCTACGGCCAGGGCCGGCGGTCCGCGCCCGAACCCGCTCCCGGGTTCGGCGCGGCCTACGACGACGAGTTCAGCGACACGGGGAGCCGCCGCGGCATGCCGCAGCAGCCGCCGATGCCGCAGCCGCCCATGCCGGGAGGCCAGCAGGGTCCGCCCTCCGGCGCGATCCCGCAGGCCGGGCGCTACAACCAGCCCGAACCCGAGCCGATGCCGCCCGCGGCGCCGACCCAGGCGATCCCGCAGAGCCTCGTGAACGGCATGGGGCAGAACCCGATGGGCCGCCCCGAACCGCACCAGTCCGACCCGTACGGGGCACCTCGCGGCCGCGAGTACGGGCAGGGCGGCTTCGGCCAGCAGCCGCAGGAGGACACCGGCTACGGCCGCCGCGCGGCCGCGCCGAGCCCGCCGATGCAGCAGGGCTTCGACCGCGGACCGCAGCAGCACGAGCCGACAGGCGGTTTCGGCGCCCCCGCCGGTCCGCCGCCCGGCCCCGCCGAAGGCGGCTTCGGCCAGCAGCCCCCGCTTCCCGCCGACCCTGCCGGCTTCGGCCAGCAGCCCCCGCCTCCCGCCGACCCTGCCGGCTTCGGCCAGCCGGGCGCTCCGCGCGGCACGGCGACCCCGCCGGACTTCGGCCGCCGCAACCCGTACGAGGGCCGCGGCTTCGAGGCCCCCGGCCGCCACGGCCGCGAAGAGATGACGACCGAGATGCGGGCGTCCGACTCCCCGTTCACCCCGGACGACGTGCAGCGCCTGGAGCAGATGCGCCGGGCCTTCCAGCCCCGCCGATTCGGCTCGGGTTACGACCCGGGCCAGGTCGACCAGATGTTCGACGCGGTCTCCGCGGCGATGACCGGGCGCAACCCGGTCCCGCTCTCCGATCGCGAACTCGACACGAGCCAGTTCTCACTGGTCCAGGGCGGGTACTTCGAGGCCGAGGTGGACTCGGCGCTGCGCGAGGTGCGCGAGATGTTCGCCCGCCGCGGCATGATGCACTAGCCGTAGACGACGAGGAAGGGCGGGCCCGCGACAGCGGACCCGCCCTCTTCATGTTCGTGGGACGGCGCCTAGCGCAGGCCGGTCTTGCGCATCCAGGCGTCGGTGACGATGACGCCGAGGAGCACCACGACGGTGATGCCGATGAAGACGTCCTCGATCCAGCCCTGGTGGTTGCCGAACAGGTACGCCAGGTTGATGACGATGGCGACGCTCAGCGCGGTGTACAGGGCCTTGCGGCTGGTGGGCTTGCGCTGCGCGGGCGAGAGCACCTGCTCTTCTGCGGCCATGTGACTTCCTCCGACATCTTCGTTGTTCGGCCACAGTCTCCCACGCCACAAGGACGAACGTCCCGGCCCCGTCGGAGCTGTGACTTGTAGGCTGGAACGGTCGTCGTCCTCTCGTCCGGAAGGGTCACAGTGCGAATCACCGGTACTGGCCACGCCAGCATGTTCATCGAGACCGCCGCGGGGTCGATCCTGTGCGATCCCTGGGTGAACCCCGCCTATTTCGCCTCCTGGTTCCCCTTCCCCGACAACTCGCAGCTCGACTGGGACACGCTCGGGCAGGCCGACTACCTGTACGTCTCGCACCTGCACCGCGACCACTTCGACGAGGAGAACCTCTCGGAGCACATCAGCAAGGACACGACCGTCCTCCTCCCGGAGTACCCCACCTCGGAGCTGGAGTCGGAGCTGCGGGCCCTGGGCTTCCACAAGTTCATCAAGACCGTCTCCGAGGAGATCGTGGAGCTCCCCGGCGGCGTCAAGGTCATGATCCAGGCGCTCACGAGCCCCACTGACGGCCCCATCGGCGACTCGTCGCTGTGGGTCGAGGACGCCGACGGCACCCGCATGCTCAACCAGAACGACGCGCGGCCCACGGACATGAGCGTGTTCCTGCAGCACGGCAAGATCCACGCCCACCTGCTGCAGTTCTCGGGCGCGATCTGGTTCCCGATGGTCTACGAGCTGCCCGACAACGCCAAGCGCGCCTTCGGGAAGCAGAAGCGCGAGCGCGGCTTCGACCGCTCGCTGCGCTACATCGACGACGTCAAGGGCGACTGGGTCTTCCCGATCGCGGGCCCGCCCTGCTTCCTCGACGACTCGCTGTACCAGTTCAACGACGTGTTCGGCGACGAGGGCAACATCTTCCCCGACCAGATGTCGTACGTGGACTGGCTGGAGGAGCAGGGGCGCAAGCAGAACATCATCCTGCTGCCCGGTTCCGTGGCCGAGGTCAGCGCCGACGGCTCCGCCTCGGTCGTGCACCCCGTCGACGACCTGCGGGCGTGGTTCGACAACAAGAAGCAGCACCTGGACGAGTACAAGGAGCGGATGCAGCCGCGCCTCGAAGCGGAGAAGGCCTCCTGGGCGCACCCGGAGATCGACGTCCTCGAGACGCTGCGCGAGCGCATCGAGCCGCTCATGGAGTCGGCCGAGCACATCGCCACCGGCATCGGCGGGCCCGTCCGCTTCGACCTCACCGCGGCCGACTCCGACCAGGTGGTCGAGTCGATCGTCTTCGACTTCCTCGAACGCAGGATCTACCACGACGACGGCGCGAAGGTCCGCTACCGGTTCCGCACCGAGCGGCGCCTCATCGAGCACCTGCTCTACATCCGCGAGGTCGACTGGGTCAACTCGCTCTTCCTGTCCTGCCGCTTCACGGCCGCGCGCATCGGCCAGTACAACGAGTACGTGTACGCGTTCTTCAAGTGCCTCTCGGAAGAGCGCCTGCAGTACGCCGAGGGCTGGTACGCCGAGCAGCGCCCCGACGACGAGGACATCTCCGTGCAGGGCTGGCAGTTCCAGCGCCGCTGCCCGCACCTCAAGGCCGACCTCTCGGTGTTCGGCAAGGTCGAGGAAGGCGTCCTGACCTGCCAGATGCACGGCTGGAAGTGGAACCTGAACTCCGGCAAGTGCATGACCAGCGTCGGGCACGACATCCGGAGCCAGAAGGCCGAAGAGGCGTCCGCCTAGGACTTCGGGCACGGCCGGGCCGCATCGGCCCGGCCGTTCACTCTTCCATGCCGAAGTCGCGCAGCATCGACTTGATCTGGGCCCTGTAGAACTCGTCGATGTTGTCCTGCACCGGGAGCGACCCGAACGCTTCCATGGTGACCAGCCCGAACACGCGCACCCAGGCCGAGGTGAACGCGAACACCCACGACACCGGCAGCCGTTCGCCGATGATCATCACGGAGCAGCTCTCGATGAGCTCCTGCTTGAGCCCCTCGGACATCTCGGGCATCGTGGCCGCGCCGAAGTCGAATCCTTCGCCCTTGGTCTGCCGGTAGAAGGCGGCGAGTTCGCGCCCGCACATCTGGGCGTGCTCCATCGACTTCAGCGTCACCGCGTCGAATTCCCCGGCGTCGATGGTCTTCGGGTCGGCGCAGATCGACATCGCGCTGTTGCCGTCGGGATAGCTGATCATGAGCTCGAATTCGCGGCGGTTGCCCACTGACCAGGCGCGGAACGCCCAGACCCAGGCCTTCATCCGTTCGAGGTGCGCCTCAGGCGGTGATCCGTCCATCGCCTTGCGGGTTTCGGCGATAAGTTCGTCGTAGAGGTCGCAGCAGAGCTCCAAGAGGAGCGCGTCCAGGCTGTCGAAGTAGCGGTACAGCGCGGCGGCCGTGACGCCGACGTCGCGGGCGATGGCGCGCAAGGAGATCCCGCTCGGGCCGTGCTGCAGCAGTTGGCCCCTGGCACTCGCCTTGATCTCGGCGATCGTCTCGGCGCGCATCCGTTCGCGGCGGGACGGGCCTCCCGCGGTGGTCGAGGTCACTGCTCTCCTCAGGCTACAACTTGGTTAACGGTGTTGACTCACTCAATGGGCGTTTATTAAAGTGAACACTGTTAGCTAACTAATCAACGCTCACCATCCTACCGCCAGGCGCCCCTCGTGCACCAGCGGTCAATGCCTCCCTTTTAGGAGAAGCACATGTACTCCCTGCTAGGCAGAGCGGTCATCAAGACCCGCTGGCTCATCGTCGCCGGCATAGCCGCGGTCTTCGCGATCGGCGCGACCTGGGGGCTCGGCGTCTTCGACGAGTTCACGGACGGCGGCTACGTCTCCCAGGAGTCCCGGTCGGTGCTCGATGCCGAGGCGATCGAGGAGGAGTTCGGCTCCACCGGCGCCGAGGTCGTGGTCCTGTACGAGTCCGAGACGCTGACGGCCGACGACCCGGCGTTCGCCGCGGCCGTCGAGAGCGCCGTCGCCGACATCGCCGCGATCGACGAGGTCGAGAGCGTCACCTCCTACTACGACACGCAGCTGCCCTCCTTCGTCTCCGAGGACGGGCACGCGACCTACGCGGCCGTCTCGCTCGCCGGGTCCTCCGACGAGGCCCAGGCCGAGGTCTTCGAGACGATCGAAGGCCAGCTGCGGGACGCCGGGGACACCGGCGACCTCACCGTCTCGCTCGGCGGCGGCGCGGCGATCTTCGCCGACCTGAACGAGCAGGTCCAGCACGACCTCGAGATCGCCGAGATGATCTCGATGCCGATCCTGCTGCTCATCATGATCGTGGTCTTCGGCGCGCTCGTGGCCGCCTCGCTGCCGCTGCTCATCGGCGGCATGTCGATCCTCGGCGGCTTCGCGATCACCCGCGTCATCACCGAGTTCACCGACGTCTCGGTCTTCGCCGCGAACGTCATCACCATCATCGGCCTCGGCATGTCCATCGACTACTCGCTGTTCGTGCTGCGCAGGTTCAGAGAGGAGCTCGCCGCGGGCCGCGACAAGCGCCGCGCGGTGCTCAACACGGTCGCTACCGCCGGGCGCACCGTGATGGTCTCCGGCATCATCATCGTGCTCTCGATGGGCGGCCTGCTCCTGGTCGACGTGCCGTTCCTGCACGGCATCGCGTACGGCGTCATGTCCGCCGTGGGCGTCGCCATGCTCTCTGCGCTCGTGGCGCTGCCCGCACTGCTCTACCTGCTCGGCCACCGCGTCGACAAGGGCCGCCTGCCTTGGCGCAAGAACAAGGAGCCGAAGACCGACACCGGGTTCTGGCACGGTCTCGCGGCCGGCGTGATGCGCCGTCCCGTGCTCGTGCTGCTGCCCGTCCTGGCGTTCATGGCGCTGCTCGCCAGCCCGATCCTGGGCGTGCAGTTCGGCGGTGTCGACGAGCGCGACATGCCGGAGGACTCCGAGTCGCGCATCGTCACGGAGACCATCGCCGCCGACTTCCCGGGCGGGAACGAGGAGCGGTTCCAGGTCATGGTCACCGGTGGCCAAGAAGCCGCCGCGGAGGCCACTGAAGCGCTCCTGGCCCTCGACAACGTCGACGACGTCGTGCCCGCGGCGCAGCCGACCTCCGACGCCGCCCTCTTCGACGTCCTCTACGACCTCGATCCGTTCAGCGCCGATGCCCGCGCCCTCATCGAAGACGCCCGCGCCATCGAAGTGGACGGTGCGGAGCTGTACGTGACCGGCGGCGCCTCCGACCGGGTCGACATGCTCGACGCGATCGGCGAGGGCCTGCCCTACATGCTCGGATACATCGTCATCGTCACCATGGTGGTGCTGTTCCTGGCCTTCGGCTCGATCGTGCTGCCGGTCAAGGCGGTCCTGATGAACGCCGTCTCGCTCGGCGCCGCGCTCGGCGTCGTGGTGTGGATCTTCCAGGAGGGCCACCTGTCCGGCGTCCTGGACTTCACGCCCTCTGGCTACATCGACCCGTCGAACCTGCTGCTCATGATCGCGCTGCTCTTCGCCCTCGCCACCGACTACGAGGTCTTCCTGCTCTCGCGGGTGCGGGAGGAGTGGGACAGGGGGGCCGACAACCGCACCGCGGTGCTGCGAGGCATGCAGTCCACCGGCTCGATCATCACCGCCGCCGCACTGATCCTGATCGTGGTGGTCGGGGCGTTCGCCTTCAGCGGCATCACCTTCATGAAGATGATCGGCCTGGGCATGGCGATCGCGATCTTCCTCGACGCCACCGTCGTGCGGATGCTCCTGGTGCCCGCCACGATGCGCCTGCTGGGCCGCGCCAACTGGTGGGTCCCGGGCCCGCTCGGGCGGCTCTACTCCAAATACGGCATCAAGGAGGGCGACGACTCCGTTGCGCCCGTTGAGAAGCGGTCGCCCGCTGGGTTCTGACCGCCCCTGACGCCAGGGATTCGGCGGCCCGTCCGGAAACACTCCCGGACGGGCCGCTTCTCGTTGCGGGAGTGACGGGTGGGCATTGCGGCGACGAACCTGCACTGCGGCCCGAAAGATATCGAGGAATTTAAGTTGGAGCATTGACAAGAGGCAAGCGGTTGCATAGCCTGATGTGATCTAGGAGCCGACCCCCCCCTCCGAAAGGTCCCAAAACCTTATGACCGACAACGATGTCGCTGTGGTGCGCCCGAAGCAGCGCAGCTCGGGAGCACCCCCCGGGCCGGCCGCTTCCGCACCCTCCCCGGGCCCGGAACGGGCCCGCAGGAGGACCGGCAGGTCCATCCGCTCCCGCGAGCGGTGGGCGGCGCTGAGCTTCCTGTCGCCGTGGCTGATCGGCCTGCTGGCCATCACCATCGGGCCCATGATCGCCTCGTTCTACCTCTCGTTCACCGACTACAGCCTCGGCTACGGCGAATGGGTGGGCGGCGAGAACTACGCGCGCATGTTCGAGGACCCGCGCCTCGCGAACGCCATCAAGGTCACCGCCGTCTACACCTTCGTGTCGGTGCCCCTGCAGCTCGCGGCCGCGCTCCTCCTCGCGATCGTCCTCGACCGCGGCCTGCGCGGCATGGCCTTCTACCGCTCGATCTTCTACCTGCCCTCGCTGCTCGGCGGCTCCGTCGCCATCGCGATCATGTGGCGGCAGGTCTTCGGCACCGAAGGGCTCGTCAACCAGGTCCTCGCGATCTTCGGCATCCAGGGCGAAGGCTGGGTCTCGCACCCCGACTACGCCCTCGGCACCCTGATCATCCTGCACGTGTGGACCTTCGGCTCACCGATGATCATCTTCCTGGCGGGCCTGCGGCAGATCCCCACCATGTACTACGAGGCCGCCAAGATCGACGGCGCCGGTGTGATGCAGCGGTTCGTGAGCGTCACCCTGCCGCTCCTGACCCCGATCATCTTCTTCAACCTCGTGCTGCAGATCATCAACTCGTTCCAGTCCTTCACGCAGGCGTTCATCATCTCCAGCGGCAAGGGCGGCCCGGCCGACTCCACGATGTTCCTGACGCTGTACCTCTACGACCAGGGCTTCACCCAGTTCGACATGGGGTACGCCTCGGCCATCGCCTGGCTCCTGCTGGCCATCATCGCGATCTTCACCGCGCTCAACTTCCTGATGTCGAAATTCTGGGTGTTCTATGGCGACAATGACTGAGACTCCGACCCCCGCGCCGTCCAGGTCGCGCGCCAAGCAGAGCCCCGCGACCCTCGGGGTCAAGCGGTTCCTGTTCCACCTGGTGCTCATCGCCGCCGCGATGGTCATGATCTACCCGCTGCTGTGGATGCTCTCGGCCAGCCTCAAGCCGCTCGACGAGATCTTCGCCGACCCCGGCCTCATCCCGTCCTCTTGGGAATGGGGCAACTACGCGGACGGCTGGAACGCCCTCCCGCACCCGTTCGAGAAGTACATCTGGAACTCGATGGTCATCGTGGCCGGGTCGATCCTCGGCAACCTGGTGTCGTGCTCCATGGCCGCCTACGCCTTCGCGAGGCTCAAGTTCCCCATGCGCGGCATGCTCTTCGCGATCATGCTCGGCACCATCATGCTGCCGATCCACGTCGTCATCATCCCGCAGTACATCCTGTTCAACAACCTCGGCTGGGTCGACACCTTCTGGCCCCTCATCGTGCCGAAGCTGCTGGCGACCGACGCGTTCTTCATCTTCCTCATGGTCCAGTTCATCCGGGGCCTGCCGAAGGAGCTCGACGAGGCCGCCTCGATCGACGGCTGCGGCTACTGGGGCACCTACCTGCGCGTCATCATGCCGCTGTGCATGCCCGCGCTCGCCACGACCGCGATCTTCACGTTCATCTGGACCTGGAACGACTTCTACTCGCAGCTGATCTACCTGCGCGACGTCGACCTCCAGACGGTGCCGCTCGCGTTGCGGCTGTTCATGGACTCGACGGGCACCACCAACTGGGGCGCGCTCTTCGCCATGTCTATTGTGGCACTTGGCCCGATCTTCGGGTTCTTCCTCGCCGGCCAGCGCTACCTCGTCCGGGGTATCGCCACCACCGGCATCAAGTAAACCGGCAAACAACCCTCACGCAGTCCTGAAAGGACAACGACAATGAAGTCATCCAACCCCTCGGGCGTCTCTCGGAGAACGCTCGCCAAAGCCGGGATCTTCGGCGCCGCATCCGCACCCCTCCTCGCGGCCTGCGGCAACGACGGCGGCGGCGGCGCCGACAAGGGCGACGGCGAGCTGGACTTCTGGTGGTGGGGCTCCGACCCGCGCCACGAGTACACCCAGAAGATCGTCGACGCGTTCCTCGCGAAGAACGACGGCATCACGATCAAGCCGAGCCCGAACGAGTTCGACGCCTACTGGGACGCTCTGAACGTCTCGGTCTCCGGCAACAACGCGCCCGACGTCCTCCAGCAGGACGAGCGCTACCTGCGCGACTACGCCGACAAGAACGCCCTCCTGCCGCTGGACGACATCGGCATCGACCTTTCCAAGATCGAGGAGAGCACGCTCAAGACCGGCCAGCTCGACGGCGAGACCTACGGCATCGGCACCGGCGTGAACGCTATGGCGCTGCTGGTCAACCCGGCCCTGGTCGAGGCCGCCGGCGTGGCCATGCCCGACGACAAGACCTGGTCGTGGGCGGACTTCTCGCAGTTCATCACCGACCTGTCCACCAAGGGCGACGCGATCGGCAACTCGGCGATCTCGTTCAGCAACGAATCGCTGTTCAACATCTTCGCGCGCCAGAAGGGCGAGAGCCTCTACACCCCCGAGGGCGGGCTCGGCTTCACCGAGGCCACCATGAACGAGTGGTGGCAGATGGTCCTCGACCTGCGCGACGCCGGGGCCATCCCCGAGCCGAGCAAGATCGTCGAGGCCTTCTCCGCGGGCCAGGACCAGGCGCCGCTGGCGACCGGCACCGGTGTCACCGAGTTCTACTGGACCAACCAGATCGGAGCGATCCAGAAGGTCCTCGGTTCGGACCTGGTCCTGCTGCGCGTCCCCGGCGAGAGCACCGGCACCCAGCCGGGCCTCTACCTGAAGTCGGCCATGTACTGGTCGATCTCGCGCACCACCTCGGACCAGGCCGCGGCCGCGAGTCTGGTGGACTTCCTGCTCAACAGCGACGAGTCGCTGGACCTCATGCTCGGTGACCGGGGCGTGCCCTCGAACACCGCGCAGCGCGACCGGATCCTGCCGAACCTCCCCGCCGACCAGAAGCTCGGCGCCGACTTCATCGCGGCGATCACCCCCGAGCTCGCCGAGGGCCCGCCGGTGCCGCCGGTCGGCTCCGGCTCCGCCGCGGACATCATGCTCGGCGTGTTCGAGACGATGATCTTCGGCGACGTGACCGTGGAGGACAGCACCAAGTCGTTCATGGAGCAGTTGAGCGCCGAAATCGGAGCGTAGAGTCACTTGCTTTTTACTCTGAGTGAGTTACAATAAAGGTCGAAGGGTGAACTCGAAAGAGTCCGCCCTTCCTCCTTGTCCGGCGTGAGTTCGGTACCGGTCCGGGCGGAACAGGACATCTCATGACAGGCCGTCCATGACGGCAGTCGATTTGTCGCCCGCTCGGACCGCTCCGTATCATTGGTAGGATGACCAGCCAGTTCGTGCTCACGCTCTCGTGCCCCGACCGCCTCGGCATCGTGTACGCCGTCTCGGGTTTCCTGACCCGCCGCGACGCCAACATCGAGGACTCCCAGCAGTTCTCCGAGCACGGATCGGGTCGCTTCTTCATGCGGGTCGAGTTCACCACTGCCGCCGAGCGCGACGAGCTGGCCGTCGGCTTCGCCGAGGTCGCCCGCGAATTCGACATGGACTGGCACCTCCACGACCGCGCCGTCAAGCGCCGCGTCCTCATCATGGCCTCCAAGCAGGGCCACTGCCTCAACGACCTGCTCTACCGCTTCCGCATCGGCGCCCTCCACGGCGAGGCCGCCGCGGTCGTCTCGAACCACCCCGACTGGGCCGACCTCGCCGCCTCCTCGGGCGTGCCCTTCCACTACCTGCCCGTCGGCCCGGAGGGCAAGGCGGTGCAGGAGCAGCGGATCCTCGACCTCATCGAGGAGGAGCGCATCGACACCGTGGTCCTGGCCCGCTACATGCAGATCCTCTCCTCGGACTTCTGCGCGAAGCTCCCCGGGAAGATCCTCAACATCCACCACTCGTTCCTGCCGAGCTTCAAGGGCGCCAGGCCCTACCACCAGGCTCACGAGCGCGGCGTCAAGCTCATCGGCGCGACCTGCCACTACGTCACCGCCGACCTCGACGAGGGCCCCATCATCGAGCAGGAGGTGGCCCGCGTCGACCACGCCCACAGCCCCGAGGAGCTCGTGGCCGCCGGACGCGACCTCGAATCGACCTGCCTCGCCCGAGGCCTGGCCGCCCACCTGGACGACCGCGTCCTCATCAACGGCACCAAGACGGTGGTTTTCCGCTAGCGGATAATCATGCCCGTGACTGACCAACGCGAGATCGTGCTCCTGGGCTCCACCGGCTCCATCGGCACCCAGGCCATCGACATCGTCCGCGCCAATCCCGACCGCTTCCGCGTCGTCGGCATCGGCGCGGGCGGCGGCAACCCGGCGCTGCTGGCCGAGCAGGCGATCGAACTGGAGGTCGACGTCGTCGCGGTCGCCGACGCCAAGTCCCTTGAGGACATCCAGTTGCGGCTGTTCGCCGCCGCCACCAAGGCGGGCTGGACCTCCGGCGACGCCAGGATGCCGAAGCTCATCGCCGGTCGCAGTGCCATGACCGAACTCGCGGCATGGCCCTGCGACACCGTCCTCAACGGCATCAACGGCTCCATCGGCCTCGAACCGACTCTCGCTGCCCTCAAAGCGGGACGCCAAGTGGCCCTTGCAAACAAGGAGTCCCTCGTCGCGGGCGGTCCGCTCGTTCGAGAAGTCGCCAAGCCCGGCCAGCTCGTCCCGGTCGACTCGGAGCACTCCGCGCTGGCCCAGTGCCTGCGCTCGGGTTCGATGGAGCGCGTCGCCAAGCTCGTGCTCACCGCCTCGGGCGGGCCGTTCCGCGGGAAGACCCGCGACCAGCTCGCCGAGGTCACCGTCGACCAGGCGCTCGCGCACCCGACCTGGGCGATGGGCCCGGTCGTCACGATCAACTCCGCGACCATGGTGAACAAGGCCCTGGAAGTGATCGAGGCCCACGAGCTCTTCGACGTCTCGTACGACGACATCGAGGTCGTGGTGCACCCGCAGTCGGTGATCCACTCGATGGTCGAGTTCACCGACGGCTCCACCATCGCCCAGGCCTCCCCGCCGGACATGCGCCTGCCCATCGGCCACGCGCTCGCCTGGCCCGACCGCCTCCCCGGCGCCGCGAAGCCCGTCGACTGGACGCGGGGCGCCGACTGGCACTTCGAGCCGCTCGACGAGACCGCGTTCCCGGCCGTCGCCCTCGCCAAGGACGCCGGCCGCGCCGGCGGCCTCATGCCCGCCGTTTACAACGCCGCCAACGAGGAAGCCGTCGCGGCCTTCCGCGACGGGCGGCTCCCGTTCCTCGGCATCGTCGACACCATCGAAGCCGTCCTCGCCGCCGCTCCGGAGTTCGAGCGACCCTCCAGTGTCGCAGACGTACTCGAAGCGGAGAACTGGGCGCGCGCGTGCGCCCGACGGCTAGTGTTGGACGCGTCCGAGCGTTAGAAGGAGACCGACTTGCTGGCCTACATCACCGGGATCGTCCTGTTCGCCTTGGCGATTCTCATTTCTGTGAGCCTGCACGAATTCGGCCACATGCTCACGGCCAAGGGCTTCGGCATGAAGGTCACCCGCTACTTCGTGGGCTTCGGCCCCACCCTGTGGTCCTTTCACAAGGGAGAGACCGAGTACGGCGTCAAGGGCATCCCGCTCGGCGGGTTCGTCAAGATCGTCGGCATGACCCCGCTCGAAGAGGATGAGGAAGACCTCGACGAGAAGGACAAGCAGCGGGTGTTCTGGCGCAAGCCCCTGTGGCAGCGCACGATCGTGCTCGCGGCCGGTTCGGTCACCCACTTCATCATCGGCTTCATCGCCCTGTGGATCCTCGTCGCCTTCGTCGGCGTCACCCAGAACCCGGCCTACGCCGAGCAGGTGACCGAGTCCGAGCAGAACGCGCGGGTCGCCGTCGCCCCCTGCGTCGAGTCCACCGACACGGCCGCCGCCGCGGGGGACTGCCCCGAAGGCCAGATCGAAGGCCCGGCCTACGCTGCGGGCATCGAGGACGGCGACGCGATCACCTCGGTCGGCGGGACCGCCGTCACCGACTGGGAGTCGCTCGTCGCCACCGTCTCCGGCCTCACCCCGGACCAGCCGGTCGCCGTCACCGTCGACTCGGACGGCACCGAGAAGACCACTGAGGTCGTCCCGTACGCCGCGACCGTCGAGACCGAGGACGGCAAGACCGAGACGGTGGCCCGCCTCGGCGTCTTCGTCTACACCGACCCGTCGATCGCCCCCACGGTCGCCGTCGGCCCGATCGACGGCATCGGCGAGACCTTCAGCACCACCGGCGACATGTTCAAGGAGACGTTCATCGCCCTGGGCCAGCTGCCCTCGAAGATCCCGCCGCTGTGGGACGCGATCATGGGCGGCGAGCGCGACGCCGACTCGCCCGTCAGCGTCGTGGGCGCCTCGCGCCTCGGCGGCGAGATGGTCCAGTACGACCAGTGGGCGATGTTCTTCATGCTCCTGGTGGTGCTCAACTACTTCATCGGCATCTTCAACCTGCTGCCGCTCCTGCCGATGGACGGCGGACACATCGCCATCGCCTGGTACGAGAAGGCCCGCTCGTGGGTCGCCGCCAGGCGCGGCCGACCGGACCCGGGGCGTGTCGACTACATGAAGCTCATGCCGCTGACCTACGCTGTCATCGTCCTCCTGGGCGGCTTCATGCTGCTGACGATCACCGCAGACATCGTCAACCCGATCACTATCTTCAACTAACCCGCGAATCAAGGTGGAAACTAGCCACATGACCGCAGTGAACCTCGGTATCCCCACCAAGCGCCACGACCACGACATCGAGCCGCTCGCCCCGCGCCGCCAGACCCGGCAGCTCAACGTCGGCGGCGTGCTCGTGGGCGGCGGCGCGCCCATCAGCGTCCAGTCGATGACCACCACCCGGACCTCGGACATCGGCGCGACGCTGCAGCAGATCGCCGAGCTCACCGCCACCGGCTGCAACATCGTGCGCGTCGCGTGCCCCACCCAGGACGACGCCGACGCGCTCAAGATCATCGCGAAGCAGTCGCAGATCCCGGTCATCGCCGACATCCACTTCCAGCCGAAGTACGTCTTCGCCGCGATCGACGCCGGATGCGCCGCCGTGCGCGTCAACCCCGGCAACATCAAGCAGTTCGACGACCGCGTGGGGGAGATCGCCAAGGCCGCGAAGGACGCCGGGACGCCGATCCGCATCGGCGTCAACGCCGGTTCGCTCGACAAGCGCCTGCTCCAGAAGTACGGCAAGGCCACTCCGGAGGCGCTGGTCGAGTCCGCGCTGTGGGAGGCCTCGCTGTTCGAGGAGCACGACTTCCGCGACATCAAGATCTCGGTCAAGCACAACGACCCGGTCGTCATGATCAAGGCCTACCGGCTCCTCTCGCAGCAGTGCGAGTACCCGCTGCACCTGGGGGTCACCGAGGCCGGGCCCGCGTTCCAGGGCACGATCAAGTCCGCCGCCGCGTTCGGTGCGCTGCTCGCCGAGGGCATCGGCGACACCATCCGCGTCTCCCTCTCGGCCCCGCCGGTCGAGGAGGTCAAGGTCGGCAACCAGATCCTGGAGTCGATGGGCCTCAAGGAACGCGGCCTGGAGATCGTCTCCTGCCCGTCGTGCGGCCGCGCCCAGGTGGACGTGTACACGCTGGCCGAGCAGGTCACCGCCGGACTCGAGGGACTGCCCGTGCCGCTGCGCGTGGCCGTGATGGGCTGCGTCGTGAACGGGCCCGGCGAGGCCCGCGAGGCCGACCTGGGCGTCGCGAGCGGCAACGGCAAGGGCCAGATCTTCGTCAAGGGCGAGGTCATCCGGACCGTGCCGGAGTCGCAGATCGTGGAGACGCTCATCGAGGAGGCCGTGAAACTGGCCGAGGCGATGGGCGCGGACCTGCCCGAGGAGATCAAGGGCCTCGCGGGACCGGTCGTCCAGGTTCACTGACGCGATTGTCGGATCGCCGACTCACGCGTCGGCGATCCTTCCCTAGACTCGTCCATAGGGCCAGTGAGGGCCTCACGGAACGCGTGGAATCCGGCATCTCGATCACCTTGCGCGAAATTCCACAAAGGTGACTGAGAGGGATTCCGCCGAACCGCCGCCCGGTGCCGCGCATAATGACTTCCGTGCGTGTCATGCGCAGCTTGACGGCTGCGTCCGCGAAAGGGGAGCGACCGGCATGGGGAAGTTCGAACGACAGATTTCCGAGGGCGTCACCAAGTACTACTGGTACCCCGGCGAGAAGGTCGACTGGATCAGGGGCGTGCTGACCGTTCTCGGAGGCGGACTGCTGTTCGTTCTGATCTACGTGGTCACCAAGAACAGCCTCCTCGCCGCCGTCGTCTCGGGCACCGCCGTCCAGGCGGTCGTCGGCGCCTACCTGGGCCGGCGCGACGCCGCGGGCCTCTCTGAGTTCCACGACCCCGCGACCGAGCGCCGCGAGGCCGTCGTGGACGGCACCCGCGCCGCCTGGCGCGGGACGCTGCAGGGCCTGCTGTGCGCCGGATCGGCCATGCTCGTGCTGAACATGCCTCACGCGGGGTTCCTCGCCGACTGGGTGCTGCCGTTCGTCCCCTCGATCGTCGGCGCGCTCGCCCACTCCGGCGGGATGCTCTGGGAGCGGCTGGCGCAGGAAGTGTCCTCTTCGGATGCGATGGCCGCGGCCGAGCCCGGCGCGGAGGCGCCCACGAAGGAGCTCGAAGCCGCTTAGCGCTGATCGTTCGTGAAGGCCCGCAGCCGATGCGAAGGCTGCGGGCCTTCGCGCATGCAAGGGAGTGCGGTGAGCCGACGCGGGGCGACTGCACGCCGCCTGGGTTGGACAGGCGGGGCGCTCGACCGCGGGAGGTGTCGTACACCGGGCCCGGCCTGAGCCGGGCCGCGGAACTCCTGCGGGAGCCGCGCCCCGCGCCGGCTCGGCAGGGGAGGTCTGGCGTCCTCGGAGAGCCGTGCGGGGTCCCGGACAGGCCCGTTCCGATGTGCTCGGTCACGGGTTCGCCGGTTTTCTCAGAATGCTGCCTGACGACCCGGAACGCAAGAGGTTTTCGCCGGCACCGGGGCGCTTTTTCCGCGTCGTCTCGGTAACGGAGCCGCTGCGGTGATCCACGGTGCGTGGGATCGCGTGGCCGGGCCCGTGTGCCGCCCGGGCTAGGCTTGGCGGATGAAATCCCGTCCCGCGCTGCGCCCAGGCAGGCAGAGCCCCCGCAGGAGTGTCCCCGACGCGATCGAGCGGCCCGAGTACGTCGGCAAGCCCGCGCCGTCGCCGTTCACAGGCTCGGAGGTCAAGGACGCCGAGACGATCGAGCGGATGCGCGTCGCCGGCCGCATCGCCGCCGACGCCCTCGAGACCGTCGGCAAGGCCGTCGTCCCCGGCATCACCACCGACGAGCTCGACCGCATCGTCCACGAGTACCTGTGCGACCTCGGCGCCTACCCGTCGACGCTCGGCTACCGCGAGTACCCGAAGTCCTGCTGTACCTCGCTCAACGAGGTCATCTGCCACGGCATCCCCGACTCCACCGTGGTCCAGGACGGCGACATCGTCAACATCGACGTCACCGCGTTCATCGGCGGCGTCCACGGCGACTGCAACGCCACGTTCCTCGCGGGCGAGGTCTCCCAGGAGGCCCGCGACCTCGTCGAGCGCACCTGGACCGCCACGTGGCGCGGCATCAAGGCCGTCAAGCCCGGCCGCCAGCTCAATGTGGTCGGCAAGGTCATCGAGGCGTACGCGAACCGCTTCGGCTACGGCGTGGTCCGCCAGTTCACCGGCCACGGCATCGGCACCGCGTTCCACTCCGGCCTCTACGTGCCGCACTACGACAACCCCGGACTCGAGGTCGAGATCGAGACCGGCATGACCTTCACGATCGAGCCGATGATCAACCTCGGCACCGCCGAGCACGAGATGTGGGACGACGGCTGGACCGCCGTCACCCGCGATCGCAAGTGGACCGCCCAGTTCGAGCACACGCTGCTCGTCACCGACGACGGCTTCGAGATCCTCACCATGCCCTCCAGCGGCGTCCCGGCCGGCACGCCCGAGCACCAGCGTTGAGTGGCATCAGGTCTCTAGGCTGGATCGGGGCGGCGCCGGTCCGCGAGATGCCGATGTCTCCGAGGGGTTGAGCCGGTGCCGCCCCCAATACGGCGAAGGGCCCCAGCACGAATGTGCTGGGGCCCTTCGCTTCCTTGGAGTGCTACGTCAGTCGCCGCTCACTGGGGAGCCTCGCCTTGGTGAAGAGGAGCGCCCCGATCGCGGCCAGGACGGGCACGGCCACCAGCATGATCGCGAAGCTGGCCCACGGCAGTTCCCACGTGTAGAGGACCTGCCACGGATACTGGTTCATCATGGACCGGTTGAGGGCCTCGCGGATGAGCGCGTACCCGATCACCCCGGCCACCGTGCCGAGCGCGGAGCCGAACAGGGCGATCATGACGGTCTGCCACATCGCGAACCGCTTGCGCAGCCCCGGTGCGGCGCCGACCGCGCCGAGCGTGGTCATGTCCTTCCGCTGCTCGGCGATGATGAGCCCAGTGGACACGGCCGTCGAGCCGAGGGTGATGAGCGCGCACAGCCCGGCCACGGCGAGCATCATGTAGAACGACGTCGGGTCGTTGTAGTCGGTCACCCGGAAGTTCGCCGAGATGTCGCCGTCCGCCATCTCGGCGTTGAGATCCGCCGAGATCGCCTCGCTGACCGCGCTGTCGACCACCGTCGAGGTCTCCACGAGATACCGCTGGCTCCAGACGGACTCGACCAAGCCGAGCCGCTCGGCCGCGCCGGGGCTGAGGAAGACCTTGCCGTACCCCAGCAGGTTCTCGTCGACGACCATCGCGGGCAGCTCGATCTCGGTTGTCTGCGATTCGTTCTCCTCGCCGGTCTCCGGGTCCCAGGACTCGATCTCCTGCTCGAAGACCACCGTGCCCTCGTCGGTGAGCGCCAGCGGGTCCGAGATGAGCACGCCGCCGCCCTCCAGGTGCGCCACGGCCGCATCGAGCTCATCGCCCTCGAGCTCGCTGTACGCCGCGACCACATCGGGGTCGGCAGAAGTGGGGACCTCGTAGAAGCCGTACCCGTAGCCGTCCCCGGTCTCGTTGCAGTTGGGGTCCTCCCTGGCCGCGGCCACCGCCGCCTGCAGCTGCTCCTCGGTCTCCGCCTCGGCCTCCCAGAACGAGCACACGTTCTCGGCGGGCCTGGTCATGGTCACGCTGCAGTAGGCGTTCTCGGGATCGACGTCCTCCAAGCCGCAGGTCGAATCGGTCTCGGAGAGCACGATCTGGGTGATCTCCAGATCGTCGAGGTGCTTGCCGAGTCTCGCCTCCGACTCGGCCAGCCCCTCCTCCCAAGGCGTCTCGCCGGTCGGCATCCCGGTCTCCGGGTCGTACTCGTCGCTGTCGTTCCACATGGTCAGCGTGAGCGCCCCCTGCGGCAGCAGGTGCTCCGCGAGGGACTCGCCGCGCACGTTGTTGGCGGCGATGGTCATGCTGAAGGCCATGCCGCCCGCCACGACGCCGAGGACCGCCGCGATCGCCGGGGCGGCCGAGCCGCGGTTGCGTCCGGCCTCCCGCAGCGCCATGCGCGGCGCGAGCGGCATCCAGCGGCCGAGCTTCGCCGTGAGCGCGAGCAGCGCCGGCGTGCAGGCCACCAGGCCCAGCTGCAGCATGACGATCGCGCCCGCCATGAGCGGCATGCTCCAGATCGTGACGCCCGCGAAGCCCGCGACCATGCCCCCGCCGACCATGATCAGACCGATCAGCAGCCAGAGCTTCGAACCCTTGCGGCCCGGGGTGCGCCCCATGAGGGCCGCGACCACGTTGATGCGCGAGGCGCTGATCGCGGCCGCGAGCGCCGAGAGCAGACCGGTGACGATCGCGGCGGCGACGAGCACGCCCTGGAGCCACGGCAGCACCCGCAACCCCGGCGTGCGGTAGCCGACGATCTGCTCGAGCAGCGGCCGTCCGACCGCGACCACCGCTATGCCCAGGAGCACCGCGACGACGGCCGCGATGATGCCGAACAGGATGCCTCCGGCCAGGACGACGGTCCTGATCTGCTTCGGGGTCGCGCCGGTGGCGCTCATGAGCGCGAACTCGCGGGTGCGCCGCCGAGCGCTGATCGCGAACGCGGGACCCGCCAGGAGGATGACCTCCATGACCACGACCACCACGATGAGGACGTAGAGCGTGAGCGCCGCCTCGTCGTAGTAGATCTCGCTGTACCCGTACTCGTCCGGGATCGTCGAGGGCTGGTCGAGGAGCGAGGTCGCCCAGACGCTCAGTCCGGCCTCGTTGAGCTTCAGCGCGTCCTCATAGGTGAGCTCATCGGGCGTGTCCACCAGCCACCCGGTGGTCGCGCTGGGGAAGAACGGGGCGATCGCATAGCGGCCGTTGATGTCCCACGGGATCTCGATGATCCCGCTGACCTCGAACTGCTCGTCGGATCCGCCGTTGAACAACGTGATCGAGTCGCCGACGCCGACCTCCAGGTACGAGGCGGCGTCCTCGCTGAGGACCACCTCGTCGCGGATCGGCGCGGACCCGTCGAGGTAAGTGAACCCCGCGGCCTCGTAGTTCGGGTCGGTCAGGTCGTAGCCGAGGACGTCGAGTTCGCCGATGCCGTCGGGGGTCTCGACCTGCGCCTGCTCCTCGCTCGCGGTCGAGAAGCCGTACGGGGTGATCCGCGAGCCCAGCGGCAGCTCGGCCAGAACGCCCTGCTCGGTGATCGTCCCCGGCTCGTGGCCGTCGTCGTTCTCCCGCAGCTCCCACCACGGGTACTGCTCGTTCCAGGTGAACTGGTCGAGCGGTTCCCCCGGATACTCCGCGGAGATGTACGCGTCGTTCTCACCGAGGTACTGGACCGCGGTCTCCTCCGGCGACAGCGTGGTCGTGTCGTAGGCGGAGGCGCCGATCGCGACGCCGAGCAGCGGCAGCCCCAGCAGCGTGATCGAGAGGGCCGACCGTCCCTTGTAGCGCATCGCCTCGCGGCGCGCGATCCTGAAAGCGAGTCGCTGGCTCGCCACCAGTCTCCCCACCTCAGGAACCCGCGCCTTCGAGCAGGCTGTCGGCCCCGGCCAGCGGCGCGGAGGAGTCGACGATCTTGCCGTCGCGCAGGAACACCACCCGGTCGGCCCAGCCCGCGTGCCGGGCGTCGTGGGTGACCAGGAGCCCTGCCGCGCCCGCGTCGCAGCGGCGGCGCAGCAGCTTCAGCACCTCCTCGCCGGTGTGCGAGTCGAGCGCGCCGGTCGGCTCGTCGGCGAGCACGAGCCGCCGCTCGCCGATGAGGGCCCGCGCGATGGCGACGCGCTGCGCCTGCCCGCCCGAGATCTCGTCGGGGAACCGGTCGGCCTGCTTGGCGTCGAGCCCGACCTCCTCCAGCGCGGCGAGCGCCAGCTTGCGGGCCTTGCCCGCGGAGAGTCCGTCGAGTTCCAGCGGCAGGGCCGCGTTCTCGGCGGCCGTCAAGCTCGGTACCAGGTTGTAGTCCTGGAACACGTACCCGACGCTGCGCCGCCGCAGCGCCGCGAGCCGCTTCTTGTTGAGCGAGGCGAGGACAGTGCCCTCGACGAGCACCTCGCCCGATGTGGGGGCATCGAGCCCCCCGGCGAGGTTGAGCAGGGTCGACTTGCCGGAGCCCGAGGGCCCCATGATGGCGACGAGTTCACCGGCCTCGATCGTGAGGTCGGCGTCGACGAGGGCGTGGACGAGGTTCTCGCCGGTGCCGTGGGTGCGGCTCACGCCTTTCAAGTGCAGAACGGTCATTGGGGGGTACCGCGTTCTCTCTCAGTTGGTTCGGGATCGGTCGAGTTCAGGCGTCGCTTCGGCCGGGTCCGGCTCGCCGACCGCGAAAGGAAACGGCGCGGGCAGTTCGGCACGGGCCACGACGGCCTCGGTGTGGTCGAGCCAGCGGATCTCCGCCTCGGCGCGGAAGATCATCGACTCCAGCACCAGCCGCCAGGCCAGTTCCGCGTGCTCCTCGGCGGATTTGAGCCGCGTGTACTCCTGCAGCAGGCGCAGGGTCGCCCCCCGCTGCCGCTGGATCACGTCGGTGACGTCCACGCCGGGCGTGGTCACCGCCAGCGCGAGCTTGATCGTGAGTTCGTCCCGGGGCCGGTCGGCGGCCTGCACCGGCGAGGCGAACCAGCCGGCCAGGTGGCGGCGGCCCGTCTCGGTGATCCGGTAGGGGCGCTGGCCGGAGTCGTTCTCCGGGAGGGCCTCGACCAGCTCGTCGCGTTCGAGCCGGTTGAGGGTGGTGTAGACCTGTCCGATATTGAGCGGCCAGGTGTTCCCCGTGGCGCTCTCGAACGCGGCCCGCAATTGATAGCCGTAGGCGGGTCCCCGTTCGAGCAGCGCGAGGAGGCTGTGTTTGACGCTCATGTGCAACCTCGTATCGCTACTGGATCTCTCCGAGTGGAGAGATACCGAGTATGGCATAACTGGTATGCAGCATGGGGATACAGGGTATGGCCATGTCGTTGAACGCCGGTGAACGGGACGGGACTACTCGGGTCGGCCGGGCCAGGGGTCGGCGGCCGACTGGCCGATCGCGATCCGCCAGCGCGCCAGCGTCGCTGCGGAATCGCCGTACATCCGCAGGCAGATCTCCCGCTCGTTCGGCTCGGACGAGACCACGCCCGCCCGCCAGGCGGTCGTCACGCTCGTTTCGACGGCGAGCAGCAGCTCCTGGGCCGCGGCGGCGTCGGCGATCGGCTCGATGTCGTAGCCCGCCAAGGAAGGAGCCGCCTCGAGCTGGTGCTCGCCGTAGTAGTCGAGCAGCGTGTCGCGCCTCGAGCGATGCTCGGCCTCGAGCTCCTCGGCGATCCAGCGCGGGTCGCCGTCCAGGTGCACGGCGGCGGCGCTGTAGGCGTAGATCGCCGCGTACTCGGCGGCGAGGCCGGTGTCCACTGCGGTCATGCGAGCACCGCCGCGTGGGCGGCGCGGCAGGCCGCGATCTCGCCGAACAGCACGGCGTAGTCCGAATCGGTGGTGAGGCAGGCGTCGGCGGCCTCCTGGCTGCCCGCGGATTCGGCCTCGGCGAGCGCGGCGGTGTCCGCCGGGAGATCGCCGGTCTTGTCGGCGACCGCATTGGGCCGCAGGAGCCGCTCCAATGTGGCGGCGTGGGTCAGGTGGTCCTCGGCGAAGTCGCCGAATCCCAGCGCTTCGGCGGCCGCGGCCAGCGCGCGCGCGGTGTGGAGCGCGGCGGTGAGATCCGCGTCTGACGTGATGATGTGTGCCGTCTCCCGGGTGCATCCGGCGGCCGTGAGAACGGCCGCCCCGACCAGGAGTCCGCGTCGGGTCGTGAACACCCACCCAGTTTCCCAGGCTGCCTTTCCATTCTGTCCCCGGGCGGTTAATCTCGGCCGAACAGTCAACCTGGAGGGAAGTGCGCATGGGTTCTGAGCGGCAAGCCGAGGTAGAGGCGATCCTGGCTCCGGCCGTGGCCAAGGTCGGGTACGACCTGGAGGGGCTGCAGGTCACCAAGGCCGGTCGGCGGCTGCTCGTCCGCGTCCTCGTGGACAAGGACGGCGGGATCAGTCTGGACGATGTGGCGGTTGTCTCGAAAGCCTGCTCGAAGGCCCTGGACGAGTCGGACTCCACGGGTGGGCCCTTCGCCGACACCCCCTATACCCTGGAAGTGTCCTCGCCAGGCGTGGACCGTCCGCTGACCGAGCCTCGGCACTGGCGGCGTAATATTGGGCGCTTGGTAGCCGTGCACATCGGGGAGGAGCCCGTCACTGGGCGCGTCACGGCCGCCAGCGAGCGGGGGATTGAACTAGAAGCCGACGGCGTGCGCCGCTCGGCTACCTATGCCGAGCTGGGGCCCGGCAAGGTGCAGATCGAGCTGAGATGAGCGTCTGCTCGAAGACGCGGCTCGCACGCCTTGAACGGCCGCGGTGAGGACAACTCAAGACTTAAGGAGTACGGGTGCATATCGACCTGGCCGCGCTGCGGTCGCTGGAACGCGAGCGCGACATCCCTTTCGAGACCATCCTCGGCGCTATCGAATCGGCGCTGCTGACCGCCTACAAGCACACCCCCGGGGCCGATGAGCGCGCGCGAGTAGTGGTGAACCGCGACAGCGGTATCGCCAATGTCCTTGTGCCGGTAGTGAACGAAGAGGACGAAGTCGTCTCGGAGCGTGACGACACCCCCGAGGGCTTCGGCCGGATCGCTGCCCAGACCGCGAAGCAGGTCATCCTGCAGCGGCTGCGCGAAGCCGCCGACGAGGTCAACTACGGCGAGTACTCCGGCAAGGAGGGCGACATCGTCACCGGTGTCGTCCAGGCCCACGGCGAGCGCAACGAGCGTGGGATCGTCACCGTGGACCTCGGCAAGATCGAGGCCACCCTGCCCCTCAACGAGCAGGTCCCCGGCGAGAACTACGAGCACGGCAAGCGGATTCGCGCGATCGTCATCCAGGTGAACCGCACCGCCCGCGGCCCGCAGATCACGTTGTCGCGCACACACCCGGCACTGGTGAAGAAGCTGTTCGCGTTCGAGGTGCCCGAGATCGACGAGGGCGCGGTGGAGATTCCGGCCATCGCACGTGAGGCCGGTCACCGTTCCAAGATCGCGGTGCGCGCCACAACGAAGGACGTCAACGCGAAGGGCGCGTGCATCGGCCCGATGGGCTCGCGCGTGCGTGCCGTCATGAGCGAACTCGGCGGCGAGAAGATCGACATCGTCGACTGGGACGCGGACCCCGCGCGCTTCGTCGCGAACGCCCTGTCCCCGGCGAAGACCCTGTCGGTGCGGGTGGTGGACGAGTCCACGCGCTCCACTGAGGTGATCGTCCCGGACTATCAGCTTTCGCTCGCGATCGGCCGCGAAGGCCAGAACGCCCGCCTCGCCGCGCGCCTCACGGGGTGGCGGATCGACATCAAGTCCGACGCGCACGTCTCCGGCGGCGCGAAGGAGGAGACCGGCCCGGCCGGTGGCGGTCGGCGGTCCGGGAGGTAGACTGAATATCGGATCGCAACGTGACGCAGCGGTAGTCCGCACCTGTGTGGGATGCCGCAGACGCGCATCGGCCGCTGAGCTGCTGCGCGTCGTCGTTCAACGCTCTGAGGGTTCCCCGAACCGTTTGGTTCCGGACCCGCAGCGCCGCCTCAGCGGCCGCGGAGCCCATGTGCACCACGACCTGAACTGCCTTGAACAGGCAGTTCGTAAGCGTGCGTTCGCCCGAGCCCTCAGAATCGAGGGAACGGTAGACGTTGAAGCGGTGCGAACCCATGTCGAGTCGGAGTCGGCCGAGAGGCCGACTCCCGCACACGAAGCAGGTAGAGACCGAATGAAGACCACGCGATGAAGTTCTGCGAATGAACACGTTGCTAGTCGGTAGATAAGGTCGGCGGGCGCTGCCCGTACGACCTCGAATTGAGGAGTGCAGTGGCAGCAAAGCCCCGCGTACATGAACTTGCCAAGGAACTGGGCACGACGAGCAAG
This sequence comes from Glycomyces luteolus, assembly GCF_027622875.1. Lineage (GTDB taxonomy): Bacteria > Actinomycetota > Actinomycetes > Mycobacteriales > Micromonosporaceae > Glycomyces > Glycomyces luteolus. The sequence goes on along the minus strand of NZ_JAPZVP010000019.1, from coordinate 856 downwards.
GAACTGCTCGCCCGCCTCGGTGACATGGGCGAGTTCGTGAAGTCAGCGTCGAGCACGGTCGAGGCGCCTGTCGCGCGTCGACTGCGGCAGGAATACGACGCCGCACAGGGCGCCCCGGCAGCGTCGGCCGGGAAGAACGAGTCCCCGACGCCCGAACCCGCCAAGGCGGCGGCCCCCAAGGGCCCGCGCCCGGCGGCACCGAGCCCGTCCAAGATCATGCAGGCCAAGGTCGAGGCCAAGGACGCCAAGTCCGAGGCGAAGGCCGAAGCCGAAGCGAAGAAGGCCGTGAAGAAGGCCGCCCCGAAGCCGGGTGCGGCCGCGCCGAAGCCCGGGCCCAAGCCGGCCCCCGCGCCGGCCCCGGCCGAAGCCAAGCCCACGAGCGCCCGCGACATCGAGGTGGCCGCGGAGCAGAAGCGCGCCGAGGAGCTGGTCAAGCGCCAGCAGGAGCAGGCCGAGGCCGCCAAGCGCGCCGCCGCCGCTCCGAAGCCCGGCCCCAAGCCCGCTCCCGCCGCCCGCCCGGGCGGCCCGAAGCCGGGCCCCAAGAACCCGTTCGGCGTCGGCAACGCCGGTGCCAAGCCGCGTCCCGCTGCCGCTGAAGGCGGCGGCGAGCGCCCTGGCGGTCCCCGCCCGAGCCCGCGCATGATGCCCCCGCGGCCGAACCCGGGCATGATGCCCGGTCGTCCCGCTGGCGGCGGTCGTGACAGCGGCGGTCCCCGCGGGGCCCGCGGCGGCGGTCGCGGCGGACCCGGCGGCGGCGGCGCAGGTCGTCCTGGCGGCGGCGGTCGTCCCGGTGGCGGCGGCGGCAACTACCGCGGCACGTTCGGCGGAGCCGGCGGCGGTGCCGCTGGCGGCGCCG
>NZ_JAPZVP010000018.1 GCF_027622875.1 Glycomyces luteolus | reverse complement strand
TCGCCTGGTCGCCAAACCTCTGCTCGATGACGAACGGGGCGTGGCCGTGGAGGAGTCGTCCCAGCTGCTCCTGCGCGCTCGAATGGGCGGCCGCGACCGGGTCGCGGCCGCCGCAGGGGTCCTATCGGAGGCTCCAGCGCTGGTTGGCGCTGCCGCTGCAGGTCCAGAGGACGATCAGGGTGCCGTTGGCGGTGCCCGCGCCGTTCGCGTCCAGGCACAATCCGTTATGGACGTTGGTGATGGTGCCGTTCGCGTTGACGTTCCAGCGCTGGTTCGCGCCGCCCGAGCAGTCCCAGACCACGACCTCGGTGCCGTTGGCCGTACCCCAGCCATGCGCGTCGAGGCACTTGCCGCCCACTCTCAGCTCACCCGCCGAGGTGCGGGTCAGCTGCTGGTTGACACCGCCGTAGCAGTCCCACAGGTGCGCCTGGGTCCCGTTCGCCGCAGGCGAGCCGGGCACGTCCACGCACCGGTTCGAGTCGGCCCCCACGATCGCGTTGGCGCCCGACTGCTGCGCGGCCAGGCCGAAGAAGCGCAGCGTCTCGGCCTCACGGATCGGCGGGAAGTGGTTGACGCCGTTCAGGCTGTTCGCCTCGACCAGGGCCTGGCCGCCGGTGCCGCCGTAGCGGGTGCGGGTCCAGTTCGGCTCCGGCGTGTCGGTGTAGTCGGCGGTCTGGTCGGTGCCGTTGACGTTCGTCCACTGGTCGATCTCCTCCTGGAAGTTCGGGTAGCGGAGCGCGTCGTCCTCGGTGCCGTGCCAGAGCTGCATGCGCGGCCACGGACCGCTGTAGCCGGGGTTGGCGCCCCGGACCGCGTCGCCCCACTGCTGCGGGGTGCGGTCGATCCGGCCCTCGGAGCACTCGGAGTTCCACTGCGAGCCGTTGTCGGTCGCGAAGCACGTGAACGGCACGCCGGCGTACGCCGACCCGGCCTTGAAGACCTCCGGGTAGACCCCGAGGAGGACGTTGGTCATCATCGCGCCCGAGGAGAAGCCGGTGGCGAAGACCCGGTTGCGGTCGGCTCCGTGGTTGGCGATCACATAGTCCACCATGGACTTGATGCTGACCGAGTCGCTGCCCGTGCCGCTGAGCGAGGCCGGGGAGGAGACGTCGAAGCACTTGTAGTCCCGGGTCACGTTCGGGAGGATCAGGATGTAGCCGTACTGCTCCGCCAGCTCGTCGTACTGCCAGCCGTTGTAGGCGTCGGTGGCCGACCCGTTGCACCAGTGGATGCCGACCACGATTGCCGGGTTCGCGGTGACATTGTCGGGCACGTACAGGTGCATGCCGAGGTTGCCGGGGTTGTTGCCGAAGTTGCTGATCTGCGTCAGCTGCGCGGCGTGCGCGGCCTTCGGTGCCATGAAGACCGTCAGCGCCGAAGCCAGCACGAGCGCGATCGCGAAGACCGCTGCCGCGCTGCCGCGCCATCGGAGGACTGCTGCCATTGAGGTATCCCTTTTCTCTAGGGGGCGGCGGCGCAGACCGGCGGCCTGCGCTCGGGGATCGGTGTCTGATCAGGGAGTGCGAGATCGGCGGGCGGGGCCGGTCACCGACCGGGCCCGCCCGCCGATCCTTACTGGACGTCGACCCAGTAGCTGTTGGTGTCGACTCGTCCGCTGCCGATGAAGACTTCGGTGCCGGCCTGGACGCTGGAGAGGTACTTGTCGCCGCTCAGCCAGCCGCGCCAGATGAGGTCGCCGGTGAAGTCGCGCAGGTTCAGGTTGACGGAGGTGGTGTTCGCGGTGCGGATGAACGAGAAGACGTTCCAGCCGACGCCGTTGCCCGCGTCGATCCAGCCCCGGTAGAGGTCCCAGTTGGCGCCGCCGATGCTGACGGTCGTCTGGTAGGTGCCGGCCGGTCCGGCCCCGCCGTCGCGGTAGGGCCAGATCATGATCTCGTCGGTCGGGTTGTTCGACGAACCTGGATTGGACATCGGGTGCAGCCACAGGTCGTAGGCGACGTTCATCGTCCCCGACTGGCTCACGGTGTAGTTCCAGGTGGTCGGGATGGAGCGGTAGTCGCCGACGCGCACCGGCAGTTCGGTGCCCGGCCGCTGCCAGCCCCAGTGCCATCCGAGGACGATGCTGGAGTAGCTCTTCACCGAATTCGACTGGCCGCTCCAGTTCCAGTTGGTGCCCCACCCGACGGAGTCGCCGGACTGCCAGCTGTCCCATGAGCACTGCCAGCCCGAGCCCGAGCCCGCGCCCCACAGGTTGTTGGTCACGAAGTACTTGCCCATGGCGACCGTGCCGCCCGAGGTGCAGGTTCCGGCAGCCTGCGCGGGCGAGGCCGCCAGGAGCGTCGAGGCCAGTGCGGCACTGAGCGCGACGGCCACTCCCATGGCCATACGTCTGATGAATGTGATTCGCCGCATTGGCATCGTCGCCTTCCATGACTCGGCGGCAAGGCGCACTTGCTGCCGTTGTGCCGAAGTTTGTTGGACCATCCGTCCAAAACGATGATGCTTGTCTACATCTAAATTTGTCAATAGATTGGACGAATCTGCGGAAATTTGATCTCGTCGTGGGGATTCAAGTTGTGCGCCGGGGGTTTCCAACGCATGCCGACCGGGGGCGGCGCGAGTGCACCGCCCCCGGTCGGGGTTCCTGTGGTTAAACGACCGTGCCGGTGCCGGTGCCGGTGCCGGTGCCGGTGCCGGTGCCGGTGTCGCCGTTGCGGGTCGCGGTGTACGAGAGCGTCCTGCCGCTCCAGAAGCGGACCGTCAAGGTCACCGGGCCGTCGGTGACCGCGTCGACGAACGTCTTGATCATCTCGATCGCCCCGGGTCTAGGCGGTGGCCGGTGCGTCGCCGAAGTCGTCGATCCGGAGTCGCTCGCCGCCGCGCAGCGCGGACTCGTGGGCCACGATGCCCGGCAGGGTGTACCGGGCGGCGACCCAGGCGTTCACACTCGGCAGGCGCCGCTCGTTCACAGCGGTCACGAAGTCGTGCACGAGCAGCTGGTGGCTGCCCATGTGGCCGTTCCCGAGCCCTTTGAACTCGACCGGGAGCGCGGAGGTGTCGTGCACGGGCGCATGCCCGGAGATGAAGGAGTCGTGCAGCGCCGGGTCGACATTGGCCAGGACGGGGTCGTCGGCGCCGGTCGCCCAACCGGGCTTCACGAGGTCGGTGAGGTCGTTGAGGGGGCCGGACCGCTCATGCCAGAACGTGGAGCGGGAGTTCTGCTCGAGGATGCCCTCGGTGCCGTAGAACGTGAAGCGGGACTCCGGGATCCAGTGGGCGAGGCCGACCCGGCGGAACTCGTTGGTGCGCATGCTGCCGCCGTCGGCGGTCTCGAACAGCGCGGTGGCGTTGGAGAAATCGTTGGCGAACATGCTCACGGACTTGTCGAAGACGCCGTCGCCGCGCTGGTCGGGCACGCCGATGGCGCTGACGCTGACGGCGTGGGTGTTCCAGGCGCCGAGCACGCCGCCGATGGCGTGGGTGGGGTACTTCAGGGGCGGGAAGCTGGCGGTGCGCTTCCAGTCGTCGCCGCCGCTGTACTGGTAGGCGGCGTAGAAGCCGTGGTCCATGTCGTGCACGTAGTCGCCCTCGGCGTAGAAGACGCGGCCGAAGGCGCCTTCGGCGGCTTTCTGCCGGGCGAGCACGGTGGCGGGGTGGTAGTAGCTGGTCTCTCCCATCATGTAGGTGAGGCCGGTTTCCTTGACGGCGTCGATGATCGCGGCGATCTCCTCGGCGGTGAAGGCCATCGGCACGGCCGAGTAGACGTGCTTGCCCGCGCGCAGCGCCCGCTCCACGAGCGGGCCGTGGGTCCACCGCTGGGTGAAGATCGCGACGGCGTCCACGTCCGAGGCGAGCATCGCGTCGAAGTCGTCCGCCACCCCTGCCAGGCCGAGCTCGCCGACGAGGGCCGCGGAGCGTTCGGGGAGGAGGTCGGTGACGGTGACGCGGGAGACCCCGGGGTGGGCGTTGAACAGTTTCGCGAACGCGCCGGCGAACTGGCCGGCGCCGACGATGCCGATTGAGAACACGGGTGACTCCTTGGTGATCGAGGATGATCGGTCGCGACCGGTGCCGACCGCTGCGGCATCACCGTATACATTCCGATCAGAGAAGTCTTCACGGATTGGAACGAGTTCTTCTTGGATCCTCAGATCGCGATCGCACCGCCGGAGCTGGTGGGGTGGGCCGGGCGGCCGATCCTCATGGACACCGCCCACCAGCACGACGACCTGGAGATCAACTTCGTCGCCGAGGGCGGCACGATGCTCTACCTGTTCGGCGGCGAGCCCGTCGAGATCGGGCCCGGATCGGTGGCGGCGTTCTGGGCGGCGGTGCCCCACCAGCTCGTCGCGAACTCCGCGACCCGGGCGCATTGGGTGCAGGTGCCGTTCGCGACGTTCCTGGGCTGGGGCCTCCCGACCGCCCTGGTCGGGCGCCTGCTCTCGGGGATGCCGCTCATCGCTCCGCCTTCGGCGGCAATGGAAGCGGACGCCGCGAGCTTCACCCAGTGGGCCGCCGATCTGGCCAGCGCGCAACCGGAGCGCCGTCGCATCCTGCTGCTCGAGGTCGAGGCGCGGGTCCGGCGCCTCGGACTGGACGCGCCGCAGGACCGGGTGCGCCACTACTCCGGAGGCGATCCCGCACTGCGCCATGTCGTCACGATGGCCCGGCACATCGCCGAGCACTTCCGTGAGCCGCTGACCGTGGCCGATGTCGCCGCGGCGGCGCGCCTGCACCCGAACTACGCCATGACGCACTTCGGCAAGATCGTCCGCACCACGATCAACGACTACCTCACCCGGTGCCGCCTGGCCGAGGGGCGGCGCCTGCTCGTCACCACCGACCTGCCGATCGCTGCCGTGGCAGCCGATTCGGGCTTCAGCTCGGTCAGCCGCTTCTACGCCGCCTTCACGGCCGCATGCGGCATCCCGCCCGCCGCCTACCGGCGCCAGCACCGATAGCGCCGACGACCCGCATCGGATCCGCTTGCGGGAGATCAGTGGTCGCGGTCGTAGCGGTCGCGGGCGTCGAGGACCTCGGTAATGTGGGCTTCGGCCCACTGCCCGAGCGCGCTGAGCGGTCCGTGCAGGGTGCGGCCGAGGTCGGTCAGCTCGTATTCGACGCGGGGCGGGACTTCGGCGAAGACGTGGCGGCTGACCAGGCCGTCGCGTTCGAGGTCGCGCAGGGTCTCGGTGAGGACCTTGCCGCTGATGCCCTCGACGGCGGTCCGCAGGTCGCGGAAGCGCGTGCGGCCCTTGCCGAGCACGATGACGATCATCGCCGTCCACTTGTTGGCGATCCGCACCAGCGAGGTCCGCGAGGGGCAGGTCGCGGTGAGCACATTCCAGTCAGGTTCGTATGACATGCGCCACAAGGCTCCAATGGTTACGTTGTAGTTCATGGTTTCTCCAAGTGACTATAGGCCGGAAGCAGGAACAACGCATCAGAGGAGTGATCGATGACCGAGTCCGCCACCACCGCCGCAGTCGCCGCGCAGTACTACGAGGCCATGTCCGCCGGCGACATCCCGACCGCCACCGGACTGTTCGCCCCCGACATCGCCTGGCACCAGCCCGGCGCCAACCGCTTCTCGGGCGTCCGCGAGTCCGCGGCCGCCGTGGGCGCGATGATCGGCGGGCAGATGGACGTGAGCGAGGGGACGTTCGCGCTCGAGTTCACCGGCGGGCCGATGGTCAACGGCGACCTCGCCGCGTTCCCGGTCCGCTTCTCCGGCGAGCGGGAGGGCGCCTCGATGTCGATGGACGGCATCGACGTCCTCCGCGTCGCCGACGGCAGGATCGCCGAGATGTGGCTCTTCTCCGCCGACCAGGAGGCCGAAGACGCCTTCTGGGGCCAGGCCTGACCGGCGCCGCACTGAACGCCAGGACCGGTAAGTCCATTCAGGACTTGCCGGTCCTTCCGGCGTTCGACGCTTTCACGGGGCGGACGGGGCCGCTTCGCGCGGTCTCGTGACCAGGGCGGGGATGAGGGCGGCCGCGATCGCTCCGCCCATCGCGAGCGAGACGTGGCCGCCGAGCGCCGCGTTGGGGCCGCACGCCAGGCTGAGCCGGGGGACTCGCACTCACATTGTGCTGTCCGCACGGCCGATCGCCGCGGCCGCTCCTGGCCGCGAGTTCAGCGGCTCGGACGGCTGTTCGCGCACCGGCCGCTGACGACCGGGATCGAAAAGTTTCAGCAATCGGTTGCACCAGAGGTATTGACCTCGGGAAAGCCCTTTCCTTAAACTCATTGACATATTTCGATCTATCTCCCCCTTAGGAGAGCTCCCAGATGAGACGAACAGTCGCACGAAGACTCGCCGCAGTGCTGGCCACCACGGCCGTCGTCGCCGCCGGGGTCGCCATGTCGATCACCAACGCGTCCGCGGCAACCGGCGGCGTGACCGGATACGCCACCCAGAACGGCGGCACCACCGGCGGCGCGGGCGGCGCCACCGTCAGGGCCACCACCGGCACGCAGATCAACCAAGCCCTGTGCAACCGCGCCAGCGACAGCACCCCGATCATCATCCAGGTCGAGGGCACCATCAACCACGGCAACACCACCGACGTCTCCGGCTCCAGCTGCGACGTCGGCTCCACCCTGATCGACCTCAAGGGCGTCAGCAACGTGACGATCGTCGGCGTCGGCGCAGGCGCGACCTTCGACCAGATCGGCATCCACATCCGCGAGTCCAGCAACATCATCCTGCAGAACCTCACCGTCAAGAACGTCAAGAAGTCCGGCTCGCCCCTCTCCAACGGCGGCGACGCCATCGGCATGGAATCCGGCGTGCGCAACGTCTGGGCCGACCACCTCACCCTCGAAGCCTCGGGCGGCGAAGCCGAAGGCTACGACGGACTCTTCGACATGAAGAACGACACCAAGTACGTCACCCTCTCGTACAGCATCATGCGCAACTCCGAGCGCGGCGGCCTGGTCGGCTCCAGCGAGACCGACCTGACCAACAGCTTCATCACCTACCACCACAACCTGTACCAGAACCTCAACTCGCGGGTTCCGCTGCTGCGCGGCGGCACCGCCCACGTCTACAACAACCACTACGTCGGCATCGTCGAATCGGGCATCAACTCCCGCGCCGGCGCCAAGGCCAAAGTGGACAACAACTACTTCGAAGACTCGAAGGACGTGCTCGGCACCTTCTACACCGACGAGCGCGGCACCTGGCAGACCAGCGGCAACATCCTCGACAACGTGACCTGGTCCGCCCAGGGCAGCGAGAACTACCCCGCCGGACCCAGCATGCCGTCCACCACCACCGTGAGCATCCCCTACAGCTACGCCCTCGACAACGCCTCCTGCGTGCCGAGCATCGTGGCCAAGACGGCCGGCGCCAACAAGGGCAACCAGGTCTCCGACGGCAGCTGCAACGCGCAGTCCCCGTCCCAGAGCCCGAGCAACCCCACCACCAGCCCGACCACCGGCCCGACTGACCCCGGCACCAGCCCGACCAACCCGCCCGGCGGCACCAACCTCAGCCTCGGCGCGGGCGCCGACGGCTCCAGCAAGGCCGACGGGACCAGCTACGGCAACGTCATCGACGGCAACATGAGCACCTACTGGTCGCCCAGCGGCACCACCGGCACGGTCTCCGTCAAATGGAGCTCGGCGAAGACGATCGACACCGTCAACATCCGCGAAGCCTCCGGCACCGCGGGCAACATCGACAACTGGCAGCTCGTGAACCACGCCACGGGCGCCGTCCTCGCCTCCGGCACCGGCGCGGGGGTGATCTCCTTCACCGCCGTCTCCACGACCAAGGTCAGCTTCGTGATCACGAGCGCGAGCGGCACGCCCCGAGTCGCCGAATTCGAGGTCTACGCCTGACCGGACGGCACCCCGCGTGCCCTCGCCGCGCGGGGTGTCTCCACTCACCCCCGACCCGAACTCCAGCGCTGGCCCCGTGACCTGCGAGATTGATACAGTCGCAGGAGTGACCGCAGGGCTTTCGCGTTCGCGGAATCGGGGGAACGGTGCAACAGGACGAGCTGAACGGGCTGCCGCTCGAAGGGCGCGCCCGCTACGCGGTGCTCGGCGTCCTCCAGCGGGCCCAGAGCGCACGCCTCGACTGGGTCGACGCCGCCTCCGACCTCGAAGGCTCCTCCGCCGAAGCGGGCTGGCCCGCCGCACTCGCCGGCGTCTTCGACGAACTCGGCGGCGACGCGGCCCTCCGTGCCTGGGAATGGGGCTGGATGCCCCGGGAAGCCTTGAGCGCCTTGCGCAAGTCCCTCAGCCCCGAGGCGGTCCGCGCCGGAGCGGTCGTGATGCGCGGCCAGCTCGCGCGCTACAGCGACATGCAGCTCAGCGACAGGTGGACCGTGCAGCGCGAGGAGCTCGCGACCGCGGTCCCGTTCGCGGGCGTGGCCAAAGCGAGCGCGGGCCTCGGCCGCTGGGACCGGATCGTCCTGTGGGCCGCGGTGCTCGAGGCGCTCGACTTCCTCAGTGGACTTCCGAAGATCCCGAAGGTCGAGCCGCTCCCCGGCGACGTCCTCATCACGCACGGCCTCGGCGTCGCCGAATCCTCCCGCGTCTACGAGAAGATCCGGGCCCTGCTCGCCAAGGCCGAATCGACCGACTCCGACGCGGAGGCCGAGGCCTTCACCGCCAAGGCGCAGCAGCTGATCGCCCGCCACAGCATCAACGAGGCGCTCCTTGCCGAAGCGGGACAAGGCAAGCGAGAACCCGAAGCGCTGCGCGTCATCATCGAGCGCCCCTACGAGCAGCCGAAGTCCGAGCTCCTCGCCCAGATCGCCGACGCGAACCACTGCCGCTCCGTCTACTGGCCCGACGGCGGCTTCACCACGCTGATCGGCGACCGGGCCGACCTACGCTCGGTCGAGCTCCTCTTCAATTCCCTTCTGGTGCAGGCTACTTCGGCGATGACCCGGGTCGGTTCGGTCAACGCGAAACGCGGCAAGTCCCAGACCCGCTCGTTCCGCCAGTCGTTCCTCGCCTCCTTTGCCATGCGCATCGGGGAACGCCTCCGCGAATCCGCCGAGGACACCGCCCGCGACTTCACCGAGGAGACCGGCACCGACCTCGTCCCGGTCATGCGCCAACGCGACCAGCGCGTCGACGCCCGCACCACCGAGCTCTTCCCCCGCCTCAAATTCGGCCGCTCCACCCGCATCACCAACTACGAGGGCCACATCGCCGGCCTCGCCGCCGCGGACGCCGCCCGCCTCACCGCCCCCGAATCCATCACTCGCCGCTGACCCACCGGTCCGCATCAAACATCGAAGGTCTCGATTCTCTTAGCGGGCTTTTCGCCTCGGCAGCGGCCGCCGCCGTCGGTGCGCCGAATGCCGCGCACGCCCCCTGACTTACCGACGAAGCGGCCCCCGGCGCCGGGGGCCGCTTCGTCGGCTAGCGCCGGTGCATCGGCCTGCGCCGCTGGTTGGCGTGGATGAGGTCGCAGTGGTCGAGCCGCCAGCCGTGCTGTGTCGCACGGAAGGTGAACGTCATCGCCTGGTGGGCGGTGCCGTTCTCGACCATCGCGACGACCTCGGTGGCATCCGGCGTCGGGCATTTCGCGTCGACGACCCGGACCTGCCGGAACCGCGTCGGCACCCGCCGCTGCACTCTCGTGAAGGCCCTCCACCCGGCGTCGGTGGCGAGCAACCGGGCCTCCGCGGCGGATTTGCGGCCGGTCAGGACGTTCAGGAAGAAGGTCGAGTAGGAAACGGCCTGTCGGCGCGAAGGCTGAATGGGGGCGGATTCGAAGTCATTGCGGCACTTCATGGTTCCTCCAAGAAAACGATGGTGGTCGTCGGATTCGAAGGAGAATCTATGCGTCACTTTAGGTCAAGTCAACAACACGATCCGTGACTCGCGGGTTCAGCGGTCCTGTCGCTTGTAGAACACGCACGACGGCGTCCCGCGAAGCGCCGCCGCGTAAACGACAAGCCAGCGTCGGTTAAAGGCGCGCCATTGACGAACCCTACAAAAACAAGAATCTTTGACCGGTGAGCATGGTGTCCGATCGGTGCACCGAAACCGGGCCGGTCGCCGCTTTCGCGGTGACCGGCCCGGTTGTATTCAGTTGTCTTGACCCTCGGAATCAGCCTTTGATGGCGCCGGTGAGGACGCCGGAGGTGAAGAAGCGCTGGAGGAACGGGTAGACGACGAGGATCGGGATCGTCGCGAGGACGATGACCGCCATCTGGAGGGTCACGCCGGGCGGCGGGGGCTGGCCTTCAGTGACGACGGCTCCCGGGATCGCGACGCCGGCGAGGACGTACTGCTGGAGGACGACCTGGATGGGCCACTTCGTGCTGTCGTTGATGTAGAGCAGCGCGTTGAAGTAGGTGTTCCAGTAGGCCACGGCGTAGAACAGGCCCATCACGGCGAGCACGGGCTTGGAGAGCGGCAGGACGATCTGCAGGAAGATCCGCCATTCGCCCGCGCCGTCGATGCGCGCCGCTTCGATGAGTTCCTCTGGGAGGCCCTGGAAGAAGTTCCGGATCACGATCATGTTGAAGGCCGAGATGAGGCCCGGGATGATCAGCGACCAGGTGGAGTCCAGGAGTCCGAGGTACTTGATGAGCATGAAGTTCGGGATGATGCCCGCGCTGAAGAACATCGTGGCGAGGATCCCGACGAGCACGATCTTGGCACCCGGGACCTGGCGAGTGCGCACCAGGCCCCAGGCGAGCATCGAGGTCGCGGCGAGGGAGAGGAGCGTGCCGACGACGGTGATGAACAGCGAGTTGCGGAGGCCGTCGACGACGGTGCCGCCGTTGAGGATCGCGCGGTAGGCGTCGAGCGAGAACTTGGTCGGGAAGATGACGCCCGCCCGGGCCTGCTCGGGGGCGGCGAAGCTCATCGCGATGACATAGACCAGCGGGTAGATCATCGTGATGACGATGCAGACGATGACGATCGCCTTGATCGCCCTGACCCACACCGAGGGCGGGTTCATCCATGGCGGACGGCTCACGGTTGCGGTGGCCATTAGAAGATCCCCTCTCCGCCCATCTTCTTGGCGAGCTTGTTGGCCGACAGGACCAGGATGGTGCCGATGATGCCCTTGAGCAGGCCCGCGGCGGTGGCGATGCCCCATTGGCCGCCGAGGACGCCTCTGAAGTAGACGAACGTGTCGAGCACTTGCGCGGCGTCGGCGCCGACCATCGGCTGCTGGAGCAGGAGCTGCTCGAAGCCGACGGTGAGGATCGAGCCGATGTTCAGGATGAGCAGGAGCGTCGCGACGGGGACGAGCGCCGGGAGCGTGATGTGCCAGGTGCGCTGCCAGCCGGAAGCGCCGTCGATCGCCGCCGCTTCGTAACGCTCGGAAGGGATCCCGGCGATCGCGGCGAAGAAGATGATGGTGCCCCAGCCGGCGTCCTTCCAGATGTTCTGGGCGACGACGAGGAACTTGAAGTTGTCGGCGTCGCTCATCAGGTTGAAGCCGGTCACGCCGAAGTTGTCGAGGAGTCCCGCGACGAGCCCGCCGCCGCCCACGACCTGCTGCCACACCGAGATGACGATGACCCAGGAGAGGAAGTTCGGCAGGTAGACGATGGTCTGGATGAGCCGCTTCACCTTGGTCGACAGCAGCGAGTGCAGCAGGAGCGCGAGGGCGATCGGTGCCGGGAACGCGAAGGCCAGCTGGAGGAACGCGATGATGAGCGTGTTCCGCAGCGCGGTGATGATCTCGGGGTCGGTCCAGATCGCGTTGAAGTTCGCCAGGCCCACCCACGGCGAGCCTTCGATCCCGCGGAACGGCGAGTAGTCCTGGAACGCGACCACGTTGCCGGCCATGGGCACGTACATGAAGACCAGGAAGAACGCGGCGCCGGGGATGATGAAGGTGTAGGACCAGCGCTCCCGCCAGACCCGTGGGCGCAGCGTGTGTGTGGGTGGTGGGGGGCGCGCGGACGGCCCCGGGGCCCGCTCAGTGCGGGTCCCGGGGCCGGCGTCCGTGGTGCTTACGCTCACTTGCCCGCGTCCTTCAGCGCCTGGGTGTACTCGTCGCGGACCTGGGTGCCTCCCTGCGACATGTAGTTGTCCGAGAAGGACTGCAGGTCGTCGATGCTCTCGCGGCCGGTGATCACGCCGGTCTCGAAGTCGGTCCACAGCTGCTTGAGCTGCGCGCCCTTGGTGACGAAGGTCTGCGAGGCGGACTCGAGCCCTTCGAGGGGGCGTGCGATCGAGTTCTGCGCCATGGACTCCATGACGGTGACGAACGAGTCGGCCCACGGTGCCGCGTTCGGGTGGATGCGGTACGAGTTGTCACCGGAGGTGACGCCGACGTACTGGACGGACAGGTCGATCATGCTGTCGGGGTTGACGATCGGGATGCCGTGCGCGTCGACCGTGTGGTGGACGCCCTCGGTGCCGTTGGCGATGAAGTACTGCTCCTCGGAGCCGAACGGCGCCGAGAGGTAGTCGAGGACGTTGAGGATCTCGGTGAGGCGGTCCTCGTCCTCGGCCGCTGCCGCCGAGACGCAGGTCGACCGGCCGTAGGGCACGTTGCGGACGACGAGCTGCTCGGAGCCGTCGAAGCCCGGCATGTCGAAGAAGTCGAACGTCGCGCCCGGCAGGTCGGCCTCCCACTGGGACAGGCCGGCCCCGCCGATGGCCGCGCCGACCGCGTCGTAGCGCAGGGCCGCGCCGGAGACGATGTCGGTAGCCGTGGGGGACATGGAGACCGGGTCGAAGATCCCCTCGGCCCAGGCGCGGGCGAGCCATTCGAGCATCGCCTTGTAGTTCTCGGTCTGGGTGATGTGGACCAGGTCGCCGTCGCCGTTGAGCTGCCATTCGGCGCCGGTCTTGAACAGGCGCTGGAACATCGAGGCGGTTCCGGGGTGGGCGTCGTACTTGTTGAGCCCGTAGACCTTCTGGCCGCCGGGGCCCGTGCCGAGGGCCGAGACCTCCTTGAGCATGGTGAACAGCTCGTCGGCGTCCTTGGGGGCGCGCCCGATCGAGGTCTGGTCGACCAGGTCGGTGCGCATCACCGGCAGGTTGGTGAGGGCCCAGACGATCGAGGGGATCTGGTAGATGCGGCCGTCCTTGAGGCTGGCCTGCCAGATCTCCTCTTTGCGAGCGGCGAGGTTGGGCCACTTGAGGATGTTGTCGCCCGAGAGGGTCTCGGAGAGATCGGCGAACGCGCCGTCGCGGATGCCCTGGAGGTTCCCCGCGGACTGGTCGTTGACGAAGACCAGGTCCGGGACGTCGCCGGAGGCGAGCATGGTCGCGAACTTCTGGTCGAACACCGGCTGCGGCACGAACTGCGGCTCGAAGCTCACCCCGAGGCGCTCGTTGAGCTCCTGCCAGTAGGTGTTCTCCTCGAGCGGGGTCGCGGGGTCGCCCCAGGTGAGCTGGAAGGTCGTGACCTTGCCGCCGGAGCCGGGCTCGCGCTCGACCGACTTGAAGAAGGTCTTCGGGTATTCGGTGTAGACGCTTTCCATGCCGGGCGTCTCGGACGAGTAGAACGGCTGGACGTCCAGTTCCGGAGCGGGCTGGAACGTCGGCATGTCGTAGTCGCCGCCGCCCGAGGTACCGCCGGTGCCGCCGGAGCAGGCGGCGGTGGTGCCGAGCGTGGCGGCGGTGGCGGCGACGCCGGCCGCGCCGAGGAGTTTGCGACGTGAGACTTGAGCCATGAGGGGCCTCCTTAGATCAACGTTGATACAGGGGTGAGGGATGAGGTTGTTGTGAAGGTTATGGCGACGACCGTGGTGGTTGCCTGCCGGGTGCCGGGCCAGGTCGCCGGGGAGATAACGGTATCACTAGGCATGGAAATCAGTCAATGATTCGTGTTTCGAAATCTCGGATCTCGGCGAGTTGTGTTCGGTTGTACTGCAATGAATCTGCAGCTTGTTACAAAACCGATGCGAATTTCTGTGGCTGCTGATGCCACTCACATTGGCCGCGCAACGGACGGATAACGGTTTCTATACTGATCGATTCAGGCCTGCCTCCCGAGTGTCTCGGGGTCCACGCGGTGCAGCAGCGGTTCGCCCGCCACGTACCGCTCGGCCTCCTCGACCATGAACAGCCCCATCCGGGACAGCTCGTTGCCGTGGGAGCCGGCCACGTGCGGGGTGAGGAAGACGTTCGGGAGGTCGTAGAGCGGCGAGTGCGCCGGGAGGGGCTCGGGGTGGGTCACGTCGATGACCGCCGAGAGCCGCCCGTTGAGCAGTTCATCGGTGAGCGCGTCGGTGTCGACCAGGCGGCCGCGCGACGTGTTGACCACGACGGTGCCGTTCCGCATGAGCGCCAGGCGCTCGGCATTGATGAGGTGCTCGGTCTCGGGCAGATCCGGGGCGTGGACGCTGACCACGTCGGCCCGCGCCACGAGCTCGTCGATCCCCACCAGTTCGGCGCCGAGCGCGGCGGCCTCGGCCTCGTCCACGTACGGGTCGTGCAGCAGCACCGTGAAATCGAAGGGCCGCAGCAGCTCCAGCACGCGCCGCCCGATCTTCGAGGCGCTCACAATACCGATCGTGCGACCGAAATTGCCGACCTCGGGGTGGATGTAGCCGAGCGTGAAGGTCCGCTCCTTGCGGAAGTCCTCCCGCAGCTGGAAGATCCCCTTGCCCGCCAAGAGGATCGAGGCGAGCGTGTACTCGGCCACCGGCAGCGCGTTCGCGCCCGACGAGCTCGAGACGACCAGGCCGCGCTCCCAGCCGGCCTTGCCGATCATCCACTTGACGGTGCCCGCGGCGTGCAGCACCGCCTTGAGCTTCGGCGCCCCGGCCAGTGCCTCGTCGGTCAGCATCGGCACGCCCCAGCTGGAGATGACGACCTCGGCCTCGTTCAGCGCCGCCTTCGCGGCGGGGTCGGAGAAGTCCCGGGCGATGAACTCGGGGTCGAAGTCGAGCGCGGCGGCGAGTCGCTGCATGAGGGGCTCGGGGAAGAGCTGCGGGAGGAACTCGGGGCTCATGGCCAAGAGCGCTCGGGGTCGTTCTGACACTCGGGGGTCCTTCGGGGTCGCCGGGTAGATATCGGTTTCTAAGTTAGATCTCGATTCCAATCTTGTCGAGACCTCTGGATCGACCAATGTCCACCGGTCGATGCCAGCCTGGTGACGGATTGACATGATCATGCAGCTAGACAAGGTGATCGAGCGAACATAACGATTCGGTAACCGGGAGGTACGGCGCCGGGCGGGCTGCCGAAACTAGCAGAGAACGTTATCTATCTGAGCCTTGCTTCTCGACTTGGCAGGCGTTATCGTCCGCATAGATGGATTCCGATTCCTTGAAAGGACGCCTGCAATGACGCATGTCGGGCATCGAAAGCGGTCGCGCCTCACGGCGCTCGCCGCTGCGCTCGCCGCAGGGATCACGGCAGTCGCCGCGGTTCCGCCTGCGGCACAGGCCGAAACGTCCTACGACAACCTCCTCACCGCGAACGTCGTCCAGATCAACGAGACCGTGAGCGACGCCGGATTCGTCCACCCCGGCGTGGGCCTCTCAGCCGACGACCTCCGCAACGCGCAGGAGATGGTCCGCACCGGCCAGGAGCCCTGGGCCTCCTACTTCGAAGCGATGACCAAGACCGGCGCCGCCTCCAAGACCTACCGGGCGTCCAACTCCAAGTCCGCCGCCCAGCCTGATGTCGCCCTCGACCCGAACTTCAACCACGGGGGCCTGCGCGGCCGCGAGACCAACGACTCCTTCGGCGCGCTGACCCAGTCCCTCATGTGGGTCATGACCGGCAACGAGGTCTACCGCAAGAACGCGATCCAGGCCCTGCGCACGTGGGGGGCCATGAACCCCGACGGCTTCGTGTACTTCCCCGACGCGCACATCCACACCGGCAAGCCGCTGTCGCAGTTCCTCATGGCCGCCGAGATCATCCGCGCCACCGAGCCGACCGCCGACGACACCCCCGGCACCCAAGACGGCTACGACGTGGTGTGGAGCGCCGAAGACGACGAGAAGCTGCTCGGCAACTTCGCGAACCCCATTGTCGAGAAGTTCCTCTACTCGCCCGAGCGGTGGATGAACCAGCACAACTTCGGGCTTTACGGCCGCATCGCGACCGCGATCTACTCCGACGACGCCGAGGCCTACGCCAAGGGCGTCGAGTGGTTCACCGTGAACTCCGAGTTCGTGAACTACACCAGCGGCGGACTCGCGCAGCAGATCCCGCTCATCGAAGCCGACGACCCCGCCAACCCCTACGGCGAGGACTTCGTGCAGCTCCGCGAAATGGGCCGCGACCAGGCCCACGCCGAATGCAACATCGACAACTTCGCCGCGATGGCCCGCTTCCTCCACGTGCAGGGAACCAAGGTCGACCCCGAGGACGGCACCGTCTCCACCGCCGACGACGCGGTTACCGCCTACGGCTTCCTCGGCAACCGCCTGCTCAAGGGCGCCGACGCCTTCGACGGCTACATGATGGGCCAGCCCACCAAGTACATCGACGACCGCGGCACCGGCGGGGTCATCTCCCCGGCCTACCGCGGCCGGATGTTCAACGCGCTCAACGAGCTGTACTACCAGTACAAGTACGTCGAAGGCGTGGACGTGGAGGCCGAGGCCCCGAACGTCGCCCTGCTCAACGAGCGCATGGACGGCCCCCTCTACAACTACGGGACCGGCGTCAACAACTTCTGGGCCGCCGGCGACAAGAGCATCGAGTACTGGGTGGCGTTCCCGCCCGAGATCGCCGGAACCGAGCCGAGGCCGGTGGAGGACACCGCCCTCACCTTCGGCAACTACGGCATCCCGCTCGATGAAGGCACCGAGATCGCCACCGAAGGCGACCGCACCTTCGCCCGCGCCACCGCGGACGCGGACGGCACCGTCAGCGTCGTCAGCCGCGTGATGTACCCCGGCAACAGCAAGCTGGGCGTCCTCGTGCGCACTGACGGGCCCGCCGTCATGGAAGTGCTCGACAAGGAGGAGCGCGACCCCCGCAACGGGGCCGAGCCCGAACCGGGCGTCCTGGCGAGGATCGAACTGCCTGACACGCAAGGCGAATGGCGGTACATCACCTACCCGGCGACCGGCCTCAACACCCAGTTCTACCGGATCACGGGCGACGGCGCCACTGTGGACATGGATGCGTTGATGTTCAACGCCCAGACCCAGCTCACCCCGCCCGCCTTCGCACAGGCCCGGGGCAAGTACTACCTGTGGCCCGACGCTACCTCGACCTTCGAACTCGGCGCGACCGACGCGGGCGGGGCTCCGACCCACACCGCCTCCGGCCTGCCGGAAGGCGCGGAGCTCGACGCCGAGACCGGCGCCGTCACGTGGAAGCCGACCGACCATGACCCGGGCAGCCACAAGGTGCAGATCATCGCCGACGACGGCGACGCCGTCACCGCGCGGACCTTCGAACTCCTCGTGGCCAAGAACCGGCCCAAGATGATCGACACCGCCGTCGCCGACGGCACCGATGAAGGCGCGGTCTACACCACCGCCTCCAACGAGCCGTACCAGGCCGCGCTCGCCGCCGCGCGGGACGCGTCCGAGAACGGCACCGACGAGGAGTTCCGCGCCGCCTTCGAAGCACTGCTCGACGCGATCGAAGCGCTCGAACTGCTCAACCCGCGCATCGCGGACGGATCGCTCGACTACCGCAACGCCGTCACGCCCGGCAACATGACCGCGGACCAGGCCCGCGCCCTCGCCGACGGCGGCAACCACAGCCACTTCGGCGACCTGCGCGTCGGGTTCGTGACGCTCGACTTCGGCACCCAGTACCGCGTCGCGGCCGAGTCGTTCGGCCTCCAGGCCCGCTTCTCGTTCCCGATGCGCTCGCAGGGCACCAACGTCTACGGCTCCAACGACGGCATCACCTGGGACCTCCTCACCGAGCGGCCGACCGGCGACACCAACGACATGGAGAACATCCCCGTCGTCGCCGAGCACCGCGGCAAGGAGTACCGCTACCTGAAGCTCCAGATCGACGATCCGGCCCCGCCGATCGACCCCGCCTACCCGGGCATCTGGTCGATCGCCGAGTTCCACGTCTTCGGCGACCGCTCGGAAGTCCCCGGGGACATCACCGCCGTGTCCGTCTCCTCGCCGGATGCGCTGGCGAGCAGGGTGAACGCGGGGGACGACGTCAAGGTGACCTTCACCAGCGCGAAGCCGATCAGCGACGCGACGGTGAGCATCGGCGGCCAGGAGCTCGCCGCGACCAGCGAGGACTCGCTGTCGTGGACGGCCACCGGCACGCTCGGCGACCTCACCGGCGGCGGCCGCCTCGACCTCGCCGTCGATCACACCACTGAGGACGGTGAGACGGCGGCGACGATCCACGGCGCAACCGACAACACCGCCCTCTACGGGTCGGACGAACGAAACCTGATCGACCTCGCCGACGCCACAGTGGTCAAGGCCGATGGCACGGCCGACGAGGCGAAGGCCACCCACTCGGCGAAGATGCTCGACGGCAACCACACGACCTTCAGCGACGTGCCGGCCGTCGACGGCAAGTACTACCTGATCTGGGACTTCGGCGCGGGCACACAGGTCAGCGCGGATCGCTTCGACTACCTCGCACGCCAGGACAACGAGGGCGTGCGCCGCATGGACGACCAGGTCCTCCAGGGCTCGAACGACCTCAGCAACTGGACGACCGTCGCCGACGCGTCGTACAAGACGCTGTCGTGGCAGAACCTCGACGCGACCGACGAAGGCAGCTACCGCTACCTGCGGGTCGTGAACAGCGCGCCGATCTACATCGCGGAGCTGCGGCTCTTCGGCGAGCCGGTGTACGACGTCGAACCGCTCCTCGAGCGCGCCGACGCCGTGGACCTGAGCACCTACACCCGCGGGTCGCAGCTCCTGTTCCCCCGTGAGGTCGCGGCGGTCCGCGAGGCACTGGCCGAACCGGACGCCGACGAGCAGGCGCTCGCGCAGCGCCTCGTCAACGCCTGGGACCTGTTGGACCCGGCGGCGACCGAGGCACCCGCCGCCTTCGATCAGTCCTGGGTCGCGGCCAGCACGGGTTCCTGGGACGGCACGAAGGACGCGTCCGCCAACGGATGGGCCATGTTCGACGGCAACACCGGGACCTGGACCGACACGACCACCAAGTCCTGCACCAACACCGTGCTCCCCGCTGACGGCACCGCGTTCACCGTCGTCGGCGTGAAGTACTTCCCCAGGGACAGCGCGTATCTGCGGGCGACCGGCCTGGAAATCCAGGGATCGAACGACGGCGGCGCGACCTGGACCAAGTTCGCGAGCACCGGCACCCCGGTCCGCGGCTGGAACACCGTCGCCCTCACCGAACCCGTCCACTACGGGGCCCTGCGCCTCAGCGGCGGCAACGGCTACTGCAACGTCGCCGAACTCCAGTTCCTCATCCAAGTCATCGACAAGTCCGGCCTCGCCGTGCACCTCGACGACGCGGCCGAACTGACCGAGGCCGGCTGGACCGCCGACTCCTGGGCGGCCTTCACCGCCGCCCGCGACGCGGCCACCACCGTCAACGGCGACAAGGGCGCCACCCAGGAGGAGGTGGACACCGCCTCCGACGCCCTCGCCTCGGCCATCGACGGCTTGACCAAGGCCTAACTGCTCGACACATTGGGCCCCAAGTGCGAAAGCGCTTGGGGCCCTCGGCGTTCCCGTCAGCATTCCCGCGACGGCCAGCCACCGACAGGGTGTCCGCTAGACTGCCCTGAAAGGAAGCTCGCGAGAGGGGCCACGGTGGAGAGATTCCTCAAGACCACTGCTGCCGCTGTCGATTGGCCGCACCGGATCGGCCGGTACGAGACCTCCCCGGTGTGGAACCGGTTGGGGCCAAAGGCACCCAGCGCTCGCCTCCCGGAATCTCCGTTCCTCCTGGCGTTCACGGGGCATGAGCTAAGAGATGAACTCCAGCGTGTGGTGCAACGTGCGCCTCTGATCCGGCAACCCCTCGGCCCCACCATGATCGGATCGCATTCCGGGTCGGGGAAGACTCACATGCTTGCGCAGCTCAGGCGGATATTCAGTTTCCCGGCAGTCATGCCGGTCAGAGACGGATTCACCGCTCGCTTGCTGGTTGGAAGAGCCCTCCGAGACTTGAACGAAGCCGTGAACTTGACCGTGCTCTTCGCGGCGGCGAGACGACTGCTGGATGCCCTGGCGGAGACGGTAGCCAGCGCGGTAGTAAGCCCGCTGCGGTTTCTTGTCGAACGCCTGATTCTGTTGCTTTCCCAGCTGCTGGAGCAGCGAACTGCCGGGAGCGACATACCTGTCTGGGCGCCCGAGCCGATCGATGCACTCCCGCAGGTCGCCCCTCGGGGGCCGAACCCTGCCCTTCCCGTGTACTCAAACCGGGGCGGGCGCCAACGTAGCGCGCTGGGGAGCGCCGTACTAGCTGCTTGAGTGGCCCGCCGACTCTTTGAGGTCGGAAGGCTTGTTTTATGTTCATGCCGGATTCGGCGCCGTGGGGTGCTGTTCTGGTCGCCGTGGGCATGTTCTGGATCGTGCGGTTCGTTCGTGCGGTGTGGCCGCAGAGCTCAGGAGACCGCAAGGAGCTGCTGCAGGACTTCTTCGGTCGAAGGGGTCGCGATCATCGATCGATCGAGCAGCCGGACGAGACGCCGGACGAGCACTCGGACGAACCACCCAACGAGACGCCTCCCGGCGCCCAGGGCGATAGCATCGGGCAGTGAGCGTGTTGCGGGGGCGTGGGGCCACTGGGGTCGGTCCGGTCGAGCTTTTCTTCGACCTGGTGTACGTCTTCGCGATCACGCAGTTGTCGCATTTCCTGCTGCACCACCTCGATATCGGGGGCGCGTTCGAGTTCGCGGTGCTGTTCGCCGCCGTGTGGTGGGGCTGGAACTACACCGCGTGGGCCGCCAACTGGCTCAACCCGAACGACCGCGCCGTGCAGGCCTGGTTCGCCGTGTGGATGTTCGCCTCGCTCGGCATGGCCGTCGCCGTCCCGGACGCGTACGGCGACCGCGCCTGGCTGTTCGTCGTCTCGTACCTGGTACTGCAGCTGAGCAGGGCAGGGTTCATGGTGTGGGCCTGGCGCGGGCAGGTCATGGCCCGCAACTACGCGCAGCTGCTGGCGTGGAGCGCGATCGCCGGCGTCGTCTGGGGCGCCGGGGTGTTCGTGCCCGATGCGGCCCGCGTGTGGGTGTGGCTCGGCGCAGTCGTCCTCGACTACCTCGGGCCGCGCGTGAGCTTCTGGCTGCCGGGCCTCGGCGCGACGCCGATGTCGACGTGGCCGCTCAGCGAAGACCACCTGGCCGAACGCAACCGGCTCGTGTTCATTGTGGCCCTTGGCGAGTCGATCGTGATCCTCGGCGGCACGCTCACCGGCATGGCCCTCACCGCCTCCACGGTCGCCGCCGCCGTCCTCGGTTTCGCGACCATCGTCGTCCTCTGGCGGCTCTACTTCGACGCGAGGCTCGGGAACGCCGAGCACGAGCGCGTCGCCGTCGAGGCCGCCACCGAGGTCTCGCGCAGCGCCTACGCCTATGCGCACGCCCTCATGGTCGCCGGCGCGGTCGTCGTCGCCGTCGGCGTCGAACTCGTCCTCGCCCACCCCTGGGACACCGCCGACGCGGCCACCATCGCGACCGTCCTCGGCGGCCCCGCCATCTACCTGGTCGGCAACCTCGTGTTCAACCGCGCCATCAGCGGCCGCATCGCCGCCTCGCGGCTGGTCGCCCTGGCCTGCTCGGCCTTCCTCGCGCTCATCGCATTCGTACTGCCCGTGCTCGTACTCGCCGCCCTCGCGCTCGCCGTGCTCCTGCTGCTCGCGCTCGGCGCCTCCGGCTGGTTCCGGCTGCCGTCCATGAACGTCGTCGAATGATCAGCGGAGCCGGTTGAACCGCATCGCCGGTTCAGGGGAGACCGTGAACCCCAGCTCCTTGTACAGGCCCTCGCCCTGCTCCGAGGCGAGCAGTTCGAGGACGTGCACGTTCTGGTCCGCGAACCAGTCGAGGAGCGCCTGCGTGCAGGACCGGCTGTACCCGCGCTTCCTCCACTGGGGATCGGTGACCACGTTGAAGACTCACCCGTACCGGGCCGTCGGGTTGTGCGGCCCCGGCAGCCGCTCGCTGATGGTGCCGACGGCACACGCGGCGAGAGCGCCGGAGCCGTCCGGGGCGTCGATCACGGTGATGCCGATCGTCGGCTTGTCCTCGCTCATGCGGCGCAGCAGGATCTCCGCTGCCGAGGCCTTCCAGGCGTCGTCGCCGGTACTGCTGAGCCCGGCGAAGCTGGAGAACATGACCTCGCGGAGGCGGACGAGCTCTTCGATGTCGCCGAGTTCGGCGTGGCGTGCGTTGGTCATGCCGGGAGCATACGGGCGCAAAGCCCCGTTCGCCTAGGCCGTTTCGCGGGTTCCCCTGACGCGCAGAACGTGCCATGATGTGGTCTATGTCCCACCGCCCCAAGGACCTCAGTCCCGAGCAGCTCCGCTTCCGGCCACAGGGGCCGGTGCGCTGGCTGTCGCCGCGCACGCTCCTCGACACGAGCATGCGGTTCGGCCTCGCCCGGGTCTTCGGCGGGTATGTCGACAAGCGCGAGATCATCGGCGGCCGTCCGCAAGGGGTGTACAACCACGCCGACACGGACGAGCTGTGGATCGACTACGTGGCGGACGTGGGCGACGGCTTCAACGCCACCTATTCGGTCGCGTACCTCATGGCGCAGGACCATATCGAGGTCGGCGGTGAGAGGCTCCCGCGCGGCTCGGTGCTCGTCATGGGCGGCGACGAGGTGTACCCGGCGGGGGACTGGCTCGAGTACGAGCAGCGCATGAAGGGCCCGTACGAGGCGGCGAACCCGGGGCACCCGGTGTCGCTCTATGCGATCCCGGGCAACCACGACTGGTTCGACGGGCTGACCGCGTTCGCACGGCAGTTCACCGAGGGCCGCTCGGTGGGCGGGTACCGGACGGTGCAGAAGCGGTCGTACTTCGCGCTCGAACTGCCGCACCGCTGGTGGCTGTTCGCGGTGGACGCCCAGTTCGACACGCACCTGGACCAGACGCAGATCGAGTACTTCCGCCACGCGGCCGAACGGATGCGCGAAGGCGACCAGGTGATCCTGTGCGTACCGCAGCCGTCGTGGCTGTGGACCGAGGACGATCCGCGCTCGTTCGACCGGATCGACCACTTCATCCGGGACGTGGTGGCTGCTCGCGGCGCCCGCGTCCCGCTCGTCATCACCGGCGACCGCCACCATTACGCCCACTACGAAGAGGTCGACGGCTCCCGCCACCTGGTCACGGCCGGGGGCGGCGGCGCGTACCTATCGCCCACGCACACGCTGCCGGAGATGCTGACGGCGCCGCGCAAATCGGTGCCGGAACCGGATGCGCGCGAACGGGATTACGTGCTCGCCAAGGAGTACCCGTCGAAGGCGAAGTCGATGGGGTACGCGTTCGGGATCTTCGCGCGGCTGCCTTGGCTGAACAAGGGCTTCGTGGCGCTCATGGCCGTCGTCGGCCTCATCGCCACGGTGTCCATTCTGGAGGGCACGGGCACGTTCGTGGCCGTCACCGCGGTGCTCCTCGGCGCCGGCGTCGGCTTCGCGCACCCGGGGCAGGGGAGCCGCACCTCACGGCACTACATGCTCGGCGGCCTTCACGGCCTGGCGCAGGTCGCCCTCTCCTGGGGCGGGGCGCAGCTCATCAAGATGTTCGACGACGTGAGCCTCTGGACCTACCTCGCGTACCTGCCGGTGGCCGGGCTCGTCGGCACCTGGCTCGTGGGCCTCTATCTGGTGGTGGCGAACCGCTTGGGCGTCAACGCGAACGAGCTGTTCGCGGGCATGTCCGTGATCGACCAGAAGTGCTTCCTTCGGATCAAAGTCGCCGCGGACGGGGTCACCGTGTACCCGATCGGGCTCGACCGAGTGGCCCGCAGATGGGTCGCCGATCCCGAAGGTCGGATCAAAGTCGCCGCGGACGGGGTCACCGTGTACCCGATCGGGCTCGACCGAGTGGCCCGCAGATGGGTCGCCGATCCCGAAGGGGCGCCCACGGACTCGTTCATCAAACCAGTCGATCCGCTCAAGCCCCGCCTGATCGAACCGGGGTTCGCCGCCCTCCATCCGGGGCCGCGCAGCAGCGACGTGCCCCCGCAGCATCCGGTCCGCCGCCTGGTCGCCCAGGCCGGCGAATGGTTCAAGCCCGGCTAGTTCCCGCGGCCGCCGCTGAACCCCGACTGGGGCCGCGGTTCGGGCGGCGTCTCCAGGATCGCCGCGTCCGGGCCGTGCCCGCCGCGGCCCATGAGCCGGTGCAGCGCAGGGCTGAACACGGCGAGGACGACTGCGGTGAGGATCGCGATCCCGGCGAGGATGAAGAAGAACGCGGCCTCGCCCACCCTCGGCACCAGGAACGCGAACGCCTGCCCGCCAAGGGGTGTGCCCACGGCCGGTCCGAGGAACCACACGCCCATCATCTGGCCCTTGAGGTTCGGCGGCGCGAGCTGCGTCGTCACGCTCAGGCCCACCGGCGAGACGCACAGCTCGCCGAACGTCAGCAGCAGGTACACCCAGGCCATCCATGCGAGAGCGACGAGCACCCCGTCGTCGGCGCGGGCCTGCAGCCAACCGAGGAACACGTACGCGAAGCCCACGAGGAACACGCCGATCGCGAACTTGTACGCCGTCCCGAACCGCGTCCCGGCCTTGAGCCAGATGACGCCGAAGATCGGCGAGAAGATCAGGATGAAGATCGAGTTGAAGTTCTGCACCCCGCCCGCGGGCAGGTGGAAGCCCCACGAGTCGAGGTCAACCGAGTTGCCCGCGAACACGGTGAGCACCGAGCCCATCTGGAGGTACAGCATCCAGAACACCACTGAGGCGATGAACAGGCCCACATAGGCGCGCAGGCCCGCCTTCTCAGCGGGCGTGATGTCCTTGGCCTCGCCGAAGATGTAGACGAAATACCAGACGGCCGCTGCGATCGCCAGGCCCGTCACCACTGTGGGCACCGTGGCGAGCGTGAGCGTCCCCGTCCAGCCCCAGATCGCGATCGCGACGGCCGCGATGGCGAGCGAGACGACCACGATCTTCGTCGTCTGCCGCTTCTCCGCTTCAGTGAGCGGCCGCGCCGGGCCGATCCCCGCGTGCGTCAGCCGCGGCCAGCCGCGCACGTACCAGAGCAGGCCGAGGCCCATGCCGACGGCGGCGGCGCCGAAGCCGAGGTGCCACTGGTCGTCACCGGCGAGGAACGGGGTGATGAGGATGCCGAGGAACGCGCCGAGGTTGATGCCCATGTAGAACACGGAGAACCCGGAGTCGCGGCGCGCGTCCGAGTCGTCGTCGTAGAGCTTGCCGACCATCACCGAGATGTTCGGCTTCAGCAGACCCGAACCGGCGACGACCAGGAACAGCCCGAAGAACACCGTCGCCGGGTTCTCGACCGGGATGGCCATCGAGATGTGGCCGCACATGATGATGATGCCGCCGATGAGGACCGCGCGACGCGGCCCGAAGATCCG
Organism: Glycomyces luteolus; assembly: GCF_027622875.1. Classification (GTDB taxonomy): domain Bacteria; phylum Actinomycetota; class Actinomycetes; order Mycobacteriales; family Micromonosporaceae; genus Glycomyces; species Glycomyces luteolus. The sequence continues at coordinate 93,754 of NZ_JAPZVP010000018.1, read as the reverse complement.
GTCGGCCAGCCACCCGCCCGGCAGCGCCGTCAGGTACACCAGCCCCGAGTAGAGCGAGGCGATCGGGACGGCCACCGTGTCGGAGAGCCCGAGCCCGTTCTGCGCCACGTCCGCGACGAGGAACGTGAGCAGGATGCCCTGCAGGCCATAGAAGCTGAACCGCTCCCACATCTCGGTGCCGAACAGGACGGCGAGGCCGCGGGGGTGCCCGAAGAAGGTCTTGTCGCGGACGACGGGGTGCATCTCGCGGTGGGACATCGGCGCTCCCAAAGTGCTCGTCTCCCGGCGCGACGTGCGCCGATACCTGCGTACGGTAGTAGCTCGGCCGCGGCCGGGCAGGGGAATGCGCGAACGTGTCATCCCCGAACGGATGCGTCGCAGCCGTTTGTCTGATATGCGCGTTTGGTTCGATTACGATCCGGCATATGAGCGACGATCCTTACTGGAACACCGGGCAGTCGGACGAGCCCTCGGGCCGCTTCTCCGGCGGCGACCCCCTCGTGACCGACACCTACGAAGGCTGGTGGCACGCGTCCATGGATGTCGTGCAGCGCTCCTGGCGCACCGTCGGCCTCATCCTGCTCATCGGCGTGGTCCTCCCGCGCTGGATCCTCAACGCCTTCAACAACACCGTGCGCACCCGCGACATCGAGGTCTCCGGCACCGACTGGGGCACGATCGTCCGCGAGGTCAACCCGGGCGTCGCCGCCGGGATCATCGGCGCCGTCCTCACCCTCGCCGCCCTCTACGTCTCCGGCTCGGCCGCGCTCGCCGCCGTGCGCACCGCCGCCGCCGAAGCCGCGGGCGGCTTCCTCGCCCTCGGCGAGGCCTTCTCCTTCGGCTTCAAGCGCGGCGGCAAGTTCTTCCTGTGGCTCCTGCTCGCCTGGCTCACCATCGCCGCCGGCCTCGTTCTCTGCATCCTGCCCGGACTGTGGGCGATATTCGCGCTCAGCCTCATGGCCCCCGCCGCGGTCTTCGAAGCCCGCCGCAGCCCCTACGCCCGCTCGATCCAACTCACGCACTCCGCGTTCTGGCCCGCCCTCGGCCGCATCGTCATCGTCGTGCTCGTCGCCGTCGCAGCGAACCTCATCATCGGCCTCGTCGGCCTGCTCCTGGCCGGAGTCTGGCACGCGGTCTTCGCGTCCTGGCTCGCGAACGTCCTCATCATCCTCACCGAGGCCGTCATGGCGCTGCTCCTGCTGGTGCCCATGATCTGGATCTTCGCCGCGTCCCTGTGCACCTACGCCTGGCTGCGCGGCCGCACCGAATCCGTCTCGGCCACATCGCTCTCGGCCGAGGCCGCGGGCGTCGCCATCCCCACCGCCGAACCCGGCGAACCGGGCCACCCGGGACGGCCCGACTGGCCCGAACCGCCCGAGCAGTCGAGCTTCACCACCTGACGCACACCGCGCACCGCACAGGGCGCCCGGGCCGCGCGGCCCGGGCGCCCCGAGCTTTTCACCACGTGTTCCGCGCCCCGGATTGGCACTCTCAAGGCGAGAGTGCTATACCTGGATCTGGCACTCGCAGCTGGCGAGTGCTAACAGCGATGAGGTGGTCGGGCCACCGCGTCTTTCAACGACGCCGGCCCACCGTCGCGGGGATGCCGCCTCACCGTCGACCACGAACGTTATCCGAAAGGAAGCCATCGACCATGGCGAAGATGATCGCATTCGACGAGGAGGCTCGCCGCGGGCTCGAGCGAGGCATGAACACCCTCGCTGAAGCCGTCAAGGTGACCCTCGGCCCGAAGGGCCGCAACGTGGTGCTCGACAAGAAGTGGGGCGCCCCGACGATCACCAACGACGGTGTCTCCGTCGCCAAGGAGATCGAGCTCGAAGACCCGTACGAGCGCATCGGCGCCGAACTGGTCAAGGAAGTCGCCAAGAAGACCGACGACGTCGCGGGTGACGGCACCACCACCGCCACCGTGCTCGCCCAGGCCCTCGTCAAGGAAGGCCTCCGCGCGGTCGCCGCCGGCGCCAACCCGATCGCCATCAAGAAGGGCATCGAGAAGGCCGTCGCCGCCGTCGTCGAGCACCTCCAGTCCACCTCCACCGAGGTCGAGACCGAGGAGCAGATCGCCTCCACCGCTTCGATCTCCGCCGGCGACGTCACCGTCGGCGCCATCATCGCCGAGGCGATGGAGAAGGTCGGCAAGGAAGGCGTCATCACCGTCGAGGAGTCGAACACCTTCGGCCTCGACCTCGAGCTCACCGAGGGCATGCGCTTCGACAAGGGCTACCTGTCCGGTTACTTCGTGACCGACCAGGACCGCATGGAGGCCGTGCTCGAGGACCCGTACATCCTCGTCGCCAACCAGAAGATCTCCGCGGTCAAGGACCTGCTCCCGACCCTGGAGAAGGTCACCCAGACCGGCAAGCCGCTCCTGATCATCGCCGAGGACGTGGACGGCGAAGCCCTCCCGACCCTCGTCGTGAACAAGATCCGCGGCATCTTCAAGTCGGCCGCCGTCAAGGCCCCCGGCTTCGGCGACCGCCGCAAGGCCATGCTCGGCGACATCGCCATCCTCACCGGCGGCCAGGTCATCTCCGAGGAGATCGGCCTCAAGCTCGAGAACACCGACCTGTCCCTGCTGGGTCAGGCCCGCAAGGTCGTCATCACCAAGGACGACACCATCATCGTCGACGGCGGCGGCGAGGAAGAGGCGATCCAGGGCCGGATCAACCAGATCCGCGCCGAGATCGACAACTCCGACTCCGACTACGACCGCGAGAAGCTGCAGGAGCGCCTGGCGCGCCTCGCCGGCGGCGTCGCCGTCATCAAGGTCGGCGCGGCCACCGAGGTCGAGCTCAAGGAGCGCAAGCACCGCGTCGAAGACGCCGTGCGCAACGCCAAGGCCGCCGTCGAAGAGGGCATCCTCGCCGGTGGCGGCACCGCGCTGGCCCAGGCCGGCGCGATCGCCTTCGACAAGATCGAGGCCGAGGGCGACGAGGCGACCGGTGTCGAGATCGTGCGCCGCTCGCTCGGTGCGCCGCTGCGCGCCATCGCCGAGAACGCCGGCCTCGAGGGCGGCGTCGTGGTGGAGAAGGTCCGCGACCTGCCCACCGGCCACGGCCTGAACGCCGCGACCGGCGAGTACGTGGACATGCTCGCCGCGGGCATCCCCGACCCGACCAAGGTCACCCGCTCGGCGCTGCAGAACGCCGCGTCGATCGCCGCGCTGTTCCTCACCACCGAGGCCGTCGTCGCCGACGCCCCGGAGAAGGAATCCGCCGGCGGCGCGCCCGACATGGGCGGCATGGGCGGCATGATGTAAGCAGCCCTTCGGGTCTGCTTGCCCAGGTCGACTGAGCCGGTTCAAGGCCGGCAAGAGGGCGCCTTGGGTGTACTGCGAGGGAGGACCGCTCACTGTATTGTGAGTGGTTCTCCCTTTCTCTGTACTGGCTACCAGTGCAGACGGCGTAGTCCGCTGCGCAAGCGCGGCATACCGCCCCTTCCAAGGACGGTATGCCGCGTCTTCGCATCTCCATGCGCGCCAGCGTTTTCGGCTCTTCACATCACGTGCCGCCCGCGTTACCCTGAGCCCGTGCCCCCCGTGCCGCGCCCCCAGTACCGCCTCGCCACGGTCGTCTTCACCGTGATCGCGTTCGCGGCGATCGCTTTGAGCTGCTTCGTCGGCGGGCTCGCCGCCGAGTACCGCACCGTCGACCTGCTCGACTCCGGGGGCTTCGACGGCGTCGAGCCACCCGCCCACCGCGAGGACGGCGCCGCGCTTCTCGTCTGCAGCGACGACGCCGAGGACTTCGCCGAACGCAACGACGATGTGGATCTGCGCCGCATCGAGAACGAGCGCCTCTACGAGGACTGCCTGGCGAACGGCCACCGGGACCTCGCCTCCGCCGTCGCCGCAGCCGCGCCCGGCTCCCGCATCCTCGTCCTCCCCGGCCGCTACGACGTCGCGGAGACGATCCTCCTCGACGGCGCCGCCGACCTCCAGATCGAAGGCCTCGGCGACGGGCCCGAAGCGGTGCTCTTCACTGCCGGTTTCGCGCTCGACCATGTCCTCGCCGCCCGGAACGCGACCGGGCTCTACCTGAAGGGCTTCACCGTCGGGCAGGCCCGCGAATCCGGACTCCGGCTCGACGAGGTCTCCAGCGCCGCAGTCGAATCCGTCGCCGTGGTCGAGAGCGGTGGGCACGGCTTCCACGTCACCGACTCCACCGGGATCGCGCTGACCGGGTGCCGAGCCGCGGCCGCCGATGACGCCGGGATCGCCATTGAGGCCTCGAACGCCATCGTCCAGGACTGCGAAGCCGAAGGCAACGTGACCGGGCTCCTCACCACCGGCGGCGGCAGGATCGACATCGACGGGAACCGGCTGCACGGCAACACCACCGGTCTCGCCGTCACCGAGACGGGGACGACCGCCTCGGTCACCGCGACCGGCAACCTCGTCTACGCCAACAACACCGGCCACTACGACCGCCTCGGCACCGGTGCGTGCACCGATCCCGCCGACCGCGACTGGTCGGAGGGGCTCCTCTGCCCCGAACGCACCGTCCCGCGCGGTGTCGGCATCCTCCTCGCCGACGCGGGCCAGGCCAGTGTCACCGGCAACCGCATCTGGAACCAGGACACCGCCGCCATCGCCGCTTGGGGCACCCCCGGCGCCTACGGCGGCGCCGGGGATGTGAACACCTTCGCCGACAACACCTTCGGTGTCCGTGACGACGGCCAGCGCGAGCGCAACCGCCTCGACCTGTGGTGGGACGGGACCGGTTCGGGCAACTGCTTCGACGAGCCGAACGCGTTCCGCACGCTCCCGGCCGCCCTTCCCGACTGCGAGGACGGGGCGGGGGCGTCGCGGATCGCGGGGGATCCGTTGCGGGCCTTGAAGGTCCGGCAGTGCGGTCTGGGGGACGCCGCGGCCGGTGTGCCCGGGGGCTGCGACTGGTTCGGGGCGCGGTTCACGGACCGGCTCGAGTTCCAGGCGGCCGTGGTCTTCGCGGCGGCGCTGCTGTTCCTCACCGGTGCGGGTTGGCTCGCTGCGGCGCGCACGGAGAATCCGCCTCGTGCGGGCCGGATGACGTTCTCCGCCATGGCGACGGGTGCGGGCGGGCTGCTGCTCGTGCTCGCGGTGTGGTCGGGCCGGGCGGATTACGAGGCCCTCGCCATCGGTTTGTGGGGTGTCGGCTGGCTGCTCGGGGGTCGTTCATGGCGGCAGTGCGGGATGCCGTTCTTCGGTTTGTTCACGGGCCTGATCGGTGCGGTGGCGGTGGTGGATGCGGTGGACCGGGCGGTGTGGACGCTGCCGTTCGTCCCGGTGTCGCCAGGGTGGATCTGGGTGGTGCTGCTGCCGTTGTGGACGCTGGCGGCGTTGAGTCTCGCGTTCGGTCCGCGCCGCCGGGAGGAGGAGCGGCCGGAGGTGGAGCGGACGCCGGTGACGGCGCCGTCGAACGATCGCTGGGACTGGTGACTTGTGCGGGTGCCGAGGGTCCGGCTCGGCAGTCGCGACAGGGGTCGATCACGTACTGTTGTGCCATGACTTGGACGTGGATGCTCGAAGACGCCGACGGCAATGCGATCGACACCCCCGACAGCGACCTGGGCAGCCAGGGCGATGCGGAGTCGTGGCTGGGCGAGCGGTGGCGCGAGTTCGCCGAGCAGGGTGCCGCGGCCGCGATCCTGCTCGAGGACGGCCGCCAGGTCTACCGGATGGAGCTCTCTCCGGCGGAGGAGTAGCCGCCTGCGGGATCCGCGCACTGCGCGCGAGTTGCCGGTGTGGCAAGTCTGGCGCACCGTGAGCGTCGCCGTCCGTCGCCGGGCCGTAATAGGCTGGGCGGCGTGACCGACTCTGGTTCCCTCACTTTGACAGCGACCCGCGCCAAGGCCGGGCTCGACGCGCGGCGCGGTATCGTGCGCCTCCATCCTGAAGCGCTCACCGCGCTCGGCCTGCGTGCCGGTGACGCGGTGGAGCTGACGGGGCGGCGTACGTCGGCCGCGATCGCGCTCGCCGCCGACCGGTACGCGTCTCGGCGGGCGCTGTACGCCGATGACCTGACGTTGGGGAACATCGGTGCGCGCGACGGCGATCCGGTGCGGCTCGCGCCGGTGTCGCTGGCGGCTGCCGACCGGGTGGTGCTTTCGGGGCCGGCTTCGGCGGTGGCCGTGGTCGACCCGGACACGCTGCGCCTGGCGCTGCTGTCGAAGGTCGTGGGCGCGGGCGACGACGTGTCGCTGCTGCCGATCGAGCTGGGGGACGCGCAGCGCGAGATCGTCTCCTCGACCCGCCGCACGTTGAACAACACGCTGGGCATCGGCTGGACCACGATGGTGCTCAACGTGGTCGAGTCGAGTCCGGCGAGCGGCGCCATGATCACCTCGGACACGCGGGTGGAGTGGGAGCACGACGTTCCCGCGTCGATCGAGATCCCGCTGGAGTCGGGCCGGGTCGCGAACCTGGGCCGCGCCCGCACGCCGATGCCCGCTTCGTATACCGGTGGTGAGGCCGCCGCGGTCCGCCCCCGCACTGAGACTGCGGGTCGTGTCGGCACGCAGCCCGAGGCCCAGCCCGGGATCGCGCCGATCCCGTACGAGGAGCTGGCCGGGGCGAAGATCCCCGCCGAGGAGCTGCGGGAACTGCTCGATCTCGGGTTCAACCACCGCGAGGTCCTGAAGGTGGTGGGCACGGACATGGCGCTCGGCGTGCTCGTCTCGGGCCCGTCGGGCGCGGGGAAGGCCACCGTGGCGCGGTCGGTCGCGGCCGCCGTCGGCGCCCGCGTCAGCGAGGTCTCCGGTCAGGACCTGGCCGCGCTCGAGGCGAACGCGGCGGCCGACCGGCTCCGTGCCGCCGTCGCCGCGCTCACCGTCCCGGGCGTGCTGCTCGTCCGCGGGGTCGAGGCGATCGCCCCGGCCGGGAAGCGGACTCCGTTGGGCACCATGTTCACCCGCCTCGTCGACGAGGTCCTGTCCGAGCCGGGCGAGCACGCCGTGGTGTGCACGACCGCGCGCGTCGAGGACGTCGACACGGCGCTGCGGTCGCGCCTCGAGCACGAGGTCGTGGTCCCGATGCCGGACGCGGACGCCCGCCGGGACCTTCTCGTCTACTTCACGCGCGGCATGAAGGTGGCCGAGGACGTGAAGCTCGAGAAGGTGGCGCACCGCGCGCCCGGCTATGTGGCCTCCGACCTGGCCGTCATGGTCCGCGAGGCCGGGGTGCGGGCCGCCATGCGCGCCAAGGGCGGCGGCGCTACCGCGTTGCAGGGCAGCGACTTCGACGGCGCGCTCGAATCGGTGCGGCCCACGAGCATGTCCGGCGACTCGGTCGAGCTCGGCGGGCTCACCCTCGCCGACGTGGGCGGCATGGAGGACCTCAAGCAGACCCTCACCGAGACCGTGCTGTGGCCGCTGACGTACCCGGACGCGTTCACGCGCTTGGGCATCGAGGCCCCGCGCGGCATCCTCCTGTACGGACCGCCCGGTTGCGGCAAGACGTACATCGTGCGCGCCGTCGCGGGCGAGGGGCACGCGAACGTGTTGAGCGTCAAGGGCTCCGAGCTGCTGAACAAGTGGGTCGGCGAGTCGGAGAAGAACGTGCGGGAGCTGTTCCGGCGCGCCCGGCAGGCGAGCCCGACCCTGATGTTCTTCGACGAGCTCGACGCCCTCGCGCCGGTGCGCGGCGGCGGGACCGACGGCGGCACCGCCGACCGCGTGGTCGCCGCGCTGCTGACCGAGCTCGACGGCGCGGAGTCCCTGCGCGACGTCGTCGTGGTCGGCGCGACGAACCGCCCCGACATGATCGACCCGGCGCTGCTGCGGCCCGGGCGCCTCGAACGCCTCGTGTACGTGCCGCCGCCGGACGCGGTCGGGCGCGCCGACATCCTGCGCGCCAACGCGAAGAACGTCCCGTTCGCCGATGACGTGGACCTCGACCAGGTCGCCGACGAGCTCTGGCTCTACTCGGCCGCCGACTGCGCCGCCCTCGTGCGCGAGGCCGCGCTCACCGCCATGCGCGAGTCGCTTGAGGCCAGCATCGTCACCGCCTCGCATGTGGCCCAGGCGATGGAGCGCGTCCGCCCCAGTCTCGACCCCGAGCAGCTCGAGTACCTGGAGAACTACGCGCACAACCGCGAAGGCTGACCCCGCCGCGAGCCCGGGCGCTGTGCACACCGGGCCGCGGCGGCATTACCGGACCGACCGGCACCTTTGAGCCCTAGTGGACGGTCTTGCCCGGAATGTTCAGCCGCCGTTGGCATATCCGTCACCATCGCGCACTAGCCTGCCCGGGGACGCGCAGGCGCGGCCGACGCCGCGCCCTTCCCGGAAGGAACCCCATGCGACTGACGCGACTGCTGCCCGCGAGGCTGCGCCGCAGGCTCCGCGCCGCCGCCAACGCCCGCGCAGCAACCGCGCCGCTCCCGGCGTCCCGCGAACTCCTGCACGTCATCGCCACCCGCCACGGCATCGGGGTCTTCGACGAGCAGTGGTTCGCGTACCGGCAGCTGCTCCTGGAGCACGTCACCCTCGCCTCGCTCGACGCCCAGACCCACCGCGACTTCGTGTGGCTCATCGCGATCGACCGCGAGATGCCGCCCGTCGCGAGGCAGCGCCTCGAGGCGCTCGCCGCCGAACGGCCCTGGATCCACCTCGCGGAGACCGAGCTCAAACGCGACTTCGTCCCCGACCTCGTGGCCTGGACCCGGGAGGAGGCGCGCGCCCGCGGCAAGGGCTGGGCCCTCACCACCCGCCTCGACGACGACGACGCGCTCCACCGCGGCCTGGTCGGGCGCCTCCACGAAGCGGCCGCCGCGTACCTCGGCGAAGGCCGCGCCGCGCCCGCGATCCTCGCTCCCACGTTGGGCTGCAACTGGGTGCCGTCGGAGGCCGCCGGGCACCGCGCCTACCACCACAGCCCCTCGATCGGCCTCAGCCTCCTTGAGCCGGCCGACCGCGCCGCCACGGTCTACCGCCGCAACCACTCGACACTCGCCCAGACCCTCGTCCCCGGCGGCGTCAGCGTCCGCCACCTCGACGGCGAGACCCCTTCATGGCTCTACGCCCACACCGGACTCTCCGACCAGCAGCGCGACGGCTCCGAACGCATGTCCAAAGTGGCCGACCACCAGCACGCGGTCACGTTCGACGCCGACGCGCTCGCCGAGTTCGGCATCACCCCGGAGGGCCTGCGCCTGCTGCGGCGCACGCCCGAACCCGAACCGCACGAGACCCTGCACCTGCTCAACCGGCGCGGCCTCGACGTCGAACAGGAGATCCACGACCTCCGGGAGGCCATGAGCCGCGGCGGCGACGGCGACGCGGCCCTGCGCGGCAAGATCGCGAAACTTCACGCCGAACGCCGCCGCATGCACGAGCACCTGATCCGGTTAGCGGCAAGCGATCCAGGGCATCAGCCCGAGAATCGAGCCTCCATGGCGACGCGGGCGGTCGCGAGCCCGCAATCGCCGGCTGCGTGTATTCGAATATCGGCTATTGGCTGAGCTTCTTCTGGAACACGTTCTCGTGGCAGACCAGCCGATAGCCCACGGACTCGTTGATGGCGATCATGTGGCTGTTGCTCGTCGCGTTGCCGGTCCAGACGTACCGCATCTTCGGCCGCCACTCGCGGACCGCGCGCTGGTTCGCGATCTTGAGGATCGTGCCGAGCCGGTGGCCCCGGAAATCCGGGTCCACGATCGTGTCGCCCTGCACGCAGTGCTCCTCCGACCCCGCATCGACGATGATCTCCGTGAGCCCCGCGACCCTGCCGCTCTCCTTGTGCCGCACCACGGCCTGGAGATGCAGCTCGCCCCGCTGGCGGCGCACCCGCTCGCCGTCGAGGATCCGCTCGCCGTCCACGACCGCTTCCTGGAGGTCCCAGTCGCCCAGCGGCATGTCGGTGTACATGCGGGCGTGCAGGTACGCGATGCCGTCGAGGAGCTCGGCTGGCGACCCGCCCGCGAACGTGATCAGCTCGAAGCCCTCGGCCCGCTCCCACGCGGATTTCCAGAGCCGATCGATGGCGGCCTCGTCGACCGCGTCGAGATCGCAAGCGCGCACGGCGCCTTCGAGCGAGCGCTGGTATCCCTTGTGCACGGCGAAATGCCCGCCGTCAGCGCTGACCGGCGCGCCGCCCTCGACGGGCACCGGCACCCACGAGGAGACCGTGGTCCGGCCCTCGGCGGCCGCGCGTTCCTCCATGTGCCGCAGCAGGGCCGAGCCGACCCCGCGGCGGCGCTCGTCGGGATGGACGCCGAGGTCGAAGTTCAACAGGTGGGTGTTGTCGAGCACCGGCACGGTGAGCGCGAGGTACCCGAGGACCCGGCCGTCGCAGACCGCCGCCCACCGTTCGCGGCGGGCGTCATTGCCGCCGATCACCAGTGGCGCCCAGGTGTGCACGAACGCCAGGGGCCGGGTCCCGGACCGGTCGTGGGCGTCGACGGCTTCGTGGACCGCGAGCCAGGACTGCACCAGCGCATGGTCGTTCGGGTCGACCGGGATGATGTCGAAATGCGTCATGGCCCGAGTCTGGCGGACTATGTCGACGCGATCAAGCCGATTGCCCTGTGCGGCAATCGGCTTCGATGAAAAGGTTTGGGCGCGTGGGCATTTGGGCACGCATGCTTAAGGGGGAGTTGGTCGGGAGACCGCAGATCCTGACACCGGCTGGCGCTGCTCGACACGTTCTAGCCCCAGGACTCGCAGTCAACCGGGTGAGTGGCGACAGGACGTCTGCGGCCTCCCGCAAGAAGAATTCTTGCTTATTCACTGAATAGGGTCAAGACCCGACGACCAATTCATTTCTGTCGGGTACCCGACACAACCATTCACATCGGTCACGCACAGTGATAAATTCGGGAGTTCGGAAAGCGTTTGACTGGTAATGCTTTCCAAACTCCCACTCCACTCAGGACTCCAGAAGTCCCGCTTCCTTAGCAGCCTTCAATGAAGGCTTCACCGTGTGCGTCGGTCCGACCAGCGAGGACACTGCATCGAGGGTTTTCAGTCCTTCACCGGTGTTGTAAATGACCGTCTCGGCCTCCGGGTCCAACTGTCCCGACTCAAGAAGCTTACGGAGCGTAGCGACGACCACGCCGCCGGCCGTTTCAGCGAATACGCCGGTGGTCGCGGCGAGCAGCCGGACGCCCTCGCGGATCTCGTCGTCGGTCACCTTCGCCATGCCGCCGCCCGTGCTGCGGCACGCCTCGATCGCATAAGGCCCGGCCGCCGGGTCGCCGATGTTGAGGCTCTTCGCGATGCCCGTCGGCTTCACCGGCGTGATCACGTCGGTGCCCTCGGCGAAAGCGTCGGCGATCGGGCTGCACCCGGCCGACTGCGCCCCGAAGACCCGCACCTTGCCCGGCTCGGTCAGGCCGATCTCGGCCGACTCCTCGAACGCCTTGTGGATCTTCGTCAGGAGCTCGCCCGAGGCCATCGGCACCACGACCTGCTCCGGCAGCCGCCAGCCGAGCTGCTCGGCGACCTCGTAGCCGAGCGTCTTCGAACCCTCGGCGTAGTACGGGCGGATGTTGACGTTCACGAACGCCGTCGTCTCGAAGTCGTCCGTCTCCGTCAGCTCCGAGCAGAGCCGGTTCACGTCGTCGTACGAGCCCTGCACCGCGACCAGCTTGCCGCCGTAGATCGCCGACTGGACGATCTTGCCCGGCTCCAGGTCGTGCGGGATGAACACGATCGACGGCACGCCCGCGCGGGCCGCGTGCGCGGCCACCGAGTTCGCCAGGTTGCCCGTCGAAGCGCACGCGAAGCGGTCGAAACCGAGCTTGATCGCGGCCGAGACCGCGGTCGACACCACGCGGTCCTTGAACGAGTGGGTGGGGTTCGCCGAGTCGTCCTTCACCCAGAGCTTGCGCATCCCCAGGGCCTTCGCGAGGTTCTTCGCGTCGATGAGCGGGGTCAGGCCCGGGTTCAGGCTCACCCGGTCCTCGGGGTGGACGCCCACGGGCAGCAGCGGCGCGTACCGCCAGATGTTCTGCGGACCGGCCTCGATCTGCTCGCGCGTGACCTTCGCCAGCTCCGCCTGGTCGTAGTCGACTTCGAGCGGGCCGAAACACTGCCAACAGGCGTGCTGGGCGATCAGGTCATACGTGGCGTTGCAGTTCCGGCAGATCAGACCCTTGGCCGGGCTGTCGGCACCGAGTTCTCTGACCGGCGTAGCCGAGTGAGTATTAGACATACGAGAAGGCTCCTCCCTCATCTTCCCCGCGCAGCGGGCCGGAATTGGCACCTGCCGTTGGACGGTGGTTGCCGCAGCTTCGCAGGGCCGGACCCCTCAGCTGCTCTGGATGAAGTACGAGCCGAATGCTACGGGTGAGACAGGCGAAACCGCAACCGCTGTTCCAAGTTCCGAGATGGGTACGCAATCCCACCGATCCGATCGGTGAGCTGTCCCGAGCCTGGTCAGCGCGCTGTCAACGTCAATGTGCCGTCGGGCTGTCAGTGATCTGTCAGCCCTATCGGGCCCGGCGCGTGGCCATCCACACGGCCCGCGCGTCGGCCGTCCCGGCCACGTCGTGGACCCGCACGCCCCACACGCCCGCCTCGAACGCCAGGACAGAAGTCGCGAGCGTCGCCGCCTCCCGCTGGCCGACCGGGCGCGGCTTCCCGCTCTCGTCCTCGAGGAGCTTCCCGAGATACGACTTCCGGGAGGAGCCGAACAGCACCGGATACCCCAGGGCCACGAACTCGTCCAGGTGCGCCGAGAGCCGCCAGTTGTGCTCGGCCGACTTCGCGAAGCCGAGCCCGGGGTCGAGGATCAGCTTCGAGCGGTCCACACCGGAGTCCAGGGCCGCCTCGACCCGGTCCTCCAGCTCGGCCTTCACATCCGCGACCACGTTCTCGTAGTGCTGGAGCCGCTGCATGTCCGCCGAATGGCCGCGCCAGTGCATGAGCACCCACCGCACGCCGGTGTCGGCGACGACCCGCGCCATGTCCGGGTCGGCCAGGCCGCCCGAGACGTCGTTGACGACGCTCGCGCCGGCCTCGATGGCCGCAGCGGCCACCGCCGCCCGGGTCGTGTCGATCGAGACGGCAAGGCCCCGTTCGGACAGCGCCGCCACCACGTCCACCACGCGCCCGATCTCGGTCGCGGGATCCACGCGGTCGGCGCCGGGCCGCGTCGACTCGCCGCCTACGTCGATCAGGTCGGCCCCTTCGGCGCCCATCTGCTCGCCGTGCGCCACCGCGTCGCTGAAATCGAGATAGCGCCCGCCGTCGGAGAACGAGTCGGGGGTGACATTGAGGACACCCATGATCTCGGGCCGTGCCGGGCCCTCCTGCGGTGCGCTCAAGTCTCCAGGTGTGGTCACGGCATCGACGTTACCCGTGCCCGGTGCGTGGACGCCTCGCATTAAGCCAGGTCCGTGAGGTCAAGCACGTGCCACTCGAGCAGTTCGCCCGTCCCGGTCGACCACCACAGGCACTTGGCGTCGGCGCCGGTCTCGCCCGCGCTGGAGGCGACGAGGTACTCGGCGCCCTCCTGGAGGTCGAAGAGCGTCAACGTGGTCCCGTCACCGGTGGCGGCCTTGGACTCCGCGAGCGGCTCGAACCGGTCGATGAGCCCGACGTCGGGCGACACCGCGGACGTGAAGCCCTCGGCGACCGTGGTCCTACTGCTCCCGTCTGGACGGACGAGGTCGACGCGCGAGCCGTCCTCGGCGGTCACGATCAGGCGGCACCAGGTGGCCGAGCACAGCGTCAGCTCATCGGACCCGGAGAACACCTTGACGCCCGCGCCGGTGTCGGTGCGCACGAGCTGCGCCCCGCCCAGCGAGTCGGATCCGGCGCTGGCGAGCCACGGCCATGCGGTGGCCTGCCACGCGCCGCGGTGGCCCACGATCTCGACCTCGCCGCCGTCGACGCTGATCGACCGGTGCTCCGTGACGAGCGCTTCGCTGCGCGCGGTCGAGAGCCAGTGCAGCCCTTCGGCGGCGAACTGGAGGTCGTAGGCGCTGCCGGCGGTGACGACGTCGCCGGTGTCGGCCGTCAGGAGCGCGGCCTCGCCGGGCCTGCCGTCGGCGCCTCGTTCGGCCGTCCACAGTTCGGAGACGACCCTGCCCTGCGTATCGGGCACCGACTGGAGCCACGCGAACCGCTCATCGGTGGCCGCCGCGGCGACGATCCCGGGCACGCCGCCTGGTTCGGCGACGACCTCGATCGAGGCCTCGCCCTCGGCGGTCCGCTCCACATAGAGCAGGTTCCCGGCCTCGTCGGTGCCGAGGAGCGCGTTGACGCCGGGGGCGCTGTCGAGGACGGTGAGCGGGGTCCAGGCGAGGCCGTCGATCTGACCGGGCAGGTCGACAGGTTCGGCGTCCCAGGTCTCCCACACCGTCGGCGCGGTCTCGGGCACGGCGGCGCTCTCGGGCCGGTCGGGGGAGGGCCAGGCGAGCCAGGCGACGGCGAGTATCGCCGTCCCCGCGAGGGTGAGCCGCTGTGCGGTGTCCATTCGCCCTATTCTGCTACCGGCACGGTCGAGGGCTGCGGCTAGTCCCGCTCGCGGGACTTGTAGAGGTACAGCAGGCCCGCGCCCACACCGGCGGCGGCCGCGGTCGGAAGCGCGAGCTTCGCGGCGCGGCGGCCGCGGCGGTAGTCGAGGACGGGCCAGCCGTAGTGGCGGGCCTGGCGGGCGAGTCGCGTGTCCGGGTTGACGGCGATGGCCCGCCCCACTTTGCGCAGCATCGGCAGGTCGTTCGCCGAGTCCGAGTAGGCCGTGCACTGCTCCAGGTTGAGGCCGCGCTCGTCCGCGAGCTGGGCGATGCCGTCGGCCTTCGCGGGGCCGTGCATGAGGTCGCCGACGAGGCGGCCGGTGTAGCAGCCGTCCTCGATCTCGGCGATGGTGCCGAGCGCCCCGGTGAGCCCGAGGCGCGAGGCGAGGACCCCGGCGAGCTCGACCGGGCTGGCCGTCACCAGCCACACCTCCTGGTCGGACTCGAGGTGGCGTTCGGCGAGGCGGCGCACGGGCGCGAGGATGCGCGGCGAGATGTCGCGGTCGACGACCTCTTCGCAGATCTTGCGCATCTCGTCGACGGGGAACCCGGCGACGAGCTCGAGCGCGGAGGACTTGACCGAGGAGATGTGCCCGTGGTTCTCGGCGCCGAACTTGAAGCGGGCCTGCTTCCAGGCGAAGTTGAGGATGTCGCGGCCCGAGAGCACGCCGTGCTTGGCGAGGGCGCGGGCGAGCCAGTAGGTGGAGGCGCCGTGCATGAGGGTGTTGTCGACGTCGAAGAAGGCGGCGGTGGGGAGGTGGGCGAGCTCGTCGTCTCCCGGCGCGGCGGGCTCGACGACGACGGAATGGGTCAGCGCGGTGCCGCCAGCCCGCACGGTTCGTGGAAGGGGCGTGGCGGAGGCGGTGAAGGAAGCCTCGATCTCAGACACTCTAAAAGCCTACAAGCCTCAGGCAGACGGCCTGTAACGCCAGGACGCGACCCCGGTGAATTTCCAGTGTGGGCCCAGTTACGTGCGTTGGGAAGCGGAGAGCGGCGTGGGCGGTTTCGCAGCCGCCGACACGGCGGGCCGGGAGCCCTTCGGCTTCCCGGCCCGCTACTCCGCACCGTGCATGTTCACGTCATTCGAACAGGTCCGAGATGATCCCGGTCAGTTCGCCGAGGACTTCGTCGTCCTCGGTCTCGGCGTTCGGCTCGCCCGTGGTCGCCGGGTCCGTCGGGCCGCCTGTGATCGGATCCGTCTGCGGCGCTTCACTGCCCGGGGCCGGGTCGCCGCCCGTCGCGGGCTCCGGCTCGCCGTCGGCCGCACCGGTGGCCTCGCCGCCGCCGGTCTCCGCCGCACCGTTCTCGTCGCCATCGGTGGCGCCCGGCTCGTCCGGAGCGGCCGCGTCCACGGCGTCCTTCACACACGAGCCCGGGATCGGGCCGAGCGCGTCGGTCTCCCCGCCGGCCTCGGTGCAGTCGAGCGCGCCGCGCAGCTCCACGGACCGGACCGCCGCGGCCTCGAGCACCGCGACCAGTTCCTCGCCCGCGGTCAGCGCTTCGCCGTCGAGCTCGGCCACCAGGTCCTCGAGCACCCAGCGGTGCTCGTTGGTGAACAGGTCGACGTAGTCGAGCGGTGCCGGGTCTCCGCTCTCCACGGCGATCTCGCCCAGCAGCGCGGTGCCGCTGCGCAGCTCTCCGGTGGCGTCGCTCAGCGCGCTCGCGACCGCTGCGTCGTCGCCGACGACCTCGGAGGCCTCCTGGATACGCGTGCGAGCGAACTCCAGATACAGCTGCGCCCGCCCGAGATCGTTGCCCGCCAAGGCGAGCTGCGCCCGCTCGGTGGAGCGCTTGACCCCGTACAGCGTCTCGCCCGGCAGCGCGTCGCCCGAGGCCGCTGAGACCCCGGAGACGGCCACGGTGCCGGTGAGCAGGGCCGCCACGATCGCGAGGCGGCGCCCGCCGCGCGGGCGGCGCGGGAACATGTCGTCGAGCACCGGGGCCCGCGTGGTCTCGGGCACGGCGGCGCTGGCGCGCGCTCTGGCGGTGACGCCGATGCCTTCTTCTGCGGCGACGGCCATGAGACGCCGCCTCGTGGCGTCCTGCCAGTGCTGCGACGGCCGGGTCGCGGCCATGAGCTGCTCGCTGAGACCGCCGAGTCTTTCGGTGACGCCGACGAGTTCGGCGAACGCTTCTGATGACGCGTCCGATGTATCAGCGCTGCCGCGCTGGTGAGGGAGGGAGGGGTCCTCGGAGTCAAGCAGCCGCGCGAATTCCTCCGCACGACGGCGCTCCATAGGGTTCAAAGTCACCGGGCACACCCCCTCTCACTGCATGGATCCTGCTCCTGTACTGAGAACAACGCACGAGTAGCCCCTGAGGTTACGGTTCGCCGAGAACCTTGCGACGCAGACCACTTTGTCCGCCTCGCCGTTCGATTCCACGGCGGCAAAGGGCCGGTAGAAGGCCCTGACCTGGCAGTGTCGGTCCGGCCGGGCATCGCCCGGCGGACCCTTGATGACGAGTTGGCGGGCCGGAGCCCGCGGAGACGGGTTTTTGTCGCTTTTCCGACAGCAGCCTGAGCGGTCGGTGGTGGAGATGGAAAAGGGATCGGAAACGCCTACTTCAGCCTCGGAAGCCGTCCGGCAATAGTCGTGCGAGGGTCCGCACGGCCCGGTACTGGAGCGCCTTGACCGCGCCTTCGTTCTTGCCCATGGTGCGGGCGGTCTCGGCGACGGTGAACCCCTGCAGGAACCGCAGCACGATGCATTCCTGCTGGTCCGGGTTGAGTTTCTTGACCGCGGTGAGGAGGGTGGCGTTGGTGAGCTTCTCCAGCGCGGCGGTCTCGGGGGAGGTGGTCGGGTCGGTCTCGGGGGAGTCGGTCCCCAGGACGTCGGGCTTGACGATCTCGAGCCGGTAGCGGCCGGACTTGAAGTGGTCGACGACCAGGTTCCGCGCGATCGTCACCAGCCAGGCCCCGAAGGCCCGGCCCTGCCAGCTGAAGCTGGAGATGCGGCGCAGCGCCCGCAGGAAGGTCTCGGAGGCGAGGTCCTCCGCCAGCTGGGCGTTGTTCACCCGGAAGTAGATGTAGCGGTAGACCGTCTCGCTGTAGCGGTCGTAGATCTCGCCGAACGCGTTCGGGTCGCCGTCCTGCGCGCGCGCCACCAGATCGGCCACCTCGTCGCCGTCCACCTGGTCGGTGCTCGGGTCGTGCTGCTCGGGGCTGGAGGCCTCGGTCGCGCCGGCGCCCATACTGCTGCCGGGGCGCACGTGGTGCTGCTCGGCGGTGCCGGTGCCGAGGCTCAGGACGGTCCACACGGCCTGCCGGAGCCGTTCGAAGGTCGGGGCGGGCAGCCGCGTCAGGTTCTCGACGATGGCGCTGCCGCCGTACATGTAAGGGACGAGATCTGCAGTGAGCATTGCGGTGTGGTGGTTCGCGTAGGGCACCCTTGGCGAAGCTTTCGAGCCATGAATGAGCACAGACATTGCTGGTGCAATACCGGGCACTAGTGGCCTCCTCGTGTGAGGGGTCGGGTCGAGTCATGCGATCGGGTCCCGCAGGGACTGACCCGCCTGAGTCTAGAAATCAAGAAGGCCGCCGACGCGGATTTACGTTCGGCGTGTCGCGTTCGGTGACGGGTTGGATGCAGGTGATGTCGGTGCTCGCCCGGCGCGCCGACGTACCCTTCTTCACGGGGGCGGAATCCCACCATTACCTCCCCAAATGTTTGGAGGTCCGCGTTCGCGGACCGGTTCTGGCTCAATAGTGATCGAGGAATGACAGAGGGTGTCGCACAGACTGTGCGATCTTCTGATTCCCGGAGGGAGCAGGGTGAACAGGCTGACGCTGTTGACTACAAGGGATTGCCACCTGTGCGGCGCCGCGCGCGCCGATCTGGCCCGGGTGGCGCGCGAAACGGGTGTCGGCTGGACCGAGGTCGACGTCGCCGATGACGCTGTGTTGGCGCGCGAATACGGCGACCGGCTGCCGGTGGTGCTCCTCGACGGCCGCGAGCACAGCTACTGGGACGTGGACGTCCCGCGCCTCGAACGCGATCTCGCCTCCCCCGCGAAGCCGTGACGAACTCCACGAGACTCGACACCGAGCGCGACGCGCCGAAAATAACTGATTTACGGGCATCCCCGGTCTTTTAGGGCAAAATCGATCCAGACGGCGGCTCGCCGGGAATCTACGGTTTCGGTACAGCTGGGATCTATCCCAGTGTTACGGGGGTGTACCGCACCGGTCCCGCGAGCCGCCGAGTCGCGTCCGGCGCTGGTTAGCGCCGCCTGTGCGAGCTCCCCCACGGTCCACCTCCTAAGCTGGGTTGCGCGCCGGTGAACGGCGGCGCGGAACTAGCGGACCTGGAGTTCCACCATTGACGACCACCGGCGAAGGCACCGACCACCGGGCCCCCAGCGGCCCTCCCGCCGCGGCCGCCGACCTGCCGGCCGCGACGGTCAGGCGCCTGCCCGAATACCTGCGGGCGCTCAGCTCGCTCGGAGAGTCGGGCATCGAGACCGTCTCCTCTGAAACCCTCGCGGCCGCCACCGGCGTCAACTCGGCGATGCTCCGCAAGGACCTCTCCCAGCTCGGCGCCTCCGGGATGCGCGGCGTCGGCTACAACGTGGCCGCGCTCGCGGCCTACATCGCAGGTGTGCTCGGACTCACCAAAGACTCCCGCGTGGCCATCATCGGCCTCGGCCACCTGGGCCAAGCCCTGGCCAGATACCCCGGGTTCTCTGAAAGGGGCTTCGACATCGTTGGCCTCTTCGACGCCGACCCGGGCATCATTGGGAAGGACTTGGACGGGATCCGAGTGCGCGACGTGACGCTCCTGGCCGGGGCGGTACGTGACGAAGGCATCAACATAGGGGTCATCGCCACACCCGGAGCGGCCGCCCAACATGTGGCCGACCTTCTCGTAGATGCTGGTGTCACAAGCATTCTCAACTTCGCGCCGTGTGTGCTCGCCGTGCCGCAGGGCGTGGCGGTCCGCAAGGTCGACCTGGCCGTCGAGCTGCAGATCCTCTCCTTCCACGAACACCACAAGACCATCGGCCGGGCGAACGCCATCGAGCGCTCGTAAATGAGCGGTAACGTCGACCGCTTGCGGAGACGTAAATGAGCGGTCACGTAAATGAGCAGGGCCAAGAGACGGGAACGGTGAAGTGAACCTCCTGGTAGTCGGCATCTCGCATCGCAGTGCCGCGGTGGAGACCCTGGAGCGCCTCGCGGTGGGCCCCGAGGCCGCCGCGGACCTCTCGCGCTCGCTCCTGCGCGGCGGCGAGGTCCGTGAGGCCGTGGTGCTCTCCACCTGCAACCGCGTCGAGGTGTACGCCACCTCCGCCACCTTCCACGGAGGCCTCTCCGCGATCGTCGACGAGCTCCACCGCGTCTGGGGTCTCGGCGACTCCGACGCCGAGCTCGACTTCGCGTCCTGCGGGTACGTGCGCCACGGCGCCGACGCCGCCGCCCACGCCTTCCGGGTCGCCGCCGGCCTCGACTCCATGGTCGCGGGCGAGCCCCAGATCCTCGGCCAGCTGCGCGACGCCTACGAGACCGCGCGCGAGGCCGACCAGGTCGGCCGCCACCTCCACGAGCTCTTCCAGCAGGCCCTGCGCGTCGGCAAGCGGATCCACGCCGAGACCGACGTCGACGCCGCCGCGCCCTCCGTCGTCACCGCCGCCCTCGAACTCGCCGAGCGCGAGCTCGCCCGTACCGGTTTCGCGAACGGCCTCACCCAGGCCCGCGCCGCCGTCGTCGGCGCCGGGGCCATGGGCAGTCTCGCCACCGCGACCCTCGCGCGCTCCGGCGTCAAATCCCTCAAGGTCGCCAACCGCGACCGCGAGAAGGCCGAGCGCCTCGCGTCCGTCTGGGACGCCGAGGCCGCCGCCTACGACGACCTGACTTCCCTTGCCGCGCAAGTGGACCTGCTCGTGTGCGCGACCTCCTCGCCCGAGCCGATCCTGCGCGCCGCCCACCTCGCCGGCCGCACCGCGCCGCTCGTCGTCTGCGACCTCGCCCTGCCCAAGGACGTCGCCGAGGACGTGGCGAAGCTCGACGGCGTGCACGTCGTCGACATCGCCGAGATCCAGCGCGCCGACGCCGCCGGTGCCGCCGCCGACACGCTCGCCGAGGTCGAGGCCCTGCTCGCCGAGGAGATCGCGGCCTACAACGAGGGCCTGCGCGCCGACACCGTCACCCCCACCGTCGCCGCCCTGCGATCGGCCGCCGCCGACATCGTCGAGGCCGAGCTCGCCCGCGTCGCCCGCCGCGGCGACTTCACCGACGACCAGCGCGCCGAGCTCGCCCGCACCGTCCACCGCGTGGTCCAGCGGCTCCTCCACGAGCCCACCGTGCGCGTGCGCGAACTCGCCGGGCAGCCCGGGGCGCCCGACTACGCCCGCGCCCTGCGCGACCTGTTCGCGCTCGACGCGGCCGCCGTCGCCGAACCGCAGAGCGGCGACCTGGCGGAAGCCCTCAAAGTCAATCCGGTCCCTGCGACCGATGAACGCAACACCCTCGGCACCGCCCCACAGCAGCCCGGAGCGCCTTCGCCGCGCCGGCCTTAAGAAGGGAACGCACCTGTGATCCGAGTCGGGACCAGGGGATCGAAGCTCGCGCTCGCGCAGAGCGGGATGATCGCGGACGAGATCGCGCGCCTCACGGGGGAGCGGGTCGAGCTCGTCGAGATCAAGACCACAGGAGACGGCACGACGGTGCCAGTCGCTCAGCTCGGCGTGGGGGTCTTCGTCAACCAGCTGCGCGACGCGCTGGAGCGCGAGGAGATCGACATCGCCGTCCACTCCTACAAGGACCTGCCGACGGCCCAGCCCGAGCACCTCGTCGTCAGCGTGCCGCCGCGCGCCGATCCGCGCGACGTGCTCATCGCGTCCGACGGCCGCACCCTCTCCGACCTGGGACCGGGTGCGCGGATCGGGACCGGTTCGCCCCGGCGCATCGCCCAGCTGAACGCCTTGGGGCGCGGGTTCGAGTGCGTGCCGATCCGCGGCAACATCGACACCCGCATCGGCCGCGTCGGCGACGACCTCGATGGGGTGATCCTCGCGGCGGCCGGCATCAAGCGCATCGGACGCCAGGCGGAGATCACGGAATACCTGGACCCGCTAGTGATGCTTCCCGCCCCAGCACAAGGGGCATTGGCGGTCGAATGCCGCAAAGCCGACATGACATCTGCGCGGATCTCAAGTAAGCTCAACGACCGGTACGCACAGGCCGCCGTCGCCGCCGAACGCGCCCTTCTGCAACGACTCGAAGCCGGATGCAGCGCTCCCGTCGCCGCACTCGCCGATGTCGCCGAAGGCGCCTCGCCGGGCGAGGTCGATCTGTATCTGCGAGGGGCCGTCGGTGCCGAGGACGGTTCCGTCATCGAGCGGCTCTCGACCACCGCCGCTCTCCCCGACACGGGCGATGCGGGCGCCGACGAACTGGCCGCCCGTGCCGCCGCCGTGGGGCGAGCGTTGGCCGAGGACCTCCTCGAGGCCGGTGCCGAGCAACTATTGAAGTTAGACCCAAGCTCTAGACGACTGTTGATGGAGAGAACATGACCAGTGCCCGTAAGCCGGTGGGCCGCGTGCGTTTCGTCGGGACCGGCCCAGGCGACCCGGGACTGCTGACCAAGCGCGCCCTCGACGCGATCCGCGAGGCCGACCGGGTCTACTACGACCGGTCGCTCCCGCAGTCGCTCATCGAGACCGCCAAGGAGCTCAACGGGGACGACTCGAAGATCAAGCTCATCGAGTCCTCCCCGAGCGACCAGGGCAAGCTCATGGCCGCCGCCGCGCGCGAAGGCGAGAACATCGCCCGCCTCATCGTCGGCGACGCGTACCCGAACCGGCTGGCCAAGGCCGAGATCAAGGCCGCCAGCGCCGAGCAGGCCCGCTTCGAGGTCATCCCGGGCATGAGTCACGCGCAGGCCGTCGCGGTGTACGCGGGCATGCCGCCCGGGGAGATCCGCACGGTCATCGACATCGACGACATCGCCTCCATCGAGCCGCTCGTGATCGCCGACGCGATCAAGCGGGGCAGCCTCACCGTCACCGCCGACGTCTCCGACCTCTCCTCGCTGCGCGACATCCTGCTCGCGGGCGGCGTCTCGGGCGAGACGGCCGTGGCCGTCACCGGCGACGCGACCGGCGAGACCGAGTACACCACCACATCCTCTGTGGACACCTTTGTGGAGGCCGCCCTCGGCTACGCCGGGCAGGTCGTGCTCACCATCGGCCCCGGCGTCGACGACCGCCACGAACTCGCCTGGTGGGAGGGCCGCCCGCTCTACGGCTGGAAGGTCCTCATCCCGCGCACCAAGGAGCAGGCCGGCATCATGTCCGAGCGCCTGCGCGCCTACGGAGCGATCCCGTGCGAGGTTCCGACCATCGCCGTCGAGCCGCCCCGCACGCCCGCCCAGATGGAGCGGGCCATCAAGGGCCTCGTCGACGGCCGCTACGCCTGGATCGTCTTCACCAGCCAGAACTCGGTGAAGGCCATCTGGGAGAAGTTCAAGGAGCACGGCCTCGACGCGCGCGCCTTCGGCGGCCTGCGCATCGCGTGCATCGGCGAGGCCACCGCGGACGCGGTGCGCGAGTTCGGCATCGAGCCCGAGCTCATCCCCACCGGCCAGCAGTCCTCCGAGGGCCTCCTCGAGGTCTTCCCGCCGCACGACCCGATCCTCGACATGGTCGGCCGGGTCCTGCTGCCGCGCGCCGACATCGCCACCGAGACCCTGGTCTCGGGCCTGTCCGAGCGCGGCTGGGAGGTCGACGACGTGACCGCGTACCGCACGGTGCGCGCCTCGCCGCCGGCCGCGGACATCCGCGACGCCATCAAGTCCGGCGGGTTCGACGCGGTGCTGTTCACCTCGTCCTCCACGGTCCGGAACCTCGTCGGCATCGCGGGCAAGCCGCACCAGCGCACCGTCGTCGCGTGCATCGGCCCGGCGACCGCCGACACGGCGACTGAGTTCGGCCTCCGCGTCGACGCCAAGCCCGACAACGCCTCCGTGCCGGACCTCATCGAGGCGCTCGCCGAGTACGCCATGGAGCTCAAGCAGCGCCTGGCCGAGGGCCCGATCAAGACCCGCCGGGGCCAGAAGATCCAGGGGCCG
Organism: Glycomyces luteolus; assembly: GCF_027622875.1. Classification (GTDB taxonomy): domain Bacteria; phylum Actinomycetota; class Actinomycetes; order Mycobacteriales; family Micromonosporaceae; genus Glycomyces; species Glycomyces luteolus. The sequence goes on along the minus strand of NZ_JAPZVP010000018.1, from coordinate 70,224 downwards.
ACGGCCCTGAGGTTCCGTTAGCGAAGACAGACGTAAGGAAGTGGTCGCAGTGCCGAACAGTCCCGAGTTCCCGGTCATCCGTCCTCGGAGGCTGCGACGCACTGCGGCCCTTCGCCGTCTCGTAGCCGAGACGCGCGTCCATCCGTCGGACCTGGTCCTGCCGGTGTTCGTCAAGGAAGGCCTCCACGAGCCGATCGAGATCGCCTCGATGCCCGGCGTGTACCAGCACTCCGTGGACTCGGTCCGCAAGCTCGCGGTCGAGGCCGCACGGGCCGGGATCGGCGGGCTCATGCCCTTCGGCATCCCGGCGGTGCGCGACGCGATCGGTTCGGCCGCAACCGATCCGGACGGCATCCTCAACGTCACGACCCGGGCGATCCGCGAGGAGATCGGCGACGACCTCGTTGTCATCCCCGACCTGTGCCTCGACGAGTTCACCGACCACGGCCACTGCGGCGTGCTCCGCCCCGACGGCACTGTGGACAACGATGCGTCGCTCATGCGCTACGCCGAGATGGGTGTGGCGCTGGCGGAGTCGGGCGCTGACCTGCTCGGCGCTTCGGGGATGATGGACGGCCAGGTCGGCTATGTTCGTGCGGCCCTTGACGAAGCGGGCCACTCCGAGACGGGGGTCCTGGCTTACGCGGCGAAGTACGCCAGCGCCTTCTACGGCCCGTTCCGTGACGCGGTCGAATCGCAGCTGCAGGGCGACCGCCGCACCTACCAGCAGGACAACGCGAACGTCACCGAGGCGCTCCACGAGATCGACCTCGACATCCAGCAGGGCGCCGACATCGTCATGGTCAAGCCCGCCCTCCCGTATCTCGACATCGTGAAGGCGGCTGCGGAACGCAGCCCGGTCCCGGTGGCGGCCTACCACATCAGCGGTGAATACGCCCAGATCGTGGCAGCGGCCGAGCGCGGCTGGATCGACCGCGACGCGGCGATCCTGGAGTCCCTGACCAGCATCAAGCGGGCGGGCGCCGGCATCATCGCGACGTACACGGCCCTGGAAGCGGCCGCCCTTCTCCGCTAAGCGAAGGCATTTCGCATCTAATGCGGCTACGAGGACATTCTCGAATCGCGCGATGCCTATCGCCGATGACCGTCGGCGAAGGACTCGCTGTCGATGCCTCAATTGCGGTCGCCGAGTGGCGGCGGGTGCCGTTGCTGACGACCGATCTCAGGTTGACCCGAAGTAACGGGGCTCGCTGCGCATTCCCCACACCCCCGGCTCGTTAACTCCATCGCCGCTGCCCGGCTGTGCCTTGGCGAAGGCGCGGATTTTCGGTAGCGGGGCGACTGGTCACTTGAGGGCTGCGTTGACCATGACCGGTTCTGGGTGGAGGCGGATGCTGAAATCCTGCTCTACCCTGTCCGCTACTTCGGATGCGAGCGCTAGAAGTTCAGTGGCGCTCGCGCCGCCTCGGTTGGTCAGGGCCAGAGTGTGTTTGGTCGAGAGGCTTACGTTCCCCCTCCGATAACCCTTTTCGAAGCCTGCGGCTCCGATGAGCCAGGCGGCCGAGACCTTGACTTGGTCGCCCACGTTCCAGTGCGGGGGTTCGCCTCCGGCCTTCTCCGCCAGCTCGTGGTAGACGTGCTCGTCGATGATCGGGTTGGTGAAGAACGAACCCGCGCTCCAGGTGTCGTGGTCATTCTCGTCGAGGACCATGCCTTTGCCTCGGCGCAGTCCCAGCACCGTCTTGCGGGCTTCCGCCAGCGGCACCCGCTCGCCGACCTCGACGCCCACTCGCCTTGCCAGCTCCGCGTATGCGACCGGCTGCGAGAGCGGCGAGGACTCCAGGCGGAAATCGACGCTCATCACGAAGTACCGATCCTCGTGCTTGAAGGCGCTCTGGCGGTAAGCGAACCGGCATTCGGCCGGGGTCCAGTCGCGGATCTCGTCCTTCTCGCGGTCCCACACGTTCACCGCCGCGATCGTCTGCGCGACCTCCTGGCCGTACGCGCCGACGTTCTGGATCGGCGTCGCCCCGGCCGAACCGGGGATGCCGCTGAGGCATTCGACGCCTGAGAAGCCGTTCTCAACGGTCCAAGCCACGAACTCGTCCCAGACCTGGCCGGCCTCGACCCGGACGACGCCTCCGGACTCGGCGATCCCGCCGCCTCGCAGCACCACCACGGTGCCGTCGAAGCCCTCGTCTCCGATCACCACGTTGCTGCCGCCCGCGAGCACGAGCGTCGGACCTTCCGCTGCGCGAAGGGCCTCCACTGCCTCCACAGAGGAGTGGGCCTCGATCAGCTCGCGGGCCCGACCTCCTATTCTCAGCGTCGTGTACTCGCTCAGAGATTTGCCCGGAATGGGGCCGTTCGCGGACTGCTCGCTCGACGTTGGGCTGGCGTGTGTCACGCCCGAAAGCCTAAGCTTTACGCAGGCTACGAGGAACGGCGGTCACCATGGCTAAGCTGCGCATCACCGACTACCTCACCGAGTTGAAGACCGAGGCCGCGGGACTGCGCTCGGCGTGCGGCCCCGAGGCGCTCGGCCGCGTCGCCCCCTCACGTCCCGACTCGACCGTCGGCGGCATCCTCCTCGAACTCGCCCGCGAATACCGCTGGGCCGTCGAAGCCCTGTTCACCCGCCCCACCGACGACGAGGACCTGCCACAACCGCCGCCCGTCACCGCCGAGGGCACCGCCGTCCTCGATGTGTACGACCAGGCATTGGCGTCCGTCCTCGACGCGATCGAGGCGCGCGGGGCCGACTCGCCCGCGTGGACGTGGGCGCCGGTGGAGTGGCGGGCCGAGTTCTGGCACCGGCGCGTCGCCGTCGCCACCGGACTGGCCCGCTGGGACGTGCAGATGGCCGTGGGCTCGACCGCACCCGTCCCCGCCGCGCTGGCCGCCGAGGCGATCAGCGAGGTGTTCGAGGCGTTCCTGCCGGTCGGCGCGCGCCGCGGCGCCCATCCCGAGGCCACCGGGCTCGTGCAGTTGTTCGCCCAGGACGCCGACTCCACCTGGTTCGTGCGCCTCCGCGAGGGCCGGGTCGCGCTGCTCGACCAGCCTGATTCGCGCACCGAGCTCCAGGCCCGCGCGGCGGGCTCGGCCTCGGACATCGCCTTGGCGCTGTGGGGCCGACTGCCGTTCGGGATCTGCGATGTGGCGGGCGACGAGGCCCTCCTGCAGGCCCTGCGGGTCGAATAACGTTTCGGTAAACCTTCCGCGGAAACCGGACAAACGTTCGGGGCCGACTTGGCAAAGGCATTCCCTCGCGGCTACGCTCAGCTCACGACCGCACGGTGCTGCGCATCACGCGGTCGTGATCGCAGCGCAGGGTCGCGCCGCCCCCGGCAAAGGTCCCGCTCTGTGATGACACAACCGCCTTTTACCACGGATCGTCTGGCACGTACCTGCCAGTGAAAGGGACCGAACATCATGGCAACAGTGACGTACGCGGGTGCCTCGCGCATCTACCCCGGCACCGAGAAGCCCGCCGTCGACAAGCTCGACATCGAGATCCAGGACGGCGAATTCCTCGTCCTCGTGGGCCCCTCCGGCTGTGGCAAGTCCACCTCCCTCCGGATGCTCGCCGGCCTCGAAGAGGTCGACGAAGGCTCGATCTTCATCAACGACACCGACGTGTCGAACCTCCCCCCGAAGTCCCGCGACATCGCGATGGTCTTCCAGAACTACGCGCTCTACCCGCACATGTCCGTCTTCGACAACATGGCGTTCGCCCTCAAGCTGCGCCGCATGCCGAAGACCGAGATCAAGCAGCGGGTGGAAGACGCCGCCAAGCTCCTCGACCTCACCGACTACCTCGGCCGCAAGCCGAAGGCCCTCTCCGGTGGTCAGCGCCAGCGCGTCGCCATGGGCCGCGCGATCGTGCGCGAGCCGCAGGTGTTCCTCATGGACGAGCCGCTCTCGAACCTCGACGCCAAGCTCCGCGTCCAGACCCGTTCGCAGATCGCCTCGCTCCAGAAGCGCCTGGGCATCACCACCGTCTACGTCACCCACGACCAGGTCGAGGCGCTGACGATGGGCCACCGCATCGCGGTCATGAAGGACGGCCTGCTGCAGCAGTGCGACACTCCTCGCACCCTGTACGACGCGCCGAAGAACACCTTCGTCGCCGGCTTCATCGGCTCCCCGGCCATGAACCTGAAGACCGTCAGCCTGACCGAGGCCGGAGGCCTCTTCGGCGACGTGACCCTCCCGCTCTCGCGCGAGGTCCGCGACGCCGCCACCCAGGACGGCGGGGACCAGAAGGTCACCATCGGCATCCGCCCCGAGCACTGCAAGCTCGGCGCTGAAGGCTCCGGCGGCATCCCGATCGAGGTCGACCTCGTCGAGGAGCTGGGTTCGGAGGCCTACGTGTACGGCCACGCCGCGTACAACGGCGACTCCGAGCGCTTCGTCGTCCGGACCGAGTCGGCCAACGTGCCGCGCCTGGCCGAGACCGTGTACGTGGTGCCGGAACCGGGCCACGAGCACGTCTTCCACGCCGCCACCGGCGAGCGTCTGAACTAGTCCGGGCGGGCCGGTCTCCGGTCCGAGCGGGTCAAGACCGCTAGGGGTCGCGCTGTCGCAGCGCGACCCCTTTCGCGTGCAAGCTCCTCGTGTCCATGCCGAAACGCAACGGCAACCGGACGGGCGCTACGGTAGTGAGTATGGTCACCCTCACTCCCCGTAGGCCGCGGATCGAAGGCGCCGACGCGTTCACCGTCGGCACCGGCTTCCACCGCGCCCTCGAGGACGGGCGCATCGAATGCACCGTCTGCCCCCGGGCCTGCCGCCTGCGCGAAGGCCAGCGCGGCCTGTGCTTCGTGCGGGCCCGCCAGGGCGAGCAGATCGTGCTCACCTCGTACGGGCGCTCCTCCGGGTTCTGCATCGACCCGATCGAGAAGAAGCCCCTCAACCACTTCCTGCCCGGCACACCGGTACTCTCCTTCGGCACGGCCGGATGCAATCTGGCCTGCCGGTTCTGCCAGAACTGGGACATCTCCAAATCCCGCGAGATCGACACGCTCGCTTCGGAGGCCGAGCCCGAGACGCTCGCCACGACCGCGAAGCGACTGGGCTGCAAGTCGATCGCGTTCACCTACAATGACCCTACGGTGTTCCTCGAATACGCGGCCGATTGCGCGGACGCGGCCCGCGAGGCCGGACTCAAGGCCGTGGCGGTCTCGGCGGGGTACATCAGACCTGAAGCGCGACAAGAGCTCTACGCGCACATGGACGCCGCGAACATCGATCTCAAGGCGTTCACCGAGGAGTTCTACCGCAAGATCGCTTTCGCTTCACTGAGGACAGTCCTCGATACACTCGAATACCTGGTGCACGAGACCGACGTGTGGACCGAGATCACCACGCTGCTCATTCCCGGGCACAACGACTCGGACGACGAGATCGCGGCCGAGTGCGCATGGATCGGCGAGCATCTCGGTCCTGATGTGCCGCTGCACTTCACGGCGTTCCACCCGGACTTCAAGATGCGCGACGTGCCGCCGACCCCGGCCGCGACACTCCAGCGGGCCAGGAGGATCGCCCTCGACGCGGGACTCCGGTACGTCTACACCGGCAACGCGCACGACCCCGAAGGCCAGACCACCACTTGCGTGAACTGTGGCGAAGCCCTCATCGCACGGGATTGGTACCGAATTGCCCGTTATGCGGTGTCGGATAGTGGACAGTGCGACGGTTGCGGCGCGGACGTTCCCGGAGTTTTCGACGGACCGGCGGGAGACTGGGGTCCCAAACGGCAACCGATCCGCGTCGCCCCGCCGTCAACCACACGAGCACCGGCGCACGACCACATTCCGACTCACCGACCAGAGCCTTCACACCGACCATAGGAACCACCACCGGAAGACCTGCGATGCCTTCGATCAAATCAGACACCGTACGGGCCGCTGCCGTGGCCGGACGCTTCTACCCGGCCGACCCCGGGCAGCTCCGCGCCGACATCGAGCGGCTCATCGACGCCGCCGGACCGGTGAGCGAACCGCTCGCCGCCGCCTACATCGCGCCGCACGCCGGCTACCGGTACTCGGGGCCCGTCGCCGCCGAGGTCTACGCCCGACTCGCCGCCCACCGCGGCCGCGTCAAGCGCGTGGTCCTCGTCGGCCCCTCCCACCACTACCCGCTCCGCGGGGACGCCGCCGCGCCGTACGCGCGCTGGGAGACCCCGCTCGGTGAAGTCGCGGTCGCCGCCACCAGCGTGGTCGGCTCCTCGCGGCTGCCCCACGAAGCCGAGCACTCGCTGGAAGTCCAGCTGCCGTTCCTGCAGGTCGCGCTCGGCCCCGACATCGAGATCACGCCCGTGGCCTTCGGCATGGGCCAGTCCCCGGACGGTGCCCGGCTCATCGCCGCGCTCCGCGAGGAGGCAGGCGAGGACTCGGTGGTCATCTGCTCCACCGACCTCTCCCACTTCCACGACCAGGCCACCGCCGAACGCATCGACGCGGCCACCGCCGAAGCCATCCGCAGCCTCCGCCCGCGCGAGATCGCCCCGCAGCACGCCTGCGGCGTGTTCGCCCTGCGCGCGACCCTCGCATGGGCCGACGCCACCGGACGACGCCCGCGCCAGCTCGCGCTGGCCACGTCGGCCGACACGGTGGGCAGGCCCGACCGGGTCGTCGGATACCCGGCCTTCGCGATCGAACGGCCGATCCTGGCCGAGTAGCACCCGGTGAGCGGACGCGGAGGTCTCTCGCGTCCAGTGGGATGTCGGACCCGTGTGGGAGAGTCGTCTCATTTCTTAGGTTGGTCGGAGGCGGATGCGGGTGGGAAGGGGCATGCCCTCTAGCCGCCCGCGCGATTTCCGCACCCGGTCGCGAGGGCGGTGTGACCCGGCGCGATGAGGGGAAACTCGCATGCTGCGGCGCGGCGGCGACATTTACCCTTGGAGGCGTGACCGAGCACGAGCAGTACACCGACAGCGCCGACGACCTTCCCGAGCAGATGCTGATCCGGCGCGAGAAGCGCGCCGCCCTCCTCGCGGAAGGCAAGGAGCCCTACGCGCTCGGCTACCCGCGCACCCACGCGCTGGCCGAACTGCGCGAGCAGTTCGCGGGCCTCGCCGACGGCGAGTCCTCAGGCGTCACCGTCAGCACCACCGGGCGGGTGATCTTCGTGCGCACGGCCGGGAAGCTCTGCTTCGCGCGCCTGCGCGACGGCGACGGCACCGAGTTCCAGGTGATGCTCTCCCAGGGCAAGGTCGGCGAGGAGCGCCTCGCCGACTGGAAGCGCCTGGCCGACATCGGTGACCACATCGGCGTCACGGGCGAGGTCATCACCTCCAAGCGCGGCGAGCTGTCGGTCATGGCCGACTCCTTCGAGATCACCAGCAAGGCCCTGCGCCCCCTGCCCGTGGCCCACAAGCCGCTCGCGGAGGAGACGCGCGTGCGCCAGCGCTACGTCGACCTCATCGTCCGCCCGGAGGCCCGCGCGAACGCGCGCAACCGCGCGAAGGTCGTGCGCTCTCTGCGCGAGCAGCTCGACGACCGCGACTTCGTCGAGGTCGAGACCCCGATGATGCAGGTGCAGCCGGGCGGGGCGACCGCGCGGCCGTTCGTGACGCACATGAACGCGTACGACATGGACCTGTACATGCGCATCGCCCCCGAGCTCTATCTGAAAAGGTGCGTCGTCGGCGGCATCGACCGCGTATTCGAGATCAACCGGAACTTCCGCAACGAGGGCGCCGACTCGTCGCATTCCCCGGAGTTCGCGATGCTGGAGGCCTATCAGGCCTACGGCGACTACCGCACGATCGCCGGGCTCACCAAGTCGCTCATTCAAGGCGCGGCGCGTTCGGCGTTCGGGACCGAGACCGTGGAACTCGCGGACGGCACCCAGTACGATCTCGGCGGCGAGTGGGCCGAGATCACCCTCTTCGGGTCCCTTTCCGAAGCGCTCGGAGAAACAGTGACCGTCGACACGCCGCTGGAGACGCTGCGCGCTTACGCCGAGAAAGTCGAACTCGGCGTCGACCCCAAGTGGGGTGCCGGGAAACTCGCGGAGGAATTGTTCGAGCTGCTGGTCTCCGACCACATCATCGAACCGACCTTCGTCTTCGACTACCCGGAGGAGACCTCCCCGCTCACCCGCGGTCACCGCACCACTCCCGGCCTCACCGAGAAATGGGACCTGTACGTGCGCGGCTTCGAACTCGCCACCGGCTATTCGGAGCTCATCGACCCGGTGATCCAGCGCGAGCGCCTGGAGGCCCAGGCCAGACTGGCCGCGAAGGGCGACGACGAGGCGATGACCGTCGACGAGGACTTCCTGCGAGCGATGGAGTACGGCCTCCCGCCGCTGTGCGGGATGGGGATGGGAATCGACCGGTTGCTTATGGCGCTCACCGGACTCGGTATCCGAGAGACCATCCTCTTCCCGCTGGTGAAACCCGAATAGGAAAGCCAAAGGAACCGCGCCAGAAGGTCCCCCTATTCATGGGGCTCCCCTCCGGCGCGGTCCCTTTTCGCCCGGACCCGGGAGACATGGACGCATTCAAGTCGCCAGGTGACCTGGACGGTAGCGACGCATTCACAAATAGATGCGCCCACCCTCTTTCCCTTCGCTAATGGACTCGTATATGCTCTGGCACTAGCAAGACGGTTGTCCCGGCAGCGGTAGTCGCTACAGTTCGAGAGGAATTTGCCATGGCGAAGAAGACACAGGTCATCCTGATCGACGATATCGACGGCAGCAAGGCTGAGGAGACCGTCAAATTCGCTATCGACGGACAGGCCTACGAGATCGACCTCTCGGCGGGCCACGCCAAGGAACTGCGCGACGCCTTGGAAAAGTTCCAGGAAGCCGGCACCCGACTCGGGCGTTACAGCCTGGGCGCCCCCCGCGGCCCGGTCCGCGGCGCCGTCGCCCCGCGCCGCCAGACCGTGGACCGCGAGCAGAACAAGGCCATCCGCGAGTGGGCCGAGCGCAGCGGGAAGCGCGTCTCGCCCCGTGGACGCATCCCGCAGGCGATCGTCGAGGAATACAACGCCGCGCACAACTAGTCAGGCAGCCTCGCGACCGACTTCGATGCCCGCTCTCCCCTGGAGGGCGGGTATTTCGCGTCGGCGAACGAAGGCGCCGCTTTGCGCGGACGGCGGGTGCAGTTCGTCCCCCGTTGGGCGCGGAGTCGGCCGAAGTGTCATACCCGTCGGGCACCATTGGATTGCCGCGGCGGGCCGACGGGTATTGCGCTCACAGCGAACCTGTTATCACCGGGAATGGTCTAAGAGGCACGCTTGTTGTCACCCACGTGGCACCCGTCGTCCGCGGACCCGGGAGATAAGGTGTACCCACAGGGTTTTGCAAGCCACGACCAGTAACGACGACAAGTAGCGGCGGACGCGAGGAGCAGAAGCGCATGTTTGAACGGTTTACGGACCGTGCCCGACGCGTGGTCGTCTTGGCTCAAGAAGAAGCCAGGATGCTCAACCACAACTACATCGGCACGGAACACATCCTGCTCGGCCTCATCCACGAGGGCGAGGGCGTGGCGGCGAAGGCCCTGGAGAGCCTGGGCATTTCCTTGGAAGGCGTCCGCCAGCAGGTCGAGGAGATCATCGGCCAGGGCCAGCAGGCCCCGTCCGGGCACATCCCCTTCACCCCGCGGGCGAAGAAGGTGCTCGAGCTGAGCCTGCGCGAAGCGCTGCAGCTGGGCCACAACTACATCGGCACCGAGCACATCCTGCTCGGCCTGATCCGCGAGGGCGAGGGCGTCGCCGCCCAGGTCCTCATCAAGCTCGGCGCGGACCTCAACCGCGTCCGCCAGCAGGTGCTGCAGCTGCTCTCCGGCTACCAGGGCAAGGAGCCCGCCGGCGCGACCGCCGGCGGCACCTCCCAGGAGGCCCAGCAGTCCGGTTCGCTCGTGCTCGACCAGTTCGGCCGCAACCTCACGCAAGCCGCGCGCGACGGCAAGCTGGACCCCGTGATCGGGCGCCAGCGCGAGATCGAACGCGTCATGCAGGTCCTGTCCCGCCGCACCAAGAACAACCCGGTGCTCATCGGCGAGCCCGGCGTCGGCAAGACCGCCGCCGTCGAGGGCCTCGCGCAGGCGATCACCAAGGGCGAGGTCCCCGAGACGCTCAAGGACAAGCAGCTGTACACGCTTGACCTGGGCGCGCTCGTGGCCGGCTCCCGCTACCGCGGCGACTTCGAAGAGCGCCTGAAGAAGGTCCTCAAGGAGATCAAGACCCGCGGCGACATCATCCTGTTCATCGACGAGATCCACACGCTCGTCGGCGCAGGGGCCGCCGAGGGCGCGATCGACGCGGCCTCGATCCTCAAGCCGATGCTGGCCCGCGGCGAGCTGCAGACCATCGGTGCGACCACCCTCGACGAGTACCGCAAGTACCTCGAGAAGGACGCCGCCCTGGAGCGCCGCTTCCAGCCGATCCAGGTGGCCGAGCCGTCCCTGGCGCACACCATCGAGATCCTCAAGGGCCTGCGCGACCGCTACGAGGCCCACCACCGCGTCTCCATCACGGACGGCGCCCTGGTGCAGGCCGCGACGCTCGCGGACCGCTACATCTCGGACCGGTTCCTGCCGGACAAGGCCATCGACCTCATCGACGAGGCGGGCGCGCGCATGCGCATCCGCCGGATGACCGCACCGCCGGACCTCCGCGAGATCGACGAGGAGATCGCCGAGACCCGACGCCAGAAGGAGTCGGCGATCGACGCCCAGGACTTCGAGGCCGCCGCGCGCCTGCGCGACACCGAGAAGCGCCTCCACGAGAAGCGCGCCAAGCGCGAGCAGGAGTGGAAGGCCGGCGACCTGGACCAGGTCACCGAGGTCGACGAGGAGATGATCTCCGAGGTCCTCGCGAACTGGACCGGCATCCCGGTCTACAAGCTGACCGAGGAGGAGACCTCCCGCCTGCTGCGCATGGAGGAGGAGATCCACAAGCGGATCATCGGCCAGGAGGACGCCGTCAAGGCCGTCTCCAAGGCGATCCGCCGCACCCGCGCCGGGCTCAAGGACCCGAAGCGGCCGTCCGGCTCGTTCATCTTCGCCGGCCCGTCCGGTGTGGGTAAGACCGAGCTGGCGAAGGCGCTCGCGGAGTTCCTGTTCGGCTCCGAGGACTCGCTGATCCAGCTGGACATGTCCGAGTTCCACGACCGCTACACGGTCTCGCGCCTCGTCGGTGCGCCTCCCGGCTACGTCGGCTACGACGAGGGCGGGCAGCTCACCGAGAAGGTCCGCAGGAAGCCGTTCAGCGTGGTCCTGTTCGACGAGATCGAGAAGGCCCACCCGGACGTGTTCAACACGCTCCTGCAGATCCTCGAGGACGGTCGTCTGACCGACGGCCAGGGCCGCATCGTCGACTTCAAGAACACGGTGCTGATCCTGACCACCAACCTCGGTACGAAGGACGTCGGCAAGGCCGTGTCGCTGGGCTTCCAGGCCGACGCGTCCGAGGGCGGCGACTACGACCGGATGAAGGAGAAGGTCTCGGAGGAGCTGAAGAACCACTTCCGCCCCGAGTTCCTGAACCGCATCGACGACACCATCGTGTTCCCGAAGCACACGCAGGAGGCGATCGTCGCGATCGTCGACCTGATGGTCAAGCGCATCGAGGACCAGCTCGCCAACCGCGACATGGCCCTGGAGCTCACGGACAACGCGAAGCTGTACCTGGGCCACAAGGGCTACGACCCGGTCATGGGCGCGCGGCCGCTGCGTCGCACGATCCAGCGCGAGATCGAGGACACGCTCTCGGAGAAGATCCTCTTCAACGAGTTCACGCCCGGCCAGATCGTCATCGTGGACGTCGACGGCGACCCGAAGGACGTCGAGAAGACGCACCTGACGTTCAGGGGCGCCGACAAGCCCGCGGGCGTGCCGGACACGCCTCCGGCCGAGCTGGCCGGCGAGCGGGCTCCCAAGAGCCCGGGAGCGGGCACTGGCACGATGCCGCCGAAGAGCCCGGGAGCCGGGCCGCGAGGCGGCCAGGTGGGCCAGGGCGGCGCCGCTTAGCCGCGGAGGCCGACAGAGCGAACAGGGGCGGGACCGCGAGGTCCCGCCCCTTTCACGTGCCCGGTCGAAGGCCGGTCTCCCGCCCCGATTCAGGGCATGAAAAAAGCCGGAGCGCCTGCTCCGGCTTCCTTCTTCTCGCCTGCGGCGGAGGCCCTGCTCAAGACCTCGCCTCTTCGTGGCGGAGGATAGGGGATTCGAACCCCTGAGAGCTTTCACTCAACACGCTTTCCAAGCGTGCGCACTAGGCCACTATGCGAATCCTCCGCGAGAGAGCTTACCGGACGACCGGTGCCGCCTCCAACCGGGTTGAACAGGGTGACCTGCGTTGCATTGCGCACGCTTGGAAAGCGGATGGGCCGGTGCCCCCGGGGCCGGGTGTGCCGCGCGCGGGCGCCCCCGATCCGCCCAGAGCCCCATCCGGGTACGACATCCCCGTTCGGCAGAGTGGTGACTTCGGCTACGGAGATGGCTCGCCCGGTTCGGGGACGGCGGTGGCGTGGGGTAGACTTTCGCCCGTCCCTCATGCGGCGTCATCTTGTGAACCTCCCCAGGGCCGGAAGGCAGCAAGGATAAGCGAGCTCTGTCGGGTGTGTGAGGGACCCCGCCGCCTTAGCTCAGTCGGTAGAGCGTGTTACTCGTAATAACAAGGTCAACGGTTCGATTCCGTTAGGCGGCTCCAGCAGAAAGACCCCGGTCTCCCGGGGTCTTTTTCGTTTCCTGGTTCAGTCGCCCGCCGCCGGGAGACGCACCGTCACGACCAGGCCGCCGTCCGGGCGGGCCGCGGCCGTCGCTTCGCCGCCGTGGGCCTTGGCGACGGCCCTGACGATCGAGAGGCCGAGGCCGGCGCCCTTGGAGGCGGTGGCGAGGCGTTCGGTGCCGAAGCGGCGGAAGGGCTCGAAGAGGCCCTCCACCTCGAAGGCGGGGACCACCGGCCCCGAGTTGGCGACCTCCAGGACCGCGAGGTCGCCGTCGCGGCAAGTCGTGACGGTCACCCAGCCGTGCTCAACGGTGTTGTAGCGGATCGCGTTCTCGACGAGGTTCTGGGCCAGGCGCTCCAAGAGGACCGGCTCGCCCCGGGCCGGGGCCTCCTCGCAGTCGGCCGTCACGGTGACCTCGCCCGAAGGGGTCTGGGCGACCACGTACTCGGCCACATCAGAGAGGTCCACATAGGCGCGCTCGGCGAGTTCGCGGTCCGAGCGCATAAGGAGCAGCAGGCCTTCGATGAGCCGCTCGTGGCGGGAGTTCACCTCCAGGAGGGTCTCGCCCAGCAGCCGCACGTCCGCAGAGGCGTCCTGGCGGTGCACGGCCACTTCGAGGAGCGCCCGGGTCACGGTCAGCGGGGTGCGCAGCTCGTGGGAGGCGTTGGAGATGAACGTGCGCTGGCCGTCGAAGGACTGGTCGAGGCGCTCGAGCATCCGGTTGAAGGTCTCGGAGAGCTCGCGGAGTTCGTCGCGAGGGCCGCTGATCTTGATGCGCCGGTGCAGGCCCTTGTCGGCTGCGGGCGATTCGGCGATCTCGGCGGCGGTGTCGGTGATGCGCTGCAGCGGCCGGAGCATCCGCCCCGCCGCGAACCATCCGATGGCGATCGTGCCGAGGCTGACCAGCAGGAGCGCCTGAGGACCCTCGTTGCTGATGGTGTCGAGCGCTTCCGCCCACACCTCGCCGGTGACGAGGATCTTGAAGTCCTGGGTCGCGCCGAGCGAGTCCCCGGGGACGGGCGGGGCCGCGGACTCGCTGTTGCTCTGCATGCCTTGGACGATCTGCTGCTCGTCGGGGATGCCCCGTTCCACCATGCTGTACGTGAGCATCAGGAGCAGCACGCCACCGGCGATGAACAGCCCGCCGTAGACGAGCGTCAGCCGGGCCCGGAGCGTCAGTCGGAAACGGCGCCTCATGCGATTCGGTACCCCACTCCGGGTTCGGTCAGGACCACCGGCGGGTCGCCGAGTTTGCGCCTGAGCTTGAGGATGGTCATGCGCACGGCCTGCGTGAACGGATCGGTGTGCTCGTCCCAGGCCTTCTCCAGGAGCTGCTCGGCGGAGACGGGAGCGCCGTCGGCGCGCAGCAGCTCGGCGAGGACCGCGAACTCCTTGCGGGACAACGGGACGTACCGTCCGTCGCGAAACACCTGGTGCAGGTGCGTGTCGAGGCTGATCCCGGAGCGTTCGAGCACCGGCGGCGCGGCGGGCCGGGCCCGGCGGCCGAGGGCGGCCACCCGCGCGGCGAGCTCCCGGAACGCGAACGGCTTCGGCAGGTAGTCGTCCGCGCCGAGCGAGAGCCCGGTGACGCGGTCGTCGATGTCCGAGGCGGCCGTGAGCATGAGCACCCGCGTGTCGCCGTGCTCGGCGGCGATGGCGCGGCAGACCCGGTCGCCGTGCACTCCCGGCAGGTCGCGGTCGAGGACGACCACGTCGTAGTCGTTGACGCCGAACCGCTCCAGGGCCGCCGCGCCGTCGAGCGCGATGTCGACCGCGTGCGCCTCGCCGCGCAGCCATTCGGCCACGGCATCGGCGAGCAGCGGCTCGTCCTCCACCACCAGGATTCTCATCTCCCCATCTTCGCCTGCGCGGCGTTGCCGCGGCGTTGCCGATCCGGCCGACAGCGGGGCAACGCCCGGCCCGCTCCACTCGAAGCGCGACCGGGGCGAGCCCGGCCGCCCCGGAGCGGCGCACGACCCATGCCGCGGAGCGCGATCCCCGGCCTCCTCGTACTGCTCGCCCTGGCCGCCGCCAGACGCGCGGGGCCCTGGAGGGCGGGCCCGACCGGGCGGCGGCATTGCCGCGGCCTTGCCGTTTCGGCTTACGGCCGGGCAACGCCGCCGCGACTGTACTGATGCTGCCGCCGGGACCTCCCCGCCGGCGAGGAAAGGACGAACTTCCATGCGGCGACACACGATCGCGCTCCTCTTGGGGCTGCTGGCCCTCTCGGCGACGGCCTGCTCCGACAACGACGACGGCGGCGGCGTCGCCAGCGCCGACGGCACCGCCACCGAGTCCGCCTCCGCGGAGGAGGCGGAGGAGCTGGACGGCTTCGAGCAGGCGCTGGCCTATTCGGAGTGCATGCGGGACAACGGCATCGCGGATTTCCCGGACCCTGAGGAGAACGGCAGCGGCGGCGTGGGCCTGTCCCTGCCCGAGGGCGTCGACCCGGAGGACGAGGACTTCAAGGCCGCCGAGGAGGCCTGCGAGGACATGATGCCCGGGCCCGGTGAGGACGCGACGCTCGACCCGGAGATCTACGAGGCGCTGCTCGACTATTCGGAGTGCATGCGGGAGAACGGCATCACCGAGTTCCCGGACCCGGAGCCCAACGGCGGCATCATCATGAACGGCGAGATGGGCTTCGACCCCGAGAGCGAGGAGTTCCAGGCCGCCGACAAGGCGTGCGCCGACCTGCGGCCCGAAGGTCCTGACGAGCCCGGCAACGACAGCGAGGACGAGTGATGTCCCGCAAGCGCCGCAAGGGCGGTGCCGGGAAGGTCGTGGCCGTGACGGCCGTCGTGGTCGCGGCCGCCGGTGCGACCGCGGCCGCGCTCGGGTTCGATCCGCGCACGTTCTTCGAGGAGGCCGAAGCCGGTGCGGCGCAGGAGACTCCGGCGACCGCCGAGGTGGTGCGGCAGACGCTCACCGAGACCGTCACCGTCTCCGGCGATCTCGGCTACGGCGAGGTGATCGGGCTCGACTGCCTGCTCAGCGGCACGTATACGGCTCTGCCGAAGGCGGGGGACGTGATCGAGCGCGGCGGTGAGCTGTTCGCGGTCGACGACAAGCCGGTGACGCTCCTGTACGGGAGCCTGCCGGCCTACCGGTCCCTGACGCCGGGCGCTGAGGGCGCCGATGTGGAGCAGTTCGAGAAGAACCTGTCGAAGCTCGGCTATGAAGGGTTCACTGTGGACGATGAGTACACGGATGCGACCGCCGAGGCGGTGGAGGAGTGGCAGGACGATCTCGGCCTGACCGAGACCGGCATGGTCGAACTCGGTCAGATCGCCTACGCCCCAAGTGCAGTGCGGATCGACGCGGTGGGAGTCGAGCTGGGGGATCCGGCTCAGCCGGGCTCGCCCGTCCTGGACTACACGGGTCTCGACAAGGTCGTCACGGTGGAGGTCGAGCTGGAGGACCAGGCCCTGGTCACCGTCGGCGAGGCCGTCGCGATCACCCTCCCCGACGGCACCGAGTCGACCGGGACGATCGCGGACTCGGCGACCCTGGTGAGCGAGGAGGACACGCAGAGCGGCACCGAGTCGACCACGTATCTGGAGGTGACGGTGGCCGCGGACGACCCGGCGGTGTTCGACGGGCTCGACCAGGCCGCGGTGGACGTCGGGTTCGCCGGTGACACCGCCGAGGACGTGCTCACGGTCCCGGTCGAGGCCTTGCTGGGCCTCGGCGAGGGCGGGTACGGCCTCGAGATCGCGAACGGCGACACCACGGAGGTGATCGCTGTCGACACGGGCCTGTTCGCCGACGGCTCTGTGGAAGTGAGCGGCGAGGGCCTGGAGGCGGGCATGGCCGTGGTGGTGCCGTCATGAGCGCGCTGGCCGGGGCGGCCGAGGCGGGTGCGCCCGCCGGGCCGCGGCCGGTGGTCGAACTCGAGGGGGTCTCGAAGACGTATCCGGGCGGGGTGCGGGCGCTGCGCGGCGTCTCGCTGCGGATCGACGCGGGGGAGATGTGCGCGATCGTCGGCCCGTCGGGTTCGGGGAAGTCGACGATGCTGCATCTGATCGGGACGCTCGACCGGCCGAGCGAGGGCACGGTGCGGATCGACGGGTTCGATGTGGCGCGGTTGCGCGACAAGCAGTTGTCGGCGCTGCGCGCCACCAGGATCGGGTTCGTGTTCCAGCAGTTCCATCTGGCGGTGGGGCAGCAGGTGCTCGACAATGTCGCTGACGGGCTGCTCTATTCCGGGCGGCGCGGACCGGATCGGCGGGCGCGTGCCGCCGAGGCTTTGGAGAAGGTCGGGCTGGCGCATCGCCTGGACCACTTGCCGAACGAGCTCTCGGGCGGTGAGCGGCAGCGGGTGGCGGTGGCGCGGGCGATCGTGGGTGGGCCGGCGGTGCTGCTGGCGGACGAGCCGACCGGGAATCTCGATTCGGTGTCCGGTTCGGGTGTGATGGCGCTGCTGCACGAGTTGCATGAGGCCGGTACCACCGTGGTGGTGATCACGCATGACCAGGACATCGCGGGGTCGCTGCCGCGGCAGGTCGCGATGCGGGACGGGGAGGTGGTCTGAATGGACACGCCTCCAGGAGGTTCCGGGCGCGGCGAAGGGCCGCCGCCGGTCAGCTGGCCGCCCCCGCCGACCTCCGCGCGGCGACCGGACACAGCGTCGACGGGTGGCCCGACCGGGTCGGCGCAGAGCACCGCCGCGACGGCACCTGTGCCGGAGCCTGACACAGGCCCGGCTGCGACCCGAGCGCCCGCGAAGCCGCCGAAGGGTGCTCGTCGGATGCGGTCGCTGCGGCCGCCCGGTCCGGCGGAGCCTTCGGCGAAGTCGCTGCGGGCTGCCAGGATGCGGCCGGGGGACGTGCTCAGGGTCGGGGCCACCGGCCTGCGGACCCGGCCTTTGCGGGCCTGGTTGTCGGCGTTGGGGATCGCGATCGGGATCGCGGCGATGATCGCGGTCGTCGGGATCTCGTCGTCGAGCCGGGCCGAGCTCGACCGGCAGCTGGCCGCGCTCGGCACGAACCTGCTGACGGTCTCGCCGGGCACGTCGATGATGAGCGGCGAGGTCGGGGTGCTGCCGTACGAGGCGGTGTCGATGATCGGCCGGATCGCGCCGGTCACGCAGGTCGCGGCGGTCGGGCAGGTGCCGGATGCGAACGTGTACCGCAACGACCGGATTCCCGAGGGGCAGAGCGGCGGGATGACCGTGTGCGCGGCCGAGCTCGCGATGCTCGACACCGTGGGCGCGGACCTCGCGGACGGGGTGTGGCTGAACGAGGCTACGTCCCAGTACCCGGCGGTGGTGCTCGGTGCGAGCGCCGCCGAGCAGTTGGGGATCACGGGCGCGGGTGTCGACATCTACATTGGAGGGCAGTGGTTCTCGGTCGCGGGAGTCCTCGAGCCGGTGGTGCTCGCTCCGGAGCTCGACTTGACGGCGCTCATCGGCTGGGAGTCGGCGGCGGCGTATCTCGGGTTCGACGGACACGCGACCACGGTGTACACCCGCGCTGAGGACGCGTACGTGCTCGACGTGGCGAACGTTCTGGCCGCGACCGCCGACCCCTCGGCGCCCGATGAGATGTCGGTGTCGCGTCCCTCTGACGCCCTCGAGGCGCAGCAGGCCGTGGACAGCGCGTTCACCGGGATGCTGCTGGGGCTCGGCGCGGTGGCGCTGCTCGTCGGCGGGGTCGGGGTCGCGAACACGATGGTGATCTCGGTGCTGGAGCGGCGCAGCGAGATCGGGTTGCGGCGGTCGCTCGGTGCGACGCGGGGCCAGATCCGGACGCAGTTCCTCGCGGAGTCGCTGCTGCTCAGTGCACTGGGCGGCCTGGGCGGGGTGCTCATCGGCACCGTGGTGACCGCGGGGTACGCGTCTTCGCAGGGCTGGCCCGCGGTGGTGCCGTACTGGGCGAGCGCGGGCGGTGTGGGGGCGACGCTGTTCATCGGCGCGGCCGCGGGGCTCTACCCGGCGATCCGGGCGTCCCGGCTCGCGCCGACGGAAGCCCTTGCGGCCCAATAGGAATGGAAACAGCGGTGCCCGGCTCGACCGAGCCGGGCACCACGTCTTGCCGGCGTTCCTAGATGTACCGGTCGAGGATCGGCGTCAGCAGGCCCGCGATCTTCGCGTGGCCGGCGTCGTGGGGGTGCACGTTGTCGCTGGTGTCGGTGGCCGGGTCGACCCAGCCGCGGGTGTCGACGTAGTGGACCTTCGAGTCACCCGCGTTGTTGCGGTTGGCGACGGCGTTCTGGACCTCCGTGAGCAGCCGCTCGCGGAAGACCCCCATCGCGAGGATCTCCGCGTTCGGGTACGACTGGCGGACCCGTTGCAGCAGCAGGATGTAGTCGGCCTGGAACTGCGCGGCCGACACCTTGTTGTTGGTGCCCAGGTTGATGACGACCAGGTCGGTCTCGTAGGTGTTGAACTCCCACATGTCGTTGGCGTCCTGGTTGGTGGTGCGCAGGAACCAGTCGACCATGCCGCGGCAGTCGGTGGTCGAGACGCACGCGCCGCCCTCGGCGACCTGCATGTGTGAGGCGCCGAGCGCTTCGGCCGAGTTCCACGCGTACGTCGAGAAGGGACGGTTCGCGTTCGGCTGGCCGACGGTGATCGAGTCGCCGATGAACTCGATGTGCTTGTCCGGGCGCACCGTGGAGCTGGTCGCGCCGCCGGAGGCGAGGATGAAGCCGCCGAAGGACGGGTCGCCGGTGTAGGAGCCGGCGCGCTCGCGGAAGCCGATGCGGATCGTGTGGGTGCCGCTGAGGCCGCTCCTGACGGTGACGTTGCCCGAGACCGCGCGCATCCACGTCTCGGCGCCGCCGTCGATCGAGTACCACATGTCGATGGTGTTCCGGAGTTTCACGCCGATCGAGGAGCCGCTGAAGGCGGTCTCGACGTAGCCGCCGGCCCAGCCCATCTGGTACCAGGTGGCGTTGTCCCGGTCCCAGCGCCCGTAGAACTGGACGTTCGCGTCGGTGAGGGAGCCGTTCCCGGACGCGCCGGTCGAGCCGACCGGCACGAGCTTCCAGTGCTGCGTCTCTTCGTTGTTCCGGGTGTACTGCGAGACGCGGCTGCCCGCGCTGGTGGCCCGCTCCCAGTTGTCGAGGGCCTTGCCGGAGTTGCGGTTCACGAGTTCGACGCTGCCGTCGGACTGGGTGTTGACCTGCCACTGCTGGTTGGTGCCGTTGTTGTCGGACCACTGGACGATGTCGGCGCCGTTGGCGGTGGACTTGGCGTAGACGTCGAGTACCTGATTCGAGTGCCGGGCTTGGATCCGGTAGTAGCCGCCGCCGGAGTCCACGAAGCGGAACTGCTGGTTCGTGGCACTGGATGCGGTGGCGAGCACGGATTTCGCGCCCGCGGTGGTGGAACCGCCCTCGATGCTGACGGCGAGGCCGGAGTAGTCGTTGACGATCCGGTACCAGGTGTTGGTCTCGACGGCGGCGGCCGGAGCGGCGGTGAAGGCGGTGAGGCCCGCGGCGGTGCAGACGGTGACGACGGCCGCGGCGAGCCATCGCGTCAGGCTTCGCCTCTGGCGGGGTGGAGCGGGAGTGCGCAAGGGGGAACTCCTTAAATTGAAACGTTTAAATGCGTTGGTACGTTAGAGGATACCGCTTGCACGTGAGCGAGGCCACCCCTCCGACGCCCGAAATCGGTGAGTTCGCGACACCGGACGTCACCCGGCGGCCCCCGCTGTGCCGCCCGCACCAACTCCACCGGTCGCGCCGCCGGATGTCGGACCCAGGCCGTACCCTGGCAGGAACGGAAGAGCCCCGGCCAGCAGGAGGATGACGTGGCACTCGCGCTGTACCGCAAATACCGGCCGCAGACCTTCGCCGAGGTCGTAGGCCAAGAGCACGTCACCGAGCCGCTCATCAACGCCATCCGCGCCGGGCGCCTCAACCACGCCTACCTCTTCTCCGGACCCCGCGGCTGCGGCAAGACCTCCTCGGCCCGCATCCTCGCCCGCTCCCTCAACTGCGCCCAGGGCCCCACCCCCGAGCCCTGCGGCGAGTGCCGCTCCTGCAAGGCGCTCGCCGCCGACGGGCACGGCTCGGTCGACGTCATCGAGATCGACGCCGCCAGCCACGGCGGTGTCGACGACGCCCGTGAACTGCGCGAACGCGCCGTCTTCGCCCCCGTCGACTCGCGGTTCAAGATCTACATCATCGACGAAGCCCACATGGTCACCGCCGCGGGCTTCAACGCCCTCCTCAAACTCGTCGAAGAACCCCCCGAGTACGTCCTCTTCATCTTCGCGACCACCGAACCGGACAAGGTCCTCCCGACCATCCGCTCGCGCACCCACCACTACCCGTTCCGGCTCATCGCCCCGCCCGCCATGCGCGAGCTCTGCCGCAAGCTCTGCGACGAAGAGGGCGCGAACGTCGCCGACGACGTGCTCCCCCTCGTCGTCCGCGCCGGCGGCGGTTCCGCCCGCGACACCCTCTCCGTCCTCGACCAGCTCATCGCCGGGGCCGGACCCGAAGGCGTCACCTATGAAAGGGCCGCCGGGCTCCTCGGCGTCACCGACGCGGGACTCCTCGACGAGATGTGCGAGGCCTTCGCCGCCGCCGACGGCCGCGCCGTCATGGAAGTGGTCGAACGCGTCGTCGAGGGCGGCCACGACCCCCGGCGCTTCGCGGGCGACCTCCTCGAACGCCTCCGCGACCTCATCGTCCTCCACCAGGTTCCCGACGCGGGCTCCTCGGGCCTCGTCGACGCGCCCGCCGACCAGCTCGCCAAGATGACCAGCCAGGCCACCCGCATGGGCACCTCCACGCTCACCCGCATGGCCGAGGTCATCGCCGCCGGGCTCGCAGGCATGCGCGGCGCCACCGCCCCGCGCCTCCTCCTCGAACTCGCCTGCGTCCGCGCGATCCTGCCCGGTTCGGACGAATCGATGGCCGGACTCACGCAGCGCCTCGAGACCCTCGAGCAGCGCGCGGCCGGAGCCGCGTTCGCCGCACGCGAAGCCCCGAGCGGCGCCGCAGCGGCGCGCGCCGCGCTGGCGCGGTCCGCCGAAGTCCCCGCGCCGACCCCGGCAGCCGAAGCCGCGCCGGCCCCGGCGACCGCCGCACCCGCCCCGCCGAGCCAGGCGGCCGCCGTCCCGCCCTGGGAAGACGAAGCCCCGCAAGCGAACCCGCCGCAGCCGACGGCCGCGCCGGAACCGGTCGCGGCCCCCGCTGACGACTGGGCCGCCGACACCCGTGCCGACGCCGAACCCGTCCCGGCGGCCGAACCGGCGGCCCCGGCCTACGAGCCCGCGTACGACGGCGGCGGCGTGACCGCGGCGTCGATCCGGCGCCAGTGGGACCGGATCATGATGGCGGTCAAGGACAAGAAGCGCACCACCGCGGCGCTGCTGCAGGACGCGACGATCGCGGACGCCACCGACAAAGAGGTGGTGCTCGCGTTCAAGCACGCCTTCCACGCCGAGAACCTGCAGAAGGAACCCGCGTACGGCATCGTCGTGGGCGTCTTCAACGAGGTGCTCGGCGGCAGCTGGAAGATCCGGTGCGAGGTGGGGGAGGCAGCGAGCCTCCCAAAAGCGGGGACGGGAGCGGCGCCTAGTCCGGCGCCCAGAACCCCCGCGCCCGCCGCACCCAGTGCGCGGCCGCAGACCGTCCCGTCCCGCCAGGCCCCCGCGCCCGCCGCGGAGTCCTTCGAGGAGCCCCCGGCGGACGACTACGACGAACCGAGCCCCGACGACCCGGTCGCCCCCGGCGGCTTCGGCACCAGCGAAGAGCAGGCCGTGAAACTCCTGACCACCGCCTTCGGCGCCAAGAAGATCGGCGTCTAGCCCCGGAACTCCTCGCGGAGCCGGTGTGGCTCGATCCGGTGCCCCCGGCGGCTTGGGGGCGGTGTGTCGGGTCGGGCGGTTAGGCTGGCGGGACACCTGGGAGACCCGGAGCCGGAGGAGTGACATGGACATGTTCGCAGGAGGCGACCTGCAGAAGATGCTGCAGCAGGCGCAGCAGATGCAGGCCGACATGATGCAGGCCCAGGCCGAGCTGGCCGAGTCCGAGGTCACGGCTTCGGCCGGGGGCGGACTCGTGAGCGCCACGGTCAGCGGCGACGGCGAGCTGAAGGGCGTCAAGATCGACCCGAAGGCCGTCGACCCCGAGGACGTCGAGACCCTCGAGGACCTCATCCTCGCCGCGGTCCAGGCCGCCAACACTGACGCCAAGCGCCTGGCGGCCGAGAAGATGGGCCCGTTCGGCGACGCCCTCGGCGGCATGTCGGGCGGCCTC
Organism: Glycomyces luteolus; assembly: GCF_027622875.1. GTDB lineage: Bacteria > Actinomycetota > Actinomycetes > Mycobacteriales > Micromonosporaceae > Glycomyces > Glycomyces luteolus. Next base: position 47,355 of record NZ_JAPZVP010000018.1, on the reverse strand, counting down.
GGCCTCCCCGGCATGTAAGTCTCAGGGCCGCAACCCTTCGGCGCGACCGCGCCACCACCGCACTGACCGTGAACGAGCCGCAGGAAAAGAGAGATCCTTGTACGACGGGGCTTTGGGCGACCTCATCGAAGAGCTGGGGCAGCTCCCGGGCATCGGGCCGAAGAGCGCCCAGCGGCTCGCCTTCCACCTGCTCGCCTCCGAGAGCGCGGACGTCGAGCGCCTGACGTCGGCGCTCGAGCGCGTCAAGGCCCAGGTCCGCTTCTGCGAGATCTGCGGGAACGTGACCGAGGCGGAGCAGTGCGGCATCTGCCGCGACCCGCGCCGGTCCGAGGCGCTCATCTGCGTGGTCGAGGAGCCCAAGGACGTGCTGGCGATCGAGCGCACCGGCGAGTTCCGCGGCCGGTACCACGTGCTCGGCGGTGCGATCAATCCGCTCGAGGGCATCGGCCCGGACGACCTGCGGATCCGCCAGCTCATGATCCGCCTCCAATCAGGAGAGACCAAAGAGCTCATCCTCGCCACGGACCCGAACACGGAGGGTGAGGCGACCGCCACGTACCTGGCGATGCTCATCAAACCCATGGGGTTCAAGGTGACCCGGCTCGCGAGCGGGCTGCCCGTCGGCGGCGACCTCGAGTACGCGGACGAGGTGACGCTCGGCCGGGCGTTCTCGGGCCGCCGGGACGTCGACTAGCGCGAACCCGGATCCGTTGGGGCACTGCGGACTGTAATTGACAGGATTCTTTTCCGTGACGGCGCCTCAGGCGCGCCGATTTTCAGTTCCCTTGTGCCGCAACGGAATGCACTTCGGTGCGATCCTTACGATTTGGGTAACAATATTCGCCGAAACGGTCACGATCACATAACGCTTAACAGTGGTGTAACTCACCTGGACTTAGGCTGTCTCTACCTCCGAATACCCAACGACGACAGGTGAGACAACCTATGCGTACGCCACCTTCCCCAACCAGGCGCGCCTTGGCCGCAGCGGCAGGCGCCGCAATGGCATTGGGCCTGTTCACCGCCTGTGGATCCGACGGCGACGCCGGCGGCGACGCCGACACCGCCGAGGACTTCGACTTCTCGTGCCCTGAGCGCACCGACGGCGAACCGGCCGCGGACACGGCCGCGAACGAATCGCAGCCGTTCGTCTTCGGCACCCCCGGCGACCCGACCAGCCTGGACCCGATCCTCGCCTCCGACGGCGAGACCTTCCGCGTCAACCGCCAGGTCTTCGACACGCTCCTCGACGCCGACTGCACCGACACCGTCCCCGGTCTCGCAGAGTCCTACGAGCAGAACGAGGAAGGCACGGAGTGGACGTTCCACCTGCGCGAGGGCGTGACCTTCCACGACGGTGAAGTCCTCGACGGCGCCGCCGTGTGCAAGAACTTCGAGCGCTGGGCGAACTTCAAGGGCGGCTACCAGTCCCCGAACTTCACCTACTACTACTCGTCGGTGTTCGGCGGCTTCGCCGAGAACGACCCGGCCATGGGCATCGAGACCGAGTCGATCTACAAGGGCTGCACCGCAGACGGCCTCGACGCGACCATCAGCCTGAGCAAGTACACCTCCAGCTTCCCGGGCGCGTTCACCCTCGAATCGCTCTCGATCATCAGCCCGGCCTCGATCGACGCCGTCGCCGACGCCGCGATCCCCACGGCCGACTCGCCGCTGCCGGAGTACACCCAGACCGTCGGCACCCTCGCCGGCACCGGGCCCTACAAGCTCGAGAACTGGGACCACAGCTCGCAGGAGGTCGTCCTCACCCGCAACGACGACTACTTCGGCGAGCCCGCCAAGGTCAAGACGGTCATCTTCAAGACCATCTCCGACGAGACCGCCCGCCGCCAGGCCCTCGAAGCCGGGGACATCCACGGCTACGACCTCGCCGCCCCCGCCGACGCGCAGGCGCTCATCGAGGCCGGCTACCAGGTCCCCGTCCGCGGCGTCTTCAACCTGCTGTACCTCGCGTACACGCAGAGCCACTCGCCGCTCGATGACCACGCCGTCCGCGAGGCCCTCTCCTACGCCATCGACCGCGAACGCATCGTCAACTCGGTGCTCCCGGCCGGCGGCATGGTCGCCACGCAGTTCATCCCGCCGAGCCTCGAGGGCTACTCCGAGGACGTCGCCACCTACGACTACGACGCCGAGAAGGCCAAGCAGATGCTCGCCGACGCGGGCGCGGAAGACCTCACCATCACCTTCTGCTACCCGACCGACGTCACCCGGCCGTACATGCCGGCGCCGAAGGACATCTTCGACATGATCTCCTCCGACCTGCAGAACGCGGGAGTCACGGTGGAGGCCAAGCCGATCACGTGGGTCGACTACATCCCGACCACCCGCTCCGGCGAATGCCCGCTGTACCTGCTCGGCTGGACCGGCGACTTCGCCGACCCGTACAACTTCCTCGGCACCTGGTTCGCCACCGAGTCCACCGAATGGGGCTTCAACAACCCCGAGGTCTTCGACTCGATCGCCGCGGCGAACACCGAGCCCGACGAGGCCAAGCGCGTCGAACTGTGGAAGGCCGCGAACGAGGCCGTGATGGAAGAGCTGCCGGGCCTGCCGATCTCGTCCTCGCCGCCGTCGATCGCGTTCGCTCCCAACGTGTACCCGCCGGACGTCTCCCCGCTCACGCGGGAGGACTTCTCGCAGGTCTACTTCACCACCGCCTCCTAATCGGAACGATTACAGCCGAATATGCTGCGCTACACCGTTAAGCGCCTCCTGCAGTTGTCCGTGGCGCTCTTGGGACTCTCACTGCTCCTGTTCGCGTGGTTCAAAGCCCTCCCGGGCGGACCCGAGAACCGGCTGCTCCCCGAGAACGCCACGGACCGGCAGCGGGAGGCGCTGCGGGCCGCACTGGGTCTGGACGAACCCGTCTGGACCCAGTACGGCGAGTTCCTCGGACGCATCGTCCGCCTCGACTTCGGCTCCTCGCTGTCGAGCGGACGCCCGATCGCGACCGAGCTCGCCGAACGCCTGCCCGCCACCGTCGAACTCTCCTTGGCCGCCATGCTCATCGCCGTCGGCCTCGGCATCCCGCTCGGGTACCTCGCGGCCAAGCGCCGCGGCACCTGGATCGACTTCGGCACCGTCTCCGGCTCGCTGCTGGGGACCTGCATCCCGATCTTCTTCCTCGCCGCCATGCTCAAAGTGGTGTTCGCGCAGGAGCTCGGATGGCTGCCGACCACGTTCCGGCTCACCGCCGGCGCCGACTTCACCGAAGTGACAGGCCTGCGCGTCTTCGACGGGATCATCACCGGCGAATTCGACATCGCCTGGGACGCGGTGAAACACCTCATCCTGCCCGCCATCGCGCTCTCCTCGATCCCGCTCGCGGTCATCGTGCGCATCACCCGCGCGAGCGTGCTCGACGTCGTCGGCGAGGACTACGTCCGCACCGCGGACGCCAAGGGCCTCAAGCCCTCCACCGTCCGCGGCCGCCACGTCATGCGCAACGCCATGCTCCCGATCGCCACGATCATCGGCCTCCTGCTCGGCAGCCTGTTCGCGGGCGCCGTGCTCACCGAGAGCGTGTTCGCGTTCGGCGGCATCGGCTCGTTCGTCTACCAGGCCACCACCGAGCGCGACTACCCCGCGCTCATGGGCTTCATCCTCGTCATCGCCGTGTTCTACGTGGTCATCAACCTCCTCGTAGACCTCTCGTACGGCCTGCTCGACCCGAGAGTGCGGGTGCGCAAATGACCACCGCGAAAATCGAGAAGCTCGACCGGCTCATCGAGGCCACGGCCACCGCCCGGGACGCCAAGACCGGTTCCCTGTGGCGGCAGTCGATCCGCCGCATGCGCCACTCGCCCATGGCGCTCACCGGCGCGATCATCGTCGGCCTCTTCGTCCTCGTCGCCGTCGTCGGCCCCTGGGTCGCCCCGTACGACCCGACGGCGCAGACCTGGGGCCGCGAGGTGTTCCTCAACCAGAACATCTTCCCCGGGCCGCGCCCGGAGAACTGGTTCGGCCTCGACCACCTGGGTCGGGACATGTTCTCCCGCATGATCGTCGGCGCCCGCCAGACACTGCTCGTCGGCGTCGTCGCCACCTTCATCGGCTTCATCGCCGGAGCGTTCATCGGCGGCGTCGCCGCCGCCGCGGGCACCTTCGGCGGCCGCTGGGGCGAACGCGTCGAAGCGGTCATCATGCGCGCGGTCGACGTCGCGCTGGCGATCCCGATGCTGCTGCTGGCCTTGAGCGTCGCGGCCCTGCTGGGCCCGTCGCTGCGCACGGTCATGATCGCGGTCGGGGTCGCGCAGATCCCGATCTTCGCGCGGCTGCTGCGCGGTTCGATGCTGGCGCAGGCCCACTCGGACTACGTGCTCGCCGCGATCGCAATCGGCGTCCCCAAAGGACGGATCGTGGTCTCGCACATCCTGCCGAACTCGCTCGGCCCGGTGATCGTCCAGGCGACGCTCGTGCTCGCCACGGCGATCATCGAGGCCGCCGCGCTCTCCTACCTGGGCCTCGGCAACCCCGACCCGGGCAGTGCCGAATGGGGGACCATGCTCGCCGACGCGCAGCGGTTCCTCTCCGGCGCACCGCAACTGGCGATCTACCCGGCCGTCGGCATCATCGTCACGGCGCTCGGCTTCACCCTCCTGGGCGAGGCCATGCGCGAATCGCTCGACCCGAGGCTGAGGAGGCAGGAGTAATGGCACTGCTCGAAGTCGAAGACCTGCGGGTCGCCTTCGGGGCGTCCACCGCCGTCGACGGCGTGTCCTTCTCGGTCCCGGAAGGCAAAGTGGTCGGGCTCGTGGGCGAGTCCGGCTGCGGCAAGTCGGTGACGAGCCTGGCGATCATGGGGCTGCTGCCGAAGGGCCGCGGCCGCAAGGCCCGCCAGCCGGTGCTGGCCGCGGCATCGGAGCCGGTCGGCAGCGGACTCAAGGCGACCGCGGCCGCGCCGCAGTCGATCGCGGCCTCCGGCGGCCGCAGCCGCGGCGGCGCCGACGTCAACGGCCGCGCCGTCTTCGACGGCACCGACCTGCTCTCGCTCGCACCCGCCGCGATGCGCCGCCGCCGCGGCAAGGACCTCGCGATGGTCTTCCAGGACCCGCTCTCGAGCCTCAACCCGGTCGTGCCGATCGGCAGGCAGATCACCGAGGTCCTCGAACGCCACCGGGGCCTCAAGGGCGACAAGGCGTCGAAGGAGGCCGCGAACCTGCTCGACCGCGTCGGCATCCCCGACCCGACCCGCCGCCTCAAGGAGTACCCGCACCAGCTCTCGGGCGGCATGCGCCAGCGCGTGCTCATCGCGATCGCGGTCGCGTGCGCCCCAAGGCTGTTGATCGCCGACGAGCCGACCACGGCGCTCGACGTCACGATCCAGGCGCAGATCCTCGAGCTCCTCAAGGACCTCGTGGAGACCGAGGGCACGGCGCTGCTCATGATCACGCACGACCTCGGCGTGGTCGCCGGGATCTGCGACGAGGTGAACGTGCTCTACTCGGGCCGCGTGGTCGAGTCCGCGCCGGTGCGCGAGCTGTTCGCGCGGCCCACGCACCCTTACACGATCGGGCTGCTCGGTTCGATTCCGCGGCTGGACCTGCCGATCCACGAGCCGCTCACGCCGATCCGCGGTTCGATCGCGGATGTGATCCGCTGGCACGACGGGTGCGCGTTCGCGCCCCGCTGCGACCGCGTCGCCGCGCCCTGCGTCGAGGGCGAACCCGCGCTCGTCGGGGCCGTGCACGCCCACCGCTGCGTCATGGCCGAGGAGGTCGCATGAGCACTGAGCAAACGGAGCCGCACGTTCCCGCGCAGCGCACCGAGGAACCGGACCTGTCCGCTGCCGCGACCGCGTCCACGCGGCTGCTCGAGGTCGAGGATCTGAAGGTCCACTTCCCGATCCGGCGCGGCATCGTCGTGGAGCGCACGGTGGGCCACGTCCAGGCCGTCGACGGCGTCGGCCTGGGCATCGACTCGGGCGGCACGTACGGCCTGGTCGGTGAATCCGGTTGCGGCAAGACCACGTTCGGCCGGGCCGTGCTGCGCCTTGAGGAGCCGACCGCGGGCCGCGTGCGGCTCGGCGGTGAAGAAGTGACCGCGATGAAGGGCGAGCGCCTGCGCCGCTTCAGGTCCAGGATGCAGATGGTCTTCCAGGACCCGCTCGGTTCGCTCAATCCGAGGCACAACGTGGACATGCTCTTGTCGGAGCCGCTGAAGGTCCACGGGGTCGGGTCGAAGGCCGAGCGCCGCAAGCTCGCGGTCGAGACGCTCGACGCGGTGGGCCTGCCGAAGTCGGTGCTGGAGCGCTTCCCGCACGAGTTCTCGGGCGGGCAGCGGCAGCGCCTCGGGATCGCGCGGGCGCTGATGCTGCGTCCGGACCTGATCGTGTGCGACGAGCCGGTGAGCGCCTTGGACGTCTCGATCCAGGCGCAGGTGATGAACCTGCTCGACGAGCTCCAGGACGAGTTCGGCCTGACGTATCTCGTGATCGCGCACGACCTCGCGGTGGTGCGCCACCTCTCGGACCGGGTCGGGGTCATGTATCTCGGCAAGCTCGTGGAGGAGGCGGACTCGGAGACCATCTACGAGCGCCCGCGTCACCCGTACACGAAGGCCCTGCTTTCGGCGGTGCCCCAACCGGATCCGGAGGTCGAGGCGAACCGGGAGCGGATCATCCTCAAGGGCGACCTGCCGTCCCCGGCGAATCCGCCGTCGGGCTGCCGTTTCCGCACCCGCTGCCCGTGGGCGGAGGACATCTGCGCCGAGGTGGAACCGGAATGGCGCGAGGCGGCCGGCGGCCACAAGGTGGCGTGCCACTTCGACCTCTGATCGATATTGGGGCGCAGCGAATGAGCAAGGCGGCGCGGGCGGGGCGAGAACCCCGTCCGCGCCGCCGTTTCCCGCTCCGGTCGCGGTCTACGCGGGGCCGTCGGCGGGGATGCCCTCGATGCGTCCCCGGTAAGGGTGCCTGCGCTGCCACTGGGTTTCCCAGAGCACGAGGTCGGCGAGGTGTTCGGGCAGGTCGGGCCGGTGCACGCGGATCGCTTGCGGGCTGCCGGGGACGGTGATGATGCACCGCCAGAGGGCTTCGATCGCGTCCTTCGCCTCCGCGAAGTCGTAGGCGGTGGCGCGGTCGTCGAGGTACCGGTGTGCGACGGTGACCGTGTCGGGCGCGAACTCGACGTCGTAGCCTTCGCCTTCGAAGTGCTCGCGCTGCTTCTCTCCCGCTTCGACATCCGCTATGGACATGAGTGCGTTGAGGCAGCCGAAGTAGTTGCGGCCCAGGTCGAAGCTCAACCAGGTGCCGAGCTCCCGGTCGTGGTCGGGCCGGTGGCCGGTGTAGCCGATCCCGCCTTCGCGCTTCGCGTAGAAGTCCATGTCGTCACCCTACTTCGCTATTGTTCATCGACCCAGGCTGGGAATCCGTGGCCGATCTTGCCGGTCTTCGGGTCCCAGAACCCGTTGATCTTGACGCCGTCGTATACGCCGCTCCAGGTGCCGTCCTCGTTCTTCGTGCCGTTCTTGAACGCGGAGGAGGTGGCGTCGTCGACCTTCCGGGGCCCCCAGCTGTCGGGGAAGAACGCGGACTTGCCGTTGCCGTTCTTCGGCACCCAGTCGGGCGGCGGCTTGCTGTTCTGGAATTCGGGCGTCCCCTCGTAGACGCCGTTGGGGTGCCGCTTGGTGATGGTGGTGCGGCGGCCGGGGAGGTCGTGGCCGCCGGGCCGGTAGTGGTAGCCGGTGCCGCGCTTCTGGTAGTCGGGCGGCTGGTTGCGCCGGGCGACGTTGTAGGTCTTGACCTCGCCGCGCATCTGGTGCCGGAGCGACCGGCCGTTCATGCGGTGCGCCTGGCCCTTGCGGGTCTTCTTCTCTTTGAGGAAGTCGAGCGCCTTCTTGATGAGGCCGTTGTGCTTGCCGCTCATCAGCCCTCCAGGATCTGGGTGAGGGCCTCTTCGATGGCCCAGCCGATGGCCTCTTTCGCGGCCTGCTTGATGGCGACGACGGCTGCACCGCCGAGGCCGCCGCTCGCGACCGCCGCGGCGACAGCGGCGGCGATCGCGTAGACGGTGGCCGCGAGTTCCGCGATGATGTACATCTTCAGGCCGATGACGATGTTGGCGCAGATCTGCAGGGCCGTGCCGGTCATGGCGGCGGCGGTCGCGCCTTCGGGGAGGGATTTCGGCGGGTTGTCCTCGCCCTCCCACCAGGTCTTGAACGCGTCGATGTCCTTGCCGCTGTGCTCGCTCCAGACGCCGGCGGCGCTGAGGCCGACCTGGACGGCGTGGAGGGAGAGTTCGAGGCCGAGGGTCGACCAGGCGCTGCCGAGTTCGGCGATCTTGTCTTCGTCGGCGGTGGGGAACTCGAATCCGAGTTCGCTGAGGAGGCCGCGCAGGTCCTCGGGCAGGGTGATGGTCATCAGCCGCCGCCCATCTCGTCGCCGATGCGCCCGAAGTCGCTCTTGGCCGCGTCGTCGGCGTCGCGCCACTGCTGCGCGAAGCCCTTCAGGTCGCCTCCGGCGGACTGGACTTCGTAGGCGGCCACGTAGAGCACGTCCAGGGCGGTATTGAGCACTTCGCCGTGGTGCTCCTCCATGAGCCGGCCGATCTCGCCGTTCCCGAAGCAGCCGTGCACGCTCTCGGCCTTGTCGCCGAGTCTGTCGACGGAGGCGGCGACCGCTTCGCCGAGCTCCATGAGCTGCTGCCCTTGGGCGTCGAGCGTGTCGGGGTCGTTGGCGACGGTCACGGCGCCGCCGTTCCGGTCGGGTGCTGGAGGCGCATGACCGAGTCGAGCACCTGCTGGAACGCCTGCCTGCCTTGGGCGCTGACGCGCGCGAACTCCTCGGCTACGGCCGCGGGGTCGACCGGGGCGGCGGTCGTCATCGAGTGGCGCAGGCGGTGCAGCGCCTCGTTCGCGGCGCGGCCGATCTCCCGGGAGACCTCGTCGGAGCCGCGCTGGAGGACGCGCGGGTCGCGGATCTCGACCTTGATGAAGCCGGGCGGGGCGGCGATGACGCGCAGGCCGCCGTCGCAGCCTTGGACGGCGACGGGCGGGACGTTCGCGCCCTGGCCGACGCGCTGCGCCATGCCGGCCGCCTGCTCGACGACGGCGGCGAGGTTTTCAAGGGACCGTTGCGGATCGGTCATGGGCGTCTCCCTGGATCGGCCTCCGGCCCGGGGGACGGAGGTGCGGTCTCGTTGGGAGCCACAGTGACCGGGCGCGCTCTGGATCCGCTCTAGATTCGCCCCGGATCGGATGCGCGGCCGGGCGCGAACGCCCGGCCCGCCCGTAACAGCTGATCGGCTTTGACCTTGCCGCCCTGCATGATCAGCTGCAGGTTCTCCTCAGGCCGAGTGAGTACGGCGAGGTCCGCGAGCGGGTCGCCGTCTATGACGATGAGGTCGGCGAGCGCGCCCGGGACGACCTGTCCGAGGCGGCCCTCCTCACCGAGCAGCCTTGCGGCAGTGACGGTGGCGGAGCGGATCACGTCGGCTGCCGGAATGACCGCGCCGCGGATCGTGAACTCCTCCAACTGGTGTCGGCGCATGCCGCCGAGGAGGTCGGAGCCGTAGCAGAGGTTGACGCCGGCGCGGTGGGCGAGTTCGAGCGCGCGGAGTCCGGCGTCGAGCACGATGGGGTTCTTGGCGATGCTCTCGGCGGGGAGGCCGTGCTCGACGCCCTCGGCGGCCATGCGCTGGTAGGTCACCAAGGTGGGCACCAGGAACGCGTCGTGCTCCAGGAACAGATCGATGCTGGACTCGTCGAGGAGGTTGCCGTGCTCGATCGAGCGGACGCCCGCCTCGAGGCCCCGGTTGATGGCCCGAGCGGTGTACGCGTGCCCGGCCACGTACCGGTTGGCGGCCTCGGCTTCTTCTACGATCGCGCGGATCTCCTCGAGCGAGAACTGGGTCGAGTCGATCCGGTCGGTCGGTGAGGCGACGCCGCCGGAGAGCATGATCTTGACGTGGAACGCGCCGGTACGCAACTGTTCCCTTGCAGCCCTGCGAACTTCATCGACACCGTCGCAGACCGTACTGAGGTCGGGGCAGCACTGGTGGTCCTCGCGCACGCTGCGGCCGCGCGGGCGGCCGTCGCCGTGCCCGCCGGTCTGGGAGAGCGCCTTGCCGCCGAAGTACAGGCGCGGGCCTTCGATCACGCCCTCGTTGAGGGCCTCGTGCAGGCCGAAGTCCGCGCCGCCCGGGTCGCGCACGGTGGTGAACCCGCGGTGCAGCATCGCCCGCATCTCGTCGGCGGCCTTGAGGGCCACGTACGCGGGCGACTCGTCGGCGAGCCCGGCCAGGTTGGCGCTGTGGGCGTTGACGTGCGCGTGGCAGTCGATGAGTCCGGGCATGAGGGTCTTCCCGGCGAGATCGATCACGCGGGCGTCGGGCGCTTCGAGGTCGGGCCCGACTGCGGCGATCTCATTGCCGCGCACCAGGACGCGCTGATCGCGGACCAGTTCGCCCGCGGCGGTGTCGAGCACAGCGGCCCGCTCGAACAGCACGGTCCCGGTCATCGGCTTCTCCCAAGGCGTCACAGCGGCCGAACTGGCCGCGCGGCTAGTACGGGTACCAATATGCCTGACCGCCGGATCGGCCCGGCGCCCGCCCGAGCCGCGGCACCGGACCGCTTGCGGCGCTTCACGGCATGAGCAGGGCGTACTCGCGCAAGTGCTTCTCGAAGCCGGGCGCGAGCCCGATCTCGACGATCACTTCGTCGATGCTCTGGAACGGCCCGACGCTCTCGACCCGTTCGCGGACCTGCCTCGCGGTCGCCTCGTTGAAGCCGGGGAGCTCCCGCAGGACTTCGACGGCGGCGTGGTTGAGGTCGACGAGCCCGCCGTCGTCGAACTGCCGCGGCAGATCGGGGCGGCCGACGCCGCTGCGCTTCGCCAGCGCGGGGTCGCCTTCGGCCAGTCGGCGGGCGTCCTGGCGGAGCCGGGCCGCGCGGTCGAGTGCGGGTGCGACCCAGTCCTGGCCGGGTATGGCCGGTTTGGCGGGCTTGGGTGCGGCGGGGCGCGGTTCCACTGGGGCCCATACGTATCGGCGGATCGCGAAGAGGTGTGCGGAGGCGCCGAGGGTGGAGGCGAGCAGCGAGAGGAAGGCGAGCAGGCTGGCCCATCCCGGCGACTCGCCGGCCGGGAACGGCAGGAGGAACGCGAAGAACCCGATGAGCGCGGCCGAGTAGAGGACCAGCGGCACGGCGGTGGCCGGGGAGGGGCGGCGCCCGACGGCGATGGCGCAGGCGATCGGGGCGCCGAGGCCGGGGATCAGCGGCAGGAGCGCCCATCCGACGGTGGCCGCGCCGCGGGCCGCCGACGGGTGCGGGCGGTCGCCGGGGCCGAGGGGTTTGTCAGGCATGCGGTCATGCTAGCGATGCGGCACCAAGACAGGACGCTTCGTCACCGGTCCGGGCTAGCGGCGCAGCCGTATCGACGCAGGGAACGCGAACGGCCGCAGCGGCTCGCTTCGTCAACTGGGGCATCGGGTGGGGCCGGCGGACACCGCCAGACGGCCGCTCCGCGCTCCGCCAACCGGAGCCTCCGGTGGAGCCCCCCGGCAACGCGAAGGGCCGGACGGTCGCACCGTCCGGCCCTCGTGTCGCTATGCGTCCCTTAGAGGTTCTCGATGACCTCGCGCATGAGGCGCGCGGTCTCGCTCGGGGTCTTGCCGACCTTGACGCCGGCGGCCTCGAGGGCCTCCTTCTTCGACTCGGCGGTGCCGGCCGAACCGGAGATGATGGCGCCCGCGTGGCCCATCGTCTTCCCCTCGGGGGCGGTGAAACCGGCGATGTAGCCGACGACCGGCTTCGTCACGTGGTTCTTGATGTACTCGGCCGCGCGCTCTTCGGCGTCGCCGCCGATCTCGCCGATCATGACGATCGCCTTGGTCTCGGGGTCCTCTTCGAACGCCTTGAGGCAGTCGATGTGGGTGGTCCCGATGACCGGGTCGCCGCCGATGCCGACGGAGGTCGAGAAGCCGAGGTCCCGCAGCTCGTACATGAGCTGGTAGGTCAGCGTGCCCGACTTGGAGACGAGGCCGATCGGGCCGGTCCCGGTGATGTCGGCCGGGGTGATGCCCGCGTTCGACTTGCCGGGGGAGGCGATGCCGGGGCAGTTCGGGCCCACGATGCGGGTCTTGTTGCCCTTGGCCTCGGCGTAGTTCCAGAAGGTCACGGAGTCGTGCACCGGGATGCCCTCGGTGATGACGATCGCGAGCTCGATCTCGGCGTCGATCGCCTCGATCACGGCGGACTTGCAGAACGCCGGGGGCACGAACACCACGGAGGTGTTCGCGCCGGTCTCGGCCATGGCCTCGGCCACGGTGGCGAACACCGGCAGGCTCACGCCGTCGACGTCGACCTTGGTGCCGGCCTTGCGCGGGTTGACGCCGCCCACGATCTCGGTGCCGGCCTTGAGCATGCGGCGGGTGTGCTTCATGCCCTCGGAGCCGGTCATGCCCTGGACGATGACCTTGGAGTTCTCGTTGAGGAAGATCGCCATTGGACTAGGCCCCCTTGTTTGCGAGCTCGGCGGCCTTGTCGGCCGCGGCGTCCATGGTCTCGACCACGGTGATGAGCGGGTGGTTCGCGTCGGCCAGGATCTGGCGGCCGGCCTCGGCGTTGTTGCCGTCGATGCGGGCGACGAGCGGCTTGGTGACGTCCTCGCCGCGGTCGGCGAGCGTCTTGAGGGCGCCGAGGATGCCGTTGGCGACCTCGTCGCAGGCGGTGATGCCGCCGAAGATGTTCACGAACACGCTCTTGACCTGCGGGTCCGAGAGGACCACTTCGAGGCCGTTCGCCATCACGGCGGCAGAGGCGCCGCCGCCGATGTCGAGGAAGTTCGCGGGCTTGACGCCGCCGTGGTTCTCCCCGGCGTACGACACGACGTCGAGGGTGGACATGACGAGCCCGGCGCCGTTGCCGATGATGCCGACGGAGCCGTCGAGCTTCACGTAGTTCAGGCCGGAGTCCTTGGCGCGCTGCTCGAGCGGGTCCACGGCCGACTTGTCCTCGAACTCGGCGTTCTCGGGGTGGCGGAAGTCCGCGTTCTCGTCCAGGGTGACCTTCGCGTCGAGCGCGAGGACCTTGCCCTCGGGCGTGCGCACGAGCGGGTTGACCTCGACGAGCGTCGCGTCCTCGGACACGAACGCGCCCCACAGCTTGACGAACACGTCGACGAGCTGGTCGCGCAGGTCCTCGGGGAACCCGGCCTTGGTGACGATGTCGTCCGCGATCTCCGGGGTGACGCCGACGCCGGCGTCGATCGGGAGTTTCACGACCTTCTCGGGCGCGGTGTGCGCGACCTCTTCGATCTCCATGCCGCCCGCGGTCGAGGCGATGCACAGGAAGGTGCGGTTCGCCCGGTCGAGCAGGTAGGAGAAGTAGTACTCCTCGTCGATGTCGGCGGTCACGGTGAGCATGACCTTCTCGACGGTGTGGCCCTTGATGTCCATGCCGAGGATGTTGGTGGCGTGGGTCTTGACCTCGTCGACGTTGTCGGCGAGTTTGACGCCGCCCGCCTTGCCTCGGCCGCCGACCTTCACCTGTGCTTTGACGACCACCCGGTCACCGAGGCGCTCAGCGAGCTCCACGGCCTCCTGCGTGGTGGTGGCGACGCCGCCGTCCAGTACCGGCACGTTGTGCCGGGCGAACAGTGCGCGGCCCTGGTATTCGTACAGATCCACTGTAGAGTCCGCTCCACTAGCTAGTCTTCTTTGACCGGACGGCCTGGCCTCCCCGCCGGTGGGCGGGGTTCGGGTACAGGTGCCCGTTCTCGCAGGGTAACCCTTAGCGAGTGGGCGAAGCTTGCCACGGGCGACCGGTGTGACGAGATCGAAGTTCGCACGACAGAAGCGACGAATCGTGCGCTCCGCGGGAACGGAGCGGCCCCGCCCCGAGGTCGGGTGTGCCGGTTCGCGATCGCCCCCGGTTCGATGGTGCCGCGGGGGTGCGGTTTCGAGCACGGGCGTGTCGCGGGATTCAGGGGGCATAGAGGCGGGGACCGGACGCACCCCTCAGGCGTCCGGTCCCCTTAGCGGGAATCAAGCCCACCCCTCAAAGGCTTGACTCCCTTAGGCACGATGCCCTATCGCCACCCCTCAATCGACAGGGCATCGGCAGTTTGTGGCACAGCTCTATGAACCGTGCGATATTGCCGCGAACCCGACCGGAAGTGAACTTCCGGTACCGCGCGGCGGCCTCATTAGCGGCCTCTCGGCCCGCTGCCGATGCGTCTTCCGCTGTATTCCACTGCGTCCGACACTATTAGAAACGAGGGCGCTCGCGGCCGGTTACGGTCTTCTCAGAAAATTTTTTGGCCGAGACGTTTCCGCAGGTGGGAGCCGTCATACGGCTGCGGGACGGCCCTGATCGGGTGAGGCGACTCCGGACGATGGGACATGCTCGCGCACCCATTCGGCGATCACCTGCGTCGAGGCGCCGGGACCGAATATCGCGGCCACTCCGGCTTCGCGCAGTTGCGCCGCGTCCTCCTCGGGAATGATGCCGCCGCCGAAGACGATGATGTCGCGCGCGTTCGCCTCATCGAGTAGTCGCAGCACTCGCGGGAACAGCGTCATATGCGCGCCGGAGAGAATGCTCAGGCCGATCGCATCGGCGTCCTCCGCGAGCGCGGTCGCGACGACCTGCTCGGGGGAGTTGTGCAGGCCGGTGTAGACGACCTCCATGCCCGCGTCGCGCAGCGCCCGCGCCACGACCTTCGCGCCCCGGTCGTGCCCGTCGAGCCCGACCTTCGCGACGACCACCCTGATCGGTGTGCCGGTAGCGGACATAGATGTACCTCCTCGTACAGGAGGCCGCGGCACCTACGGCGCTCTTGGCGTACCGTGCGTGCCGCGGCCGTTGCTTACGAGTGAGCTTAGTCGCGTCCGGTGTGAGGCGGAAGGGCTAACCGCCGTAGGGGCTCTGCGGAGGCTGCTGGCCCTGCTGCGGGTAGCCCGGAGGCGGCGGCGGGTACGCACCCGGCTGCTGCTGGGGCTGCTGCGGGCCGGGCTGGCCGTAGCCGGGAGGCGGCGGCTGCTGCCCGTACTGCTGCTGGGGCTGCTGCGGGTACCCGGCGGGCGGATAGCCGCCGGCCATCGCCGGGGCGCCCTTGATGTAGTCCTTGACCTCCTGCTTCGTGAGGTACAGGAAGCTGGCGTAGCCGTAGATGCCGGCGTTGATCAGGTACATGATCAGCATGACCGGGAAGAGGAAGGAGCCGAGGGCGGCGATGAGCGAGCCGCCGGCGCCGATCATCATGAGGATGACGCCGGTCAGGCGCAGCCCGCCGGAGGTGATCTTCCCCTTCGGCAGCGCCCAGCCGTACCAGCCGAACGCGGCCGCCACGAGCACGCTGATGACGAGCCCGCCCATCGCGAAGACGCCGTAGGTGGCCAAGCTGATGATGCTGAAGACGAGGCCGACGCCCGCGCCCGCCATCGCCATGAGGCCGATGTGCTTGATGCCCGTGGGCGCTTCGCCGGCGGGGACGCCGGGCTGGACCTGCGGGTAGCCGCCCGGCTGCTGCGGCGGCGGGCCCGGGAAGGGCTGCGGCTGCTGGCCGTAGGGCTGCTGCTGGGACGGCTGCGGGATCGGGCCGCTGCCGAGCGGGTTGGACTGCGGGGGCTGCGAGGCCGGCTGGAAGCCGGTCTGCGAGCCGCCCTGCTGCGGCATGACGGTGGTCTCCGCGAAAGAGGCGACGTTCGGATCCGCAGGTCCGGTCGGGTTGCCGAGCGGTGAAGGCGGCGGAGGCGGGGTCGACGCACCCGCCGGGGCGCCGCCCTGGCGCTGGATCTTCATCGTGCGGTCGAGGCCGGACTCATCGCCGGACGGGGCGGGCGCCGGGGCGCCGCCTGCGGCGCCGGGCTTCAGCTTGAAGGTGCCGCCGTCCTCGTCGTCGGGTCGTTCGTTCTCTGGGGGAGTCATTGCATCCACGCTCCACGGGCCGGATCGGTTGTGACTGCTCTCGCCTTCACCATACCGACCGAGGCCGGGGGCCGGGGAAAGCCGTCCAGTCCGTAGCGGGAACGCCACGCGCCCAGCGGTACTGCGCTAGGAGCAGGCCTCGGCGCGTTGGGAGTCGCCCGGCACGGTGAGGTGCTTGACGAGGACGGCCCGGTGGGTGGGCTTCGCGGCCTCGAAGCGCTCGCGGCCCGAGGGGGTGAGCATGAGGAAGTTGGCGCGGCGGTCGAAGTCGCAGGCGGCGCGGGTCACGAGCCCGGCCTTCTCGAGGCGGGTGACGGTGCGGGAGAGGGCGCTCTGGCTGAGGTACATCTCGGCCTCGATGTCCTTCATCTTCGCCTTGCCCTCGGCCTGGTCGCCGCAGGTGCGACCCAGGATCAGGAGCACCTCGAACTCGCTGAGCCCCAGGTCGTGCCGGGACTGCAGCTCGTTCTCGAGCTCGCACGATGTGTTGTGGTACACGCGCAGTGTTTCAGACCACTTGGCGCATACGTCTACGTCTGATCCAGCCTCCATGACCAGGAGATTACCATGTCAAGACATTTAATGTCCACTCATTAGATGTGTTGACATCCAATGCGCGTGCATGTAAGTTTCTCGGCATGACGATCACCGAGAACCAACCCCGCACCAACGAACTCCCCGACACCCCCGATCCCGAATCACATTCCCCGAGCAGATGGGGACCAAAGCTCTGGGCCGTCCTGTTCGTCGCCGGCCTCGCGATGTTCCTCGACGCGCTCGACGTCTCCATGGTCGGCGTCGCGCTCCCGTCCATCGGCACCGAACTCGGCCTCGAGACCAGCTCGCTGCAGTGGATCGTCAACGGCTACATCCTCGGCTACGGCGGCCTGCTCCTCCTGGGCGGACGCATGGCCGACCTGCTCGGCCGCCGCCAGGTCTTCCTGACCGCGCTCGTCGTCTTCGGCATCGCCTCGCTCGTCGGCGGCCTCGTCGACAACGAGGGCCTGCTCATCGCCTCGCGCATCGTCAAGGGCGTCGCCGCCGCGTTCACCGCCCCGGCCGCGCTCTCGATCATCACCACCACGTTCAAGGAAGGCCACGACCGCAACAAGGCGCTGTCGATCTTCACCGTCTTCGGCGCCACCGGCTACGCCTCGGGCCTCATCGCCTCCGGCCTGCTCACCAGCGTCGACTGGCGACTGACCTTCTACGTGCCCACCGTGGTCGTCGCGGGCGTCGTCATCGCCGCCTTCTTCGTGGTCCCCAAGACCACCGACCGCGAACGCGGCTCGATCGACTACGCCGGCACCGTGACGCTCACCGGCGGCATGCTCGCCGCCGTCTACACGATCGTCACCGCCCCCGAGACCGGGTTCACGCCGCTCGTCACCGCCACCACGATCGCCGCGGTCCTCCTGCTCGGCGCGTTCTTCGTCATCGAGAACAAGGTGGCCCACCCGCTGGTCCGCCTGAGCATCTTCAAGGTCAAGTCGATCGTGCGGGCCAACCTGGCCGCGCTGGCGATCTTCGGCTCCTACATCAGCTTCCAGACGATCGTGTCCCTGTACCTGCAGAACACGCTCGAGTGGGAGCCGATCCAGATGGCGCTCGCCCTGGCCCCGGCCGGAATCATCGTCGCCATCCTCTCGCCGAGCGCCGGCAAGTTCATCGACCGCTACGGCACCAAGTCGATGATCATCGTCGCGCTGGCCTCGTTCGTCCTCGGCTACCTGTGGTTCATCCTGCGCGGCGGCAACCCCGAGCCGAACTACTTCGCCGACTACCTGCCCTCGTTCCTGCTGCTCGGCCTCGGTTTCGCCATCGGCTTCTCCGCGGTCATGGTGCAGGCCACCGAAGGCATCGCAGACGACGAGCAGGGCCTGGCCTCCGGCCTGGTCCAGACCTCCGGCCAGATCGGCGGCGCGATCGTCCTGGCGATCGTCACCGGCCTGATCTCCGGCGGCGTCGCCACCAACCTCGACCAGTACCGCCCCGGCCTCTACATGGTCACGGTGGTCGCGATCGTCGGACTGCTCGCCAGCGCCACCGCGCTGCTGGGCCGCCGCACCGCGGTCGAAGCCGCCTAACTCCATACACCCGCGCTGAGCGAATCTACGGCTCGCAGGCGTCGCCGAGAGGGGGCCACCGATTCCGGTGGCCCCCTTTTCGTTTCGCGCTATTCGGCCGCCGCCACCAGGGTGGTGAGCGGCATCTTGAGCGCTTTGCGGGTCGGGATGGCGATGGCGGCGCTCGCGACCAGGGCGGTGAGCGCGACGACGGCGGGGATGACCCACAGCGGCCCCTGCGGCCAGGGCTCGCCGAGGAAGACCAGGCTCAGCAGCGTCATCGGCAGGACCGAGACGGCGAGTCCGGCCCCGATCGCCAAGGCGCACAGGAACAGCGTCTCGCGGCGCATCATCGCCCGCACCTGCCGCTGCGTCGCGCCGGCGGCGCGCAGGCTCGCGAACTCGCCTCTTCTGCGGGCGGTGGCGGCGACCAGGCCATTGGCCGCGCCGAGCATGACGTAGCCGCAGAGCACGAGCGTCACCATCACGTTGAGCCACTGGTCCGGGGTCATCCCGGTCGCGATGGACGGGACCGTCGCGCCCGTCTCGACCGCGAGGCCGGGGACGTCGGCGGCCCAGTCCGCCACGGCCGCTTCGTCTCCGGTGGCGAGTGCGGCGTCGTAGAAGCGGGGCCCGGCGTGGCCGGTGACGAGGTCGGCGGCGAGGATCACGGTGCCGAACCCGAAGCCGCGCCCGTAGGTCGCGGCGACTTCGGCGTCCACGCGGGTGCCGTCGGCGAGGACGAGGCCGATGCGGTCGCCGACTTCGGCGCCCCACAGGCGGGCGGTCCCGGCGTCGAGGGCGACGGTGTCGCCGGTGAGCGCCGCGAGGTCGCCGTCTTCGAGGTCGAGGTCGGCGACCTGGTCGATGCCCGGGCTGAAGGCGAGCGCGGGGATCGGGTCGACCTCTTCGTCGCCCGCCATGTCGTAGGTGCGGAGCACGGTGGTCTCGATGACGCCGACGGCGGCCTCGACGCCGCTTTCGCGGTTGAGCGCGGCGAGGTCTGCGGTGCTGATCGCGCCGGTGACGGTGGCGTCCGCCTTCGCGCCGTCCGCGATCTCGGCGGCGGCGGTCTGGCTGAACGTGGACTGGGCGGACACCTGCGTGACCGTGAGGCCCACGGCGAGGGCGAGCACGGCGACGGCTCCGGCGGTGCGCCGGGCGTAGGCGCGGCCGTTGCCGGCCGCGAGCCAGCCCGGTGCGTCGACCCGCGTGCCCGACTTGCGTGCCATCAACCGCAGCACGGTCCTGACCAGCGCGGGTCCGGCCAGCGCGAGGCCGATGACGGCGGTGAGCGTAGCGGTCGCGGCGGAGGCGAACGCGGCCTCGCCGGGAATGACGAGCGGCATCAGCGACTGCGCGATCGCCATGGCGAGGACCAGGAGTCCGATGCCGGTGCGGATGCGGCCGGGTTCGCGCGGTTCGATCCGGGATTCGGCGACGGCCGCGGTGGCCGGGAGTCGGGAGGTGCGCAGCGCGGCGGCGCGGGCGGCGATCTGCACGGTCAGGATCAGGAGTGCCGCGGCGATGAGCCCGCTGATCGGCGTCAACGCGACCGGCAGGCCCTCCGGCATCGTCCCGGATCCGGCCAGGAACGCCGTGAACCGCTCGGCGAGCAGGTATCCGACGGCGACGCCGGGGACGAGGCCGATCGCGGCGACGATGCTGGCCTGGGTGGCGACGAGCCGCCGCACCTGGCGCGGGGTGGCGCCGACGGCGCGCAGGAGCGCGAGGTCGCGGCGCTGGCCCGCGACCGAGACGCCGATCGCTCCGGCGGTGATGAAGCCGACGAGCAGCACGATGGTGGCGGCCAGGGCGGTGGCGAGTTCGATGAGTTCGCTGCGGGCGGTTCCCCCCGCGAGGGTCTCGGCGTCGCCGCGCGCGTCGCCGGTGACGACCTCGAATCCGGTGCCGGACAGGGCGGCCCGCAGGTCGGCGGCGACGGCCTCGACGGCGGCATCTGCGGCGACGTCGACCACGATGAGGTCCGCTTCGCCGTCGCCGTGTCCGGCCAGGGCGCGCGCGGTGGCGGCGTCGGTGTAGAAGCCCTGGCCCGCGGTGTCGGCGACGGCGCTGACGGTGTACTCGGCGGTGCCGTGGGCGGTGGTGAGGGCGACGAGGTCGCCGGCGGCCAGCCCTGCCTCGGCGGCGGTCTCGGCGTCGAACACGACTTCGCCGGTGCCCGGCGCGGGAGTCGACGTGCCGAAGAGCGCAGCGGTGTCCCAGCTGTGTCCTTCGATCGCATCGCCACGGGCCGCACCGTCTTCGACCGCGCCTATGTCGTCGAGCCGCGCGGTGAACGTGAGGTCGGCGGCCGCGCCCGCGACGCCCGGCACCGCCGCGATGTCGGCGACGAGCTCGGCCGGAAGCGTCTGCCGCTCAGGGAAGGGGATGTCGGGGTCTTCGACCACCCGGTGGCGCTGCGGGGCGGTGACCAGGATCTCGGCGTCTGCGAGGCGGTCGGGGACGAGGTGGGAGCTGACGCCGGTCTCGCCGAGGACGGCGGCGGCGGTGACCATCGCGGCACCGCCGAAGACCGCGAAGGCCACCGCGATGAGGCTCGCGATCCTGTTGCGGGCCATGCTGATTGACGGTCCGGCCAAGGTGAGCCGACCGCTCGGGGGCAGGAGACGCAAGTTCAGCGCCCCCGCAGGTCGGCGAAGATCGCGGTCAGCTGCGCCGCGCCCGCCGCGGGTACGTAGTGCTCGATGCGCCCGTTCGCGACCACCGCGGTCGCGTGCGCGCGGGCCGCCGCGGCCGGGTCGTGCGTGACCATGACCACGGTCTGCCCGAAATCGTCCACGAGCTCCCGCAGCAGATCCAGGACCTCGGCGGCCGTGTCCAGGTCGAGCGCCCCCGTCGGCTCGTCCGCGAACACCACCTCCGGGCGGGCCGCGAGCGAGCGCGCGATCGCCGCCCGCTGCTGCTGGCCGCCCGAGAGCTCCCCAGGGCGCCGGTGCAGCAGGTCCGCGATGCCCACGCGCTCGACCAGGTCACGCAGCCAGCGCTGGTCCGCCGGAGCACCGGCGAGGCGCAGCGGCAGCGTCAGGTTCTCCTCCACGGTCAGCGACGGCAGCAGGTTGTACGACTGGAACACGAACCCGATCCGGCTGCGCCGCAGGCGGGTCCGCTGGTGCTCACTGAGCTTCGCGATCTCGGTCCCGCCGATCCGGACCTCCCCCGACGTGGGCGTGTCGAGCCCGGCCGCGCAGTGCAGCAGCGTCGACTTGCCCGACCCGGACGGGCCCATGATCGCCAGGAACGAGCCGCGCCGCACCTCGAGTGAGACGCGGTCGAGCGCGGTGTGCGCCCCGTCGTACGTCTTCGTCACGTCGCGCAGCAGCAGCGCCGGAGGCCTGCCGGTGTCGGAGCGCAGTTCAGCGCGGGGGGCGGTGAGCGTGCTCATCGGCTCCTCCGGCTCTTCACGGCGCGGACGATGAGCGCGATGCCGCAGATGAGCGCGACCGCGCCGAACGGGACGGCCACGAAGTGGAGGCCCACGGCCTGCAGGCCCGTATTGAGGATGACGCCGACGACGAGGCCGATCCACAGCGCGATCGTCATGATCGTGAAGTGGCCCATGCCCTGCCTCGGCGGCGGTTCGGTGATGCGGTACTGGTCGTTCATGGCTGGTTCCCGGTCCTATCGCAATGCCCGTTCCCCCAACGGGACCGGCTGAGAAGAACGCTATGGCGAAACGCCCTGCGGCCCAATGCGGCTGGCTTGCCGATTCGCAGTAGGGCCTGGTGGAGGCCCTGAGGTACAGCCAGCACTACCGACGATCGGGACCGCGCCGGGTAGCTTTCAAAGCCGACTCGGCGAAAGGGGGTGCACCGTGCGCGAACGCATGCGGCAGGCGAAGGCATGGCTCGACGCCCAGCTGCGCCCCGAGGGCGAAGCGGCCGACCTGCGGGCGCTGCTCCTCGCGTCCCTCCGCGCCACCGGCTACGGCATCGTCGGGGCCGGTTTCGCGTTCCTCGCGCTCTACACGATCCCGCTGCTCCTGCTCACGACCGTGCTCGCGTTCCTCGGCGTCGGCCGCTTCCTCATCCGCCCGATGGCGCGCTGGGTGCGCACCATCGCGGGCCTGGAACGCGGTCGGCTCCGCCGCCTCGGCCACGAAGTGAAGACCCCCTACCTCGGGCCCTACATCGACGCGCCGCGCAACTTCCGGGAGCTCAAGGCCGACCCGAGCACGCGCCGCGACCTGCTCTGGCTCGTCATCCACGGCACGTGGGGCCTCATCCTCGGCGCGCTGCTGCTCCAGATGCCGTTCACCGCCGTCCACGACGTCACCTACCCGGTGTGGTGGTACTTCGCGCCCACTTCGGAGCAGAACATCCTCAACGGCATGGTCGAGGCCGAGACGGCGACCGCCGCGCTCCTCGGCTGCGCCACCGGCGTCGCCGTGTTCGTGCTGTGGATCCTCTTCGGCACCAAGATCCTCGAACTCCAGACCCGCCCCGGCCTGGCGTTCCTCGTCCCCGACCCCGGCATGGACCTCACCGAGAAGGTCGCCCGCCTCACCGCGACCCGCGCCGCCGCCCTCGACGCGCACGCCGTCGAGCTGCGCCGCATCGAACGTGCCCTGCACGACGGCGCGCAGAACCGCATCGTCGGCGTCAACGTGCTCATCGGCGCGGCCCGCCGCGAGATCGACCGCGACCCCGCGCGCGCCGACCAGATCCTCGGACGCGCCCAGGACACCGTCGAAGGCGCGCTCGCGGAACTGCGCGCCGTCGTCCGCTCGATCCTGCCCCCGGTCCTGGAGGACCGCGGCCTGGCCGGGGCGCTGAGCGCGCTGGCCTCCGACTGCGCCGTGCCGTGCACGCTCGAGGTGGACGTGGAGGGCCGGTGCCCGGCGAGCGTCGAGGCCACCGCGTATTTCGTGGTCGCCGAGTCGCTGACGAACGTGGCCAAGCACTCCCGCGCGTCCAGTGCCTCGGTCGAGGTGCGGCGCAGGGGGAATACCCTCACCGTGGTCGTGTCCGACGACGGCCGCGGCGGCGCCGACGCCGCCGCGGGATCGGGGCTCGCGGGGATCGCGCGCCGCGTGGAGGCGCTGGACGGGACCGTGGCCGTGCAGAGCCCCGCGGGCGGGCCGACAGAGATCAGAGTGGAGCTGCCATGCGGATCGTGATCGCCGAGGACGACTTCCTCCTGCGCGAGGGCCTGAACCTGGTGCTGCAGGGGGAGGGCTTCGAGGTCGTGGCCACTGTGGGCGGGCCGGAGGAGTTCCTGGCCGCCGTGGAGGAGCACCGGCCCGAGATCGCGGTCGTGGACGTGCGGATGCCGCCGACCCACACCGACGAGGGCATCAAAGCCGCGGTGGC
Source organism: Glycomyces luteolus (assembly GCF_027622875.1). Taxonomy (GTDB): domain Bacteria; phylum Actinomycetota; class Actinomycetes; order Mycobacteriales; family Micromonosporaceae; genus Glycomyces; species Glycomyces luteolus. The sequence goes on along the minus strand of NZ_JAPZVP010000018.1, from coordinate 24,065 downwards.
CGCCCGCCGCGCCCACCCGGGCCTGGCGGTGCTCGTCCTCTCGGCCTATGTCGAGCAGAGCTTCGCCACCGACCTCCTCGCCGACGGCGCGCGCAGCGTCGGCTACCTCCTGAAGGAACGCGTCGGGCGGGTGGACGCGTTCGTGGAGGCCCTGCACCGGGTCGCCCAGGGCGGCACGGCGATCGACCCCGAGGTGGTCGCGCAGCTGTTCGCGCAGCGCCGTGCGGACGATCCCGTGGAGCGGTTGACACCGCGCGAGAAGGAGGTCCTGTCGGTCATGGCCGAGGGCCTCGGCAACCAGGCGATCGCGCAGCGGCTCTTCATCACCGAGAACGCCGTCCACAAGCACATCCGCAACATCTTCCTGAAGCTCGACCTCACCCCGGACGACCAGACCGACCGCCGCGTCGCGGCCGTACTCCACTATCTGGAACGCTCCTGAGCTGCGCGTATTACGGATTGTGATACACTGGCGGCATGTCGACCCTGAACGTGCGCACTGATGCGGCGATGGACCAGGCCCTCGCCGCGCTCACGGCCGACGGTCGCACCAAGACCGAGGCCGTCCGGTACGCCCTGCTGCATACCTACCGGGACGAGCTCCTCAAGCAGGCCCGCGAGGACTCCGAACGCCTCGCCGCCGACCCTGACGACCGCGCCGAGATGCTCGCCATCCAGCGTTTCCTGGGCCTCGTCGAGTGATGTTCCGCGGCGCGATCTTCGAGGTCCGGCCTCTCGGGGGAAGCGGGCACGAGCAGCGGGGCAAGCGCTGCTGCGTCGTCATCCAATCGGATCGTTTCGCGTGCAGCACCGTCACCGTCGCGATGACCTCCACCAGTGCCGGACACGCGGTCTATCGGCCTGAGGTCGAATTCCTCGGTGCCAAGGCCCGCATCCTCACCGACCAGATCCATTCGCTCGACCACGGCCGCCTCGGCGAATTCAAGGGGGCGTTGGAGGTCGAGGAACTCGACGCCCTCGACCGGGCGCTCATGCTCAAGCTCGCCCTCGTTTGAGGCGGGACCACTTTCCGGAGCGCTCCTGATCCCGTCCCCGGGTCAGTCCGGAATGGTCGAAACCGGCCCGTGACCTCGTGAATCCTGCGACCCTCGATGTCGAACGCGAGGAAACGGCATCGAAGGGGACGATATGCGCGAGTTCTGGGCCGAGCTGCTGGGCACCTTCTGCCTGGTGTTCTTCGCCGTCGGATCGGCGGTCTACGGCATCGAGACGATCGGCTTCGTCGGCGTCGCCCTCGCCTTCGGGCTGGTGCTGCTCGCCCTCTACTACGCGCTCGGGCCCGTCTCGGGCTGCCACATCAACCCGGCTGTCACCCTCGGTGCGCTGCTCGCGAAGCGGATCGACGTCGCGACGGCCGTCAAGTACTGGATCGCGCAGTTCATCGGCGGCTTCGCCGGTGCGGCAGGGCTCAAGTTCATGACGACCGCGGGCGACGTCGCCGACCAGACCGGGACCCTCGGCGCCAACGGCTACGGCGCCGCCGTCGACCTGGGCGGCGCGATCATCATCGAGATCCTGCTGACGTTCCTGCTCGTCTTCATCTTTCTCGCTGTCACCAGCAAGCGGGGCAAGACTTCCTTCGCGGGAGCGGCCTTCGGCCTGGTGCTGGCGGCCGTCCACCTCGTGGGCATCCCGCTCACGGGCACTTCGGTCAACCCGGCCCGCTCGCTCGGCCCGGCGCTGTTCGCCGGGGGCGAGGTGCTCGGGCAGGTGTGGGTGTTCATCCTCGCGCCGCTGGTCGGCGGCTACCTCGCGGCATCGGCTCAGCCGCTGCTGTACGCCCGCGAACGCGAATCGGCGACTCCGGCGGCGCCCGAAGAGGCCTGAGACGACTGACGGGCACTCCCTCATCGAGGGGGTGCCCGTGCGCGTGTCAGTCGTGGATCTTCGAGGCCCACATGCCGCGGCGCTCGGCCTTCGCGAGCTTCTCCGCCTTGCGGAGCGTGTCGCCGATTGTGAGTTCCTGGTGGCGCAGGATGTACGTGTGCGCCATGCCCTCCGCGACCGCGAGGACCGCGTAGTTCATGCCGTTCTCCATGACCACGTGCATGAGCAGCCGGTCGTACTGGTCGTAGGCGGGGTCGCCCGGGTCGGTGAAGAGGTGCACGGTGCGGCCCTCGAGCTTGTTGCGCGCGTACACCTTCGCCTCGGCGCCCCAGTCCTCCTCCTCACGGAAACCGCCGGACTCGGGGGAGTTGATCCCCATGATGCGCACGCGGACCTTCTCGCCGTCGATGACCGCGCGGAACGTGTCCCCGTCGACCACGTCGACCACGTCCACCGTCGCGTAGAAATCGCCCGGACCTTCCATGTGGTGCCTCCTCCCGGCCGGCCCCAGCAGCCGGACGTTTCGTTGCCATCCTCGCATTCCGAAGCCGTGGACGGGAACCGTGCTCCCCATGCCCGGTTGTGACAGACTGGTCGGCGTGGAGCGACGACCGAACCGACGCCCTGGCAGAGCAGGGTCCGCACAGCGGGAGACCGTTCGCATCAGCGTGTCGGGAGACGGTTCCGCTGTAGACGCTCTACCTCCTCATGAACGCCCTACCGAAGTGGTCGACACGGCCGCGTATGCCCGGCGCGGCAAGGCGAAACGCCCGCGGGCGCTCCTCGCCTCCGCCCTGGCCACGACGCTGTGGGCGACCACCGTGGTCTTCACGCCGATCCTCGTGATCGTCATCCTCGGCTGGTGGCAGGCCGGAGCCGAAGGCTCGGTCGCGCACGTCGCCGCGGCCGCCGGGGTCGCCTGGCTCTCCGGGCACGGTGTGCCCGTGGACATCGGGGCGATCCACCTCAGCGTCACCCCGCTCGCGCTCACCGTCCTCGTCTTCTGGCGCCTCGCCAAGGCCGCCGCCGGGACCACCCGCGCCATCGGCGGCCGCGACGCCGCCGCCGTGCGCGCCGCCGCCGGGCTCATCACGATCTTCTACACCGGACTCGTCGCCGGAGCCGCAGCCCTGTGCACCACCGGGCCCTTCACCGTGGACCTGCTCCCCGCGCTCCTGCACGCGGTACCGCTCATCGTCGCCGCGACCGCTTACGGCGCCGCCCGCGAAGCGGGGGTCCTGCCCTGGGACGCCGCCTCGGTGTGGATGCGGCGCGGCCTGCGCACCGGCATGATCACCGCCGGGGCGCTCCTCGCGTGCGGCGCGGCAGCCACCGGCGTCGCGTTCGCCGTGCGCGGCCCGGTCGTCGCGGACACCTTGGGGCTCTACGGGTCCGAATCCTGGATCGTCGCGCTGCTCAGCCTGCTCTACCTGCCGAACTGCGCGGTCTGGGCCGCCGCGTACATCACCGGCCCCGGTTTCGCCGTCGGCGCGGGCACCGCCGTGCAGGCCTCCATGGCCGAACTCGGCCCGCTCCCGGCCTTCCCCGTCTTCGCGGCCGTCCCGAACGCGCCCCTGCCCTCCTACGCCACCATCCTCATCGGACTCCCGCTCATGCTCGCGGCCGTCTTCGGCGTCATCCTCACCTACCGCTCCCCGGACCTGCGCGTCCCGCGCGTCACCACCGCCGCGACCGTGGCCGCGGGGACCGCCGCCGTCACCCTCGGCGTCCTCGCCCACCTCTCCGGAGGCGCCGCGGGCGTCAACCTCATGGCCGACCTCGGACCCGACCCGCTCGCCGTCACCGGCATCGCCGCCGTCCAGTTCCTCATCGGCCTCCTCGGCGCCGCCCTCGTCGCGCGCCTCTTCGCCGTCCACCGCCGCGCCGCCGAGGCGGAGCTGGTGCGGAGGGACACGGTGGTCATCCCCGAACCCTCGCCGAACCGCGACGACGCGTTACCGTACTGACGTGACCTCTGCGCAAACTGACGGCTCGCAAGCTTCGCCGAAGCGGCTCGTCGTCCTCGTCTCCGGCTCCGGCTCCAACCTCCAGGCCCTCATCGACGCCTGCACCGACCCCGCCTACGGGGCCGAGGTCGTCGCCGTCGGGGCCGACCGCGAGGGCACCTTCGGGGTCGAGCGCGCGCAGCAGGCCGGCATCCCCACCTTCGTCCACCGCGTCAAGGACTACCCCGACCGCGACGCCTGGGACCGCGCGCTCACCGAGGAGGTCGCCTCCTACGAGCCCGACCTCGTCGTCTCCGCCGGCTTCCTCAAGCTCTGCGGCCCGCGTTTCCTCGACCGCTTCCCCGGTCGCTACATCAACACCCACAACTCGCTGCTCCCGGCCTTCCCCGGCATGAACGGCCCCGGTGAGGCCCTCGCCGCCGGCGTCAAACTCGCGGGCGCGACCCTCTTCATCTGCGACGCGGGCGTCGACACCGGCCCGATCATCGCCCAGTGCGCGGTCCCGGTCGAGGACGACGACACCGTCGAGACCCTCACCGAGCGCATCAAGGAAGCCGAACGCGCCCAACTGGTCGCCTCGGTCGGCCGCATGGTCCGCGACGGCTGGAAGGTCGAAGGCCACCGAGTCCGCCTCGGCTAACCCAGGAACGCGTCGGCCTCGGTCAAGGCCTCGTCGATGACCTCCACACCGGTCGCGACGTCGGCATCGCCGATATTGAGCGGCGGCGCGACATGGATCCGGTTGCCGAGGACCAGCGTGAGCAGATCGCGGTCGCGGCACGCCCGGACGAAGGCCGCCATCGGCGCGTTCGCCTCCCCAGCGGCCCCGGTCGGCACGAGCGGCTCCTTCGACCGCCGGTCGCGCACGAGTTCGATCGTCCAAAGCGCACCGATGCCGCGCACGTCCCCGACCGAGGGATGGCCTTCGGCGAGCTTCGCGAGCGCGGGCCCCAGGACCGAATTCCCGAGTCGGGCGGCCGACTCGACAGTGCGCTCTTCGTGCATCGCGCGGAGGGCGCCGACCGCAGCGGCGCAGGCGAGCGGATGGCCGCTGTACGTCAGGCCCGCCGGGTAGGGCCGCTCGGTGAACGCCTCGAAGATCCGCTCGCCCACGAGCACGCCCCCGAGCGGCACGTACCCGGAGTTCACGCCCTTCGCGAAGGCCAGCAGATCCGGGGCGACTTCGTCGTGGTCGACCGCGAACCAGGCCCCGGTGCGGCCGAACCCGACCAGCACCTCGTCGGCGATGTAGACGATGCCGTGCCGGGTGCACAGCTCGCGGACGCCCCGCAGGTATCCCGGCGGCGGCACGATGACCCCGGAACTGCCGGTCACCGACTCGAGGACCAGCGCCGCGACCGTGGACGGCCCCTCGAGCAGGATCACCTGCTCGAGATGGTCGAGCGCCCGCTCGCACTCCTCCTCGGGCGTGCTCGACCCGAACGCCGAGCGGTACGGGAACGGCCCGAAGAAGTGGACGACGCCGGCGGCGCCGGTGTCCGAGGCCCAGCGGCGCGGGTCGCCGGTCAGATGGATGGAGGTGGTCGTCGAGCCGTGGTACGAGCGGTAGGCGGCGAGCACCTTCGGCCGACCGGTGGCCAGGCGCGCCATGCGCACCGCGTGCTCGATGGCCTCGGTGCCGCTGGTGGTGAACAGGACGTGCCCGAGCCCTTCTGGGGCGACGCCCACGATCAGCCGCGCCGCTTCGCCGCGGACATCCGAGGCGTGCGAGGGCGCGAGGGTGCAGAGCCGGTCGGCCTGCGCCTTGATGGCCTCGACGATCCGCGGGTGCTGGTGGCCGAGGTTGGCGAAGACCAGCTGCGAGCTGAAGTCCAGGTACCGCCGCCCGTATTCGTCGACGACATGGCTTCCGGCGCCGCCGACGAACGTCGGCACCTGCCGCGGCCCCTGCGCGACCCAGGGATGGAACACCAGCTCGTCGAGGTCCATGGCGTCAGTCTGCGCTCTGCGTCGCGGCCTGCGCAGCGCTTCGATGGACGCGATTCAAGTGCGTCGGGGTGTCATTGCGCTCGTCCTGCGTTTACACTTGTAAACATTGACGGCGTGGAAGAACGATACCGATTCGACGAGGCGTCCTACGACGCCATCACGGCAGCCGGGCTCCACTGGCGGGACGTGCAGGACGTACTGCACGGCAAACCGCGGGTGCGCGAGCTCATCGGAGCAGTGCTGCGCGTCGGTGCGCAGGACCGACTGCACCGGTGGATCGCGGTCGCGCTCATCGAGGACGAGTGCGACGACGAGTTCCTCGTGGTGTCCGCCAGGCTGATGGACGCCGCCGAGATAGCCGGGATCGAGCGGGTCTTCCGGGAAGGAAGCGAGTCATGACGAAACGAGAAGAGGCGCTGCGGGCGCTCGAATCCCGCGACTGGACCGGGGCCGTAGTCGACGACGCCAAGCGGCAGACCTCGATCGTGTACTCGGTCCGCGTCGACCAGGAGCTCTCCGAGTGGATCGCGGCCGAGTCCGAGCGCCGGGGCGTGAGTCCGAGTCTGATCATCCGAGACGCGTTGACCGAGGCCAAGGCCGCGCAGGCGAGCGACGAGACGGTCACGCTGAAGCTGTCCGACCTGCACCGGGCGGTCAACCGTCTGGTCCAGCCGATCGGCTACCGCACCGCCTAGGCGAGCGAGCCATGCTCGGCTAGGGTTCCGGGCATGACCGCTCCCCTCGCCGTCAACACCCTCGAAGCGAACACGCTCTATCTCAGCTTCGCCCTGCTGCCGTTCGCGTTCGCCACGGCATGGGCGCTCGCCGCCTGGCGCATCCGTCGCGGCCGCCCGCGCCGGGAAGCGTGGCTCGACTCCCTCGCCGAGGTCGGCGCGGTCGTCGGATCGGTGCCGCTGCTGTTTCTCGGCCTCACCTCGAGGGAAGGCGCGAACGCGCTCCAGCTCGTTCCTCTCGTGGACCTCGCCGACCTGGCCGGTGCCGGCCCGCGCGTCATCGTCGAGCAGCTGGCCGGGAACCTGTTCGTGTTCGCCGCCGCGGGTTTCTTCCTGCCCGTCCGGTTCAGGATCGGACTCGGCTCCGTCGCGGCTGGTGCGGTCCTGGCCGCCGCGACGCTCGAGGCGCTGCAGTACGCCTTCCTCGCCGGCCGGGTCGTCTCAGTCGACGACGCGCTCATGAACGCGCTCGGAGCGGTGCTGGCGGCGCTCGCCTCCCGCCCCTGGTGGCGGCGCGCACGCTCGCGCGCAGCGGCGGAGCCGGAACCCGAAGCGGCCGTGTTACGCTCGGCTTGTCGCGACTGGCGAGTGACGTCTTTCGAGGTTTCCCGTGGCACGGACCGGGCAGCTCGTTGTTGAGGGGGAGCCTTCTGAGACGTTCGCAGGTGGAGCACCACCAGGGAGCGGCGCTGCTGAACCTGTTACTGCGGTCGAACGCCTGGGCCGCAGTCATTAGACAACCAGGAGCAGTGCATTCATGTCCGAGCGGAAGCGCATTCAGCGAGCCCTCATCTCAGTGTTCGACAAGACCGGCGTCGTCGAACTCGCAGCAGACCTCCACAAAGCGGGCGTAGCGCTCGTGTCCACCGGCTCGACCGCCGCGCGGATCGCCGAGGCCGGCATCCCCGTCACGAAGGTCGAAGACCTCACCGGCTTCCCCGAGATCCTCGACGACCGTGTGAAGACCCTCCACCCGAAGGTCCACGCCGGGATGCTCGCGGACGTGCGCCGCGAATCCCACCGCGAGCAGCTCGAAGAGCTGGGCATCGAGGCGTTCGACCTCTTCGTCGGGAACCTCTACCCGTTCCAGGACACCGTCGCCTCCGGCGCGGGCTTCGACGACATCGTCGAGAAGATCGACGTCGGCGGGCCCTCCATGACGCGCGGCGCCGCGAAGAACCACGCCAACGTCGCGGTCGTCGTCGACCCCGCCGACTACGGCCTCGTGCGCACCGCCGCCGTCGAGGGCACCACGGCCGCCGAGCGGCTTCGCCTGGCCGCCAAGGCCTTCGCGCACCTCGCGACCTACGACGCGGCCGTAGCTTCCTGGCTCGCCGAACAGTCCACCGAGGCCGCCCTTCCGGACTTCCAGGCCGTGCCGATGACGAAGCTCGCGGACCTCCGCTACGGCGAGAACCCGCACCAGCCCGCCGCCGTCTACGCGGCTCCCGGCGCGGCCGGGCTCGCGCAGGCCGAGCAGCTGCACGGCAAGGCGATGAGCTTCAACAACTACACCGACGCGGACGCCGCCTGGCGCGCCGCGCACGACTTCTCCGAGCCGTGCGTCGCGATCATCAAGCACGCCAACCCGTGCGGCATCGCCGTCGGCGACTCGATCGCCGCCGCGCACCGCCGCGCCCACGAGTGCGACCCGGTGAGCGCCTTCGGCGGCGTGATCGCCGCCAACGGCGAGATCGACGCCGAGGCCGCCGCGCAGATCGCCGAGATCTTCACCGAGGTCGTCGTCGCGCCCTCGTTCACCGATCAAGCGATCGAAATCCTCTCGGCGAAGAAGAACATCCGGCTCCTCCGCGCCCCTGCATGGGCCCCGGCCGAGCTGGAGTTCAAGCCGATCTCCGGCGGCGTGCTCGCACAGCGCCCCGACCGCATCGACGCCGACGGCGACGACCCGGCGAACTGGACCCTCGCCACGGGCGACGCCGCGGACGAGGCGACCCTCGCCGATCTCGCCTTCGCTTGGCGCGCGGTGCGTTCGGTGAAGTCGAACGCGATCCTGCTGGCCTCGGGCGGCGCCTCCGTCGGCGTCGGCATGGGCCAGGTCAACCGCGTCGACTCCGCGAAGCTCGCGGTCGAGCGCGCGGGCGAGCGGGCCACCGGCTCGGTCGCGTCCTCTGACGCCTTCTTCCCGTTCGCCGACGGCCTGCAGATCCTCATCGACGGCGGCATCAAGGCCGTCGTGCAGCCCGGCGGATCGCTCCGCGACGAAGAGGTCATCGCCGCGGCCAAGGAAGCCGGCATCACGATGTACCTGACCGGGACCAGGCACTTCACGCACTAAGAGATCTGGATCTCAAAGGCGGGCAAGGAATTACATCGATTCCTGCCCGCCTTTCGGCATCTCTGTGGACAGTCCCGGGCGTATGGAGGGCAAGAATCCCGACCCGCAGTCGAAAGGTGCTTCCATGCGCAGACGAACCATCGCCGCGGCCTCGGCCGCCGCTGTCGCCATCACCGTGGGCGGCTTCACCTCCTCCGCTTCCGCCGGCATGCGCTCGACGGACGTCCCCAAGGTCAGCAACTCCTTCGGTCCCGGCGGGGAGGTTCACTTCGACGTCGAACCGGCGAACCTGGTGATCTCCGAGTACTCGACCGGGCGCGGCATCGAATGGGAGATGTGGGGTCCTGAGGCGGCCGTCGGCACCGGCGACCTGTACGGGACCTGGGTCGAGGGCGAGTACTACGAGGACGTGACGATCATCCTCTTCGCCCCCGACGACGGTTACTTCACCGAGTACGCGGTCACCGGCGACTTCGAGGCGCCGCAGTATCCGCAGGACAAGACCCGCGGGTTCATCGAGTACCCGCGCCCCCTCTGACTCGGGGGCTTGTCGGTGTCTGCCGAGAGTGCCGGTTCGCGCTGGCGGAGCGGTGCTCGGACGGGCGTCTCAGCTGAGAGAACTCACAGGTGAGACGCCCGGTTCTGGTTGGGCATCCATGCGCATTTCACGATAGGTTGTTGACATGATGCAGATGCTCTGTCCGAAATGTCAGAACCCGATGCACCAGTACGAGCGCAACGGCGTAGTCGTAGAGCAGTGCACCGAGTGCAAGGGCATTTTCCTCGACCGCGGCGAGCTCGAGCACTTGATGAAGTTCGAGCAGTCGTTCCACGCCGGTGCCGGTGCGCCCGTCGCCGCAGCGCCCGCCGGCCCGCCCCCGCGCGATCCCCGGTACGACGACCGCCGCCATGACGACCGCCGCTACGACGACCGCCGCCGGGACGACGACCACCACCGTCGCGACCACTACGACGACCACCGCAAGGACGACTACTACTACAAGAAGAAGAAAAAGAAGAGCGTCTTCGAAGACCTCTTCGACTTCTGACCCGAAGCGGCGACGCAAACGGACCGAGCGGCGGATGCCGGTCGGTCCTCGTCGTCTGCGCGCCCGGCGTCAGCCGGTGAGCGGGTATTCCGCCCGCGGCGTCCAGGGAATCGGGGCGCCGGTCAGGGTCTCGGAAGTCCAGTCGCCCGGGCTCGGGTGCGTGTACAGGGTGAACGACTCCACCCGGAACTTCGCCTCGAAACCGGCCAGGGACTGGAAGGCGCGGTCCAGCGCCGCGGTGCCGACGTTCTGCGCGATCGTCACGTGCGGGTGGTACGGGAAGTTCCGCTCGCGACTGGCCGGGCCCTGGCGGATCGCCGATTCCAGCTGCTCGCAGATCGCGATCCCGTCGACCACGGCCACGAACACCACCTCGGTGACGGGCCGGAACGACCCGGTCCCGCGCAAGTGCAGGTCGAAGCGCGGGCACCCGTTCGCGACGGCGGCGAGATGCGCTTTGTAGCCCTCGAGGGTCGCCGCCGGGATCTCGGTGGGCCCGAGCAGCGTCAGGTGCGCGGGGACGGTCCCGCCGAGCAGGTCGCCCGAGGCGATGCGGGCCTCGTCGAGGATCTCGCGCCAAGGCGAGGGCACCGGGATCGCCACCCCGACGGTGACGACCTTCTCCCGTGGTGCGGTCGGGCTGGTCTGCGCCACTAAAGCGCCACCGGCGGGTAGAAGCCGACCTTCTTGTACGCCTTCGCGAGCGTGCGCGAGGCGACCTGCCGCGCCTTCTCCGCGCCCGCGGTGAGGATCCGGTCGAGCTCGGCCTTGTCCGCCAGGTACTCCTTGGTGCGGGCCGCGATCGGACCGAGCGAATCGGCCACGACCTCGGCGAGGTCCCCCTTGAAGTCGCCGTAGCCGCGCCCGGCGTACTCGGCCTCGAGCTTCTCGATCGTGGTGTTCCCCAGCGCCGCATAGATGTTGAGCAGGTTCGAGACGCCGGGCTTGTGCTCGACGTCGTAGCGGACCTCGGCCTCGGAGTCGGTGACGGCGCTCTTGATCTTCTTGCGCATCTGGTTCGGCTCGTCCAGCAGGTAGACGCACCCGCGCGGACTCGCGGAGGACTTCGACATCTTCTTCTCGGGCTCGGCGAGGTCCTTGATCGTCGCGGTCTCCTTGACGATGTGGGGTTCGGGCACGATGAAGGTCTGGCCGTACGTGGTGTTGAACCGGATCGCGAGGTCCCGGGTCAGCTCCAGGTGCTGGCGCTGGTCCTCGCCGACCGGGACCTGGTCGGTCTGGTACAGCAGGATGTCGGCCGCCTGCAGGATCGGGTAGGTGAAGAGGCCGACGGTTGTGCGTTCTTGTTTGGCCGACTTGTCCTTGAACTGGGTCATGCGGCTGGCCTCGCCGAAGCCGGTCTCGGCGCCCAGGATCCAGGCGAGCATCGGGTGCTCGGGGACCTGCGACTGCACGAACAGCGCCGACTTCTCGGGGTCCACGCCCAGGGCCAGGAGCTGCGCGGCACTCACGCGTGAGCGCTGGTGCAATACCTTTGGCTCGTGATCGACGGTGATCGCGTGGAGGTCGACGACCATGTAGAACGCGTCCGAGGTGTCCTGCAGGGCCACCCACTGCCGCAGCGCGCCCAGGTAGTTCCCGATGTGGAAGGAATCCGAGGTCGGCTGGATGCCCGACAGGACGCGGGGCTTGCGGTCGGCAGTGCTCATGGACCGATTCTGACATCCACGCTGAGAAGGCGGCCACCCGGTATTGCGGCGCCGATGATCCTGATGTTTAATTGTGTTGGATCTTGAGCACTCTGCTCTCGAAACATGAGGAGGCGGCATGCTGGCGCAGCAGCGACAGAGCCGGATCGCCGAGCGAGTCCACCGAACCGGCGCGGTCCGGGTGGCGGAGCTGGTCGAAGAGTTCGGCGTGTCCGACATGACCATCCGCCGCGACCTCGAGACCCTCGCCGAGCGCGGCCTGGTCGCCAAGGTCCACGGCGGCGCCACCGCCGTCGACTTCGGCTCGACCACCGAGCCCGGCTTCGCCGTCAAGCAGGTCCGCCAGGAAGTCGAGAAGCAGGCCGTCGCCGACGCCGCCGCCACCCTCGTCGGCCCCGGCCAGGCCATCGCCCTCTCCGCCGGCACCACCACCTGGACCCTCGCCCACCGCCTCACCGACGTCCCCGACCTCACCGTCGTCACCAATTCGGTGCCCGTGGCCGACGTCTTCTACCGCGCCGGCCGCGCCGACCAGACCGTCATCCTCACCGGCGGCGTCCGCACCCCCTCCGACGCCCTCGTCGGCCCCTTCGCCGTCGCCTCCCTCGAGAAGGTCAACGTCGACACCGTCTTCCTCGGCGTCCACGGCATGTCCCTGCGGGCCGGGTTCACCACCCCGAACCTCCTCGAAGCCGAGACCGTCAGCACCCTCGCCTCCAAAGGCCGCCGCCTCGTGGTCGTCGCCGACCACACCAAGTACGACGTCGTCGGCATCGCCACCATCGCCGCCCTCGACGACGCCGACGTCATCGTCACCGACTCCCTCCTCGACGAGGAGGCCCGACGCCAACTGCGCGAGCACGTCGACCAGGTCGTGCTCGCGCCGGTCCCGACCGCGGAACACCACGGCCCCGGGAGACAACGCACTACATCCGAGAAGAGAGCATGAGACCTGCGTTCCACATGGAGTCCGGCAGCCTCGCCGACGGCCGCCAGATCCTCTACTACTCGACCGAGCCCGAGGCCGGCCGTGCCGGATACGCCGACAAGCGCGACCTCGGCGACCGCGTGAGCGCCGGCGAGATCCGCTACGACGTGCTCCGCGACGAATGGGTGGCCGTCTCCGCGGGCCGCTCCGGCCGCCCGCAGCTGCCCGTCGCCTGCCCGCTGTGCCCCTCCCACGGGGACGAGCTCACCGAGATCCCCGCCCCCGACTACGAGGTCGCGGTCTTCGAGAACCGCTTCCCGAGCTTCGGCGGCACCGAGACCCCCGGTTCGCTCGCTCCGGAGGTGGACGGCGCGGCCATGGAGGTCGCGGTCCCCGCGAGCGGCCGCTGCGAGGTCGTCGTCTTCTCCGACGACCACGACTCCTCGCTCGTCGACCTCAGCCCCGAGCGCATCGCCCTCGTGGTCCGCGCCCAGGCCCAGCGCACCGCCGACCTGTACGCCCGCGGCGACATCGCCCAGGTCTTCTGCTTCGAGAACCGCGGCGTCGAGATCGGCGTGACCCTCCACCACCCGCACGGCCAGATCTACGGCTACCCGTACGTCACCCCGCAGACCCAGAAGTACCTCTCGGCGGCCAAGCGCCACAAGGAGACCACCGGCCGCGACCTCTTCGACGACATCATCGAGTCGGAGAGCAGTAGCGAGCGCGTCATCGCCGAGAACGACCACTGGATCGCCTTCACGCCCTTCGCCGCGCGCTGGCCCTTCGAGGTCCAGGTCTACCCGAAGGCCCGCTTCGCCGACCTCACCGAGCTGCCCGAGGAGTACATCGACTCCTTCGCGCCGCTCTACCTCGACCTGCTCAAGCGCTGCGACGCGGCCTACCCCGGCGAGCCGATGCCGTACATGTCCGGATGGCACCAGGCCCCCGTCGGCGAAGGCCGCGAGTTCGGGCGCCTGCGCCTGGAGCTCGTCTCCATCCGCCGCGGCCCCGGCCGCGTCAAGTTCCTGGCCTCATCGGAGTCCGTCATGGGCGGCTGGGTCCACGACCTGGGCCCCGAGGCCTCCGCGTCAATCCTCAAGGGAGCACTGTGAAGTACCTCGTCACCGGCGGCGCCGGCTACATCGGCTCGATCGTCGCCACGATGCTGCTCGAAGCCGGCCACGAAGTGGTCGTGCTCGACAACTGCTCGACCGGCTCGGCCGAGCGCGTCCCGACCGGGGCCACTCTGGTGCGCAAGGACATCCGGGACGCCCGCGAGGTCCTCGACGCCACCTTCGACGGGGTCCTGCACTTCGCGGGCCTCATCGCGGCGGGCGAGTCTATGGTCAAGCCCGACATCTACTGGGAGGCCAACACGGCCGGCACGTTCGCGCTCCTCGACGCCATGCGCGAGGCGAACGTGAAGACCCTCGTGTTCTCCTCCACCGCCGCCGTCTACGGCAACCCGACCGAGGTCCCCATCAAAGAGGAGGCCGTCAAGGCCCCCACCTCGACCTACGGCGCCACCAAGCTCTCCAGCGACATGGCGATCGCCTCCGAGGTCACCGCCTACGGCCTCGCCGCGGTCTCCCTGCGCTACTTCAACGTCGTCGGCGCCTACCAGGACCAGTCCGGCACCTGGCACGGCGAGAACCACGACCCGGAGACCCACATCATCCCGATCGCGTTCGACGCCGCCTCCGGCAAGCGCGAGTCCTTCGGGCTCTTCGGGGACGACTACCCCACCCCCGACGGCACCTGCATCCGCGACTACATCCACGTCGCCGACCTGGCCGACGCCCACCTGCTCGCCCTCCAGGCCGCCGAGGCCGGCGAGCACAAGATCTACAACCTCGGCAACGGCAACGGCTTCTCCAACAAAGAGGTCGTCGCCACCGTCAAGCAGGTCACCGGGACGGACTTCCCGGTGGAGATCGGGCCCCGCCGCCCCGGGGACCCGGCCGAACTCGTCGCCTCCTCGGAGCGCGCGAAGACCGAACTCGGCTGGAAGCCCAGCCGGGACAGCCTCGACCGCATGGTCGCCGACGCCTGGAAGTACTACCAGCATGCCCACTCCTGACCTGCACGCCATCGAACTCGCCGAGACCGCCGCGCAGGCCTTCCGCGACGTGTTCGGCACCGAGCCCGAAGGCCTCTGGGCCGCGCCCGGCCGCGTGAACCTCATCGGCGAGCACACCGACTACAACGAGGGCTTCGTGATGCCCTTCGCGCTGCCGTTCTACGCCGCGGTGGCCGTCGCCAAGTCCGAGAGCTGGGAGTTCCATTCGACGTACGGCGAAGGCAGCACCGTCCGCGCCGACTCGGTCGAAGGGGTCGAAGGCTGGGCCGCGTACATCGCCGGGGTCGCCTGGGCCATGAACGAATCGGGCTACCCGGTCGCACCGGTGCGCATCGCCATCAACTCGGACGTGCCGCACGGCGCGGGCCTCTCGTCCTCCGCCGCGCTCGAATGCGCGACCCTGATCGCGCTGGCCGACCTCTACGGCCACGAGATCGACCGGGCCGAGGCCGCGCGCATCGCGCAGAAGGCCGAGAACGAGTACGTCGGCGCGCCCACGGGCGTGCTCGACCAGTCGGCCTCGCTGCTGTGCACCGAAGGCAACGTCATGTTCATGGACTGCCGGGACTTCTCGCGCGAACAGGTCCCGTTCGATCTGACCGCCGAGGGCCTGGTGATGCTCGTGATCGACACCCAGGCCCCGCACCGCCACGTCGACGGCGAGTACGGCGCGCGCCGCGCCGACTGCGAGGAGGCGGCCCGCCGGCTCGGGGTGCCGTTCCTGCGGGACGCGCCGCGGGACGCGAAGCTCGATGACGACCGCCTGAACCGGCGGATGCACCACATCCTCACCGAGAACGACCGCGTCCTCGAGACGGTGGAAATCCTCAAGCGGGGCAACGTTTCCGGCATCGGGGACCTGCTCACCGCCTCGCACGTGTCGCTGCGCGACGACTACGAGGTCTCCTCGGTCGAGCTCGACTCGGCCGTCGACGCCGCGCTCGGCGCCGGGGCCCTTGGCGCGCGCATGACCGGCGGCGGGTTCGGCGGCAGCGCCATCGCCCTCGTCGAGTCGGCCGCGGCCCAGAAGGTCGAGGCCGCCGTGCTCGAGGCCGCCGCCGACAAGGGCCTGCCGACACCGCGCGTCTTCGTCGCCCGCGCCGCGGCGGGAGCCCACCGCGTGTCGTGACACCGATGCAGTCGAGCGGCGTAATGCCGCTGCTGTGACAGCGAACAAGGGGCCGGTCGCGCGGGAGCGCGGCCGGCCCCTTGCTCTGCAATACTCCTGAGCATGGAATTCGTCCACTTGCTGCTGCGCTATCTCCACCTGCTCGGGTTCGCCGCCGTGTTCGGCGGCTGGCTCGTCTCCCTGCTCTCCAAGAAGTTCGACTTCAACGCCGCGATGCTCTACGGCATCGCCACCCAGCTCGCCACCGGCATCGTCCTATACGGGATCGTCGCGGCGGACGGTGACGCGAACCACGCCAAGCTCGGCGTGAAGTTCCTGCTCGCCCTGATGCTCGGCGTGATGATCGCGATTCCGGTGTGGAAGAAGCGTGCGAAGGTCGCCGCCGGGCACTTCTACGCGACCGGCGCGCTCATCGCGGTGACCGCCGGCGTGGCCGTCTTCTGGACCTAGACACCGAGCCGCCGCGGGACAGAATTGTGACCCTGCACGGGCCCGCGAGCTGCAATCGAGCCGTAGTGCGAACGAAACACCTGATCACCGCTGGTCTCAGTCATAGGATGTTTCGGTAACGAAATCATCAAGGTCGGTGTCAAAGCCCACCGAGTGCGGCCATGATGGTGCGGGTATCGACTTACCCCCGGATTGTCAAAGGAGACCGAGATGGCTGTCAAGCCGTTCAAGCTGGCCCTGGCGGGCCTTTCCGCCGTAGGCCTCGCCGCCCTCGCCGCTTGCGGTGAGGCACCGTCCGAGAACGGCGGCGACGGCAACGCCGACGCGTCGTTCCTCGCTTGCATGGTCACCGACTCCGGTGGCGTGGACGACAAGTCCTTCAACGAGTCCTCCTGGGCCGGCATGGAAGCCGCCGCCGAGGAGAACGACGACATCAAGGTCGAGGTCAAGGAGTCCAGCTCGGAGACCGACTACGACCCGAACCTCCAGGCGATGGTCGACAACGAGTGCAACTTCATCATCGGCGTCGGCGGCCTCATGACCGAGAACGTCAACACCGCCGCCACCGCGAACCCCGACACCGCGTTCGCCACGGTCGACGGCTTCTCCGAGGTCGAGAACGTCTACTCGATCCAGTTCGACACCGCCCAGTCGGCGTTCCTCGCCGGTTACGTCGCCGCGTCGCAGTCCAAGACCGGCACCGTCGCCACCTGGGGCGGCATGAAGATCCCGCCGGTGACCATCTTCATGGACGGCTTCGCCGCGGGCATCGAGCAGCACAACACCGACAAGGGCACCAACGTCGAGCTGCTCGGCTGGGACGCGGAGGCCCAGGAGGGCACCTTCCTCAACAGCTTCGAGGACACCGCCGCGGGCAAGTCCACCACGGACACCTTCATCTCGCAGGGCGCTGACATCATCTTCCCGGTCGCCGGCCCCGCCGGCATCGGCGCGCTGACCGCCGCCGCCGAGAACGACGCGGTCAACGCGATCTGGGTCGACACCGACGGCTACGAGTCCACCGAGTACGGCGCCGAGCTCATCACTTCGGCCGAGAAGGGCCTCGCCAACGCGGTCAAGGACTCCGTCCTCGCCGCTTACGAGGCCGCCAACGGCGGGGAGGCCATCACCGGCTCCTACGTCGGCACGCTGGCCAACGAAGGCGTCTCCATCGCGCCGTTCCACGACTTCGACTCGGCCGTCTCCGCCGACACCAAGGCCGAGCTCGAGGCGCTGACCCAGCAGATCATCGACGGCACGCTCACCGTCGAGTCGCCGTCCAGCCCCGCTGCTCAGTAACCGAGCGGATCGAAGCAAAAGGACACGCACTTGCGACTCGAACTGAAGGGCCTGACGAAGAAGTTCGGCTCGTTCACCGCTGACGACGACATCGACCTCGTGGTCGAGCCCGGCCAGATCCACGCCGTCCTCGGCGAGAACGGCGCGGGCAAGTCGACGCTCATGAACATGCTCTACGGGATCCTGACGCCCACCAGCGGCGAGATCCTGATCGACGACAAGCCGGTCTCCTTCACCGGTCCGGGCGACGCCATCGCCGCCGGGATCGGGATGGTGCACCAGCACTTCAAGCTCGTCGGTCCCTTCAGCGTCGCCGACAACGTGCAGCTCGGCCGGGAGCACACCCAGGGCATGGGCGTGCTCTCGGCCAAGGCCGCGCGCAAGGCCGTCCTCGACGTCTCCGAGGAGTACGGCCTCAAGCTCGACCCCGACGCGATCTGCGAGGACCTGCCCGTGGGCGTCCAGCAGCGCGTCGAGATCGTCAAGGCCCTCTCGGGGCCGAAGACGGAACTGCTCATCCTCGACGAGCCGACCGCGGTGCTCACGCCCGCGGAGATCACCGAGCTCCTGCAGATCATGCGGAACCTCGCGGCGGCGGGCACGTCGATCCTGTTCATCTCCCACAAGCTCAAAGAGGTCCAGGCCGTCGCGGACACCGTCACGGTGATCCGGCGCGGCAAAGTGGTCGCCGAGCTGGAGCCGACCGCTTCGGAGGCCGAGATGGCCTCCGCGATGGTCGGCCGGGCCGTGACCCTCCAGGTCGACAAGACCCCGGCCGAGCCGGGCGAGGCGCGCCTGGAGATCAAGGACCTCACCCTCGTCTCCGACGCCGGGGTGAAGGTCCTCGACGGACTCGACCTGACCGTCCACTCAGGAGAGATCGTGGGACTCGCGGGCGTCGAGGGCAACGGCCAGACCGAACTGGCCCGCGCGATCCTCGGCCTCGTCAAGCCCGACGAGGGCCGCATCGCGATCGACGGCAAGGACATGCACGGCGCGAGCCCCGCCGACCGCATCGCCGACGGCCTCGGCTACATCCCCGAGGACCGAGGCCGCGACGGCGTGATCTCGGAGTTCTCGGTCGCCGAGAACCTCGTGCTCAACCAGTACCGCGACGTCCCGTTCGCGCGCCGCGGCGCGGTCAACTCCGGTGCGGTGCGCAAGCGCGCGGTCGACTCGATCTCCGAGTTCGACATCCGCACCCAGTCCCCGGAGGAGCCCGTCTCGGCGCTGTCCGGCGGCAACGCGCAGAAGGTCATCATCGCCCGCGAGTTCTCCCGGCCCCGCCGGTTCCTCGTCGCGGCGCAGCCGACCCGCGGCGTCGACGTCGGCGCGAGCCAGTTCATCCACTCCCGGCTCATCGCCGAGCGCGACACCGGCACCGGCGTCCTGCTCATCTCGTCCGAACTGGACGAGATCTACGCCCTCGCCGACCGCATCGCCGTGATCTACAACGGCCGCATCGTCGGCGAGGTCGCCCCGGACACGCCGCGCGCGGTCATCGGCCGCCTCATGGTCGGCGCCGACATCGCCGGCGCGGACGACACCGCACCGGCATCCGACGACGACGCCGACCAGACCGACGAGGAAGCCAACGGAGGTGACCGATGAGCACGGATACCACGACCCCCACCGCCGACCAGCCTGAGGCGGGCGAGACCCCGGAGTCGAAGCCGAACTTCATGCGGCTCTTCGGCCGCTACCTGACCGAGGCCAACTCGGTCATGGTCACGATCTACTCCCTGCTGCTGGCGTTCCTCATCGGCGCGATCCTCCTCATCGTCTCCGACGAGTACACCCGCTCGACGTTCTCCTACTTCTTCTCGCGCCCCCAGGACGCCTGGTACGCCTCCCGGGACCTGATCGTCGAGTCGTACACGGCCCTGTTCGAGGGCGCGATCCTCAACCTGAACACGCTCGACCGGTACGCCGCCGGGACCGCCGAGTTCGGCGACCTGCTGCGGCCGCTGTCCGAGACGCTCACGTACGCGACCCCGCTGATCTTCACCGGCCTCGCCGTCGGCCTCGCGTTCCGCGCCGGGCTGTTCAACATCGGCGCCCAGGGCCAGATGATCTTCGGCATGATGGGCGCGCTCATCATCGGCTTCGCACTGGACCTCCCGGCGGTGATCCACCTGCCGCTCGCGGTCATCGCGGGCGCGCTCGCGGGCGCCGCGTTCGGCGCGGTTCCCGGCGTCCTCAAGGCGACCACCGGCGCGCATGAGGTCATCTCCTCGATCATGCTGAACAACATCGCGGCGCTGTTCCTGGTGTGGTCCATCAGCACCGAGTTCCTCCACTCGGAGACGAAGACGGACCTCATCACCAAGCCGGTGGACGAGTCGGCGGTCATGCCGAAGCTCCTCTCCGGCCTCAGCGAGAGCCTCCGCGTCAACTGGGCGCTGCTGATCGGCGTCGCCGCCGCGGTCTTCACCTGGTGGCTGCTCTCGAGGTCCACCTTCGGGTTCCGCATCCGCGCCGTCGGCTTCAACGAGCACGCCTCAGCGACCGCGGGCATGCGCATCGGCTCGACGTACACGACCACGATGGCCGTCGCCGGCGGTCTCGCGGGCCTCGCTGGCGCGGCCCTGTCCCTCGGCGTCGGCGCCGCGGGCATCACCACGAACACCGCTCTGGAGTACGGGTTCGACGGCATCACCGTCGCGCTCCTGGGCCGCGCCAAGCCCGGCGGCATCGTCGCCGCGGCGCTCCTGTTCGGCGCGTTGAAGGCCGGGGCCCTGTCGGCCCAGCCGGACGTGCCGGTCGACATCTCGACCCTGCTGCAGGCGATCATCGTGCTCTTCATCGCCGCTCCCGCACTGGTCAAGGCGATCCTGCACCTGCGCACGCCGCGCGGCGGCCTGGTCACCCTCGAAGCGAAAGGCTGGTGAGCCCCATGGCAGTGGACACCATGACCGCCTCACCGGCGCTCGTCGACGAGAGCGTCCCGGTCCGCTACGCGAAGGCGGGCGCGGTCTTCGCCGCGCTCGGCCTGTTCGTCCTGGTCATCGCCTTCGCGGTGGTCGGCGGGGACGACAAGACCCTGATCAGGTTCGACAAGACCCTCACCGACGTCGAGTGGGCCATGCCCACCACTGTCGTGATGGCGGTCCTCGGCGCGCTCACGGCCGCAGCGGGCGCCTGGATGCTCGCGGGGATCCCGAAGCGCCGCTTCAAGCTCGTGTCGGCGATCGCGGTGACCGCGTTCGTCTTCAGCCTGTTGTTCTGGGCCTACTCGCAGCCGGGCACCGTGTTCAGAGCGGAGTCGATCCTCGCGGGCGCGCTGTTCCTCTCGCTCCCTTACCTGTTCGGCGCGCTCTCGGGCGTCGTGTGCGAGCGCTCGGGCGTCATCAACATCGGCATCGAGGGCCAGTTCCTCATGGGCGCCTTCACCGGCGTCCTGGTCGCGAACATCACCGGGAACGTGTACGCCGGCATGGTCGGCGCGATGGTCGCCGGCCTCCTCTCGACGATGCTGCTCGCCCTGCTCGCCACCAAGTACCAGGTCAACCAGGTCGTCGTCGGCGTCATCCTCAACCTGCTGGCGCTGGGCTTCACCAGCTTCATGTACGACCAGCTGAAGAAGGCCGAGGGCCTCAACAGCGCCTTCGCGGTCCCGACGCTCTCCTGGGGCCCGCTCGCGGACATCCCCGTGATCGGGCCGGTCCTCTTCCAGCAGAAGATATTCGTCTACATCGGACTCGTGCTGGTGTTCGTGGTCTGGTTCCTGCTCTACCGCACCCGCTGGGGCCTGCGCACCCGCGCGGTCGGCGAGCACCCGGCCGCCGCGGACTCCATGGGCGTCAACGTGAACCGCCTCCGGTACTGGAACGTCACCGTAGCGGGCCTCATCTCCGGTTTCGGCGGCGCCTGGTTCACCATCGCGAACTCCCTGGCGTTCAGCAAGAACATGACCGCCGGGCTCGGCTTCGTGGCGCTCGCCGTCATGATCGTGGGCCGCTGGAACCCGCTCGGCGTGCTCGCGGGCGCGCTCATCTTCGGCTTCACCACGCAGGTCGCCCGCGACCTCGACGCCTCGGGCGGCTCGGTCGTCCCCGGCGAGTTCCTGCAGATGCTCCCGTACGCGGTCACGCTCGTGGTCGTCGCCGGGCTCATCGGGAAGGCCAAGGCCCCTGCGGCCGACGGCGTGCCGTACAACCCGGGGGACAAGTAGATGACTGACAGCATCGACTGGGACGTCTTGCGCGACAAGGCACGCGAGGCCATGAGCCGCGCGTACGCCCCGTACTCGAAGTTCCCGGTCGGCGTCGCCGGTCTGGTCGACGACGGCCGGATCGTCTCCGGCTGCAACGTCGAGAACGCCTCGTACGGCCTGACCCTGTGCGCCGAGTGCGGCATGGTCTCCCAGCTCGCCGCCACCGGCGGCGGGCGCCTGATCGCGATCGCGTGCGTCGACGGCGCAGGGGAACCCCTCACCCCCTGCGGCCGGTGCCGCCAGCTCCTCTACGAGCACGGCGGCGCCGAGTGCCTGGTGGACGCCGCGCCGGAGCCGACCACCGTAGGAGCCCTGCTCCCGGGCGCGTTCGGCCCCGAATACCTGTAGGCCGAGGACCGGTCATGCGACCGGCCCTCGGTTCTCCAATTCCATTGTCTGTGAGGGAAGCCCAATGATCACCGCTGTAGACGTCATCCGCACCAAACGGGACGGCGGCGAACTCTCGACCGCCCAGATCGACTGGATCATCGACGCCTACACCAAGGGCGCCGTCGCCGACGAGCAGATGTCGGCCCTCGCCATGGCGATCTTCCTCAATGGAGCAAAGCCGCGCGAGATCGCCGACTGGACGGCCGCGATGATCCACTCCGGGATCACGCTCAACCTCGCGGGCGTAGGCAAGCCGTGCGTCGACAAGCACTCCACGGGCGGTGTGGGCGACAAGATCACGCTGCCCCTGGCGCCGCTCGTCGCGGTCTTCGACGTCGCGGTACCGCAGCTGTCAGGCCGGGGCCTCGGCCACACCGGCGGCACGCTCGACAAGCTCGAGTCGATCCCGGGCTTCAAGGTCGACCTGACCGAAGACGAGGTCATCGAGCAGCTCAAGGAGATCGGCGCGGTCATCTGCGCGGCGACCGGGGACCTCGCGCCCGCGGACAAGAAGCTGTACGCCCTGCGCGACATCACCTCCACTGTCGAGTCAATTCCGCTCATCGCGTCCTCGATCATGTGCAAGAAGATCGCCGAAGGCGCCGACGCGATCGTGCTCGACGTCAAGGTCGGCTCGGGCGCCTTCATGAAGGACTTCGCCCAGGCCCGCGAACTCGCCGAGACGATGGTCCGCCTCGGCAGGGACCACGACGTCGACACCCGAGCCCTGCTCACCGACATGTCGATCCCGTTGGGCCGCACCGCGGGCAACGCTCTTGAGGTGCGCGAGTCCGTCGAGGTCCTCGCCGGCGGCGGCCCCGAGGACGTCGTGGAGCTGACCGTGGAGCTCGCCAAGGAGATGCTCGCCGCCGCAGGCCGGATGGACGTGGACCCGGCCGCCGCGCTGAAGGACGGCCGCGCGATGGACGCGTGGCGCAAGATGGTCGCCGCCCAGGGCGGCGACGTCGACGCGACGTTGCCGGTCGCGCAAGAATTCGAGGAGATCAAGGCCGAGACCGGAGGCTACATCTCGGAGATGGACGCCTACGCGGTCGGCGTCGCCGCATGGCGCCTCGGCGCGGGCCGCGAACGCCAGGGCCAGCCGGTCCAGGCGGGCGCGGGCATCGAGATCCTCAAGACCGTCGGCGAGCAGGTGCAGGCGGGCGAGGCGGTCTTCCGCCTTCACACCGACACCCCGGCGCGCTTCCCCGCTGCGATGGAGACCCTCGCGGGCCAGTGGAAGGTCGGCGCCGAGCCCGCCAAGCGCGGCCCGATCATCCTCGACCGCATCGTCTAGGGAGCAGCCAAACGCGAAGTGCAGCACCGCGAAAGCAGTGCCGCTGATGCACGGTGAGATAGGTCCGCCATGAGGGGGACATGGCCGTCGACGAAGGTCTGGTTCGTCCGGGTGGGGTGCTTTGGCTGCCTGGTGGTGTGGTGCCTGCGGTTCAACTGATCAGCGACATCGAGGTCTGCGCAGGCTCTGCGAAGCGCCGCGGCTTCCCGGTGTTGTGGTGTCTGCGGTTCAGGCGGGCAGCGACGACCAGGTTTGCGCAGGCTCTGCGAGGTGCTGCGGCTTCCCGGTGCGGCGGTGCTTGCGGTTCAACCAATCAGCGACGACAGGGCGGGGAAGGGGACCGGGCGCGCCTCTGGCCTCTCGGTCGGCTCGGGTCCGGGCTCAACCAATCAGCGACAACAAGGCAGGGGCAGGGATTGGGTCCCTCTCCGGCTTCCCAGCCCGATCGGGTCCAGGCTCAGGCAGGCAGCGACGACAGGGCGGGGAAGGGGACCGGGGTTCGTCTCCGGCTTCCCGGCTGGTTCGGTTTCGGGTCTGGGCGGGCGGCGACGGGTGGGTGTGGGCTGGGGTGGGTGGTCGGTCTTGGGCGTGCTGAGGGGCCCGGACCCGTTCGGGGTTCGGGCTGCGCTGCTTGGTGTTGCGGCGCTTCCCCCAGCGGTCGCCCGCTGGGGCAGCCTAAGACCGGCACCGGGGATCGGTTTCCGAACTTTTCTCGGCATTTCGCTTTCGCGGCTCGCATGGCTTTCACGGCTCGGT
>NZ_JAPZVP010000017.1 GCF_027622875.1 Glycomyces luteolus | reverse complement strand
AGCTGGTCGAGCGCCGACGGTGCCGCCATCCACCAGTGGACCGACCACGGCGGCACCAACCAGCAGTTCCGGCTGGCCGACTCCGGCAGCGGCTATGTGCGCCTGATCAACCGCAACAGCAACAAGGCGGTCGAGGTCCAGAACGCGGCCACCAACGACGGCGCAGCCGTCGTGCAGTACAGCGACTGGGGCGGCAGCAACCAGCAGTGGCAGCTCGCCCGCGTCGACGGCGGCAGCGGGGCCTGCGCTCTTCCGTCGACGTACCACTGGACATCGACCGGCCCGCTCGCGGAACCGAGGAACGGGCAGGTCGCACTCAAGGACTTCACCGCAGTGCGCCACAACGGCCAGTACCTCGTCTACGCCACGACGCACGACGCCGGAGACGCCTGGAACGCGGTGGTCTTCAGCCCGTTCACCAACTGGTCCGACATGGCCTCGGCCGGCCAGAACATGGTGACGAGCTTCAACCCGGTGGCACCGACGCTGATCTACTTCGCCCCGAAGAACATCTGGGTGCTCGCCTACCAGTGGGGCTGGCCGTACAAGTTCTCCTACCGCACGTCGACCAACCCCGCCGACCCCAACAGCTGGGGCCCGCACCAGGAGCTCTTCAACGGGGAGCTTCCCGTGAACAACCCCATCGACCAGACCCTCATCGCCGATGACCAGAACATGCACTTGTTCTTCGCCAACGACGAAGGCCAGATCTACCGGTCCAGCATGCCGCTCGGGGACTTCCCGAGCAGCTTCGGCACGGACTACGAGCTCGTCATGAGCGACACGAAGGCGAACCTGTTCGAGGCGGTCGAGGTCTACAAGGTTCAGGGGCAGAACCAGTACCTCATGATCGTCGAGGCCATGGGCAACCAGGGTCGCTACTTCCGCTCGTTCACGGCCACCAGCCTGGACGGGACGTGGACGCCGCAGGCCGCGACGGAGAGCAACCCCTTCGCGGGCAAGGCCAACAGCGGCGCCACCTGGACCCGGGACATCAGCCACGGCGATCTGGTGCGCACCAACCCCGACCAGACCAAGACCATCGACCCCTGCAACCTGCAGTTCCTCTACCAGGGACGCGACCCGAGCTCTGACGGGATGGACTACGGCCTCCTGCCCTACCGTCCGGGTGTGCTTACCCTGCAGCGCTAGCGGCACAACGCAGGTCCGGCTCGGGTGATCCTGAGGTAGCGGGCGGGCTTGGTGCGAGACCGAGCCCGCCCGGATCCGTACGGCGATCCCCGGCATCGTGCAGAGCAAGGTGAAGTGACGCCCGCGCTGGCGCGGACCGCGTGTCACGCAAGCAGGTTATCGATCCTCCGAGGCTCGGCATCCGCGGACCCACTAGGGCTACCTTCATGTCCGCCAATGGGAGTCAGCATGATCGCCATCAAACGTAGTGCACAGCAGGCAGATTCACTCAGGTTGGCAGCGGTCGTAGACACCGTGATGCCAGGGCGCTCGGGCAACGTCTGCATCAACGGTCCGGTTTTGCTGGAATGCTGAGAGCCCACCAAGACATCGCCGACCGCTTCGGCGCTGCGACTGCCAGGGAACTGGAGACGCCTGGGACGGTGTCGGGGACTGGATCGGATGACACCACGCCGAACAGAGCTCCCGCGCCGACCCTGGTGACCTCGCCGCCCGGCGGCCTGCCGGTCCACATCGCCGCCTGGTTCGGTTGTCCTTGCGAAACGTCCTTCCAGTAGCCCTCGCGCTGCTCCTCGGTGCAGGCGGTGCCTTCATACCAGATCAGGCGGATGTCGCTCAGTCCCTGCATCTTTTCGTGACGCTCGCACTTACCAATCGTGGACCATGTGTCGAGCACCGTCCAGACCGATATCGAGCTGAGACACCCGAGTACCGTCAGCATGACGAGCATCTTGAGGCCGTTCGACCGCATGCCTCTCGATCGCCTGAAGCGCTCCCCTGTGATGGCGGCGGCGAACGCCGCAGCGTAGAGCAGGGCGATCAGCAGCATCCGGTCAGGCGACCGGAAGGTCACGACCAATGCGGTAACCGTCGACACCAGCGAGACGGCGCCCAACGCGGCTGCGATGAGCGGCCCGTCGCCTGGAGACTCGTCTTGAGACCGGGGACTCTGGGGTGCATCCACAGGCACATTCTGACACGATGACGTCGAAGAACCCGTCGCTCGGCGGCGGTCAGGCCACACTGCCGCGCTCACTCGGACCACTTGCGGGACATGAGTTCTTGCTCTGGGTGCTGAGTTCGGCGATCATCGATGTTTCGCCGGTCTGTGGCTTCGTCGAGGACGGACGCGAAGAAGGGCGGGCCTGCCGGCACAGGCCCGCCACATTGGGGAAGCGTTAAGAGCCAGCGCTCGACTCGGGGGCGAGTGCCGTGCACTCCTCCATCGCGGCGGCAACTTCCGGGTCGGTTTCGTCGAGTTGGGAGACGTCGTCGGCGAGTTCCACGCCGCGCTCGGCGAGGCAGTCGCGGTAGGCGGTGAGACCAACGGATTCGCCCGAGCTCGGGGCCTCGCCGCCGGGAAAGCCGCCGTCCGTGGGCATCTCGTCCGCGCAGGCCTCTTGGGCCGCCTGCCATTCCTCGTCGCTGACGCCCTCAGGGGCTTCGAATCCGCCGCCGAAGCCGCCGGTGGGCATGTCGGTCGGCATCTCACCGGACAAGTCGGTGGGCATATTCGTGGGCATGTCTGTCGGAGCGTTCTCTGGATCGAAGCTCGGCATCCCGCCGCCGAGGTCTGCCGCCCAGTCTTCGGGCAGCTCGATGCCCTGCTCCTCGATGCAGGAGACATAGGCGCTCATCACATCACCGCCGGACGAAGCGCTCTGGTCGGGATTCTCTTCAGTTTCGTCCGCGGAACCGCAGGCGGTAAGGAGCAGGCCGGCAGCCGTGAGTACGGCCGTGTGCATGAGATGCCGTGGCAAGGAGGGAATGGTGCGCATAACGGCACAGTGTTGGCCCACGAGATCGAGAACGGCTCGAAGTCCGATCAAGGGCGGCTCGGAGTCGGATTCCGAGTCGGCTTTGAGGTCGGATTGAGCCCGCTCCGAGGGACGAGGTCGACGATGCCCGACATGGGATTGTCCTCAGCACGACCCTCGCGTTTCAAATTCGTTCTCAATACCCTTGCCGTCGTGACGCTCGCTGCGGTCGGCATCGTCATCTACTGCGCCGAGATCGTGCTCGCCAGCGCCGAAGACGTGCTTTTCGTGCCGGTTGCCGCTCTCGAGTCGACCGGGGACGATGCCGCGCGGGTGACCGTCCTCGCCGACGACGACAGGGAGCAGATCCGGGAGGTCACCACCGGACTGTACGGCGACGCCGACGTGGAGATCCGCTCCGGACTCGCCGAGGGCGATGCGGTCGTGCTCGGCCGGTGACCCGTACTCCCGCACCAGATTCCCTGCCGCGCCGCCTCGGCCGAGCCGGGCACCGATGAACGGACTACAGGGAGGAGCCTCGGTGAGCATTTCGCCCGAGCGCAAAGACAGGATCCTGGTCGTCGATGACGAGGAGAACATTCGCGCGCTGCTGTCGGCCACGCTGCGACTCACCGGATTCGAGGTCGAGGTCGCCCAGGACGGTACCGAATGCCTGCACGCTTCCGACGAGTTCGAACCCGACCTGGTGATCCTCGACGTCATGCTGCCCGATATGGACGGCTTCGCTGTGGCGGAGCGGTTGCGCGCCGAGGGGCGCCAGACCCCGGTCCTGTTCCTGACCGCCCGCCACTCGGTGCGCGACAGGGTCACTGGGTTGACAGTCGGCGGCGACGACTACGTGACCAAACCGTTCGACCTCGAGGAGGTCGTGCTGCGGGTGCAGGCGATCCTGCGTCGCGTCACCTCCGCGCCGGTCGTCGTCGAGCAGGAGGTGCTGCGCTACCACGACCTCGAACTCGACGAGACCGTGCACGAAGTGTGCCGTGCGGGAAGGCCGATCGGATTGTCCCCCACGGAGTTCAGACTGCTCCGCTATCTGATGGTCAACGCCGGCAAGGTCGTCAGTAAGGACCAGATCCTCGACCGGGTGTGGTCGTACGACTTCGGCGGCAGCGGCCGCATCGTCGAGTCCTACATCTACAATCTGCGCAAGAAGATCGACATGGTGGACCCGCCACTGATCCACACCGTCCGCGGCTTCGGCTACGCGCTCCGACTCCCCAGGGCCGACCAGTGAGACTCACACTGCGCCGGTGGCGGCACTGGACAGTCCGCACCCGCATGGCCGTCACCACCGTCGCCCTGTGCGCTCTCGCGCTGGTCATCGCCATCGTGTCCGCAACAGCGCTCCTGGCAGGGGTGCTGACCGACCGAATCGACGAACAGCTGCGCGGTGCCTCCGCGATCGCCGAAGAGCGAGTCCCCGCCGACGACGTACCCGACGGCGGCCCGGACCGCGGGCCGTTCGCTCCGACCACCGACATGCCGGAAGTGCCGCGCGTCTATGTCTATGACAGCGACGGCGCCTTCGTGAACGCCATCGGAGACGGTGACGAGGAGGCGGACTTCCCCGCCCTGACCGGTCTGGGGCAACTACGCGAGCACGCGGACAGCGCGGCGCCCTACACCGTCGAGGACGCCGACGGCAATGCCTGGCGCGTCCTCGTCGGGAAGGACGGCGATTCCGGCTATGTCGTCCTCGCATTGTCGGTCGAGCACGTGGAGGCGGCCACCGAGAGCTTGCTGCTCATCGGCGGCGGTGTCAGCCTCGCCATTCTCGCGCTGCTCGCGGTCGGCGCGCTGTGGGTGGTCGGGATCGGACTGCGTCCGCTCGACCGGATGGAGGTCACCGCTGTGCAGATCGCCGCGGGGCGGCTCGATGAGCGCGTAGCTGATACCGATCCCCACACCGAGACCGGTCGGCTCGGCCGGGCGCTGAACACGATGCTCGCCCGCATCCAGGCCGCTCTCGACGACAGCGCCGTCTCCGAGGAGCGGCTGCGCCAGTTCCTCGCCGACGCCTCCCACGAGCTGCGCACCCCGCTCACCTCGATCACCGGCTTCGCCCAGCTCTACCAGCGCGGCGGCGCCCCGCCCGGTCCGGTTCTCGACGAGGCCATCGGCCGCATCGTGGCCGAATCCCAGCGGATGCGGCTCCTGCTCGACGACCTCATGCTCCTGGCCGCGATCGATGAGCAACGCCCCTCCGAACGGGGCGAGGTCGACCTCCTGGGCGTCTGCGCCGACGTCATCGGCGATGCGCATCTGCGCGAACGAGGCCGCTTCGTCTCCCTGGAGCCGTTGAGCGGCGGCACGGAAGACCCCTTGGACGCCGTCGCCATCGTCGGCGATGAGCCGCGTTTGCGCCAGGTGGTCACCAACCTTGTGGCGAACGCGTTGCGGCACACACCGTCCGATGCCCGGATCGCCGTCCGACTCGGCTGGAGCGGCAGTGCCGGACCGCCGTGCCTGGCGCAGGTGGGGGAGGTGCCGCCGCTGCCGTGCGCGGTGGTCGAAGTCGCCGACACCGGCCCTGGTATCGCGGCCGAGCACGCCGATGCGGTCTTCGAGCGGCTCTTCCGCCTCGATCCCGGCCGAGCCCGCCTCACGGCCCCCGATGAAGGCGGCTCGGGCCTGGGCCTGTCGATCGTCGCCGCGATCGTCACCAGCCACGGCGGTTGCGTGCGCCTGTCGGCGACCCCTGGCGGCGGCGCGACGTTCCGGGTACTGCTGCCCGAGAAGTTAAACCCTTCTCCGAGCCGCCATTGAGCCGGATGGCTTACATAGAGTCATCCCTTCCGCATCGTTATTTCTTATTTGGGTGCTTCTCTGAGGCAACTTTGAGTTCACCATGAGTTCACTGAAACCTTCGCCCGGTTGACTCGGCAGCGTTCCCAAGCATTCAAGGAGCGTTGATGAGCCAACTCAGCGGAGGAGATGCCGCGCACCTGCGCCGCACCGCCAGCGCGCTGCATTCGTTCAACCGGTTCGAGATCAAGTACCTGCTGGCCTACGACCAAGTACCCAGGCTGCGCGAGGAGCTGCGGTCGCGAATGGAGGCCGATCCGTACTCCGTCCGCGGCGGCTATCCGGTGACGAGTCTGTACTACGACTCGAAGTCCCTGCGGTACTACTGGGAGAAGATCGAGGGCCTGCACTTCCGCCGGAAGCTTCGCGTTCGCAATTACGGTGTCCGGCACGAACTCACCGATGAGACGCCGGTGTACGTCGAGATCAAGCAGCGGGTCAACCGGGTCACGCAGAAGCGGCGGGTCAAGGTCCCGTACCTGCTGGCCCGCAGGCTCTGCGACGAACGCGTCCTCATCGACCACGAGCCGGAGCAGCGGCCGTTCCTCGAAGAGGTTCTCGGACTCGTCGAGGGGCACGGGCTGCGCCCGACCGCGATCACCGCCTACAACCGCGAGGCCTACCTCGGCTACGACGCCGACCTGGGGCTGCGGGTGACCATCGACCACCGGGTGCGCGGCCGCGACCGGGACTTCCACTTGGGGGCCGAGGTCGAGAACCGGCTGATCATCCCGCCCGCGAAGGCGGTCGTGGAGGTCAAGGCCAACGAGCGGGTCCCCTACTGGATCACCGACCTCTCGGCCCGCCTGGGCATGGCGGTCGTCCGCGTCTCCAAGTACTGCCAGAGCATCGAGGCGTTCGGCCAGGCGCCGCGCTCGGTGTTCCACGTCCCCGTCGAGGACGACTTCGCCGTCCACGCCAAGCAGGAGGGCGCCGGCGCACCGGCGGTCTCCGCTGTCCAGTAACCGATCGGGCATCGCCCACTAACTGCGGAAAGCAGACGTCCAGATGGATTTCCTGACCAACTTCACTGACCTCTCGGGTGAGTTCAGCGTCGCCGACATCGCGATCTCGCTGTCGCTCTCCTTCGTGCTCAGCTGCGTGATCTCGCTGGTGTACCGCCGGACCCACCGCAACGTCTCCTACAGTCAGTCCTATGTGCAGACCCTGATCATCATGGGGATGATCATCGCGATGATCATGCTCATCGTCGGCTCGAACGTGGCGCGGGCGTTCGCGCTCGTCGGCGCACTGTCGATCATCCGCTTCCGCAACGCACTGAAGGAGACCCGCGATGTCGGGTACATCTTCCTGGTGATGGGCGTGGGCATGGCCTGCGGCACTCGGTTCTACCTGCTGGCGATCATCGCAACCGCCGTGATCTGCCTGGTGCTGCTCATCATGCACCGCTTCAACTGGTTCGCGCACAGCGTGGAGCGCCAGGTCGTCAAGGTGCAGGTGCCCGCGCACGAGGACATGGCCGGCGACGTCGACGACGTCCTGATCCGCCACACCGACGAGTACGAACAGGTGAGCATAGAGACGATCAGGGGCGGCGCCCTGACGGAGATGACGTACACCGTGCGCCTCAAGAAGGGCAAGAGCGCGGCCGGACTCCTCGGCGAGCTGCGCGACATCACGCAGGGGCAGCAGGTGACGGTGCTGACCGGATACGACCAGACGGACCTGTAGCCATGAGCACCAAGGCACTGCGACACCGGATCCCGGTGAGCGTTCGGCATTACTGGAAGCTCATCGTCGGGTCGATCGTCCTCGTCGCGGTCCTCGTGCTGGCGGTCGGAACGATCCGCGTCAGTGCGGTGGTGACCTCGGAGGCCAACGAGGGATTCATCGTCACCAACGACATCCAGGGCACTGTGGACCTGTTCGACACGACCGTGGCGCATGAGATCAGCCTCGACTACAACGAAGACGACTACCAGAAGATGATCGAGACGTTCCAGGACTCCGGCGAGAAGGAATGGGTCAAGGCCGACATCACCATCGACGGCGTGACCATCACCGATGTCGGCATCCGGCTCAAAGGCAACTCGACCCTGGCGAGCCTCGGGGGAGAGATCAACGTGGGCGGCGTGGAGATGCCCGAAGGCGGAGGAATGCCTGAAGGGATGGAGATGCCTGAAGGGATGGAAATACCCGAGGGTATGGAGATGCCCGGCGGCGGCGAAGGGGGAGAAGGCGGCTTCGGTGGTATGAGCAGTTCGCTGACCTTCGACGAACCTGAGTCGCTGCCGTGGCTGGTCGACTTCTCGAAGTTCGTCGACGGCCAGGTCTACCAGGGCAATCAGCAGATCGCGCTGCGAGTGGACTCGGGCATGGGCGGCTCGACCTTGACCGAGTCCGTTGCGCTGGAGCTGGTCGAGGCCAGTGGCGAGCCGAGCTACGACTGGACCTACTCGAAGGTCTCGGTGAACGGCTCGGAGGCGGTGACGCGCCGGGTCGTCGACGCCCTGGACGTGACCTGGGCCGACGAGGAGTACGGCGCGAGCGAAGGCGTGCTCTACAAGGGCCGGGCCGGGGGCCAGTTCGCATACCAGGGCCAGGATCCCAGCGAGTACGAGGACGACTTCAAACTGATCACCATGGAGGGATCGGCGGACGTGCAGCCGATCATCGACTTCCTGGAATGGCTGGACTCGGCCGACGACGCGACCTTCGACGCCGAACTCGCCGAGTGGGTCGACGTCGAATCGTTCGCGAACTACACCGCGCTGCAGAACCTGATCGTCAACACCGACGACATGGCAGGGCCCGGCAGCAACTACTACCTCTGGTACGACTACGACACCGGCCTGATCTCCGTGCTCACCTGGGACCTCGACCTGTCGCTGACCAGCGCCGAACTGGCGCCCGGCGAGTCTGGGTCGATCATGGGCGGCGGTGGCATGGGCGGGATGCCCGAAGGAATGGAGATGCCGGAGGGTATGGAGATACCCGAAGGCATGGAAATGCCCGGAGGCGCCATGCCCGAGGGGATGGGCGGCATGTCGTCCGGCGCGAGCGACTTCAAGCAGCGATTCCTCGACTCCGAGGTGTCCCAAGCCGTCTACATGGAGTCCTACAACGACCTCTATGAACGGATCTACGCCAGTGGCGCGGCCGAGGAATCGGTCGACACTGTGGCGGCGGCCGCCGAACTCAATGGCGCCGCCGATGTGGCGGCGTCTGCGGAGTCGCTCAAGACGGTCATCCAGCAGCGCGAGGAGTTCCTGGCAGTACAACTCGACGCACTCTGAGGGATGATCCGGCGCGACGGGGGCTGGGGGATTGCTGCCGGCCCCCGTCGCGTCATCTGCGAGGGAGGGAGTGCCTGTCATGGGAGTCCGAATAGGCGGGAACCGGGAAGCGGCACTCGAAACGGATCGTCCGCTGCTCCGGCCCTGGCGCGTGGACGAGGCGGACGGTAGGTGGATGCGGTCTCCACGGGGCTCGGGCTTCATCCGCCCTAGTGCAAGCGCGCAAAAGGAAATGGGCTGGACGAGGCGCCGCATCCCCTCCAAGATCGTGGCATGAGCCGTAGCCGCATCATGATCAGCCCGACCGCCCGGACCAGAGCCGAACATCTTGGAGACGAAGCACGGCAGTGGCTAGCCGACCTGGATGAACTGATCGCCGCCATCGAACAGCAGTGGCACATCACCGTGGGCGAACCCTTCCTCAACGCCAACGAAGGCATCGTCGCCCGAGCGCGCACCGCAGACGGAGGTAAGGCGGTCCTGAAGCTGATGGCGCCCATGCCCTGGGAAGACGACCAGATCGGGGTGCTGGAGCGGGCGGAAGGCCGCGGTTATGCGCGTGCGATCGCCGTCGATCGCGACAAGAACGCGATCCTGCTCGAAGCGCTAGGAACGCCCCTGAGCGACATGGGATGGTCGACCGAAAGGGTCATGACGACACTGGTGACAACGCTGCGCCAAGCCTGGACGGTCGCTCTGCCGACGACCTACGACATCAAGACCGGTGCGCAGAAAGCACAGGAACGGCATTGGCTGGTCGACCAGCTATGGGACAAACTCGAGCGACCGTGCCCGGCCGAGGTCGTCGCCCGCGCCAAGCGCTAC
Source organism: Glycomyces luteolus (assembly GCF_027622875.1). Lineage (GTDB taxonomy): Bacteria > Actinomycetota > Actinomycetes > Mycobacteriales > Micromonosporaceae > Glycomyces > Glycomyces luteolus. The sequence goes on along the minus strand of NZ_JAPZVP010000017.1, from coordinate 114,759 downwards.
TGCGATCGACGCGCCGCGGCCTTCGCCCCTGCCCACGCCGTCCATGCCCATGGTGATCCCCATGCAGGCAACGCGCTCCAGGTTCCAGAGCCTCGCCCGGGCGCCGAGTCCGGGTTCGCGTTCGTCGACCCTGATGGTCTCTTCATCGAGCCGGCCTACGACCTCGGCGCGATCATGTCCGGCGGCGAAGACGAGCTCAAAGGCGGCGCCTCCCGAGCCCTAGCACGCCAGTGGTGCTCGATGCTGGCCGAAGCTTCCGGCGCCGATGGGCAGGCGATCTGGGAATGGGCGTTCATCGAACGTGTCGCAATCGGCCTCTACGCCCTCGACCACGGCTGGGCCTGGGGCCAGGACAAACTCGATGCCGCAGGGCAACTCAGCTGAACCGACCAACCCAGCCAGGTCTTCTCGAACGCGCCAGCGAGCACGAGTTCCAAGTCCAAGGAGGCGCAGCGGACTGCGCGGCCCCACCGGCGCCAGTGGGAGGATTCTCACCTGGCGGTTGGGGGTGGACACCGCCCAGGGCATGCGGTACCTTCGGATTCCATTCGACGGAGGCAATCAGGAACGCAGTGTGATTCTGCGGCGGTCCCGCCACTGTATTCGGGGAGTCGCCCGCCCCAGAACCGAAGGTTCTGGCCGGACGGAGCGCGGTCACTGAGTCTTCGGACTTGGGAAGGCCGGGTGGACGGCGTCGATCCGAGGAGCCAGAACACTGGAGCCTTCCGTCACGACTGAGGGGACGCGGATCCCCGCGGAGGTCGCGATGACTGCCATTACCACCACTATGCCCAAAACGGCACCGAGACTGGGTCGCATTGCCCTGCTGGCGCTCGCTCTCACCGCCACGGTGTTCCTGGTCGCGTTCGAACAGGGCACGCTGACGGGGGGCCTCCCGGTCCTCCACGAGGCCTTCCACGATGCCCGGCATCTGCTCGGATTCCCCTGCCACTGATGCTGACCGACAGTCTTCGCCGCGGACTCGCGGCGGGGCTGCTGGCCGGTCTGGTGGCCGGGGTGTTCGCACTGCTCGTCGGCGAGGTCCCCCTCGGGGAGGCCATCGCGCTCGAAGAGCAGGCCAACGCCGCTGCCCACGAATCGGCCGACGCGGCCCACGAACATGACGCTGAGTTCACTGTCGACCGCTCAGTGCAACAGGCGCTGCTGCCGGTCGGCACCGCCCTGGTCGGCGCCGCCTATGGCGGCCTGTTCGGGCTCGCCTTCGGTCTGCTCGCCAAGGGCTCCCGCGACCGCTGGCGCTCGGGCCTGGGCTTCGGCCTCGCCGTCTGGGCCGCCGCCGGCCTGTTCCCGGCCCTGAAGTACCCGCCCAACCCGCCCGGTGTCGGCGACCCCGCCACGGTCAACGCCCGCACCGGCTGGTTCCTTGGCGCGCTGGTCGTCTCGATCGGCCTGGCGCTGCTGCTGACCCTGGCCTCGCGCAAACTGCGAACCCGTGGGATGGACGACGTGCCGCGACAGCTCGCGGTCGGCGCGGCGGCAGTCGTCCTTTACACGGCGCTGTTCTTCGCCCTGCCCGCCAACGGCGACCCGGTCGAGGTGCCCGCCGATCTGCTGTGGGACTTCCGCTTGGCCTCCATGGGGACGCAGGCGATCCTGTGGCTCGGCCTGGCCGTCGGCTTCGCCTGGTTGTGGCACCGGGCCGCGCGGAAGGCGGCGGCGTGAGCGGAGTGGTCCGTCTGACGCTGGTGCGCCACGCCCCGACCGAGGCGACCCGCCGCCACGCCTTCCCGCTCGACGAGCCGCTCGACACGGCCGGCGAGGCCGAGGCGGCGGCTCTGAACGGCAGACTGCCCGCGGTCGGGGCGATCAGTGCCCCGGCCGCGCGGTGCCGCCGCACCGCCGAACTGGCCGGGTTCGAAGCTCACGGGACCGACCCGCGCTGGTCCGAACTCGACTTCGGCGCCTGGGCCGGCGCGACCCTGACCGAGATCGGCGAACGCGACCCTGAACGCCTGCAGGCCTGGCTGGACGACCCTGCGTCGCCACCGCCCGGCGGCGAAAACCTGGGCGGTCTGCGAAAGCGCGTCCAGGAGGCGATGTCGTCGATCGGGGATGCGGGGGAGCACCGGGTGGTGTTCACCAGCGGCGGCCCGATCAAGGCCGCCATCGCGAACGTCCTCGAAGCGCCCGACACGGCGTTCTGGCGGCTCGACGTCGCACCCTGCTCAGTCTCGGTCTTGCACTGCCGCGGCGGCATCTGGACGGTCCGCCGCCTCAACGCCGCGGCCGGAGGACCGCGATGAGCGCCCGGGCGATCGGCATCCTCGCCGGCTACGCCGCCGACCTCGTCTTCGGCGACCCGAAACGCGGACACCCCGTGGCCGGATTCGGGCAGCTCGCCGCCAAGGCCGAACATCGCACCTGGCGCGACTCCCGTCCGGTCGGGGCCCTCCACACTGGAGCCCTCGTCGCCGGGACCGCCGCCCTGGCGGCGGCCGCTGACCGCGCCACCACTCGGCCTTGGGCCCGGGCGGCGTTGACCGCTGCGCTGACCTGGACCGTCATCGGCGGCCGGTCGCTGCGACGCGAGGCCGCCGGGATCGCCGCCGCCATCGAACGCGGCGACCTCGACGACGCCCGCCGCCGCCTGCCCGCACTGTGCGGCCGCGACCCTTCGGGCCTGGACGAGGCCGAGCTCGTGCGCGCAGCCCTCGAATCGGTCGCCGAGAACACTTCCGACGCCGTTGTCGCGCCACTGTGGTGGGGCGCGCTGGCCGGGCCTGCGGGACTCGCCGGCTACCGCGCCGCCAACACCCTCGACGCGATGATCGGCCACAAGTCGCCCCGCTACCGCCGCTTCGGCTGGGCCGCAGCCAGGTTCGACGACGTCGCCAACTGGATCCCCGCCCGGATCGCGGCCGCGCTGGCGGTCGTCCTCGCCCCGATCGTCGGCGGCTCCCCGCACGAGGCCGCGCGTATCTGGCGGCGCGACGGCGACGCGCACCCGAGCCCCAACGCAGGCCAAGTCGAGGCCGCCTTCGCCGGGGCTCTCGACCGCACCCTCGGCGGCGGCCAGAACCGCTACCCCGGCCACACCGACACCCGGCCCGCGATGGGTGACGGCCCGGCCCCCACGGTCGCCGACCTTCGCCGCGCGAACCGCCTCGCGGCGGCCGTCTCCGCCGCGGCGGCCGTCGGTGCGGCCGCGATCGCCTGGTCGCGGAGCCGTCGATCCGCGGAGCACCGCACCTCCGGGAGGGCCGCATGAGCGGCGCGATCCTATTGGCGGGCACCGCCTCCGATGTCGGCAAGAGCGTCCTGACCGCGGGCGTCTGCCGCTACCTCAAGCGCCAAGGCGTCTCGGTCGCCCCGTTCAAGGCCCAGAACATGGCCCTCAACGCGGCCGTCACGATCGACGGCGGCGAGATCGGCCGCGCCCAGGCCGCCCAGGCGGCCGCTTGCGGCATCCCGCCCGAGACCGCCATGAACCCGATCCTCATCAAACCCACCGGCGGCCACCGCAGCCAGGTCATCGTCATGGGCCGCCCCGCCTTCGACGCCGGCGCCCGCGACTACCACCGGCGCCGGACCGCCCTGCTCCCGGCCGTCCTCGACGCCCTCAACGGCCTCAAGGGACGCTTCGACGCGGTCGTCTGCGAAGGCGCCGGCAGCGCCGCCGAGATCAACCTGCGTCCGCACGACCTGGCCAACATGGGTCTCGCCCGTGCCGCGAACATGCCGGTCGTTCTCATCGCCGACATCGACCGGGGCGGGGCGCTCGCCTCACTCTACGGAACCCTGGCCCTGCTGGAGCCCGACGACCAGGCTCTCGTGGCGGGCTTCGTCATCAACCGCTTCCGCGGCGATCCGGCCGTCCTCGAGCCGGGGCTGGAGCAGCTGCGCCAGCTCACGGGCCGTCCCTGCCTCGGTGTCCTTCCGCACCTGAACGGACTCGACTTCGATGCCGAGGACTCGCTCGCCCTCGACCGGCCCCTGCCCTCAATTGCACCACTGGGGTCCGACAGTCTGGAGGTGGCAGTGGTGCGGTTGCCGAGAATCTCCAACTTCACCGACGTCGACGCCCTCGCCGCCGAACCCGGGGTCGAGGTCCGGTTCACCACCTCGACCGCCGACGTCCGCCGCGCCGACCTCGTGATCCTGCCCGGCACCAAGAACACCGTCGGCGACCTCGCCTGGCTGCGCGAAACCGGCCTGGCCGAGGCGATCGCGGACCGCGCCGCCGCGGGCGGCCCGATCCTCGGCGTGTGCGGCGGCTACCAGATGCTCGGCCGCACCATAATCGACGACATCGAAAGCCGCGAAGGGACCGCGACAGGCCTCGGCCTGCTCCCGGTCGTCACCGTCTTCCATGAGGACAAGACCCTCAAGATCCACAGCGGTTCCGCCCCAGGCCTCGGCGACATGCCCGTCGGCGGCTACTCCATCCGGCACGGCAGGCCCGCAGCAGACGGCGGCAAGGCCTGGTTGCGCGACGCCGACGGCACCGACGAAGGCTGCGCGGTAGGTGCGGTGTGGGGCACCAGCTGGCACAGCGTCCTCGAACACGACGAGGCCCGCCGCGCCTTCCTCTCCATCGTGGCCGACGCCGCCGGGCTCGACTGGAAACCCGGGGACGAGCCCTTCGCCGCCGTCCGGGAACAGCGCCTTGACCGCCTTGGCGACCTGATCGCCGACCACCTCGACGTGAACGCGCTCGAAACGCTGCTGGCCGACGGTCCACCGACCGACCTGCCGGTCGCACCGCCGGGCGGCGCACCCGCGCCGCGCGCCTGGACTGGGGAGAACCCTTGAACACCATCCTGTTCCTGACCACCGCCGACACCGAGATCCTCGCGGCGGCGGGCGCGGTCGACCGCCTCCCCGAAGACGCCCCGAAGCTCCGCGCGCTCAACCCCGCCCGAGCGGGAGGCAACGAGGGCTGGCTCGACGCGGCGCTGGCCGACGTCAAGGTTGTCGTCGCCCGGCTCCTCGGCGGCCGCGCAGCCTTCCCCGACCTCTTCGACGAGCTGCGCGAGCGATGCGTCGCTGCCGGAATCCCGCTGCTGGCCCTCTCTGGCGAAGGCTCGCCGGATGCCGAGCTCACGGCCCTGTCGACGGCCCCGACCGCCGCGCTCGCCCAGGCCTTCGAGTACCTGCGCCTCGGCGGCGTCGACAACACCGAGCAGCTCCTGCGGTTCCTCTCGGACACGCTGCTGCTCACCGGCCTCGGCTTCGAGTCGCCGCTGGAGCTGCCCGACCACGGCGCCTACCACCCGCACCACACCGACCCGCTCGCCGCCGTCGATCCCGAACGACCGCTCATCGGCGTGGTCTTCTACCGCTCGCACCTGGTCAGCGGCAACACCGGCTTCGTGGACACGCTCATCGACGCGATCGAAGCCCAAGGGGCCCAAGCGATCGGGCTGCACTGCTACTCGTTGCGCCCCGACGCCGACGGCAATGTCGGCCTCCTGTCGATGCTGGACGAGGCCGGGGTCCGGCCCGACGCGCTGGTCGTGACCGTCCTCGCCATGGGCGGCGCCACCGCCGCCGACACCCCCACCTGGAAGGCCGAAGCGCTGCAACGCCTCGGCGTCCCGGTCATCCAAGCCCTCGCCTCCACCGGCTCCCGCGAGACCTGGGCCGACAGCATCACCGGTCTGTCCCCGATGGACACTGCGATGCAGATCGCGCTACCCGAGTTCGACGGCCGCATCATCGGCGTCCCCTTCTCTTTCAAGGAACTCACCGAGGACGACGACCGCATCGGCGGCCCGGTCGTCCGCTACACCGCCGACCCCGAACGCACCGAACGCGTCGCCGGCATCGCGATCGGCCACGCCCGCCTGCGCCGAGTTCCCCGCTCGGACAAGCGGGTCGCGCTGGTCCTGTCGAACTATCCGACCAAGCACAGCCGCATCGGCAACGGCGTCGGCCTCGACACCCCCGCCTCCTGCGCGGCGCTGCTGCGGCGCATGAAGGCGACCGGTTACGACCTCGGCGACGTCGACCCCCACCTGCTGGAGGACTCCGACGCGCTCATCCACGCCCTGATCGACCGGGGCGGCTTCGACGCCGAACTGCTCACGGACGCCCAGTTGGCCGCCGCCGACGCCAAGCTCCCTGTCGAGGACTACGCCGCCTGGTTCAAGCGCCTCCCCGATGATCTGCGCGAATCCGTTGAGGCCCAATGGGGTCCGCCGCCAGGCGAGGTCCTGCTCACCCCCGACGGCCGCAACCTCGTGACCGCCACGCTCCGCATGGGCAACGTGGTCCTCGCGATCCAGCCCCCGCGCGGCTTCGGCGACGACCCTGTGGCGATCTACCACGACCCCGATCTGCCGCCCACCCACCAATACCTGGGCGCCTACTGGTGGCTGACCCGCGCCTTCGGCGCGGACGCGATCGTCCATGTCGGCAAGCACGGCACCCTCGAATGGCTGCCCGGCAAGGGCGTCGGCCTCTCCGCCTCCTGCGCCACCGACGCGGCCCTGACCGACGTGCCGCTCTTCTACCCCTTCGTCGTCAACGACCCCGGCGAGGGCACCCAGGCCAAGCGCCGCGCACACGCCGTCATCGTCGACCACCTCGTCCCGCCGATGATGCGCGCCGAGACCTATGACGAGCTCACCCGACTGGAGCAGCTGCTCGACGAGTACGCCGAGCTCGAACTGCTGGACCCGAGCAAGCTCCCAGCGATCCGCGACCAGATCTGGCAGCTCCTGGTCGAAGCCGAGATCGCCCGCGAACTCGACGTCGAGGCAATGCCCGGCGAAGAGGACTTCGGCGACCTCATCACTCACGTCGACGGCCACCTGTGCGAGATCAAGGACCTCCAGATCCGCGACGGGCTCCACATCCTCGGCGCGCCGCCGGAGGGCGAGCAGTTGCGCGGCCTGGTCAGGGCCATCCTGCGCCTGTCCCAAGGCGACACGCCCGGCCTGCGCTCCACCGTCGCCGCCGAGTTCGGCTTCGACGAGGCCGAACTGACCCGGGGCGGCGGCGTCCGCGTCGAAGCCGACACGGTCGGTCTCACCCGCCTGGCCCCAGGCCCTGCAGCGACCCGCGGCGACGTCCTCGACCGGATCGACCACCTCACCGGCGCCATGGTCGAGGACCTGGCCGAGACCGGCTGGGCCCCCGAGACCGCCGATCGGATCGTCGAGCAGCGGCTCGGCCGCTCCGCGCCGTCCGTAGCCGACGTGCTCCGCTTCGCCTGCACCGAGGTCGTGCCGCGCGTGCGCGGCTCAGCGGCTGAAATCGACAGGCTCCTGGAGGCCCTGGACGGCGAGTACCTGCCCGCAGGGCCCTCCGGCTCGCCCACCCGCGGCCGCCTCGACGTGCTCCCGACCGGCAAGAACTTCTACTCGGTCGACCCCAAGAGCCTGCCCAGCCGCCTGTCCTGGGAGGTCGGGGTCAAGCTCGCCGACGCCCTCCTCGCGACCCATGAGGAGCGGCGGGGGGTCCTGCCCGAGACCGTCGGCATCGTCGTGTGGGGCACCGCGAACATGCGCACCCACGGCGACGACATCGCCGAGATCCTCTCCCTGCTCGGCGTCCGCCCGGTCTGGCACGAGGAGACCCGCCGCGTGGTCGACCTCGAGGTCATCGACCTCGCCGACCTCGGCCGCCCCCGCATCGACGTCACCGTCCGCATCTCCGGGTTCTTCCGCGACGCCTTCCCGCACCTCGTCGCCCTCGTCGACCGCGCCGTCGAGACTGTCGCGGCCCTGGAGGAACCTCTCGACCAGAACTTCGTGCGCGCCCACGCCCTCGCCGACCAGAGGCGGCTGCAAGGCGAAGGCGTCCCCGAGGCCGCGGCCCGGCGGCGCTCGACCGCGCGCGTCTTCGGCGCCAAGCCCGGCGCGTACGGGGCCGGCCTGCTGCCGCTCATCGACGCCCGCAACTGGCGCGACACCGCCGACCTCGCCGAGGTCTTCACCGTCTGGTCCGGCCACGCCTACGGCCGCGGCCTCGACGGGGTCGAGGCCCACGCCGACCTGCACGCCAACCTGCGGCGCGTCCAGGTCGCGGTCAAGAACACCGACACCCGCGAGCACGACATCCTCGACTCCGACGACTACTTCCAGGAGCACGGCGGCATGATCGCCGCGATCCGCCACCTCACCGGGGCCGCCCCCGAGGCCTTCATCGGCGACTCCTCCGACCCCTCGCGCCCGGTCGCCCGCACCCTCGGCCAGGAGGTCGACCGCGTCTTCCGCTCCCGCGTGGTCAACCCGCGCTGGATCGCCAGCATGCAGCGCCACGGCTACAAGGGCGCCTTCGAACTGGCGGCCACAGTGGACTACATGTTCGGCTACGACGCCACCGCGAACGTCGTCAAGGACTGGCAGTACGCCAAGGTCGCCCACGCCTACGTCCTCGACAACGAGGTCCGCGACTGGGTCTCCGAGTCCAACCCCTGGGCCCTGCACGGCATCACCGAGCGGCTCCTCGAAGCCGTCCAGCGTGGACTGTGGAGCGAACCCGACCCGGACCTGCTCGACCAGCTGCGTGAGGCCCACCTGGAAGCCGAAGGCGCCGTTGAGGACCGCGGAGGAGACTCCGCATGACCTACCCGTTCACCGCCCTCGTCGGCTCCGAGCAGCTGACCACCGCGCTGCTGCTCGGCGCGATCGACCCCCGCATCGGCGGCGTCCTCGTCCGCGGCTCCAAGGGCTCGGCCAAATCGACCGCCGTGCGCGGCCTCGCCGCCCTGCTGCCCGACATCGCCACCCGCGCCGGCTGCGCTTACAACTGCCCGCCGGACCTTCCCGCCGACTTGTGCCCGACCTGCGAGGACGCGCCCGTCCAGCACCGGCCGACCCCGCTGGTCGAGCTCCCGGTCGGCGCCTCCGAGGACCGGCTCATCGGCTCGATCGACCTCGAACGGGCTCTGAGCGACGGCGTCCGCAGCTTCCAACCGGGCCTGCTCGCCCGCGCCCACCGCGGACTGCTCTATGTGGATGAAGTCAACCTGCTGGACGACCACCTCGTGGACGCGCTCCTCGACGCCGCCGCCATGGGCGTCAACCACGTTGAGCGCGAGGGCGTCTCGGCCCGCCACCCGGCCCGCTTCCAACTGGTCGGCACCATGAACCCCGAAGAGGGCGAACTGCGGCCCCAGCTGCTCGACCGCTTCGGCCTCACCGTCGAGGTCACCGCCCCGCTCGACGCCCACCAGCGCGCCGAGGTGGTGCGCCGCCGCCTCGCGTTCGACGCCGCCCCCGAGCCCTTCGCCGACCGCTTCGCGGCAGACGGGAAGCGCCTCGCCGAACGGCTGGTCGCCGCCCGCGACCTGCTGGAAAAGGTCGCGCTCGTCGACTTCTGGCTGCTGAAGATCGCCGAGGTCTGCGCGGCCTTCGGCGTCGACGGCATGCGCGCCGACATCGTCACCGCCCGCACCGCCGCCGCCCTCGCGGCCTGGAACGGCCGCACCGAGGTCACCCGCGCCGACGTGCGCGCTGCCTGCCTGCTGGCGCTGCCGCACCGGCGGCGCCGCGGTCCGTTCGACGACCCGGGCATCGACGAAGATGAACTCGATCGCCTCCTCGGCGACGACGAACCCGAACCGCCCCAGGACGACCCGGATGACGGACCGGACGACGGCCCCGATGACGGCGATGACGATCCGAACGGGTCAGGCCCGGCGCAGTCCGATCCGGGAGACCGATCCGCTGCACCGCCGCACGGTCCGCAGCCGCAACCGTCGGCATCCGACGGACCGGCCCGGTCCGACGACACCGAACGGCCGTCAGCTGGGGAAGCGCCGTCGACACCGGCCGACGATCGGTCGCCGGCACCGTCCGGCCGAGTCGAAGCCGCAGAAGAGACCGCAGCCGCCCCGACGTTGCTGACCGCCCCGCAGCGGCGGTTCGGGGCTTCTGGCCGCCGCAGTAGAGGGCGCTCGCGCCGGGGCGCGGCGGTAAGGACCCGTCCGCTGCTGTCGGGTGAGACCGCGCGCGCCGCCGACTTGGCGGTTTCGGCAACGCTCATCGCGGCTGCGACCGGCCGCCGCGCAATGTCGCCGGGCGCGAGGGCGGCCGGGGCCGGGGCGACACCGCGCGATCCGGTCCGGTTCGGCCTCAGAGGACCTTCGTCGGCATTCGGCGCGATGACGATCCGCCGCTCCGACCTCCGACACTACGAACGCTCCGGCAAGCAGGGCCACCTCATCGTCCTGTGCGTCGACGCCTCCGGCTCGATGGGCGCGCGCCGCCGCATGGGCGCCGTCAAGGGCGCCGTCCGCGCCCTCCTGTTCGACGCCTACCAACGCCGCGACCTGGTCTCCCTCGTGACCTTCCGCGGCAGGGACGCCGAGACCGTGCTGCCGCCCACCGCCGGCGTCGAGCTCGCCGATCGCCGCCTGGCCGTGCTCCCGACCGGCGGGCGCACCCCGCTCGCCGCCGGGCTCCTCCACGCGTGCGCCGTCATCGAACGCCACGCCCGCCGCGACCCCGACCGCCGCCCGCTCCTGGTCGCCGTCACCGACGGACGCGCCAACGCCACCACCGACGCGGTCGCCGAGTCCCGCCAGGCCGCCGCCCACCTGGCGGCCAAGGACGTCCCGGCCCTCGTCGTGGACACCGAATCCGGGTTCGTCCGCACCGGCCTGGCCGCCGAACTGGCCCGCCACCTCGCCGCGCCCTGCGTCGAACTCGAACGGTTCGCCTCCGGCGAACTCGCCCGCACCATCCGCCTCGCCACCGGACGCTGAGAAGGAATCAATGACCGACGAACGCAGCCAATACGACGGCGCCACCGCCGACGCCACCGCCGACACCCAGCCGCGGCGGCGCAAGCGCGAGGTCCCGCTCCTGATGGTGCACACCGGCACCGGCAAGGGCAAGTCCACCGCCGCGTTCGGGATGATGATGCGCGCGTGGAGCCAGGACTGGCCCATCGCGGTCTTCCAGTTCGTGAAGTCCGGCAAGTGGCGCGTCGGCGAGCAGGCCGCCGCCGAGAAGCTCGGCGGCATCGACTGGTTCAAGATGGGCGACGGCTGGTCCTGGACCAGCCGCGACCTCGCCGAATCGGCCGACCTCGCCCGCGAAGGCTGGGAAGAGGTCAAGCGCTGCCTGGCCGAGGAACGCTACCGCTTCTACCTGCTCGACGAGTTCACCTACCCCATGAAGTGGGGCTGGGTCGACACCGCCGAAGTCGTTGAGGTCCTTCGGGGCCGCACCGGGTGGCAGTACGTCATGATCACCGGCCGCGACGCTCCTCCAGAACTGATCGAGGCCGCCGACCTGGTCACCGAGATGACCAAGGTCAAGCACCCGCTCGACCAGGGCTGGCGCGGCCAGAAGGGCATCGAATGGTGACCGTGCCGCGCCTCGTGGTCGCCGGGACCCGTTCGGGCTCTGGCAAGACCACTGTGGCCACCGGTCTCATGGCCGCCCTGCGCGGCCTGGGCCTGCGCGTCTCCGGCCACAAGGTAGGGCCCGACTTCATCGACCCCGGGTACCACGCGCTGGCCAGCGGGCGGCCCCCGCGCAACCTGGACGCGTTCATGCACGGACCCGAGTTGATCGCGCCCCTGTTCGCGCACGGTGCGGCGGGCGCGGATGTGGCCGTGATCGAGGGCGTCATGGGCCTGTTCGACGGCCGGGCCGGAACCGACGAGGCCTCCACCGCCCACATCGCGAGGCTGCTCGACGCTCCAGTGGTGCTCGTCGTCGACGCCGCGTCGCAGTCGCGTTCGGTCGCCGCCGAGGTCCACGGCTTCGCGAGCTTCGACCCGTCGATCCGCATCGCCGGTGTGGTGCTCAACAAGGTGGCGTCCGACCGGCACGAGGCCATGCTGCGGGAGGCGCTGGCACCGTTGGGAATACCGGTGGTCGGGGTGTTGCGGCGCAGCGAACGCGTCGCAACGCCTTCGCGGCACCTGGGGCTCGTTCCGGCGGCCGAACGGCGAACCGAAGCCCTCGAACTCGTGGACACTCTTGGGCGCAAGCTGAAGGAGGGGATCGACCTCGAGGCGGTGATGCGCCTCGCCCGCAGCGCACCCGCGCTCGACGCCGACCCCTGGCGGCCTCCTTTCGGCCTTGCCGACGCGACTCGCCCCGTCGTCGCCGTCGCGGGCGGCCCGGCCTTCACCTTCGTCTACACCGAACACCGCGAACTGCTCGAAGCGGCCGGGGCCGATGTCGCCGACTTCGACCCGCTGCACGACGAGGCCCTGCCCGAAGGGACCGTCGCGGCCTATCTCGGCGGCGGTTTCCCCGAGGCCTACGCATCGGAACTGGCCGCCAACACCGGTCTCGCCGACGATCTGCGCGCGCTGTCGGCATCAGGCGGTCCGATCGTGGCCGAGTGCGGCGGCCTGCTGTATCTGTGCCGCAGCCTCGACAGCGAGAAGATGGTCGGCCTCGTGCCCGCCGACGCCGAGTTCACCGATCATCTGACCCTCGGGTACCGCGCCGCCCGTGCCGCCTCGTCAGGACCGCTCGGCCCGGAGGACTTCGAGGTGCGCGGCCACGAGTTCCATCGCACCGTCGTGCGGCCGCGCGCGGGGAGCCGCCCGGCCTGGGACCTCGGGGATCACGGGCTGGAGGGTTTCAACAGCGGCGGCGTCCATGCCAGTTATCTCCATACGGCCTGGGCCGCAGCGCCGGAGATGGCACGGTTTCTACTGTCATACGCGCACCGCAAGGAGGAACTGGCATGAGCGGCACTCTCATCGGGATCGGCACCGGACCCGGCGACCCCGACCTCATCACCGTCAAGGGCCGCGACGGCCTGCTGCGAGCCGACCGCATCTTCGTGCCGGTCGCGGCCTCCTCGTCCCCGGACGAGCCCGGCTACGCCGAACGCGTGGTCGCCCACCATGTGCCGCATGACAAGCCGATCCACCGCCTGGTGTTCGAACTCGACAAGGACCACCGGGACATCGCCTGGGCCAGGGCGGCCGACAAGGTGGCCGAGGTAGTCGCCGCCGGCGGGACCGCCGCGTTCGCGACCATCGGCGACCCGAACGTCTACTCCACCTTCGCCTATCTGGCCCGCGAGGTCCGCCGCCTCGTCCCCGACGCCGCTGTGCGGACGATCCCGGGCATCACGGCCATGCAGGACTTGGCCTCCCGCACCGGCACGGTGCTGTGCGAGCACGACGAGCCGCTCCAGCTCATGCCGATGACCGCCGGGACCGGCCGCATCCGCGAAGCCATCGCAAGCGGCGGCACGGTCGTGCTCTACAAGGGCGGCAGGAAGCTTCCGGAGATCAGGGCCGTGCTGGAGGAGGCCGGGGCGCTGGACCGCGCCGTGTTCGGCGCCCACCTGGGCCATGCCGACGAGGACGTCCGCGCCGAGGTGCCGCACAGTCCCGCCCCTTACCTCTCCACGGTCATCGTCACCCCCGAACGACAGGAGCGAACGTGAGCGGCGCGAAGATCTGGTTCGTGGGCGCCGGACCCGGCGCGGCCGACCTGCTGACCGTACGGGCCGCGAAGGTCATCGGCGAGGCCGACATCGTCGTGTGGGCCTCCAGCCTGGTCCACGAGGACGTCCTCGACTACGTGCGCCCCGGCGCCGAGGTCCTGGACTCGAAGACCATGACACTCGAAGAGGTCCTGGACGTCTACCGCCGCGCGGCCGCCGAGGGCCTGATCGTCGCTCGCCTCCACTCGGGCGACCCGTCCATCTACGGGGCGATGCAGGAGCAGTTGGAGGCCGTCGCCGAACTGGACGCCGACATCGAGGTGGTCCCGGGGGTGACCTCGGTGGCCGCCACCGCCGCCGCGGTCGCGCGTGAACTCACCATTCCCGAAGTGGCCCAATCGGTCGTGATGACCCGCATGGCCACCCGCACGCCCATGCCCGAAGGGGAGGACCTGGCCTCGTTCGCCCGCCACGGGACCACGCTCGCGCTGTTCCTGTCGGCGTCGCGGCCCAAGCGGCTCCAGGCCGAACTGCTGGGCGGCGGGTACGCGCCCGAGACGCCGTGCGTCGTCGGCTACCGCGTGACCTGGCCCGAGGAGCGCATCGAGACCTGCCGACTCGACGAACTGGCCGCGACGATCCGGGCCATGAAGGTCACCATGCACACCCTGGTCCTCGTCGGCCCCGCCCTCGGCGCCCAGGGCACCCGCAGCCACCTGTACTCGCCGGGCTTCGCCCATACCTACCGCCCGGCGAGGACGGCGTGAGCGAAGGGCCCGCGCGTTCCTTCCCGTCCCGGCTTCCCAAGCGCGCCAAGGCCGGGCCGGTCCACGTCGACCGCGCCTCCCCGCCTCCGTCCGCGCCGCGCGACCTCGTCGAACCCGACCTGCCGCGCACCGCGAAGATCCGCGACGGTAAGGCCCTGCGCACCGGATTCACCACGGGCGCGTGCGCGACCGCCGCGGCGAAGGCTGCGATCTTGTTGCTCGCCACCGGGAAACGCAGTAGCACAGTGGATGTTTGGTTGCCGGTCGGCCGCCGCGTCGAGTTCGCGGTCGACCGCTGCGAGACGCTCGGGGACGCCGCCGAGGCGGTAGTGGTCAAGGACGCCGGGGACGACCCGGACGTCACCAACGGCGCGCACCTGACCGCCACGGTCGCTTGGAGCGACGAGCCCGGCGTCCACCTCTACGGCGGCGACGGCGTCGGCGTCGTGACCAGGCCCGGCCTGGGCCTGGAGGTCGGCGGGCCGGCGATCAACGGCACGCCCAGGCAGATGATCCGCATCACCGTCGAGGAGGTCTGCGACCCGTACCGCGACCGCGGCGTCGACGTCGTGGTCTCGGTTCCGGAGGGCGAGCAGATGGCCAAGCGGACCACCAACGCGCGCTTGGGCATCCTAGGCGGCATCTCGATACTCGGCACCACGGGCATCGTCCGTCCCTTCTCGACTGCGGCATGGCGGGCCTCGGTGCTCCAGGCGGTCGACGTCATGGCCGCCGCGAACCTCGACACGTGCGTGCTCACCACGGGCGGCCGGACCGAACGCGCCGCGATCGGCCTCATGCCCGGCCTGGACGAAGTCTGCTTCACCGAGGTCGGCGACTTCACCGGCGCCGCCGTCGAACGCTGCGTCTACGCCGGTCTGCGCCGCCTCGTCTTCGTCGGCATGGCCGGAAAACTGGCCAAGCTCGGAGCAGGGGTCATGATGACCCACTACACCAAGTCGCGAGTGGACACCGGCTACCTGGCGGAGGTCACCGCGCGGGCCGGCGGCGACGCGGCCCTGGTGGCAGCGGTCGGCGAAGCCAACACCGGCCGCCACGCCTACGAACTCTGGTCCCAGCGCGGACTGTTGACGGCGGCCGGAGACACCCTCTGCGACGACGTGGCGATCAACCTGGCCGCCTGGGCCCGGCACTGCGGGGGAGAACTGGAAGTCGACGCCGTACTCGTGGACTTCGACGACCTCAACCCCGTCGCCTGGAGCACCCGGGCCCCCGAGCGCCTCGCCGCGACCGGAACCGACCCGGCCCTGTGGGCGCGGCCATGACCGCCCCGGTGATCGTGATCGGCGTCGGTCCCGACGGCCTCCTGGCCCGCCCGATTCCCCAAGACGCCCAAGCCATCGCAGGTGGCAAGCGGCACCTGGCCGCCCACGCCCCCGGCACCGTGCCGACCATCCCGATCGCCGGAGATCTCAACGCGGTACTCGAACGCATCGCCGCCGTGCCCGGCCCGGTCGCCGTCCTCGCCTCGGGCGACCCCGGATGGTTCGGCATCCTCCGCCGCCTCGCCGAACTCGACCGGCCGCTCGAAGTGCACCCGGCCGCCTCCTCGGTCGCCGGAGCCTTCGCCCGAATCGGCATGACCTGGGAGGACGCCCGCGTCGTCTCGGCCCACGGCCGCAACAGGCGACCCGCCGTCGCCACCGGCCTCGCCGGAGGCAAGGTCGCGATCCTGACCGACACCGAGAACACCCCCGCCAGCATCGCCCAGGAACTCCTCGACTCCGGCTGCGGCCCGAGAAACGTCGTAGTCGCAGCCCGACTCGGCCACGAAGACGAGACCATCGTCCACTGTGATCTCACCGAAGCCGCGGGCCGCGGATTCGCCGACCCGAACGTCATGCTGATCCTCGACCAGGCCGACACCGCCGGACCGACACTCCTGGCCCACAGCCGAACCACCGCACTCTGGGGCCGCCCGGTCGAGGACTTCGAGCACCGCGACGGGCAGATCACCAAGCCCGCCGTACGCGCCGCCGTACTCGCCGGGCTCGGTCCAGGACCCGGCCGCCTGCTGTGGGACGTCGGCTGCGGATCGGGCAGCGTCGCGGTCGAAGCCGCCGCCCTGGGCGCGGGCGTCATCGCCATCGACGACGATGCGGCCCAAGTGGAACGGACCCGCGCCAACGCTGCCGCCCACGATGTCCGGCTCGGTGCCGTCCAGGGCCGCGCCCCCGCCGCACTCGAAACCCTGCCCGACCCCGACGCCGTGTTCATCGGCGGGGGAGGAGCCGACCTCGAAGCGATCATCGACGTCGCGACGACCCGCTGCCGCGACCGGATCGTCATCGCGCTGGCCACGATCGAACGCGTCGGGCCGGTCATGAACCGCCTCGAAGCAGCCGGTTGGACCGCGAGCGGCCAGCTCATCGAAGTCGCCGAGCTCGTGCCCCTCGGCGACGGCCACCGCCTCGCCCCGCGCAATCCCGTCCTGCTCGTCCAAGGAGTACACCCGTGACCGCGCCCCGCACCATCGTCTTGGCAGCCACCGAGACCGGCCGCCGCCTCGGTGCCGACCTCGCAGCCCACGTCGGCGGTGAGCACCGCACCGGACGCCCGCGCGACCTGCTCGCCGAGGCCTGGGGCGAAGCCGACGCGCTCGTCCTCGTCATGGCCGCTGGCGCGGCCGTCAGGCTCATCGCCCGGCACCTGGCCGACAAGCGAACCGACCCCGCCGTCGTCTGCGTCGACGACGCCGGCCGTTTCGCCGTCAGCCTCTGCGGCGGCCACGAAGGCGGTGCGAACGCCCTGGCCGACCGCATCGCCGCCCACCTTGCAGCGACTCCGGTCATCACCACCGCCTCAGAGGCCGCGGGGCTGCCCAGCCTCGGCTCCCTCGGCGAGCGCTTCGGCATCCGGGCCGAAGGCGACCTCGCCGCCGTCGGCGGCCACGTCCTGACCGGAAGCCCGGTCCGGATCGAGCGCGACCTTCCCTGGCCGCTCGGACCGGTCCCCGCCCCGGTCACCGACGACCCCACCGCGCCGCTCCTGCGCGTCAGCGACCGCATTACCGCCGTTCAGGTCCCCACCGTCTTCTATCGACCCCCCTCGCTCGTCATCGGCATCGGCTCCTCCCGCGGCGTCACCGCCGCCGAGGTCGGCGACCTCATCGATCAGGCCCTCGCCGCCGCCGGGCTCTCCCCACTGGCCGTCCACACCGCCGCCACGGTCGATCTCAAGGCCGATGAAACCGGGATCAACGAGGCCGTCACCGCCCGCGGCTGGCCCGTCGTGCACCTTCCTGCTGAAGCGCTCGCCGCCATCGAGGTCCCCAACCCGTCCGAAGTCGTTCTGGCCGCCGTCGGCACCCCGTCCGTGGCCGAAGCCGCCGCCCTCCACCTCGGCGGGGAACTCGTGGTCGCCAAGCGCCGCAGCCCCATGGCCACCGTCGCCATCGCCCGCAGACCCGCCCGCGGCCGCCTGGCCCTCGTCTCACTCGGGCCCGGGGCCGATGATCTCACCACGCCGCGCGCCGCCGCCGAACTCGCCGCCGCCGAGGTCGTCATCGGCTACGGCCCCTACGTGGACCAGGCCGCCCGCTGGACCACGCGCGGTGCCGTCTTCGAAACCTTCGGTCTCGGCCAGGAGGTCGAACGCGCCGTACGCGCCGTCGAACTCGCCAGGGAAGGGCGCGCCGTCGCGCTGGTCGGCTCCGGCGATGTCGGCGTGTACGCGATGGCCTCTCCGACCATTGAACACGCGGGGCCCGACATCGACGTGGTCGTCGTGCCCGGCGTGACCGCCGCACTGGCCGCCAGCGCGATCCTCGGCGCCCCCTTCGGCCACGACCACTGCTCGATCTCCCTGTCGGACTTGATGACCCCGTGGAACCTGATCGAGGAGCGGGTCGAGGCCGCCGCCCGCGCCGACCTGGCGATCGCCTTCTACAACCCGCGCAGCGCCGGCCGTGACTGGCAGCTGGCCCGGGCCCGCGAGATCCTGCTGCGCCACCGCGACCCGGAGACCCCGGTGGGCATCGTCCGCGACGCGGAGCGGCCCGGCCAGGCGGTCACCGTGACGACCCTCGGCGCCCTCGATGTCGCGACCGTCCAGATGACCACCCTGGTCCTGGTGGGCACCAGCCGGACCCGCATGGCGTCCGGCCGCATGGTCACGCCCCGCGGCTACAAGAGCGAGGTCTTCTGATGGACGGGCCCTTCGTCGTGACGACCGCGTGCACCGCCTGCGGGGCGTGCCTGCGCACCTGCCCCGAGCGCTGCCTGCGTCCCACGCCCGGCGGCCGGATCCCGCTGCTGGTGATCGCCGACCGCTGCACCGGCTGCGGCGAGTGCGCCGAGGTATGTCCGGCCGAGGCGATCCGGCCGCTCGCGGAGGTGACCCGGTGAGGCGCATGGGACGCGACCGCGTGCATCCGATCGAGGTCGAGAGCATGCGCATCCTCGCCTCCAGAGTGGACCTCTCGCACCTGAAGCCGTTGAGCCGGGCAGTGACCGAGCGCGTCATCCACTCCGCGGCAGACATTGGCTACGCCGAGGAGCTGGTGCTCGACGAGGCCGCACTCGAACGAGCATGGACTGCCTTGCGCGACGGCGCCCCCATCGTCGCCGACAGCCGCATGGTCGCAGCCGGGATCACCAGTGTCGCCGTGGAGGTGCCGCTGACCTGGGACGGTGTGGCCGAGCGCGCCCGCGAGTCCGGCACCACCCGCAGTGCCGCCGCGATCGAGTCCGCCTGCGAGCGTTTCGGTCCCGGCGCGATCTGGGTGGTCGGCAACGCGCCCACGGCGCTCGAGGCGGTCATCGCCCGCGCCCCCGACCCGGCGCTCGTCGTCGGCCTGCCGGTGGGCTTCGTCGGCGCGGTCGAGTCCAAACGGCACCTGCGCGACTCCGGCCTTCCCGCGGTCTCGAACCGCTCCGAACTGGGAGGCTCGGCAGTCGCCGCCGCGGCCGTGAACGCCCTGCTCTACACCGCTTCCCTGGAATCGGGTGCGAGCCCGCCAGCGATCGCCCCTCAACCCTCCACACCTACCTACCTTGAGGAGCACTCATGAGCCACCAGTTGATGATCGTCGCCCACGGCACCACCGACCCGGCCGGGCAGGCCGAGTCGTTCCAGCTGCTGGAGGAGGTCCGCGCCCTGCGCCCGAACCTCCGCGCCGACCTGTCCTTTCTGGAACTGTGCCCGCCGCCGATCAGCGAGGCAGTCGCGGCGGCCGTCGCCGACGGGGTCGACCGCATGACCATCCAGCCCCTGGTCCTGCTCGGTGCGGGCCACGCCAAGGGCGACGTCCCGGCGGCCATCGCCGCCGAGCGCGACCGGCACCCGCACGTCACCTTCACTTACGGCGCGCCGCTGGGCATCCGGCCCGAAATCCTGGAGCTGACCGATCGGCGTCTGCGCGAGGCCGTCCCCGAATCCGAACGAGAGGAGACCGCCGTCATCCTCATCGGACGCGGCACCTCCGACCCCGACGCCAACGGCGACCTGTTCAAAGCCGCTCGCCTGCTCTGGGAGGGCCGCCCCTGGCCGATCGTCGAGGCCGGCTTCGTCAGCCTCGCCCAGCCCTCGGTGCCCGAGGCGCTCGAACGCTGCCGCGCCTTGGGCGCCAAGCGGATCGCGCTGCTGCCGTACTTCCTGTTCACCGGCGTCCTGGAGCGGCGCATCCGGCAGCAGACCCACGAATGGGCCGCCGCCAACCCCGACGTCGCCGTCATCGACGCGCCCTACCTCGGCCCCGACCGGGCCGTGGCCGAAGCCCTGCTGGCCCGCGCCGACGAAACCGAGTCCGGGCAGGTCCGCGTCAACTGCGACACCTGCCAGTACCGGGTCGCCCTGCCGGGCTTCGAGCACCGCGTCGGCGCGCCCCAGACGCTCCACTACCACCCGGACGACCCGGGGACCCACGCCCACCACCACGGCGACCACGCCCACGACCACCACCAGCAGCACCACGCGGAGCGCGCTCAATGACCCTCCACCTCGTCCTCGGCGGCACCCGCTCGGGCAAGAGCGCCCGCGCCGAGCACCTGGCCGCCGCGAGCGGCGGCCCCGTCGCCTACGTCGCGACCGGCAAGGCCGACGACCCCGAAATGGGCGAGCGGGTCCGCCGACATCGCAACCGCCGCCCCGCCGACTGGCAGACGGTCGAGACCACCGACCTCGCCGCGGCCCTGAAGGAACTGCCGCCGGAACACTGCGTTCTCGTCGACGACCTCGACGGCTGGATCACCGACCAGATGACCCGGGCCGGACTGTGGACCGAGGACGACGTCGCAGGGCTCGGCGAGACCGGACGCGCGTCGTGGGACCGGGTGCTGGACCACGCACGAGTCTGGCGCGACCTCGCGGTAGCCCGCCCGGCCCCGGTGATCGTCGCCGCCGGCCAGAGCAACCTCGGCCTGCTCCCGCCGCATGCCTCGTCGCGCCGCTGGCTGGACCTGCACGGCGAAGTGGTGCAGACGCTCAGCTCGCACGCCGAGCAATGCGAACTCGTCGTCGCGGGCCGTGCGATCCCGCTGCCGACCCCGGACGGACCGGTTCCCGCGATCCCTCTCATCGACGAACCCTGCGTCCAGGAAGCAGGCCTCGGCTCCGCTTCCGAAGGGCGCCACGAGATCCCAGCGGCGGGAGAACCCTGGCTGCGCGACCACGGCGACACCCAGGTCCCCGCGGGCGCGATCGACCTGGCGGTCAACGTCCTCGAAGGACCGCCCAAATGGCTGGCCGACCGCCTGACCCGGGCCGTCGTCGACCTCGCCGGCTACCCCGACCAGCACGCCGCCCGCGAGGCCGCGGCGGCCCGGCATGGCCGCAACGCCGCCGAATGCCTTCCGCTCAACGGCGCGGCCGAGGCGTTCTGGCTGCTCGCCCAGGTCCTGAAGCCCAGCCTCGCCGCCATCGTCCACCCGACCTTCACCGAAGGCGAAGCGGCCCTGCGCGCGGCCGGCGTCCACGTCCATCGAGTCTTCCGCGAACCCGAGCAGTGGCGACTCGACCCCGCCGACGTTCCGGAGGAGGCCGACTTCGTCCTCATCACCCGCCCCGACAACCCCACCGGGGCGCTCGATCCCGTCGCAGTGATCGAACCGCTCTGCCGCCCAGGCAGAGTCACCGTCATCGATGAGGCCTTCGCGGACTTTCTCCCCGACGGCGGTGACCTTGCCGCCCGCGCCGACCTGCCCGGCCTCGTGGTCGTCCGCAGCCTGACCAAGCTCTGGGGCATCGCGGGTCTGCGCGTCGGCTATCTGCTGGCCGATGCGACCACTGTCGCCCGCCTCGACGCGGCCCGCCAGCCATGGCCGGTCAGTTCCATAGGCCTCGAAGCGATCAAGGCCTGCGTCGCGGCTGAGGACGAGCGCCTCGAACGCGCCCGCCGCGTCGCCCGCGAACGCGAAGCACTCCTGGCCGCCCTGGCCGACATCCCCGGCCTGCGAACCTGGCCTGCCTCGGCCAACTTCGTGCTCATCCGCACCGAGCTGCCCGACCTGCGCGAAAGCCTGCTCGCCGACGGACTGGCCCTGCGCCGCGGCGACACCTTCCCTGGACTCGATCCCCATTACCTCCGCATCGCCGTTCGGGACGAACCCACCTCAGAACGACTCCGAGCAGCGATCATCCGCAACCTGAAAGGCGCGACATGAACGACCTCGCCACCCTTGTCGAAGCCGTTGAACCCGTAGAAGACCGATTCGCCCTCATGGCCGACCAGCGCCACAGCGGCCTCGCCAAACCCCAAGGGAGCCTGGGCCGCCTCGAGACCCTCGCCGCACAGCTCGCCACCATCGCCCGGGTCTGCCCCCCGCCCGCCGTCGGCAACCCCGGCCTCATCATCGCCGCCGGCGACCACGGCGTCCACGCCCAAGGGGTGAGCCCTTGGCCGCAGGAGATCACGACGCTCATGGTCGAGAGCTTCTGCGCCGGGCGCGCCAGCGCGAACGCCATCGCCTCCGCCTGCGGCGTGCGCGTCATGGTGCTCGACGCCGGGATCGCCAAGCCGCCGGCCGATCACCCGGTGATCCGCACCGCAGGCATCATGAACGGCACCCGTGACCTACACGTCGAACCGGCGATGACCGTGGACGAATGCACCGCCGCAATCCTTGCCGGAGCGGCCCTCGCCGACCGCATGATCGACACCGGCGCGGACCTGCTCGCCCTGGGGGACATGGGCATCGCGAACACGACCCCGTCGGCTGCCCTCATCGCGGCATTCACCGGACAGAGCGCCGATCTGGTGACGGGGCGCGGCACGGGTATCGACGACCGCACCCTCGACCTGAAGAAGACCGTGGTCGCCGATGCGCTGGCCCGGCACGGCGAGGACCGGGACCCGCTGCGGACCCTGGCCTCCCTCGGCGGCCTCGAACACGCCGCACTGGCCGGAGTCGCCCTCGCCGCTGCGGCCCGGCGCGTCCCGGTCCTGCTGGACGGCGTCAACACGGTGGCCGCCGCCCTCGCGGCGGTCGCGCTGTGCCCCGACGTCCTCGGATACCTGATCGCTGGCCACCGGTCGGTGGAGCCCGGGGCGTCGGCGGGTCTGGCTCACCTCGGCCTCGAACCGATCCTCGATCTGGAGTTGCGCCTCGGCGAAGGCACGGGCGCGCTCTTGGCGGTCCCGATCGTCCGGAGCGCCGCCGCGGTCCTGCGCGAAGTGGCGGGCCTGGACGAACTCGGCGCCTGATGAAGGCACTCCGAGCCCTGACCGGTGCCCCGCTGCGCGCCGCCCTCGGCTTCCTGACGGTTCTCCCGGTCCGCGGAAGGTGGCCCCTGGGCCGCGCGGCGGTGGCGGCGTTCCCGTTGGTGGGACTGGTCATCGGTTCGGTCTGGGCGGCGGCGGCCTTCCTCGGACTCCATATCGGAGGCCCATTGGTGGCCGCCGCACTGGTGCTCGCGATCGACTTCGCGATCACGGGCGGCCTGCACCTCGACGGTGTCGCCGACACCGCGGACGGCCTGGCCAGTCACCGTCCACCCGACCGGGTAGGCGAGGTCATGAAGGACCCGAGAATCGGCGCGGTAGGCGCGGCCGCACTGATAACCACCCTGATACTCCGCTTCGCCTTGTTGGCGGCGGTCATAGCCACTCCGGATTCCTGGCCCGCCATCGCTCTGGCCCCGGTCGCGGGTCGCCTGGCCCTCGTCTGCCTACTGAGGACCACCAGGCCGAGAAGCGACTCCCTGGCGAACGGCCCGGCCGAAGCCGCCACCGGAGGAGCCCTTGCGGTTGCGGTGATCGTGACCGCCGCCGCAGCTGTGGCCACAGCCGCGATCACCCCCGAAGCCTGGCCGATCACCGTGGCGTCCATAGCAATCGCGATGGCAGTGGTTCACACGACTGCCCGCTACTGGAACCGCCGACTAGGCCCCGCCGGAGACATCCTAGGAGCTGCAGCCATCCTGGCCGAAATCACCACCTTGGCGGTCCTTGCGGGATCCTGTGCTCGACTTATGACCGTGTATGAGCATGTGTGACCGGTTGCGACTGGAGCATGTCCCGCCCCAAGGGGCCTCGGACTTCACGGTCACATGCGGGCTCGGCCGCACGCCGATCGCGGTCACAGCCGGAAGACGATCAGGGAGATGTCGTCGCGTCCGCCTCCACCCGCACCGACGTCGGACATCAGCACGTCGGCCAGGAGTTCCGGGTTGTCGGTGCTGTGCTGCCTCAACGTCGAGATGAGGCGATCGAGCCCCGCGTCGATGTCCTCACCGCGACGCTCGATCAACCCGTCGGTATAGAGCACGAGCGTGTCACCGGGGATGTAGGAATGCCCGGCCTGTGAGGCGGGGACGTGCTGGGGGCGCGCGCCGAGCGGCGGGTCGACGACCTGGTCCAGCAGCTCGCACTCGCCGTCCGCGTGCACCAGGACCAGTGGCGGATGCCCCGCGTTGCTGTAGGTGATCAGCCGATTGTCGGGATCCACCATCGCGTTGATGGCCGTGGTGTTCAGGGCGCCCTCCATCGAGCGGGCGAAGAGTTCCAGGAGCTCCAGGGCGTGAGCGGGCCGCTCCGAATCGCGGACGGCGGCGTTCAGCACACTGCGCATCATGCCCATGACCGCGGCGGCCTCCAGGCCGTGGCCGACGACGTCGCCGACCGTCAGCGCAACGCGGCCTCCCGGCAGGTCGATCAAGTCGTACCAATCCCCGGACACGGTCAGGGAGTCATCTGCCGGCAGGTAGCGCACCGCAACGTCGTCGTGGTGCTCGAAGTCCGGCGTCATCAGCATGATCTTCTGCAGGGCGACAGTCACTGCGTGCTCGCGGCTGTGGGCCTCCCGCAGTTCCTGGTTGAGATGATGCAGCTCGCGGGCCCGTGCGTACAGCTCGGCCTCCAAGCCCTTCCTCTCGATCGACGTTCCCGCCAGCGGCCAGTCCCCGGAGGCGAGGGCCTTGACGAACGAGGTCACGTCCTCAATCCGAATGAGGATCCACTTGACCGCGCGGTCCGGGCCCAAGATCGGAGTGCTGATCGGGGACCACCAGCGCTCCTCGTACACGCCGGGCCGACCAGCGACGGCGATGTCGTACTTCTGCAGCGCCATAGTGTCCGGCTCACGCATTTCGAGGACTCTTTCCAGCGAGGCGCTCAGGTTCCGCACGCCGTCCGCCTCGGGATCGGCCGGGTTCCCCGGGAAGGCGTTGAAGAGGTGGCGCCCGAGCAGTTCCTCACGGTTGCGGCCGGTGACCTTGAGAAAGGCTCGGTTGACCTCAACGATCACCAGATCCGGCGCGAGCACCAGACACGGATTGGGGGTCGCCTCGAAGATCGATGCGTAATCCATGTCCGTCATTGACGGCCGACTCTGCGCCCCAGGCGTCCTATCCATGATCTTGGCTCCCCCTTCCGCTATCTCCGCCTTCGTGCAGATGAACGCCGTGGCACTGGATCGTGATGCCGACGGCAAGCCGGTCTACACCGACTGTCGCCGCGACGGTCATCGTCTCCTAGAAAGCAGCTGGTTCGCGGGTGATTCCTTGGCACAGAAGGCTCGCGCCGCATTGGGAGCCCGAATGTAGCGAGCAAGGCCCAGCACGTGACAAAGTTCGCCACACTCCAGGATCGGCCAGGGCATGTCGGCCCGTCTCGTCGCGGCTGCACGAAGCCGCGAAGGCGCCGGGGCGCTCCGATCGGCATGCGTTCGGCGCGCGGGTTGCGGCGAATCCGCGTCCGGCTGCTCGCCTGCTCCTAGGATGAGCCGGAACGGTGCGAATTCGTCCGGGAGTTCTGATGAGATCGAGGGTCTGCTTCATTACGGTGCTGGTGTCGGTGCTGGCCGCGTGGGCGTTGCCGGCGTCGGCGCAGGACACTTCGGTCACGTTCGCCGTCCAGGCCGGTTCGCTTGCCGTCAGCGTTCCAGCCGACGCCGATCTCGGCACCGGTGATCCCGGCCAGACCCAGACGGGCCAGATAGGCGCTGTCACCGTGACCGATGAGCGCGCGGCACTGGTCGCCGCTTGGACCGCGTCGGTGACTTCGACCGCATTCACGACCGGCGGCGGCACCGCCGATGAGACCATTCCCAACAGCGCGGTCGAGTACTGGTCGGGAGCCGCGACAGCGGCCTCAGGGACCGGGACGTTCCTTCCGGGCCAGGTGATCGCGGCGAGCGCGGTGGTCCTCAACCAGCAGCGCACCGCCTTCGCCCTGACCGCGGGCGTGGGCGTGGGCAGTAACTCGGCCACATGGAACCCGACGCTGGAAATCGCCATTCCTGCCGCGGCCGTCACCGGCACGTACAGGGGAACGGTGACCCACACTGTCCTGTAGCCGCAGACTTCTGAGCGCACTCGCCTCCGTGGCGTTCATGTGCGCCTACGCCCCACCGGCCGCGGGCGAGGCAGCGGATTCCGGGAGCGTCGGCATACGGCTGGTCGCCCAGTCCGACGCCGCCAGCGGCGAGCGCGACCAGTTGTATCTCGTCGACCACGTCAGCCCCGGTACGGAGATCCACCGCGAGGTCGAGGTCCAGAACGCCTCGGATCACCCGCAGCACATCGAGCTGTACCCGGCCGCGGCCTCGGTTCATGATGGAGAGTTCACCGCGGACGACGGCCCGGGCGGCAACGACTTGAGCGAATGGGCGAGCCTGGAGGCGTCGAGCCTGGACCTGGAGCCGGGCGAGATCGAGCGCGTCACCGTCACCATCGCCGTGCCCAAGACCGCTCCGGAAGGCGAACGGTACGCGGCGATCCTGGCCGAGATCGCCGGACCCCAGACCGCAGACAGCACCGTCCTGCAGATCAACCGCGTCGGCATCCGCGTCTACTTGAGCGTCGGCCCAGGCGGCGAGCCGCCCTCCGATTTCGCGCTCGGCGACATCGAAGTGCTCGAAGCGCCACCGGGATCGTGGCCGGTTCTGAGCGCCGAGGTCACCAACACCGGTGAACGCGCCCTCGACGTGGGCGGCACGGCAACGCTGGAGCGCCAGGAGGGGACGATGACCGCCGGGCCGTTCGCGACCCGATCGCCGCTCACCCTAGCGCCCGGGGCATCGGGCAGGGCCGAGATCGAACTCGACGAGCCGCTCCCGGAAGGTCCCTGGCGGGCCGGGGTCACCCTCTCCAGTGGTGACCTCGAACGGTCGGGGGAGGCCGTCGTGAACCTCCCCGAAACCGAGACGGCGAGCGATGGCGGCACCGTCGGTGCGGTCGCCGCGCTCCTCATCGGCCTCGTCGTGGCGGCGGCCCTCGCCGCCATGTTGCTCGCCCGCAAGTACCTGCGGCGCCGAAGCTGAACCCGACCGCCAAGAGGGGTTCGGGGCTCAAAGGACGGAGTGGGTCACGGTGCCGGTATAGGTGCCGGCCGCCGCCGTCTCGGGGATTTCGATCCACAGGCTCGGAACCCAGGAAACAGCGTTGTTGCCGATCCCGCCGGCACGGGAGAACGCCGTCCTCCGGGAGTTGAGGGCTACAGCGCTGGCGGCGTTCGGCTGGCCCGGGTTGAACGGCCCGGCGCCGTTGGAGGCAGTGGCCGGTCCCGACCAGTAACGGACCGCGCTCGACTCGATCGTGTGCTCGCCCGACGTGAAGCCCTCAGAGGTGACCGAGACGGTCCAGTTCCTCGCTTGCCCTCCCCGCGTGTCGGCCACTCGGACGGTGCCCAGCTGGGCTGTGAGCGTCCCTCCGGGGGCTGCCGAGCCCAGATTCGCCGATCCCGGCACACTGATCGAGAGCATCAACTGCTGCTCGGGGACCGTCTCCGCACCCTCCCGCGCCGCCGCCGACGTGGCGTACAGACATGTCGCCGCAACGACTGCCGCAGCGGCGGACAAGATCCTCGACCTCATGACGACTCCGTGGGATGCGCGTTGCTCACCGACATCATAGGTCGGAGTCGTCGCGATCAGGCGGAGCAATTCACAGGGCGTCAATCCTCTTCGGCCACGACGACCACACCATCAGCGGCGCTTCGGCCTCGCGAGCGGAGCGGGAGCAGTCCGCTGATACAGAGGGGTGCATCGCTGCTCATGGTTGGGCCCGATCGGGTGTGTGTGCGATCAGGACATCGCAGGGTGCCTGGCGGATCGTGTGCCGACCGATGCTGCCGAGTAGTGCCTGCCGTTGACCGGCGCGCTGTCTCGTGCCGGTGACGACGAGGTCGGCGCCGATGCGGGCGGTCAGGTCGGCGATCGGGTCTTCGGGGCGCCCGGGCCCGACGACCAGCCGTACTGGGCGGGAATCCCTGATCGCACGGGCGCGTGCTTCGAGCTGCGGGCGCATCTGGCGCAGGCGAGCCCGACGCAGGCGGTCGAGCTGGGAATGGTCGGCCCCGCCGAGACGCAGCAACCCCTCGCCGGGGACGGCGGCGGCGTGCGCCACGACGTGGCGCGCCCCTGGGGTGAGCGCGACTCCGGTCGCGGCCGTGGCCACCGCGCGTTCGGTCCCTTGGCACGGTGGACCTCGGGGCGGTGAGACGCAGTGTTGATTCGGGTTCGACCTCGATGAGGTCCTCGGGGGCATCAGCAGGTCGCCGTTCCGGCTGCGGGGCCGTGCGCGTCAGGATGGGCGACCGGGTTGCGGCAGCGGTGAGCTCCGCTCGGCCGACGGCGCTGTCGCATTGCCTTGATCGTGTGGGTGGACTCGGACGCGGGCGTGGGTCCTGCATGTTCGCACCGATCTTTCGACGGTTCGGAGTGGACGGTACTCGACGGCAGGTGCCCTGCCTGCCGACAATGGGCAGGCAGGGCGAAACGCCGCCGCTACGCGGGCGGTCTCGGGACCGGGTTCAGGAGATCAGGAGATCAGGCCGGTGCGGAAAGCGATGGCGACGGCATGGGCGCGGTCGCGGGCGCCGAGTTTGCGGAACAGCCGCTTGGCATGGGTCTTCACGGTCTCTTCGGCCAAGAACAGTTCGCGCCCGATTTCGGCGTTGTGCTTGCCCTCGGTCAGTCCCGCGAGGACCTGAGTCTCCCGCTCCGACAATTGGATCCGCGCCTGCTGCTGCTGCGGCGGACGCGGGCGCGGCACGGGGTCGCTGGTGTTCACCAGTTTCATGCGCGCGATGACGATCGCTTGGGCGAACGCTACGAGCAAGTCGTCGGTGCCGCCTGTCCTCGCTTTGACGAAACCCATGGCACCGGACGCGGCCACCGCCTGCGAGGTGGCCGGATCGGCGGCACCGAGGAACAGCAGACCGGTTCGGGGGTAGCGGGTGCGGAGGTTCCGAGTGAACTTGACCGGGTCGGTGCCAACGAGGGAGACGTCCACCAAGACCACATCTACCGGCCCGTGAAACAGTGCCATGTAGAGGGCCGGGACGCTGTCCACGGATTTGACCTGCTGCGGCAGGTCCATGTGTGTCGCGCATGATGCGAGGCGCTGGCCGGCCTCGGGCGTCTTGAAATAGACCACGATCGTTTTCATATCGCTGTGCCCTTCCTGTTTCACCTGCAGGTCGAGTGGCGCCCTCGATGGAGGGCGGAGTGCGGCGCCGGGGGAGCCGATGAGGGACAGCGGCGGCGGGCCATGCTCCCGCGTCCGCAGCGTCCTGGACTGGTGATCATCATTCATGCCCTCGTGCCATGGCGGTACTAACGAGCTTTGAGCGCGAAAGTAACGGACTGGACCTCAAATTGACTAGACGCCCTGCGGTCGATGCCTCGCCCGATCGTGGGAATGATTCACGAACCTCGCCGGCGAACACGCGGCCGCGTACGGAAGCGGCCCTCGGCCATGTGATGGCGTTCCCGGTTGCGTCGGCGTGAGCGCTGCGACGCCGTTGCCGCAGATTGGCGCCCGCTCCGGATGGGCATCGAGGTGTGCAGGGTTGCGGGGAGGTCCGACCGGCCTGCCGTCGCAGCGGCCTCATGGGCCAGGCCGACGCCGCTGGTGGTGGGTTCTTACTCAGCGGTGGCGAGTCGGGTGTGCGGGGAGTCCTAGGGGGCCAGGCCGCTGCGGAAGGCAATGGCGACGGCATGGGCCCGTTCGCGGGCGCCGGACCTGGGGTACCTCCGCTTCGCGTGGGTCCTCACGGTGCCTTCGGCCACGAACAGTTCGCGCCCGATCGCGGTGCTGTGCTCGCCCTCGGCGATCCCGGCAAGCACCTGGAACTCGCGCTCGGACAGTTCGGTCGGTGCCCGGTGGGACGAGCGCGGGCGTCGCACCGATCCGGAAGTATCCGTCAACCGGGTGCGAGCGAGCAAGATCGCCTGAGCGAACGCGACGAGCAGGTCGTCAGTGTTTCCGGGCAGGGCTCGGATGACACCCAAGACGCCCGCGGCGGCCACGGTCGCTGCGATGCGGGGATCGGCGGCGCCCGAGAGCAGGACGCCGGTTCGGGGGAAGCGGGACAAGACGCCATTGGCGAACTTCGCCGGATCGGGTGCCGCAAGAGCGACGTCGACAAGCACCGCGTCGACCTGTCGCCGGCTCAGCTCGACGAACAGTGGGACGCAGTCCGCCGCCGTGACCGACTCGGCCAGGCTCATCTGGGTCGCGCAGACCGAGATCTTTCTACCTGAGAGCGGCGCCTTGACATAGACCACTATTGTCCTCACATCACTGGTCCTTCCACGATTGGGTATCGGATTCGGTTGGGCCCGTTGCGATTAGGCCGCTATGGGGGCGGTCGTTCGGTAAAGGCTCGACGCCTCTGGCCGCATCGAGGATGCAAGGTCTAACGAGGCTCGAGTGCGAAGGTCGCGGATGAACCGCCGCAAATAGTGGCAAAAGGTGAACCTTTGATGCGTGGGGTCGGGTGGTCATATCTGGTCCCTCGCCGGCGGCGAGCAGTGCGACTTTGCCGAGGCCCGTCCGCGACATGGCCGACCTTCGGGGTCAGGCATGATCGCCGATTCGGGATGACCGGCCGCCGCATGTGGATCCGCTCCAGCGGATCCCCCGATCGGGGGACACCTTGCCGATTCGCCAATTCGGTGCGCCCTCGGAAGGTCGAGGAGCCGGCATTCCGGGCGGACGCAGGGGAGGCCGCACAACCGTGAACGTCACGCCCGCAAGCGTTTGTCTGCGGGGCGCGAACGCGAGTCCGGCGCGTGTTCTCGTAAGTCCAGTGTCGCTTCTTCGTGCGTGGATTCATCAATTCCGGGACGCGGCAGCAGTTCATGAATAGCCTCGGGAGCGTCAGATTCGCAACTCCAATGGAGGGTGACGTCGATGAAGATGTCCAAGAAAAAACGGGCAAAGGTCATTCGCCGCGTGGCGACGGGTGCGGTCGCCGCGTCGGCCGTGGGCGTGGCGGTCGCGGGGGTCGCCCTCGCCGCTCAGCGGACCGAGCAGGTCGTCCCCAAGCTCCCGGCGCCGGGCGCCACCATCGAGGTGGATCTCGCCTCGAAGGGCCTCGAGCTGGTCTTCGTGGGCCAGAAGGTCAAGACGGGCCCGCTCAGGGGCAAGGCCACGTTCGAGATCGAGTCGAACAAGGGGGACCCGTCCTCGGTGCAGACGAAGATCAGCGAGTTCTACCTGACCTCGCCGGCCAAGCAAGGCGGCATCACGATCGCCATCGAGCCGGCCGGCCGCAACTCCAAGGACCGGTCGGTGCTGCGGCACAACCGTTCGGAGTCGCCGAAGCTCCAGCACACCCTCAAGGTGCCGCTCAACATCACGGTCCGGTACCCCGAGATCTTGGGGCTCCCGGCCGACACCGAGGAGGCGCTGACGCTCAAGGCGGAGGATGCAGCCGTGCTCATCGGGCGGCTGAACGGCTTCCCGGCCAAGGGAGCCCGCTACAAGCTCAAGGAAACGACCGAGCTGTCGCTCCCGGGCCAGCCCGGCAATGAGGTGGCGACGATCTTGAAGTTCCCGATCAGGCTCGAAGGTTTCTAGGCGCGATCCGGCGGCCTCCGGCGGTCGTGCCACAGCGGCTTAACGGGTGCCGTCGAGCTCGGCCTCAACTGAACGAGTAGGGAGGGCACGTGCATCAGCGTATGCACGTGCCCTTCTCACATGAGGCGGTCCGCATCGCACTCGGCGGCGAGCCGATCGCCCATGCAACGCAACACATGCACCTGCCGTCAACCTTGGCGGTACATCTGGAGCTTGATCACCGCCTGTAGCGTGCGGTCGGCCTTCGGCAGCGGCCGGCGGTATCCGGTCGCGAGGACCTTCCACGAGCGCAGGTGCGCAATACCCCGCTCCACAACCCAACGGCGCTGATTGACCTGCCGGGTGAACAGCAGCTCTGACGCTGAGGTAGCCAAAGGTCGCCGATGAGGCTCGGGCCGTTGCCGGTCGTGTGCATTTCGTATGACTTCGCCAATCCGGATTCCTTGAATGCCTTGGCGTCGTGAACGGAGCCGACCACGATACGGCCGCCATCGATGACCCGACCGCGCAGATCGGTGATGATCTGCGTGTTGAGGCCGGGTCGGTGACGTTTCCCTGAGAACAACCCCGCCGGGGCGGTCAGATCCCGGGTAGGGATGAGGAACCCGTCAACCACAAGGTCGGAGCGCGCAGCCTGCTCACGCAGGTCCAATGCCAGCTGGTCGAGGCAGGTCGAGACCACTGGTTCCAGTTTCTCGACGTAGCGGGAGACGGTCGCCTGCGAGACCTGTGACTGCTCGCCGAGCGCGGCTTGGATAGTGTTGTGGCGCAAGTAGATCAGGCAGGCCACGATCGCGTCGAACAAATCCAGAGCCTTGCGGCGGCCGGTGTCGGGTTGCCAGGAGCCGATCCTGGCCTCGACCGCTCGTTCCAACAGGAGCAGTTGCTCGGTGTCCAGGCCGGTCCGCTGCTCATACCGCGGCAGCGGTCGCTGTTTGATTCCTTCACTCGAGGCCACGGTCACGGCGCTTCCGGCTGCGCTTCGGCTCAGCGATGACGATGACCGGGTGCTGCCCGGACAGGCTGAGCTGATGGCGATCGACGAGATTCCAAGCTGATCGCTCGGCCTCGAAGTGGCACAACAGTTCCGGCGGTACCAGGCACACGAGCCTTCCGTCGGCAGCGATGATGCGCCGCCACGCCGCCAAGAGCGCAGGGAAGCGCTGCACCATGGCGACCTGGCGTCCCCAGGCCGGATTTGTCACGATCCTGTCGATGCTGCCGGTAGGCATCGGCAGCTCAGCGGCATCGGACTTCGCGAACGCGATGTCGGCGAGGTGTTGCGCGTTGTGCGCAGCAGCGGCGAGCGCATCCGAATTGAGGTCTGAACCGATGAAGTCGGCGCGGGGAGTGAACTCCTTCGCTTCGATGAGGATCGTCCCGGCTCCGCAGCAGGGATCAAGCACGGTCATCCCTGCATCGATCCCGGCGAGCCGGGCCATGGCCGCGGCCACCGGAGGGTGCAAGGAGCCGGAAATCGATGCGGTCTTCCAGACCCGGCGATGGAGGGGCGAGCGGCGGCCTCTGTAGCCGAGCAGGAGGCCCTCGGGCGACAGCACCGCGCGCCATTCGGCGGCGCCGGCCGGAGGTCGATTGCCGCCGTTGCGCGAGGCGAACCGGGCACCGAGTCGCTCGGCTAGGACCGAGCCGATCACGTCCTCGAGGTCATGGCGGTTATAGGTGCGCCGACCGATCATCGACGCTGAAACGGCAAGTACCGGATCGCCATGATCGAAGTCGGACTTGGCCTGGCGCAGGTCCGCGGCGTCGAGGAGGGGACGCAAACGCTCCAGATCTGCTTTGGTAGGACCGGGATCGGCGGTTCGCGCGACCTGAAGTAGCAGGTCGTCGATTGTCCGTGGCCGACCGACCATGCACGGCTCGGGAGCCGTCAGCAGCACTTGGCGCTTCCTGATAGAAACGACCCGGCATCCAAGTACGGCAAGTTCTACCGCGGCGAGGTGCTCGAGTCCGTGGACCGTGCTGGCGAAGAAATTCTGATGTTCCGGTGAATTGGGCGTAGACGAGCCCACCGTCGAAGGACGGTTCGGTGACATGACAAAGCTCCGGGTGAGCGACCTGGAGCGGCGGGCAGCCGCACCACATCGCTAGCCACGGGGATTCCCTCTGGACGGCTAGCGGAGCGCTAACCGAGGCGGAAGAAGCTGTATGTCACGGCGCCATGCTAACTCACCCGAAGGAGACTCTTGCATCAGCTTGACGGGCTTACGCGGACTTTTCGGTTTGTCGGTGTCGCTTCCTGATTCGTCGCCAGTCATCTCCATGGCCTTTCTCTGTGGTCCCATGTCCGGTAGCGCTGGCTCTGGGCTGTCGCGCCTACAGCGGCTTGCCGCCCCGGTCGATACCTTGACGTCGCAACCGTGGAAAACGTTCGGGCCCAATCGAAATTCTTGGTTCTTCCCGAAAATCGGTGGAGCGGGAGTGAAGGCGGTCGTTACGCTCCCGCCATGGCAAAGCCTACGTTCGAACTGTCCGCTATTCAGCCCGCGGTCCAGCAGGAACTCGGCCCCCTGACCGACTGGGAACCGCTCCACGAAGGCGAGAACTCTCAAGTGTTCGCGGCCGTCGGCGAGGCAGGACCGGTGGTGGTCCGGGTTTCCGATCGCCGGAAGGGCTTCGAAGTCGATCGATGTACGAGCCGGATGCTTGCGGACAGCGGCGTCCGCGTGCCGAAGTTCCACGGGATCGGCCCGATCGCGGACGCCTGGTGGTGCGTCACTGAGCGACTTCCCGGGAAGCCGCTGTACGCGTTGGGAATGGAGCGCATCGAGGCCGTCGCGCCAGCGGTCGCCGAGACGCTCGACCGGCTGCATTCGGTGGACCTCTCCACGACGACCGGCTATGGCGGTCTGAACCCTGAGAGCGGCAACGGATTCCATGGCACGTGGTTCGAGTGGGTGCTCGGAGGCGTCCCGGACTCGTGGCCGAACGTCGGTCGCGAGGAGGACCGGAAGCTGCTCGAGGCCCTCGCGGAGCTGGTGCGCGCTGAGAAGCACTCACTAGAGCCCGGACGGGCGCTCGTGCACGGCGATTTCAGCGCCGACAACATCATCATGGACGAGGACGACACGGTCGGCGTCATCGACCTCGAATGCGCGATGATCGGCGATCCGCTCTGGGACATCTCGTATCAGCTGTACTGGGGAGGAGCCTGGCCTGAGATGGCTCCGCAGGCACGGGCTGCCGTTGCGGCGCTTGAGGACTCTGTCGAGCATCGGGCGCGGCTTCGGTTCTACATGGTCACGACCGGGCTTGCGGGCACCAGGTTCTACGCTGACGACCGGCGCGCGGACGAGGTCACGCTGATGGTGCGGCGACTCGCCCCGCTCCTGGAGACGCCGCCGAGTCTGAAGGACCTCGACGGGTACTGGCTGCGCCTCGGCAGCGAACGCGAGGGCTGAGAACTCACTGACGGTGAAGTGCGACCGGCCGCTACGCTCCGGCTAAGGCGAAACTGAGGTTCACACTGGCGACGATCGCTCCTTGATGCTATGTGTGGTCACACCTCAAGGAAGCCACAAGCCCGCTGCCGCTCACTATCCGTAACCAGGGCAACGAAGACGCGATGCCACCCGAACGAGGCTTTTGCATGAGCTTCCGGTTCTTATGGCCTACTAGTCGAGCTCCCGCGCGAAGTGGAAGGCCATGATGGTCAACCGCTCCCGCATGTAAAAGCGGTGGGCGTCGCGCCTGTGCGTTCCTGAGTCGAGATGAATTGCAGTGCAAGCGAGTTCACGTGCTCGCTGCTCCAGGTACTCCAGAAGAGCGTGGCCGACTCCAGTTGAGCGCGCCTCGGAAGCCGTGACCAGGTCGTCGACGTAAAGCATCCGAAGCGATTGGTGTTCGCCACAGTGCGCCAGCCAGCGACCCCCACACAGCGGCCTTCCGCGTACGCCGCAGTGAATCGGAGTCCCTGCCCATGCCCCTCGTCATATACGGCAACGTAGTCATCGGCGCTCAGATCAGGGCGTAGTTCTCGGAGGACGGGCAGCAGTTCGGCGGTGAGCCGGGCGTCACCGGGCTCGATGTCGATGATCTCCATCGCGGAATTGTACGAAGGCCCGGCCCGCGAAGGAGCGGTCCTCGGGTTGCCCTGCAGGCGCTTCCGGGGCGCGTTCGACCGTCACGGGACTCGCAGATGCTCCCTCATCAGCCGTGCAGTGGGGCTCGGGCCCCTGGGGCACCAAATGGAGGGTTTCGCCGGACTTCATCGCTTGAATGCAGCAAGCACCGGGTTTCTTGTACTTCAATCCATTCCCGCTGACAATGGAATCGATTCCATTCTTGGCCACGAAATGATTACGGACTGTCGTGCAAGAATATCGCCGATCCCTTATAACCGGCAGCCCAACCGGAGGCGAAGCATGCCGAGTATACCGACCAGTACGAAACTCCTCAATGCACTATTGCGGCCCACGCTTGCCGGTCAGCGCACCCCGGACCGCGTATTCGACCTCCTCGTCGCCAAAGCGGAGCGCGACGCGAAATGGAGCGCTCTAGGCGATGAGGCGTTCGTGGACGACTACCGCCGGCTCTTCCACGCTTTCGCGAAGATGGACCGCCTCACCGCGATCGGCTGGCAGGCGGTCCAGGCCGATATCCAACTGCGACTCCAGAACCGCCTGCGGATTCGGCGACTGCATCACGATCACCCGGAGATCGGCCGCGAGGAGGTCGTCGCGCCGATCTTCATCGCAGCCCTCCCGCGCACCGCCGCCACCCTCACCCGCGGCGTCCTCGCCCGCTCGGCGAACCACCGTGCCCCGCTGCTGTGGGAGATGGCTTTCACCGATATTGAACTGCCCGAACGCGAGCGGCGCGAACGCATCAAATCGGTCGCCGCTCTGTACAGGCAGTTGAGCAGGCTCGCCCCGAAATTCCACGACGCCTTTGGTTTCGATGCCGAGAAGCCGTGGGACTGCTCGCAGTTGCTTCCCCACGGCGCGCAGTACCTCACCCGAGCGATCCTCCCGGATTACGTCGAGTGGTTGTACAAGCGCGATTTCAGTACCGACTACCGCCACCTCAAGGCGGCGCTCCAGGTCCTCCAGTACGGGCGGCCGAAGACCCGCTGGGTGGTGGAGGCGTCGGCGAACCTGGCCAACTTCGCGGTGATCAGGGAGATCTTCCCCGATGCCAAGATCGTCTGGCTCCACCGCGATCCGGTCACCGTCGTCGGGTCGACATGCAGTCTGATCGAGACGTCCATGGCACTGCATGTCCGCGGCCCCGACCGGCACGCGATCGGCGCGGTGTGGCTGAAGCTCATGGCGACCATGATCGAACGGGCGCGCACCGACCGCATGAAGCTGCCGCGCGACGCCGTCATCAACGTGCCGTACCCGCAGCTCGACGCCGACGCACGTGCCAAATTGCCGCTGCTGTTCGAGCAGATCGGCACCCCGTGGACTCAGGCGGACTCCGGTCGTCTCGAGAAGGTCCTGGCAGGCCCCGGGATCGGCCGCGCCCACGAGCACGATCTGAGCCGCTACGGTCTGACGAGCACCGACGCCGAGGCCGCCTTCGGCGACTACCCGCTGACCATCCCGTACATGCGGCTCGGCTGAATCGGGCACCAGAAGTGCGTCCGTGGAAGTCGGGCCTGCGGCAGCGCCGGAGTGACCCTCGAAGTGTTCGCCCTGTGTGCCGGGGAGCCCGGGGGTTCCGGTACGGCGCCCGGGCTCCGCGGGGACTTTACGGGGTGTGGACGTCAGGCCACGCGTACGTGGTCTTGTCGCTGCCGATGTAGAAGCTCGGGTGCGGCGGCTGGTTGTAACCGGTGTTCTGCCAGGCGATGGCGACCCGGTACTGGATGTCGTGCATCAGCGTCGGGACGCGCAGGTTCGTCTGATGCGGCGTGGCGTAGATCCGCAGCGCGGAGGAATCGGAGGTCTTCCAGACGGCTTCTTCACGCCAGTCGCCGAACAGGTCGGCGGACAGGCCCGGGGTGGACTTGGTGCCGTTGTTCGAGGTCACGCCCGAGCCGGACAGGAGCGTGCCCGACGGGTAGTTGGAGATCTGGGTGCCGTCGAGCAGTTCGCGCTCGCCGTCGCCGTCCCACCAGGACAGGAAGTTGATCGAGCCGGGCTTGGCGCCGATGTTGGCGCCGGAGGCGTTGAGCAGGCCGCCGACGTTCGCCGACCAGTACTCGGAGCCAGGATTCGAGGCGAGGATGTTCGCCCCGACGCCCCGGCCGTTGTCGCCGCTCGGACTCGTCTGGAACAGGATCTGACCGTTGGAGCCATTGAGGCTGGAGGACGGAGCGCTGCCGCTCTCGTGCACCATGAAGACCTCTTGGCCGGCGCGGCTGGGCACGTGGTCGGACACGTGGAGCGCGTCGCCGTGGCCGAATCGCGTGTTGTAGAGCGCCTGCCCGTTGGAGCCGACCGCCATCGCGCCGTAGACGACGTCCTGGTTTCCGTCCCCGTTCATGTCGGCGATCGAGAGGCTGTGCGCCCCTTGGCCTCGGTACTGGCTGCCCGCAGTGTTCGAGTCGAAGGTCCAGCGGGTGGTCAGGTCGGTGCCGTTCCAGTCCACGGCCCAGATGACCGAGCGCGTGTAATACCCGCGGGCGAAGATCATCGAAGGGGTCTCGCCGTCGAGGTAGGCCGTTCCGGCGAGGAACCGGTCGGACCGGTTGCCGTAGTTGTCGCCCCAATCGCTGACGTTGCCGCGCGGCGGGTTGTAGTTGATCGTGTCCATCGCGGCGCCGGTCTGGCCGTTGAAGATGGTCAGGAACTCGGGGCCGGAGAGCACGTAGCCGCTGGAGTTGCGGTGGTCCGCGCTGGAGGAGCCGATGACCGTGCCGACGCCGTCCCGGGTGCCGTCGGCGGTCTTCATCGCGATCTCGGCTTTGCCGTCCGAGTTGTAGTCGTAGACCTGGAACTGGGTGTAGTGCGCGCCCGAGCGGATGTTGCGGCCCAGGTCGATGCGCCACAGCCGCTGCCCGTTGAGCTTGTAGGCGTCCATGATGGTGTTGCCGGTGTAGCCCGATTGGGCGTTGTCCTTGGCGTTGGTCGGGTACCACTTCACGATGAGCTCGTAGGTGCCGTCGCCGTCGAGGTCGGCGGTGCTGAGGTCGTTGGCCTCGTAGGTGAACGACCCCGAAGGGGTCGATCCGCCCGCGGGCTTCTGGATCGGGACGTCGTAATAGCCGCTGGAGTTGAACGTGATCTCGGTGCCCGCGTCGGCGCCCTCGGCGCCGTTCACGACGGTCCGCACGGTGTACCGGGAGCTGGAGGATCCGCCCGTGTCCAGGTAGTTGCTCGCTCCGGTCAGCGGAGACGAGTTCAGCTTGGCGCCGTCGCGATAGACGTTGAATGCCACATTGGACGGATCGGTGCCCAGCAGCCGCCACGAGACGAGGCGGCCGCTGCCCGAGGGCACCACGGTGACACCGCGGGTCAGCTCCTCCACTTCATACCGGCCGTCGCCGGTCTGGGGCGGGTCGCCGTCGGTGATCTCGACGTAGTCGATGTTCGCCAGGCCCGAGGCTGTGGAGGCGACCAGCCGGATCGTGTTGCTCCCCGCGTTGACAGGGATCGTGACGGTCTTGGTCGACCAGGTGGTCCAGGCGCCGGTCGCGCTGAAGGCGCTCGCCGTCTCCACCGCCGCGCCGTTGACGAGGATGTCGGCGGAGCGGATGTCGGTGCCGCCGTGGGCGTACCGAATCGCCAGTGTCGCCGTGCCCGCGCTCGCGGCGTTGACGGTGAACTGGTTCGCCGCGCCGACCGCGTTGTTCGAGTTGCAGAACCCGCTGCCGGAATAGCCGGTGTGGTTCGATTCGACCACGCCGTCGCAGGTCGCCGGGGCGCTCTCGGCCTCGTAGCGGATCGTGGCGGCCTCGGCGGTGTTCAGGGCGATCATCGTCGCCGCTGCGGCGACGAGACCGATCGCCACCGTTGCGGGTGCTCGCAGGCGTCGGGCCCGTCGAGAGGTTGGGATGTGCATCTTCGCTCCGTGCTAGTCGGGTTCTGAAACGGGCGATGCCAAGGACGCCCGGGGAGATCGAATTGTATCGATATAGAGATGCGAAGAGCATAGCGGTCAGTGCCTAGGGGCGCAACACCTTGGATGAACTGGGTTGATAGGCGTGGGACTCGCTCATCGGATGGCGTGCACCCTGATGCGTCACGAAATGCTGTGGTCAGCGTTGCTGAATATCATTAATGATGCTTTCTATCGCTAAAATTTCACCATCGATCCACACCGTGAGGCAACTCGGCTCCCGACGCGGATGGCAACCGGTTCGAATGACACCGCCCGACCCCTTGTGTAACGATCCATGTGTCCGATAACATCGATTAGTCTCTATCCCTCACTTCCTAGAGATTGGTACACGCATGAGCAATCCACAACCGCGGCAACGGCGCAGATCCTGGTTCGCCGGGCTCGCCGCCGCCGTCATCGCCGCTACGGGCTTGGCCTTCCTCGCACCCACGACCGCGAACGCGGCCATCGACACCAATGCGGACTACGTCCTCACCAGCCGCCATTCCGGCCTGGTCTTCGACATCGACGGCCGCTCCACCGCCGACGGCGCCGGACTGATCCAATGGACCCGCACCGACGCGACCAACCAGCAGTTCCGGTTCGTCGACGCCGGAGGGGGCTACTACCGCATTCAATCCCGGCACAGCGGCAAAGTCCTCGGCCTGCAGAACCAGAGCACCGCTGACGGCGCGTACGTGGTCCAGGAGACCGATACGAACGCCACCGACCAGCAGTGGACGGTCACCGAGTCCGGCGGGTACGCGTCCTTCGTGAACCGCCTCTCCGGCAAGGCGCTCGACGTGTGGGAGTGGTCGACCGCCGCGGGCGGGCGCATCTCCCAGTACACCGCAACCGGTGGCACCAACCAGCAGTGGTCCCTCACCCCGGTCGGCGGCACCCAGCAGCCCGAGCCGAACGACTGCTCCAGCGGCCCCGCCCAGCCGCCGAGCCTCAGCGGCAGCCTGGGCGCCCACGACCCCGCCCTGTGGGCTGGATGCACCGGCCAGCCCTGGTTCGTCTATGCCACCGGCGACATCCGCTTCAGCGACGGCAACATCCCGATCCTCCGCTCCACCAACGGCGGCCAGACCTGGCAGAACGCCGGGTACATGTGGAACGCCAAGCCCGCGTGGACCAAGCAGCAGATCCCCGGCGTCGAGAACCTCTGGGCACCCGAGATCCACTACGACGCCGCCCAAGGCCTGTACTACCTCTACTACTCGGTTTCCACCTTCGGCTCCCAGCGCTCGGCCATCGGCCTCGCCACCAGCACGAGCCTCGACCCGTCCGCGCCCGGCTACGGCTGGACCGACAAGGGCGTCGTCTTCCAGTCCTACAACGGCAACGCCTACAACGCGATCGACGCGAACATCATCGTCGACGCCTCCGGACGGCACTGGATGGTCTTCGGCTCCTGGCAGCAGGGCATCCACACCATCGAACTCGACTGGCCCTCAGGCAAACCCAAGGCCGGCGCCACCCCGATCCGCCTCGCCACCAAGAGCGGCGGCATCGAAGGCCCGTCCATGACCTACCACAACGGCTACTACTACCTGTTCACCTCGATCGGCACCTGCTGCGCCGGGGCGAACTCCACTTACAAGATCACCGTTGGCCGCTCCACCTCGCCGACCGGCCCCTTCGTCGACGCCGCGGGCGTGGATATGCGCAACGGCGGCGGCACCGTGGTCCTCGGGGCATACGGGAACAACGTCGCCGCAGGCGGCCAGTCGATCCACAGGGGATTCATTGCGTACCACGCGTACGGCTCGGGCGGCGGCTTCGCACTCGACATCGAGCAGATCCAATGGAACGC
The DNA here is from genome assembly GCF_027622875.1 of Glycomyces luteolus. Taxonomy (GTDB): domain Bacteria; phylum Actinomycetota; class Actinomycetes; order Mycobacteriales; family Micromonosporaceae; genus Glycomyces; species Glycomyces luteolus. Next base: position 73,557 of record NZ_JAPZVP010000017.1, on the reverse strand, counting down.
GGCGGGCTGGCCCGTCCTGAACGGGAGCTGACCATGCCGCAGCACACTCGCTGGCGCTCGCTCATCGCGCTCGCCCTCACCGCCACGCTCACGGCCCTGGGCCTCGTCGCCGCCTCCGCGGCCCCGGCGCAGGCCGCCGTCACCCCGGGCACCTGGTACGTCATCACCAGCGCCCACTCCGGCCTCGCCCTCGACATCAAGAACGCATCGACCGCGGCCGGAGCCGAACTCACCCAATGGAACCGCACCGACGCGACGAATCAGCAGTTCCGGTTCGTCGACGCCGGCGGCGGCTACTACAAGATCCAGGTCCGGCACTCGAACATGGTGCTCGACGTCTACCAGAAGAACGCCGCGAACGGCGCGACCATCGCACAGTGGACCGACGTGGGCGGCACCAACCAGCAGTGGTCGGTAACCGAACACGCCGACGGCACGTACAGCTTCATCAACCGCTTCTCGGGCAAGGCCCTCGACCTGTGGGAATGGTCGACGACCCCGGGCAGTCGCATCTCGCAGTACACCTATGAAGGCTCCAACGCCCAGAAATGGCGGCTCAACCAGGTCGGCACCGGCTCCCAGAACACCCTCGCCAACCCGATTCGCAGCAACGGCGCCGACCCGTGGATCGAGTACTGGGACGGCTACTACTACATGTCGACCACGACCTGGGATTCGACGGTCATCATGCGCCGCGCCACCACACTGGCCGGTCTGAAGACGGCGAGCGACACCGTGGTCTGGAACGACGCCAACGTGCCGAGCCGCTGCTGCTCGCACTGGGCGCCGGAGTTCCACCGCATCAACGGCACCTGGTACCTCATGTACACCTCCGGGAACTCGCAGACGAACTTCGACGGGCAGAAGCTGCACGTGCTCCGCTCGACCAGCGCGACACCCATGGGGCCCTACGAGTTCATGGGGACGCCGCTGCCGAACCAGTGGAACATCGACGGCACGTACCTGGAAGTCAATGGTGGCCTCTACCTCATGTGGAGCGAGTGGGTCGGCGCGGACCAGTCGATCCGGATCGCCGCCATGTCGAACCCGTGGACCGTCACCGGCGCGCACGCCACGATCGCCCGACCCAGCCACAGCTGGGAGACCGTGGGCGCGCGGGTCAATGAGGCCCCGGCCGTGCTCCAGCACGACGGGAGGACGTTCGTGACTTTCTCGGCCTCCTCGTGCAACACCCCGGACTACAAACTGGGGCTGCTGGAACTCACCGGATCGAACCCGCTCGCGGCCTCGTCGTGGACCAAGAAGTCGACGCCGGTGTTCCAGCAGGGCAACGGCGTCTACGGCCCGGGCCACAACGGGTTCTTCACCTCGCCGGACGGCACCGAGCACTGGCTGGTCTACCACGGGAACACGTCGGCGAGCCAGGGATGCGGCAACACGCGGCAGACCCGGGTGCAGGAGTTCACCTTCAACGCGGACGGCACACCGAACTTCGGCACGCCGATCGCCAGCGGCGTCCAGTTCCCCGCCCCCTCGGGCGAGTAACGGCCACAACGAAATGACCAGTGCCCGGCCGGTGCGTCCGGCCGGGCACTGGTTCCCGATGCAGCGTCCTCCAGCGGCGGTCAGAGCGTGCGGGCTGTCGGGTCCCATTGGTGTGGAAGCGCATCGGGCGGGGTCGCTGTGCTCTGCGGTTCGGCGGCGCTCCCTGACGCCGCGGCCTCCGCGATCGCGACCATGACATCGAGCACGTGGAAGGCGATGGCGGCGGAGGCCCGCTCGTCGGTTCCCGATCGGATGGCGCGGGCCAGGTCGAGCACGCCCGCGCCTCTGCCGTACTCGGGTCCGACGGCATCGATCACGTCCGGCTCGCCGCCGTCCCGCCACAGCCGCGAGGGGCCGCCGAAGCCGTTCGGGTCGGGGAGCGCGAGCGTGCCCGAGGTTCCGGTGACCTCGAGGAGGCCGGCCCGCGTCAGGTGGGACTCGAAACTGAACAAGGCCACCGCGCTTGCGCCGCTGGTGAACTCCAGCAGCGCGCTGTGCGCCGTCGGGACGTTCACCGGGAACTCCGTTCCGGCGCGCGGGCCCGAACCGATGACGCGCGTGGCGCGGGAGCGCGAGGAGGTCGCGCTGACGCGGCGCACCGGACCGAAGACGTGGACGAGGGCGGTCAGGTAGTACGGTCCGATGTCGAACAGGGGTCCGCCGCCGGTGTCGAAGAGGAACTCCGGGCTCGGGTGCCACGACTCGGGGCCGGGGGAGTTCATGATCGCCAGGGCGGTGAGCGGTTCCCCGATCCGGCCCTCCTTGACGGCCCGCAGGCCGGTCTGGATGCCCGAGCCGAGAACGGTGTCCGGCGCGCACGCGACCCTGAGACCGCGTAGCCTCGCCTCCTCCAGCAGCAGCAGGCCGCTCTCGCGGTCTAGTGCGACGGGCTTCTCGCTCCACACGTGCTTGCCGGCGCGCAGGATCTCGAGGCCGACCTCCGCGTGCACGGCGGGGATCGTCAGGTTCACCACGATCTCGATGTCCTCGCGCGCGAGCAGTTCGGCCACCGTCCCCGACGCCGGGACGCCGAATGCCTCCGCCTGCGCCTTGGCCCGGTCCGTGTCGAGGTCGGCTACGAATCGCACGGCGAGGTCGGGGAACGCGGTGAGGTTCCGCAGGTACTCGCCGCTGATGACTCCCGCGCCGATGACGCCGACGCCTACCGGCCCCCCGCTCATGACGCCTGCCCGGAGACGAACCGCAGGCTCTGCGCGATCCCGTCGAAGATGTCGCCGGCGTAGGCGTCGAATTCGATCACCCGCACGGCCCCGGGCGCGGCCGCCAGGATCTCCTTGACCGGCATGTCGCCCGATCCCGCGGGCTGTTGCGCGGCCGCGTCGGTGCTGCGGGGTCCGTCCTTGACGTGGATCAGCCGCACCCGGTCGCCGAGGCGGGCGAGCAGCTCGGGCGCGCTCGCGCCGCCGACCTCGGCCCAGTACGTGTCGATCTCGAGCACCACCGCGGGGTCGAGCCGTTCGGTGAACACGTCGAACGCATTGCGTCCGTCGATCTCGGACTCGAACTCCCAGGTGTGGTTGTGGTATCCGACCTCGATGCCCAGCGGCCGGGCCTGGGCGGCGATCTGACCGAGCCGGTCCGCGATGGCGGACACGCCGTCCGCGGTCTCCCATCCATGGCGGACCATCGGCTCGATGAGCGTCCGCATGCCGAGGGCGGCCGCGGCGTCGAGCGCGCGCTCGGCATCGCCCTCGGCGAGCGCGGCGTGGCCCGAGAGCGCGGTGAGGCCCGCGTTCGCGAGCGCGGTGCGGTACTCGTCCACTCGGTCGACGAAGCCGAAGAGTTCGACGTTCGCGAAGCCGAGTCCCGCTATGCGGTCGAGCGTTCCCGGCAGGTCGGCGGCGAGCGCGTCGCGCACGCTGTAGAGCTGGACCGAAAGCGCGGCGGTCATGTTGATCTCCTTCGGGTGCTGAAGCGGCGTGGGCACCTGGACACCCACGCCGCGTTGCGGGTTTGCTGCTAGGCGGAGGTTCCGGTCACGGTGGTGCCGCATGGTCCGGCCGGGAGCTCTGGCCCGCTTGGGCGGTAACGGCGCCGATCAGTCCCGTGGTCAGGGCCGTGACCGCGGCGGCGGCGATCGCGCCGAGCCGCGTTCGTCTTCTACGGGCAGTGTCTGAGGTCTTCACGGTTCTCCTTGCGGGAAGGCGGGTTCCGTGAGGGCGCGGCGCTAGCCGCCGGAGGGGGGTCGAACTCCTGGTGCGCCACCAGACTAAGTTTGCCGACCAAACTTTGTCAAGAGACCGATCCGTGCCCCTCGAGCCCGGCCGACTTCCGGGTTGTCGCTGCTTGCGGTAGCCGCCCGCCCGGGTGGCGGCCAGGTGTGTCAACAAATTCCAGTCGAACCATTGGACGCCTATCCCGGCGGCCGCGTGCCCGCCCTCGCCCCGATCACCTGGACCGCCGACGGCTGGCCGGAGGGGCAGACGGTGAACGGCGCGTGGGGGAGCAGCTATCCGTTCCCGAACCTCACTCCGCATCCCGTGCCGTCCCTGATCGGGACGGTGCCTTCGGTGTCGGGCGGGACGGAGGTCGGTTACTCCGCTGACCCCTAGGGGATCTGAGTCCACGAGCAGCCATGTGGCAGGCTCATGCCGCATGATCGATGGACTCGCGAAAGCCAACATGCACGGGAGACTGCGACAGGACCGCCAAGCGCTGCTCTGGAAACTCGACGGCTTGTCCGAATACGACGCCCGCCGACCGTTGACAGCGACCGGGACCAACCTCCTCGGCCTGGTCAAACACGTGGCCACCGTCGAGGCCAGGTACTTCGGCGAGGTCTTCGACCGCCCTTCCCCGGAACCGCTGCCCCGGTGGCAGGACTCCGACGGCAGCGATCAATGGGCGACCGAGCACGAGACCCGCGACCAGATCATCGGGTTCTACCGGCGCACCTGGGAACACTCGGACGCGACGATCAACGAGCTTCCCATCGATGCCCCCGGCCACGTGCCGTGGTGGCCGGAGCCTCATGCCGAGACGAACCTGTTCCTCATCATGCTCCATGTCCTCGGCGAGTCCATCCGGCATGCCGGGCACGCCGATATCCTGCGCGAGGGCATCGACGGCCGGACCGGGATGCGCGCCGAACGCGAGCAGCCGATCGACGAGGAAGCCCGCGCAGCCTACCGAGCGAAGATCGAGCAGGCCGCCCGGTCGGCGGCATCAATGAAGCGCTAGTTCGATTCCTGCCGCTTTCCCGTGTTCCGTCTTGTAAACGAGGGTTTCAGTCACCAGACTCCATCGAGGACGCCTCAGGAGGCATCGGTTCCCGAGAGTTCATGGACGCCGTTCAGCCCCCATCCCTTCATAATCGGGCCTTATCACGGGCGCCGTCCACATCGCGGCGACCACGCTCGGGCGCGAGCTCCATGTCTTCGGCGCCTCCGAAGGGGGCACCAGTCTCTACCACACCGTCCGCAATGAAAACGGCAGCTGGCAGCCGAGTTGGAATCTGCTCCGGGCCTTCGGGCGCATCAGCCAGATCGCCACCACCCGGGTCGGCACGACGATCGATACCGCGGTCGTCACCGAGGGCAAACTCCTCCACTCCATTCGCGCCTCGGACGGGACCTGGATGGTCGGCCCGTTCGCGCCACCGGACTGACCGACTCCCCGGGAGTCCTCGCAATGACCGGCACCAGCCGCTGAGCGGGAGTCGCCTCTCGCCGCCGGGGGAAATTCCTTGTCCGGTCCATGGCGGCGCGTTGATACGATCGCGAAGTGACCACGCCCAAAGCCCCCAAAACCGACGTCGGCCGACCGACGACCGCTCGCGCCTGGCTCGCTGCGAATTACAGCATCCCGGCAAGGGCCGTAGCCGTTATCGGTGTGCTCGCGAGCGCATGGGGCATGGTCATCGCGGTCGGCGACACCGAGGGCGAGAACCCCGCCAGCTGGCTCATGTTCATCGGACCCGCGCTGGCCGGCGCCTTCCCGACCCTCGAGCTCGCATGGCGCCGAGACCACGATCTGTCGATGGCGACGGTCACGTCACGCTGGTTCGTCTTCCCGTTGTTCGGCGCGCTCGGCGCCGTCATCGTCATGGCCGTCACCGAAATCGTCATGCGGGCTTCCGGTGCCATGGCCGCGGCGCAGGCCGCGGACAAGTGGCACTACTGGTTCGCCGTCGACGGCCCGCCGATGCCGTCGGTGATGTTCGGCCTGCTCGGTTACGCCGCAGGACTGCTGCTCGCCATCGTGTTCTTCGTCCTGGTGCTGTGGCCGCTCCAGGTCATCCTGCGCCCGAAGCAGGCGATCGCCGAGAACATGATGGACACGGGGGAGTCGAGTTTCCGTCGCAACCGGGCGGCGCTGATGCTGGGCCCGTTCATCGTGATCGATGCGTTCGTGATCGCCATCGCCATCACGCAGGAACTCGGCTGGCTCGTGGTGGTCTCGATCCTCGCCGAAGTGGCGATGGTGGCCGTCGCGGCGTCCCTGCAACGGGTCGACAAGCAGCGCCACGGGGAAGCCCCTCTCCCGACGGGAGTCGAGCTCGGTCGCAACGACGATTCCTGACACCGACTGCAGGGCTTCGATCTTCGGGTAGGTGTTCAGCCGACCCAGAGGAACAGGACGGCGAGGCTCGCGGCGGCGCCCGCGAAGCAGGCCGCGGCCGTCTTCGGGCTCGGCTCGGCGGTCCCGGAGGTGCGGCCGCTGAGCATCGACTGGAGCTGCTCGCGCAGCTCCTCGTTGAACGCCAGGCCGGCCGCGAGGATCAGCACTGAGGGCAGGGCGTAGACGAGGGTGTAGCCGACGAGGACGGCAACTGCGGCCGGGGCCGCTATATCGGCGTCGATGAGGCGTTCGACGGCCAGGACCATCGGGAACGCGTTGGGGAGGTCCCCGACCGTGGCGAGCACTCCGAACGGCAATGCGCTCCAGGCGTTCACCCACGGCGGCAGGGTGTAACCCTTGCGCTCGCGAGGCTTGAGCCTGCGCGCGCCCAACACCACCAGTGCAACCGCCAGGCCGGCGAACAGCAGGCGGCGCAGCCACAGCGTGAACCCCTCCAGCACCGAGTCCGCAAAGGTCAGTCCGAAGTAGAACATCAGGGTGAAGGCCAGGAACGAAACCGACACTCCGAGCATGAACGCCCAGCCGGTGGGTGCGGGGCGCTTCGCGCCCAGCAGGATCACGATGACGAGCCAGATCGTGGCGGCGTTGACCGAGTCGAGCAGCGCCAGGCCCGTCAAGCCCCACAGCAGTCCGCCTGTCAACTGACACCACCCCTTTCCTCGGCGCACCCGATCAGGGCACCGTCGTCGCGGATCATGCGGGATCCCTCCGGACCCGCGGCGCGAGTGCCGCAGGTCGTGTCAGGGCGGCCCCGGACCGCCCGACCGCACAGTACCCGCCCCGCACTGCCCGGTGGCGTGACGATGGCGGAGAAGGCGAAACGCCGGCAACGGTGATGCGACGACTGCCTTCGCCCTCAACGGATCCCGACGCCGCCCGACCGGTGCGGCAGTGCCTCGCATCTCGGCCTGACATGCTGTCGTGATGGATCATGTTGAAGCACTGCTCATCGGCGGTCGGGCCGGGGTCGGGAAGACGACCGTCGGCTGGGAAGTCTCGGCGCAGTTGGCGGCGGCTGGGGTCGCTCATGCGTACATCGAGGGCGACATGATCGGCCAGTTGCATCCAGCGCCGGCGGGCGACCCGGACCGAGTGCAGGTCACTGAGCGAAATCTGGCGGCCATGTGGGCCGAGTACGCCCGGCTCGGCTGTCGCCGCTTGGTCTACACGAGAACCGTGAGCGTGCTGCCTGAATACGGGGCGATGATCCAGCGCGCGTTGACGGGTGAGGTGCGTCTGATCCGGATCCTGCTCACCGCCTCCGACGCGACTGCCGTTGACCGATTGACCCGCCGCGAGCAGGGCTCGCGGCTCGAAGCGGAGCTGCGGACCACGGCTCAGAAAGCGCCGATGCTCGAGGCTCGCGCGCCCGCGGGCACGGTCAGGGTGGGCACCGACGACCGCCCGGTCACCGAAATCGCCAAAGAGGTCATCGCGGTCGCCGGTTGGCTCCAGTAGAGGGATGTGCCGGTTCAGCGGGTGGCCGGAGCATGATGCTCGATGGTGAGATCCGGTGCTACCCGGCGGGCGCCGCTAGGCGTCCCGGTCGTCGCGATCGCGACCGGCCGCGTCGTCGGATCGCCCTGCGGCGGGCGGCACCGCGGATGCGGTGCCGCCCCTAAGTCCGAGGCCGTGCCTGTGTGGTCGGTCCCCTATCGGAGGGTCCAGCGCTGGTTGCTGCCGCCGTTGCAGGTCCAGAGGATGATCTGGGTGCCGTTGGCGGTGCCACCGGCGTTGGCGTCCAAGCAGAGTCCGTTGTGGACGTTGGTGATGGTGCCGCTGGAGTTGACGTTCCAGCGCTGGTTCGCGCCGCCCGTGCAGTCCCAGATCACCGCTTTGGTGCCGTTGGTCGTGCCCCAGCCAGAAGCGTCGAGGCACTTGCCGCCCACTTTCAGTTCACCCGCGGTGGTGCGGGTGAACAGCTGGTTGGATCGCTGATTGCAGTCCCACAGCTGCGCCTGGGTGCCGTTCGCAGTCGACGAGTTCGGGATGTCCAGGCAGCGGTTCGACGCCGCGCCGACGATCGCTACGGAGTCGGACGGCTGGGCCGAACCGAGGCCGCTCATGATGGCGTTGACAAGCCCCGGCTGGGTGACCGCGTTGGTGGAACGGTTGAACAGCCCGAACCCGTACTGCCCGTTGAAGCCGTTGTCCCAGTAGATGGTGGCGGCGCCGTACTTCTTGGCGGTGGCCACCAAGGTGCGTGCGAAGTCCTGGCGGTACTGGTTGTTCGCAGAGTCGTGCGAGGACTTGTCGATGGCGCCGTACTCGCCGACGACGACCGGGTACCCCTTGGCGACGAAGGCGTCGTAGGTCAGCTTCAACTGGGCGTCCATGTAGTCCTCCTGCCCCCAGGTGGAGGTCTTGGACGGGTTGGTCGCGCCCGGGCCCCATTGGGTGATCGTGCCGTTCTCCTCGCCGGCGAAGTCCCAGGGCGAGTAGTAGTGGACGGAGATCATGATCCGCCGCTCGCCGCTGGGGATGGAGGGGGAGCGGTAGTTGTCGGTGGGGATCACGAAGCCGTAGTTGCCGGTGGTGTAGTCGATGTTCGTGTTCCAGCCGGGGACGAGCAGCCACCGCGAGGTGTTGTTGCCACCGGTCTGTCGCACGGTGTCGACGAAGATCTGGTTGTAACTGTTGATGTTCGAGTAGCACGGCTGCGTCGGGTTGCCGAACTGCCCGTCGAACTCCTCGTTCATCGACTCCAGGATCAGGCGCTGGTCGTAGTCCCTGAAGCGGGTGGCGATCTGCTGCCAGGCCTTCTGGTATTTGGCCTTGATCGTCGTCTGGTCGGTGGCGTCGCAGATCAGCCAGGAGCCGGGGACGCCCTTGTAGCCGTCGCCGTGCATGTTGATGACCACATGCATGCCCCGGTCGTAGGCGTAGTCCACGACTTGCTGGACACGGTTCAGCCAGGAGGCGTTGATCGTGTAGTTCGGGCCGGTGCCGATGTGGTTGAGGTAGGACACCGGAATCCGGATGGTGTCGAACCCTGCCGCTTGCACGCTGTCGATCAGCGCCTGGGTCACGGTCGGGTTGTTCCACGCGGTCTCGCTCGGGACCCCGTTGGCGTTGGCTTCCAAGCTGTTGCCGAGGTTCCAGCCGGCGCCCATGTCGGCGATGATCTGGGAGGCGTTGCGCTGTGTCATGGTGTCGGCTGATGCCGGGGTCACCCAGCCGGTAACGGATACCCCGACCGCCAACGCCACCGCGACGAACGCGGCCCTGAACCTGCTCTTTTTCGAACCCACGAGGAGCTCTCCTTTCCGGTCTTCCCTGCTGCCCGCCATTGATGGCCGACGCCCGCTCAGCCTCGGCCGCGGTGGAGCGATGACGATGGGGACGCGGTGTCCGCAGGAGTTTGTTGGATCACCTAATAAAATGATCCATCAAGACATGCACAGATGTCAATACCTTGGAGGCAAGGCCGGTCCCTCAGGCTCGGTCACGAGCGACCCGGTCATGGCCGCCATGAGATCGTCGGTCGTCGCATCGGCCGCGTTGAAGCGGGCGGTGCGACGACCCAGGCGCATCACCTCGACCCGGTCGGCGACCTCGAGGACCTGCTCGGCGTTCCGGTCACACGAGCCTCCACCGGTTGTCGGCGGTGCCGTCGTCCGGGGTCTGCACGGCCTGGGCGCCAGCCGAGGTCGAGCCGTTGAGGATGCCGAGCAGCTTGCCGCTGTTGGCGTTCCTGATCTTGTAGGTCCCGTCGCCGAGGTTGACGAGCGTCCAGTTGTGGTCGGCGGTGCCGTTGTCGCCCCACTGGAGGACCCGGGCGTTGTCGGCCGTGGACATGTTCTCGACGCCGAGGACCTTGCCGCTGTTGCGGTTGCGCAGCTTCACGATCGAGCCGGAGGCCACGATCTCCCAGTAGTGGTCGGCGGTGCTCGTGTCGTGCCACTGGACGGCCAGTCCGCCGTCGGCTTTGGACATGTTCTGGACGCCGAGGACCATCCCGGTGCCCACGTTCTGGAGCTTGACGACCTGGCCCGCAGTCCCGCCACCGGTGTTCCAGTAGACGGTGTAGTTGTGTCCGTGGGCGTCGTAGAACGGACCCAGGTTCACGTTGGCGCCGTTGGCGGTCGCGGTGAAGGCCAGCGACGAGGTGCTGGTCCGCTGGATCGAGCCCACGGTGAGCGCGGGCAGGGCGCTGAGGGCGGTGCTGCCGTAGTTCCCCGAGAGCACGACCGGCCCGTAGATTGCGGCGGCGACGTTCGGGTTGTCGTTGGCCGCTTCGATGACGACGCGCATCGGGAGCTTGACCGTGACTGTGTCGCCCGAGGCCCAGCTGCGGTTGAGCTCGGCGTACTGCCCGGGGCTGGTGTCGATGTTCTGGACGGTGCCGTTGACGCTGACCGTGGCGTTCTGGGTCCAGGCGGGGATGCGCAGCCGCATCGTCCACTGTCCACTCGTGCCGGTCACGGTGAGGGTCGAGCTGTCGCCGACCGGGTAGGTCGTGGCCTGGGTGACGGTGACGCCGCGCTGGGACCAGGTGAGGGTCGAGGGCGTGTAGAGGTTGACATAGAGTCCGGCGTCGTCGTGGAAGTAGACGGAGTCCATGAGCTTCGTGAACGTCTCGATGCCGGTGCCCTGGCAGCACCAGAACGAGTCGTAGTCGGTGGACCAGGTGCCGCCGCCCCAGGCCGGGCCCACGCCCCGGCGGCCGCCCGGTTTGAGCGGGGTGAAGTAGGTGATGTGCCCGTGGGCGTCGGCCGGGTTCTGCCAGCCGATCATGTGGCCCAGCATCGCCCGCTCGTAGTAGTCGAAATAGGACGCGTCGTCGGGGTCGAGGAGCCATAGCTCGCGGGTCAGCTTGAGCATGTTGTAGGTGTTGCAGCCCTCGCACGTGTCGGTGTCGAGGTATCCGGCGACGGCGTTCGGCGGTCGGAAGTGCTCGGCCTCGCTGTTCCCGCCGATGGCGTAGGTGTGCGCGTCGGTGACGATGGTCCAGAAGTTGTCGGCGATGTCCCGGTAGCGGGTGGTGCCGGTGGCCTTGTACTCGCGGGCGGCGCCGATCGCCTTGGGCACCTGGGTGTTCGCGTGCAAGCCGTTGAGCCGGTCCTGGCCCGCGGCGAGCGGGTCGAAGACGGCGGCGTGGTCGAACCGCTTGGCGGCGGTGAGCCAGCGCGCATCGCCGGTCTGCTGGTAGAGGTCGGTGAGGACAGCGTTCATCCCGCCGAACTCGCGGCCGAGCACGGTCTGCATCTGGGAGGAGGAGAGGCGGGCGGTGCGGGTGTCGACCCAGCCGGCGAGGGCGAGGAGCACGTCGCGGGCCTGGGTGCTCTCCATGTAGCGCCAGACGTCCAGGAGCCCGGCGAGGGTCTTGTGGATGACGTAGTACGGGACGTTCCCGTTGGTGAGCGTGCCGTTCTCCAGGGCGGTGAAGTCGGATTCGGGGAAGCCGCAGAGGTATCCGGCGGCGAACCCGGCGGCGCCGTTGTTGGCCTGGCATTTGGCGAGTTCGGCGACCATGGTGTTCGCCTTGTCGCGGCAGGTCGTGTCGCCCAGGGCGACCCAGGCTTGGGCCCAGGCGGTCAGGAAGTGGCCCTGCGAGTGGGTGCGGAACGGGAAGTTCGGGGCCTCCCAGCCGCCGAGGGCCGCGGCGCCGCCGGTCGAGAGGCGGTGGTTGGCGCGGAAGTTGTAGAGGAGCCGGTTGACGTCGACGAACCGCAGGAACGAGAGGGTGCGGTTCTGGTTGTCGAGCCAGCGGCCCGCGTTGAGCCGGACTTGACCGAGGGGGAAGGGCTCGGCGAGCGCGCCGATGTCCTCACGGGCTGGGGCGATCGTCGCGTGGACCGGGTTCGCGACGAGTCCGGTTGCGGCAGCGGCGATCGCGGTGACGCCGGCGGTCTGGAAGAGCCTGCGGCGGCTCATCGGGGACGAGTGCATTCGAAACTCCTTGAATCGTAATGAGCACGATCACATAGACGATAATCGATTTAAGCCGCCGCGAGAAGCCCTCCGGCATGGGGCTTCTCGCGGCGGCGGCGTGTGGACAGGAGTCGCCGGTCGCGCTGCGGGCGTTCGGGACGCGGGCGCTCTACTGAGGGACCAGCCGGTAGCCGGTCCCGGCCGCGACGGCGGTGGCCGCGGTCAGGGTCAGGAAGTTCCTGCGATCGGTGGAGAGCGCCATGCTCACTCCTCATGGGAGGCGATGACGGCGAAGCGAAGGATTCGAAACATTCGAGGGAGGCGTCGAAAACAAGATACCTGAGACTATAGATACTTGTCGATATCCAGTCAACGGCTCAGCGCTGCACCGCCCCGGTTGAGGAGGGACTGCGTTCCGGCCGGAGGCTGGGGCGCTCGGTGATCGATCAGGCGATTCGTGTTGGCGGCGTTCAGATTCGCTCGACGACGCCGGTCTCGAGGGAGTAGTAGGCGCCGACGATCGCCAGCTCGCGGGCCTCGGCGAGAGCCGCCAGTGCCGGCAGGGCGCGGAGATTGCCGACGGTGAGGCGGGTGTGGGCGCGGATCATCGCGTCCACCGGGTCGCCGACGGCGTCCAGGCTGGCCTCGTACGCGGGGGCGAGATGTTCGACGAGCCGGTCGAAGCCCGCGGCGTCGCCGCCGCAGTCAAGGGTGTTCCAGGCCAAGGTGACCGCGCCGCAGTGCTGGTGGCCGAGCACCACGACCAGCGGGGTGCGCAGCTCGACGGGTCCGTACGCGACTGATTCGGCGACCATCGGGTCGAGGGTGTGGGCCGCGGTGCGGACGTCCATGAGGTCGCCGTTGCCGGCATCGAACAGGTACTCGGGCGGTACGCGGGAGTCGATGCAGGTGAAGACGATCGCGCGCGGATGCTGGCTCCAGACCAGGGAGTGGCGCAGCGCGGCGTCGTCGTGCGGGTGGAGCGGGCGGTCGCCCGACCAGCGCCGGTTGCCCTCCATGAGAAAAGTCCAGGCGCTGCCGGCCGCGGCGCCGGACTCGTCATGACGCGAGGAGGCGCCGGTGAGGAGCGTCCCGATGCCGACTGCCCCCGCGCCGCGGAGCAGTCCGCGTCGCGTCGGGTACTTCTGGTGCTTCATGCGCAGTGATTGTGCGCCGCGTGCCCGCGATACCGAGGGAGTTCTCGGGGGTGTCGCTCAGGTTCCTGTCCGATCGGGTTCGGGGATGGCGACGATCGTGGTGAGGTGCGTGCCGAGCAAGACAGAAACCGTTATCTGTAATGCTGATCGCGGGTTCATCTGGTGTATTCGGTTGCTGTGCCGCAAGAGTGCCCGGTAGCTGTAGCGCTTTCGCGCAGCAGTCCGATGAATCTCGAGTCAGATATTGAAATATGTAAGCATTATGAGATACCGTTCTCTACGACAGGAGACGCGCCCCCGCGTCGACCGTCGTTGACCGCGGTGGCGTTTCCCCGGCGTCGCTCACCGCATGGCGCAAGGGAGCACCATGTCCGAACAACAGCAGAGCGGAACCCGCCGCAGCCCGAGCATCGGGCGGCGGAACCTCCTCAGAGGAGCGATCGTCGCCGGAGGCATCGCCGCCGCCGGAGCCGGCGCCCTCGGGATCGCCCAGGCCCAGGCCTATTCCCACCCGGGGATGCTGATCCAGAACGACGACATCGACCGGATGCGGAGCGCCGTCCAGGGCAACCGGGAGCCGTGGATCTCGGGTTGGAACCGGCTGATCAACAACTCGCACTCCTTCTCCACCTGGAACCCGCGGCCGGTCGAGCGAATCATCCGCGGCAACAACGGCACCGACCCCGAGAACTACTGGCTGCTCATGAACGACATGCACGCGGCCTACCAGAACGGGCTGCGCTGGAGGATCAGCGGCGACACCGCTCACCGCGACTGCGCCGTGCGAATCCTCAACGCCTGGTCGGGGACCCTCAAGGAGATCGGCGGCTGGACCGAGACCTCCCTCGCCGCCGGGATCTACGGCTACCAGGCGGCCAACGCCGCCGAGCTGGTCCGCGACGCACCCGGCTTCGACCGGGCCCGCTTCCGGACGATGCTCGCCAACGTGTTCTACACGCTGAACAACGACTTCCTCGTCCGCCGCCACGGCACCTGCGACGGCCACTACTGGGCCAACTGGGACCTGTGCAACATGGCATCGATCCTCTCGATCGGCATCTTCAACGACGACAAGGCCAAGGTCGACCAGGCGATCGAGTACTTCTGGAACGGCAAGGGCCAGGGCTCGATCGAGCACGTGATCCCCTTCATCCACGGCGACCTCGCCCAGTGGCAGGAGTCGGGCCGCGACCAGGCCCACACGATGATGGGCATCGGATTGATGGCCGAGTTCATGGAGATGGCCTGGAGCCAGGGCATCGACCTCTACTCCGCCCGCGACAGCGCCTTCGCCAAGGCCGCCGAGTACGTGGCCCGCTACAACAACGGGCACAGCGTGCCCTTCACCAAGTTCGTCTGGTACAACGGCCACAACTGCACCTACAACGAGCAGACCGTGATCTCCGAGGGCGGGCGCGGCCAGATCCGACCGGTGTGGGAGCTGGTGTACTCCCACTACTACGGGCGGCTCGGCCGCGCGATGCCGAACGTGTTGGAGATGCTCTCCAAGGTCCGGCCCGAGGGCGGAGGAGGCGACTACGGCACCGCCTCCGGCGGCTTCGACTCGCTCGGTCTCGGCACGCTCGCCTACGTGCAGGAACGGAAGCCGACCACGCTCAACCGGCTCCAGTCCTACAACTACCAGGACCGGTACGTGCGCCACATCCAATACGACGTCCGCTTGGACAACACGATCAGCCCTGCGGCGGACGCGCAGTTCCGGCTGGTGCCCGGCCTGGCCGATGCGGCCGGGGTCTCGTTCGAGGCGGCGAACAAGCCCGGTTACTACCTGCGCCACTACAACTACGACTTCCGGCTGGACCCGAACAACGGCTCCTCGACGTTCGCCGCCGACGCGACCTTCCACTCGGTGGCGGGCCTCGCCGACGGCTCGTGGCGCTCGTTCCGGTCGCACAGCCACCCCGACCGCTACATCAGGCACTACGACTACCTGCTGAAGCTCGAGTCGGTCAGCACGGCCACCGGACGCGCCGACGCGACCTTCCGCATCACGACCTGATCCGATCACGTCCGGGCCCAAGGCGACCGGGCCCGGCCGTGCCGCCTCGGGCAGTCTCAGCGGCCGCGATCTTCGCCGAAGATCGCGGCCCTGCCGTGCTCACGCGATGCGGGTCGGACGAGCGCATCCGGAGGTCAATAGCATGGACGAGGACCAATGGAAGGACGGCGACGTGGCCAAACGGGTGACGATCCTCGATGTCGCAGCCGAGGCCGGGGTTTCCCGGCAGACGGTGACACGGGCGATGAACGACATGGCGGACATCAGCGACGGGACGCGCCGTAAGGTCCTCGAAGCCGCCGATCGGCTCGGGTACCGCCCGAGCCGTTTCGCGCGCAATCTCGTGACCAGGGACAAGACGCACGCGCTGGGCCTCCTGGTGGCCTCGTTCCGCAACCCGTACTTCACCGACATCGCCGCCGACATGCTCTCGGAGGCGGTGGAACGCGGTTGGCAGCTGATGATGGCCGCTGCAGAGGGCGGGGAACGCGAGGCCTTGGCGCTCTTGTCGACTCAGGTGGATGTCGTGGTCGGCCACTTCAGCCTCGCCGGTCCCGAGTTGCTCGAAGCGGCGCGAGGCCTGCCTATCGTCTGCCTCGAATCGTGGAGCGATCTGCCGGGATTGCATTCGGTCGAGGTCGACATCGAGTCCGGGATCATCGAGGCGGTCGAGGCGCTCCGCGGGCGCGGAGCGAGCCGCTTCGGCATGGTCGACTCGAACTATTCGGAGCGCGACCGCGGCGCGTACGAGCCCTCGCCCAGACGCGAGTGGTTCGAGCGCGCCGTCGGCGATCAGCTGACCGGTGTCGTCGTCGGCGAGGAGACCATCTCCGGCGGCGGCAGCGCCTTCGCCGAGCTGCTGCGGCTGCACCCCGAGACCGACGCGGTGCTCATGTTCAACGACCTGATGGCACTCGGGGCGGTCCAGAGCGCGCACGCGATCGGCGTCGACGTCCCCGGGCAGGTCCGCATCGTCGGCGTCGACGGGCTGGCCCTCGGCGAAGCGGTGGACCCGCCGCTCACCTCGATCTCCCTCGACCGTCAAGGCCTCGCATCGAACACGCTCGACATCGTGGAGCGCATCGAGAAGGCCGATTTCGCCCGCATCGACCCGATCCACCGCACGATTCGATCAAAAATGCTCTGGCGCGCATCGGCTTGAGACTGCGGGTTCACTCGGACGGGCCGCCCGCTTCGGGCGCATCGTAGGGTTGAATCGCCATCATGAGCGTTCACTCCTTCCATCTCGCGCCGGCGCCGGTGCGCCGATCCGTCGGTGCGATGCTGCGTCCGCCTGCGGCGCAAGGGCTCCGGCACGTCGAAGTCCTCGCCGGGATGGAGCTGGGCGCGCCCGTGGCGTCCCCGCGCCGGATGCAGCTGCGGCAGCTCGCCGTGTTCGCCGAGTGGGAGGACGAGGCGGCCCTCGACGCGTTTCTCGCCGAGCAGCCGCTCGGTCGAGCGCTCGGCGCCGGATGGCATGTGCGGCTTGAGTTCCTGCGCCGTTGGGGCAGCGTCCGCGAGCTCGCGCACCTGCCCGCCGAAGCCGGGCGCACGGATCCCGGTGAGCCCGTGGTCGCGGTGACCCTGGCCCGGGTGCGGCTGCCGGAACTGCCGCGTTTCATCCACTGGGGCAGGCCCGTCGAACGCCAGGTCCGGGACCACCCCGAGACGACGCTGGCGCTCGCGGCGATGCGGCCGGTCCGGACGGTCTCGACGTTCTCGGTCTGGACCAGCTCCCGCGCGATGACGGGCATGGTCTTCGGCCGCGGCGAAGGCGATGCCGCCGCGCGCCACAGCGCGGCCATGGCGGAACGCGACCGGCGGGACTTCCACCACGAGTTCACCACCCTGCGTTTCCGGCCGCTGTCCGAACACGGGTCGTGGCAGGGCAGGTCGGACCTCATCCCGAAACCGAGGGGATGAGCCGGACCGGCGGCCGCGGCTCCTCAGGAAGGTGCGCTCGCCCTGGTCGGGGCGGTCAGGCGGGCGTGGGCCCGGGTCAGCTCGATGATCTCCTGGAGGAGGGCGACGCTGCCGCCGCCGCTGCCGCTCATGTTCGGCGCTCCCGCATAGGCGCGCTTGGTGATGCCCATGTGGCGGCCCCGGAACGTGAGCAGCGTCCGGAGGACCCCGGTGTGCGCCTTGGCGATGCGCTCGAGGTGCGGCGGCGGGTCGTCGGTGCCGTACGGGGCGAGGGCGGTGCGGATGCGGCCGCTGATGGACGGCTTCGCGGTCCAGTCCCGGTAGTGGCCGACCCAGTGGGGGAGGGCGTACGGGAGCATGGACGCGGCGAAATCCCGGTACTCGGCGTGGCCGTCGTCGGCGGCCCACAGGGCCTGGTCGATCAGCCAGATCGGCATCTGCGCGGCGGCAGCGCCGTAGTAGGACTTCCCTTCCACGAGAACGGGATCGAGGTAGGGGCGGATGTCGGTGAAGAAGAACTCCGGCCGCACCTCGTCGATGACCATGTCCATCGAGTCCACCATGCACTGGAGGTCGGCGGCCAGCTCGTCGAGCAGGAGCGGCGGCACCGCTTCGAGGGACGGCGCGGCCAGGATCCGGTCGCAGCGGCGGATGGCGGCCTCGAGGTCGTCGCCGACCAGGCGCACCGATTCGATCAGCGCCCGCTCCATCGGATCGCCGGTGAAGGTCCGCTCGCGGTCTCCGGTCGGGTTCCACACCGTGTAGTGCAGGATCATGTCGCGCGGGACGAGGCCCGTGCGGTCGGCGAGGTCGAGCAGCAGCGCCTCCAGGCGGGGCACCGCCTCGACCGGTTCGTCGCCGTGGCGCCGTACCGAGCTGAGCACCATGCCGAGGTCCCGCATCGCCGCGTTCGCCTCGGGAAGGGAGCGCGCCGGTTGCGCGAGGCCGTTGTCGACGAGGAGCGTCAGGGTCATCGCGAGGGCGGCGCGGTCGCCGGCCCGGTTCAGCTTGGGGAGGTCGGCGAGCAGCTCGTCGGCGCGGAGCGGGTCCAGCGCCCGGATCTGCTGCGCCAGTTGGGGATCGTGGTATTCGGTCATAGTCCCGCCAGGGTTGAGACGGCCATGTAGCCGCCGATGGCCAGCAGCGCGCAGCCGACGATGAGGGTGAGCGCGAAATTGACCCGAGGCCGCTGCAGGAACGCCGAGAAGTGCGCGACGGCGAGCGCGAGCAAGCCGAACCACACCAACGTGACGGCCACCGACACGACCCAGATCGCGGTCATGTCGAGCAGGTCGGGCCGGGTGGGCAGGAACCCGGGCATGAGGGTGATGAGGAACGCGACGACCTTCGCGTTGAGGACGTTCGTCAGCAGCCCTTGGCGGAACGCGGTCCAGGACTTCGTCCGCACCGTCGTCGCCTGGCCCGCTCCGGTGAGCGGCGCTTCGTCCTCCGAAGGTTCGCTCGCTTCCGCCGTGTCGCCGGGGCGGCGGGGCCTGATCGCCCACAGTGCCGTCGCGCCGAGGTAGACCAGGTACCCGGCGGCGATGAGGCGCACCGCGGCGTACAGGCCGGGCGAGGCGAGGAGGACCGCGCCGAGTCCGGCCAGCGCGACCGCCGCGTGCACGCCGACGCCGCCCGCGATGCCGGCCGCCGCGGCGAGGCCGGGGCGGCGGCCGGTCATCGCGTGCTTGGTGACGATGAGGAAGTCCGGTCCGGGCGAGGCGGCGCCGAGGATGAACACGCCGCCGTATACGAGGAGTTGCATCATGTTCGCGTCGCTCCTCAGAACTCGACCCATTGGCCGAGGCCGGCGCGCACGGCGACCTCGTAGAGGTGCCGGGCGGCCACCACGTCCTCGACGGCGAGGCCGAGGGATTTGAACACCGTGATCTCCGCATCGGACGTGCGCGCCGCGATGGTCCCGGCGAGGATCTCGCCGAGTTCGCCGCGCACGTCCGGTTCGGTCACCACGCCCGCCTCGACCGCGCGCAGGTAGTCGCCGGACTCGTTCACCAGCGACTCCTTGCGGTCGCACCAGAGCGACGCGGCCGCGATGAGGTGCGGGTCGAGTTCGGCCGCAACCGGAATGGAGGATCCGACCGCGTTGACGTGCGCACCGGGGGCGACCCAGTCGCGGAACAGGACCGGGTCGTGCGAGGTGGTGGCGGTGACGATCACGTCGGCGCCCGCCACCGCCTCCTCGGGATCGCTGAAGGCGGTGATCGGCACAGCGACGCCCGAGGTCTCGGTCTCGGCGAAGGCCCTGGCGTTGGCGGGGTCGCGGCTGACGACGCGCACTTCGGTGAACGGCCGCACGTCGGCGAGCGCCCGCAAGTGGGCCTTGGCCTGGGTCCCGGTGCCGAAGATGGTGAGCACGTTCGCGTCCCGCCGGGCGAGGGCCTCGGTGGCGAGCGCCGAGACGGCCGCGGTGCGGACCTCGGTGATCGCGGCGGCGTTCATGATCGCGAGCGGTTCGCCGGTCTCGTGGTCGAACAGGGTCACGACGCCCTGGTGGGCGTCCTTGCCGCGCTCGGGGTTGCCGTGGAAGACGCACACCGACTTCATGCCGAAGCTCGGCCGTTCACCGTCCACATGCGTCGACATGAGGGCGAGCAGCCCGGCCAGGCCCGGGGGCCGGACGACGGTGCGCAGCGGCAGGAACACCTCGCCGCCCGCCAGGGCCAGGAGCGCCTCGCGCATCAGGTCGCGGCAGTCGCGCGCGGTCAGATGCTTGTGGACTTCGTCGCCCGACAGCACCAGGAGTCTCATGGGGATCCGTCCTTTCGTTCTGTCTGTTTGGTGAGGTACACGAGGGTGAGCCGGGTCGAGACCGGTTCGCGGCGCGTCTCGCGGTACCCCTCGCTCTCCAGCAGCGCCAGGTACTCCACGCTGCGGTGGCCGGTGTAGAACTCGAGCTCGGCTCCCGGCGGGGCGGCGGCCTCGATGCCGCGCAGGAGGCGCCGCCCGATGCCGGCCCGCCGGAAGCGCGGGTGCACGATCAGCCGTCCGATGTGGAATCTCAGGCTGTCGGTCTCGGCGCGGACGCTCGCGATGAGCTCGCCGTCGAGCCGGCAGGCGATCACCGTTTCGCGCTTGAGCACCGAGAGCAGCGTGTCGCGGGGCTCAACGAGCGCGGGCAGCCGCCACTCGTCGTAGCGCTCGGCTTCGCCCTGGTAGCAGAGGTACTGCAGTTTCAGCAGGTCGTCGACGTCGTCCTCAGTGGCCGGCTCGAAGACCGGTTCACTGGGGCTCATCGCTCGTCGATGGTCTCGTCGATGCGGATCCCGACGTGCCGTCCGGGGCGGTCGAGGTAGCCGAGCAGCCGGTCGCCGAGCTTGATCTCGGCGGAGGGCCGGATCTCGCCGTCGGCGCCCATCATTCGGACGTGCCAGTCGTCCTGGATGAAGGTGTTGACCTCGCGCCCGTCGATCTCGGCTTCGATCAGCAGCAGCGGCCGCCGTTCGATCTTGACCCGCCCCACCGTGACCGGCCGGGCGCGGCCTTCGGCGTTGACCGCCAGGACCTCGGAGCCGGCGCGCAGGTCGCTGAGATAGACGGCCCGGTCGTTCGGGCCCCAGACGTACAGGTGCAGCGCCCCCGCGTTGACCCTGAAGGGCCGCAGGTTCATGTACGGCAGGAAGTGGGTCTCGCTGCAGGTCATGAGCCCGCCGGTGGAGGTCGAGCCGATGAGCATGCCCTCGTCGACGCCCAGTGCGGAGGTGGTGTCGACGCAGACCCGGGTCCCCATCGGCACGTGGGTGACGGCGGTGACCGTGGCGGGGCGGAGCGCGAGCTGCTGGCGGGTGCTCTCGCTCGCGATGTCGGCCAGCCTGGTGACCTCGACGATGTCGGTGGAGCGCAGCACGATGATGTCGGCCCCGGACTCCATCGTCATGAAGCTGACCTCGCCGTCGGTGCCGCTCTGGACGATTTTCGCGACCCGGGTGCTGGTGTGCTGGGCCTCGGCGAGCACCAGTTCGAGCGGGATGTTGGTGGGGTCCTTGAAGACGATCGCGACGAGGTCGACGCGGCCGAGGTGCTCGACGACCCGCATCAGCGAGTCGTGGTCGTCGACGTGTTCGAGCAGCCCGACGGGGCCGTCGTAGCCGCTGGACGGCAGCGCCTCGGGGGAGGTGCCGACCAGGCAGTCGAGCCTGCCTTCGATCACCGGGTGCTCCAGGATGGCGGCGGCGTCCTCCGCCTGCTCGATGACGGGGCTGATCAAAGCCCGTTGCGGCAACTGGTAGGAGGCCAGCACATCGAGGCCGTCCACAGTGGCCATGAAGCGTTCGTATCCGGACTGGCAGGCGCGGTCGACGACGGCGACCGGGGTCGAGGCGTCGACCCAGAGCCAGGCCTGCTGGTCGCCGCGCTTGCCGGGGCGGGTGTCGCGGGCGACGGGGTTCTCAGTGGTCGGGGCGGTCATGGTGGTCCTCTCGGTCGGCTCAGAACGGGTTGCGGGGGAGGTCGGGGATCGGGTAGGCGTCCAGGTCTTCGAAGGACCGCACGCGGGACTGGCCGTGTACCGCCGCGTACAGCTCCTTGGCCGAGCGCTGCGGGTCGGCGTCCTGGAACACGTTGCGGCCCAAGGCGACACCGCTGGCTCCGGCCTCCATCGCGAGGCGGACGCCGTCGAGGACGGCCTGGCGGTCGTCGTTGTACGGCCCGCCCGAGACGACCACGGGGACGCCCGCTCCGGCGACGATGCGCTCGACCTCTTCGGGAACGAGGGGCATCGACACCTTCACCAGGTCCGCGCCCAGCTCGGCGGCGGCGCGGGCCACGTGGACGATGTCGTCGGTGGCCTCGCCGCTCATGCCGGGCGGCTGCGGGTAGGTCATGGCGAGCACCGGCAGTCCGAGCAGCCGGGCCTCGCGGGTGACCCGACCGACCGTGGCCAGCATGTCCGCGTCGCCTTCGCAGCCGAGGTTGAGCTGCACCGAGACGCCGTCGGCGCCGAGCCCGGCGGCCTCTTCGACTTCGGCGACCAGAACCTTCGCCGGGTGGCTCGAGGCCCCCTGCACGGAGGCGTTGAGGTGCACCAGCACCGCGACCTCGGGGTGGTCGCCCAGTTGGCGGGACACGACCGGGATCTGGCCCTTGTGGACGACGATGGCGTCGACGTGGCGCTTCACGCGCTCGACGGCCAGCTCCAGGTCGGTCAGGCCTTTGATGGGGCCCAAGGTGACACCGTGGTCCATCGGGCAGATGACGACGCGTCCCGTCTCGGGGTGCCGCAATCGCCGCAGACGCAGTTCCTTCACGACGGGACTCCTTTCCTGGCAGGTGTTTTCGAACTCAGGTGTCGCACAGTTGATTCGCCTTCCATGCTTTGAGCCGCCACGAGCGCACGCCGAGGCAGGCGGCGGTCTTGGCGGCCACGAATTCGACGAGTTCCTCCATCGACTGAGGTCGGTGGTAGAAGCCGGGTGACGCGGGGGCGATGATGACGCCGAGCCCGGAGAGCCGCGCCATCTGCTCGAGCGTCCCGGTGGCCATGGGCATCTCGCGGGGGACGACGACCATGCGCCGCCGCTCTTTCATGGCGACCATCGCCGCGCGGGTGATCAGCGTGTCGGCCATGTGGGCGTTGAGGCGGGCCAGCGAGTTCATGGAGCACGGCACCACGGCGAGGCCGTCGAACACGAACGAGCCGGAGGCGATCGACGCGCCGATGTCGGCGTCGTCGAAGACCTCCGTCGCCAGCGCCAGCACCTGGTGCAGGCGTTCGGGTTCGACTTCGTGCCGCAATGTCACGAGGCCGCCCGCGGAGATCACCACGTAGGCCTCGTGGCCGGCCTCGACGAGGATCTCGATGAGCCGCAGGGCGTACTCCGATCCGGACGCGCCGGTGATCGCCACGACATATCGCTCGGTGCTCATGCCGTCCTCCCGATGCCGGGTCCGTCGTCGAGCCGGAGGCGGGACCGCTCGGCCCCGGTGAGCCAGCGGTCGCCGTCGAGGTCGACGTGGTCGGCGAGGCCGGTGAGGGCTCCCGCGTAGGCGATGGACCGCTCGGGTTCGATGAAGCAGCCGATGCCGATCTCGGCTCCGGCGGCCCGCGCGATCCGGATGCCGTCGAGGACGGGCAGGAGGCCGCCGAACTTGAGCAGTTTGAAGTTGATCCCGGCGGCCGCGTCGCCGTGGCGGCGGACGGCGTCGGTGTCGCGCACCGACTCGTCGAGGAAGATCCGGTCGCGCCGCCACTGCGCGCGGCGGGGAACGATCGCCTCCAGGGACCGGACCGGGTCTTCGACGCCGATCGGATCGCATTCGCGCAGCGCCGGGGCGAGCGCATCGTACTCGGCGAGGTCCCAGCCGCTGTTGACGTCGAAGAGGAACCGGCTGCCGGTGCCGCGGCACGAAGCGATGATCGCGGCGTCGTCGGGTCCGCCGAGCTTGACCTTGTAGCGGCCCGGCGTGTGCGTCCAAGGCCTGTCGGTGTCGAGCAGGTCCACAGTGGTGAACAGCGGGGCGCCGTCCGGTCGCGGCAGGCCGAGGTATGACCACAGCGGCTCGTTCGCGGCCGTGGCGAGCGCGTCCAGGACCGCCATCTCGACGCCGAGCGTGGCCGCCGTCGGCAGTTTCCCGTAGTAGGGGGCGAGGAAGTCCGCGAGGTCGTCGGCGTCGGCGACGTTCCGGTCCTCCACCGCTTCAGCGATCTGGTCGGCGGCTTCGCGCATCGCGTTCGCCGAGACGGGCGCCCAAGGGCCGGTGGCGACCTCGGACCAGCCGCGCGTCCCGGCTCCCGTGTAGACGAAGCGGTGCACGCGCACCTCCCGGACCACGGTGTGCGACACGGCGAGCGGGAACAGCAGGCCGCGGTCTTCGCTCTCGCAGGTCAGCTTCATCGGGCCACCAGCCGATCGGCGAGCGGCTCGAGTCCCAGCCGCGGGCTGACCACGGGCAGGCCGAGATCGGATTCGATCCTGGCCATGTGCCGACGGGCCTCGTCGATGCGGAGGTCGGCGTCGAACATGACGCTCACGGCGACGACCTCGGCCGGTCGCAGGCGCGCGGCCAGCGCCTGCGTCAGCGCGATCTGCTCGCCCAGGTCGCCGATGGCCTGCCCGAAGTAGGCGAGGCGGGTGCGGCTCAGGTCGTGGCAGAACACGAGCTTGTCGGGTGCGGCGCCGTGCATCAGACCGAGGGCGACCCCCGAGTACGCGGGGTGGAACAGCGAGCCCTGGCCTTCGACGAGGATCAGGTCGGCCTCGGCGGCCTTCATGACCTCGTGCTCGACCACTCCCGCGAGGAAGTCGGCCTTGACCGCGTCGACCGCCCGGCCAGATCCGGTGATGTACATGCCGGTCTGGCCGGTGGCCACGACCGCTGTGCGGCGGCGGCCGCGGAGCATCCGCTCGATTTCGAGGACGGTGGTCATCTTGCCTGAGGCGCAGTCGGATCCGACCGTGAGCAGCACGGAGGCCTCGAGTTCGGCCGCCTTGCCCGACCCGATCCGGTCTTCAACGGGCAGATGGCGGAGGTCGATGAGCCGTTCGGCGCTCGGGAACCGGTCGGCGAGGCGCTCGTGCAGGCCGCTGACGAGCCACATGCCGCGGTCGAGCACGTCCCGCACGAACGGGAACACGGCCGCGGTCGACCCGCCGCCGGGGGGCGAGCCGCCCAGGACGACTTCTTCCGCGCCGAGAGCGCAGGCCTCGTCCAGGCCGGCGACCACGGGAATCGGCCGTCCGATGTAGGGCACTACCTGGTCTGCGCGCTTGCCCGCGTGCGCGGCGTCGATGACGGCCACGATGTGCTCGCAGAAGCGGGCGATGCCGTGGCCCATCTTGGCCTGGAGGTCGGCGAGCTGGCCGAAGGTCGCCACGGCCGCCGGTGGACGGGTCATGACGCCCCACCTCCCAGGAAGTCGGCGCGGCGGAACCGCCGGCGCATCTCGAACGGCGCGGTGCAGTCGAACACCGCCTTGGTGGTGGTGCCGACGTGCCGGTTGGCCGGGTTGAACTGCGGGTTCTGGGACGGGTCGAGCGGGTGCCCGTTGAGGAACGGCACGGAGATCAGCGACGTGTCGGCCTGGAACCGGGTCGTCATCGCCCACAGCACGTCCTGCTCGCTGAACAGGTCCACGTCCCGGTCGACCAGGTAGACGTGCTTGAGCTCGTGGAAGGCCGCGAACGCGGCGAGCCCGGCCTGCCGGGCGGTCGCGTCGTCGACCGGGCCGGTCTTGTCGAACTGGAGGACGGCCGAGAGCTTTCCGCCGCCGTGGTGCGGGCAGTGGCAGTTGACCAGCGATCCGGTCACCCCGGCCGTGAGCGACTGGTAGAGGCTCGCCTCGGTCGGCAGGGCCAGGATGTTCGACTGCTCGCTGCCGGGGCCGAGCAGGCACTGGTACAGCGGGTTGCGCCGGTGCGTGACCGCCGTGACCTCCACTCGTGGCAGTGCGGACTGCGCCGATCCCTGGTAGCCCAGGAACTCGGGGAGCGAGCCGCCCTCATCGTCCGTGGGGTGCTCGCGCATCATCGTGTCCGAGAGGTAGCCCTCGATGACGATCTCGGCGTTCGCGATCGCCAGGCCCGGCACAGTGGCCGCCTCGCAGACCGGGACGCCGCGGCCGCGGATCGACCCGGCGACGTTGAGTTCGTTGAAGCCGAACGGGGTCGTCGGGTAGGTGAAGGCCGCGACCAGGTAGATCGCCGGGTCGAGCCCGATGCTGATGGTGATCGGCAGGCGTCCGCCGCGCTCGACGGCGCGGCGGCGGAGCCGGTCGATGTGCCTGCCGGGCACGAAGTACGCGCTCAGCGTGTTCGGTCCTTGCAGGCAGAGCCGGTGGATGGTGACGTCCTGCTCGCCGGTCTCCTCGTCGACGGCGTACATCAGGCCCATCGTGATGTACGGCCCGGCGTCCTGCGGCGTGTGCGTCAGTGCCGGGATGACGCGGCGCACGTCCAGGTCGGGGCCGTCGAGGACGACCTCCTGGCACGGCGGCGGCCCCTGGACCCTGGCCGGCGGGTGGTCCGCGTTGACATGCGCCGCAAGGTCGAGCGCGATCCGCTCGGGTGCCATCCCGATCATGGCCGCGCAGTCGGCGCGCCTCCCGTGGACGCCCATGACGACCGGGACGTCGAAGCCGACCGGATTCGAGTAGATGGTCGGGCGGGCGTCGGCGAGGTTGTGCTGCGAGGGCACGCCGCCGCCGGCCGCCGCGTGGTGGGCGGCGATCTCGTGGACCGGTGACAGCGGCTCCTCGACCACCGTCGGGGCCTCGCCGTTCACGGTGAGGAACTCAAGCGCGGAGCGCAGGTCCTCGATCTCCTCAGCCTTCATGCTGTGTGCTCCGGCATCATGAGTTCCGGACGATCCTGATGGACCTGCGCGACAGTTCGTCCTGCGCCAGCGGCGTGACCACCGCGCCCGCGGCCAGGCGCACCTCGGTGGCGTCGGCCGCGAGGTCGCCGAGCGTCCGCGTGGTGACGACCGCGTGCCCGCTCAGGTCGGCGGCGCCTTTCGGCGCGGCGGGCGCGGGTTTCGCTTCGGCCGTTGCCGGCGTTGCGGCGCCGTCGAAGTGCCGCCGCCACCACTCCTGGAAGGAGTCGCTGCCCTTCCCGGAGGCGACGGGTTTCGACACCTGCTGCGGCTCAGGCCTGTCGATGCCCCCGATGGACTCGCGAAGCGACGCCGAGATCGTCTCGGTCGGCGTCGCCGACTCCTCCATGCCGCCGCCGATGTACGTCCCGTACGCGGTCATGTCGAAGTGGCCGTGGCCGGTGAGGAGGAAGACGATGTCCAGCTCCTCGCCGCGGTGTTCGGTGGCGGTGCGAATCGCCGCCGCGACCGAGTGCGCCGCTTCGGGAGCGGGGATGATGCCCTCGCTCCTGGTGAACTTGAGGGCGGCCTCGAACACCTCGATCTGCGGGATGGCGACGGCCGAGCCGTGCCCGTCGTGGATGAACTTCGAGACCTGCGGGGAGAGCCCGTGGTAGCGCAGGCCCCCGGCGTGGATGCCGGGAGGCGAGAAGCGGTGGCCGAGGGTGTACATGCGCACCAGCGGCGTGAGCTTGGCCGAATCGCCGTGGTCGTAAGCGAACTCGCCCGCGGTGACGGTGGGCACCGCGTTGGACTCGACGGCGAGGAATTTCGGCTGCTTGCGTCCCTTGGCGCCCATGCCGAAGAACGGGAAGACCAGCCCCGCGAAGCTGCTGCCGCCACCGATGCAGGAGATGAGCAGGTCCGGCTCCACATCGGCTTCGGCCAGCTGCCCGGCGAGTTCGAGCCCGATCACGGTCTGGTGCATGCACACGAAGTTGAACGCCGACCCGAGGCTGTAGAAGGTGCGGCGGTCCTCTTTGGCGCTCTCCACCGCCTCGGCGATGGCGAGGCCGAGGCTGCCGGGGGAGTCGGGGTCGGCGCGCAGCGCCTCCTTGCCCACGGACGTCAGTGGGCTCGGGCTGGCGTGGACGGTGGAGCCGAAGGTCTCCATGTACAGGCGCCTGCCGGGCTTCGAGTCGAAGCTGTTGCGCACCATGAAGACTTCGCAGTCGAGCTCCTGGAACGCCGAGCCCATGCTGATCGCGGTGCCCCACTGGCCCGCCCCGGTCTCGGCCACGACCCGCCGCGCCCCAGCTCGCTTGGCGTAGTGGGCTTGGGCGACACCGGAGTTCGCCTTGTGGCTGCCGATCGGGGACCCGCCCTCGTACTTGTAGTACAGGCGGCACTTGGTGCCGAGGGCCCGCTCGAGCCCCCTGGCCCGCCGCAGCGGCGAGGGGCGCCACCGCGAGTAGGCCTCGCGGACCGGCTCGGGGATCGGAATCCACGTGCGGTCGTGGTCGAATTCCTGCTCGGCGAGTTCGGGCGGGAAGACGTCGGCGAGGTCCTCGGCCTTCAGCGCCCGGCCGGTGGCGGGATCGAGGTAGTCCTCGGCGAGCTCGGGATGGTCGGCGGCGATGTTGTACCAGTAGCGCGGGGCGGTCATCGGTGCGGTCCTCTATTCGCCGGCGAGGCCGAAGGCGCGCACGACCTCGTCGTGGGGCCGGGGGATGACGTTGGTACTGATGACCTCGCCGTGGCGGCTCGCGGCCTCGACGCCGGATTCGATGGCGGCCTTGACGGCGGCGACGTCGCCGCGAATGAGGACGGTGACGAACGCGGACCCGATCTTCTCCACTGAAGCGACCTCGACGGTCGCGGCTTTCACCATTGCATCCGCTCCCGCTATCGCCGGAATCAGTCCTTTGGTCTCGAGTAGTCCCAGTGCGGTGTTCATTGAGAGTTCCCTTTCTGTTCAGTCGCCGAACGTTTCCGATTCGCGGCCGGTGGCATTGAGGAAGATTTCAAGTTCAAACGGATGATTGATCTCGTTCGCTATGCGGGCACGGCAGAGCCGCGCTTCCGAGGCGATATCCGCGGAGCAGTGCCAGATGGCGATGACGCGCCCGCCGCCTCTTTCCGAGGTGATGGTGGCGCCGACCATTCCAAGATGCTTCGCGAGTAGGTCGACGATCGTGAAGATCGAGGTGAATCCAAATGAGGTGGCCACAACCATGGCCTTATGACCTGCTTGTACGTTCATTCCAGAGGTTTGGTTCCGCTGTCGACGATCGCCACGATCACTGCATCGGCGACCCTGTCCATGTCGCTTGCAAGGGTTTGTGCCGCACATCCGGTCAGGATGAGGACTTCTTGTCCGACATGCGTGCTGAGGTTGTCCAATGCCGCAATGCGAGTGCCGTCGATTTCGACTTCCAGAATGCTCGACGAGCCGAGTCTCGGATCCCGGGTGGTGGCCACCAGCGATCGTTTGACCGTCCCTATCCTCATGGGGACTCATTTCGTTCAGGGTGCTTCGAGGGGTGCCGGGTCCCTTGTGAGGCGGCCTGTGGAGAATCATAACGGCTCTAATCCACTTGTCGAGGACAGTGGAAAATGGATCCATTCACATAGAAATCGTTTGATCCCTTGTTGAACATTCGCCACTGGGGTCCCACTGGTCCAACCGGATGGTTCGCGCCGCGGCGCCGCCGTTGTCGCAGCTCCGGAGCGTTCCGTCGTGGGAGCGCGCACAAACCCGTCCGAGATCGCCGTGTCGGGTATCACATCACGAAGAGAACGCACGGGCCCACCGACAGTTTGTGCGCTCATTTAGGACCAAGAGCGCAAATGCTGACACGCCTCCCGATCGCATTCGGCCACATGGCTGAAGCGGCGCGGACCCCGCCGCGCACAGCATTGAGTCATGGACACTCCTCAACTGCACCTCCAGACCCGACGCCCGCGCCGCGAGTGGCCGATCGCCGCCGGACTCCTGCTGCTCGCCCTCGTGCCCTCCATCGCCGGAGCCTTCCGCATCGGCGAGATCGCCTCAGGCGCACCGGAAACGGCCGCCAACGCCCGCTTCATGCAGATGCCCCTGCCGGTGGCGCTGCACATCGCCGGCGCGCTCCTCTACTCCACCGTGGGCGCCTTCCAGTTCCTGCCGCGCCTGCGGCGCGGCCACACGGGCTGGCACCGCTTCGCGGGCCGCTACCTCCTGGTGCCCGCCGGGCTCGTCGTCGCCGGAACCGGGCTGTGGATGACCGCGTTCTACGACACGCCCGCCGTCGACGACCGCGCCGTCGCCGTCTCCCGGTACGTCATCGGTGCGGCCATGCTCGCCTGCATCCTCCTCGGCGTGGCCGCCGTGCGGCGCCACGACTACTTCGCCCACGGGTCCTGGATGATCCGCGCCTACGCGCTGGCGATGGGCGCGGGCACGCAGGTCCTCACCTCGGGTCCGCCGCTGCTCCTCTTCGGCGAGCCGACCGAGCTCGCGCGGCTGCTCCAAATGGACGCGGGCTGGATCATCAACGCCCTCGTCGCCGAGTTGATCATCGCCCGCAGACGCGCGGCCTCGCGCCGGCCTGCGACGATGATCGCGTGATCGACGTGAGCGCCTTTCGGCGGACGATGCGCGGCGCGTGGTCGAGGCCCCGCGTCGCGGGCGCCGACGGCCCGCGGACGCGGGACGCGGTGCTCGCGGGCGCGATCGCCGCGATCGGCGTCCTCGAAGGCGCGGTGCGACCCGACCTCGAATGGCGGGCGGCGACGGTGCTCGCCACGATCGCGATCCTGCCGGTGCTGCTGTGGCGGCGGACGAGGCCGCTCTTGAGCGCGGTCGTCCTGACCGGCTCGACGGCGGCGTTCGCGCTCGCGCACTCCGCGGCCGGGATCGAGCCGAACGCGCTGATCGCCACGTTCGTGTTCCTCACCGTGCCGTACGCCCTGTTCCGTTGGGGCTCAGGGCGGGACCGGCTCGTCGGCGGCGCCGTCATCGCGGTCGGGCTGGTGTGCTCGAGTTCGCTCGGCTCGGATCCGATCGCGGACATCGCCGCCGGGGTCGCGTTCATGGGCGGGGCCTGCCTGATCGGGGCGCTGCGTCGCGAGCGTCTGGAGGCGCGGGCGCGGTTGCTCGACTCGGTGCGGGCGCGCGAGCGCGAGGCCTTGGCCCGCGATCTGCATGACACTGTGGCGCACCATGTCTCGGCGATCGTGATCCGCGCGCAGGTGGCGAGCGCGGACGCGGAGCGGGTGGCCGAGTCGCTCGACGTGATCGAGCGCGAGGCGCAGGCGGTGCTGGGGGAGATGCGTTCGCTGGTGCGGACGCTTCGCGCGCCCGCCGACTACGCGCCGACCGCGGGCCTGCCCGAGCTCGCACGCCTCGCCGATCCGGGGCCGCCCAAGGTCACCGTCCAGATCAAGGCGCCCGAGGAGCTGCCGGTCGTCGTCGCCTCCACCCTGTTCCGGATCGCCCAGGAAGGCGTCACGAACGCGCGCCGCCACGCCCGCGACGCCTCCCGCATCGAGGTCGCGGTCACCGTGGAACCGGACGCCGCGAGGATCGCCGTGCGCGACGACGGCGCGCCCTCGCGTCCGGGCTCGAACGGCGGCCACGGCCTGCAGGGCATGGCCGAGCGAGCGGCGCTGCTCGGCGGCGACGTGAGCGCTGGGCCGGAGTCAGGCGGCGGCTGGACGCTGCGCGCCTCACTGCCGTTGGGAGACAAGCGATGATCCGGGTGATCGTGGCCGACGACCAGGAGCCGGTGCGCACTGGACTGCGCCTGCTGCTCGACTCGCAACCGGGCATCGAGGTCGTCGGCGAGGCCGCCGACGGCGTGGAGGCGGTCCGCCTCGCGCAGCGGGTCCGGCCCGATGTGGCCCTTGTGGACATCAGGATGCCGGGTCTCAACGGGATCGAGGTGACCGCGCTGCTCGCGGGCGACCGGATCGCCGACCCGATCGCGGTCGTGGTCATCACTACGTTCGACCTCGACGAGTACGTGCACGGTGCACTCCGCGCCGGCGCCAAGGGCTTCCTGCTGAAGGAGGCGGGCCCGCACCTGATCGGCGAGGCCGTCCGCGCGGCCGCCAATGGGGACGCGCTCATCGCACCGCAGGTGACGCTGCGCCTCCTCGGCGAGTTCTCGCGCCCGACCCGGCGGGTCCGGCAGCCGTCCTCGCCGCTCACCGCACGCGAGGAGGAGGTGCTGGCGCTCCTGGCCTCCGGGTTGACGAACACCGAGATCGGCGCGCGGCTCTTCCTCTCGCTCGGGACGGTCAAGACCCATATCGCGGGCGTCCTCGCCAAGCTCGGCGTCCGCAACCGGGTCGAGGCCGCGATGTGGGCGCACGAGTCCGGCCGCGTGCGAGGCCAGGACGAGGTCAGCTGACGCGGTCGCCCGTCCGGGGCCGGTAGAGGCCGACCAGCACGCCGTACCGCGATTCGCCGTCCTCGTCGGGAAGCTCGTGGACCAGCTCCTCCAACGTCCGGCGCAGGCGCTGCACCTGGGATTCGCTCAAGCGGACGCTGCGGAGCGTCAGCAGCGGGTCGACATCGTTCACGACCTCATCGGCGACCGCCGCGAGCACCGCTTTCGTGGTCTCGCCGTGGTCGAAGCGGATCCGCTCGGCGGTGCGCTTGAAGCGCTGCTCGGTGCCGCCCCTGACCGTCCGCGTGCTGTCGATCCGGATGAGCCCGGCCTCGCGCAGGACCTTCAGGTGATGGGCCGCGCTGCCCTTGCTGATGCCGAGCTCGGCCGCGAGCTCGCTCAAGGTCGCGGTCCGCCGCCCGAGCATGAACAGCAGTCGGTGCCGCACGGGGTGGGCGAGCGCGCGGTGCTGCTGCGCGGTCGAGAGCGTCATCTCCACGGGATCGGAGTCGTCCATGAATCAAGTGTCCAGAATACTGGACACTTTGTCAAATCA
Source organism: Glycomyces luteolus (assembly GCF_027622875.1). GTDB lineage: Bacteria > Actinomycetota > Actinomycetes > Mycobacteriales > Micromonosporaceae > Glycomyces > Glycomyces luteolus. Next base: position 41,277 of record NZ_JAPZVP010000017.1, on the reverse strand, counting down.
GTGGTTCACTACTAGCCAGCACTCGCCCCTCTGGAGGTCCCGATGTCCACTGCCGCAGTCGTTCCGCAGATCGCGAAACTGCTCCTCGAGCGCTACGTCTTCCCCGAAGTCGCCGCCGAGATCGCCGCGGTCCTGACCGCCGCGACCGCCGACGGCCGCTACGAGGGCGCCGACCAGGCCCGTCTCGCCGATCTCGTCACCGCCGACCTGCAATCGGTCAACGGCGACCTCCACCTGCGGCTCATGCACAGTCCGACCGAACTGAGCGACACCCACGACGACGAGGAAACCCAGCTTCGCCAGATGGCCGAATGGAGCGACCTGACCTGCGGCGGCGTCGCGAACGCGCAGCGCCTCCCCGGCAACGTCGGCCTGCTTGCGATCGCCCCGCTCTTCTTCCCGCCCTCGGTCGCCGCCGAACGCGTCACCGCCGCGATGCACCTGCTCGCGTCCACCGACGCCCTGATCCTCGACCTGCGCGAATGCCTCGGCGGCGACCCGACCATGGTCGCCTGGGCCTACGGCTTCCTCACCGACACCGAGCCCGTGCAGCTCTCGGGCATGGCCCACCGCGACCCGGAGGACCTCAAGCAACTGTGGACCTCGCACGTCCCCGGCCCCAAATTCGGTGGCACCAAACCAGTCTGGGTACTGACCAGCGCGAAGACGTTCTCAGGCGGCGAGGCCCTGAGCTTCGACCTGCAAGAGCACCAGCGGGCCACCGTGGTCGGCGAGCGCACGCGCGGCGGCGCGCACCCCCGCGACAGCATCAAAGTGGACTCCCATCTCGAACTCGCCCTCCCCGTCGCCCGCTCGGTCAGCCCGATCTCCGGCGGCAACTGGGAGGGCACCGGCGTCGAACCCGACGTGCCGACCTCGGCCGCCGACGCGCTGGCGGAGGCCCACCGCCGAGCCCTCGAAGCGGTCCTGACCCTCGGCTCGGACGGCTTCCGCAGGCAGGTGGCCGAAGAGGCCGCTCGAGCCCTCGAAGCCCGTTGAGCCCGGTCAGGCCCGGCTCGAGGACCACCAGGTGGCCGACGCCGCCTCGGCGAACCCGAGCTTCTCGTACAGCGGCAGGCCGAGCTTCGAGGCGGTGAGGGTGACCGGGACCTGCGAGAGGGGTGCGAGCGAGCCGAGCATGACGGCGCGGCCGATGCCCCGCGAGCGGGCGGCCTCGGTGGTCCCGACCCAGTAGTGGCTCGCGAAACCGTTGGCGGTCACGGTGACACACGCCCCGGCGACCGTCCCGTCGACTCGCGCGACGAATATCGCCACCCCGGGCTCGTCGAGGAGCGACACCGGGAACAGCTCACCGGGCTTGCGCGGCTCGAAACGGTCGAGTCCGAAGCTCTCGATCACGGCCCGCTCCGCGCCGTACAGGTCCGCTTCCTCGCTGACTCTTTGCACCGCAACGGAAGGCGCGTCCACCGCGCCAGGTTGGCGAAGCATGACCGGCATCTGCCAGGAACCCATGCCCAAGTGCCCGAGCTCGGTCGCGCTGAACGGGTCCTCCATGTCGACCGGGCCGACGGCGCCGCGCGAGCTCGGCGATCTCGGCGAGCTCCTCATCAGCGAGGTCCGGTTCCTGCAGCAGCACACGCAGGCCCGCGCGCTCGTCGCCGAGCACGGCGAGGAAGCCACGGCGGCGGATCACCTCGTGCTTGCGGGAGCGGCCGGTCGCCGCCCAGAACGCGGCGGAATTGCGGGCTTGGAGTCGGGGCGCGTCGGCGAGTGCCGTGGCGGGGAACGGGTTCGTCATGCCCGCAACGATTCCCCATTCGCCGCTCGTCCGCCACCCGGAGTACCGCCGTGCCACCGGGGGCTCCGGCGGCACGGCGGTCCGGCGCTACCCGGGGACGACCAGATGCAGATGGCGGTCCGCCAGGCCGATCGTGAGCTGCTGGCCCCAGGTGACGGTGAGGTGGTCGGACTCGACGCCGTCGGCGAAGACCACCAGCCGTTCGCTCTCGCAGACCAGCCGCAGTTCCTCGCCGCGGTTGAGCACCCCCGCAGTCAGGGTCGCGCCGGTCGCCGGGGACGGCCACGCCTCCCTGACGAACCAGGACAGCGACGCATCCTCCGGTCCCGGCAGCTTCCCGCCCCAGCTTCGGTCGGCCGCGATCGAGGCGGTCCAGCCGGTCGCCCCGGTGCCGGTGCCGATCAGCACGCCGGACGAGGACTGGCGCTCGGCCCGGCCGTCAGCCCCGACCAGCCGGTAGCGCGCGGACTGGTGGGCGGCGTGGCCCGCGTACACCTCGTTGAGCCCGGCCAGCACCTGCCCGTCGTCGAGCCGCGCCGCGACCATCGTGAGCCGACTGATCGTCGCCGTCTCCGCGGCCACCGCCCGGAGCGCGGCACCGACCTTGCCTGCGTGGAACCGGATCAGCACGCCCGGGTTGCGTCCCGGCTCCGGATCCACACCCAGCACCGGCTGGCCCGCAAGGTACTTCGCGAGGTTCGCCACGAGCCCGTCCTGGCCGACCGCGACGACGATGTCCTCGGGCCCGAACAGGAACCTCGGCAGGTCCTCGCGGTCGACCCTGCCCCGGCGCCAATCCGCCGGGACCGCCGCGTCCACTGTGGTGAGCGCCGCCTGCAGCGCCTCGTGCCGGGCCGCGACCTCGTCCAGGTCGCGCCCGCGCTGGCGCAGGAAGTGGTCCGCCGCCGCGCGGGTGCCGTGCCGGACGAGCAGCTCGTCCAGTTCGCTGCGGCGGCTGACCACCACCACTCGCGGCGCTAGGGTCGCGCTCATCGCGACCCGTCCGCGAGGCGCGCGAGCGTCCCGGTCAGCAGGTCCGGTGTGATCGTGATCTGGCCGATCTCCGGCAGCTGCCCCGCGAGTTCACGCAGCGCCAGCGCCTGCAGCACCGAGGGCGGCAGGTCCCGGTAGGCGGCGAGGCGGGCCGCCTCCGCTTCGGCCTCGGCCGCGCCGACGGCCCGCACCTTGTCGGCGTGGGCGATCGCCAGCGTGCGCTCCCGTTCGGCTTCGCCTTGGGCCGCAGCGAGTCCGGCGGATGCCGCCAGTTCGGCCTGCCGTTGGGCGTTGGCTCCCTTCTGCTCGACCAATTGCTGCTCACGCCGGGCCAGCTCGATCTTGTTCTGCAGTTCGTTCTCGGCGATGGCCCGCTCCTGCTCGACGGCCTGGGCGCGCCGCGAGTAGGTGGCCTTGTCCGCGTCCCGTTGCACCGCTTCGCGAGTGGGGGTCTGCAGTGAACGCTCCAGCTCCGGTTCGGGGCGTACCGCGACGACGCGGGCGCTGACGACGGCGACGCCGATGTCGGCTAGCCGGGCGTCGGCGGCGAGTGCCGCTGCGACGTCCTCGCGGAGCTGCGGGACCGCGCTGGTGAGCGCCTCGGCCAGCGGCAGCCGGGCGAGCAGGTCGATCGCGGGCTGCTGCGCGAGCTCGGTGAGCAGGGTGGCGACCTGGTCGAGCGGCCGGGCGCGGGCCTGTCCGCGGTAGGGGTCGACCGAGAAGTCGAGGCGGGTGGCGGCGAGGGCCGGGTCGTCGATGCGGTAGGTGACGGTGGCCTGGACGGTGACGTCGGCGAAGTCGGCGGTGCGGGCGTGGAACATCAGAGGGAGTTCGCGGTCGTCGACCGGCACTTCCGAGAGCACGGCCACCAGCGGGCGGTACCAGAACGATTGGCTGGTGCCTTCGCGGAAGGAGCGGCCGCGCTTCTGGTACCGGACCCAGACGGTGGGGGTGCCGCGCAGGTGGCGCAGGTGGAGGAGCTTGGTGACATCGGCCATGGGGGCCTCCTTTTTCTCGTCATTCTGACGATAATGCACGTGATAGATTATCGTCAAGGTGGTGATAATGAGTTATCCGGTGTTTGCCGTCACTGTCGACCTCGTGGTCCTCACGGTCCGCGACGGCGAGTTGAACGTGCTTCTCGTGCAACGGGGTCTGGAACCCCACCTCAACCAGTGGGCGCTGCCCGGCGGCTTCGTCCACGCCGACGAGGACCTGACTTCGGCCGCGCGTCGCGAGCTCGGGGAGGAGACCGGCCTCGACGGTCCGGGCGGCCACTTGGAACAGCTCGGCAGCTATGGCGACCCCGACCGCGACCCGCGCGGCCGCGTCGTCACCGTCGCCTACCTGGCGTTCCTGCCCGACTTGCCCGCCCCGACAGCGGGAACGGACGCGGCGGCGGCCGCCTGGAAGCCGATCGGCGCCCACGGCCTCGCGTTCGACCACGACCGCATCCTCGCCGACGGCATCGAACGCGCCCGCTCCAAACTGGAGTACACGCCTCTGGCAGCGGCGTTCTGCCCGCCCGAGTTCACCATCGCCGCGCTCCGGCAGGTCTACGAGGCGGTCTGGGGCGAGAAGATCGACCCGCGCAACTTCCACCGCAAGGCCACGACCACGCCCGGCTTCGTCGAATCCACCGGCCGCTCAACCGAAGGCGAACCAGGCCGCCCGGCCCGCCTCTACCGCCGAGGAGACGCCGCCCTCCTCAACCCCCCGATCCTCCGCCGCAAACTCGATGGCTGAGAGTGCATCCGCGGGATTACAGTCCACGAGTGACCTCACCGGACTCCCTCCAAGGCGCCGGCGACCGGCTGTACACCGCCTTCGCCTCGGTGCCGAAGCCCGCGACGATCGAAGGCTGCTCGCACTGCTGGAACGAGCGTGAGCAAGCGGCACTGCTGGCACCGGTGCCCTTGCGAGAGCTGTCCGCCGACTCGCTGCGGCCGTATCTCGCGAGTGTCATGTCCACCATCGGCTCGGAGGCCGACTTCCGCTACTTCCTGCCTCGGCTCCTCGAGATCGCCTGCACGACCGGGTTCAACTTTCCCGAGCTCGACCACGTTCTCTCCCGGTTGGCTATCGCAGGCTGTGCCGACTGGGCTCCCGAAGAGCGGCAAGCGATCCGCGAGCTGGAGCAAATTCTCTGGACCAGGACGCTCGCGACCTACCCGAGCGACGTCGATGCCGAGGATCTGCTCTTCGCCATCGGTCTAGCCGAACCCGATCTCACCCCCCACTTGAACGAGTGGACGGCGTCGCTGCGGCAGCCGGCCGCAGCGGCCCATCTCGCCGACCTGCAGATATACGCGCCTGAGCTACTGCACAGCATGCTCGGTCCGGTGGAGCCTCCTGCCTCGGACCTGCGGCAGCAGATGCTCCGCTGGTCCATCAGCCCCGAGGTGCGCCGAGCCGTGGCCGAAGCGGTCGACTTCGCTGACTCCGAGGAGGCCCTGCAAGTGCTCGTGGGGATCGACGGCTACTTCTCCGAGTACGACGAGGTCATGGCGCGTCAGTCGAGGCGGAGCTTCTCCACCATTCTCGGGTAGTCGCCGAAAGCGTCCTCCACCCGCTGGGGGCTGAGGCCGTAGCGGGCGAGTTCGTATTCGTGCTGGCGGCCGACGCCGGGGCGGGCGAGGACGGAGTCAAGGGCGCGGGCGTCGGCGTCGGTCCACTTGGCACCCAGGCGTTCGTACAGGAGCGGCACCTTGTCGTGCGGCTCGGCGGCCAGCCACGGGTATGGGACGTCGACGAACGAGGACCGCGGCCAGTCGACGCGCGCCTTCCGGGCGCGGTCGATCGCGGTCGACTGGATGCGGAGCCAGGTCTCGCCGATGGCGTGCAGGTCCGGGTTGCGCTCGTGCATGACCTGCGAGGACTCGACGAGCGAGCACAGGGAGCCGAGCACGGTGATCGGGTCGCGGTGCGTCCACACGATGGTCGCGTCCGGGAAGACCTTCCGGATCTCCGGCAGGTGGTCGAGATGCATGGGCGACTTGAGGATCCACCGCTTGCGCTCGCGCCCGAACTGCAGCACCTGCAGCGCGAGCTTCAAGTACTCGTAGTCGGGCAGCACGTCGTGCTGCCCGATCCACTTGTAGTACCTCGGCATGTGGACCCGGGCGAGGTGCTGGTGGCCGTGCGGCAGCAGGTAGTTGCACTCGTCGGGCTTCTGGGCGTTCAGCGGGTGGATGACCTTGAACGCCGGGGCGAGGCGCATGAACGTGCCGACCAGGCGCTCGGTCTGCCGGATGCGGCGGCGCCGCTCCTCCTCGCCGCGGTCGATGTCGGTGAACATCCACTCCCACAGGGCCGGGCCGCGGTGGTCGGCGGACTTGGCGATGATGTTGTGGGCCAAGGTGGTCGCAGTGCGAGGGAGCCCGACGATGAAGACCGGCTTCTCGATCGGCTCGGCGGCGATCTCGGGATGCTCGGTGACCAGGCGCTGCACGCGCAGGCGGTTCTCGATCCGCAGGCGCAGGTCGCCCTGGACGCTCTGCCAGCCCATCGGGCTCAGGCGCGGGCTCTCGGCGAAGCAGCGCGTCAGGTACCGCATCCCGTCGAGGAACTCGCCGATCGCGGCGCGGTCGCCCCGGGTGGACCGCTCGGCTTTCGCGACGATGCCGTCGAAGATCTTGTCGGGATCGCGCCGGGTCGACATCGTCGGCTGCAGCAGCACGTTGAGGACGCTCGTGGTCATGGACTTGCGGCGCATAGGGGTTGCTTCCCATCCGTGAGGCTGTGAACGCGCGCCATTCTCGCAGGGCCGAGAGTGTGCTGTCCAGTGTCGAGTCGTGTCCTTCAGTCCGATTCCCGGATCATCTCGATCGCCTCGTGGAACGCCGGGGTCGCCCGTTCGAAGTGGTCGGTGAGGGCGGCGATCTCGGCGGGGGAGCAGGCCGCGAAGACCTCGCCGAGCTTGTCGCGCGCGGGCGCGAGCGCGGCGTCCAGCTCGAGCGCATCGGTTTCGACGGCTTCGACCAGCACCCGGCGGCGGTCGGCCGGGTCCGTGACGCGGCGGACGAGGCCGCGCTGCTCGAGTCGGTCGATGAGGCGCGTGGTGGCCCCGGTGGTGAGCCCCGTCTTGGCGGCGAGGTCGCCGGAGGTCATGCGGCCGTAGAAGGAGAGTGTGCCCACCGCGTACAGGTCGGTGGGCCCGAGGCCGACCGCCTGGGCGGTCGCGAGGCCGTGGAGGACGATCGCGTTGAGGTAGCGCGGGTAGACCGCGCCGAGCCGCTCCAGGTCGGGTCTTGACATCTCAAGGTCACCTTCGCTAATCTAATATCTGCATGAATGCAGATAATGCTTCAATGCAGCTAACAAGTTACCAGAAGGAGACCGCCGTGAACACCGAGCGCACCGCCGACACCGAAGCCGTCGAGGCCGTCATCCGCGACACCGTCGCCGCCTGGAACGCGGGCGACGCCACCGCGTACGGCGCTTGCTTCACCGCCGACGCCACCTACGTGACCTGGGTCGGCACCCGCTACCAGGGCCGCCAGGAGATCGCCCGCGCCCACGCCGCCCTCTTCCGCATGTTCCTCAAAGGCTCCACCCTCGCCGACGAGATCGTCGCCGTCCGCTTCATCGGCCCCGACGCCGCGATCGTCTCCAGCAACGGCGACGTCGTCAAGGGCGGCAAGCGACCGGAGGGCGTCAAACTCACCAAGGCCCAGACCTACACCATCGTCCGCGAGGCCGACGGGCACTGGCGGATCGCGTCCTTCCACAACACCAAGCACAAAGCCCTCATGGAGCGGATCTCCTTCGCCTTCGCCCCCGAGACCATGCCCGCGGGCGCCTGAGCCGCTCGGTCTGCGGTACCTTCCGTCAGATGAGCACCACTACCGCCGCCGAGGTGGCCCGCCTGCTCGGCGAGGCCGCCTCGATCACGGTCCTCACCGGCGCCGGAGTCTCCACCGACTCCGGTATCCCCGACTTCCGCGGCCCCCAAGGGGTCTGGACCAAGAATCCCGCCGCCGAGAAGCTCTTCACCATCGACAACTACCTCGCCGACCCCGACGTCCGCCGCCAGGCGTGGGCCGCCCGCCGCAAAAGTCCCCTGTGGACCGCCAAGCCGAACGCCGCCCACCGCGCCCTCGCCGACTTCGAACGCACCGGACGGCTGCGCGCCATCGTCACCCAGAACACCGACGGCCTCCACCAGGCCGCCGGCTCCGACCCCGCACGCGTCATCGAGATCCACGGCACCGCCCGCGACGCCGCCTGCCTCGATTGCGGGGCAAGGATGCCCATGACCGAGGTCCTGCCCCGACTCGAAGCGGGCGAGACCGATCCGCCCTGCCTCACCTGCGGCGGCATCCTCAAATCAGCGACCATCTCCTTCGGCCAGCAGCTCGACGGCGACGTCCTCGACGCCGCCGTCGAGGCCACCCGCGAAGCCGACCTCTTCATCGCGATCGGCACCTCGCTCGGCGTCTACCCCGCCGCCGGGCTCTGCGACTACGCGCTGGCCCACGGCGCCCGCCTCGTGATCCTCAACGCCGAACCGACCCCGTACGACGAGGTCGCCGACACCGTGCTCCGCGAACCGATCGGCGACGTGCTGCCCGGGCTCCTCAGCGACTCCTGACGCTGCGGCTCAACGTGATCCGAGCAGGCCGCGCACGTACGCCGCCTGACCAGTGTGCTGCTGGTTGTCGTTGACGACGCTCACCAGCCGCACGCCGAGGGTCACCGCCGGGTCCCAGCGCGTGTCCACGATCCGGTCGAGGTCGTCGGCTGTGAGGGTCTCGACGTACTCGAGGGTCGCCGCGTGGACAGCGTCGTAATACGTCCGCAGCTCGGCCGCTTTGATGCCGCTGACCTGCTCCGCCTGTTCGCTCGTGTGCCCGTATCCGATGTCGCGGGGCTCGAGCTCGAGTGCGAATCGGTCGTGCCAGCCGCCCGCGGTCCAGGTCTGCTCCCGCCCGGCAACGTCCGAGACGTGGTCGTCCTGGACGCGGGCGATATGCCACACCAGCCACCCGATCGAATTCGCCCCGGGTCCCGGTCGCGCGTCCAGGTCCTCCTGCGAGAGCCCGTCCAGCACCGCGTGCACTTCCTCCCGCACCCGTGAGAACGCGTCCGCGAAGACTCCGCTGACCTCCATGAGCACTCCTGACTTCTATAGCCGCCGTTGGTCTCCGATCAATCCTCGCACCGGCTCGCGGGCGCGTCTCCCGAGCCGGTCGATCCGTGGCCCGTCGTCGGACACGGCAACCTCTCAAGGAGGCCTCAGGGCACCAGCGCGGCGATGCGGTCGGCGGCGGTGCGCACCCGCTCGGCCTGCTCGAGGCCCGCCGTCCACGTTTCGGGGACGGCGGTTTCACCGCAGTAGGCTCCGCATGCGGCCGCCGCCATCGCGGCGATGGTGTCGGTGTCGCCGCCGAGCCCGATCGCCTCCTTGACGAGGGCCACCGGGTCGTCGGGATGGCGCAGGAACACCGCGATCGCCGCCGGTACCGAGCCCAGAGCCGTTGCATCGCAGTGGAAGCGTTCACTGATGGCCTGAGGCGGGCCTTCGAGGAGCGCTGGAACCGCCCGCAGTTCGGCGGCGAACGCGGTGCCGGTGCGGGAGGCGATCTGCTCGATCACCTCGTTCGCTTGGGGGAGTAGGCCTCTGGAGGCGATGGCGACCGTCAGCGCCTGCGCGACCGCGCCTTCGACACCCTCGGGGTGGACGTGCGTGACCTCGGCCGAATCGATCGCGATGGCGGCCACCTCGTCGAGGCTCCTGCCCGGGACGAGCCCGACCGGGGCGACGCGCATGGCCGCGCCGTTGCCGAGCGACCCGGCGCCGCCGAAGACCGCCCGGGCCGCCCGCTGCCACGGCGTGCCGCCGGTGATCTGCGAGAGCATCTGCGCCGCACCGAGTCCGTAGCCGCCAGGGCTCGGCCGTCCACGCGGCGGCGAAGGCCGCGGCGAGCGCGCCGGGTTCGATCCGGCCGCGTCGGCCGGCGAGGTGTTCGGCGAGGACGAGCATCTGCGCGGTGTCGTCGGTCCAGCCGAAGGGCGGTTCCGCGCGGTCGACGGCGCGGTCCACGAGTCCGGGCCGAATGGCCCGCTGTCCCTCAAAGGCCGAGCCCAGGGCGTCCGCGCACGCCGCGAGCAGCAGCGATCCTCGCACGCGCGACCGCCGCGAAGCCTCGATCGGTGCCGTCATCCCGTCCCTCGTCTCCGTCGCGATGCGCCGACTGTATCGCGGCGGCGAGGGCTCAGCCGCGCTTGACGACCGCCACGCCGGTGGCCCAAAGCGCTGCAGCCGAACCGAAACCGGCCACCGCCCCGGCGAGGACGACCCCGCCGGTACCCGCGGCGATGCCCGCGATCCCGGCGACGATCATCGCGTACCCGGTCCAGCGGTACTTCGGCTCGTCGAACGCGCGGGCCAGCGGGATGAAGTGCGCGCCGACGATGGCCGCGATCGTTCCCGGAAGGAAGCCTGTGAGGTCGAGTCCGCGGAGCACGAGGATCGCGGCGACGATGAGCACGACCTCGAAGGCGATCCAGATCCCGTACCGGCGCCGCCAGTCCTTCGGCAGTTCGCGCGGCCGCTCGCGGGAGGAGCCGACGCGGGGGACCGCGATGACGAGGCCGATGCTCACGGCGGCCGCCAGTGCGAGCCCGATCCAGTAGGCGGCGCCGTCGCCGAGCGCTCCGGCGCCGCCGATGAACCAGCCGAGGGCGAAGAACGCGCAGATCGTGACGCCGTTGCGGCGCATGTCGCGGCTCATCTTCTCTGGGGCGGTAAAGGTTTCCATCGGTCTATTGTGGCGGAACGTGATCAGAGCTCGCACTGAGGAGCGCCTTGAGTGCGCCACCGAACTGCGTCGGGCGCTCGACCGAACCCAGGTGCCCGCCCGGCAATTCGGTGAGTGGCAGGCCGAGCCGGGAGGCCAGGGCTGCCGCGGTCTGGAACGGCAGGTCCTTTCTCGAGTCGATTCCCACGGCCAGGAAGAGCCGGTCGGCCTGCGCTTCGAGCGCGGCCAGATCCGGTTCATAGCCGGTGAACTGGACCAGCACGTGCTCCAGGAACAGCGGCTGCAGGTCGCCGAGCCGGCCGATGAGCTCCAGCAGCTCCGGGGTCGGCGATTCGGACGCGGTGTCCGCGTAGCCCTCGGTCCAGGAACCGAATTGCCGCACTGCCGGGGCCTCGAACCTGATGTCGGTGTCGATCATCAAGGCGGCCATGGCGGTTCCCGCTCCGGCGAAGTTCTCGGCGCGCGCCATTTCGCGCACGGCCTTGATTTCGGCCAGCAGTCTCGCGGCCTCGGGCAGCAGGTGCACGAGCGGGGGTTCGTGGACCACGGCGAGGCGGACGTGCTCGGGGTGGTGGGCGAGCAGTTCGAGGGTGGTGACGGCCCCGGAACTGAAGCCGACCACGATCGGCGCCTCGTCGAAGAGCGCGTCGACCAGGCCGACGGCGTCTTCGGCGTGGGTCTTCGGGTGCTGGTCGCCGAGCACGGTGCCGGGCTGCTGCGGTGAGGCGACGCGGCTGCTCATGGTGACGACGTCGTAGGCGTCCGCGAGCTGGTCGGCGAGCCGCTCGAGGACGCCGCCGTGGCCCGAGCCGCCGGGGATGAGCAGCAGCGGCGGGCCCTCGCCGCGGCGGTTGTACGCCACAGCGGTGTTCTCGCGGGTGATGTTGCGTTGCCGCATGGGGTTGCTCCTGTCTGGGTTCAAATCCGCGACCATTCGGTCAGGGTGTGGTGCAGCGCGTCGACCGCGCGCCGCCACGACGCGTCCAGGGAGCGGTCGGCGGTGAAGCCGCCGGTGGCCTCAAGGTCGCTGAAACCGTGGAAGGTGCTGCGCAGCAACCGGACCGCGTCAGTGGCGTCCGGTTCGGGCAGGTCGTAGCCGCGCAGCAGGGCGTAGCAGGCCTCGATGATGCGGGCGACGCCCTGGGAGGCCGCGAGCCGCTCAGGCGCGATGGGGTACCGGGTGGCGGCGTACCGGCCCGGATGCCCGGTCGCGAACGCCCGGTACGCGTCGGCGAAGGCGGTCAGGGCCGCGTGGCCGGAGCGTCCGGCCACGGCCTGCCCTAGGACCTCCGCCCACTCGTCGTGGGCGAGCAGCGCCACGCCCTCCATGAGGTCGGAGAGCCCGCGTACATGCGTGTACAGGCTCGCGTCGCGCACGCCGAACCGCTTGGCCAGCACCGCGAGTGTGAGGTGCTCGAAGCCGATCTCGTCGGCGACGTCCGCCGCGGCACTGATCAATGCGTCCCGGGTGAGTCCTACGCGCGGCATGGGTTTCCTAACCTTCCTAGGTTTTAACCTAAGGTACCTAGGATAGGTCGCGATGCCAAGCCGTTTTCAAGACTGCTCTTCCAACCCGGCCTGCAGGAGCCGCGCCGCCTCCGGGAACCGGTCCGGCGCCGGGCCCGCGAAATTGACCCTGACGTAGGGCCCGGCGGCCTCGGCCGGAAACCACTCCGTGCCGGGAGCGATGAGGAGCCCCCGGGAATCGCAGTCCCGCACCAGCCGTTCGACATCGGTGCCTTCGGGCACGCGCAGCCACAGGTTGAGACCGCCGGCCGGGACGCGCTCGAGCGCCGCGCCCGGGGTGTGCTCACTGAGCGCGTCGATGAGGAGGTCCCGGCGCAGTCGCACCTGGTTCCTGAAGCCGCGCAAGTGGTTTCGCCACCCCGGCTGCGTGACCACGTCGAGCGCGGCCGCCTGCAGGACGCCGCTGACGTACATCGCCTCGGACCCCTGGTCGGCCACGATCCGGTCGCGCACCGGCCCGCGCGCGACCACCGCCGCCACCCGCAGCGCGGGGGACACGCTCTTCGTCAGCGACCGCAGATAGATCACGTGCCCGCCGTCGTCATGGGCCGCAAGGGGAGCCGGCTCCGCGTCGATCGCGAGATCATGCGCCCAGTCGTCCTCGATGAGGAACGCCCCGTGCTCCCGCACGACCGCAAGCACTTCCCGCCCGCGCCGCGGCGACCACTGCACCCCGGTCGGGTTCGCGAACGTGGGCTGCGCGTAGAACGCCCGCGCCCCCGTCTGCCGGAACGCCCGGTCCAGCTCCTCCGGGTCCGGACCCTCAGGGCCGCTGGGGATCGGCACCAGCGTCAACCCGGACTGCTCGGCACCGAGGATCGCGCCCCAGTACGTGGGCGACTCGATGAGGAGCGGGCGGCCCGGACCCACGACCGAGCGGAACACCGAGCTGAGACCGCTTTGGCTGCCCGACACGATCATCACGTCGCGGGCCGTCGGCGCGGCCGTCCCGGCCGGGGCGGTAGCACCCAGCTCGGCCGCGAACCACGACTGCAGTTCCGGCAGCCCGCGCATCGGCGAGCGCGTCAGCGCCGCCTCGGACTTCGCCGCCCGCGAAAGCGCCGCCCGCACCATCCGCTCCGGAAGCAGTTCCCGGTCCGGATAACCCGAATGCAGGCTGATCGCGTCCGGCGCCGCCGACCGCTGCGTCGAGGACACGATCGGCAGACGTGCATGAGGAGCACCCAAAGCAGCCGTCTGCCAACCGAAGTCCGCCGCCCGCGGCGCGCGCACCGCCCGCACGAAGGTGCCCACCCCGGGCCGGCTCTCCACCAGTCCGAGCGCGTTGAGGGCGTGCATCGCCTTCTGCACGGTGACCGGCCCGGCCCCATACTCCCGCATCAGCTCCCGGTTCGTAGGGACCTTCGCACCCGGCGGCGCGGTCGCGATCCACGCGCGCAGGCCGTTCACAATCCGCTGAGTGCTACCATTCGACATGAAGATAGATAGTAGCACTATCGTAGATTCACGGCCCGCGCTATCGCAGCACGCGGGCCTGTGGTGGGGCTTCCTCGGGGTCCTGGCGTTCTCCTTCACCCTCCCGTTCACCCGCATCGCGGTCGCGGGCCTCTCGCCGCTGTTCATCGGCTCCGGCCGCGCCGTCATCGCAGCGGGGCTCGCGGCCGTCGCGCTGGCCGCGACCCGACAGCGCTTTCCCTCTGCGGCCCAATGGGGTCGGCTCGCGATCGTCGCGGGCGGGGTGGTGGTCGGCTTCCCTATGCTCACCTCGTACGCGCTCACCACCTCCACCGCCGGGCGCGGTGCGGTGGTGGTCGCCCTGCTCCCGGCGGCGACGGCGATCATGGTGGTGCTGCGGGTGAAGGAGCGCCCGGCGCGCTCGTTCTGGACGTTCGCCGGTCTCGGCGCTGTCGCCGCGGTGTGCTTCGCGGCGTTGCAGGGCGGCGGGTTCGGGTCGCTGGGCGTCAGCGACCTGCTCTTCTTCGGGGCGGTGGCGGCCGCCGCGATCGGCTACGCGGAAGGCGGGCTGCTCTCGCGCGAACTCGGCGCCTGGCAGACGGTGTCGTGGGCGCTGATCCTCGCCGCTCCGGTCATGATCGCGTTGGGCGGCATCGCGATCGCGCAGGAGCCGCCGTCGGCGACAGCCGTGCAGTGGCTGGCGTTCGCCTACCTTGCCGCCGTGAGCATGTACCTGGGCTTCTTCGCCTGGTACCGGGGCCTTGCTATCGGCCCGATGGCGCAAGTCAGCCAAGTGCAGCTCACGCAGCCGGTGATGACGATCGCCTGGGCGGCGCTGCTCCTCGGCGAACCGCTCACCTGGTCCACTGTGGCGGGCGGGCTCGCCGTGATCGCCTGCGCGGCCCTCGCCGTGCGCGCCCGCCTCGCGAGCGTCATGCTCAGGGCCTCTCCGGTGAATCCGGAAGGCCGCTATCCCGCTCGCCGCGGTGCCGGGCCTCTGCACGCAACACCGGTATTCAGCGGCCCTTCCGCCTTGCCAGCGAACACATCGACGCGGATATCGCCGCACCCGGATTCACCGGACAGGCCCTAGGACGGTCGCCCGTACTCCTCGAGCAGCCGCAGCCAGATCTCACTCACCGTGGGGTAGGACGGCACGGCGTGCCAGAGCCGGTCGATGGGGACCTCGCCGACGATGGCGGTGGTCGCCGCGTGCACGAGCTCGGCCACGTCCGGGCCCACGAACGTCGCCCCGATCATGACGCCGCGGTCCTCGTCCACGATCATCCGCGCGGCGCCCTGGAAGTCGTCGCGGGCGACGCTCGCGCCGGCGACCCAGCCGAGGTCGTAGTCCACGACCCGGATCGACCTGCCTTGCGCGCGAGCCTGTTCGGCCGTGGGCCCGACTGCCGCGATCTCCGGGTCGGTGAAGATGACCTGCGGGACCGCGTCGTGGTCGGCGGTGGCGACGTGCGCGCCCCAAGGCGCGTCGTCGACCGGTCGGCCCGCGGCGCGGGCAGCGATCACGTCGCCCGCCGCGCGCGCCTGGTACTTGCCCTGGTGGGTCAGCAGCGCCCGCCCGTTGACGTCGCCGACGGCGTACAGCCAGTCGAAGCCGTTGACGCGCAACGTGTCGTCGACCTCGAGCCGCTTCCCGGGGTCGAGCCCGATCCGCTCCAGGCCGAGCCCGGCGGTGGCGGGCGAACGACCTGCGGCGACCAGCAGCTCGGTGGTCGCGACCGTGCCGTTGTCGGTCTCGACCAGGACATCGCCTTCAGTGCGCTCGACGCGCAGTGTCGTGGTGTCCGTGAGGATCTCGACCCCTTGCGACCGCAGCGACCCGGCCACGCGCTCGGCCGCGAACGGCTCGACGACGTCGAGCACGCCGCGCCGGGCGATCATCGTGACCGCCGCGCCGAGCGCCTTGAACACGGTGGCCATCTCGACCGCGACCACGCCGCCGCCGATGATCGCGAGGCTTTTCGGGATGGACTTCGCGCTCGTCGCGTCCCGGCTCGTCCACGGCTTCGCTTCGCGCAGACCGGGAATGTCCGGCAGGTTCGGGGTCGACCCGGTCACGAGCGCGACGGCGTGCCGGGCCCGCAGCACCGTGGTGCTCCCGTCCTTCGCCGTCACGGTGACCTCGCGTTCGCCGCTCAACTCGGCGCTGCCGCGCACCAGGTCGATGTCCGCGCTCTCGAGCCAGCTCACTTGGCCGTCGTCGGACCATCCTTTGGTGATCGCGTCGCGCCTGCGAAGCACCGCAGGCACATCGAGCCCGCCGTCAACGGCCTCGGCCACCCCCGGGAGCGCCCGGGCCGCGCCGAGCACCTGCACCGGGCGGAGCAGCGCCTTCGACGGCATGCACGCCCAGTACGAGCATTCTCCGCCCACGAGTTCGCGTTCGACGATCACCGTCTCCAGGCCGCCTTTGACTGCGCGGTCGGCGACGTTCTCACCGACCGCCCCGGCGCCGATCACGACCAGGTCGACTTCGCGCTCCTCGGATGCCATCTGCAAGTCCCTTCCCGATGCGTCCCAAGGACGAAGCCTACGCGTCTCGACGTGCCCGCGAAGAGGTTCGCCCTCCTTGAGGCTGGGTTCAACCGAGGGCGTCTGTTCGAAACTGCTCGCGAGTTTCCCGGAGTTCAAGCGGGCAGCGACGGGGAGGTGGATGGATGGCCTCGGATGTCGGGTGGCGGGTTTGTGTTGGCTTGGGGCGCAAGGGGTCTGGTCGGGTTTGGGCGCGACCGGGCGTCGAACGTGAGGGTTTTCCCTGCGTGTGGGTGATGACGGCGGGGTCTGCGGTGGGGATAATTGAGTTACGTACAGGGATACGGAATCCGTGTAGGTGAACGATATGGTGGTAAGCAGACTACGACATAAGCCTCTGGCCATATGCCTGCATTGCACGGACGTTGAGACCGGTGTCGGAGCCATGAGGAGCTCCGGCGTCACTCGGCCACGGCCCTTTGCGATCAGCCGTTGAACTGTCCTGGCAGGGACAGGTGACACGGCATGCACCCCCGGACCGGGTAAGACCCGGGACGGACAGCGGCAGGCGCTTGAACGGTGCCTGCCGGCAGGTCCAGGCCCGATCGGAGGATCAGGAGCCAAGGGCCAAGAATGAAGAGGCCAGCGCCCCCCGATATGCGAGTGGGAGTGAGGGTCTGGAGGCCAGCGCCCCCCGATGTGCAAGAGGGGCAATGGTTTGGAGGCCGGTGCCCCGAAGTATGCGGAGGCAGGGGTCTGGCGGCTGGTGCCTGTGAAGGTCGGGTCGCTGATCGCAGGCTCAGGCGAAAGCCGAAGCCTGAATCGGAAGCCTAGGCCAGGGAGGCCGAGGCACGGGAAGCGCGAGGAGTAGCGGGAAGGAGGCGAGAGGACATGACGACCACGACCGTGCGCATGGCCCGCACCGCAGCCGCGACCGAGGGGATGCCCGCCGCTGACGGCTCCCGCATCGCCGCCTGCTTTGTCGCTCCGCAGTCCACCACGGTCGCTGTGGCTTCGAGCCGGACTCGCCCGGTCGCTTCGGCACCGGCACGAATCCGCCCGGCCCGGCCGGAAGCGGCAACCGGCCCCGCCCGCCCGGCCCGCATCGCCTGTTCGGTGGCGACGACCGGCCCCACCCCGGCGACGCACCCCGGGCAGCCGCTCACCTCTTCATCGCTGCCCGCCTGAACCGCACGCCGAAGACGACCCGGCCCCGGCCAGCCGCCCCGAGCAACCTCTCGCCTCTCCGTCGCTGACCGCTTGAAGCCGGCCCGAAGACATCCCGGCCCGGCCAACCAATCGCGATCGGCTCGCCACTTCGCCGTCGCTGACAGCCTGTGGCGCAACCAAAGCGCCCCCGATCCACCGACGCCACCCGGCGCCACCCCGCCATCGGGCCGCCAGCGACACCATCCAGCCCCGCCAACGACACTGGGTGAACTCTTACTTCTTCGTCGCTGACGGATTGAAGCTCGCCTGAGACGCGGGCCGATCTCGGTCGCGCGCCTCAAGGCGAGCCCTTCATTCTTTAGTAGACGCTCGCTCCGATCCAGTCGTCGTAACCGTAACCTGCCGGGTCGGCGTAGTCGCGGTCGGTGAGGACCAAGGCAGTCGGTCCGCACTGCGTCAGGACCAGCGATGCACCCGTCCCAGTGCCGTCGAAGCCGAGGCACAGGTCCGGGTGGCCGACGGGGTGGATGCCGGTGCCGGTCGCGTCGAACTCCTGGTTCAGCCCGCCGTGGCAGTCCCACAGGACCAGCGGGGTCCCGGCCTGCATCCGGCCGCTCTCGACGTCGACGCAGCGGTCGTGGCTCAGCTCCACGTGCAGCGAGCCCCGCTCCTCGTCGAACCAGAAGCCCTGATTGCGGGCGCCGTTGCAGTTCCAGGCGATGAGTTCGGTGCCGTTGCGGGAGTCGTAGCCCTCGGCGTCGGCGCACAAGCCGCCCGAACTCTTGAGGTCCTGGAATTCGAGCAGCCCTTCGTAGAGCACGGCGCTGCCGGTGCTCGCCGGGTCGACGCACGTCGAGGTCGGCCACTCCGGATGCTCGTAGAACTCGGTGATGCACTGCGCGAACGCCCCGTGCCCGAGGTAGTTGGGGTGCAGCGACTGCCGGAACGCGTGCTCTGAAGGCAGCTCGCCCACTTCGACGTAGACGCCGCGCGCCCACGGCTGCGCCTCGCACACGCCGTGGCCGTCGAAGAGACGCTGCGCGTCGAGGTAGCGCGCGCCCTTCCCGAGCGCGGCCTCGCGGATGCCCTGCTCGAACAGGGGCACGGCCTTGTTCCGCGCGAAGGCCGCGTCAGCGAGGTAGAGCAGGCAGCCTCCCGCGTACCAGCCGGGGAAGTCCGGGTTGTCCTCCACATCGGGCCCGCCGGGACTGGGGTAGGACATGACGACGAGGTCGTAGTCCGTGGCGAGGTAACCGGCGTCGTTCATGGTCTCGCGGACGCCGTCGATGGCGTTCTCGACGCCCTCCTGGCTGACCTCGACGCGGGCCGCCCAGTCGTCGGTGTGGCTGTCCCAGCACGGCCCGAGGAACAGGATGCGGTTGGTAGCGCACTCGGTGGCGACCGGCCCGAACTCGATGCCGCCGGCATCGTTGGCGCCCACCACGATCCACACCAGCTTCACGTGGGTATTGCGGGCCTTGATCGCGAGCTGGTCGCCCTGGTTGAGCTCGTTCCACTGCTGCTCGCCGCTGCCCTCGAGCAGGTGCGGGGAGGCGGCGCCGGAGCACGCGACGTTGTACCGCTCGTCGCTCTCGATGCCGGTGCGGAAGAGCGCCTGGTCGAGCGAGCGGTCGCACCAGTTGCCGTCCGTGTGCGTGCCGGGCTCGTAGTTGCCGACGCCTTCGCCGGAGATCTCGCTGTCGCCCATGGAGACCAGCGAGGTCTTGCGCTGCTCGAGGGGGAGGATGCCGGGGCCGCCGTAGAGCTCGGTCGCTTCGGCGGCGCGCACGGCCTCGAGGTGGTCGGGCAGCGGAACGGGATCGGGCCGTTCCGCCGCCTGGGCCGATGAGGCCATTGTGGACAGAGTAAGGGTAGAGAACACCGCTGCGGCCAGCGCAGCGGTGATCCTGTTCCGGGGAGTGGACATGGCAGTCTCCTGTTCGGAAACATCGCTGTCGACGGATCGTAAAAGCGAGACTACCGTTACTCCACGGTAATGTGAAGATTGTCGGATTGATCAATTTCGATATTTCAGGCGGCGGTCCAGTCGGCATGAGCCGTGAGCGGCACCAGCTCCGGGCGTGCCACCGTGGTCCGGATGTCCAGCCGCCCGCCCGTTTCGGCAGAGCGCAGCAGCGAGGTCATCACCTCGAGGACGTGCAGCGCGAGCGCGCCGTCCGCCCGCGGGGCCCGATCCCCCTGCGCCCGGGCCATGTCGATGAGCCCGACGCCCCGGCCCGATTCGGCGTACCCGGCGCTGGCCGGGAGCACGATCCGGTCGTCGCCGATCCGGTGGAGGCTCACCTCGCCGTCGAAGTGGTTCGGGTCGGGCACGCCGATGGTGCCCTCGGTGCCGTGCACTTCGATGTTCGGGGCCTGCGTGGCGTGCCCGTCGAAGCTCATCACGAGGGTGCTCAGCGCGCCGCCCGCGTGTTCGAGGATGCCGGTGACGTGCGTGTCGATCGAGACCGGAACCTGTTCGCCCGCACGGGGACCGGAGTGGATGGTCCGCTGGTCGCGGGAGCGGCTGGAGGCGCCCGTGACCGAGACGACCGGGCCGAGCAGGTGCACGAGCGCGGTCACGTAGTACGGCCCCATGTCGAGCAGCGGCCCGCCGCCCTCGGTGTAGTAGAAGTCCGGGTTCGGGTGCCAGCGCTCGTGGCCGGAGGCGATCATCGTCGCCGTGGCGAACGTCGGGGTGCCGATGTCGCCCTTGTCGATCGCGGCTCGCGCGGTCTGGGTTCCGGTGCCCAGCACCGTGTCCGGTGCGCAGCCGACCCGCACGCCCGCCGCGTCGCCGGCCTCGACCACGCGCACGGCGTCGTCGAAGGCGGCCGCGAGCGGCTTCTCTCCGTACACGTGCTTGCCCGCCGCGATGGCCCGCAGTGCGATGTCGGCGTGGGCCGCGGGGATCGTGAGGTTGAGGACGGTGTCCACATCGGGGTGTGCGACGAGTTCGTCCACGCTGAGCGGCGCGGCCCCGGTGGCCTCGGCGACCTCGGCCGCGCGCGCCTCGTTGAGATCGGCGACGGCCGCGATGCGGATGCCCGGGCAAGCCGAGAACGTGTTGAGGTACTGGCCGGAGATGGCTCCGAGGCCGACAATGCCTACGCCGTGCGGGTCGCCCACAGCATGCCCCTTTCGATGATGGTGCGGACGTTCTCGTCCTGGAGGATGTCGACGCTGTGGCCGGGGGTGGCGACGACGATGCGTCCCTCGCCCCACTGGCGCGTCCACACGGCCGGGGAGGTGATCGGCCGGTGCCACGGGTGCCACGGCCGAACGGGGTGGGTGGTCGTGGCGAGGACGTCGATGAGGTCGTCGTGCAGCACCCAGTACTGCTCGGTGTCGAGCTCGAAGTCCTCGAGGCCCTCCATGATCGGGTGCTTGCGGCCGAGCTCGGTGAGTTCGACGGTGTAGGGCAGGTAGTTGTCCTCCTGGCTCCCCTTGCACATACCCGGTTCCTTGGAGGGGTGGGTCGCGAACTGGCCGCCGATGAGCTGCAGGTAGTCCGAGGAGTTCCGGTAGGAGTCGGCGATGCCGCCGTGCCAGCCGACCATGCCGGTGCCCGCCGCGACGGCGTCGCGCAGGCCTTTGAGCTGGTCGTGGCTGATCTCGGACATCGTCACGCTCTGGACGATGAGGTCGGTCGCGGCGAGGGCTTCCGTGTCGGCGTACACCTCGGGGGACTCCTCGACCCGCACTTCGAAGCCGTTCTCCCGCAGGAAGGGAAGAAACAGTTCAGTCGCCTCGACCGGTGCGTGCCCCTCCCATCCGCCTCGGACGACCAGGGCTTTTCGCTCGCTCATATGGTTCCTTCGCCGGTGCTCTGACACCGCTTGTCGAATCGTTTTCATGCCTCGCGGATCGACCGTAGCCGATGGCGCGACCGACCGCAACGGTCTTCCCGGCCGATGCTGATTTACCGAGACATATAAAAAGTTTCCAGTTCTCGGAGCAGTGCCGGATCGGCCTCGGCCCGCTTCAGCAACCCGTCAGCCTCGGTCAGGCTCATCGCGTTCGACCAGTACCCCCGGAACAGGTACGCGTCGAGCGACCGGTGCCGATCGCAGAAGTGCGCGAGGTTCCGCATCAACTGCGCCTTCATGATCCGCCCGGCAGCGACCGGATCGGGATCGGCGAGCGGGTGCACCTGGTGATAGTTCACCGCCTCCGCGTTCACCGTGAACCGCAGCCCGGACCGGTGCAGCCGGTAACTCAGGTCGGTGTCCTCCATACCCCAGCCCGTGAAGGCCTCATCGAAACCGCCGACCGCCGCGACGGCCTCGCGCGGCACCGCCAGGTTCGCGGTCGTGGCCAGGCCCCAGCCGAACCGGAAGTCCTCCAGGTCCGGCCCGAACTCCTCGACGACCTGCCGGTAGTTGTCCCGCTCCTCGCCCAGGTCGACGCGGGCCAGCGCGCCCTCGGCGTCCGCCTCCAGCTCGCCCGCCTCCAGGAGCCGCAGCGGCTCGCGCAGCCGCGCGGTCCCGCCCACCCTGAACGCCAGGCGCATCAGGTCGGCCTCGCCGATCGGCAGCATCCCCGGCCGCCACCACGTGAGCGCCCGCCGCTTCCAGCCGATCACGCCGCCGCCGTCCGCGGCGTCCGCGTGCGCGGCCACGAAACCGGGTGCGGCCAGCCGGTCGTCGTCGATGAAGACGACCAGATCCCCTTGGACCCGTTCAAGGGCCGCGTTCCGAGCCGCCGCCCGGCCCCGGTTCTCCTGCACCACGACCTGGAGATCGAGCCGGTTCGCGAAGGGCGCCACCACATCGGCTACACCGCCCCGCGTCCCGTCGTCGCACACCACCACCTCGAACCGCGACTCGGTCTGCGCGAGCAGCGATTCGAGCGTGAACGCGAGGTATTCGCGCTTGTCGCAGGTCGCCATGACAAGGCTGACCGAAGGCCGGTTCGCCATCGAGGTCTCCAGGGGCGGTGAGGGGGACGCGCGGCGCGCTCACCCTAACACCGGGGTGCACGGAAAACGGGGCCTCGCACCGAGTGCGCGGCCCCGCCCGAACCGTGTTGCGCCGCTAGATCATTCTGCGGTCAGGTGGATCATGACCGCCTGCACCGGCCATAGGCCCGGCGGTTGCAGTCCGACCTCGGCGAGGACGCGGCCCGAGACGGTGACCGGGTCCTTGCCGAGCCACGGCGGCGTCGTCCAGCCGTGCTTCGAGTCGCCGATCTCGTCCCGCACCCGCAGCATGTAGCGGCGCTGCGGGTCGAGCCCGTCGAGCCGGACCCGCTCGGGCAGCGCGTCTTCGATGGAGGCGACCGTGGCGATGGTGAACACCGCTTCGGAGCGGTCGGCCGCGACGACGCCGCGCACGCGCAGCGCCGGGTCCACCACGTCGGGGTGGACGACTCGGCCGGTGTGCAGCAGGCCGCGCAGCTCCTTGTAGAGCGCGCCGAACGCCTTGATCTGCTCGGTCTCCGATTCGTTGCAGGACATGATGTCCCATTCGAACCCGGCCGATCCCTGCAGCGAGGTCGCGATCCGGTAAGACAGCGGCGTGGCCCGCCCGGAGGAGTGGGCGGGGGAGGGGCCCACGTGGGCGCCGATCATCTCGGGCGGCAGCACGAGTTCCGTCCAGCGCTGGATCTCCTGGCGCTCGACGGGATCGTTCGAGTCGGAGGCCCAGACCCGGTCGGTGCGCGCGAGGATCCCGAGGTCGGTGCGGGCGCCGCCGGACGAGCACGACTCGATCTCGAGGCCGGGGTGGTCGGCCTTGAGCCGGTCGATGAGCCGGTAGGTCGCGAGGGTCTGCGGGTGCGTGCCCGGCCGCCCGTCATGGACCGCTTCGACCAGGTCGCGGTTGTGGTCCCATTTGATGAACGCGATGCCGAGCCGCTCGACGAGCGTCGACATCTGCGAGCGGATGTGCTCGAACGCTGCGGGATTGGCGAGGTCGAGCACGTACTGCGTGCGGAACGAGATCCCTTCGGGGGACGGCACGGAGGCCGGATTGGCGAGCAGCCAGTCGGGATGCGCGCGGGCGAGGTCGGAGTCGAGGTTCACCATCTCCGGCTCGAACCAGAGGCCGAACTGCATGCCGAGGGACCGCACTAGCTCGGCGAGCGGTTCGAGGCCGTCGGGCCAGACCGCGGGGTCGACCTCCCAGTCGCCGAGGCCGGACCGGTCGTGGCGCCGGGCCATGAACCAGCCGTCGTCGAGCACGAACCGCTCCACGCCGATCTCGGCCGCTTTGCGCGCCAGGGCTTCCAGCCGCGCCGGGTCGTGGTCGAAGTACACGGCCTCCCACGTGTTGAGCACGAGCGGGCGGGCGGTCTTCGGGTGCTGGGGGCGCTCGCGCATCCAGGTGTGGAAGCGGTCCGCGATGCCGTCGAGGCCCGTGTCCGACCACGAGAAGTACGCGGTCGGCGCCTGGTAGGAATCGCCGCTCGCGAGGCGGATCTCGTTGGGGCGCAGCAGCTCGCCCGCGCCGATCAGCGTCACGTGGTCGGTGTGGCGGTCGGTGCGGTGGCGCACGTCGGCGCTCCAGCCGAGGTGCACGGCCCACACGTTCCCGGTCCGGTTCCGCGGAGTCCCGTTGGAGGCCAGGGCGACCCACGGCGAGTCGTGGCCGCCGCGGCCGCGCCGCGACTCGCGCACGGTGGTGCCGCGCGGGATCGCGGACGTCGCCGGGGCCTTCTCGCGGGCCCAGCGGCCGGTGAAGGAGGTGAGGTGATCGGCGGTCTTCGGCACGGGCAGCGTCGCCTCCAGCCAGGCGACCTCCACGGTCCCGCCGCCGTCGTTGCGCAGCTCGTGGCCGACCAGGACGAGTCCGCCCGCGCCGATCGCGAGCCGGGTCAGCAGCGTCAGGCCCGCTTCGGCATCGACGGCGGTGACCTCCGCGGAGGCTTCGCCGGTCTGCTCGACGGTCGCCGTCCAGCGCGGGAAGAGCGGTCGCCCGTCCCTCGTGGCGAGGAGCGCCGGACGACCCGACCAGCCCTCGGACTCCTGCGGCGCCAAGGAGAGCCGCCACGCGGCGTCGAGGGTGCCCGGTGCGGTCTGCCGTCCCGTCAGCCGGTCGAGCCCGTCGAGGTCCGCGGCTTCGAGCGGTCCGAGGTCGGCGCCCCAGTGGAGCACGGCCGGGAGGCCCGATGCCGGCGCGGCGGCGCCGCGCCCGTCCAAGACGAGGGCCACGCCGTCGCGGCGCAGGAGTGTCCAGGTTCCGTTCTTCACGATGCTCCTTCGAAGGATGCGGACAGGGCTTGCGGCGCTTGAGAAGTCGATCGTCTTGGCGCCGCAGCGCGTTTCAGCATGTCGATGGGCACGGTACATGACTTAACCGGGTTAAAGAAACCCGATTCTCACGCCATTCCAATGGTATGTGATATGTGATATGTTACTGCGAATCCGAAGGCGTGAGGCCGGCAGCCAGCGGGTTCCAACGATGCGCACCCCCACCCCGCACGCCCGCGCGAACTAGCGATAGGACCCCCCATGATCAGAAAAGCAACCCGTGCGGCGGCGGCGCTCGCAGCCGCGGCGCTGCTGCTCACCGCCTGTTCCGGCGGCGACCAGGAAGCGACCGGCGGCGACGGCCCCGGCGGCACGCCCCAGACCGGCGGTACCGTCCACATGCTCCAGAACGCCGACTTCTCCTACCTCGACCCCGCCCGCGGCTGGGACGGCGGCGTCAACGCCTTCTACCGCCTCGTCTACCGCGGCCTCACCATGCAGGCCGCGGGCGACGCCGAAGACCCGAACGCCGTCGTCCCCGACATGGCCGAAAGCCTCGGCACGCCTTCGGAAGACGGCCTCACCTGGACCTACACCCTCAAAGAGGGCCTGAAGTTCGACAACGGCGACCCCATCACCTCGGCCGAGCTCGAATTCGGCATCTCCCGCGCCTGGGACCCCGAGATCGGCATCGGCTCGCCCTGGCTCAAGAACACCGTCGAGGCCCCCGCCGATTACCTCGGCCCCTACCAGTCCGGCGAGCACCCGGGCATCGAGACGCCCGACGAGCGCACCATCGTCTTCCACCTCAAGGCCCCGTTCCCGGAGTTCGACAACGTGGTGTCGCAGGTCAACGCCGTGCCGTTCCCCGTCGGCACCGGCGCGGGCGACGAGTTCATCAAGGACGTCATCGCCTCAGGCCCTTACACCCTCGACTCGTACACGCCCGGCAGCTCCATCAAGCTGGTGCGCAACGAGCACTGGGACCCCGACACCGACGACGTGCGCAAGGCCTACCCGGACGCGTGGGAGTTCGAGATCGGCCTCGAAGGCGCCACGATCGACGAGCGGCTCCTCGCCGGGCAGGGCTCCGACGTCAACGCCATCTCCGGCAAGATCCAGCCGGCCACTCTGGCGCGCCTCCAGACCCCCGAACTCCAGGAGCGGGTCATCAGCGCCGAGGCCTACTGCGTCACCTACATGGGCATGGACACCACCCAGGCGCCCTTCGACAAACTCGAAGTGCGCCAGGCGATGAACTACGCCGTCGACCGCACGTCCCTCCAGACCGCCTCGGGCGGCAACCAGCTCGCCCTTCCGGCCACCACGATCATCCCCGACGCGGTCAACGGCCACAAGGACTTCGACCTCTACCCGAGCGAAGGCAACGCCGGCGACCCGGAGAAGGCCAAGGAACTGCTCGCGTCCGTGGGACTCGAGGGCGGATTCTCGTTCACCCTCGACATCCGCTCCAACCCGATCATGCAGGCGCAGGCCGAATCCATCCAGCAGGCCCTCGCCAAGATCAATGTGGACGTGCAGCTCAACGTCATCGACACCTCCACCTTCTACGAGACGATCGGCACGCCCTCGCAGATGCACGACGCCGCGATCACCGGCTGGTGCCCCGACTGGGCCTCCAGCTCCAGCACCATGGTCCCGCCGCTGGTCGACGGCCGCGTCATCACCGAGAAGGGCAACACCAACATCGCGCAGATCAACGACCCGGGCATCAACGCCCGCATCGACGAGATCCGGGCGATGACCGACCTCGAAGCGGCGAACACCGAATGGGGCGAGTTCGACGAGGAGGTCATGGCGCTGGCGCCCATCGTCCCGCTGCTCCAGGAGCCGAGCGTGTTCCTGCCGGGCGAGAACATCGCCGGGTACATCCCGAACACGAGCATGACCGACCTGACGATCATCGGCCTGAGCGACCCTTCGCGGGGCTGATCACCGATGACCTTCACTCCGACTGAGCTCGAAGTCGAAGGCGCGGCGGGCGGTGAGGTGGTGCGCGAGGGCGCACCCGTCCCGCCGCCCGCCTCCGGGCGGCGAGTCGCCCGCGCCTTCCTCCGCGACCGCGCGGCCGTGGCCTGCAGCGTCTACATCGTCCTGATCGTCCTGATGGCGGTCGCCGCGCCGCTGCTGGTGAAGATCAGCGGCTACGGGCCCCTGGAGTTCGACCAGGACGCCGTCGACCCCAACCTGGGCGGCATCCCGCTCGGGGCCGCGGGCGGCATGGGCGCCGACCACTGGTTCGGCGTCGAACCGGGGAACGGGCGCGACATCTTCGCCCGGATCGTCTACGGCGCCAGGGTCTCGATGCTCATCGCGATCTCGGCGACGCTCCTGACCACCGCGCTGGGCGTCGTGTTCGGGCTCATCGCCGGATACTTCGGCGGCCGCGTCGACATGGTGATCTCCCGCGTCATGGAGTTCCTCATGGCGTTCCCGGCGCTCATCTTCATGATCGCCGTCCTCTCGGCCCTGCCCGCCGAGAACCGCCAGATCCTGCTGGTGCTGGTGATCTCGTTCTTCGGCTGGCCGTACCTGGCCCGCATCGTGCGCGGGCAGACCATGTCGCTCAAGGAACGGGAGTTCGTGGAGGCCGCGAAGGCCTCGGGGGCCACCAGCGCCCAGATCATCTTCAAGGAGATCCTGCCGAACCTCGCCTCCACGATCATCGTCATGACCACGCTCGCCGTGCCCGGCTACGTGGGCACCGAGGCGGGCCTGTCGTTCCTCGGCGTCGGCGTCGTACCGCCGACCCCGTCATGGGGCCAGATGATCGCGAGCTCCGTGCCCTGGTACGCCGTCGATCCCGCCTACTTCCTCATCCCGGGGGCCTTCCTGTTCCTGCTCGTGCTCTCCTTCACCGTGCTCGGCGACCGCATCCGCAAACTGCTGGGGGAGGGGACGGCATGATCCGCTTCGTCGCCAACCGGGTGCTCGGGATGCTCATCGTGCTGTTCCTGGTGTGCCTGTTCACCTTCGTGATCTTCTTCGCGCTCTCGCCCGACCCGGCGGTGCAGATCTGCGGCAAGAACTGCACACCCGAAGCGATCGACCAGATCCGCGCGAACCTCGGCGTCGACCAGCCGTTCTGGACCCAGTTCGGGACCTTCCTCTCCGGGCTCTTCGCGGGCCGCGCGTACGGGACGGGACCGAACGCGATCGACTGCGCCGCACCGTGCCTCGGCTACTCGTTCCAGTCGAGCCAGGCCGTTACGGACATGATCGTCCAGCGCCTCCCGGTCTCCGCCACCGTCGCGATCGGGGCGGCCGTGCTCTGGCTCCTCGCGGGCGTCGCCGGAGGCCTGCTCAGCGCCGTGCGCGAGGGCAGGTTCGCCGACCGCTTCATCGCGGGCCTCACCCTCACCGGCATGTCGATCCCGAACTACGTGCTGGCGCTCTCGCTCCAGTTCCTGCTCGTGGTCACCCTCGGCTGGCTGCCGTTCCCGCAGGCCGTGCCGTTCTCGGAGGATCCGCTCCAGTGGTTCCAGAACTTCCTGATGCCCTGGATCGTGCTCGCCATCGGCATGGCCGCCGTCTACACCAGACTCACGCGGGCGAACGTGATCGAGACGCTGCAGGAGAACTACGTGCGCACCGCCCGCGCCAAGGGCCTCAGCCCCGGCCTGGTGTGGCGGCGGCACGCGCTGCGCCCGGCCCTCACGCCGATCGTCACGATCTTCGGCATGGACTTCGCCGGCCTGCTCGGCGGGGCCCTCATCACCGAGACCGTGTTCGGGCTCAACGGCATCGGCAAGATGGCCGCCGATTCGATCACGAAGAACGACCAGCCGGTCATCATGGGCGTCACCCTGCTCGCGGCCTTCCTGGTCGTCGTCGGCAACATGGTGGTCGACCTCCTGTACACGGCCATCGACCCGCGAGTGCGAGTGGGGAGCTCGGCATGACGGACACGCTGCTCCACGTACGCGGCCTCACCGTGGGCTTCCCGAACGCGCACGGCCCCAACGAGGTCGTGAAGTCCCTCGACTTCGACCTGGAACGCGGCGGCGCGCTCGGCATCGTCGGCGAGTCCGGCTCCGGCAAGTCGATGACGAGCCTCGCCATCATGGGCCTGCTCCCCAAGGGCGCCAAGCGCACCGGCTCCATCGAGTTCGACGGCGCCGAGCTCACCGACCTGCCCGAACGCGCGATGCGCTCCTACCGGGGCGACCGGATCGCCATGATCTTCCAGGATCCGCTCTCCTCCCTCAATCCCTATTACACGGTGGGGACGCAGATCGCGGAGGCCTACCGCTCGCACCGCTCCGGCGTGACCCGCCGCCAGGCCCGCACCATCGCGATCGAGGCGATGGAACGAGTCCGCATCGGCGACGCCGCGAAGCGGGTCGACCACTACCCGCACCAGTTCTCCGGCGGCATGCGCCAGCGCGTCATGATCGCGATGACCCTGAGCATGGAGCCGGAGCTCATCATCGCCGACGAGCCGACCACCGCCCTCGACGTCACCGTCCAGGCCCAGATCCTCGACCTCCTGGCCGAGATCCGCTCCGACACCGGCGCCGGGCTCATCCTCATCACCCACGACCTCGCCGTCGTCAGCGAGGTCACCGACCACCTCGTCGTCATGCGCGACGGCGACCTCGTCGAGCAGGGCCCGGCCGAGCGGATCTTCACCGATCCGCAGGCGCCGTACACGCGGATGCTCCTGGACGCCGTGCCGCGCATCGACGACGAGATCGGGCTGCTCCGCACCCTGCCGACCACCGAGGAGGCCCGATGACCGGCGAAACCGTGCCGCGCCAAACCGTGCCGACCGAGTCCTCGTCCGCCGAGACCCTGCTCCGCGCGAGCAATCTCGTCAAGGAGTTCACCGTCTCCGGCGGCGGGCTCCTCGGCCGCTCCGGGAAGTTCCGTGCCGTGGACGACGTCTCGCTCGAAGTCCGCAAGGGCGAGACCCTCGCGCTCGTCGGCGAATCGGGCTCGGGCAAGTCCACCACCGCGCGCCTCATCGCGCGGCTCATCGGCACCACGAGCGGCACGATCGAGTTCGACGGCCGTGAGGTCCACGCGCTCACCGGGAAGGCGCTGCACGGTTTCCGCAGCGAAGTGCAGATGGTCTTCCAGGACCCGTACTCCTCGCTCAACCCGAAGCACACGGTGGAGCGGATCGTCACCGCGCCGCTCGCCTACCAGCGCCGCCCGATCCCCGGTGGCGCGCGCGCCTTCGCCGGGGCGCTCATGGAGCGCGTCGGCCTCGACCCCGACCACGCGACGCGCTTCCCCGCCCAGTTCTCGGGCGGGCAGGCCCAGCGCATCGGCATCGCCCGCGCGCTCGCCGTGTCGCCCAAGCTGATCATCGCCGACGAAGCGGTGTCGGCCCTCGACGTCTCGGTACAGGCGCAGGTCATCAACCTGCTCAGACGCCTCCAGGACGAGGAGGGCTTCAGCTACCTGTTCATCGCCCACGACCTCGCCGTCGTGCGGCAGATAGCGACCCGCGTGGCGGTGATGAACGGCGGCCGGATCGTCGAGGCCGGCGACCGCGACGCCGTGTTCGGCTCGCCGCAGCACGAGTACACGCGTAAGCTCCTGGCCGCCGTCCCGCGCATCCGGCCGGAGTGGGACGCGGCGAGAAGACGGAACGACCAGGCCCGCCGCGAACGAGAGGACCCCGGAGCATGAAGGAGCCCCAAGTGGAGTACGCGCTGCCGGGCATCTGGGTGCGCGAGCGGTACACGGCCGTCCCGCTCGACTGGTGGCACCCGGAGGACGGCGAGATCGAAGTCTTCGTGCGCGAGCTCGTCGACCCCGAGAAGCGCGGCGACGACCTCCCGCTCCTCACCTACCTGCAGGGCGGCCCCGGCGGGGCGAACCCCCGCCCGCTCGAGCCGAGCGGATGGATCACCGAGGCGCTGGGGCACTACCGGATCGTCCTCGTCGACCAGCGCGGCACCGGCCGCAGCACTCCGCTCGACGCTCAGATACTGTCCGTAATGGACGGCCAGACTGGCGCGGATCACCTGGCGCACTACCGCGCCGACTCGATCGTCCGCGACCTCGAGCACGTCCGCGCCACCATCTACAACGGACGCAAGTGGGCGACGCTCGCGCAGAGCTACGGCGGCTGGCTCACCCTCGCCTACCTCTCCCACAAGCCCGAAGCCCTCGCCGCCGCGTACGTGTGCGGCGGCATCCCCGGCAACCCGATGAGCGCCGAGGAGGTCTACCGCCGCACCTTCGACCGCGTCGCCGCCAAGACCCGCGAGTACTACCGCCGCTACCCGCAGGACGTCGACGCGGTCGCCAGGATCGCCGACCGCCTTGCGGCGGAACCGGTCCTGCTACCGGACGGCGACGTGCTCACCGTGCGCCGCTTCCAGTCCCTCGGCAACGACTTCGGCATGAAACCCGGCTTCGAGCGCATGCACTGGCTCGTCGAGGACGCCTTCGTCAGGGGCGACCGCCTCTCCGAAGGCTTCCTCGCCGCCGTCCTCGCCCGCACCTCCTCCGCCGCCAACCCGCTCTTCTGGACCCTCCAGGAGTCCATCTACGGCGACGGGCCCAACGGCCCCACGGCGTGGGCCGCCCAGCGCGAACGTGACCGCCGCCCCGAATTCGACGAGCGTGTGCGGCCGCTCCCGTTCACCGGCGAGATGGCCTTCCCCTGGATGTTCGAGGAGGTCCGGCTCCTGCGCGGCTTCGGCCCTGCCGTGCACGCCCTCGCCGCCCGCAAGGAGTGGAGCCCGATCCTCGACCCGGAACGACTGGGCGCCAACGAGGTCCCGGTCGCGGCGGCCGTCTACTTCGACGACATGTTCGTCGACTCAGGACTGCAACTCGACACCCTGCGCGGCCTCGGCAACGCCCAAGCGTGGGTCACCAACGAATACGAGCACGACGGCATCGGCGCCGAGCGGGTCTTCGCCCGCCTCCGGGAGCTGGTGCGCGACCGTGGAGGAGAACGGCGATGACCGACGCAAGGCCGCCCTACGCGGGCACCCGCTACCCGAGGATCGCCGAGCTCAAGGCGTTCACCGACCACATCGCCACCGGTTGGGCCACCGACCCGGTCCCCGCGAACCCGGTCGCGGGCGCGGCCGAGGCCGCCCACGCACATCGCCGCCGCCTCAGCGAGCGCCTGCCCGGCGAGATGATCGTGGTCCACTCCGGCACCGCCCCCACCCGCAACGACGACAACACCTACGCCTTCCGCCCCGACAGCGACTTCGTGTGGCTCACCGGCTGCCAGGCCGAGGACGCCGCGCTCGTCATGACCCCGCGCCCCGGCGGCCACGACGCCCGCCTCCACATCCCGCCGCCCTTCCGACCCGGAGAGACCGGCTTCTTCCGCGACATGAACCACGGCGAACTCTGGGTCGGCGCCTCACCCGGCCTGCCCGCCTGGGCCGAAGCCCTCCAGATCGACGTGGCACCACTGCGGGACCTCGAAGACGCCGACCTCAAGGGCGCGTTGACGATCCAGACGGTGGACCCGTCCTTCGCGGCCGACCACGGACTCGAACCCTCGGAACTCCTCGACCGCCACCTCTCGGTCCTCCGCATGGTCAAGGACGCGTGGGAGATCGAGCAGATGCGCCTCGCCGTCGACACCACTGTGGAGGGCTTCGCCGCAGTCGCCCGCGAGATCCCGCGCGCGATCGGCGACGGCACAGGCGAGGGGCTCGGCGAGCGCTGGCTCCAAGGCACCTTCGACCGCCACGCCCGAACCCACGGCAACGGCGTCGGCTACACCACGATCGTCGGCTCCGGCCCCAACGCTCCCATCCTCCACTGGGTCCGCTGCGACGGCCCCGTCCTCCCCGACGCCGCGCTCCTGCTCGACATGGGCGTCGAAGCCGACAGCCTCTACACCGCCGACGTCACCCGGACCCTCCCCGCGAGCGGCACCTTCAGCCCGCAGCAGCGCGAAGTCCACGACCTCGTCGAGCGAGCCCACCGCGCCGGCATGGCGCAGATCCGCCCCGGCGTCCAGTACCTCGACTTCCACTTCGCTGCCATGGAAGTCATCGCCCAAGGCCTCCACGACTGGGGCCTCCTCCCCGTCTCGGTCGACGAGTCGCTCTCCCCGGAGGGCCAGTTCCACCGCCGCTACCTCGCCTGCGGCATCGGCCACCACCTCGGCCTCGACGTGCACGACTGCAGCCACGCCGAATACGACGACTACATGGCCGCCGACCTCGAACCCGGCGTCGTCATGACCGTCGAACCCGGCCTCTACTTCCATGCCAACGACCTCACCGTGCCGCCCGAGCTGCGCGGCATCGGCGTGCGCCTAGAAGACGACCTCCTCGTCACCGAGGACGGCGCGGAAGTCCTCTCCGGCGCACTCCCGATCGATGCCGCAGGGGTCGAGGCATGGACGCAGGCCCGCCTGCGGGAGGCCGCATGACGGTGCCTCCCCGCCTGCGGCCCTTCGCACTCGGCGCGGTCCGCGTCGACGACGCGAGCGTCTTCGCCCGCGCCCGCGACGAGATGCTGCACCTCGCGCGCGTCTACCCCGTCGACCGCCTCCTCGCCGTCTTCCGCCGCAACGCCGGACTCGACACTCGCGGAGCCGCCCCGCCCGGCAACTGGGAGGACTTCGGCCACCCCGCGGAACAGGCATGGAGCGAGGCGGACTACCCCGGCCGCGAGCACGCGCCCACCGCGAACCTCCTGCGAGGCCACTACGCCGGGCACTTCCTCTCCATGCTCGCCATCGCGGCGGCGGGCGAGCGCGATCCCGTCCTCAAAGCCAAGGTGGACGGACTCGTCATGGGCCTGGGCGAAGTCCAGTCCGCGCTCGCCGCGACCGGGCGCTACTCCCACCCGGGTTTTCTTGCCGCCTACGGCGAATGGCAGTTCGCGCGCCTCGAGGACTACGCCCCGTACGGCGAGATCTGGGCGCCCTACTACACCTGCCACAAGCTCATGGCCGGGCTGCTCGACGCCCACGAACTCACCGGCAGCAAGCAGGCCCTCCCCATCGCCACCGCGATGGGACACTGGGTCCACCACCGCCTGTCGCGCCTCGCTCCCGAACGCCGCCAGAAGATGTGGTCCCTGTACATCGCGGGGGAGTTCGGCGGAATGAACGAGACCCTGGCCCGGCTCGCGGTCGCGGCACGCGTGCCGCTGTTCCTGGAGACCGCCTCGTTCTTCGACCAGGAGCACGTGCTCGAAGCGGGCGCGGCGGGCACCGACATCCTCACGGACATGCACGCGAACCAGCATCTGCCCCAGCTCATCGGCTACGTCGACGAGTACGAGCAGACCGGCGAGCCGCGCTACCTCCAAGCGGCGCAGGGCATCTGGGACCAGATCGTGCCCGGCCGCATGTACGCGCACGGCGGCACCGGCGAGAGCGAGCTGTGGGGTCCGCCGGACACGGTGGCCGGGGACGTGGGCCATCGCAACGCCGAGACCTGCGCCGCCTACAACCTGCTGAAACTCGCGCGCAGGCTCTTCGCGCACACCCGCGATCCGGCCTATATGGACTACTACGA
Source organism: Glycomyces luteolus (assembly GCF_027622875.1). Lineage (GTDB taxonomy): Bacteria > Actinomycetota > Actinomycetes > Mycobacteriales > Micromonosporaceae > Glycomyces > Glycomyces luteolus. The sequence goes on along the minus strand of NZ_JAPZVP010000017.1, from coordinate 7,479 downwards.
GCGCACGGTCCTCAACCACGTGCTCGGCTCGCGCCGGGCCGCCTCCTCAGACGTCAGCCCCGAGGTCACCTACATGTTCCCGGTCCACCCGGGCGCGTTCCGCGAGTACGGCAACACCGGCACCTGCTGCGGCGGCACCGGCCTGGAGAACCACGTCAAGTACCAGGACACGATCTACTTCCACGGTGAGGTCGACCTCTACGTGAACCTGCCGATCGACTCCGAACTCGACTGGAGGGAAGCCGGGCTCCGCGTCCGGCTCCGCTCGGGCTATCCGCTGGGCGAGGGCGTCACGCTCGCGTTCGACGGCGCGGCCGCCGAGGAACGCACGGTCCACCTGCGCGTCCCCTCCTGGGCCGCAGGCGATCTCGAGCTGCGCCTCAACGGCGGGCCGACCGGGGCGACCCCGGTCCCCGGTGCGTATGTGTCGCTGACCCGGGCTTGGCGATCCGGCGACGAACTCCACCTCACCACCCCGGCCCGGCTCCGCGCCGAACCGATGCCCGATGACGATCGGCAATGCGCGCTCTTCCTCGGGCCGACGCTCCTCCTGGCCTGTTCGGAGCTGACCACCCCGCTCCCGTTCCCGCTCGCGGCCCGCAGCGACGGCGAAGGGCTCATCACGGACCGAACGGGGCCCGAACTGCTCGCCGAACTCGCGGCGGAGGGCGTCGTGACGCTCGACGGCGTCGCGTTCGAGCCGTGCTGGTCGGGGCTGGACACGAGATACCACATGTACGTCCGGTCGCACGAGGCCGAGATCGCGTTCGGCGGCATGGAGACCGGCATGCCCGCCGTCGCCGTCGAGATCCTCGGCGAACCGGCCCCTTCGGGCTGGTACACGACCGCGCCCTCCATCCGCCTCCACGCCCTCGAAGCCGACACCGCCGACTCGGGCCCATTCCGACTGGAATGGCGCCTCGGCGAGGGCGACTGGCAGCCCTATACGGCGCCCTTCCCGGTCGAAGCCGAAGGCGCCCAGTACATCGAGGCCCGCGTCCGCGACAGCGGCGGCCGCACCGCCACCACCGGCCGCGAACTGAGCATCGACACGACCCCGCCGAAATCGCGGGCCACCGTGAAGGAACTCGGATCGAGCTGGGAGATCACCCTGCACGCCGCCGACGAGGTCTCCGGCGTCGAGCGCATCCAATGGGAGGGCCCGGGCACGTTCTGGGGGACTTTCCAGGAGGCGTTCGTGCGCGCGATCGGCCCTGAGCCGCAGGTGATCGAGTACGCCGCGACCGACCGAGCGGGCAACGAGGAACCGCGGCGGCGGCTCGTGATCCCCGGGCAGGACGGCGCTCGATGAGCGACCGCCGCCTGGAACCCGGCGAGAGCCTGCGCGTGCGCATCGGCCGGATGCTCTCGCTCGCGATCATCTCCGGCGAGCTCGCACCGGGAACGCTGATGACCGTGCCCCGAGTGGCCGAGCGGTTCGCGGTCTCGGCGACGCCGGTCCGCGAGGCGATGCTCGACCTCGAGACCCGCGGGTTCGTGGAGACGGTGCGCAACAAGGGCTTCCGGGTCACCGCGGTGAGCGATGAACTGCTCCAGGACATCGTCGAGATCCGCCTGCTGCTCGAGCCGCCCGCGATGGCCCGCGTCGCCGGGGACTTCCCGGCCGAGCGGCTGGCGGGCTTCCGCGCCCAGGCCGACGCGATCGTGGACGGGGCCCGCACGGGCGACCTCCACGCCTATCTCCTCGCCGACCAGCGCTTCCATCTCGAACTGACCGCGCTGCTCGGCAACGACGTGCTCGTCGAGACGATCGCGGACCTGCGCGAGCGCACCCGCCTCGTCGGCCTCGTCTCGATGGTCGAGTCGAGCCGCCTGCACGTCTCGGCGGACGAGCACCACCGCCTCCTCGACCACCTCGCCGCGGGTGACACGGGCGCCGCCGAGACCCTCATGCGCCAGCACATCCGCCACGCGATCGGCTGGTGGGCGGGCAGAACCGAGGAGCCTCGCCCTCCCGGCGCCTGAGTTTTCCCGGTTTTCCTGTCACAAACCCGGGGCCTGCGCTGTCCTAGCTCGTATCGGGGCGGCCCACCGCCCCGCGAACAGGAGGAAAATATGAAGATCGCTGTCATCGGCGGTACCGGGCGCATCGGATCGCAGGTCGTGGACATCCTGAACGGCCGCGGGCACGAGGCGGTGCCGCACTCGCCGTCCACCGGGCTCGACGTCCTGTCCCGGCAGGGCATGCCGGAGGCGCTGGAGGGCGCCGACGTGGTGGTCAACCTGACGAACTCGCCGACCTTCGACGAGGCGTCGTTCGAGTTCTTCCAGCAGAGCATGGACAACATGCTGCAAGCCGCCGACGCCGCCGGAGTCGGGCACGCGGTGATCCTCTCGATCGTGGGCGTGGACCTGGTGCCGGAGCTCGACTACTACCGCGCCAAGACACTCCAGGAGGATCTGCTCAAGGCCGGGCCGGTGCCTTACACGATCGTGCGTTCCACGCAGTTCTTCGAGTTCATGGACGCGGTGATGTCCTGGACCTCGGACGACACCGCGGTGCGGCTGCCCGCCACGCCCGTCCAGCCGATCGCGGCAGCCGACATCGCGGCCGCGGTGGCGGAGGCGGCCGCGGGCGCCCCGCTCCAGGGCACGCGCGACGTGGCCGGGCCCGAGGTGTTCGCGCTCGACGAGCTCGGTCGGATCACCCTTGCGGCCCAAGGCGATTCGCGCACGGTCGTCACCGACGACACGGCCGGGATGTTCGCCGCGGTCAAGGGCGACGCCTTGGTTCCCAAGGGGGAGGCCGTGATCGCGAAGACCTCCTACCGGGAATGGCTCGCGCGTTAGCCGGTGCGGGCCCGCGCCCGCGCGGGCCCGCCTCAACCCCGCTGCGGCAGCGCCCGCAGCTTCTCGGGGTTCACCATCCACAGGACCTGGTGGATGCCCGCGTCCGAGGCGCTGACGGTGACGACCCCGTAGATCTCGCCGTCGCGGCGCAGCACCGCGCCGGCCTGGCCGTTCACGTCGACCAGCTCGATCTCGACGGCCTCCCAGAACCAGTCCGCGATGGCCGCGAGGAACTTCGCGACCCGCATCGGGCCCACGATCGCGCGCCGCGAGACCTGGTGCGCGCCATTGCCGTCGGACAGGCTGGTCACGTCCGCGGCGAACAGCCGCTCGAGTTCGTCCAGGTCGCCCGACTTCGCGGCGGCGAGGAACACGGACAGGAGGCGGCGCTGCGCGTCCGGTCGCACGGGCGCGCGCCGCCCTCCGGCCATGTGCTTGCGGGCCCGGCTCACCAGCTGCCGCACGGCGGCCTCGCTCGAGCGCAGGATCTCGGCGATCTGCGCATACGGATAGTCGAAGGCCACCCGCAGCACGTACGCGGCGCGCTCGTTGGGGGAGAGCTTCTCCATGAGCAGCAGCGCCGCGAACTCCAGGGCCTCGCCGCGCTCGGCGCCGAGGTACGGATCGGCCTCGGTGTCGACCGGTTCGGGCAGCCACGGCCCGATGTAGGTCTCGCGCCGCGCCCGGGCCGACTCGAGTGCGTTGATCGCGAGCCGCGTCGTGGTGGTCGCGAGGAACGCGCCGGGGTGCACCACCTTCGCGCGGTCGTACGCCTGCCAGCGCAGCCAGACGTCCTGCACCAGGTCCTCGGCCTCGGCGGCGCTGCCGAGCATCCGGTAGGCGATGCCGAACAGGCGCGGCCGCACGCTCGTGAAGACCTCGGCGGCGTCGTCGAGGCCGTTCGGAACGCGTTCCGCACCACTCGCCACGTCCCGCCCCTTCCGCTCCTGATCGGAGCGTACTCCGCGACGCCGGGCAAGCGATCCCGCGAGAGCGGCACATTCATATACTTGACTGTGTAAATTAAAGCTAGCTACGATCACCGGGAGCGCTCCCGAAAGGACGTAGCGATATGCGAAGTAAACGAAGCAGGCGGCTGGCCCTCACCACCGCCGCGGTCGCGGCCCTCGGCGCGGGGGCGCTGACGATCGCCACCGCCAACCAGGCGCACGCCGAAGACGGCTGCGAAGTCGAGTACAAGATCGTCAGCAGCTGGGGCAGCGGCTTCCAGGCGAACGTCGCGGTCACCGCCGCCGAACCGATCGACGGCTGGGAGATCACCTGGGACTTCCCGGCAGGAACCCAGGTCTCCAGCGCCTGGAACGTCGACTGGGACCAGTCCGGCACCGACTTCACCGGCGCCGACGTCGGCTGGAACGCGGCCATCGGCTCCGGCCAGACCCGCGAGGTCTTCGGCTTCATCGGCTCCGGCAGTACCGCCGCCCCGCAGGCCATCTCGGTCAACGGAGACCTCTGCGACGGCCAGGTCGACCCCACCGAGACCCCGACCGACCCGACCGAGACGCCCACCGAGGACCCGCCCGGCGAAGCCGTCAGGATCATGCCGCTCGGCGACTCCATCACCGGCAGCCCCGGCTGCTGGCGCGGCAACCTCTGGGACCTCCTCGACAAGGCCGGCCACGAGGTCGACTTCGTCGGCTCCCTCTCCCAGGCCTGCAACCCCGCGGGCTCGGACCCCGACCACGAAGGGCACGGCGGCTTCCAGGTCACCCAGTCCGTCGCGAACGGCAACGTTCGCGCCTGGCTCGAGCAGAACACCCCGGACGTGCTCATGATGCACTTCGCCACCAACGACGTCTGGTCGAACATCCCGCCCGCCCAGATCCTCGCGGCCTACACCCAGATCGTCGCGGACCTGCGCGAACTCAACCCGGACGCCGTCATCCTGGTCGCCCAGATCATCCCGCTCCACCCCGACGCGTCCTTCGGCTGCACCGACTGCCCGCAGCGCGCGATCGACTTCAACGCCACGATCCCGGCCTGGGCCGCCGAGCACACCACCGCCGAGTCCCCGATCGTCGTGGTCGACCAGTGGACCGGCTTCGACCCCGCCGTCGACACCTACGACGGCGTCCACCCCGACGAGGACGGCTACGTCAAGCTCGCCGCCAACTGGTTCGAAGCACTCGACCAGGTCCTTTCCTGAGCGCGGTCGTTCCTGAACGCAGCCTCTCCTGACCGAGGAAGCCGGGCGCCGCACGCGGCGCCCGGCGTCCGGTCCGGCGGAAACTTCCGTGTTTCACCTGGAAAACGGACGAATCAGGCTTACCGTGAGGGCAAAGTCCTTCACGAGGAGGTCGAGATGGACGGGGAAACGAAGGCGGCTTGGGCCGCCGGAGGCATGGTGTTCGCCGCGATCAGCATGATCATGATCGGCGTCTGGCAGGCGATCGAGGGCATCTTCGGGATAGCCACCGATGAGTTCTACACCGAAGTCGCGGATTACGTTGTCAACGTCGACACCACCGCCTGGGGCTGGGTCCACCTCATCCTCGGCGTGATCACGGCGCTGGTGGGCTGCGCGCTCTTCACCGGGGCCACCTGGGCGCGGGTCCTCGGCATCACGCTGGCGAGCCTGGTACTCATCAACAACTTCCTGTATCTGCCGTTCTATCCGTTCTGGTCGCTGCTGATCATCGCCCTCGCGGTCTTCAGCATCTGGGCCATTGCGGTGGCCCCGAAGCCCTCGGAGGCCGCCTACCGCTGACGCGGTGTGCTGTCACGGGACGGTCTCGCAGGCCGTCCCGTTGAGCGCGAAGTCGTTCGGGACGGCCATCGCCCAGGTGTCCTCGGGATCGTCGTACTCGCCCCCTCCGGTGATGTTGAGGGTCTGGATGTAGGCCGTCCCATTCGCGGGCACCGGCCCCATCCAATCGGCGCTGGTGTAGACCACCGACGCGCCCGACTGCTCCACCGTTCCGCCGTTGGGACTGGCCGCCGCGATCTGATCGGCGGTGAACGTCCAGCTCAGCTGCCACGGATAGACGATCTCGAAGTCGGAGTGGTTGTAGACCGTCGCCGTGCCTCCGGCCCCCTGGTAGCCGTAGAAGTCCCAGTGCACGCCGCAGTCGCCGCCGCCACCCGAGTCCCACTCGCCGGTTCCAATGGCGCCCGAGGCTTCGGCGGCCGCGGTGAACTCGGACATCTCGGTCCCGCCACCGCGCATCACGACGAGGTACCCGCCGGAGGCCAGGACCACCACGGCCACGAGCCCTTCGGCGACAGTGCGCGTCCCCGCCTGCCCTCGGGGGATGAGCGGGGCCGGGAATGAGCCGCGCACCAGGAAGATCAGGAACGCCGCCGCGATGAGCACTGACGGCCAGTCGCCGGCCTGGATCCAGACGACCGGCAGGCCGATCCAGGGAACGAGGATTCGTCCGAGTCCGATGACGTTCTCCGGCGGCACCGGGGTCGAATCGGCGCTGGAATTCGCGTCGCCCTTGGTGACGAACGTGCCGTCGTCGTTGATCTGCAGGATGCGGTGCAGCAGCCGCTCCTCGGGGTCGGCCGGGTTGACGAAGGAGATGACCTGCCCCGGACGCAGCTCGTCCGTGTCGATCTCCGAGACGAGCACCAGGCTGCCCACCGAGATGAGCGGCTCCATCGAGCCGCTCATGACCGTGGACCCCTGGAAGCCGAACGGGCGCGGCACGAAGGCGATGACCACCAGCGTGATGAGGAGGACCGTGGTGGCCAGGCACAGCGCGAGGCGCACGACCGTGGGCCAGGGCATCCGCTCGATGTACGCCAGATCCCTTTCGACGCGGTTGCGGACCCGGTCCATCAACTCGTCGTCTGGGCTTCCCAGACGAGTGTGATGCTCGCGTTCTTGCCCGCGGCGTCGTTGGTCGCCCCGGAGTTGAGCGTGAATTCGAACGTGTAGTCGATCGAGGCGGAGGCGGCCATGGAGTCCTCCATGAGGCCGCTCGCCCAGTCGGTGGCGCTGCCGAATTCGGCGAGCGTGGTCGTGACCGCTGAAGCCGCGCCGGTGCTGCTGATGGTGAGGTCGAGCTGTTCGGAGAGGTATCCGCCGCTGTCGTCGCTCAAGCCCGACGAGTAGAGCTTCAAGTCGAACGGCACCGAGCCCACATTGCTCGCCTTGACCACGACGGTCTTGCTGTCACCGGGGGTCAGTCCGGCGAGGTCGAACGCGGTCGACGAGGTGCCGCCCTGGGTGATCTCCGCGGCGATGTCCGGGGCTCCCGCGGTCTCTACGCCGCCGCCGACCTGGGCTTGATCGGAGAACGCGGCGGTCGACGCGCGATAGACCAGCCACGCGGCGACCAGCACCGCGACGGCGACCAGGATGCCGATGAACCAGACCTTCCCGCCTGCCTGCCTGCGCGGTTCGACTTCCTCCGCGAAGTGCGCCATGCTGCTCCTCCATATGCTCCGGTGAACCGCTTCGTATCGGAAAGCGGTCAAAATCGGATGCTAACCCCGCGTGATGGCGTGATTGCACGATTCGTCCACAAAGCATGCGTAGTGGCAGACATGAACAGCTACTGGTAGGACTGCGGTATCCGACTAGAGCGGATGAGGGTGGGTGGGCCGGCGTCCCCGCTTAGGCGCAGAGCCGCAAGAGTGTGGGCGTCCCCCTGGACAGCGCCGTCGCCGGTTCCCGCGGATGGCGCCGCTCGCCCAACG
>NZ_JAPZVP010000016.1 GCF_027622875.1 Glycomyces luteolus | reverse complement strand
GCTGTGCGAGACCCTGAGCCGCCACAGCGCCCTCGAACCGCGGCGGATGGCCGACACCGTCCTCGACGAACTCGGCGTCGCCGGCGGCGCCCACGACGACATCTCCCTCATCATCGCCCGGTTGTGACGAGCCGCCCGCGGCCTCACCGCCGCACGGCCCCCGGGGACTCCGGCCGGCGCTCAGTGCGGAGCCACCAGTGCGCCCCCAGACCCGCCGGGTCGGTGAGCCTGGTCGAGGCGCTGGCCCTCGCCAGCTCCTCGGCGTACCTGATCGGGTCCTGGAAGGCGAGCGCGAGATCCGGGAGGGCCGCGTCCAGGCCGAGCCTCAGGAGGGCGTCCCGCTGGGATTCGAGGTGGTCGCACGCGATGGCGTCGACCGCGACGTGCGCCGTGATGTCCCTGGTGCCGTCCGGGATCGGCGGGGTTTCGCGGCCGCCCTTGAATCCGGTCATCGTGCCCGAGCGCGGGCGGTCGCCCTTCAGATGGCCGTAGTCGATCGCGAGGGCGGTGCCCAGCGCCAGGCGGGCGGTCAGGCCGCGCCACAGGTCTTCGCGGGGCGTGCCGATCTCGGCCCGTTCGCCTTCGGCGGCGATCGGCCACCATTCGGCGAGCCAGGCCGCGTCCGCACTGCTGATCGGGTCGCCCAGCCGGGTCTCGCCTGTCTCGTCGACCTCCTCGTAGCGGACCCGGCCGCGGGCATCGACCACCGCGACGTCGCACGGCGCGTTGTCGAGCAGCTCGCACGCGATGAGCAGGCCTTCGACCGACTCGGGGACTTCCGCCTGCCATTCGACGCGGCCCGGCAGGTACTCGGGCCGCGGCCGGAGTTCCACAGCCACCAGCCGGATGCGCTCGTCGAGGAGCCCGGCGAGTCGCTCCAAGAGCTCCCCGCCCCCCGCTCCCACGTCGACCACCGTGAACGCCTCCGGGCGGCCCAGGCGCTCGTCGACCTGGTCGGCGAACCGCGCGACCGCCTCCGCGAACGCCGGCGTCTGCGCACTGGTCGCGAAATGACGTCCCGGCAGCTCACGCCGGTAGAACCCGCCCGGCCCGTACAGGGCCCGAGCCATCGCCGCGCTCCAGCGCTCGAACCCCGTCATGGCCCCGACCATAGCCCGCGAGTGAGAATTGCCACTCACAGCCTCCCAGACTGGCGTTAGCGATCCCGCGAAGCACAATTAACGCGTAAGCAATGACCGGTACCTCGAAAAAAGGACTGGATCAGCAACATGGATCAGCAGCGCAGCGCAGCCCCGCAGCGGCCCGCCTCCCGACTCGCCGTCGGGATCGTCTCCGCAGGCAGGGTCGGCTCCATTCTCGGAGCGGCCCTCACCCGCGCCGGCCACCGGGTCGTCGCCGCTTCCGCCGTATCCGACGCCTCCCTCGCCCGCGCCGCCCGCCACCTGCCCGGCGCCGAGATCCTCCCCGCGCCCGACGTCGTCGCCGCCGCCGAACTGGTGCTCATCGCCGTCCCGGACGACGCCATCGCCGCCCTCGCCGCCTCCCTGCCCATCAGGCCGGGACAGATCGTCGTCCACACCTCCGGCGCACTCGGCGCCGACGTGCTGCGGCCTGCCCGCGACGCCGGGGCACTGACCGTCGCGCTGGCCCCCGCGATGACTTTCACGGGCCGCGACGAGGACCTCGAACGCCTCGCGGGCGTCTCATGGGCCATCACCGGCGAAGCCGAGGCCCGCTTCGTCGGCGAAGCGCTCGCACTGGAGATGGGCGGCACCCCCGAGCACGTGGACGAGGCCGACCGCGCCCGCTACCACGCCGCGCTCGTCTACGCCGCCAACCACTTGACGACCCTCGTGAACGACGCGGCCGACCAGCTGCGCGCCATCGGCGTCGCCAACCCCGAGCGGCTGCTCTCGCCGCTCGTGTCGGCCTCGCTCGACAACGCGCTGCGCCACGGCGACGCCGGGCTCACCGGCCCGGTCTCGCGCGGCGACGCCGGCACGGTCGCCCGCCACCTGGACGCGCTGGCCGGGACCGGGATCGAGGACGTGTACCGGACGATGGCCCGCCGCACCGCCGAGCGCGCCCTCGCGTCCGGCCGTTTGAAGAGCGCCGATGCCGAAGGGCTGCTCGAGGTCCTCGCGGAGCCGGAGAAGGAGGAGACGCCGTGACCGTTCTGGTCCACACCAAGGCCGACCTGGCGAAGGCCCGCGCGGCCCTGCCCGGGCGCGTCGCCGTCGTCCCCACGATGGGTGCGCTCCACGATGGACACCGTGCGAACTTCAAGCGCGCCAAGGAGGTCGCCGATTCGGTGATCGTCACGGTGTTCGTGAACCCGCTGCAGTTCAGGCCGAACGAGGACCTGGACAAGTACCCGCGCACCCTCGACGCCGACCTGGCGATGTGCGAGGCCGAAGGCGTCGACCTCGTGTTCGCGCCCAGCGTCAACGAGATGTACCCCGACGGCCGCGACGGGCTCACCACCGTCCATGCAGGACCGGACGGCGAGATCCTCGAGGGCGCTTCGCGGCCCGGGTTCTTCACCGGCGTGCTCACCGTCGTCTCGAAGCTCTTCCACCTGACCAAGCCGGACGCGGCCTGCTTCGGCGAGAAGGACTTCCAGCAGCTCGCGATGGTCCGCCGGATGAGCCGCGACCTCGACATGGGGATCGAGATCGTGCCCGTGGAGACGGACCGCGAAGCCGACGGCCTCGCCCGCTCGAGCCGCAACGTGTTCCTCTCCGAGGCCGAACGATCTGCCGCCCTTGCCATCCCGCGCGCCATCAAGGCCGCGCAGGACTCGCCCGACCCGCTCGCCGCGGCCCAGAAGACCCTGGCCGCCGAGCCCGGCCTGGAATTGGACTACGTCGTCGTCCGCGCCGCCGACCTCGGCGAGGCCCCCGCACAGGGGCCCGCGAGACTGCTCATCGCCGCTAAGGCGGGCACAACCCGCCTGATCGACAACGCCCCCGTAAGCATTGGAGACGCCCGATGATCCGGACCATGTTCAAGTCCAAGATCCACCGCGCCACCGTCACCCAGGCCGACCTCCACTACGTCGGCTCCGTGACCGTGGACGCAGACCTGCTCGACGCCGCCGACATCCTCGACGGCGAACTCGTCGCCATCGTCGACATCACCAACGGCGCCCGCCTCGAGACTTACACGATCGCGGGAGAGCGCGGCACCGGCGTCATCGGCATCAACGGCGCCGCCGCCCGCCTCGTCCAACCCGGCGATCTCGTGATCCTCATCTCCTACGCGCAGATGGAGGACGCCGAAGCCCGCGCGTTCAAACCCACCGTGGTCCACGTCAACGAACGCAACGAGATCATCGAGGTCAACGCGGACAAGGCCCACCCCGCCCCCGGCACCGCCGGCAACCCTGTGGCGTCCCCACTAGCCGCGCGGTAAGTTCTGTTTTCATGACCGACGAAGCGAAGCACGAGGCCGCCGAGAACGGCGCCGACAAGAACGGCGCGGACGAGAAGAAGGCCGACAAGCCCGAACCCGCCGACGACCTCAAGACCACCCACCACACCCTCGGAGAACTGGCCTACACCGCCACCACCGGCCGCATCGTCCTCCACGAGGAGATCACCGAGGACGACAAGTTCAACGGCCGCAAGCCCAAGGCCGAGGTCTCCATCACCTGGTACACCCTCGACGACGCCGACGTCACCGAACGCCCCGTCACCTTCGCCTTCAACGGCGGCCCCGGCTCCTCCTCGATCTGGCTGCACATGGGCCTCCTCGGCCCCCGCCGCGTGAACTCCGGCGACGCCGGGAGCCTCACCCCGCCGCCCTTCGGCCTGCTCGACAACGAGGAGACCCTGCTGCGCCACACCGACCTGGTCTTCATCGACCCGGTCTCCACCGGCTACTCCCGCGCCGTCGAAGGCGAAAAGGCCAAGGACTACCACGGATTCTCCAAGGACATCGAGTCCATCAGCGAGCTCATCCGGCTGTGGACCACCCGCAACAACCGCTGGCTCTCACCGAAGTTCCTCATCGGCGAGTCCTACGGCGGCACCCGCGGCGCCGGCATCGCCGAGTACCTCCAGACCCGGTTCGGCATGGCGCTCAACGGCGTCATGTTCATCGCCCCCGCGTTCAACACCGAGACGCTGTACCACGCCAGCCGCTCCGAACTGCCCGACCCGCTGTTCCTCCCCACCTACGCGGCCACCGCCCACTACCACGGGCTCCACCCCGACCGCACCCTCGAAGAAGTCGTCGACGAGGCCCGCGCCTACGCCGACGAGTTCCGCGGCATCCTCGCCAAGGGCCAGAACCTCGACCCCGAGACGCGCGCCGCCGCCGTCGCCAAGATCGCCTCGCTCGCCGGCGTGAGCGAGGACTACGTCGACCGCGCCAACCTCCGACTCGAGCACACCCGCTTCTACGCCGAGCTGCTGCGGCACAAGCGCCTCATCACCGGCCGCCTCGACACCCGCTTCACCGGGCCCGCCGACCACTACACGCACGAGCAGATGCCGTACGACCCCTTCCTGGTCGGCACCGACGGCCCGTACTCGGCCGCGCTCCAGTACTACGTGCGCTCCGAGCTCGAATACGAGAACGACCACGTGTACGAGCGCCTCTCCCGCGCGGTGCACCCGTGGTCGTACAAGGAATTCGAGGGCGAAGCCGTCGACGTCATCGGCAAACTCGGCAACGTCATGCGCCTCAACCCGTTCCTGCAGGTCCACATCGCGATGGGCCGCTACGACGGCGGCGTCCCCATCGAGGCCATCGAATACACCCTCGACCACCTCGAGATCCCCCTCGCCGACCGCGAACGCATCGAGACGAAGACCTACCCCGCCGGGCACATGATGTACGTCCACGAGGAATCACGCGTCCAGCAGTCCGCCGACCTCGCCGACTTCATCCAGCGCGCCGCAAACCGGGGCTGACACCGACATGCACGCGAATCCGGGCCCGGCAAGAGCCGCGACACGCGGCGAAGGCCGGGCCCGGCCGTGCGCGGCGGCGGGGCGAACCGGCGCCGCGGCCGCAGCTGCGCCGAACGTCCCCGGCGGCCCGCTTCAGCTCCCCTTCAGGAACACCCCGCTAGCGTTGCAACCGGGGGCCCTTTCCCAGAGGCGCGACGGACCTTCGGAGTGCCCCGGCATCAGGCCCGCGGCGCGCCCGACCCGCCTTGGCGCCACCGCGTCGAAAGCGGGACGCACGCCACACCCGGTTGGCACCCACCGTGCCCAGGGGGGCACAGTTGAGCCGTCCGCCGAGCCCATCGGCGGCGCACCCATCGAACGGGCACCCGGGCGACCGGGCGTCCACCGCTAGAAGGGCAACGGCACGTGTCACCCGCGACCATGCCTCACTCAGTGCCACTCCCGACCCTGCCGCGCCTCCCGCGCCGGATGCGGGCCGCGGCACCGACCTGGACCGAGACCACCGACGTGTGCGTCATCGGCTCCGGCGTCGCCGGGCTCACCTGCGCCCTCAACCTGCGCCGGGCCGGATTCCACGTCACCGTGGTCACCAAAGTCCGCATCGACGACGGCTCCACCCGCTGGGCCCAAGGCGGCGTCGCCGCCGTCCTCGACCCCCTCGACAGCCCCGAATCCCACGCCCGCGACACCCAGATCGCCGGCGTCGGCCTCTGCGACCCGGCCGCGGTCGACGTCACCGTCACCGAAGGCCCCGCCCGCATCGCCGACCTCATCCACCTCGGCACCGAGTTCGACCGCCACCCAGACGGCTCACTCCAGCTCACCCGCGAAGGCGGCCACCGGGCCCGCCGCATCGTCCACGCCGGCGGCGACGCCACCGGCGCCGAGATCCAGCGCGCCCTCCACGCCGCCGTCCTCCGCGACCCCTGGATTCGCATCATCGAGCACGCCATGGTCCTGGACCTGCTCACCGACGCCAAAGGCAACGCCGCCGGCGTCAGCCTCCACATCCTCGGCGAAGGCGTCGAGCACGGTGTCGGCGGCGTCGAAGCCCGCGCAGTCGTGCTCGCCACCGGCGGCCTCGGTCAGATCTTCCAGTCCACCACCAACCCCTCCGTGTCCATCGGCGACGGCGTGGCGCTGGCCCTCAGGGCCGGGGCGACTGTGACCGACCTCGAGTTCGTCCAGTTCCATCCGACCGCCTTGTTCCTCGAAGGCATCGGCGGGGACCGACAGCCCCTGATCACCGAGGCGATCCGCGGCGAGGGCGCGCACCTCCGCGACTACTCGGGCGAGCGCTTCATGGTCGGCGCGCACGAGCTCGCCGAGCTCGCCCCGCGCGACGTGGTCGCCAAGGCCGCCACCGCACGCATGCGCGCCGAGGGGAGGCCGCACGTGTGGCTCGACGCCCGCCACCTCGGCAAGGACATGCTGGAGACGCGTTTTCCCACCGTGACTTCGTCCTGCCGCGCGCTCGGCATCGACCCGGTCGTCGACATGATCCCGGTCGCGCCCGCCGCCCACTACTCCTCCGGCGGCGTGCGCACGGACCTGTTCGGGCGCACCAGCGTTCCCGGCCTCTACGCCGCCGGTGAGGCCGCCTGCACGGGCCTGCACGGCGCGAACCGCCTCGCCTCCAACTCGCTGCTCGAAGCGCTCGTGTTCGCCCAGCGCATCGCTGACGACCTCGCCGAGAACAAGCCCAGCCCCGGGATCGCCGAGGCGCCCGAGGGCGAGGGCGACGTCTGCTCCACGACCTCGCGCGCGCCGATCCAGGAGGCGATGACCGCCGGGGCCGGGGTGCTGCGCTCCGAGGCGTCGCTGGAGGCCACCGCAGCGTCGCTGACGGCTTTGGGGGACAATGTGTCTGGACGTCCGCGACCGGCCACATGGGAGGCGACGAACCTCCTCACGGTCGCCGCGGCCGTCACCGCCGCCGCCCACCGGCGGCGGGAGACCCGAGGCAGCCATTGGCGCGAGGACCACCCCGAGGCCGAAGCGGACTGGCTCGGGCACCTCAACCTCTCCATCAGCTCCGACGGGGAGCTCGAAACCATTTGGGAGCCCATCGCATGAGCCGATTCGCCGAAGCGCCCGGCGGGGCCGGACTGGACGAGCGCCTGCTCGCCCTCCGCCTCGACCCTGAAGACGTGTACGTGGCCGTCCAGGACTACCTGGACGAGGACCTCTCGCACGCCCGCCGCGACGTCACCTCCGAATCGATCTTCGGACCCGAGCGCAAGTCCACAGTAGCCGTGACCGCCCGCGCCGACGGGCTCCTCGCGGGCCTCCCGGTCGCGCACGCGGTCTTCCACGCCATGCCCGGCGACATCGAGTTCACTTACCTCGCTAAGGAAGGCGCGCGCATCCGCGCCGGCCAGGTCCTCGCCCGCGTCTCCGGCCCCACGCGCTCACTCCTCGCGGCCGAGCGCACCGCCCTGAACCTGCTGTGCCGCATGTGCGGCATCGCCACGCACACCCGCCGCTTCGCGGACGTGCTCGCCGACTGGCACACCACCGTCCTCGACACGCGCAAGACCACCCCGGGCCTGCGGGCCCTGGAGAAGTACGCGGTGCGCGCCGGCGGCGGCGACAACAAGCGCATGGGCCTCTACGACGTCGCGATGATCAAGGACAACCACAAGGAAGCGGCCGGTTCGATCAGCGAGGCCTTCGCCGCCGTCCGCTCGGCGGAGCCCGAGATCGACATCCAGGTCGAGGTCGAGACCATCGACGAGGCGCTCGAAGCGGTCGCCGCCGGTGCTGTGTTCCTCTTGTGCGACAACATGAGTCCCAAGGAGCTCACCGAGGTCGTCGAAGCGGTCGGGGAACGCGCCGAGCTCGAGGCCACCGGGCGCATCAGCCTCGACAGCGTGGTCGACTACGCCGCCACCGGGGTCGACTACATCTCGGTGGGCGCCCTCACCCACTCCTCGCCCATTCTGGACATCGGACTCGACTTCGAGGAGTAGACCGTGCTGCTGTGCGTGGACATCGGGAACACCAACACGGTGCTCGCCGTCTTCGAGGGCGAGACCCTCAAGCACTCGTGGCGGATCCGCACGGACCCGCACGCCACCGCCGACGAGCTGGGGCTCACCTTCAGGGCCCTGCTCGACGGTGACGGCGTGGACCTGAGCGGCATCGCCCTTTCGTCCACTGTGCCCCAACAGGGTGCGGAGGTCGCGAAGATGGTGCAGCGGTACTACCCGCACGCGCACCTCGTGCAGATCGCCCCCGGCATCAAAACCGGTGTGCGCCTGAGCATCGACAACCCCCGCGAGGCCGGGCCCGACCGGATCGCGAACACGCACGCGGCCTTCCACCTCTACGGCGGGCCCTGCATCACCGTGGACTTCGGGACCTCGACCAACATCGACGTCATCTCCGAGCACGGCGACTTCCTCGGCGGGGCCTTCGCCCCGGGCATCGAGATCTCGATCGACGCCCTGGCCTCACGCGCCGCCAACCTGCTGAAGATCCCGCTCGTCAAGCCGCGCAGCGTCATCGGCAAGAACACCGTCGAATGCCTCCAGTCGGGCATGGTCTACGGCACTGCGGCGCAGGTCGACGGCCTCGTCCGCCGCATCACCGAAGAACTCGGCGCCACCCCGACGGCGGTTGTCGCCACCGGCGGCCTCGCCCCGGTCGTGATCGAGCAGTGCGAGACGGTCACCCACTACGAACCCAACCTCACCTTGCACGGCCTCAGAATGATCTGGGACCGCAACGTCTGATGGTGATCGCGACCCTGGGCCAGGCGGGTGCGGGCGCCGACTGGTTCGCGTGGGCCGCGATCTTCGCCGCCGGGTTCGGCGCAGGAACGATCAACACCGTCGTCGGCTCGGGGACCCTGATCTCGTTCCCGGTGCTGCTTCTGCTCGGATACCCGCCGGTGGTCGCGAACGTCTCCAACACGCTCGGGCTGGTCCCCGGCAGCCTCTCCGGCACCTTCGGCTACCGGCGTGAACTGCGCGCCACCGCGCACCTGGCGCGGCTCCTGCTGCCCGCTTCGGCGGTCGGCGGCGCCGCCGGTGCCGCGCTCCTGTTCCTGCTGCCGTCGGAGGCGTTCGAGCTGATCGTGCCCGCGCTCATTGCGCTCGGCATCGCGATGGCCCTGCTCGGACCGCTCGTGCAACGCGCCGCGGCCCGCCGCGCGGCCTCCCGGCCCGAGGCCGCGAGCGTCCCGTGGTGGAAGACCGCCGGCACGTTCGCGGGGGTGCTCCTGCTCGGCGTGTACGGCGGCTACTTCGGTGCGGCCCAAGGGATCCTCATCGTCGGCCTGCTGAGCCTGCTCACTGCCGAGACGATCCAGTCCCTCAACGGTCTCAAGAACCTCCTGGTCATGGTCGTCAACCTCATCGCGGCCGCCACCTTCGCCCTGATCGCCCCCGCCAGCCTCGACTGGCCCGCGGTCGCCCTCATCGCCACCGGCTCCGCCCTCGGCGGCCTCGTCGGCGCCCGCATCGGACGCAGGCTCCCCGCCCCCGCCCTCCGCGGCGCCATCGCGGTCGTCGGCACTGCCGCGATCGTCTACATGCTCGCGACTTGATTCCAGGGGTTGCCGGGGAACCGGGGCCGCTGACCGGCGCGGACTGACCGGATGCGCGACCGTTGACGCGCATCTCCGTCCCGCTTACAATCCGTATGTCCGCCAGTGCCTCCAGTGACGCCTGCTTTCCCTTCATCCCCATTTGCGAGTGTGCGCATGTCGAGTGAGACGGCCGTTTTCTCTGACCACCTCCAGTCCGGAGAGTCGGTGCGCTGCGCGTTCTCGGCGTGGGTCCGCGCGGGGCTGGCCCGACGCGTGCTGGGGGTGACCGATCGGCGGGTGATCATGGTCAGGAGCGCCTATTGGCGGCTCAGCGACAAAGGCCTCCTGTGGGCCGATCCGATCGATCAAGTGGCGCTCCACGGCACCTACGGCGTCTTGCTTCTCAACGGCCTCAACACCGGCAACGCCTACGTCCGGCTGAGGCGAGCTGACGGCACGACCGTGACGTTCAATCCGAGAAGCAGTTTCGTCGGCAATACCGAATCCGCGGTGAGGAACGTCGAGCGGCTCTTCGACCTCGTACCCGGCCGTCTCTGACAGGCGCATCCAACGCCCCGCGACCAAGGAGTGAACCATGAGCGGTCGTTCGACTGTCCGCGTCAAGGTCAAGCACACCCTCGAGAGCAGCGTCTCTATAGGCCGCAGCTACCAGAAGTGGATGGAGTCGAGACGGGAGTTGGATCGACCTTCGCGCGCGGAGGGAAATGCCGAACGGACCGCCGCTTGCGACTTCTGCGGCGCCGAACTCGTCGTCACGGTGAGCTGCTGGAGCCGAGTCCTGGTAGGTCGGCTGATCTACCTGCTCGTCGCACTGCTCATGCTCGCCGTCATCCTCTTGCAAGTGCAATGGCTCGAGGTCCACGGCGACGAACCGGCCGACGATTCGAACTATGTCACGTTGTTCGCCATAGCATTCGTCGCCTGTGCGATCGGATTCTTCGTGTTCCTGGGGCTCGCGTTCGGGCATGACGGCGTCCGGTTGCGGGGCCGCCGGGATGCGAACGGTGTATTCAAGAAACTTGATGCGACCGCGGACGACATCGGAGAAGGCATGTCAAAGTTCCCGGTCCATACAGTCGACGCCACCGGTGCCCAGTTCTCGATCGACATCGGACTGGTCCTGGACGATTGACGCCGGTGATGCCCACCTGATCCTGCCGAGGGAGTCAGGATGATCTTGGACTGCGGGTCCGACCGCGTTTGGGCCGACCGGCCAGCGGATCGCCCGGCTCGATGCTTCCCACGGGCCCGCATCCTCGCAGCGCGGGGATGCGGGCCCGTCTGCGTGTCACTCCTCGGGGCGGCCGAGGATCCAGGTGGTCATGCGCTTCCTCGCGTAGTGGACCAGGTGTTCCGGGTTGGCGCTGAGCCACTCGTGGCGACGCAGCTCATAGGCGAGTGCCGCGTAGTGCGCCTGGTTGCGCCGCTGCTCTGACAGCGGCTCGGTGAGGTGCGGTTCGCCGTAGAGGGCGCGGGTGACGGCTTCGACGGCGAGGTGGTCTGGCGGTGGGACGGCCCCGCGTCCCGCTTGGCGGAGTTCGGTCATGAACGCGCCCAGGCGTTCGTAGTCGATCGGGCCCGCCCCGAGCCCGGCGCCGGGCCCGAAACGGTATTCGAGGACGACGGCGACGGCGGCCCGGAGGTGTTCGGCGGCGATGCCGTGGTCCCTTGCCTGGAACTGCTGCCGGAGTTTCGACGCGGTCTCGACCTCGCCGGTGACGAGCGCGGTCAAGTGGGTGCGGTGGAGCGCATCAGGTGTCATGCGTCGGCCCCTTCCTGGGCGGGTGCGTGCTGTTCGGGTGCGTACTGGACAGGCCCGCCGGTCTCGCCGACGCCGCTGCTCTCGGCGGCCTCGTCCGCTTGGGCTGCTTTCGGTCGCCGTGGTGAGAGGGCCGTGGACTCGAACGCTTCGCTGAGCATCTCGGCGCGGGCCTCCTCGGCGAGCTGGAAGCGTTCGGCCAGTTCGGCCTCGGTCATGGTCTTGTCGGCGAGTTCGTCGATGACCGCCCACATGTACGCGGCCTGCTCGGTGTGCGGGATCTCGTTGAGCAGACCCGATTCGCCGGTGACGGCCCGGGCCATCGCCTCGGCGCGCAGCGCTTCGAACTGGTTCTCGGGAGGGTAGTGCTTGTCGTGCAACCGCTTCGTAAGCGCGGCGAGGTCCGCCGGGTCGGGTTCGTAGCCCAGTTCCTCGAAGACGAACTGGCTGAACAGTGTCAGCGTGAACAGCAGGTGGTGCATGCACTGCTCGTCACCGATCGCGGCGGCGAGCCTTTCGGTTTCGACGGTGTCGCCGGTGAGGCGGGCGGTGGCGTGCGCCCTGAACAGCGCGGAGTTCTCGGCGGGGGCCATGTCGGATTCCATGTCGGCTTCGTTGGTCATCGTGCGGTCATCCTTCGCATTCACGTTGGGCCGCCAGCCAGGCGGCGATCGCCTCGTGTTTGATCGCCTGGGCCCGGCCCGGTTGGCGGGCCCAATCGAGGTGGTCGGGTTCGGTGATGTGCAGCTCCGCCCGACCGGTTCCGAGGCCCGGCGCGCCCTGATCGGCGGAGGCCGCACCGAGGATGGGGCGATCGCCTGCGGCGCGGTAGAATCCCGTGGCAAAGCCCGTGACGAAGCCCAGGACGGGCGGCAGGATGTCCGGGAAGGTGATCCACAGCCTCGGGATCGCGTACAGCACGCCGATCCGGACGCGCCGCCCGCCGATGTAGGCCTCGGCCACGGTGGCGAGCCCTTCAGGGTCGATCCCGCCGAACGACTTCACCGGCAGCGGGATCTCCTTGAGCGCCTGCGCATACCGGGCCCGGACGCGATGCGGAGCGAGTCGGCCTACGCCCATGCCACACCTCCCTGCACGTGTCGGCGTGCCGCCTCGGGCCGCGCCGAACCGGTGCGGGTGTGAGGCCGCGCAGAGTCGGTGCGGGTCTGGGGCCTCGCCGAAGCGGCCCGGGCCCGCTGCGCTCCGCGTACCGCCCCGGCGAACCGGGCGGTGCGGGCCGCGAGTGCGGTGCGGCGGTCTGGTGGGACCGGCTTGTCCGCGCGTGGCTTGGGACGGTGGCGGAGGAGCCCGGTGATCAGGCGGATCCCGCGTGCGATCCGGCCGATCGTCGGGCCGCACTCGCGTTCGATCGCGGTCTGCGAGCGATGGGCGGCGGCGAGGTCGGCGGATTTCTCGATGAACCGGTCCCAAGCGTCCTCGCGGAGTTTGTTGAACCGGTGCGGCGGTTCCACGGGGATGTCGGTCGCGCGGCGGTCGGCCTGGCGGGGCACGTGCGGGTGGTGCTGTGGCGGCTGCGATGCCGGAGGTTCGCGGAACGATTCGCGCCCTTCGGGTTCGGACCGGGCCCAGGGTTGAGGACGGGTCGCCGCCTGCCGACGCGGCCGGTCTTCCGGAACCGACTGCCGCACTGGCGGTTCGGGAGGGTCGGTGTTGTCGCGGTCGGCGCTGCCGCGTGGCGTGGAGGGTGCGCGGTCGGTGGTTGCGTTGTGGTTGTTTGCGGTGGTTTCGCGTTGGTTGCTTTCCCGCGCTTCGCGTTCGCGGGTGATGCGGGTGCGGCGTTCCCAGAGCGCTTCGGCCTGCTCGGCCCACTCGGCTTTCTCGGGTTCTTCCTCGATCTCCCACCAGGGGATCGGGTCGGGGAGTTCGTCGCGGCGGTGACGACCGGTGCGGCGGTCGGGGAACCAGCCGGGGGAGCCGAATGGACCCGGGTCGAGGGCGTCGTAGGGACGGGACCGGTCGATCAGCCAGGTGTCGCCTGGCTTGTGGCGCAGGTGCATCGGCTCGTAGCGGGGCGAGGCGGGATCGGAGTCGGGTGCGTCCAGGTCGCACAGGTCGGGACGGGTTTGGTACCGGTAGGCGCCCGGAGTCAGCGGGTCGGGGGACCCGTCGGTCAGGTAGAGACGACGGTTCGCCCAGTCGTAGAAGCCGTCGACCTCGGTGAACAGGCCGGGGTTCTGCGGGTGTGGGAACGCGCGGTTGTGGCGCGGGTCGGGTGAGGTCGGACCGGCCTTTCCGGGTGTGAACCCGGGGACGAAGTCGGTGGCGGCGGACTCTGCGCCCAGGTCGGGCCCGGTTGCGGGGTCGCTTCCGCGCTTGAACTGATCAGCGGCTTGGTCCGGTGCGGGATCGTGGTGGGTGCCGGGGGCGGTGGCGGTGTTGTCCCCGGAACCGTTGGCGGGACGGTCTCTTTCGGGGCCACACCCATTCGCGGTGTAGTCGGTGTGGTCTCCGGCGGAGTCGTGCCCGCTGGCGGTGCGGTGTTCGGTGGAGTCGAACCCTCTGGCAGCGCGGGTTCCTGCGGGTTCGCACTCGTTGGCGACGTTTCCTGCGAGGTCGTATCCGCTGGCGGCATGGTCTCCCGCGAGGTCGTAACCGCTCGCGACGAGGTTCTCTGACCGATCGGAGCGATCGGTGAACCGCCCGGGTCGGTTGAGACGATCAGCGGCCTGCCGCGATCGGCTTGCCGAGGGGTTGTCGTGCTGGCCGTGGGCCTGATCAGGCGCTGAGTCTGGGCCGGGTGCGGGGTCCTCGTCGGCGAGGGCGCGGAGGCGCTTGCGCCACTTGAGGGTGAGGTCCGACTCCGGGCCACGGTCGAAGCCGGCGGCCGGGGCCGGACGGGAGTAGATGGATGCGTCGGCAGTGATGCCGGAGACGGGTTCAACGCTGTGTTCGGGATCGAACCGCCGGGAATGGCTGTTTTCAGGTACGCCCGAATAGCGTATCGTCGTAGACGACACGGAAGGCTCGCTTTCTGTTGTTGGTCGCCCGGCGGAGCAGGTTTTAGCGGACTCAGCCCGCCGGGCGACACTTCCATTCTGGCCTATTGATAATGGCTGATGTGATCTGGATGCTTCGTAACAAGCTCCGTTCGAGACGTAAGAACTTGGCTCGCTTGCGATTGCGACTGCCGGTCCTTCGATGATGACTCACTAAAAACTTACGTGTCAACTTACGGCACAAATGTGTCTAGAGCTTTTTCAGACGAGCTTGGGCGGCAAGACCAAAGGCCTTGCCGCCCAAGCGCTTTCGCGAGTGTGACGCTACTCGCTCTCTTCGTCGGTCATCTCGATGACCTCGTCAATGAACGACTCCTTGTCCACTGCACTGAGTTCGAGATCGGTCATGAGCGCATACGGCAGCATGAGCAAGAGCTGCCGAACAAGTGAGACATCGAGGCCATCGAGCAGGCCTTCCTCGCCTCGACCGGATCGAATCATCGCCTCGACCACAGTCGGCTTCAAGAGCTCGGCGGCATTCGGGAATCGGTCAGCGAGGCCCTTGCTATAGGCGGCTACTTCGGCGTAGGTCGATCCGGTCGGAAAGCGCCGCTCGGCGGCGACGGCTAGAGCGGATCCGGCTAGAGCGTAGGTTCGCGCTGGGCCGATCCGGGCTGCGATTGACTTCGGGTTTTCGGAGCCTTTGGTGATCATCGCGGTCAGAAGCGCGACTTCATCAGGGTTCCTGTCTGCCATGATCTTCGGCCTTCCTTTGCCCCGAGTGGGTTCGATCGAATTGTCGCACGATCGGCTGAACCGCTTTCGCCATGACCACCGAGGTCACGAAGGCGGCCATAATCGCGCCGCCGCCACCGACCTTCGGCACAGGCACATCGGTCACGACCGGCCCGTACGAACTTTGCGTCTCTGAAACGGCGTTTTGCTGGGCCTTCGATGGTGACGGCTCGTCGTAGAAGGCTTCCCAAGCTAGATCGAAGTTCTTGTCGAAGGTCTTGGTTGCGTCTTCGATTTGGTCGCCCTTGCCGACCGCCTCGTTGAAGATCGTCGCACCCTTCTTGCGCCTGACCGGTTCGAGAAGGTCTGCGCCGTTCGGGGTCGGCTCTTGGCGCAGATGCGGCGGGATCGCATCGAGTCCAGCTTTCGGTGCGCCGGTTTGCGGGTCAACCCTTGTCAGCGGAACTACACCGCCAGATCCAGGAGCGCTTGGCCCCATCTTGCCATGGATGGCCGACAAGACAATGAAGTGAGCTTTCACCAACGCGCCCTGCAACGCAGCGCGCATCGACTCCGCTTCCTCGATCTTGTCGACCACACCGCGCATACGCTCCGACGCGACCTCGACGCCAAGGCCGCCAAGCGCACTGGCCGTGTGCTCGGCCTGGCCCTTCGACGAATTGATCGGTCCGGCGACCGCCTCGACCGCAGCCCGGTCGGACTCGATCTTGGCGGCCAAGTCCTGAAGACTCGCCACGGCCGAAACTTACTGCTGCTTCGCAGCCGCCGCCGCAGCCATCGCCTCGTTCAGCTTGTTCTGAAGGGCCGTAGCCATCGCACTGCACTCCTCCAACGCTTCTTTGCAACCCGTCATCGCCGCCATCGCACCCTCGACGCCCAAGGCCTGCAACTGACCCAGGGTCTCCTCGGTCATCGCCTTGCTGCCCTCGATCTGTCCCTGAACTTCCGTCACCGCGTTCGCGTTCGCGCTGACCGAGGCGATCACTTCATCAATCGAAGCCATGGGGTTGTCCGTTCTCGCTCGTACCGGCTGGGGCGCAAGAGATCGCGATACCGCGCCTTCGGCTCGACACAGCCGCGCGGCACCACGCTCCGTCATCGCGGCTCACGTTACCCGAACCGGCCCAACCACGCACGCCACGCAGGACCGGAGCGCGGTCAGGCGGACGGCGATGAATCCGGATCCGAATGCCGATCGAGCACGGCCTCGGCCCACTCGGGCGGGAGTAGCAAACCCTCTGGTATGCCATCATCAAATTCCGAGAAGCATGGAAGGTCGTTCGGACCGTCGGCGAGGCCTCTAAAGTGAACCCCGGCCGGGGAGACGATGGCCTGGAGATTCATGCCGTGGTGCCGGTTTCGGATGGTGGTGGGTTGGTCGATCCTTGAGACCGGAGATGGAGTTCCTGCCGGTGTCCCGCCGGTGTCCCGCCTTGAAAACGGCACCCTCCCGGACCAGAATGCATCGAGGACGCCTCAGGGAATTTCGATCCCGGCGCCTTCCCGATCGCTCAACGTACTGCGTCAGGGCTGTGCAAGATACTGCGGGAGAGCCGCGCGGCGAACGCCGCAGCGCCCTGGCCTGCAAGCTCACTCGATTTCCAAGGAGTCGGACATGACCTCGCTCAACCGCCGGCAATTCAACCGTTCGCTCCTCGCACTTCCAGCCGCCGCGCTGGTCGGCACGGGCCTAGGTTCGCTCGCCCCCGGAACGGCCTCGGCCGCCCCCGCCGACTGGAACACGCAGTTTCTCGCGGGCACTCTGGGCAGCAACATCATGCGTCAAACGCGATATGGAGGCGGCAGCTGGAACGCGCGCTGGAATGAAATCGCCCCCGATCCCATTCACAAGGCTCTCTACTCCATCTCTGCCGCGGGCATCTCCAACAATCTCCACATCGTCGCCTGCATCGGTGAGGAGGGTCCGAAGCACGCCGTCCGGAACACCGCCGACGGCTCGTCGACGG
The DNA here is from genome assembly GCF_027622875.1 of Glycomyces luteolus. Lineage (GTDB taxonomy): Bacteria > Actinomycetota > Actinomycetes > Mycobacteriales > Micromonosporaceae > Glycomyces > Glycomyces luteolus. Next base: position 117,276 of record NZ_JAPZVP010000016.1, on the reverse strand, counting down.
CATTCAGTCCCATTCCCTCGCAATCGGGCCCCACGGGCATTGTCCTGGTCGCGGCGGCATCTGTCGGCACCCAGCTGCATGTTTTTGCCTCGATCCGCGACAGCGGCGACCTGTACCACACGGTCCGCAACGGGGACGGCACCTGGTGGGCCAGTTGGAGGCTGCTCCGGAGCTTCGCGAGCAGCATCGATCACATCGCCACGACCAAGGTCGGCACCACGATCGACACCGCCGTCGTCTCCAACGGCGAAATCCTCCACGCGATCCGATCCTCGGGCGGGACTTGGACTGGCTGGGGCAACATCGAGGGCGCGGCCGGCGAGATCGGCGAAGTCAATGAGGTGACCTTGGCGGGGATCGGCTCGAGTCTCCATGTCGTAGCGATGGCCAATGGCTATGGCCTCTACCACGCCATCCGCAAAGTGGACGCGACCTGGCAGCGGTTCCAGGAGCCGGCTGTACTCGAAGGCAAGATTCCTTTTAGTGCCAGTGCCGCCAACGCCGGCGGCGAACTGCAGTTGGGGATCCTCGAACTGGTCGACGGCAAGCAGGTCGCCTCGCACACCATCCGTCGCGCCGATGGAACATGGCAGCCGGTCAGGTTCATCTCCACCGCAGGTCTGACTGAAACCGACGACGACCTAGCGAATCTGGTATTGGCCGCCACTTCCCGCTGACGGTTCATCCGGGAGCTTTGGGCTGGTAATTGGCGGATCTTGGAGTTGATCGCGAGTTCCGTTTTAGGGCTTGGGTTCCGTTTCGCTAAGAACGATCTGTGAGCGGTCACAGTTAGACTCGGGCCTCGATGCGATTGCGGCCCTTAGCTCTTACGCGAAGTGGCGATGGAGCACGGGCGTCGCCGAAGCGCTCGTCAGCCGTAGGAGGGGTGGGCATCCGCCAGTTCTATCAGAGTTCGGCCATCTGAGGGTCCCGCTGAAACCGCGCTGACCGGGCATCCGCGGCCCTGTGCCGCTCTGGACATCGACGTAAACGTCGATGTCAAGAGCGGAGAGGGCGGGGACGGGGTGGTCCAACTCTGTCAAGGCCGACTATCGCGGGAGGCGTTCTTCCTTGTCCTGGCGCGTGTTTCCACAGGTTGGATGTAGTGGCGATCAGTCCGCTTCATACCGCTCTGTGATCTCGTAGATCATGGTTGTGACACCGCCGTAGTCGCGGGTGACTCCGAAGCCGTACCCGTCAAAGACAGTGACGAAGTCCGACGGCAGATCCTCGGCGAGCTTCACGCCGGTGGCGGCCTCAACCACGATCGGCGGGCGCGCGCCCTCTTCGTTATCCATGTAGAACACACCCTCGGCAGCGCCGCGAATGCGGTCGGGCGGCAGGTAGTCCGTGATATCGGCGTCCGTCCAGAGTACCGAGCCGTCGGCCGCGCTCATCGCCGTCAGCCCGTCTTCGCCGAAGCCGACACAGCCGATGACCGCCACGCCGTCATACGAGCAATCCGGCTCGGTCTCGGTGACGACCTCGGCGAGTTTCGTCCCGGCACCGCTTTCGGCATCGATTGCGACCAGCAGGGCGCGGAATCCGTCCGAAGCGCCGAGCATCCCCATGTCGCCGTCTTGGAGCAGCACTACCTCGCTGCCCTCGAGCCACTTCGCCTCGAAATCATCGACCGGGGGGTATGCGTAGCTCGGTTCGCCGCCGCTCAGCGGCAGCACTTGAAACTCCAGGGCGGTCTCCGTGAAGTAGTCGCCTTCGGTTGGCGTGTAGGCGGTCCCGATGACGGTTTCGCCTTCGACCCGGAGCGCCTTGAACCCGTCCGACTGCCAGATCAGCTCACCGGTGACGCTGTCGAACAGGTAGGAGCTGGCGGTGTCATATGTCCGGTAGCTCTCTTCATCGAGCATCGTCCCGTCCACCGTGACGAGGGTGCGGTCGCCCTCGGATTGGGCGATGTCGATCGTCCCGACTTGATAGAAATCGTGTGGAGCGGCGCCAGTGAAGCGGAGGGAGCCGTCGGCGGTGTCGAAGGTGCGCAACGAGATCTGCTTGTCTTCGCCCTCGTCAACTCCGAAGGCGTGGAAGAGCAGCACCTCCTCGCCGCTGTAGGCGAAGCGGACGGAAGTCCCTTCCGAAGTGGCGCTGAAGGACTGGTCGTGCTCTGGCACCGCCTCGCTGATCTGGGTCTGGTCCTCGAGGTCGATGAGGCGGATCAGGGAGGTGTTTGCGCCGTCCTCGAATTCGAGCCCGTAGTAGGTGGTGCCGTCGATGAACTGTGTCTTGGCCGGCGATTGCAGGATCGGGACCGGGTCGAAGGCGATCGGAGGACCTTCGGGCGAGATCTCGGCAGCCTCGTCGCCGCCGGGTGCCGGATCGATGGTGCCCTCGGGTGGGTCGGCGGTGCAGGCCGTCGCGATGAACAGCGTTGCGGCGCAAGATAGCGGAAGGCAGAGAGAGGTGAATCTGTCACGCATCACCCGATGCTACCGATTGGATGCAATTCGCTATGTCCGCCGGAGTTGTCGACGTTGCGATGGTCGGGGTGTTCTCAGATGAGCTCCTTGACCTCACGCTCTCGCCTACCGATTCACGTTGCAGGCGTCCGGGACGGACCGGGACAGGTTTCAGGTCGATGCGTGCTTGACGACCGCAACCGAGTTCGCGACGATTCCCCCAACCGTGTTCGCGGCGGGGGTCGACGCCGAGTTCGGGACTGAGTCCGGGGCTGAACTCTCGGCCGGGTTCGCGCCCGCACAGACGGTCGGGGTCACTCCTGAACACGTTCCCGAACCTTTATCCCCCGAATACCTCCTTCGAACAAGGTGCAGCGCAATGAAAGTCGATCCGGACGACCTCGAAGAAGCAGGCTCGAAACACCTGAAGGCCCTGGCCGACGAGTACGACGAACTCGTCCTCGACGCGGCCCGATCGACGCGCGACCGCGCCGAAGCGTTCACGGGCAACGGCAAGTCCAAAGCCCTCCTCGAAGCGTTCGACGACGCGTACGAGATGTTCTACACCGTCACTTACCAAACGGGCGTGAACATCCGGGCCATGGGCGAGACCCTGGTCGACTTCGCCGAGAACCACCGGATGACCGATCGCGATGTCGAGCGGTCCTTCGAGGACCACGAGGAAGCGATCGACGAGGCGCGCAGCACCCGCCGCAAGACCGGCCCAGCGCAGCCGCCGTCACCCGAACTCAAAGACGAACCCCTGCCCTACAACCGAGGAGGCGTGAGCTGATGGCCTTCCCCGCAGGCACCCCGACGCAGGCCCAAGTCCGGGGCCTCTGGGACCAGTGCCGGAACCAGATCGAGTTCCGGTACATTCGCGAAGCCTTGGCGATGTACGTGGCGGACCTGCAAAGTCGCGGCGTCGACGTGGTTCCGTGGGTCGACTCCGAAGCCATCCCCTCGCGCATCCCCGAGGGCTACACCGAGGCGAACGCCAGGATCCTCAAGCAGAAGGCGACTGAGGCCACCTCCGCCGTCCTCGACTCGTTCGAGGCGGCCTACGCCCCGTTCTTCAGCAAGACCCAGGAAACCGAACTCGAAGAGCTGTACGCGAAGTACGCCGGGTACCGCAACACCCTCAACAAGCTCCACACCAGCAGCGACATCCAAGCCGTCAAGGATCTGACCCGCGACTGGAAGGAGAAGGCCGCCGATCCCTTCCGCGATGAGTTCCTGATGCCCCTCCGCGGCGCGATCACGCGGCACCGGGACATCGCCGGGTACATGGCGGGCGCGTTGGCAATGGAGGCCTCGGCGCAGGTCGCGATCCGCAAGGCGTTCGCCGAGCTGCCGCTGGCCGCGTGCAGTCCGCACACCTCGTATGGACAAGGCGCCCAGAACAAGCAGACGCTCTCGTACATCTCGATCGGGCTGAGTGTCGTCGGGTTGGCGACGATTCCGTTCCCTGTCGTGGGCGCGATCGTCGGGGTGGGCGGACTGGTGGCATCGGTGCTGGCGGAGAGCATCCAGAACGTCCAGATCTCGCTGAAGATCCCGGATACCACGAACATGAAGTTCGGCGAGTTCGTGAACACCGTCCACGCGGCGATCACGTCGCTCTCGAACGGCCTCGACGAGGGCCGGGAGCAGGCCGCCAAGAACCTGCGGGAGTCCATGGCGGGCGCGACTTATGACATCGAGGAGTGGAAGACCAAGCCGAACCACTACGCGCCGGGTTCGGAACTGCTCGACTGAGCCTCGATTTCGCTCCCACCGGGTTCCCACCGGCCCCGCCTGGACCTCGACTGAGCGCCTCGACTCGACCCCGCATGAAGATGCGTCCCTCCGACTCCCTTGTCCCAGTGGGTGGCGGCGCTCAGCCTGACGCTTGTGGACGCGCGGTAGCTTCGGCGTAACCACCGAGAGTAGGAGCCTGGACCACTATGGCCGGAGCACTGTCACGCCGCAACCTGTTCAAGATCGGCGGAGGTGTGGCCGCGGCGGGAGTCGGCGCTTCACTTGCCGCGCAGGCGCAGGAGGTCGCATGGCAGTCCGACCTCGTGAGCATCGGCGCGGACGGGATGCTGAATTACATGCGGAGCCCTTCAGCGGCAAGAAGATCCCCGACTTCAGCTGGGCGGGCTACCGCGACGGCGAAAGTCCGATACCGGACGTCGCGGAGGTCCCGCTGCGCGCCACGGACGTCCCGATCGTCAAGACGATCGGCCCGCTCATCGGCCAGGACAACACCGCGCATCTTCAGGCGGCCCTCGACGAAGTGGGTTCGATGCCCATGCAGGAGAACGGGTTCCGCGGCGCGCTGTTGCTGAATCCGGGACTCTACGAGGTTGCGAAGACCGTCTTCATGCAGCGGAGCGGCGTCGTGCTGCGCGGTTCGAGCCGCTCTGCCGATCCCGGCGTCGGCACGATCATCCGGTCGACCGCGACCGCGGGGGCCGAGGACGGCGGCGTCGAATGCCCCCTCTGGGTCGGCGGCAAGGCCGGCGGCTGGGAGGCGGATGTGAAGGACCCCGTCACCGGAATGCCGATCCCGGTGAAGGACACCGCCACGAACGTGACTTCCGATCGCGTGCCCGCCGGATCGCGGCGGCTCACCCTCCCGGCACCGTCAACGGCGTGAACCAGTTCCCGGGAAATCCGACCGGGTACATCGAGCCGACCAGCGGGCCCGGTCTGGAACCGGCGTCGCTGTACCGTGCCCAGCTTGGGAACCGGGTGGGCATCAGCATCGACTTCTGAAGGCCTACCTATGAGTTCCGAGGACGGGCGCCTCTGAACCACAGGGCGTTGTCGTCGCGCAGCATGGCGAGAGCGACCAGAGCGGCGAGGAGCGCGGCGGCTGCCAGGACGTCGGCGGCCGGGACCCACCATGGGAGGGTTTCGAGGATCCGGTCCAGGATGTCGACCGTGCTCTCGCGTCCGGCCGTGTGCATGCGGAGCCAGAGGGCCGGTTGTCCGAGGCATCCGAGCGCTGCCCAGATCGAGGCGGAGACCGTGAGGGTGAACGATCGTCGTGCGCCGATGCCGACGCTTCTTGCGGCGCAGATGAACAGGAACGCGGCGAGGCCGTAGTTGAGCGATGCCAGGAAGGCGCCGATCTCCAGGAGGATCGGCACCGACTCGAGCAGGTCGGGGTCGGTGCCCTCTATTCGGGCCGCACGGTACTGGGCGGCGCGGCCCTCCTCGTGGAACGTGCCGAGTCCTGCCAGCTTGAGGGTGAAGGCGGCGGCGAACGCGATCGCGACCGTCCACAGTACTGCGACAGCTTGGCCGACTTCGGGTGGTCGTGCCGGAATTCGCATAACTGAGGTTGTCACGGAGTACCCCCAGGGCCATGGTGCAGTGCGGCGAACCGAGCGGAGGGGCGTCGGTGGGACCGCTCGGTCCCGGACAGGGTCGGGACGCAGGCCGTCGCGTTGGACGGCGTTGCGGCGCAGGGCAACGGAAGACGGAAAGCGGTGCATCTGTCTTGCATCGACTGAGGCTACCGATTGGATGCAATTCGGGATGCTCACCGGAGTCGTAGACGTTGCAGTGGTCGGCGCGTTCTCGGGCGAGCTGTTCGACCGTGCTTCGGCAATGGGTGTTCCTGCGATCCCGACCTGGTCGTTCATGCCGCAGAATGGTCAGGGCGGCGACGTCTGACGCCCACTTTCGCCGATCGTGCGTCGGCCCGCAGCTGAGGAGTACGCCTGCCATGCCGGATGCAGCACATGTACCGCCGCAGCGGGACAGCGTGCTCGAGGGGTTGGCCGGGAATCCGGCCCTGCCGGCGGGAATGGTCCGGCGTTTCCTCGAGTACCGCAAGGGCATGGGCGGCGTCGCGATGCGTCCGGACCTGAGCGAGGACATGATCGCCGCGATCATCGCGATCGACGACCGCTGGCTCACGCACGCGCTCGCGTGCAACCCGGTGCTTCCCCACGCGTTCCGGATGCGCCTCGCTGAGCACCCCGATGCGGCGATCCGCAGGGCCCTGGCCTCGCGCTCGGTCGCGTTCCCTCGCGCGCTGTACGAGCGGCTGGCGGGGGACGAGGACCCGAAAGTCCGCGAATACCTGGCGGGCAATGAGCACGTCCCGGAGGATCTGCTCGCCCGCCTGGCGGAGGACCCGCACCCGGCCGTCCGGGCGAAGCTCGCCCAGTGGTTCACGCAGGCGCCGGAACCGGTTCGCCAACGTCTCCTGACCGATCCGGACGAGCGGGTGCGCCAGGCGGCCTGCTCGACCTATTACGCGAGGACGCCCCACCCGGTGCCTCCCGCCGACCTGCTTCCGGCATTGCTGTCCGACCCCGCCACCCGGGCCGGAGCGATCCGGCACTGCGCGCTCGACGCCGACACGGCCGACCGGCTGGCAGCGGACCCGGACGAGCAGGTGCGCAGGCAGCTCGCCGACCATCCGGACCTCCCGGCGCGACTGCGCGCCGTGCTCGCCGCGGATCCCGATACGACTGTGGCGCTTGGCATCTTCGCCAGAAAGGACACCCCGGAGGCGCTGCGCGCCGAGATCCATGCGCGGATCCCGTCCGAACCGCTCTCGGCGGCCCGGTTCGAGGACCTGGACGAAGGCGACGATGCGGCATTCGAACGGCGGATCTCGGACGAGATGGCCCGGATCGAGTTCTGGTCGATGCGCCTGCCGTGGGTGACCGCCGATCCTCTGCCTCATGTGGACTCGCCCTATGCCTGCTTCCGTGCCTCGGCGGCAATGGGCGACGACCTTCCGGAAGCGGCCGTCACCCGTCTCCTGAACGACGCGGAGAGCAGCGTCCGCACCATGATGGCGCAGCATGCCCGCGACAGGATCGACCCGGCCACCGCCGAACGCATCGACCGCGGCTACCGACCGGGCAAACGCACCGACTGGCGTCCGGCGGACGACTTCCCACTCCCGCCGGAGGCACTGCGCCGCCTTGCCGCCGACCCGGAACCCCGGATGCGGGAACTCGCACCACGGGACCCCGACCTGCCGGAGGACCTGCTTCGCCGGCTCGCGGCCGATCCCAACGAAGCGGTCCGGGCCGTGACCGCGACCCATGGGCGGCTGCCGACGGACGTGCTGGTGGGGCTGCTCGACGACCCGTCCGCGTGGGTCGCGAAGACGGCGGCGGGCAACCCGAACCTGCCTGTGGCGCAGATGGACCGGATCCTCTCCCTGGCAGGTCTGTAGCAGGCCCCGACAAGGCGGTGAACGCGGTCGAACCAGGAGTTCGAGCCCGGTCTAAGCGGCGGGGCCGTCGACCGGGCCGTGGGCGAGGTGGACGCTCTTCGCGCCGCCCCTCATACGGATGCGGCGGGCCAGGGCGACCGCGTGCTTGACGTCGGTGGCCAGGAACAGGACCGTCGGGCCCGATCCGGAGACGTGCGCGGCGAGGGCGCCTTCCTCGAGGCCGCCGTGCATGAGCGAGGCGAGCTGCGGGCGGAGGCTCACGGCGGCGGCCTCCATGTCGTTGATGAGGAGCCGGGCCATGTCGTCGGCGGTCGCGCCCCGTTCGAAGGCCTTCACGATGGGATCCACATCGGACGAGTACCGGCCGATGCCGTCCTCGCGGAGGCGGTCGACCTCTTTGTAGCAGTCGGGGGTGGAGATCTGGGTGTCCGTGGTGGCGACGACCCAGTGCCAGGTGCCCTTGGCCTTCACAGGGGTCAGTTCCTCGCCGCGGCCCCTGCCGATCGCGGTCCCGCCCTTGAGGCAGAACGGGACGTCGGAGCCGAGGCCCGCCGCGAGCCGGTGGAGTTCCGCGTCGCCGATCTCGACCTCCCAGAGCCGCGCGCAGGCGATGAGCGTCCCGGCGGCGTCGGCCGACCCGCCGGCGAGGCCGCCGGCGACGGGGATGCGCTTGTTCAAGTGCAGCTTGACGTCGGGTTCGATCCCGGCGTACAGGGCGATGAGCTTGGCGGCCTTGTGAGCGAGGTTCGCCTCGTCGGTCGGCAGCGTGCCCGCGCCCTCGCCGGAGATGGTGATCTCGATGCCCGGTTCGCCGCCGTCTTCGCTGCGCCGCTCGGCGGTCACGGTGTCGTGCAGGCTGATCGCCTGGTACACGGTGGACAGTGCATGGAAGCCGTCGGCCCGGGCGTCCCCCACGCCGAGGTGCGGATTGATCTTCGCTGGCACTTCGACACTGATCTGGGCGCCGGGCTGGGCTGGCGCGGTCTGTCCGGTCATGAGGCCTCCTGAGACGGTGTGGTCGCGCCCAGAGCCTCCTTGGCGTCGGCGAGGGCGATGAACTCCGTAATGTCCAACGATTCACCCCGCCTGGTGGGTTCGATTCCCGCGCGATCCAATACGGCGTCCACGTCGGCGCCCGCCCAGGCCTTGAGCGACTGGCGCAGCATCTTGCGGCGCTGCCCGAACGCCGCGTCCACGGCGCCGAAGACCTCGGCGCGGTTCGCGTCGGGGCTCTCGATGCGCTCGAACGCGACGAGGCCGCTCGCGACGTTCGGGACCGGCCAGAACACGTTGGGCGACACCGAACCGGCGCGACGAGCCTTCGCGTACCAGGCCATCTTGACGCTCGGGGCGCCGTAGATCTTCGAGCCCGGACCGGCGGTGAGGCGGTCGCCGACCTCGGCCTGGACCATCACGAGGCCCTTCTGGAGACTCGGGAAGGTCTCCAGAGCGTGCAGGACCACCGGCACGGCCACGTTGTAGGGCAGGTTCGCGACGAGCGCGGTGGGCGGCTCGGGCATCTGGTCGGGCTTGATGCGGGCGGCGTCGGTCTCGACGACGGTGAGCCGCTCGTGCTCTTCGGGGGCGCGGTGCTCCACCGTGGTGGGCAGGGCGAGGGCGAGTTTCGGGTCGATCTCGACGGCGATGACGCGCTTTGCGATCTCGATGAGCGCCAAGGTGAGCGAGCCGAGACCGGGGCCGACCTCCATCACGACGTCGTCGGCGTCGAGCTTGGCGACGTTCGCGATGCGGCGCACGGTGTTCGCGTCGACGACGAAGTTCTGGCCCCACTTCTTCGTCGGCGTGATCTGCAGGCCGCGCGAGAGCGAACGGATGTCGCCCGAGGTCAGCAGGCGCGCCATCAGCCCTGGCCCCCGGCGAGCAGGGGTTCGAGGACGAGTCCCGGGTAGTCGTTCACGATCGTCTGGATGCGGTACTTGTTCGGCAGCGCCACCAGGTGCGCGCCGTCCCTCGGACGGGTGAAGATCTCGACGCCGGGCGCGGTGCGCAGGCGCTGGGCGCCCTCGGCATCGGTGAGGCGGGCGAGCTTGAACGGCAGGTGGTCGATCGTCGCGGGGACGTCGAACTCGGCCTGCAAGCGCGCCACGGTGACCTCGAACTGGAGCGGGCCGACGGCGGCCAGGACGGGCGTGGCCTCGCCGCGGCGCTCGGAGTAGAGGACCTGGACGACGCCTTCGGCGTCGAGCTGCGCGATGCCGCGACGGAAACGCTTCGCTTTCGACGTGTCGTGCATCTGGAGCGCCCCGAAATGCTCGGGCGCGAACGCCGGGAGCGGCGGGTACTCGACGGCCTTGCCCGTGTAGATCGTGTCGCCCACCGAGAGGCCGGTGGCGTTGACCAGGCCCACGATGTCGCCCGGCCAGGCCTCGTCCACGGTGTCGCGGGCCGAGCCGAACAGGGTCTGGGCGTACTTGGTGGACATGGTGCGCTTGCCCTGCGCCTGCGTGACCTGCATGCCGCGCTCGAAGCGGCCGGAGCAGACGCGGATGAACGCGAGCTGGTCGCGGTGCGAGGCGTTCATGTTCGCCTGCGACTTGAAGACGAAACCTGAGAAGCCGTCCTCGATGTCGCGCGGCTGGCCCTTGGCGTCCTCGCGGGAGAACGGCGACGGCGCGATGTCGACGAGCAGGTCGAGGAGCTGGCCGACGCCGAAGTGGACGAGGGCCGCGCCGAACAGGGTCGGCGTGGTCTGGCCCGACTCGAAGGTCTTCGGGTCGAAATCGGCCTCGACCTCGGAGAGGAGCTCGGACTCTTCCTGGGCGCGTTCGTAATCGGGGCCGAACTGGGCCAGCGCGGCGTCCTCGTCCAAGAACTCCGCGGTGGCGAGCTGCTGGCCGCCGGGGGAGCGCTCGTAGCGGACCATGCCCGGGACCTGGGGGCCGGTCGTGCGGCGGCCGTTCGATTCTTCCCCGAAACCGACGCGCTCGATGACGCCGCGGAACTCGCCGCCGACGCCCACCGGCCACGTCACGGGCGTGGGCTTGATGCCGATGCGGGTCTCGATCTCCTCGATCAGCTCGAGGGCGTCCTTCGCGGGCCGGTCCCACTTGTTGATGAAGGTGATCACGGGGATGCGCCGGGCCCGGCACACCTCGAAGAGCTTGAGGGTCTGCGGCTCGAGGCCCTTCGCGGCGTCGAGGAGCATGACGGCCGCGTCGACGGCCGTGAGGACCCGGTAGGTGTCCTCGGAGAAGTCGGCGTGGCCGGGCGTGTCGAGGAGGTTGACGACGCAGCCGCGGTACTCGAACTGGAGGGCCGCGGAGGTGATGGAGATGCCGCGGTCCTGCTCCATGGACATCCAGTCGGAGACCACGCCCTTGCGGTCGCCCTTGCCGTGCACGGCGCCGGCCGAGGAGATCGCCCGGCCGTACAGGGCGAGGGCCTCGGTGATGGTCGACTTGCCGGCGTCGGGGTGCGAGATCACCGCGAAGGTGCGGCGGCGCGCGGCCTCGGCCGCGATGTGGCTGGACATGGATTCCTCAAGGTGTAATGGAGCGGGCCCGACGTTCAAGAGTAGCCGTGAAGAGCGACACGGCCCGGCTGCGCTACCCCGCGAGCTCCGCCTTCACGATCGAGGCGACGAGCTTCCCGTCGGCCCGGCCCGCGGTCTTAGGGCCGATCGCCTTCATGACCTTGCCCATGTCCCTCGGACCGGCGAAACCGCCCTCGGCGATCACGTCGCGCACCAATTGCGTGACTTCGGCCTCAGTGAGCTCGCTCGGCAGGTACCGCTTGATCACGGCCTCCTCCGCGAGCTCCTGTTCCGCCGACTCCTCGCGTCCTCCGGCACGGAATCCCTCGGCCGCCTCGCGACGCTGCTTGGCCTGCTTGACCAGGACTTTCACGACGTCCGCGTCCTCGAGTTCACGCGGTTCCTTACCCGCGAGCTCCTCGTTCCTGATGGCCGTGAGCACCATCCGCAGGGTGCCTAGCGTCACCTTGTCCTGAGACTTGAGGGCAGATCGCATATCGGTTTCCAACTGGGTCTTTAGCTCACTCATATCTCGACAATCTACCGTTGGGGTATGAAGATCAGCCGTGGACTAGCCGCAGCAGCCGGGATCGGGGTCGGCGCCGGGGCGCTGGCGCTCGCCTACGCCTCTCTCTATGAGCGCGTCCAGTACACGCTCCGCCATTTCGCGGTGCCCGCACTGCCTGAAGGCGCCGAGCCGATTCGGGTCCTGCACATCTCCGACCTGCACATGACGCCCGGTCAGGTGCGCAAGGCACACTGGGTCGCGTCGCTCTCCGCGCTCGACCCTGACCTGGTGCTGCTCACCGGCGACAACCTCGCCCACCCGGGCGCGATCGATCTCGTCACCAAGACGCTCCTGCCGCTGTTCCGGGCGCCGGGCGCGTTCGTGTTCGGCTCGAACGACTACTACGCGCCGGTGTTCAAGAACCCGCTGCAGTACTTCAACCCGAACCACGAGCACAAGTACGGGGAGCCGCTGCCCACCGAGGAGCTGCGGAAGGTCCTCGTCGGCGGGGGCTGGCTCGACCTGAACAACGCCGCCGCCGACAAGGTCGTGTCCGGCCTCAACGTCCACTTCGCGGGCGTCGACGACCCGCATTTCGACCTCGACGACTACGAGCTCGTCGCCGGGCCCGTCCCGGCGAGCGCGGACCTCTCGATCGGGCTGACACACTCGCCGGAGCCGCGCGTGCTCGACGAGTTCGCGCGCGACGGCTACGACTTCGTGGCCGCCGGGCACACGCATGGCGGGCAGGTCTGCGTGCCCGGGTACGGGGCGCTCGTCACCAACTGCGGGATCGACCGCGCGCGGGTGAAGGGCCTCCACCCGTGGGAGGACACCTGGCTGCACGTCTCGGCGGGTCTGGGCACGAGCCCGTACGCGCCGGTGCGGTTCGCGTGCGCGCCGGAGGCCAGCCTCCTGACGTTCGTGCCGAAGGCGTTCTAACCGCTTGCACTCGAGGCGCGCTCCGGGCCAGAATGTGACCGGGCCCGGAGCGCCCCCACCCCGTTCGCCGGGGTGCGGCACGTTCAGGTAGCATTTCCAATCGACGCGAACGCCCAGCGTGCGCGGGAAAACAGAACATCGGGTTGTGGCGCAGCTTGGTAGCGCACCTCGTTCGGGACGAGGGGGTCGCAGGTTCAAATCCTGTCAACCCGACCATTGCTCAAGCCAGGAGTTTACTCTTGGCTTGAGCTGTTTTTTGGCCAGCCGCCCGAGCAGGGCGGTCTTCCGGCGGGTAGTCGGTCGGCCCCACGGCACATTCCCTTGGGCTTACGACCGGCATGGCCCGCACCATTCCCCCTGGTGCATCTCCTTTCGCCCGTAGGAGTGCCCATGCCCAGTCAACCTGTCGCAGATGGTCCGCACCAGCGCCTCGCGAAGCGCTGGTCTGAACTTGCCTTGGTCTGGAAGGCGATCGTGATCGTCAGCGCCGCAGTCGTTTTGGTGTCTTGCGACGATCCCGGTATCGGGCCCTTGTATCCCAGCGACTCCGTGACGGAGACCGAGACGTCCTCGCCGCCGACTCCTTCCGCGCCCGAAAGCACGACTACTCGGCCCGCGCCCTCTCCGTCTCCGTCTCCGTCTCCGTCACCCTCTCCGTCACCCGTTCCGTCCGCGTCACCGACTCCGTCACCCTCGCCATCTCCGTCGCCGGCCGTGCCGGAGAACGAGGAGGACGAGTCCGTCTACTACGAGAATTGTGATGAGGCCAGGGCGGACGGCGCCGCTCCGCTGTACGAAGGGGAGCCCGGCTACGCGCCCCACCTCGACGCTGACGGCGATGGCGTTGCTTGCGAACCCTATTTCGGCGACGACCCGGGTGGCGGCAACGATGACGGCGGCAACGGCGACTCAGACGCCCACTACGAGAATTGCGATGAGGCCATGGCGGACGGTGCCGCTCCGCTGTACGAGGGGGACCCGGGCTACGACGAGCACCTTGACCGCGACGGTGATGGGGTCGCCTGCGAGACCTGATTCCACAGCCCGAACGAGTCAGACCCGGGTATGCCTCCAGCGCTCCCGACGACCGGAAACCACCGGCTTCAATCGTTGGTGGTTGCCTCGCCGCGGTTGAAGCACCACTTCCGGGCACCGCGGGTCGCCAGGCAGGCGACGGCGGCAAGCGGCATCGCGACGTACGTCAGAACCCAGAGCATCAGTTCGGGCCTGCTCTTGCGCTCGTACCCTTCCGGTTCGGACATCTCCGGGAGCAGAAGGGCTGCGATGAGCACCGCGACCGAGACGCAGAGCAGCATGGCTGAACACCAGGTGAGCAGGCCGCGCCGACTGAGCAGGGCCGAAAGGACTCCAAAAGCTGCAGTGACGGCTGCGATCAGCGCGATGCTGAAGTAGTCCCTCGCGCCATTCAGATAGAACTGCGTTCGGATGAACTCGTATGCCGTGACGGCGAACCCGTTGGCGAAGAGGACCCACAGCAGCGTTTGGGCCACGGTGACGACTTCGGGTTTGGTCTGAGGCCGGGGCGGTTCGGTGATGGAGACTCCTCGGTGCCGGAAGATCGGACCCATGCTAGACGCTGAGTGCTCAACTCCCACCACCTCATTGAGTGCGGAGATGGCGAGGTACGCCAGCAGTTCTCGCTGGACCCGGGCGCTGAGTGAGTGCCCGGCCCTCTGCGGTCAGAGAGTGATGCTGTTGACGCCGTTCGGGTTCGGGATCACGCGACTGGACTCCGCCGCGTCGCCGCTGCCGATCAGCGCCACCAGCCCCTCGAAAGCCGCGAGGAGTTCCTCGGCGAGTCGCTCCCTGTCCGCCTTGACGACCTCGGCGACCTGGTCGAAAGCCGCGAGCACCTGTTCCCTCAACTCGTCCGGATCCGAGGAGTCCATCCTCGGCTCGTCGGTCGGTTCGAGAGGCAGTTCCGAGAGGATCGTCTGAATGGTGCTCCCCACCCAACCGACGGCGCCCATCACGGGCAGGCTGCCGGGAGCGCTCACGACGACGCCGAGGGCCGTCAGCCAGCCGATGATCGGCTCGAAATCGAGATTGGAACCCGCCGGGCCGTTGTCGATGGCGGTTCCGGCCGTCCTCACCAGGCCGTCGAGGTGATGGCGGACCTTCATCATGATGAGGGAATCGAGCTGTGCCGCATTGGCCAGCGCGTGCGCCATCGCACTGTGGGTCTGCGTCGACCTGGTGAGGTGATCGGAGTAGCGTTCCCGGATCGCGGCGCCGGCGTCGCCGTTCCAGCTCTCGAACCGGTCCTGCACGAGCGCGAGTTTGGCGTCGGTCATCGCGCCGTCATACGACGTGCCCAGTTGCAGGAGATCCTCCACCAGCGCATCGAGGTCGCCTTCGTCCTTGTCCACGAGGTTGTCGATGCCGACGAGCATGTCGATGACGAAGTTCGTTGCGAGCGGCCAGCACAGGCTGCGCAGTTCTTCCTCCTCCGCCCGGGTCATGTGCGTCTCGAAGTCGAACGTCCAGTTCTCGCGCGGGCTCTGGATCGTGCTCCCGGTGGGGTACCGCTCCTTGAAGAACGCGTCGTAGCGCGACCGGACGTACAGCATCTGGAGCGGCTCGTTGAACTTCGCGACCATCTCCTTGAGCTCGTCCTTGCTCGGCGGCGGGTCGTCCTTCATGCTCTGGAACGTGGCGAACTTCGGCATGGTCAGCGCCCTCTGCGTTCGTCGAGGGGCGGCCGGTCGCCGCCACGGTCGGTCAGTCCGGGCGGTCGTCCGAACAACGGTTCAGGTTCGATCTCGTAGTCCTGGTGGTCGACCGGCTGCCGCGGGTCGCCCGAAAGCGCGTCCTCGTACCCGGAGCCCTTCTCGGCCGTGTCGAAGTTGTTGAACCGGTAGCCGCTGTCGTAGTCGTATTCGCCCTCGTCGACTTTGGTGAACTCGCTTGCGACGGAACCGGTCAGGCCCTCGCCGGTCATTTCGAAGTCGCGCGCGCCGGCGTTGTCGGCCTGCCGGTACTCGTATCCGGCTTCGGCCACGCTCACGCCGACGGCGCGGTGGCTGTCGGCCGTCTCCTCGGTGACCGCGTACAGGAAGCGCTGGCAGCGCATGATGGCTTCGCCGAGGGCGTTGCCCGCCGGCGAACTGCTCAGCGTCGGAATGAGCCCGCGCCCTGCGCTGTTGCCGATGGCGGCGAGCCGGTTGGCCATCTCGTCGTAGAAGTCGGCCGCGTACGGCAGCGTTATCTCCCCTACGTCGATCAGATCGTCGGGGTCGACTTCGAGTCCGGGCATCGCTTCATCCCTTGAAGTTGTATGGGGCGGTGGACGAGGGCGGAGCGGACCGTCCGTTGGAGGGGCGCCTTCAAGGTAGGGCGGGGGACGGCCGAAGTAAAGGCGGTCGACCGGCGGTTTACCGGCAGGATCCGGAGTTGGGGTACGAGGATCCCGCTGGGCTGTCCGAAGGAAACCGCGTCCGCCGCGACGCTGGGCAGCCTGCTGGTCAGGGCTTCAGGGACTTGCAGCCGGCCCAAAAATCTGATGATTGTGCTACAGGATGGGTTCCTTCTCTGCCTCGTAGTGCATTTTATCCGCGATTGCGCGGCTCTCTTGACGTGATACGTCATATGTACGTACGATTGGATCTCGTATTGATGAGCTTCGATTGAAGGCGCTGGCCTTCATGGCACGCAAGGAGAAACGGCTTTGAGACAGCTCTTGAGTCGGGACCGGTCTGCGCGAACGCGCAGGCGCGTCCCCCGTCCGCTGCTGGCGTTGATCGGCGCCGTGGCCGTCGCCGTCGGCTCGTTCGGCGCCGCGGCCAATGCGGCGCCTGCCGCCGATCCGGCATCAGACGTCACCACACTCGCCTCGAGTGCCGGATGTGGGAGCGCTCCGACTATTTCGAGCGGCACGCATAGCATCCAGGTCGGCGGCACGAACCGCTCGTTCATCCTGCGGGTCCCCGACAACTACGACAGCAGCCGCGCCTACCCGCTGATCTTCGCGTTCCACTGGAACGGCGGCACGGCCGGCGACGTCTCCGGCGGCGGCACCGACGGCGCGAACTGGTCCTACTACGGGCTGCAGCGCCTGTCGAACAACAGCGCAATCTTCGTTGCGCCGCAAGGCATCAACAACGGCTGGGCCAATTCCGGGGGCCAGGACGTCGCCTTCGTCGACGCCATGAACGCGCGGCTGGAATCCGGTCTCTGCGTCGACACCGCGCAGCGCTTCGCCCTCGGCTTCAGCTACGGCGGCGGCATGAGCTACTCCCTCGCCTGCTCGCGGCCGACGGTCTTCCGAGCGGTCGCGGTCTATTCCGGGGGTCAGCTCAGCGGGTGCAGCGGCGGCACTCAGCCCGTCGCCTACCTCGGCATCCACGGCATCTCCGACAACGTCCTCAACATCTCGGCGGGGCGTTCGCTGCGCGACAGGTTCGTCGCCAACAACGGGTGCACCCCGCAGAATGCCCCCGAGCCCGCCTCGGGCAGCCGGACGCACATCGTCACCAGCTACTCCGGTTGCAGGGCGGGCTATCCGGTCCAGTGGGCGGCGTTCGACGGCGGCCACACCCCCGGCCCGATCGACGGTACCTATGAGGACGGTTGGCAGACCTGGACCTCCGGAGTCACCTGGAACTTCTTCTCCCAGTTCGGGTCCGGCGACCCGGGCGGCGGCGATGACGGCGCGATCGTCGGCGCCCAGTCCTCCCGCTGCCTCGACGTCACCGGCCAGTCCCAGTCCAACGGCGCCGATGTGCAGCTGTGGGACTGCAATGGCGCAGCCAACCAGCAGTGGACCAAGACTGCCACCGGTGAGCTGCGCGTCTACGGCGGCAAATGCCTCGACGCCGAAGGCGGAGCGACCGCTCCCGGTACACGGGCGATCATCTGGGACTGCCACGGCGGCGCGAACCAGAAGTGGAACGTCAACGCCAACGGCACCATCACCAACGCCCAATCAGGACTGTGCCTCGATGCGACGGGGAACCGGACCGCCAACGGCACCAAGGTCGTCCTCTGGACCTGCAACGGCGGCGCCAACCAGAACTGGGCGCTCAGGTGAGTTGAGTAGTCGGACGACCTAGGCCAAGGGGGCCGCGAGGCCCCCTTTTGCGTGCCCGCGCGGGTTCACCCGTGTTCGGCGTCGAAGCGGGCGCGGGCCTGCTGAATGTCCGGCAGCCGCTCGGAAGACCAGTCGAGGAGCGCGTCGATGAGCTCCTGGAGCGTATTGCCGATCGGGGAGATGCGGTATTCGACGGCGACCGGGCGGGTGCCCACGATGACGCGCTCGATCATGCCGTTGCGTTCGAGCCTGCGCAGCGTCGTCGTGAGCGACTTCTGCGTCACAAGCGGGATCGCCCGGCGGAGCTCGTTGAACCGCAGCGATTGGCCGCACAGCTGGTCGAGCACCTGCAAGGACCACTTGTCGAGGATCTGATCGAGCAGTTCGCGGTGCTCGGGAGTCAGCTGCTGGTTCTCGGTGGTTTCGCCCATGAAACCTAGTCTAGTTGAAGTTCCCTTCAGGAACTAGGTATACAAGAGAAACCACTAGTTCTCTGAAGGAGAGGAAACCGCCATGTCCGTCAAACTGCTGAACCCCGAGGGCATGTTCCAGCCCGTTCCGTACCACCACGTCTCGGTCGCCACCGGCACCCGCCACGTCCACGTCGCCGGGCAGATCGCCCGCGACGCCGAGGGGAACCGGCTCGCCACCGGCGACCTCGCCGGGCAGGTCGTGCACGCGCTGCGCAACACCGCGCGCGGGCTCGCCGGAGCCGGGGCGGGCTTCGGCGACGTCGTCCGCCTCCGGTTCTACGTCGTGCGCTGGGAGCGGGAGATGATCGGCGACTTCATGGCCGGCGTCGAACGCGCGGTCGCGGAGCTCGGGATGCCGCAGCCGCTGCCGCCGGTGTCGCTCATCGGCGTCGACTACCTGTTCGAGCCGGACGTGCTCGTCGAGGTCGAGGCCGAGGCCGTAATCGACTGAGCGGCAGGCGAAGGCCGCTCCGCGTAGCGGCGGTGGCTTCGCCGGCCGAGGCCGACCCGAAGCTCCAGGCCAGAGAGCACCGCCTCTGGCCTGGCCATGCCCGGGACCGCGGGTCGGGGGTGGAGAAAACTTCACCCTGAAGTCGGGCGTCAGCGGCAATGTGCGCGGGCGCGGACGATCTTAGTGTTCTAAGCATGGATATCTCAGCGGCGCCGGCGATCCCATGGCGCAGAGCCCCGCGAGCAGTGGTGCGGGCGTACTGGGCCGGATCGACCTGGCGCTCCCTCATGCATCTCGTCACGGGGGGCGTGCTCGGCACGCTCGGCGGCGTCGCGATCTTCGCGCTAGTGGCCACCGGTATCGGCGGGCTCATCACGATCGTGATCCCGATCATCACGGGCGGGACGCTGCTGGTCGTGAACGGCCTGCTCACCGCGATGCAGCGCAGCCGCCACACCGCGTTCCTCGGCGCCGAGTGGCCCGAAGGGCCGTTCACCCAGCCGGTCACGTTCGCACCACGGGCGCTGCTGGCCCTGGTGAAGAACCCGCGGACGTGGCGGCAGTTCTCGTATCACGTGATCGCCGGGATCTACGGGTTCTTCGCGGCCGCGTTCGCAGTCACCGCATGGACCACCGGTCCCGCGATGATCCTCGCGCCGCTCATCGGACGCGACTCGGAGCTGCGGGCCAACTGGATCCTCTTCAGCACAGGCGTAGCCGTGACGATCGCGGCGCCATGGATCACTCGCGGATTGGCCGCACTCGACGGGCTCCTGGCCCGAATCCTGCTGGGCACCAGCCGAACCGAGGCGCTGGAGATGCGGGTGACCGACCTCGCCGCCAGCAGGAACTCTACTGTAGACGCCGCGGACGCGGAGCGCCGCCGCATCGAACGGGACCTCCACGACGGCGCGCAGCAGCGACTCACCTCCCTCGCCATGAACCTCGGCATCGCCCGCGCCACCCTCAACGACCTCCCCGAAGACGGCGCCCGCGCCATCGCCGAAGCCCACGAGGAGGCCAAGCAGGTCCTCACCGACCTGCGCGACCTCGTACGCGGCCTCCACCCGGCCGTGCTCGAAGACCGCGGCCTCGACGCCGCGCTCTCCGCGGTCGCCGCCCGGTCGCCGATCCCCGTGCGGCTCAAGGTCGACATGGACCGCCGCGTCGCCCGCGACGTCGAGGCCGTCGCCTACTTCGTCGTCTCCGAAGCACTCACCAATGTGGCCAGACACTCGGGCGCCGAGCACGCCGCGGTCGAAGTCGCCCTTGCGGAGCGACAACTGCGGCTGCGCATCGCCGACGACGGACGCGGCGGCGCCGACCCCCAGGGCGGCACCGGACTCCAAGGACTCGCCGACCGCGTCCGATCCGTCGACGGCGCCTTCCGCATCACCAGCCCCCTCGGCGGGCCCACCACCATCGAAGCGGAGCTGCCATGCGCGTCGTGATCGCCGAAGACTCGGTCCTGCTGCGGGAGGGCCTCGCCCGGCTCATGGAGGTCGGCGGCGTCGAAGTCATCGACACCGTCGGCGATGCCGAAGCGCTGCTGCGCTCGGTCGAGCGCGACTGCCCCGACCTCGTCGTGGCCGACGTGCGGATGCCGCCCGACCAGAGCGACGAGGGCGTGCGGGCCGCGCTGGTGCTGCGCCGCCAGTACCCGGACCTCGCGATCCTCATGCTCTCCCAGTACGTCGAGGAGCGCTACGCCGTCGAACTCCTCACCGGGCAGATGCGCGGCATCGGCTACCTCCTCAAGGACCGCGTAGCCGACGTGACCGAGTTCCTCCACTCGCTGCGCCGCGTCGCCGACGGCGGCACCGCGCTCGACCCCGAAGTGGTCTCCCAACTCCTGGTGCGCAGCAACGGCAGCGAGCTGGACCGCCTCACCCCGCGAGAGCGGGAAGTGCTGTCGCACATGGCCGAAGGCCGCTCGAACGCCGGCATCGCCGAGGCCCTCGTCCTCAGCGAAGGCGCGGTCAGCAAGCACATCAACTCGATCTTCACGAAACTGGGGCTACCGCCCACCGACAGCGGCAACCGCCGCGTGCTCGCCATTCTCAAGTTCCTGCAAGGCAACACGAAGGACCGGTCATGATCGACACCCCCGAGAAGCCGACC
The DNA here is from genome assembly GCF_027622875.1 of Glycomyces luteolus. Classification (GTDB taxonomy): domain Bacteria; phylum Actinomycetota; class Actinomycetes; order Mycobacteriales; family Micromonosporaceae; genus Glycomyces; species Glycomyces luteolus. The sequence goes on along the minus strand of NZ_JAPZVP010000016.1, from coordinate 96,630 downwards.
ACCGCCACGAAACCCGAAGAGCACCGCACCGCCCGCACGGTCTGGTGGATCGTCGGCGCCGCCTGCACCGCAGTCGTGCTCCTGTTCGCCCTCGCCGTCAGCGGCGCCTGGATCTGGTCGGTCGCCTCGCCCGAGGAGACCGACACCCACAGCGAGACGTACGCGCAGCATGTCGCCGGCGTCGACGTCACCATCGACATCGGCCGCATCGACCTCAACGCCTCCACCGACGGCACCCTCGTCGTCGACCGCGAGACCCGCTGGCGCGGTGAGCAACCCGAACCGAGCGAATCCTGGCACGGCGACACCTTCACCGCGGTCAGCGAATGCGACGACCGCTTCTTCGTCATCAGCGGCGACGAATGCGAGTACCACTACACGCTCGCCATGCCCAGCGGCGCCGCGGCCGAAGCCGAAAGCTCGGTCGGCGACATCCGGATGGACGGCCTCGACGGCGCGATCGACGTCGAGACCAGCGTCGGCGACATCCACGGCGAGAACCTGTACGCCACCGAGACCCGCGTCGAATCCGGCGTCGGCTCGATCCACTTGGAGTACGCGGAGGTGCGCGGCGACATCAACGTCATCGCCAGCACCGGCAGCGTCGAGATCCTCGTGCCCGATGACGGCACCACCTTCGAGGTGGTGTTCGAGAGCGGCGTCGGCGAGCAGCACATCGACATCGCGACCGACCCCTCCAGCAACGCCGACTACGTCATTTCGGTCAACAGCAGCGTCGGGGATCTCACCGTCCGCTACGCCGACTGACAATCCCCTCCCGACGCCCGCAGCCGGTCTCCGGCCGCGGGCGTCGGCGTCTCCTGAAGCGGTGCGGCGCTGCGGGTTCCGTGCCCGTCAGTGCGTTGTCAGCCGTGCGTCAGCGCCGACGGCGAAGGTATCGGCATGAACCCGGACGCCTAGCGGCGAACGGCCCGCACGACACCTCGAACGAAGGAGACTCCAATGTCCGCCAAGCAGATCCGCCCCACCACCGTCACCATCGCCGCCATCCTCCACTTCGCGATCGCCCTCGCCTTCGCGTCGATCCCGATCATCGGCCTCGTCTACGGCGGCGACGTCCAAGCCGCCGCCGAAGCCGAGGTCGCCCGCCAGGGCCAGTCCCCGGACCTGCTGGCCGCCAGCGGACTCGCCTTCGACGAGCACGGCGTCGCGATCTGGGCGCCGTTCGGCATCGCCGCCGCGATCGCGCTGCTCGGCTTCATCGTGCTGGCGGGCAAGCGGATCGGCCGCATCCTTGCGTTCATCGCGCTGCCGCTCGTGCTCGCCGGGAACGCGCTCATCATGGCCAGCAACGCGACCGCCGCCGCTAAGGTCCAGGCGCTCTTCGACGCCTCGGACGACGCGGCAGTCCGCTCCCTCGACGCGGCCGCGATCCTGGACGCCGCATTCACCGCCTACCCGAGCTGGCTCCCCGCCCTCGAAGGCGTCCGCTTCGCGGTGGTCATCGGCGGCTGCATCCTCGGCGTGGTGCTCCTGGCCCTGCGCCCCGCCCGCGCCTACTTCCGCAGGGCATGACCGCAGCTCAACGAGCGGGCCCCGCGCCAGGCGCGGGGCCGCTTCGCGTGTCTTGACCCGCGACGAGCGCGGTCGTCGCGGTGCGTCGGTGGCGGGCCGGGTCAGGCCTGATCCGCGAAGAGCAGCGCGCTGGCCGCGTCCCGGTCCATTGCCGCGCCGAGGTCGTATCCCTGCTTGAACGCGTTGGCCCCCAGCGCCTTCCTGACGAGTTCGGGCGTGCGCAGGGCCGCGTCGTAGCCGCGCCGGTCATCGGTGCCGAGGAGTGCGGCAGCGGCACCCAGCAAGGTCGCCGCCCTGACCGCGTCCCCTTCCTGGAGGGCGATCGCGGCCCTGATCCGGGCGGCCATGGCGGGGTAGGGGCCCGCGGCGCCGTCGACCAGATCGGGTGTGAGCGCATCGAGGCGGCGGCGCGCGAGGGCCGGGTCTCCCTCGGCGAGCGCGGCCAGGGCCCGCAGCGCAGCGCCGCAGACGTGCACGCGCGCATGCATGGCGGAGCCCGTGAAGACCGGTTCCGTGGCGTCGAGTTCGCGGAACGCCGCTTCGTGATCGCCGGTGTAGAGCAGGATCTGGGCACGGCACCAGCGCACATACGCGGTGGTGTGCGGATCGCGGTCGGCGTCGGCCAGTTCGATGCCGCGGTTGATGAACGTCCAGGGCTGGTCGTCTTTGCGCTCGCCGACAGCGCCGCTCTGCGCGCTTCGGACGACACCGTGCATCGCGCTGACCAGCGCGAGCTCGGCGTAGGTCTCGGCGGCATCGCCGGCGGTGCCGAGCTCGTCGAAGAGCGCGGCCGCCTGTGCGAGCGCGTCCTCGGCAGCGGTGTGATCGCCTTGGCGTGCCCAGAATTCGGCGCGCATCCGCAGGGCAGACGCGCGGCCGAAGCGGTCCCCGAGCTTGGCGAACTCGGCATCGGCGCGGTCGATCTGCGCGAGGCTGACGAGTCCGTTGGAACCCTCGTCGACGGCGGCCGCGGTGAGCAGGATGATGCCCAGTTCCCAGCCTTCGGCCGAATCGGGGTCGGCGGCGACGGTCGGGTCGGAGAGGAACGCGGGGGCGATGGAGAGGAGCCAGCGACCGGCGATCGGTCCGTCCGCCTTGCGTCCCAGGGCGATGCCTTCGGTGATCGATCGTGCCCCGGCGGCGATGTCCCCGAGTTCGGTCTGCGCCATGCCGGTGACCAGGAGGACTGCTGGGGCGAGGGACGCGGAGATCTCGCCGGGCAGGGCCAGGAGGGCCGGGAACCAGTGCTGGAGTTGGCTGCGGAAGCCGCGCAGGTGCCAGTACCAGAACAGGGCGGCGATCATGCGCAAGCCGGTTTCCTTGTCGCCGTTGGCGACCGAGCGGCCGAGGACGGCGAGGAGGTTGTCGTGCTCGGCGTCGAGTCGCGCCATCGCTTCGAGCTGAGTCGCGGTCCGGATCTCGTCGTCGGCGCGTTCGACCAGGTCGAGGCAGTACCGGGCCATCGCGTCGTGCTCGGCCTCGGCTGCGGCTGGTTCGAGCCGCGCCGCGGCGTAGGAGCGGATGGTCTCGAGCATCCGGTACCGGTCGCCCACACGTTCCACTAGGGACTTGTCGACGAGCCCGGTGAGCGCGTCGAGGTCGCCGACCCGGTCGAAGCCGACGCCGCCGGGGTAGACGGACATGCGCATGGCCAGGGCCCGTTCGGCTTCCGAGAGGAGGTCCCAGCTCCAGGCGATCACGGCCTCGAGGGTGCGGTGCCGCTCGGGCGCGGTGCGGTCGGCACCCGCGAGGAGTGCGAACCGGTCGTCCAGGCGGGCGGCGATCTGGGCCGCGTCGAGCGCACGCATGCGCGCGGCGGCGAGTTCGACCGCGAGCGGCAACCCGTCCAGGCGGCGGCAGATCTCCACGACCGCTTCGGTATTGGACGCGTCGAGCCTGAAATCGGGGCGTACGGCTGCGGCCCGCTCGCGGAACAGCCGCACTGCGGGACTCGATTCCGGACTGTCTATTGAGATCGGCAGTGGCGGGATGGGGAACAAGTGCTCGCCGCCGATCCCGAGGGGTTCGCGGCTGGTGGCCAGGAGGCGCAGGCCCGGGCAGGCGCCGAGGAGGCGGGCGGCGAGCCGCGCGGCGGCGTCGATTCGGTGCTCGCAGTTGTCGAGGACGACCAGCGCGTCCTGGTCGGCGAAATACTCCTCCAGGCGGGACGCGGCGTCGTGCGCGGAGGGCTCGAGCAGGCCGGATTCGCGGGCGCCGATGGCGCGCAGGACCGCGGGGGCGACGTCGGCGTCGTCGCCGACCGCCGCCAGCTCGACCAGCCACACTCCTTGGGGCGCAACGCTTGACAGGCCCGTCGCGGCCTCGACCGCCAAGCGCGTCTTGCCCGCGCCGCCGGGACCGGTGACCGTGACCAGGCGGGAGGCCGTTACCGCCGCGGCGAGCGCGTCCAGCTCGGTTTCGCGGCCGACGAAACTGGTGAGCTGGGCTTTCAGGTTGCTGCGCTTCTCGACGCGCGCGGCCGGGGCCGCGCTCTGCCGGAGGATCTGCAGGTGGAGCTCGGCGAGTTCGGGGGAGGGGTCGGCGCCGAGCTCGTCGGCGAGGCGCTCCCGGGCCCGCTCGAACGCGTCGAGGGCTTCGGCCGGTCGGCCGGTCGCGTACAGGGCGCGCATGAGGAGCGCCTGCCAGCGCTCGTCGAGCGGGTGGGCGTCGGCGAGGGGTTCGAGTTCGGCGAGTACGTCAGTGCCCGTGGCGATCTCGAGGGCGAGGCGTTCGCGGGTGGTCTCGTTGCGCAAGCGCTCCAGGCGGATCGCTTCGTTGTCGGCGAACCGGAGGTGACGCAGGTCGGCAAAGGCCGGTCCGCGCCAGAGGGATTCGGCTTCGCGGAGCGCGGCGAGGTCGCCGTTTCTGCGGCCGGACTCCGAGAGGCGCTCGAAGCGCGTCACGTCCACGTCGGCGGGCTCGACCGCGAGGCGGTATCCGGCGGCGCCGCGGGTGAGCCGATCCGCGCCGATCGCGCGCCGGACCCGGGACACCAAGGCCTGCAAGGCGTTCGCGGAGGGGGCGTCGTCCTCCCAGATCGCGTCGAGGAGCCCGTCGGCGGTGACCTCGCGGCCCGGTTCGAGCGCGAGGCGGGCCATGAGCGCGCGCAGGCGCGCCCCGGCCAGGTCGACTTGCCGGTCGTCGGCGTCGCGGATCTCGAAGGGGCCGAGGAGGAGTACGTGCATGGGAGTAAGTGTGCCTGGGAAGGGGGCGGCGGAGGCATTGGAGGGCGATCGCGGCGGCTGAGGCGGCCGCGCCCGGCGCGCTTGACGATCAGGCGGGTCGTACTCGATGAGTAGCATCGGCTTCTACCTGAGGGGCGATGTCAGGATGGATTGGATCGAAGAAGAAGCCTGGATCAGCTTGGGCCACGAGATCGAGTCCACGGCTATTGCGGGGCCGGGGATTAGGACGACGTACGAGACGACGGTATTTCGCGTCCAGCGTCCCGGTCGTGGAGGCAAACCAGCTCGCGTTACGGGCCAGCAGTCATGCAGTCCCGCCTCGCGCTGATGCCGCCGCACACTCGGGTGCGGCGGCGTTCGGGCGAATGCTTTGCTCAGGCGTGCTCGCGGACCCTGCGGAACTGGCGTCCGGCCAGATCGATCCCGGTGACCTCGCCGTCCTCGTCCCGGGCGAAGTAGCCGCGCTGTCCCTGAAGCTGGCCCTCGGTGACGATGTAGTCGTCGCCCTCCACCGCAACGAAACCCATATGCGCTGGTTCGCAGTCGGCGGGCATGTCCGCCTGGGAGGCCGCGCGCAGTTCGGGCCGGATACGGGCCGCGAGGCTCAGGTGGTCGCCTTCGTCGACGACGCTCACGGTCATCATGTCCACCTCGTAATCGCCGACGACCTCGGCGGCGCGCGTCACGTCGAAGGCGACCGGCTCGGGGTCGCGGTCGATCAGGCCCAGGTAGTGCTCGAGCGCCCAGCGGATGACCGCCAGGTTGCAGGGTGTGCCGCCGGGTTCGGCGTTGGTGAGGACGACGATCGCGAAGTCGTGCTCGGGCACGGCGATGAAGTCCGCGAACTGGCCGACCGACGAGCCGCCGTGGGCGAACGTGGCCGCGCCGTCGATCTCGCGCAGGAACCAGCAGATGCCGAAGCCGTCGCCGAGGGAGCTGCCGCGCAGCTCGACGGTCTGGCGCCGCATCGCCTGTAGCGCTTCGGCGGCGACGATCCGCTCGCCCGAGTCGGCGCGGCCGTCCCCGAGGTGGAAGCGGGCCCAGCGGACGAGGTCGCGCGCGGTGGACGCGCCGCCCCCGCCGGGGTTCTGGGCGCGGTGGACCTTCCAGGTGGAGGAGACGGCGGTGCCGTCGTCGGTGACGCTGTGGCCGAGCGAGAACTTGCGGGTCATGGCCTCGGCGGCGAAGAACGTGGAGTTCTCGAGCCCGACCGGCTCGAACAGGAGATGCGCGATCGCCTGCTCGTAGGTCTTCCCGGTGACGACCTCGATGACGCGGCCGAGGAGGTTGAAGCCGGCCTGGCTGTAGGACGCCCGCTCGCCGGGCTCGGCGATGAGCGTCAGTTCATCGAGTTGGTCCACATAGGTTCTGAGAGCGTCGTCGCCGTCGCCGGTGTCCCGCAGCATCCAGGTGTCCAGGCCCGCAGTGTGGTTGAGCAGGTTGCCCACGGTGATCGTGGCGGCGGTGCGCTCGTCGGCGAGCTTGAGCTCGGGAAGGTAGCGGCGCACCGGGGCGTCGAAGTCGACCTTGCCCTGCTCGGCGAGGATCACGAGCGCGGTCGCGGTGAAGCCCTTGGTGGTGGAGCCGAGGGTGAAGATGGTGTCCTCGTCGACCGGGTGCGGGTTCGCGACGCTGGTGACGCCGTGGGAGGCATAGATCTCGCGGCCCTGGTGCCAGATGCCGACCGAGATGCCGGGCACCGCGTACTCGGCGGCGGACTGGGCGACGACCTGCTGGAGCTCGTTGGCGGTCATGGTGGTTCCCTTCGCGGATGCGGTTCCGGGTACTCCCGGGTTGCGGTGTCGAGGAGAACCATCGCCGGGGGCGCTGACAGCGCACTGACGCGCTGCTGACGAGCCGTCGGAACCAGCTTGAAGTGAACGTCCTCACAGGCCGGTGCGCGGAGAGGCGGAATTGTCGTACCCCCCTTCTACGGTTGCGGAGGCAACTGAATAGCGCGCGCACCGCCCCAACGGGCGGGCGCGAGAACCGATCGGACGGTGCGATGGCAGTGCAACCATCAGACAGTTCACGGAACCAGGCGGGCCTCGACGCGATCACCCGAGCCCTGCCGTTCGAAACCATTCCCAATGAACCGCTGCGAGCGCATTTCGCTCAATGGCTGCTCAACTCCCTGGCGACCGCGGATCGGCTCGGACCGTTCCCGAGCCTCGAACCCGAAACACCGCCACTCGCGGTTGCTCCAGAAGGCGCGTCTCCGGCGACCACGGTCGAAGCCGCACCGCAGACAGCGCCACCGCGGGGCGCCTCTGAAGCCGCGACAGCGGTAGCGCCGAACACGGCGGCACCACCGAATCCCTCCGCGGCCCCTGCCGCGCCTGAACCGGCCCCACCTGACGATCGGCCCGGATACGAGCCGCTGCCACTGGAGTGGCAGGGACCGCCCGCCCCTCCGAGACCGCAGTTCGTACGGCAGCGCGACGGCACCGTCTGGGTGACCAAACCGATCCTCCGCTCGCGTGGCTGGACCGACTCGGCGGTTCGCGACTTCCTTCCCGAACCTGAAGGGCTCAAACCGAACCCGCGATTCGCCGCCATCGGAGCACCGATGCCGGTCTGGCGGCCCGCGACCGTCGCATCGGTCGAGGCCACGCCGGAATGGCAGGCCTGGCTGGAACGGTCGCTGCGGCGACGGCGGACGACGCTCGAAGCGCTGGCCGAGACCGAGGACGTGGACTTCCGCGCCCGGGTGGAGGCAGTCAGCGCGGCCATCGAGGCGGAGGGAGGCGCGCCACGCGACAAGGAATAAGGCCGCGGCTGCGAGTGAGTGGCGGTCGGGCCGGCTAAGACCGGCTATGGCGGCCCTGGCGAGTCGATCTTCGACGGCATCGGCATTGACCGGTTTCGACCATGCCAGGCTCGGCGAATCGCCAGTGCCTTGGTCGCTGATCTCCTAGGTTGGAAGGCGGCCAACGCGGTCCGCGCCGGCGCGGACCATGGGCGCAGTCGACGAAGGAGACGGTCATGAGCGATTTCGAGTTCGCGGGAAAGGGCTTCGACATCCGCTTGGACAACGGAGTGCTGTTCCACAACACCTATGCGGTCGAAGGCAATCGGATGGTGTACGAGCAGATCGACGGCGTCGTGGAGGGCGCTTCAGAGGAGGTGGAACTGTTCGTCGCCGAGGTCGCGCCGCGGATGTATCTGGTGGGCTGGAACGAGGTCTCGGGAGCGGCCGTGGCGCACGTGATGGATTTCAGGACCAAGAAGATCACCGCGTTCCGATCGATGGACGCCAACGGCGGACGGATCGGCGAGGTGCACTCCGGGACGTTCGAGGAGGTGAAATAACGACGATCGAAATCGGTCGCGGTAGCCAAGTGAGCGGACGATGGCAGTCGTAGGCGATGGCGCGCAATGGTCAGAATCGGTCGCCGCAACGCCGCAACGCCGCAACGCCGCAACGCCGCAACGCCGCAACGCCGCAACGCCGCAACGCCGCAACGCCGCAACGCCGCAACGCCGCAACGCCGCAACGCTCGCGCTGCGACTCAGGCCAGCTTGAACCCCGCGGCGGTCGCCAGCTCCCCGGCGATCTCGACCGCCTGATCCGCAGTGATGAGCGCACCGCGCAGACTCAAGAGCCCGGTGATGCCCGACAACTCCGCTCGCCGGAAGTCGCAGCCCTTCGCATTCCCGACTCGCGAGAAGTCCGCCCCGGGGAAGACGCAGTCGATGAACACGGTCTTCGAGAGGTCGCCGAGGAACGTCGCGTTCATGAACCGGCACCGTTCGAAGACCACCGGGCCCTTGGCCGTCCCGATCGAGATGCCCGCGAAATCGGCTCGGCAGTCGGCGATGTAGACGTCCTGGGCCAGTGCGAACTGCGCCTGCCAGCCCACCAGCTGGCTGTCGGTGATCTCCAGCCGCCGCGCGGTCGTCCGCTCCCAGCGGCCGTTCGCCAGCACCGATCGCTCGACCGTCACGTCCACGATCTCGAAGGGCGACAACACCGTCCCCGAGAGGTCGACGCTGCGCAGCAATGACTGGTCCAGGCTGCCGTCGCCCTGCGCGCCGGTCCACCGCAGGCCGTCGATGAGGCGCTCGCTCAGCTCGAAGTCCGGTTCGGGCTCCCCTTCGGCGTCCTGGTCGAAGGGCCGCAGCCGCTCGGCTTCCCACAGCGGCTTGCGCATGGACCGCTTGTCGTCGATCTTCCTGAACTTCACCGAGCCTCCAAGGTCAACGTGGACCTCGGCAGGCTACGCGACCCGGCCGACAATTCCCTGCCCGCGATCGAGCAAGAAGTGGCGGCCGTCGCCCGCACCCGGTCTTGGAGGCCCTCAGGCCCACGGCCGCAGGTCGAGCAATGCGCGGAACGGCTTGTCGGCCGCTGCTTCAAGGCCCGCGTCGACTCCGGAGGAGGAGGCGGCCTCACCGGATTCGCACCGGTGTGCGGCTCGTCTCGCAAGCAAACTATTTGAACGTGTTCAAGAACTAGAGTAGGCTTGGGCGCGAAGGAGGAACCCATGAAGATCGTCATCCCAGGCGGCACCGGCAGTGTCGGCGCCGTTCTCGAACGCGGCCTCCTGGCCGCAGGCCACCGCCTCATCGTGCTCACCCGCAGTCCCTCCCGCCCGCACCACATTCACTGGGACGGCCGCACCCTCGGCCCCTGGACCGAGGCGATCGACGGCGCCGACATCGTGATCAACCTCGCCGGACGCAGCGTCAGCTGCCGCTACACCCGCGAGAACCTCACCGCGATGATGGACTCCCGCGTCGACTCCACCCGCGTCATCGGCGAGGCCATCGCCGCCGCCGAGCAGCCCCCGTCGGTATGGCTCCAGATGAGCACCGCCACGATCTACGCCCACACCTTCGACCGCGCGAACGACGAGGCCACCGGCGTCATCGGCGGCAGCGAACCCGACGTGCCCGCTTACTGGGCCAAGAGCATTGACATCGCGCGGGCCTGGGAGCGCACGCTCGACGAGGCCGACACCCCGCACACCCGCAAGGTCGCGCTCCGCTCGGCGATGGTGATGAGCACCGATCGCGGCGCGGTCTTCGACGTCCTCTCCCGCATGACCCTGCTCGGGCTCGGCGGGGCCGTCGGCGGCGGGCGCCAGTTCGTGTCGTGGATCCACGAAGCCGACTTCACCCGGGCCGTGCAGTTCCTCATCGGCCACGAGGAGCTCGCCGGCCCGGTCAACCTCGCGGCCCCGCATCCGTTGCGGCAGAAGGACCTCATGCGGACCCTCCGGCGCGCCTGGGGCGGCCACTTCGGGCTCCCCGCCACGAAGTGGATGGCCGAGCTCGGCGCGTTCGCGCTCCGCAGCGACACCGAGCTGCTGCTCAAGAGCCGCCGTGTCATCCCCGGTCGTCTCGAGGACGCCGGCTTCGAATTCTCCTATCCCGCATGGGAAGCCGCAGCCGACGACCTGGCGAGGCGTACGGCCGCCGACCGGAAGTGGCCGCTCTTGAAGCGCCCGGGGCTCAAGGCCGTCCGGGCCCTGACCGGCAGCTGAGCCACCGGTACCGCAGAGGCGCGGGAACGGGCGGCGGCGCATAGGGCATGCCCCTTCCCACCCGCATCCGCCTCCGACCAACCGAAGAAATGAGACGACTCTCCCACACGGGTCCGACATCGGCCGTTTCTGCTGTTCAGCGGCGTGAACCGGCGGCTCCGCATCGAAGGATCGCGTCTCGGGCGCATCAGGCGGTCGTGTGCCGGTGCGCTTCGGCGAACGCCGCCACCGCCATCGCGGCGGCGACCGCCGCGGCGGTCCAGCACACCGCGCCGAACGACACCGCGTGCGCCAGAGCCGAACCGAGCGCCGCCGCGACCAGGTACACCGCCCACACCCCGGCCTGCAGCCGCGCCGACCGCAGCCCGCGGCGCCCGCCCGAGAGGTTGACGAACAGCGCGATGAGCGTGCCGGTCAGCACTGTGGTCGACACGCCCGACAGCCCGATCCGCGCCGCATGAATGCTCTGCACGCCCATCGCGAACGCCGCCAGCGCGATCGCCAGCTCGAATCCCTGCGCGAGCCCCGCCAGACCGAGCATCACCACCTCGACCAGGAGGAGCAGCGGGACGCCGAAGCTCGTGAGCACGTGGCGGCGCGTCGCCAGTGAGGCCAGCACCGCGCCGAGCGAGAACCCGAGCAGCGACCACAGGGGGCCGACAGGGGAGAGACCGTCGTCGCGTCCGGTCAGCTCGCCCGAGACGGCGACCGCGAGCAGCACCGCGTTGCCGGTCTGGTTCGCGACGAACTGCTGGCTCAGGCTGAGGAACCCGGCGCCGTCGACCGCACCGGCGATCGCGGTGAGCACGAGCGCGGTCCAGGCGTGCGCATAGGTCGGGACGGGCAGTCTCACCGGGCGGCGCCGTAGCGCTGCGGCCGTGCGGGGGAGGACGGATCGAGGCGGTGCCACATGCGGCCCAGGCTAACGCCGGCACGGGCCGCTCCCGGTCCGACCCGCCGCCGGCCTCGGTGCTCGGGTCCGACCTGGTGGGCGCGGGGCTCCAGGCCGCTACTCCGACTCGTCCGTTCGCCTGCTGCGCGAGGCGATCAGCGCCACCGCGCCACCGGCTACCAGCACGGCTGAGACTGCCGCGAACGCTGCGATTTCGCCGCCCGTGGCGGCCAGGGCGCAGCGAGCGCCCGAGACCGAGTCGCTGTCTGGGTCGGACTCGTCTGTGCCGTCGGGTCCATCGGTCCGGTCTGATCCGTCGGGTCCGTCGGGCTCCTCGGATCCGGGCTCGTCTGATCCGGGCTCGTTTGATCCGTCGGGTCCGTCGGGCTCCTCCGAGCCGGGCTGGTCTGATGGATCGGGTTCGTCGGACTCGTGCGGGCAGGGCTCGTCGGGCTCGCCTGATTCGTCTGCGTCGGTGGTGTCGTCATCGCCGTCCGGTTCCTGGCTCCCGGTGCCGTTGTCGTCCGAAGGCGACTCGGTCGGGCTCACATCGGTCTCGCAGGCGAACGTGGCCGCGAACGGGAACTGGTGGATCTCGCCGCCGTTCTCGCCGACCTCGCCCAGGCTCGCGTTCTTCGCGATGATCTGGCCCTCGACGTTGGAGGGGTCGATGTCGGAGTAGTCGGCGTCGGGCGCGAGGATCGAGCCCTCGACCGTGTCGCCGCTGGTGATGCGGAGCCGGGTGGCGTCATTGAAGTTCCACAAGATGTATGGCGCCTGGAGGCCGCTGATACCGGCTTGGGAGGCAACCCTCCAGTCGAGCTCGCCGCCGGTCCCCGAGGTGTCCACGTTGATCAGCAGCGGCTGACCCTCGGTGGGCTCGTTGACGAAGGTGAGGTCGGACATGGCGTTCAGGTCCTCGCCGGTCACGTTGAGGATGTTGGTGGTGGCGGGATCGCCGTCGTCCGGCAGCGTGATCCGGATCTGCTGGTTCTGCTGGACCTCGCCCTTCGGCACGGTCCCGCCCTGGCTGTCCTGCATCGCGATCTCGTTCGCGTCGCACGCCCACAGGTCGGCCGCGTTCAGGCGGAGTTCGGCGAAGGCCGCGTCGAAGTCGATCGGGGAGGCCGGGCCGACCGAGTCGATCGGCTGCTGCAGGTTCAGCTCGATCCTCGGCGTCGAGTTGTAGTCCGCGGCGTCCACGACCAGGCGGGTGTTGACCGAGGCGTTGTTGGAGTCCGTGTTCAGCACGTCCGCGCCGGCCAGGTCCCCGACCTTCACGTAGTCGTGGACCTGCACGACCGACGCCGCGGGGTCCTGCGTGAAGTCGACCTGGCCGCCCACGACCAGGGCGCTCGGCACCGAGTCACCCGGCGCGGTGAACGTGCTCGCGTCATGGATGTTGACGTTGTAGGACCCCGAGACGACGAGGTTCCCGCCCGTCGCGATCCCGCCCTCGGACTCGGTCGAGACGAGGACCGTCTCGTCCTCGACGAAAGCGTTGAACCCGAGCGCCGGCGCGAGCGGGTCCACTGTGACTGGCGCGGCCTGCGCGACTGGAACCGTGCCCGCTGTGGCGAGAACCGCCGCAGTAACGATCCCGGCGGCCCCGAGGACGGCGAGACGGCCCGCCCGGAGGCGGTACCTGGGATTCGACGGCGACTTCGGCATAGCGCTCCCCCTGGAGTGGACGGTGGTCGACTGCTGGTGGGAGGAGTCGCGGATGAGCCTAACAACGCCGGTACCGGTCATGTGGAGTGAAACGCCCGGATGCTCGGTCCACTCCCGACCGACGCCGAGCACTGGCGAGGCTTGCGGCAAGAGACCGGTTACTGAAGGATCAGCATTGTGGGGCAAGCGAATCCGGCCCCACATGACCAAGGAGGATTCCAAATGGAGCAACCCGGTGAACGTCGCGAACGCGGGCTCAAGACCCTGCGGCACCTCTCGGGCGAGGCCGAACCGACGGTCGTCGCCTCACTGGCCGATATCGCTCCCGACCTAGGCCGGTTCATCGCCGAATTCGCCTACGGGGACGTCCTCACCCGACCCGAGCTCGACCTGCGCGACCGCGAGCTCGTCACGATCGGCGCGCTGGCAGCGCTAGGCAACGCCGCCCCGCAGCTGCGTTTCCACATCAACGGCGCCCTCAACGCCGGGTGCACCCGCACCGAGGTGATCGAGGCGCTCATCCAGATCGCCGTCTACGCGGGGTTCCCGGCGGCCATCAACGCCGTCGAGGCAGCACGGGAGGTATTCGCCGCCCGCGACGCCGAACGCTGACTCGGGCAACCCGCTCACGAAACACCGCTGGGGCGCAGCGCGATAGCGTTGCGCCCCAGCGGTTGTCGAACCAAGGCGGCATTGCATCAGGGGCCTCAAGCTCGGCGACGCTCGGGAGCCGTAGATCTGCGCTGCATCCGATTTGAAGACCAGTGCCGGCGGCGCTATAGGGCCGTTGAGACCTACAGGTACTGGCCCACGTGCTGCTGCGGGATCTGCGGCTCCGTCGTCGTCGGGTCGGTGCCGCTGCGCCGCGCGTACAGCTCGGCGAGGGTCATCGGGTCGCGCACGGTGTCGCCGAGCCAGTCGCTCGATTCGATGGCCGAGAGCGCCCCGACCTCGATCTGCGCCAGGCACCGGCCCGGCCGGACCACGGCCGGGTGCAGGCGGTCGAGCCGCTCGTTCGTGGTGATCGCGACCATGATCTCGCGGCCCTGCCCGAGCAGGCCGTCCGTGAGGTTCAGCAGCCGCGCGAGCGACTGCCCCGACGCCTCCTTCGCTTCGCCGCGGATCAGCTCGTCGCAGTCCTCCAGGACCATGAGCCGCCAGTGCCCGCGCCGCGGCTCGTCCGCATTCAGGTCCGCGTCCAGCACCAGATCCATCTCCGACCCGATGATGACCTCCATCAGGTAAGACGGATCCGCGAAGAACGCCTCCGGGTCGAGCACGGTGTCGACCTGGCACCACGGCGCCCATTCGCGCGCGAGCGCCCGCAGCGCCGTCGTCTTGCCCGTCCCGGGCGGGCCGTGGAACAGCACGAGCCGCCCCGCCACGTCCGAAGCCTGCGTCGACATGAGCTTGCCCAGCGCCGACCCGGCGTTCGAGGAGTAGTTCCGCTCGATCTCCGGCCAGCGCGGCGCGCTGATCGACCGCGTGGACCGGAACGGGCCGCGCGCCGACCGGTACCAGAACCCCATGTCGACCTTGTCCTCGCCGACCTCCTCGACCGAACCGGTGCGGTCGGTGAGGTACGCGGCGATCTCCTCGGCGCGCTCGCGCGTCACCGCCGTCACGACCGCCTGGCCCGAGCCGTCCCGCCACCGCTGCGTCCGCAGCGTCCAGCCGTCGCCGGTCACCAGTTGCAGAAACGAGGCTCCGGAAATCGACCGGACGAGTGAACCGCCTTCCGGTATGAGGTCCACGTCGTCGGCGACCAAGTCGAGCGCCCGCACCACCGCGTGGGGCTGGGCGCCGGAGACATACGCGTCCAGGGCCATGAGGTTCAGCACGTTCGACGGATCGTCCGAGCCGTCGAGCGTGAAGTGCATGTTGCCGAGCACGCCGCCGCCCCCCTGAAGCAGGTTCATGATCTCACCGCGTCTTTCGATGATTCCCATCGCGATCCACCATAGAAAACTACGGCGACGCCTCCGCCGCCGTGACTGCCATCGCACGGCAAAGCCTGCCGCGCTGCGTGCCTTATGACTGTGTGTCGTGCAACCCCCGCACGGCAGACATGCGCCCGCAGGGCTCGCCGTGGAGTTACCGGAGATAACTGAGCCCCACCCGGTGGGCCGTGAGCTGGAACAATCAGCCATGCTGGGTTACGTGACCGCATCGACCGAGACCAGCAAAAACACCGCCGCCACCATACCTGGCGGCGGCGCGCGGTCCCGAGGCGGGCAGCAGCGGGCCCCGCGGCCCGGGATGCGCGTACCGGCCGTCATCGCGGCCGTGCTCGCGGGCCTCGCCGCCGCCGTGATCGCGCTCGATCTCGGCGGGGCCGTGGACGTGGCGGCGCTGCCGGGCCTGTCGACCGCCGACCCCGCCGTGACATGGGCCGCGGGCCTCCTCAAATACGGGTACGACCTGGCGATGCTCGCCGCGGTCGGCTGCATGATCGCGGCCGCGTGCTTCCTGCCCGGGCGCCAGGGCGACCGCGCCCGGCTCACCGGCCAGTCGTGGCGGTGGCTGCGCGTCGGCGCCGCCGCCTCCGGCATCTGGGCGGCCGTCGCACTGGTCAGCCTGCCGATCGACTTCGCGAACACCTTCGCCCGGCCGCTCGGCGGGGTCACCGCCCTCGGCCTCTGGTCGTACGTGGGCCAGTACGAGCAGGGGCAGGCGCTCGCCCTGACCGCACTGCTCGCGACCGCCGCGGCCGTGGTCGCGGCCCGGGCGTTCACGATCCCCGGCGCGGTGTGCGCGGCCGCGCTCGCGGTCGCGGCAGCGGTCCCGCCGGTCTTCACCGGGCACTCGGCGTCGAACGGCAACCACCAGATCGCCGTCGACGGGCTCCTCATCCACGTCGCCGCCGCCGCGTTCTGGGCGGGCGGCCTGTTCGCGCTGTTCATCGCCCGCCGCGACCCCGCCGTCGCCGCCCGCCGGTACTCCCGCGCGGCCGTGTTCGCGTACGCCGCGATCGGCTTCTCGGGCCTGATCGTGTTCTGCGCCAACGTGAACCTCACCGACCTGTGGGAATCGGACTACGGGCGCATCGCGCTCGCCAAACTCGCGGTCCTCGCCGCCGGCGGCGTCTTCGGCTGGGCGCACCGCCGCCGCACACTGCCGCGCGTCGCCGCGGGAGACCGCGGCGGTTTCACGCGGCTCGCCGCGGTCGAACTGGGGCTCATGGCGATCGCGTTCGGCCTCGCCTCGTCCCTGTCGGTGACGCCGCCGCCGTCAGAGGAGCTGCCCGACCCGAACACCGCCCTCCTCGGCTTCCCCACCCCCGGCCCGCTCTCCGCCTCCGCCATCGCGCTCGACTGGTACCCGTCCGTGCTGTTCTGCACGGCCGCACTGGCACTCGTGGGCGCGTACGTCGCCGGCGTGGTCCGCCTGCGCCGCCGCGGCGACGCCTGGCCCTGGTACCGCACCGCCCTGTGGATCGCCGGATGGGCCGTCGTCGTCATCACCACCTCCTCCGGGCTCAGCAAGTACGGCATGGTCCTGTTCAGCGCGCACATGGTGCAGCACATGGCATTGAACATGCTCGCGCCGATCCTCCTCGTGCTCGCCGCCCCGGTCACGCTCGCGCTGCGCGCCCTCAAACCCGACCGCGCCGGCGGCCCCCGAGAATGGCTGCTCGCCGCGATCCACAGCCGCTGGTCGCGCCTCGTCTCGCGCCCGCTCGTGGCCCTCCTCATCTACCTGACCAGCCTCTACCTCATGTACTTCACGGGCATGTTCGAGTGGGCGATGCGCTCGCACTTCGGGCACCTGTTCATGACGACGCACTTCCTCGCCGCCGGAAGCCTCTTCTTCTGGGTCGTCATCGGCCCCGACCCGAAACCGCGCCCGCTCTCCTACCCGGCGAAGGTCCTGCTGTACTTCGTGTCGATCGTCTTCCACGCGATCTTCGGACTCACACTCATGATGGGCACCAGCCTGATCGCCGCCGACTGGTACACCCAGATCGCCCTCCCGTGGGCGGGCGACCTCCTCGCCGACCAGCGCGCCGGAGGCGGCATCGCCTGGGCGTTCGGCGAGATCCCCAGCCTCATCATCATCGTCGTCCTCATCGCGCAGTGGACCCGCTCCGAAGAGCGCGAAGGCCGCCGCCTCGACCGCATGGCCGAACGCGCCGCCGCCTCAGGCCGCCCCGAAGACGACCCGCACGAGGTCTACAACGCCTACCTCGCCAGCCTCGACCAGGAACGCCGCTGAACGACCTGACTTTCTTCACGGTGCAAACCGGTCGTTAGACAGATGCACGCGCACCCGGCCCGACCGTAGGGTTGGCCGATGACCGCAGACAACGTCCGATTCGAGACACTCGCCGTCCACGCCGCCGAACCCCGACCCGCACACGGCCGCTCGGTCGTCTTCCCCATCTACCAGGGCACGGTCTACGAGATCGAACCCGGAGGCGGCGTCGACTACCTGCGCTACTCCAACACACCCACCCAGACCTACCTGCAGGACAAGCTCGCCGCCCTCGAAGGGGCCGAGGCCGCCGTCGCCACCGCCTCCGGCATGGCCGCGATCAGCACCGCGCTGGCCAGCGTCCTCGCCGCTGGCGACCGCATCATCGTCGCCGGGAACATCTACGGCGGCACCCACGCCCTCCTCGCCGAGGAGTCCCGCCGCATCGGCTGGGGCGTCGACTTCGTGGACGCCGACGACCCCGCCTCCTGGGCGGCCGCCCTCACTCCTGCGACCAGAGCGGTCTACGTCGAGTCGATCACCAACCCGCTCATCAGGGTCGGCGACCTCGCCGGACTCGCACGCTTCAGCCGCGAGCACGGCCTGACCTCGATCATCGACAACACCTTCACCACCCCGGTCCTGTTCCGGCCGCACCGCCTCGGCTACGACCTGGTGTGCCACTCGGCCACCAAGGGCCTCAACGGGCATTCGGACCTCGTCGCGGGAGTCGTCACCGGCTCGGCCGAACGGATCGAGCGGGTGCGCCACTTCCTGATGCTGCACGGCGGCAGCCTCGACCCGCACGCCGCGTTCCTGCTCTCGAGGGGCCTCAAGACCCTCGCGATCCGGGTCCGGGCGCAGGGCGAGAACGCGCTCGCGCTGGCGCGGTTCCTGGAGGCGCACGAGGCGATCGCCGAGGTGCACTACCCGGGCCTGGAGTCGCATCCCGACCACGCGCGCGCCGCGGAGTTGTTCGGCGGGTTCGGTTCGATGCTGGCGTTCCGTCCCGCCGGGGGGCTGGAGGCGGCCGAGCGGCTGCTGAAGTCACTGCAGATCCCTTACTCGGCAGCGAGTCTCGGCGGCGTCGAGTCGCTTGTGACGCGCCCGGCGATCAGCAGCCACGCGAAGCTGACCGCCGAGGAGCGGGCGGCCGCGGGCATCGGCGACGACCTCATCCGGTTCTCGACCGGCATCGAAGCGGCCGAGGACCTCATCGCGGACTTCGGGAGGGCGCTGGGCGACTGAGACATTCGAGACGCATGGAGTGCGCTGGGGCCGCCGGGCGCACCGCCCGTGCGCCAGGGGCCGAGGACCCCATGGCGGCGTTCGCCCGGGCTTCGGACGACCGCGTCGGTGGATGGCGCGGGCGGCGGGCCCGGCGGGCATCGCCGCAGAACGCCGCCGCCCGGACCGCATGCAGGTGAACGAACGGACCGGGCGCTCGTCGTGTCAGGCGCGTTTGCTCCAGTGCGGCATGGGGACCGGTGCGAATCTGATCCTCGTTCCGGGCCTCGCCTGGGCGGCGGCGGCCAGGGCTTCGGCTCCGACGACTCCGACCACGGGATAGCCGACAGTGGTCGGGTGGTCGGCGCCGAAGAGGATCAGCTGCCCGTTCGGCGGCACCTGGAGCGCGCCCGCGACGATACCCTCGCTCGGCAGCTCCGCGGTGTCGCTGCGCCGCAGCATGTGTCCGTCGAGGCGCAGCCCGATCCGGTTGGAGTGCTCCGAGACCGTCCACACGCCGCGCGTGAGCTCGGCGACTGCCTCAGGCCGGAACCACTCCAGTCGCGGTCCCAAGTGGAGTTTCATGACGATCTCCTCGCTGATCCCGGCCCACGGCGCGGGCCACTGCGTCGGCAGCGGCGGGTGCGCGGGGCTGGGGCCGAGCGGGATGGTATCGCCGTCCTGCAGCGGCGCCGGGCCGAGGCCGGAGAGGAGACAGGTCGAGTGCGATCCGAGGCTCGACTTCGGGTGCAGCCCACCGGAGAACGCGAGGTAGGAGCGCACCCCGACCTCGGCGGGTCCGGCGTCGAGCACCGAACCGGCCTTGAGTTTCACCGGCTGTCCCCAGGCCTCCGGGCGGCCGTCCACGGTGACCGGACACGGCGCGCCGCCCACGACCACGGTGACGTTCCGGTGGGCCCTCACGGTGCAGCCGTTCAGGGTCGTCTCGAGCGCGCATGCCCCGGTCGGGTTGCCCGCCAACTGGTTCGCGAGCCGCCACGACGGCTGGTCGGCCGCCCCCGAGGGCGGCACCGCGAGATGCCCCCAGCCGGGACGTCCGGCGTCTTGGCAGGTCGTGAGGACGCCCGCGCGCAGGATCTCGATGTGGCTCATACCCGCACCGCCGCGAACCGCACCTTAGTGCCGGGGACGAGGAGCGCCGCGGGTTCACGGTGCTCGTTCCACAGTCGGCCCGGGTTGGTCATCGTCGCGATGAGCTGCCAACCTCCGGGGCTCGAGCGGGGATAGACGCCGGTGTAGGGCCCGGCGATGGCCACGGAACCCGCCGGAACCGAGGTGCGCGGCTCGTCGCGGCGCGGGACGTGGAACTCCTCGGGCAGGCCTTCCAGGTAGGCGAACCCGGGCGAGAACCCGCAGAACGCCGCCTCGTACTCCACACTGGAGTGGATGTCGGCCACTTCCTCGGCGCTCACACCCCAAGCCTTCGCGACGGTTTCGAGGTCGGGTCCGTCGTAGCAGACGGGGATCTCGACGGTCTCGCCTGCCACTTCCGGCTCGACCGAGATCGGCCAGCCGGGGAGTTCGGCGGCGAGCAGTTCGGGCTCGTCGATGCCGTCGACGAGCACGGTTGTCGCACCCGGGACAAGGTCGGCGGCCTCCAGGAGGCCGGACATGCGCCGGGCCTGGAGCGATCGGTAGCAGGCGCGCGCGACCGCGGTGGTGCCGCAGTCGATCAGGATGCCGCGCGGCCCGGCCGGGAGCGGCCTGAGAGGGTGGGTAGTGGGTCTGGTGCTCACGAGAAAGCCTCCACGTCGATGCCTCGCTGTATCAATGCGGCTCTGATGGAGGTGGCGACCTCCACTGTGTCAGGACCATCGCCGTGTACGCAGATCGTTTCGGCCGCAACGCGAGTGCGAGTGCCGTCGATGGCGGTAACAACCCCTTCCTCAGCGAGTGACACGGCCTGTGCGACCGCCTCGGCGGGCGTCAGCAGCGCGCCGGGCAGCCCCCGCGGTACGAGGCGCCCGTCGGGCAGATACCCGCGGTCGGCGAAGGCCTCGCCCACGACGGTGAGCCCGGCCTCGGCCGCAACGAGGTCGAGCGCGTTCCCGCGCTGTGTGAGCAGCGCGGGAACGCCCGCGAGCTTCGCGCCCTCGACCACGGCCGCCGCCTGCCCCGGGTCTCGCCCGGCCCGATGGTAAAGCGCCCCATGCGGTTTCACGTACGCGACCGTCGCGCCGACTGCTTCGGCGAAGACCCGGAGCGCGCCGATCTGGTACGCCACTTCGGCGGCCAGTTCGTCTGGGGGAACGTCGATCTCGCGCCGGCCGAACCCGGCGAGGTCCCGGTAGGAGACCTGGGCGCCGATGCGCACGCCGCGGGAGGCGGCGAGGGCGGTGACGCGCTGCAGCGTGGCCGGGTCTCCGGCGTGGAAGCCGCACGCGACATTCGCGCTCGTGACGATGCGCAGCAGCGCGTCATCATCGGTGAGCACCCAGCGACCGAAACCCTCCCCCAGGTCCGCGTTGAGGTCCATGCTTAAACGGTACCGGAGCGCGAGGGATTCGGGCGCTTCGGGAACGGGGGGAGAAACCCCACCCCCGATCCACCCGTTCGGGTGAGGCAGCGGCCACTTCCGGACACGTTCGGGTGACACGGTCGCCGCCGGGCCCGGTTCTTGTCGGACCCCCGCGCGACGCTGGGCAGTATCTTCCCCTCTCGTGGCGGGTGGGGGCTTGTGGATGGCGGGTCGGCGGTCTGCGAATCGCGAACCGGCGGCGGACGATCCGCTCACGACACCGGACCCGCGACTTGCGGCAAGCGTTTTCTTTCGCTAAGTTTCAAGCACCCCACCGGTGCCGCCTCCCGGCCGCCGACTTCTTGGAGGATCCATGACGACAGGTCCGACTTCACCGACCCCGCAGGCCGCCGCCGCCGAGGACCACCGCGCCCCCGCCCCGCTGTTCGCCGACCCGGTCTTCGACGGCCCCACCGACCCCACCGTCGTCTTCGATCCCGAGAGCGCCCTCTGGCACCTCTTCTACACCCAGCGCCGCGCCAACACCGCCGACGCGGGCGTCGCCTGGGTGCACGGCACCGAGATCGGCCGCGCCACGAGCCCCGACGGTCGTGAATGGACCTATCGGGGCACCGTCTCCCTTCCCGGCACCGCCCCCGGCGACACCTGGTGGGCCCCCGAGCTCGTGCGCCACGACGGCCAGTGGCACATGTACGTCACCTATCTCGAAGGCGTGCGGGAGGACTGGACCGGCCCCGCCGAGATCCGCCACTACACCTCCGCGGACCTCGAGGACTGGATCTTCCGGTCCACGCTCGACCTCGACTCGGCGCGCGCCATCGACGCCACCGTCCACGAGCTGCCGAACGGCAAGTGGCGCATGTGGTTCAAGGACGAGTCCCGCGAGAGCCGCATCCACACCGCGGACTCCCCGGACCTGTTCAGTTGGACGCCGACTGGTCCCGCCGTCACCGGCCAGGCCCAGGAGGGCCCCACCGTCTTCCCGCTCGGCGGCGTCTACTGGATGGTCACCGACGGCTGGTCCGGCCTCCTCGTGCACCGCTCGACCGACCTCGAGCACTGGCACCGCCAGCCCGTGCCGCTCCTCGCCGGGCCCGGCAGGCGCGCCTTCGACGAGGCCCTCGGCCACCACGCCATGGCCCTCACGCAGGGCCCTGACGAGGGCTTCCTCTACTACTTCACCCATCCTGGCGGCGGGCGCCGCTCGACCGTCCAGGTCGCGCGCCTCCACGTGCGCGACGGCTGGCTGCGCTGCGAGCGCGACGAGCCGTTCGACTACCGCCCCGATCCCGCCAAGGCGCCGGCCCTCCGCGGCGGCGGCGCCTGAACCGCGGCCGCGGCGGCGCCTGAGGCCCCGCCGCGACCGAACCGGCCGCCTCCGAACCTTCCGGGGGCGGCCGCCCTGTGTCTGGAGTGCTTCAGTGGGGCCGGAGTGCATGCTCGAATCATTACCAATATGGACAGAGTCGACATGATGACACTCTGTAAACTTGGTTGCCAAAACCCCTGGTAGACAAGCATTTTCGGGGGACCCGAAATTTGCGTTCCCGGTCTATGCTGAGACTCACATTGAGTCCATTGAGCCCCCGGAGGCGGCATGTTCGGTGAGGACGCCATCGCCCAGCAACTGGCGGAAGCCCGCTCGCAACTGGATGTCGTCAGGCAAACCCAGCAGAACCACCAGGTCCCTCCCGTCACCGCCGAGGCGGCCGACGGGCGCATCAAGATCACCCTCGGCGCGAACGGCCGCGTCGAGCGCTTCGAGTTCACGGAGGTGCGAGTGCTCAAGGAGGGCACCGAATACCTCGAGGAGGAGCTCTGCAACCTCGTCAACGCGGCCCTCGACGCCCGCGCCGAGTCCCTCTCGGCCGACACGGCCGCACCCGACCTGGAGGCCATCGGCGAGGCCGTCGCCAAGCTCCAGGACCAGGGCCTCGCCCAGATGCGCGCCATGAGCACCCAGATCAGCGCGGTCATGAAGAAACTCCAGGGAGGGTCCTGACATGGTGGTGGAGCTCGACCTCGACTCGATCCGGGAGGGCGCCGACGCGCTCGACGCCGCGACCGAGGTGGTCCAAGGCCTGTTCGAAGAGTTCAAATCCGCCGTGGAGGGACTCGCCGACTCCTTCGGCGGCGACATGATCGGCTCGCTCCTCGACCTCGCGCACCAGGTGTGCATGGAGGCCCTCATGGAGTGCATCGAGTCGAACGTCGAAGACCTCCTCGACTACGCGGTCAACCTCCGCGAGATGGCCGACAACCACGAATCGGCCGACAGCGAGGCCGCCCGCATCTTCCGCGAGCTCCTCGCCGAACTCGGCCTGTAGACCCCGCCCCGGCCGCCGGCACCGGCCACCGCGCCTTCCTTCATCACCCTTTGCGTTCCTCCCCTTACGAAGGAGACCCCAGTGGGTATGCAACTGCCCTCAGAACTCACGAGCCTGCTCTCCATGCTCGGCTACGACTGGCCCGAATCGGACGAGACGAAGCTCTTCGACCTCGGCGACAACTGGACGAAGCTCTCCGATCAGCTCACCGGAGCGATCGACCAGCTCGAGGACGCCGCCCGCGGCGTCATCGACGGCAACATCAGCAAGGACATCGACGCCTTCCGCTCCGAATGGGAGGACGGCGAGTCCGCGGTGCGGAACATCGCCGACATCGGCGAGCCCTCGAACATCATCAGCATCGGCCTCATGATCGCCGCGGGCGTCGTGCTCGCCCTGAAACTGCAGATGATCGTCCAGCTCGTCACGCTCGCCATCCAGATCGCGCAGGCCATCGCCACCGCCGTCGCCACCTTCGGCGCCTCGCTCCTGGAGATCCCCATCTTCAAGATGATCACCTCGATGCTCATCGAGCAGCTCCTCAACATGGCGATCGAGGCGGTGCTCAATGGCTAGGGCACGCACGCGGGCCGCGCGATCGACCGTCTCCAAGGGCGCCAAGATCATCTCGGCGATCATCGACAACCCGCGCTTCTTCCGGGCGGGCAAGGGCCGCGGCGTCAAACCCAAGGTCGTCACCATCAGGTTCGACTCCAAGATGAGCAAGAAGGACTTCCGGACGAAGGCCGACTCGCTCCTGCGCCTCAGCCGCGAGGGCAAGCTCCGCAAGACGCCCGTCAAGCGCGACCCGCAGATCACCCGCAACTACCGCGGCGCGACCATCCGCAAACTCGCCGGACGCCACCGCGGCAACCGGGCCGAGCAGCGGCGCATCGCGCAGAAGTTCAGCGGCCGCACGTCCGCGAACCGGGCCGGGGACGGGCTCGACCCCGACCACGTGCACGAATTGCAGCTCGGCGGGCGCGACCACGCTGATAACCTCCGCTGGATGGACGCCTACACGAACCGCACCATCGGCTCCCAGATCGCCGGGCAGCTCAGAGGCGTGCCCGACGGCACACCCGTCATCATCAGAGTCCTCGGATACTGAAAGGACCGTCCAGGATGGAACTCGCGGCGAAAGTGGCGCTCGTCCGACCCCGCATGGGAGAGCTCGATCGATACGGATGGGACTACGAGCTCGGCGAACCGGCCGAGCCCGCGGGCCTGCCGCCCGCGCTCGCGGAGCTCTACCGGATCTTCGACGGCCTGAGCACCCGCATGGGGTTCATCGACCTCCTCGACGCCGAAGGCGCCCTTGCCGAACTCGCCAAGAAGGGGGCGGGGGACCTGCACGACCCCGTCCCGAACCTGCTGCAGTTCGGCACGATCGGCTACAGCGACGCGCTGTGCACCGACCTCGACTCGGGGGCGGTGCACCTGTTCAACGGCGACTTGTACATCGACGCCGTCAAAATGGGCGAATCGCTGGAGACGAACCTGCTCGCGCCCAGCCCGGTCGCCTTCGCCGACGCGTTCCTCTTCGGCCCGCGCTACCGGGAGCTCATCGAGCTCGTCGGCGGCTACCCGACGCCCGAGGACGAGGAGGAGGACGAATGGCGCCTCCTCATCGAGGAACTCGGCTTCGCCTGACCCCTTCCCGCAACCCGAAAGCATCCCTGACCTGAGGAGGCCCGCATGCCCGCGGCAGCGAAGTACCAAGCACTGTGGACTGAAGACGAACTGATCCCCTACCCGCGCGAGGATTGGCTCGCGGACGGCTTCCCGGCCGCGGCCCTCCCCGAAGGCGACGAAGTGCCCCTCGACGTCGAGGTCGTCTACACCGCCTACCTCCCCGGCAGCCCCGGCCTCTACGACACCATCAGCCTCGGCACCGAGGACGGCAAGGTCGACCTGCGCCTCATCGTGGTCGGCGCGGTCGAGGACGACAAGAACCTCCTGTACGTGCTCGACCCCGCCAGCGGCGACATCCTCCAGCTCGACCAGGCCAACCCGCGCGACGTCCAGGCCGTCAACTCCAACTACCGCTGCTTCATCGAGTTCCTGTACCACTTCGCGCAGTTCGTCAACGCCGACGACGGCAAACCGGGCCGCGCCGAGCGCGCCGCCTCCCTCCGCGAGATCCTGATCCGCTTGGACCCCAACGCCTTCGCGGCGGGAGCCTGGTGGCCCCTGGTCTTCGACCAGCTCGGGGCGTAGCCCGGGACCGTCCGCCGGCCGGGATCGGCGCCGCGCGCCGATGCCGCCGCGGCGCTGCCGCCTAGGTGACGCCCGCGCAACACGCCGTGCAGTGGAATGGCCATGACGGCCGAATCCCCGGGCCGCGGCGAAAGGACGGCACCCCGATGGACACCTTCAAGAAGACGGCAATGTGGACGGGCATCGTCATCACCGGACTGTGCGGCGTCGTACTGCTCGGCGGCGGCAAAGTGCAATCGGGAACGCTGCTGACCGCCACGGCCTTCATCCTGGCGCTGCCGGTCAAGCGGCACCGGCTGCCCCTGTGGGCCCGCATCGGACTGATCTGCGCGGTATTCGGCCTGGTGGCACTCAACATCTCCACCACCGAGCTCCCGGGTTCCGCGAACGGCATGGCGGCGGCCTGCGGCGATGAAGTCGCCGACACCTACACGCCGACCGGGATCGAGTTCGTGGACCAGGTCTCGTACATCTTCGCCGGCTTCCTCGCGCAAGCGGCGCCTTCCTAGGCCGCGTTCACGGGCCCTGGAAGCCCAGCCGGTCAGGCCTTCGCGCCCTCCAGCTGCATGAGGGCGATCGACCACCACGACTCCCGGTCGGCGAGGGCCTGCGGGTCGATCCCGTTCAACGTGCCGCGCAAGACCTTGGCCCGCCGGGCGCGGCCCGCGCCGCCCGTGTCGGCGTCGATGAACAGCGCGAAGTGGTACAGGAACTCGGTGAGCGCCTTGAACGTCGAGTTCACCAGCTCCATCGTCCCGTCGCTCACGCCCAGGAGCAGGACCTGGCCGCTGCCGGTGTCGAGGCAGAACAGCATGTCGTCCTTGTCGTCCGGGACCGCGCCGACCACCGCCAGCTCAAGCGTCCCGTCCCGCCCCATGTCGAGGTTGATCCGGCTGTACAGGTCGAACCTCGCGTCCTCGAGATACGCGGTGTACACCACGGACATGTCGATCGGCAGGAAATCGACCACGGGATAGGTCGCCTTGGGCGCCTTGAACTCGCCGATCCACGCCTCCCGCGGGAACGGGATGACGTTGTCGGGCTCCCAGGCCTTCAGATACGCGTCGCTGTCGGTCACAGTGCTTCCTTACCAGGGGAGTGGGGGGATCTAGAAGAGTCCGGCGACGGCCGCGACCACGAACAGGACCAGGATCACGAGCACCGCGATCGCGAAGTACAGGAACACCTGCGGCGAGATCGCGAAGAGGATCAGCGCCAGCACCGCCGCGATCGCGACTGCGACACCGGCGATCTTCCACTTCCGCGAACCCTCGTCCGCACTCTCGCGCAACTGCTGATTCACCTTCGACAGGGGCGTCGCGGGCATGGCCGCAGTCGGCTCCAACCCGGCCTCGGTGAACCCCGGAGGCGGCAGCTGCTGCAGGTCCGCCAGCAGGATGTCGAGCTCGGAGTAGACCTTCGCCTGCATGGCGGCATCGATCCGATCCTGGTACTCGGGCACGTCGAGGCGGCCCTCCTCGACCGCCTGCCGCAGCCGCTCCATCACCACCTGCCGGTCGGACTCCGACGCACGCATCTGATCGCGGTCCATTCCGAGACACCTCCATAGTCGGATGCTCCTCAAGGATGCCAGCACGCCGCAACAGACGCCAGAGAAACCTGCGGGCCGCGAGCCGCGGACCCTTCCCCGAACGCCGCGAAGCTGCGACGATGGGACCGTGAGCGAGCGGGAGCAAGTGATCGTCGGCGTCGGAGCCGGCACCGAGGCCACCGACATGGTGCTCAACATCGGGCCGCAGCACCCGTCCACGCACGGGGTGCTGCGCCTGCGGCTGCGCGTCGACGGCGAGCGCGTCACCGAATGCGAGCCGATCATCGGCTACATGCACCGCGGCGCCGAAAAGCTCTACGAGGTGCGCGACTTCCGCCAGATCATGCTCCTCGCCAACCGGCACGACTGGCTCTCCGCGTTCTCCTCAGAACTCGGCGTCGCCCTCGCCGCCGAGCGCCTCGCCGGAGTCGAGGTGCCCGAGCGGGCGGTCTGGCTGCGCATGGCGCTCGCCGAGATGAACCGGGTCCTCAACCACCTCATGTTCCTCGGCTCGTACCCGCTGGAGATCGGGGCGATCACCCCGATGTTCTACGCCTTCACCGAACGCGAACGGCTGCAGCAGGTCATGGAGGAGGCCAGCGGCGGACGCATCCACTACATGTACAACTGCGTCGGCGGCCTCAAAGCGGACGTCCCCTCCGGCTGGGAGGGGCGCTCGCACCGGGCCCTCGACGAGGTCGAGCACGGCATGGCCCGCCTCGACAAGCTCCTGCGGCACAACGAGATCTTCGCGGCCCGCACCAAGGGCGTCGGCGTGCTCGACGCCGCGACGGCCGCCGCGTACGGCGTGACCGGCCCGGTCGCCCGCGCCAGCGGCCTCGACTTCGACCTGCGCCGCGACGAGCCCTACCTCGCCTACGACCAGCTGGACGTGCCGGTGGTGCTGCGCACCGAAGGCGACTGCTACGCGCGATTCATCTGCCTGCTCGACCAGGTGCAGGTATCGATCGACCTCGCACGGCAGTGCCTGGAGCAGGCGTCGCTCATCGGCGGGCCGGTGAACGTCAAGCAGCCGAAGATCTTCAAACCGCCCGTGGGCGAGACGTACGTGTGGACCGAGAACCCGCTGGGCGCCAACGGCTACTACCTGGTGAGCAGGGGCGAGAAGACGCCGTGGCGGCTGAAGCTGCGCACCGCGTCCTACGCGAACGTGCAGGCGCTGGCGACGCTCATGACCGGTTGCCTCATCCCGGACATGATCGCGATCCTCGGCTCGATGTTCTTCGTGGTCGGCGACATCGACAAGTGAGCGCGGGTCACCATTCGCCGGTGGCGAGGTTGTAGATCACCGCGAAGATGCCGATGACCGCGAGGAAGCCCAGGCCCAGCAGCCACTGCATGCCGTAGTTCTTCCACGCCTGCGCCTTCGGGTCGCCGCCGGGCAGCGGTCCGGTGTAGACCTGCGGCTGGTGCGGGTGCTGCCCGTACGGCGCGGCCGGAGGCTGCGGGGCCTGCTGGTACGCCTGCGGCGCATAGGGAGGCGGCGGCTGATGCGGGTACGGGGGCTGCTGCTGGTACTGCTGCTGACCGGGTTGCCATTGCGGCGGTTGGTACGTCATGGGGGAGGGCTCCTTCGAGGGAGGGTGTGAAGGCCCGCTCACTGTATCGCGGCGCCGCCGCGGGCCGTCTCAGTCCGCCTGGGTGGTCTCGGTGACGTCTCCGGTCGACCCGGCGCCCTCACCGGGGCTCTGGGCGTCGTCGACCCCGGCGTTCAACAGGGCGAACAGCAGCATCACCGCCGCGACGCAGCCCGCGGCGATCATCAGCGTCTTCCAGGCGCTGCGGTACTCGCTGCCCGCCGCGACACCGGTCTGGCCGTTGATCAGGACCCGGCCGCGCTCGCCCTCGAACTCCCAGTCCACGACCCACACCGGCAGGAACCGGATCTCGGCCTCGACGCCTCCGGCGCGCGTGCGGGGCGTGCCGATCGTCTGATACGCACCGCCGAGGTCCGCCCTGATCGCGGCCGCGAGCTGGTCGTCCGAGAACGGATGCCAGTCGTTCGCCGCCTCCTGCGCCGACACGGACCTGCCGATCAGATCGAAGCCGCTGAGCCGCTCGGGCGTGGCCGCGATCCGCTCGTCGAGGCTCCATCCGGGCCGGACGGCCGCCAGGTGCTTCGCGAAGCCCTGACCGAACTCGACGTCCGGAATGAACGCCGGCCGCGCGAACTGATAGCGCCGGTGCAGGAACTCGCGGTTGACCGAGACGCGTTCGGGCGGCTGGGTCTGCACCGCGCTTGTGCCCGCCGCCGAGGGCTGGATCTGCGTCGAGCCCTTGTACTCGACGTACAGGTCGGCCTCGCCGACCCAGTACGGCACGAACACGGCCCGGCGGGCGCCCGCGCTCACCAGTCTGCGGAAGTCCTCACGGGCCCGCCACCGGCCCCGCGCCCATTCGCGGAAGCGGTCGTCGACCAGCGACTCGTCCACTTTGAACGGAACGACCGCGGCCTCGAACTCGGGCTTGGCATGGCGCGGGAAGCGGTGGAGCCCGAGGACGGGCGGGTCGAGCGGCGCCTCGGTGAGCGGCACCGGGGGCTCGGCGCCGCCGCGGAGCTTCGCGCCGATGACGCGGGCGACAGCTTCGGGGCTCCGCTCGCGCGCGTCCACGAACCCGATGTCCTGCAGCAGGACCGGCCATTCGGCGTCGTCCAGGCGCACCGGCAGGATGTAGTCGCGCTTGGTCCTGATCGCGGTCGCGATCGCCCCGCGCAGCTCGACCTGCTGCCAGACCTGATCGAAGTACGCCCCGGAGAGCGCGAGCACGACGTACTCGGTGTCGTTCGCGAACAACTCGGCGAGATGGGTCGGCCGGTGCTTGCCGAGGAGGTCCGCCTCGGCGTCGACGTCGATGAAGCCCTTGAGGCCCTCGGCATCGAGGCGGTCGTACAGGGGTTTGGCGAAATCGCGGTCTTCGTCCGCATAGGTGATGGCGAAGTCGTATCGATGGGGGTGGTTCACGGTCCCAGTATCGCGTGCCCTACCGGCAGTGAGGGAACGGTGTTCAGGCGCAGCCGCCTGTGGTCTCGTGGACGCGCAGCGGCTGGGCTTCGACCGGTTCGGTCCAGCTCGACAGGGTCTCGCCGCCCGGGCAGTCGACCGAGCCGTACGCCCAGTCGGCCGTGGCCCCGGCCGGAGGGTCGGGCGTGAACGACCCGATCGGCCCTTCCAACGGCCTGCAGCCGCTGACCGCCTGCACCTCGACCGGCTCCGACCAGCGCCCGCCCGGCGGCTCGCCGACCGGGGCGGTGACCCGCACGCCGATGAAATCCCCGGTCGTCCCCGACCACGAGGCCCCGTCCGGCTCGTTCGTCAAGACCCGCAGCGCGAACCGCTCTGCCAGCGCCTCGACGTTCGCCACGGTCGCACCCGAGACCTGGAGCGTCCGTTCGAGCGACAGGCCCGCCCGCACCGGCGTCACGTCGCACGCCTCCCAGCTCAGCGGCCCCACCGCGAGCACCGCCGCGCCCGTGAACACTCCCGCCGCCTCGCCGATCGCCGCGTCCAGCAGCTCCCGGGCGCCGGCCGCGTCCACCTGCTCGCGCACCGTCGCGCGCGACGCGGCGAAAGCGACCGCGACCAGCAGCACCGCCCACACGACGACGGCGACACGCAGGCGACGGCGCCACCGCGCCGAGACGTTCGAGAACACGACCCAAGTCTGCCCTACGCCTTCCGCGAGATGACGGTCACAATCTGCGCGCTGATGTCACACTTCTGAACCATGTCCCGTCCTCCTCGCATGAACCGACAGGAAGCGCACCCCACCGAGGCACCCGCCGAGGCGCCTCCCGCGAGCCGCGCGCTCGCGCACTTCGAGGAACTCCGCCCGCGCCTCTTCGGCGTCGCCTACGGACTCCTCGGCTCGGTCGCCGAAGCCGAAGACGTCCTCCAAGACGCGTGGATCCGCCTGCAGCGCAAACTCTCGCCCCCCGAGCAGCAGCAAGACGGCGCCGACACCGAGCCGATCGAGGACCTCACCGGCTGGCTCATCACCACCACCTCCCGCCTCGCCCTCGACGTCCTCCGCGCCGCCCGCACCCGCCGCGAGGCCTACGTCGGACCCTGGCTCCCCGAACCGGTCGAGACCGCCCCGGACCCGGCCGACTCCGTGAGCCTCGCCGACTCCATGTCCTGGGCGATGCTCGTGGTCCTGGAGACCCTCAGCCCCGCCGAACGCGCCGCATTCGTCCTCCATGACGTCTTCGGCCTGACCTTCGACGAAGTCGGCTCCGCCCTCGGCCGCAGCCCCGCCGCCTGCCGCAAACTCGCCAGCCGCGCCCGCGAACACGTCGAGGAACGCAAGCCCCGCTTCGACGTCGACCCGCAAGCGCACCGCGCCGTCGTCGAGGCCTTCTCGCGGGCCACCCGCTCAGGCGACCTCGACGGCCTGCTCGAACTCCTCCACCCCGAAGCAGTCCTCACCTCCGACGGCGGCGGCCTCGTCCGGGCCGCCCGCAACCCGATCCGCGGCGCCGACAAGGTCGCCCGCTTCCTGGTCGGCGTCTCCCACAAGTACGAGGACCGCGCGCACCGCCCCATCGTCATCAACGGCAGCCCCGCCCTCGTCACCGTGGGCGGCGGCATCGTCGACGGCGTCATCGCCCTCGGCATCGAAGACGGCCGCATCACCACCGTCGACTACCTCCGCAATCCGCAGAAGTTCGCTGGCCTGCGCATCACACAGGCCGAACAGTAGGAAGGAACCATCATGGAACCCCGACTCGCCTTCACCGAAACCGAGTTCGCCAAGCACTACTACAAGAACATGCTCGCCAACGAGAAGCTCTTCCACACCGGCCCGGTCCCGCACGCCACCATGGAACTGCTCAAACTGCGCGTCAGCCAGATCAACGGCTGCGGCTACTGCGTCGACATGCACTACAAAGACGCCGTGCACGCCGGCGAGGACCCCGAGCGCCTCAACCTGGTCACCGTCTGGCGCGAGGCCCCGGCCTTCACCGAGCCCGAACGCGCCGCACTCGCGCTCGCCGAGGAGTCGGCCCGCATCGCGGACAACCCGCACGGGGTGAGCGACGAGACCTGGAGCCTGGTGCGCAAGCACTACGACGACGAGCAGATCGCGGCCCTGGTGGCAATGTGCGCCCAGATCAACGCCTGGAACCGCATCAACGTCATCCTCCGCTCCCCGGCGGGCTTCTACGACCCGGTCACCAAGACCGCCCGACACAAGAACCTGGAGCAATAGCTGCAACAGCGGGCCCGCCCAGCCGGCGGCGGGTCCGCCACTAACAACCGGTCCGCAAGGCGAGCAAGGCCGCACTGAGCCGCGGCGCGGGATGGTCAAGCCGCAGCACGACTCGATTGCGATGCAACGCGGCCGCGAGGCCAGAACCGCGAGGCGAGCGCGGTCGTGCCGAGCCGAGGTGCGCGATGGCCAGGCTGGGGCACAACTTGACTGCGCTGCAACGCGGCCGCGAGGCCAGAACCGCGAGGCGAGCGCGGCCGCGCCGAGCCGAGGCACACAGAAGGGGGCGGGGTGGGTGGGGGAGGGGGAGCCCCCCGAAGGCCTTCCCGAACAGCGCAACAGGCGCAGGAACCAGTCCCGAAGCTCCTGAAACTACGGCGCCAGGTCGTCCTCCAAGATGCGCCGGTGGGCCCGCTGGAGCTCCGGCCCCGGCTCCAAGCCGAGGGAGTCGATCATGCGATCACGCGTCTCCGCGAAGACCTGCAACGCCTCCCACCGACGGTGGTCCTTGCACAGCGCGAGCATCAGCAGTTCCGCGAGGCGCTCGCGGAACGGATTCGCGACCACCGCCGCGCGCAACTCGCCGATCGCCGCCGCGAAATCACCGGACTCCACCAGCAGCTCCCACCGCCGCGACTCCACCGCATAGCGCCGCTCCGTGAGCTCGACGGCGGTGGCGTACAGCGGGTTGTCGACGTCGATGCCCTCCAGCGGACTCCCGCGCCACAGCCGCAACGCCCGCTCGTACAGGTCGACCGCCCTCGCCGCATCGCCCGCCTCCCTCGCCCGGTCCGCCGTGCGGCACCAGCCGTCGAAGACCTCCAGATCGAGCTCCCCCGGCTCAGTCCGCAACGTCACCTGCCGCCGGTCCACCTCCACCCGCGACTCGAGTGACAACGGATCGGTCAACGCCGAACGCAAGCGCCGCAGATACGTACGCAGATTCGGCCCCGCTGAGGGCGGAGGATCGTTCCACACCAGACTGCCCAGCCGCTGCCGCGGCAGCGGACGGCCCGCGTTCGCGAGCAGCACCCCGAGCACTGTCTGCTGGCGGCTGCCGCCCAGATGGACGGGAACCCCTTCGACCAGCACCTCGAGTGGTCCGAGCATCCGGAACTCCATGTGGGACTCCTTCGACCGGCGGCATACGCCCGCAAGCGCTTGCGACGAGGCGTCGCTTCCTCCTATACGCCGCGTATGCGATCTGAAGTTGCTTTCATATCCACTGTGTCACATACGGTTCGGATATGGCCAAACGCAACATGAAACACCTCGCCAACACTGACCGCAAGCGCGCCATGGCCGCCGTGGCGCTCTCCTTCGCGGCCGCCGCCGGCACACTGCTCCTCGCCCCCGCGACCGCGCAGGCCGAGACCACCGGCGACCACTGCGTCTACAACCTCACCCGCGACGAACTCTCCTGCTCCGACACCCAGGAAGCGGCCCTCGCGGCCGACGCCGGCATCCAGGCGACCACCACCCTGGTGCGCCTCTACGACGACGCCAACTACGGCACCTCCAACGGCACCTTCACACTGACCGTCGACGGCTCCTACACCTGCTCGGCCGCGTACTCGCCGATCGAGTTCACCGTCGTCAACCTCGGATCCGCCGGCTGGAGCAACCGCGCCAGCTCCGCGCACACCTACCACTCGTGCGACGTCAAGCTCTTCGACAACTCCGACGCCACCGGGACGTCCTCCACCTGGATCGACAACCTCGCCAACCTCAACACCGCCGCCGGCGGCTGGGCCAACCGAGCCGGCTCCTTCCAAGTCAGCTGACCGATTCCGACAGGGTCCGGCCGCGCTCGCGGCCGGACCCGCGTGTACGCCGCGTATGCGACCTGAACCGGCTCTTGTATCCGCTTCGGCGCCTACGGTTCCGGGCATGGCTGATCGCACATGGCAAGACACCCCGCTCGGCAGGCGCGTGAAGGCCGCCGTGGCACTCTCGGTGGCGTTCGCGGCGGGCTCGCTGGCGCTCGCCCCCTCGACCGCGCAGGCCGATACCACCGGCGACCACTGCGCCTACGACATCGTCAGCGAGGAGCTCACCTGCGCCGACTCCCCGGAGGCGGCCCTCGCCGCGAACTCGGACGGCCTCCAGGCTGACAGCGTCCTGGTGCGGCTGTACAACGACACCAACTACGGGACCGCCAACGGCACCCACACACTGACCGCGCCGGGCTCCTACACCTGCTCGGCCGGATACTCACCGGTCGAGTTCACCATCACCAGAATGGGGAGCTTCGTCAACAAGGCCAGCTCCGCGCACACCTATCGCTCGTGCGACGTCAAGCTCTTCGACAGCGCCGACGCCACCGGGACGTCCTCCACCTGGATCGACAACCTCGCCAACCTCAACACCGCCGCCGGCGGCTGGGCCAACCGGGCCAGCTCCTACCAGGTCCGCTCCCCCCCCCCGCCCCCCCCCCGGCCCCGGCCCCCTGGGCGGCCGGGCCCGTTGCCGTTCGGCGGCAAGGCAAAAGGCGGGGCCGCGAAAGCGGCCCCGCCCTTCAGACTGGGTTACGAGCTGAATCGCCCCGGTCGGTCTCGGTGTTCGTGATCGACTAGCGGCTCACGGCGAGCTTGGTCTCGTTGAGACCGCGGTCGGCCTCGACCTCGCCGGTGGCGTCGCCGTAGCGCGAGAGCGCGCGGAGCGTCCACTTGCCGGGGGCGGCGAAGAAGCGGAACTGCCCGCCCTCACCGGTCACGACCTCGGCCGTGAACTCGCCGGAGCCGTCGAGCAGGCGCACGTACGCGCCCTGCACGAGTTCGCCCTCGTCGTTCACGACGGTGCCCGTGAGCACGGTCTCCTTCTCGATGTCGACCGACGCCGGCAGGGCCGCGTCCTGGTCGGGTGCAGCGCAGCTGTCAGACATGGTTGTTCCTTTCAGTACCGTCGCCGGTGGGTTACTTGGTGCCGGGCTCGTCGCCGAGGGCGATCGGCACGCCGACCAGCGAGCCGTACTCGGTCCAGGAGCCGTCGTAGTTCTTCACGTCCTCGTAGCCGAGGAGCTCGCGGAGCGCGAACCAGGTGTGGCTGGAGCGCTCGCCGATGCGGCAGTACGCGATCGTCGACTTGCCTTCGTCCAAGCCGGCCTCGCCGACGTAGAGCTCGCGCAGTTCGGCCTCGGACTTGAAGGTCCCGTCCTCGTTGGCGGCCTTGCTCCACGGCACGCTGAGCGCGGTCGGGATGTGGCCGGCGCGCTGCGACTGCTCCTGCGGGAGGTGGGCCGGGGCCAGGAGGCGGCCGGCGTACTCGTCGGGGGAGCGCACGTCGATGAGGTTCTTGACGCCGATGGCGGCCTCGACCTCGTCGCGCTTGGCGCGCAGGTCCCAGTTGAGGGGCTTGGCGACGTAGTTGGTGGCTTCGCGCTTGACGATCTCGGCGGTCACGTCGCGGGCGTCGAGCTCCCACTTCTTGCGGCCGCCGTCGAGGAGCTTGACGTCCTCGTGGCCGTACAGCTTGAAGTACCAGTACGCGTAGGCGGCGAACCAGTTGTTGTTGCCGCCGTAGAGGACGACGGTGTCGTCGTTCGAGATCCCGCGCTCGGACAGGAGCTGCGAGAACTGCTCCTGGTTGACGAAGTCGCGGCGGATCGGGTCCTGGAGGTCGTCCTTCCAGTCGATCTTCACCGCGCCCTTGATGTGGCCGTAGTCGTAGGCGGAGGCGTCTTCGTCGACCTCGACGAACACGACTCCGGGGGTGTCGAGGTTCTCTTCCGCCCAATCGGCGGTGACCAGCACGTCTTCACGAGCCATGGCTTGTTCTCTCCTGAACGTAAATGAGACTTGAGTTTCGAGTTTCCGAGTTCGAGAGCGTGCCCAGACCGTGTCGCGAAGCGGGGGCGGAACGCTGCGATTCGCAGCTGAGCAGGGTTCGTCCTGGACAGATGGTCCTGGATTCAAGCCGATGTGACGTCACACCCGAGGAGGTCCGCTTTTCGCAAGCGGGAGTTGGGTTTGAGTGAGTCGCAAGCCTTGCTCTGAAGTTCGCGCACGCTGGGCCGCAATGCGGCGACCGCCGTCGGGCCTCTCCGGGCCGGGCGAGTCGCCTAGGGCATTCGACAGAGCGTGGTCGCGATCATGCAGTAGTCGATCGCGCGCCGCTTGGTGAGCATCGGCTTGCGCATGGCTGGAACGCTAGCAGACTTCCCGGGCCGAATCCATACCCGTTCTCGCGATGCGGACTGTGACGAAGACCCAGAGCTACTTGGCGGTGGCGCCGGGTGCCCGCCCGCAAGGTGAGCGGACGGGCACCGAAAACGCAGGTGGATCAGGTGAGGACGACGTCCTGGGCGGTGCCTGAGACCGTGACGAGGTCCCCGTCGAACGCGACTTCGGTCAGCTGGATCCCATATGGCAGTTCGGGCAGCCCCACCGTGGTCTCGAACTCGGAGGCGGCCTGGTCGACCATCGGCTGCACCTGTGGCGGCAGGCCCTCGGTGAGGGATTCGACCGCGTCGGGCCTGAACGTGAGCGCGTTCTCGCCGAACTCGAACTGGCCGGTGGCCTCGATCTCGACTTCGACGCCCATGAGCTCCTGGGAACCGATCAGCGAGGCCGTGCCGTCCTCGTTGATCTGCAGGTCGTATCCGGTCTGCTCGGCCATGATCGCCTCGATCGAGTCCACGGAGACCGAGCCGCTCACGTCGAGGGTGCTCGCGACGGCGTCGCCGCCGTTCGTGAGCTCGCGCCAGTCGGCGTCGACGTCGTGCGCCACGAGCTCCAGCGTCGGGAAGATGAGCCCGTTCGAGCCGACGTCCCTGAGCGTGA
Source organism: Glycomyces luteolus (assembly GCF_027622875.1). Taxonomy (GTDB): domain Bacteria; phylum Actinomycetota; class Actinomycetes; order Mycobacteriales; family Micromonosporaceae; genus Glycomyces; species Glycomyces luteolus. The sequence continues at coordinate 59,824 of NZ_JAPZVP010000016.1, read as the reverse complement.
TGTCGATCTGCTCGAAGTCGCCGGTCCAGGCCTGGGTGAGGAACGGCCAGCCGTGGACCTTCACGTCGGGCTCCTGGTCGGAGTAGGCGCCGTGGTCGGCGGCGGTGGTCGCCACCTCGTCCGCGATGCGGCGTTCGACCAGCGCGTTCGCGACCCGGTCGCCGAGGGCGACGACCGCGACGAGGATGACGAGGATGATGAGGAGGCGGCGGAGGATCTTCACCAGGGTGGCTCCTGTGCTGCTTTGGGGACGGCGCGGTTCGCCGAGGATGGTCGACTGTACGTGTCAGTCGATCATGTAATAGGCGGACAACAAGTACACGACGGGGCCGGTGATGGCGAACGCGAGGAGCGGCCCGGCGGCGCTGACCACCGGGTTCGGGGCCGTGCCCGATCCGTCGATGCGCCGCGAGGCGGACATGTACCCGCACGCGAGGTCCGCGAGGACGGCGGTGAGCGCGATGAGGAGCCCCCCGACCGCGGCGTGGGAGGGCTCGGGCCCTTCGATGACGAGCCCGGCGTACGCGGCGGAGGCGGTGCCGCACATGGTGCCGATGACGATCCCGAACGCGCCGCGCGTCACCTGCCGGTTGATGCGCGGGTCGGGCATGACGAGGTCGACGGCCCGAGCGGCGAGGATCGCGGTCCCGGCGGCGACCACGGCCGAGTACATCGCGGGCGGGGCGGAGCCGAGCCGCGAGAGCGCGATGTAGCAGGCATAGCCGCTTACGGCGACGCCCAGCATCATCGTGAATCCGAGGTTCTCGGTGACGCCGGTGTGGGTGCGGCGCACGAGCTGGGCGGCGACGGCCGCGCCGAACGCGAGCGCGAGGAGCACGGTGATCGGCACGAGCGACACGGGCGACCATGCGACGGCGGCCGCGTCGGCGGCGACGGCCAGGGCCGAGGCGATGGCGAGGGGGACCCAGGCGCCGTCGATCTTGCGCACCCAGGTCACGAGGCCCACGGTGGCGAGCTGGAGGACGGCGATCCCGGCGGCGTAGACGGGGCGTTCCATCTGGGCGCCGAGGACGAGTCCGGCGCTGATGACGATGGTGACCGCGATGGCGGGGAGGCGGTGCAGGAGGGTGGGGCTGGGCGGAGGGAGGGTGTGGTCCTCTTTGCCGTCGGCGCCGGTGGTCCGGTAGGCGCCGGTGTTCCCCGCGCCGGTCTCGCCGGAGCGGGCGGCGGCGCGGCGGCGCTCGGTGCCGCCGGACGGGGCGTCCGGTCCGGGGCCGTGTTCGCTGGCGGCGCTGGCGTCGGCGGCGCCCGCGTAGGCGTCGCCCCAGGCGGCGCCCTCGGTGTTGCCGGGCGCCTCGGGTGGCTCGTGGCCCCAGGTCTCGTCGGGTCGGCTGTACGACACGTCCACAGCCTACGGCAGCAGGAAATCAGGGCTCGCGACCTTCGCCATGAGTCACCCTTGCGGACGGTCGTGCGGTACGTCGGGTGACGCCCGGTCCGGTGGGCCGGGGGCGGTGCCGGATCGTCGCACCCGGCGCGTCGTCCCGACATGTGGACTCCGGGCGCGGCTGTCGTCGGCCGCGCCGGGCGGCCCGTTCGGGTGGCCGTCGGGATCCGGCTGCGGGCCAACACTGTAGGGCGGGGCCGTGACCGCTTCGTGTCGGCGCGGTGAACGCGACTTGTCGGCGACCTACCGCCGGCGCATCCCGCATGGTGAGGTTTCACGGCGGTGACGCTGGTCTTTTCACTGGTGACCGTTTACACTTGTCCAGGACTCCACCTACCGCATGTAAGCCCGCCCGCCGCCGACGCCGGGAAGAGCGATAGTCGCGTGTGCTCATCAACCAGCGGAGGACTGCTGTGGAAATCCTTATCCTCACTTCCAACCCTGTTCCGGAGTCCCCCGAGTCGATCCTGCCCTCGCTGGAACTCCTGCCCCACCGCGCGCGCTACGCCGGCCGGGACGTCCGGGCGCTGCTGAGCGGCCCGAGCCCCGATGCGGTGATGGTCGATGCCAGGTCGGATCTTGCTGACGCCCGAGCCACCTGCCGCGTCCTCCAGGCCACCGGCCTGACCGTGCCGCTGTACGCCATCGTCACCGAGGCGGGCCTCGCCGCGCTCCAGGCCGACTGGGGTGTCGACGACTTCCTGCTCGCCTCCTCCGGCCCGGCCGAGGTCGAGGCGCGGCTGCGCCTGGCCACGGGCAAGCCGAACGCGGCGACTGCCGCGGGCCCGGCCGTGATCCGCGCCGGGGACCTCACGGTCGACCCCGACACGTATGCCGCCAAGCTCAAGGGCACGCCGCTCGACCTCACGTACAAGGAGTTCGAGCTGCTGCGCTTCCTCGCCCAGCACCCGGGCCGCGTCTTCACCCGCGAGCAGCTGCTGCGGGAGGTGTGGGGCTACGACTACTTCGGCGGCACCCGCACGGTCGACGTCCACGTGCGGCGCCTGCGCGCCAAGCTCGGCAGCGAGTACGAGTCGATGATCGGCACGGTGCGGCAGGTCGGCTACAAGTTCGTGGCCCCGCCGCCGGAGAACCTGCGCGAGTCGGAGCCGACCCCCGCACGGGTCGACGCCTGATACGGGTTCTTCCCACTTTGCGAGTGAAGTCCTGAGCGGGTCCGCGATGCGGACCCGCTCATTTCGTTGTGTCCGAAGTTGACAGAGTTGCTCATGCGCCAACTGGTGCACCAGTGAATTGCAGTCCCGAGAATTCGATAAAAAAATACGATCGAATAAGGAAAACTTACCATTCCTAATGGGGTCCGAGAAAGGTCCTATCGGGACAAAAGCCGCAACTCTGAGTACCCATGGTATTGCTCACGGTGGTTAGAATTGAGTTCGCTTTGGACCTAACCTTCCCTCTTGGAGTGTGACCCCGTGTCCGATCGCTCCGTCGACCCCGAAGCCCTCGCGGTGTTCCGCGAGATCGCGCAGGGCCGCTTGGACTACCTGGAAACCCTCATCGATCAGCTGCGCAACGGGAACGACCTCGGCGTCGAACCCGGGTTCGGGCTCCTCGACAGCGCGCTGACCGCGCGCGAGGCCTATCGCGAGTTCCACCGCCAGACCTGGACGAACCTCCAGGACCTGCGGGCCGACTTGAACGGCATCATCGCCACTCTCGACGGCGTCGCCGAACGCGCGGTCGAGGACGACGAGACCTCCGCCGTCCACCTCTCCCGCGGCGGGAGCTGACCGACATGTCCGACACCCAGCAGCAGCAACAGAACCAGCCGCAGGACCCCGACCTCGGCGAGGAACCCAACTACGACGACGAACTCGACCCCGATCGCGCCCTGCAGACCGACCCGGACGAGGGCTCGGCCGAGGCACCGGACGAACCCGACGACGCCCCGGTCGATCCCGACGAGTCCGACGACGAGCAGGACCCCGACGCGGACGAAGAAACACAGCCAGAAGACGACGAGGACCAGGACGAGGACGACTCCGAGGAGGGCGAGGACGACTCCGACGACTCCGATGAGGACGACGACGAAGACGACGAAACATCAGAGGAAGAGGAAGAGGACGACGACCAGGAGGAGGAAGAGGAGGAGGACGACAAGTCGGGCAAGCCGCACTACGAGCGCGAGGAGTGGGACGGCGCAGCGCCCGACAACTCCGCCGACTTCGAGTACCAGCGCATGGACGCCGAAGCCCTGTTCCTCTCCGGCGCCCCCTGCCCGCACGCGACCTGCCAGAACACCGAGAACCCCGCCGAGACCGCCTGGATCAAACTGGTCTCCGCGATTCCCGAGGTAGGGCAGGTCAACAACCTCACCGTCGTCACCACCGGCACGGCCGCGCCCAGTCAGGACGCCATCCAGTCGCTGGTGTCCCAAGTGCGCCCCGACAACCCGGACAACTACGCGCTCAGGGCGATCAGTTCGCACTGGCAGACGTTCAAGGACGGCTTCGACACCGACCCGACCACAGGGATCGCCCCGATCCTCAAGGCGGGCCTGCGGACGCTCTCCGAGCACTGGCAGGGCGACGACTTCGACGCTTTCGCCGAGCAGGTCGAGGTCGTGATGGGCAACTGCGCGTCGATCTGTGACGACATCGGCGACCTCTCCTCAGGCGCGGTGGGCCTGCTCGAGCAGAAGGCCGACGAGTTCTACGGGCTTCAGGGCGGCTCCTCCGGGGAGCTGCCGTATCCCGCGCCGCTGTACTGGATCTCGGACATGGAGAGGATGTTCACCGACCCGTTCGTGCATGTGCGGCCGCCGTTCCGCAACGGGTCGTGCGATGTCACGGACGGCTGCGGGCACTCCGGCGGGCTCCTCGGATCACTGCTGGAACTCGGCGGTTTCGACAGCGACTACCTCCGCGAAACCCGGAACTACGTCGAGGCGCAGACCGAGTACTACATGAACAAATTCAAGAACGAGAAGCCGCCGGTCACCGAGGACCAGGCGCGGACGTGGGCGCAGGCCGACGCGAACAACGCGATCAGCGACGACATGGTCGACGGCATGGATGACTACGAGTCGCGGTCGCGGATCGCGAACGAGGACGTCGTCAACCGGTGGGAGAACGCCGAGGAGTCGGCGGGGACGTTCACACCGGAGGCGAAGCCGTCGAACACGTCGAACTTCCGGGAGGCCTCCGACATGCTCGGGGACTCGTACGGGGGTCTTGACGCGGGCTCGGGCGGGTTCCAGCCGGGCAGCGAGCCGCCTTCGCCGGAAGGCGGCGGCGGTGGCGGCGGTGGCGGTCTGGTGCCGCCCGGCGGCGTGAGCGGTGGTCTCGCCAGCGGCGGCGCGACACTCGGCAGCGGCGGCTCGTTCCCGGTCGGCCCGGCGTCCTCCACGATGGAGGGCGGCGGTGGTTCGGGCGCCGGCACGGGCGGAGGCCGCGGCATGGGCGGGATGATGGGCGGCATGGGCGGTGGCGGCGGTGGTCGCGGCATGGGCGGCGACCAGCAGGCCGAGGGCGAGCACCGCGACTGGCTGGAAGAGGACGAGGAGATCTGGGGCATCCGCGCCATCGACGACGACCCTTACGCATAGGCGGCAAGCGAAAAGCGGGGCCGCGATCCATTCGATCGCGGCCCCGCTTGCAGCTGCGGTCCGATCCGGGCGGGCCGAGCTGCGGCCAGTGCGTCTAGCGGCCGTCCAAGACCGGCCAGCCCTGCGCGTTCCATTCGATCTTCTCGACGCCGAGGTCGAAGTGGCCGTCCTCGTGGTACGAGTGGTAGGCCATGAGGCCGTTGGAGATCGACTGCCCGCCGGTGGCCACGTAGTCGCCGTGGGCGCCGAGGACGAGGGTGCCGCCGCCGTCGGTGAGGGCGACGCCGTTCGCGTCGACGAACGGGCCGGTCGGGGAGGTCGAGCGGCCGACGCGGATGTTGTAGGTCGAGTCGGCGCCCGCGCAGCAGATGTCCCACGACGTGAAGAGGTAGTAGTAGCCGTCGTGCTCGGTCAGCACCGGCGCCTCGATGCCGGCGCCGCCGCGACCGGCGATGTGTGACGGGGTGGAACCGCTCGCGACCTTGCCTGAGGGCCAGTCGAGTTCGAGCATGTAGATGCCCTGCCACCACGAGCCGTAGGCCATGTAGTGCTTGCCGTCGGCCTCGAGGATGGTCGGGTCGATCGCGTTGTACGGGTCGCCGGGGTTCGACTCCCAGACCTGGCCTTCGTCGACCCATTCGTAGTCGTCGTCGGCCGGGTCGAGGGTGGCGTTGGTGGCGAGGCCGATGACCGAGCGCTGCTTGCCGAAGGTCGAGGCCGAGTAGTACAGGTAGTACCGGTCCTGGTCCTCGTCGAAGTAGATCTCGGGAGCCCAGATGTTGTCCACGCCCGGGACGGCGTCCTTGAGCCACTGCGGCTTCGCGTCCCACACGGTGTCCACGTAGTTCCAGGTGGCGCCGTCGTCGGTGGAGGAGCGGATGGTGACGTTGCCGTCGCCGAGGGGGCCCCAGCCGGTGGCGAAGACGTACCAGGGCTCGCCGTCGGTGCAGGGTGCGAACAGGCCCGGGTCGTGCGCGCCGAGGTCGCCTCCGATCGTGCCGGGCGCCTTGACGTCGCAGTTCTGCCGGTCGTGTCCGTGGGCGTTGCCGTTGCCGGGCTCGGCGAGCGCGGTCGGCGCGATGATCGCGAGCGCGGCGGCGGCGAGGCCGATCGCGCCGGTCGCCGCTATGAGGGTCGTGCGCTTCCGTTGCATGGAAGACCGCCTTGTCCGTGAATCGATGGATTGAAACGACTCAATGTTAACGGGAACATGAGGCGGGGTCAATGACTCCCGGCGAAACGCCTCCCGCAAACCACAGCGCCCGCCGGAATCGACCGGAACCTCTTGGTCCCAGCCGCCCCGGCGGGCGCTGCTCAACTCAACGAGCCTTGCGGCTCATAACGATCAGGTGGTGATGCCCACGATCGTCGCATCGATCTTCGAACCGTCCGCCGCGTAGTCCACCGAACCGAGGAACCGCTGCCCCTCGGCCAGACCCGACCACGTCAGACCCACCGAGTACTCGTCGCCCATCGCGACCGACTGCTCGGCCGGATCCACCGCGAGGTTGCCCTCGTCAGCGCCCGGAACGACCCACGCGTGCAGCTTCGCCTCCAGCGGCGAAGGCCCGGCCCACTCGTCCACGAACACCACGAACGTGTAGCCGCCCGGCAGCGACACGGTCTCGTTCGAACCGCCCGAAGCCGAACTGCCGACGAGCGTCAGCGCGCCTTCAGCATCCTTCGTGTACACGAACAGGTCGAGGTCCGTGCCCGCCGGGTGGTCCTCGTCGAACGTCGAGAACCGCACCAGCGCCGCATCCTCCGGCGTCGTGAACTCGTACGACACCGCATGCGAGTTCTCCACCGGCGCATCAGAGGGGAACGTCGAGGAATCCGGGTCGGTCAGCGTCGCCGTCTTCACCTCGGAGGCGACCAGACCCGACACCGAAGCGCCGAGCGTCCCCTCGAAGCCCGACGTGCCCGTGAGCGTCGCCGAACCCGAAGCGCCCGTGTACGACACCTCATCCGAGGCCGCCAGCTGGACCGGCTTCACCACGATCGGCGAACGGACCTCGTGCACCGTCTTGGTGCCCTTCTTCTCCACCCACGTGACATCGCCGAACGCCCACTCGTCGAACGCCGCGTCCGTGCGCGAGATCGTGAGCGTGTACGTCGCCGACTCGCCCGGCTTCAACGTGAACGACGTGACGTCCGAAGACACCTCGAAGCCCGCCGGAGCCGTGATCTTCGCCTTGTACGTGCTCTTCTTCTCCGACACGTTCGTCACCGTGCGCGTCACCTGGTACGAGCCGGTCAGCTCCGCCACCGTGATCGACGGGTAGTTCAGCTGCGACGGGTCCATCGCACCCAGCGCATCGCAGTACGACTGCACCTTCGACGCCTCAGGCGTCCCGCAGATGTACTGGATCCACTCGGTCGGGTTCGACTCGTACACCAGGCCCGGGTCGAACATCGACTGCGCGTCGACATGCCCGGCACCGTAGTCGAACGGCGTCGCGTCCGCGCCGCCGCGCTGGATCGGGTCGCCGTTCTGGTCCGTCTGGTACGCCGTCGTCATGATCGCCGACTTGACCGCCATCGGCGACCACTCCGGGTTCGCCGACTTCAGCAGCGCCGCCAGACCCGCGATGTGCGGGCTCGACATCGACGTGCCCTGCAGGTTCGCGAAGTCGTTGCCCGCGTGGTTGAACGGCGTGATACCCGCCAGGATCTCCACGCCCGGAGCCGTGATGTCCGGCTTCAGCAGGTTCTGCTCCGCCGCCAGTGCCGGACCGTTCGACGAGAACGCCGCCATGCTCGGCGCGTTCACGTAGTCCAGCTCCGAGGTCTCGACCTCGATGCGCGGGTTCGACTTCGAGTCGACCCACTCGGACAGCGCCAGGCCGTCCTCATAGCTCACGTGCACCACAGGAACCGCCTGCGAGGTCACCACATTGGCCGGGCCCCGCTCGTTCTGGTCGCGCACGATCATCGCCACGCCGCCCGCGGCGGCCACCTGGCCCGCGTTGGCCGTGAAGGTGTTGCCTCGCACGCAGATGATCGCGAAGCCCTCGGTCTTGGCCGGGTCGAGCGTGCCTTCGTTGCAGGTCGCCGCCGCTGCCGGGTCGGCCCCGTCGTACGCCGCGTCGACCGCGTTCTTCACGTACCACTTCGCCTCGCCGACCAGGGCGGCCGCCTCGATCTCCTCGCGGCCGAAATCGACCTCGGTGCGGAACGTCTGGTCGTGCGTGGAAGCTCCCACGGTGGTCACCCACGGCTCCTGGTGGTCCACAGTAGAGGTCGGTCCGTCGTTGCCGGCGCTGGCGGCCACGAAGACGCCGGCGGCGGCCGCGTTGAAGAACGCGATCGACACCGAGTCGACGAACTGCGGCGTGCCGGTGGAGCCGATCGAGAAGTTGATGACGTCGACGCCGTCGTTCACGGCCGCTTCGATACCGGCGACCAGGTCGGCGCCGGGGCAGCCTTCCCAGCAGACCTTGTAAGCGGCGACGCGGGCGGCCGGGGCCATACCCGAGACGGTGCCGATCTTCTCACCGTCGATCTCGACCTTGGTCTTGTAGTTGCCCGCGGCGGTCGTGGCGGTGTGGGTGCCGTGGCCGTCCTGGTCGCGGGGGGAGGCGAAGCCGTCCTCGGCGTAGCCCCAGGTGTCGAAGTAGCGGGCGCCGATGAGCTTGTTGTTGCACTCGACGTTGTTGGCCGGGTCCTCGTCGACGCCGGTGACGCACTCGCCGTTCCACTTCTCGTCGATGATCGCCTGGTCGGGGCGCGGCTCGGGGAGCGGGGCGAGGGCCGGGTTCTCGGGCCAGATGCCGGTGTCGAGGACACCGACGATGACGCCTTCGCCAGCGTCCTTCGGGCCGCTGAACTCCTCGTCCCAGGAGCCGTTGTCCCCTGAGAGTCCGAGGAAGCCGGCAGTGTCGACGGCGCCGGTCGGCTGGTAGATCGTCTCGGGGACGACCGCGGCGACGTCGTCGCTGGCGGCGAGTTCCTCGGCTTCGGCGGCGGTGAGGTTCGCGGCGAAGCCGTTGAGGACGGTGTCGTATTCGGCGATCGCGTCCACGCCGTACTCGGCGATGACCGCTTCGCGCTCTTCGGCGAGGGTCTCGCGGTACTCCTCGACGGCGGAGGCCTCGAAGTCGATCGTCTCGCCCTCGGCGGGCGCGGTGGCCTCGTAGGTGGCGATCGGGTCGGAGGCGAGTTGGACGATGTAGTTGCCGTCCTTGTAGTCGATCGGCAGCGCCGCAGCCTCTTTGAGGTATTCGGGTGTGACCTCAGGGAGCGTGGGGGGCTCGGCCGAGACCGGGGCGGCGGCGGTGGTGAGCGCGACGGCCACCAATGGGACGGCCGCGGCCGCCAAGACGGCTCTGGTTCTGGCCCGGGCGCGCTTCGATGCGCTCCCTTGCCTACGGAGGGACGGAGATCCCATGCGATGAGCTCCTCTCAAGGGGGACGTGCGCCGTGGGTGAGTGCTCCGGTGCGGACCGCGAACTGGGCCGCGCCGCGGCGCACGAAAGCGAGCCTATTGCGAGGTTGGTTCGCTGTAAACCCTCATATGAGGAGAATGCCGGAATCCGGCATGACTGTTATGCGCCCGTTACAAAGGACGTTCCGGCAATGGAATATTCAGTGAATGCCGTGGTCGGCGGAAGCGTCGATCACCAGCGCCACCAGAGGAATCGGCGTTCGTGGCGGAAAGTCACGGAACTGCCCGTCGCCTTGCCCGCGACCGAGAAGCGGATTGCCGTGCCTCCCTTGTAGGTGGCGCGGTTGCGCATGGAGCTGCCGAAGACTTCGGTGTTCTCGTCCACGGCATAGGCGCCTTGGGGCAGCACGACGGTGAGTGAGGAGCCGAGGAGCTTCACGTCGAGGTCGACGGTGTCGGTCTGGATCACCGCGTGGCGGCAGTCGAGCTTTATCGAAGAACCGGTGGCGTTGACGAAGATCTTCGGCGGGACGACCCAGTCGCCGTCGCGGACCACGGAGGAGCCGGTGGGCTTGAGCCGCAGCTCGGCGGGGCCTTGGGGGAGCGGCCGCTTGGCGGCGGGGACGGCGAGGGTGCCGCCGGCGTCGGGGAGGTCGGCGAGGAGGCGCTCGACCTCGCCGTAGGTGCGGGCCTCATAGGCCTGGCGGGAGCGGTCGGCGAACTCGTCGAGGTCGAGTCGGCCCTCCTCGGTGGCGGCGTGGAGCTTGGCGATGATCGCCTCGCGCTCCGCGTTGGAGACGCGCATGTTCGGGTCATGCGTCATCGGTGGCTCGCAGGCTTCATCGTCATCGGGCTCTTACTTTCTCGAAGGACCGGGGTTGAGCCGCCGCGGCCCGCGCACCAGCCCGCCGTTGCACCATTCGTGGTAGTCGAACAGGTCCGGCTGTCGGATGAGCGCCTTGGTGTTGGCGGCCCAGAGTTCAACGTACTGGTCGCGCGAAGCGGCCGCTCTCTCGAGGAGGCGGTCGACGCGTTTGCGCGCGTGGACCCGGAAGTTGGTGCGCACGGCGTCGCCGGCGTAGATGTAGAGCACGTGGAGCGCGAAGGAGCGCTTCGGGCAGGTCGGGTCGGCGGCGAGCTCGAGCCAGGTGTCGACGAGTTCGTCGGTGGCGAGGGTGAGGTCCCACTGGCGGCCTTCGGGCGCGGTCGAGTAGGGGTCGAGCGCCCAGTCGCGGATCTCCTGCGGGGTGGGTACGGCGGGGCGCGCGAACCCGGTGAAGGACCCTTCCGCCACTGCCGCTCCTGCCGAATCGAACGATGCTCGCACCGATCCTAGCCCGACCCCGCCCCGAGCCCGGTCCGCGATTGCAATCCGTGGGACCGGTGGAGACCGCGAGTTCCCCTCGGCGGTCTCCCCTTCCCCGCTGAGGTGAGAAGGCTTCGATCGCAGGAATCGCGCGGCGGGGACGGACCGGCTTCAAACCCCTCGGGGGGCCTCCCCCCCCCGCCCCCACCCCCACCCTCCCCTGCCCACCCCTCGATTCGCCTCCACCCGCCCGTGGGGCCGGGCTCGCTCGGCCGGTGGGCGGGAGGCGCCTTCCCTCCCACCGGTCTCGCGGTCAGCCTCGGCCCACTGCCATGTTCACCGCCTCGATGCGCTCGTTGATGTCCCGCAGTTGATTCGGGTCCGGGTCCCAGCCGCGGTCGAGGAGCATCTCGCGGAGCCGGACCAGCCAAGGTCTGGGGTGCTCCATCACATCGGAGGCGGTGAGGACCAGGATCTCCCAGCCGAGGTTGCGCAGCACCTGGTGGCGGCGCCGGTCGGCGGTCTCGGCCGCCGGGCCGATACGCGTGCCCAGGGCGTCGTACTCGACCCCGACCTGCCAGGCCCCCCAACCGAGGTCGAGGAACTTGGAGCGCCCGTTCAGCGTGTGCACCCGCAGCTGCGGCACCGGCGCAGGGAGGCCGGCGTCGCTGACCAGGCAGCGCGTCCAGGACTCCATCGGCGACTCCGACCGCGGATCGGCCGCGAGCAGCGTCGCGTTCGCCCGCCTGAGCCGCTCGCCGTGCACCGGCTCGAGCGCGGCGGCCAGGCTCCCCGCGTCGATCCCGGCGCGCAGGAACTGGTCCGCGGCGGCCACCGCCTCCAGTCGCGGCAGGTCGGCCGCGCAGTCGACGAGGGTGCGGGCCAGGCGGGTCACCGGCAGGCCGTCGACCACCGTGATGTCCGCCAGCGGCGGATCAGGCGAGCTCTCGACCGGCCACTCGCGTTGGTCGACCCCCGGCGGCAGGACATCGAAGCCGTGGATCCAGGCCGCGGTGCGGCCCGTGGCCACCAGGCTGAAGTCGGCTTCGAAGGCGGCCTCGAAGCGCAAGAGGAGGTCCTGGGGCGCTTCGCCCGCGTCGCCCAGTGGCGTGTCGAGCGGCCGGTTCATCATGGCGGTTGCTGTGCGGTACATCGGTATCTGCGTCATGTACCAACTGTCGCCGACCCGCTTCGGAGCGTCAACAACTTCTTTTCCGCCTGTGGATAACTCGACCAGGTGGGACAGGGCGGCTGGTCGGGGCCTGTGGATATCGTTCGGGTGTGTTGCCTCATAAGCGAAGGCGCGGGGGGCGGCCCCCCCGCGCCGAAGGTCGTCCGCGGTCGCTACTCGGTGACGAGACCGTAAGCCACGTCGTACAGCTTCCAGGTCCCGCCTTCCTCGATCACCGTGTACGTGTAGCCGCCGATGATCTCGTCTTCGGAGGTCGGGGCCGTGTCGTCCAAGGACCAACCCGACCAGGCGCGCATCGTGCCGTCAGCGGCCTCGTACGCCATGCCCCAGTACGGATACGGGTAGGGCTCGGTCGTGTCCTCGATCTCCCATTCAAGGTCGCTGATCATCGCGGAGGTCGCCTCCGCGCTCACCAGCGCCCGCATGGCGTCGTCGTCACCGGTGTTCTGCGCGACCTGGTACGCGATCGCGGCCCCCTCAGGGGTGGCCGGGTCGAAGTCGTCGGAGCTGACCGGCGTGCCCCACACGTCGAAGCCGCCGCCCGCGTCCGGCGTGGCCTCCTCGGTCGCCTCGTCGCTCGGCTCCGCCTCGGACGTCTCCTCCTCTTTGGAGGGCTCCGCGCTCGCCGAGGCGTCGCCGCCGCCCGCCTGCGAATCGCCGTCGTCGAGCATCCCCGGGATGATCAGCACGGCGGCGACACCGAGGACCACGACCAAGGCGACGATCACGCCGAGGATCACCCCGAGGTTGCCGCCCTGCTTCGCGGGCGGGATCGGCGGCGGCAGCACCGAACCGGGCACCGAAGGGTAGCCGGGCTGCACGCCGACCTGCGGCGGCATCATCGGCTGGCCCGGCTGCGAGTACTGCGGGTTCGAGGGCTGCGTGTACTGCTGGGGCGGCGGCTGCTGGTGGTAGTTGCCGGGCGGAGGCGTGCTGTTGTAGCCCTGCGAATACGGGTCGCTGGGCTGCTGCGGCTCGGGCTGCAACTGATACTGCGGGTTCCCACCGCCGGGGGGCGGATACGTCATCGCTTCTACACGCCTCGTCTGCTCGGGGGCAATCGGTCGCGGTGATTGGGCTTCACCGGGGTGACCTCGATCGTACAGGCAACCGCCGACCCCGTGGACCCCGGAAATCCCCAGGTCGCAACGTCTGTCAAAGCCCAAGGGGCCGTAGCGGGACGAACCGTTCGCGCCGTCCCGCCCGGGTGGACGGTCGCACACCCTGTGCGACGCCGAGCCCTCCTGCGGAACTACGATTTATGCCCCGGCACCCCGCATGCGGCCTGGTAGCGCAGCCGATCCCACGTCGAGGCCGCGCGCGGCGCCCGAGGCAGTACGCTGCCGCGGTCGTCGGCGGAGCCGCACCGAGCAGTCCCGCCGACAACGCTTCAACCGAGGTTCGACGTATGGCGAACGCCAGTGCAATGCAGCTTTGGACCCTCCGCTTCTCCGTCGCGCTCGCCCCCGTCCCGGTGGTCGAGCTCTTCGGCGTGAGCCGCATCTGGGGCTACGGCCTCCTCTACCCCGCGCTGGCCGCCACCTGGGCAACCGGCTGCTGGCAGCGCCGCCGCCAGCTCGCCCGCATGCGCGACGAGCCCGACCCGGAACCCGCGAGCGTGCGCACGAGCTTCTGGGACGCCACCGGTGGGGCGAAAGAGGAGGCCGAGATCGGCGCCTACGAGGCCGCGATCAGCGACGTTTACCGGTCACCCGTCGACGAGCCGCTCGCCGCCTTCGGCGACGCCCGCGAGCCATCGGTAGGACCTTTCGGCGAAGCTCGCGAGCCGTCGATTGGCATGGCCGTCGTGTCCGTGCCGCATCAGCGTCGCGACCGCGCCATGAGCAATCTCGTGGGCTCCATCAAGAACGAGGCGATCGACGCCGAACTGCGCATCCAGCTCATCCAGGACCTCATCGACCTCGGCGGCCGGGACATGGCCATGCGCCTTTCACCCGTAGCCCAATCGTCCAATGTGGATGTAGAGGTGCGACTCGAGGTCGCCGAGCACATGGGCCGCTTCAGCGTCGAGGACGCGGCCCGCGCACTCGAAGCCATCGCCTCCGACTCGACAGTGGACGCCAAATACCGGCTCGACGCGGCCAGCGCCCTGGTCGACTGCGCCGCCGGCCCCGCCGGGATCGCGCTGATGCAGCTGGTCACCGACGAGACGGTGAGCGAGTACGTGCGCCACAGCGCCGCCCACGCGCTGCGCAACGTGCACGCCTCGGCCGCGTCGATGGCGTTGCGGCACTTGGCGAACGCCCCGCACATCTCGGTGCGGCTGCGGATCATCTGCGCGGAGCAGCTCGCCGAGGGCAGCGTCATCGACGCGGAGCACGCGTTGTGGCGGATCGTGAAGGGCGTCGAGTCCGTTATGGACTTTCACCTGGGTATCGATGCGGCCGAGGCGATGTACTCCATCAGTCCCGATGTCGGGGTCGAGGCCTACTCGGTGCTGGCCTCTGACGACTGCTTCCACTGGTTCGGGCGTATCGAGGCGGCGTACCGGCTCGGGCGGCTCGGCCTCCGCGACGGTTACGACCTGCTCAGCGATTTCGCGCGCGCCGACCATCTGGAGGAGGTGTACGCGCGGGCCGCGCTCGAGCGGCTCTTCCAGTTGGAGGTCGACTCCGGGAACGAGTGAGCGCGGGATCCCCGGTGCCGCGGGCGCTCAGGCTCTGACGGCGATGAAGTAGGTGTCGATCGACAGGTGGCGGAGGTCGCGGCGGTTGCCGAGCCAGTCCGGGCCGTTGTCGTCGAGGAGCCTCGACCAGGCGGCCTTGTCGTCCTCGCTGAGGTAGTGCTCGAACCAGTCGGCCCTGGTGCGCAATGACTCCAGTGCGTGCCGCAGCTGCGCGCCTTCGAGCGGGGCCGGGGTCGCGTCGAGTTCGTTGACCTCGCGCACCTCGGTCAGTCCCGCGCGTTCCAGGGCGAGGTTCCAGCCGTAGGCGAGCGGCGTGGATCCGTGCTCGTGCGTCTCTCCTTGGAGGCGCCGCGACCCGGCTTCGATGAGGCGCAGCTCCAGGCCCGGGTCGCCCACGCCCACATGCCAAGGGAGGTACTGGGGAGCGGTGCCGCCCTCGCCGATCGCGAGCCGCCCGCCGGGGGCGAGCAGTCCGGCCAGGTTGTCCAGGGCCGCTTGCGGATCGGCCGCGTGGTGGATGACGTGCCCGGCCCAAAGGAGGTCGGCGGGGCCTCCGACGGCCGCGGCGAGCGCGTCCGCGTCGTCCACGGACGCCTGGGCGGCCCGTACCGCGGCGCCGGTCTCGGCGGCGCGTTCGCGCACCAGGTCGAGCATCGCCGGTTCGGCGTCGACCGCCGCCACCTGCGCGTCGGGGAGGACTTCGGCGAGGGCGAACGCCATCGAGGCGGCCCCGCACCCGATGTCGGCCACGACGCGGTCGCCGGGGGCAGTGAGACGTTCGGCGAGGCGCCGGTACTTGGCGGCTTCGGCGGCGGCCCGCTCCTTGAAGCGGGGTGCGGCTTCGGCGAAGTCGAACGCGGCGGAGTGGTCACCGTGCTTGTGTCCGTGATGCGATGCCATGCGCCCCAACCTAGCACCGGTGAAAACCGTTCTCGGCGCGAAAACGACCGGGCGGCGCGTGGCCGCCCGGTCGGGGTTCCCTGGTTCGGGTCGCTAGGCGGCGGAGAGCCGCTCCTGGACGCGGGTGACCTCGGCGTCGAGCGAGGCGGTGCGGGTCGGGCCGGTGTACGGCGCGTCGGATTCGGTGAGCGAGGCGAGCAGGCCGCGGCCGAGCGCGGCTTGGGTGATCGCGAAGCCTCGCAGCACCAGCGGCAGCAGCAGGGCCATGACCAGGCCGCCGAGGACGGTGAGGAGGGAGAGGGCCGCGTACGAGTCGCCCCAGCCGAGCCAGCGCGTCGCGTAATCGAGGCCGTCGCCTTCGCCGACCGAGCGGTGGATGATCCAGGCGTACAGGGGGTAGGCGAGGGTCGCGACGGTCGCGATCCACCAGCTCAGGGCCACGCAGAACCCGGCGACGGCGAGCGGGAAGTTGACCAGGCCCCACAGCAGGTTCAGCCACGACTGGCCGTCGGTGAGCGGGGTCAGGTAGCGGCGCACCGCTGAGGCGCCCTCGGGGGCGCGCTTGTAGTGCGGCCGGTTGATCGGCTGGCGCAGGACGGCGCCGAGCTGGCTGCGACCGGCGGCGGCGAGGCCGCGCATGGCGAAGAGGGTGGCGGCGAGGATCGGGATGCCGATCCAGACGACGGCGGTTCCGAGGCCGGCGGCGAAGCCGGTGACGGTGATGACGAACGCGGGAAGGGCGATCGGAAGCGAGGAGAGCAGGTACGCACTGTCGGCGCCGAGCTGCTTGAAGATCTTGTTCATGGATATGATCTTCGTCCGCGCGGGCCGCCGCAACGACCCTGCGAGCAGGCATTTCGCTGGTAGGGGCAGCCCTACCGGGTTTGTCGGGCCTGCCCTGGCGGTCGGGGCGCCGGGGCGGATCACGAGTGCGGGTACCCCCGCCGCTAGGCGCGCAGGGTCCACCACGGTCCGGGTGGCTTGCCCGGCAAGGGGATCGTCAGCCGCATGAAGCGCTCGTCGAGTGGTGCGACGAGCCGCCGCAGCTCCTGGGCGGAGCGTCGCGGCAGGAGATGGAGCGCCAGTTCGAGGACGTCGCGGCTCGGCGGGTTGCAGAGCTCGCAGTCGGCGTGCCGCGCGTGGTCTCGAGCGCGTCGGGCCGGGCCGCTGACCGCCCGGTGCCAGACGTGGAACGCCGAGGCGACATCGCCTGGGCTGAAACGGGGATCGTCGTGTTCGAGGCGCGCGGTCGCGCCTTGCAGGGCGCTTGAGGCGCCGGGGATGCGGGGGATCGGCCGGGGCGTCGCGGGCGGGACGATGCGGCGCTGCTGTGCGCGTACTCGCGCGGGCGGCTTACGCGGCATCGCCCTTTCGGTTGTCGCTCATGGCGGCCATTATGCGCCGCCGCCACGCAGGGCATAGGTGCGGCCCGGGTGGTTGACCTCCATCCCGGGCCGCCATGTGCCACATAGTGAGCCGCTGCGATCCGCGGTAGCCGTTGAGTCTGCTGCTAGCATCGCGCTCTGCCATTGAGCTACCGCCGCATGTGGTGCGGCGGGAAGGATTCGAACCTCCAACACCGATGTCCCAGAGGAACTACTCGCTGATCGTGCGGCGTGGCGAATGCTGAAGTTGGAGCGAGAGTCTCAGTTTTGGCGGAGAACGTGTGCCGATGGGCTTTTGGCGGCTAAAGCCAAAAGAGGGCTCATACCCTCAAGAGTTCCCGCGTATTACTCGGACTGAACTTCAATTTCAGCGTGTTTCGGCGCAATTCGCGCCACCCCTGTCGCTCAAACAGGGGGGTCTCTGTGCCTATTCGCCGAGCAGGTAGCCGAAGACCTTGGCGCCGATCTTCTCGTCGACGACTTCGGTCCCGTTGGCCTCCTCCCGGGCGAACTTGACGGCGATCTGGAGCTTCTCGAGCCGCTCGGAGAGCTGCGCGACCCGCTTGGCGGGGGCCGCGCCCGAGAACTTCACGGTGGTCCAGTAGCCGACCGGGATGTCCTCGTAGTACACCTCGACTTGGGCCGGGTGCTCCTCGGTGGCCTCTGCCTTGACGTGGTTGCGCGGGATCTTCTTGGTGCGCACCGTCTTCACCGGGTCGGTCGCGAACGCGTCGGACGCGTCGTTGTACGTCCAGGACTCGCCCGCGTCCAGTACGGGCAGCGTCTTCACGAACGCCTGCAGTTCGCCGAGCTGCTTCTCCAGGAACAGGAGATAGGTGACGGGGACGTCGGCGACGAGCACCTCGCCGTCCACGGTGATGTCAGCGGTGGCGAGGGCGTTGGTGCGGTCCTTGGTGGCCGTGACGTCGAACAGGCGCGTCATCGCCTCGGAGACCTCGCGCAGCTGCTCCTCGACGCGGCGCTGCACCTTCGTCGACTCGGGCGGCAGCTGCTCGCCCTCCTCGTCCTTCGGCTGGTAGGTCCGGGAGATGCCGGACAGCAGCGGCGCCTTCGCGAGCTCGCGCCCGGCGTCGCCGAGCGCACGCGCGGCCTTCGCCTTGACGCTCTTCTCGATCGCGATGATCTGGTTCAACTTGGGCACGGAGCAACCCTCACTTTCGGGCTTCACCATAGGACCCTCGCGCCACCCGGGCAACGCGTTAAACAGCGCGGCCGCCGGACGGAGGCCCGTCCGACGGCCGCGCCGCAGCAAGCACTACTCGTTGCACCAGCGCTTGGAGTCCGCAGTGGACAGCAGGCCGATGATGATGGCGGCCAAGGCGATACCGATGATCGCGCCGATCAGGCCGCTCGCGGCGGTGCTGCCCGCGTCGGCCGCACCGGTGACCTCCACCTCCGGGGTGAAGATCCACGACAGGAGCGACAGGCCCAGGCCCACGGCCTCGAGGATGATCGCGCCCTTGCGGGCACCGGCGCTGCGCTTGGCGATCCGCACCGCGAAGACGGCGCGCAGGACCGTCCAGATGATGATCTGGATGATCGAGGCGACCAGGAACGGCATGAACGCCGACGGGATCATGACGTCCCCGGAGTCTTCCAGGGCCGCGAGCGCCGCGTACCCGAAGACCGAGAGGGCGCCGCCGCAGATGCCGAAGCCGAACAGGATCCACAGGAGCACCACGGCGCCCTTCGTGGAACCGGGCATGGTCTCGGGGACGGACCCGAGCGGCGGGCCGGGAGGCGGAGGGGGAGGAGGGGGATAGCTCATGGGCGTACTCCTAACGTATGGCGTTGACCAGGGGTATCAGCGGTCGCATCACCATTGCGACCGGGCGGTGGGCAGGAAGCACATGACGAGGACGGGCGGCACGATCCCCGTGCAGTCGAAGCTGAAGTCGAAGCTTGTGCCCGGGGACGGCACGGTCACCGGATTTGGCGTGGGGCGGCGGGACCGTCATGGTCTGCCCTCCAGGGGCGATGAGGGGTCGTGTCGCTCATTGTAGTTGCAACCGTGCCGATCGGGGTACCCCGCAAAAACGACCGCCATGCGCGCGTGCGCGACTGCGAAGCCCATCGCGGTGATGTTCGTGCGCGTCGCAGCGGGGTACTAGGGTGGGGGGACGCCCCGTGGCGCCCGAAATGACGGGTTCGTCGCTGTCTTTCGGCGACTTGGAAGCGCCGCGGGCAGTCGACGGTTGGACGGAGGAGCAGATGATCACGCGATTGGCCGAATCCCTCGGATACCAGGTGCTCGACGTGCGGGACGGCGACGGCACCCTCTCCGTGGGCGGCCACGACGGCGCCAGCGCCCTTCGCGTCGGCTGGCGGCCGCTCATAGTCGAGGGCTACACCGGCTCCGGCTCGATCGACCGCTTCGCGATCCGCACCCGCGACGCGGCCTTCCGAGAATCCCTCCGCGACCTGCGCGGCCAGCTGCGCTACGCCGACCGCGACACCGACCCGGTCGAGCTCGCGCGCCCGATCCTCCGGCTGCTGCAGCCCGGCCACTACGGGGTCCGCATCTGGCGGGACGCGAACGTCCACGTCGAACCGTTCGGCGACAACGGCACCGCCTGGTGGTACCCGTACGAGCCCATCGGCACCGAGGGCACCGCCGTCATCCCCACTGACGCGTGGCCGCCCCGCGACGAGGCGACCCTCGCCGGCTACGTGGACGCCATCGAGGACGGCGACCGCCCGCTCGCGGTCCTCCTCCGCTCGGAGCCGCCCGGCGACGAGCAGGACTGCGCGTCGTTCCTCATCGACGGCCACCACAAGCTGGCCGCATACCGCCGCACCGGGATCGCCCCGCATTTCCTCGACATCGCCCGCCTCGCCGACCGCAAGCCCTGCGAGCCCGGCGACCTCCGCGACGTCATCGCGGGCGACGAGAAGCTCGAGCAGTCCGCCGCGAACCTGATGCGCTACCTGGAGGACCGCCACCGCTGACGCGCCGGGCTACCCGCGCGCGAGGTGGGCGCGCAGGCTCGCGGTGCAGTCGCGCAGCTCCGGGTCGGCGCCGGTCGCGGCGTCGAGATCGGCGGGCGCGCACGCGGTCTCGTCGGAGATCCTGGCGATGTCGAGGCAGTGCGGCGGCACGCCCAGGCGCTGGTAGGCCGCGAGTTTGTGGTGGCCGTCGACGACGAACGCGACGGCGTCGTCCTCGTCCTCGGGCGGGCCCGCGCGGAGGGTCACGACGAGGGGTCGCTCGCCGCGCCCGATCATGCGGCGGTAGTCGGCCACGGCGGCGGCGTCCGGCGGCGGCCACTGGTCGGTCGGCAGGAGCACGGCGCCGAGGTCCGGGGTGGTGACGCCGATGTACCAGCTCTTGAACCGGTTGGGCTGCAACGCCTCTACGTAGTACGTGCCCGGCACCCAGCGGCGGATGCCGTAGCGGCCCGGCGAGAGCAGGCTCCACAGCGCCCGCGTCATCTCGCTCGCCGAGGCCCGCACGGGATCGCGGAGCGCGACCCGCAGCCGCCGTATCTTCCGGCGCACCCACGGGTCGCCCGAGAGCACGGCCAGGCGGTCGGCCGTCCCCGAGCCCGTGTAGCCCTCGACGAGCCACGGCTTGCCGCCGATCCGCAGCGCGCTCGCACCGTCCCGGCCCGCGACGTGGAGCACGCCCGTGCCGGACTCGTTCTCCTCGATCCGGTATTCCTCCGAAGGTTCGTCCAGATAGGAGAGATAGGTGCGGCTGGCGGTGTCGGCCTCGATCACCACGCACACCGGGTCGCGTTCGAGCGCACGGTAAGCGGCGAGCTTGTGGTGCCCGTCCAGCAGGTAGTACGCCTCCGACTCCGGGTGGGTGACCAGGATGAGCGCCGGCTGCGCCCGCTCGTCGACCATCCGCTGCCGGTACGCGGCGACGGCTGTCTTGTCAGGGGGCGGCCAGTGGTGCGTCGGGATGACGGTGTGCCCGAAGAAGGGGAGGTCGCTGTCGGCGTACCAAGTGGACTGCTTCCCGGGTTTCACCGCCCGCACGTGGACGTTCGGGATCGTGCCGAGCCCGATCCCGTACCGGCCGGGCGCGAGCAGATCCAGCAGCGGGCGCAGCGGCCCGGTCGGGTCGTCTCCGGGTTCGACGTGGCGCACCCACTGGCGCAGCACGTCCCACTCCTCCGGCTCCACCCACGCCTCGGGCCGGTGCAGCGGATCGTCATCGGGTTGCGGCGCAAGGCGACTCGCGAGCCACATGATGGAGCCGCCGCCGTCGTGCTCGTCGCGGGCGATCGGGTCGCCCGCGAGTTTCAGCGTGACTCGGTCAGGGGCGGCGTCGAAGTCGACGACGCCGAGCCCGTCGGTGACGGTGACACGGCGGTCGGGGACCGGGAAACCGAACGGCACGGTCGGCTCAGCCCAAGACCAGTTGCGGCGCATAGGCGATGGCGATGAAGCGAATCGAGCGGCCGACGAGGCACGCGGCGACGAACAGCGGCAGATTGATCCGGGTCCCCGCGGCGTAGATGCTCGTGGCCATCAGCGGCGGGAAACCCGTCGTGGCGCTGAGGAGCAGGATCGGGACGGCCAGCGAGGGCCGGTCGAGGAGGGTGAGGAGCCGCCGCCCGGTCGCGACGACGGGCGCGAACGGACCGCGGCGGCTTTCGCGCACAGTGGCGGCGGCAGCGGTGTCCGTCCGAGCTTCCCCGGTCTCCGCCGAGTCGATGTGCGCGGCGGACGAACTGAGGCGGGCTTCGCACTCGGCGGCCGCAGCGGCAGTCCGGACCTCCCCGGCCGCAGCCTCCGCGCCGGTGCGTGCGGCGGACGGATTCGGCCCGGTGCTGTCGCCGACCACCGCCTGACCGGTTGCGGCCCTTGCGCAGCGGTCGGCTCGCCGATGCTCGCGCCGCCGTTTGGCGGCCTCGATCCATCCACGCAACCGGGCCGAGCGGATCGCTCCGCGCGCGCCGAGGAACAGCGTCGTCTTGCCGATCGTCTGGCCAACCGCGGCTGCGACGCCGAGCGCGATCGGGCTGTAGCCGGTGGCGGCGGCCAGCGCCACCAGGTACGGCTCGACCGGAGTGATCGGGAAGAACGCCGACACGAAAGCCGTGAGTGCCGCCGAGACGCAAGCGGGGATCACGGCCGCGCCCCTCGCCCGAAGCGGGATCGAGCGGCCGCCGCGCGGCCGCCGACGACCTGCGTTTCGGCCGCGCACTCGGCCGCGTCCGCGCTCCCGCCGAAGACCCGCATGTAGGTCAGACGCTCTCCCGCGCTTGCGGAGTCGCCGCCGAAGGCCCGCGCGGCGCAGGCTGCGGCGCTGCCGTCTGCGGTCCTGGCGGTTGGGGCGGGGGTGGCGGTTTGCTCGATCATTCCAAGTTCGGGTTCGCTCGCGGGAGTGTGGCTCGGCGCACTGGGAGCGACTGTAGTGCACCGATGCGGGCGCCGAAACCCCCGCCGCGTCGGCGGGCGCGGCTAAGCGCTCGTTCCCCACCGCCCCATCGGGACGCCGCCCTCGCGGTCGATCGCCTTGAACAGGGCCTTGGCGTCCCAGTCGCTCGGCGCCTGGCCCTCGGCGGCAAGCAGGTAATCGGTCATGAACGAGCGCAACGGCTTGCCGGACAAGCGGTCCGGACGATCGGGCGTGAACGAGGGGTCCGCGTGGATCGCCAGCAGCAGCATGCCGTTGACCCGGCGCGAGACACCGCCGATGCCGGGCTGGAAGTACGGCAGGTCGAGCACCCGCGCGCCGGCGGACTCGTAGAAGCCCAGGCGGCGGCGCGGGTCGCCGTAGGCTTCGTGCACCATGCGCGCGTCAGGGGATTCGATCTCGGCGACGATCAGGCACGGGTCGTAGCGTTCCCGCCAGACGTCCACCGCGTCCTGCAGCAGCCGCCCGCCGAGGCCGTGCCCGCGCGTGCCCGGGCCCACGGCCAGATTGACCAGCATTTGCACCCGCGACGCTTCCCACCAGCGCCCGAACGCGGCACCGGCCGGTTTGCCCGATTCGTCGACGGCCACGAGCAGGCTCCCCAGCCCGGCCTCCAGCGTCTCGGCGACGCTCGATTCGCTCTCGATCTCCTCGGGAGGAAACGCCGGCGCCAGCACCTCCCGGTACACCTGCGCGAGCAGCCCGCCCGGCCGCGTCTGCTCCACGATCCGGTACTTCATCCCGAGTCCCCCTCACCGAGAGCCCCAGTATTCCAAGGAACGGCAGTTCAGGAGGCCACTCACGCAGACTGTCGGCGCCCGCGCAACCGACGCAGGAGCATCACCGGTGCCCTGGCGATCCGCAGCGCGGTCGCCCGCACGCCGTAGTAGGAGACCCAACGGCGCAGCACGTAGACGACCGCCCAGACCGCCACGACCGCCGTCACCGCGCTCCAGCCGAGCGGCGTCCACAGGCCCGCGGCCTGCCAGATGCTGATCGCGGCGCACACGCTGAGCGCCGAGACCGCCGCGGTGAGGGAGTCGCGGATGCGCTGCTGCCGGTCGCCCTCCCACCGCTGGAGGGTCGCCTCGGACTGGTCGGCCATCACCTCGCCCAGCCCGGCCTCGAACGTCTCGAGCTGCTCGTCCACGCCGCTGACGTCGAGGAGCCGCCGCAGCGCGGCCGCGTTCGACGGGGAGCGCAGCAGCGAGCGCGAGTGCAGCAGCGAGATCACCTGCCGGGTCTCGCTCTCGAAGCCGAGCATGCGGGTGCGGGAGGCCTTGATCGCTTCGAGTTGCGCGGACCGGTCGGCGCCGGGCGTGTTGTAAGCGGCTATGGACTCCGTGACGCTGGCCCGGTACGTGTCGAGCTGGTGGTTCCAGGCGGCGAGCGTGCCGTTGAGGCAGGCGGTGAACTCGGCGACGGCCTCCAGGTCGCCGGAGATGAAGTTCGGGGCGTCGAGCGCGGCGATCACGGTGGTGTTCTCGGTGGAGATCAGCAGGTCGCCCTGGTTGCGCTGGTTCCAGATCTGCCGGCTGTGGTCGTCGGCGAGCCGCACCCAGTCCCACAGCGACTCCTTCGCGTCCGGCGCGGCGTGCAGGAGCACGGAGGAGCCGACGAGCGTGAGCAGGCGGCGGCCGTCCTGCACCATTTCGCTGCCGCCGTTGCCCACGTGCGGACCGTACTCGTGCTTGCGCTCGCTCGCCCGCAGTACTCGTACCAGCACATGAGATCGTCCTCTATGGATATCAACGGGCGGGAGGTGGCTGCGCCGCTTCCGTTCGGTCTCCTCGTCCGGCGCGAGCTGGGCGGGCAGCTGCTTGAGCAGGAGGTCGCGGGCGAAACGCGCCAAGCGGTCCCAGGTCCGGTCCGAGTCGCCGCAGCGCACCTCGATGGCGCCATGCTCGCGCGCGGCCCGGAACATCGCGGCGTGCAGTTCACCGGGGTACACGTCGGTGAGGGTCCGTTCGAGGCGCAGGCAGTGCACGCCCATGGGGGAGAAGCGGACCGACGCGGCAAGCTCCTCAGTGGTCTCGTCGTCGACGTGCAGCCGCACCTTCGGCAGCGACATCTCCATGCCGTCGAACCGCTTGTCGTTCTCGAGGCGCGGCTCCCAGATGTCGGCGTGGTAGGTGAAGTGGTCGTGGATCGCGGTGGGGCGCACCAGGTCCGAGTCCGACCGCCGCTCGAACGACTGCCGCAGCCGGGCCGTGATCCCCTCGTAGTCCAGGCCGGTCACCCCGAACGGGAACAGATACACGATCCGGCCCTCGTCGACCCGCATCCACCGCCGCGAGTCCTTGAACGGCGCGCGGCCCAGGACCGCCAGCAGACGCTCCAGGGCCTGCCGGTGGGCGTTGAGCTTGCTCAGCTCGACCGAGGAGAACTGCCATTCGTTCGCCAAGCGCTGCAGGTCTTTGCGCATCTCGTACTTCGGCGCCTGACCGCCGGACGCGACGACCAGCGCCTCGTTCGCGCGGCGCAGCACCGAGTGGTACTCGTTGCGGATGCACACCTCGTCCCGCACGTACCCGCTGACAGGATCGGTGAGCCCTTCGGTCTCCTCCAGGATCTCGGCGTACTCCTTCAGGAGCCCCTGCAGCGCCGCCTCATAGCGCGGCCGCGACCCGGTCTTGAGCCGGTCCTCGAGCAGGATCTCGGCCCGCACGAGACCGCACAGGCGCAGCGCCAGCTCCACCGGCTCGTCAGGCTCGGCATCGAGCCTCCACAGCTCCCGCACCGTCTCGGCGAACCGGATCATGCACCTCGTGAGCAGGTCCACCCGGTACGTGTGGTTCCAAGCCCGCACCGAACTGTGGTGCACCCACAGGCACAGCAGCGCCCGGTCGAATCCGTGCCGCGTCCGCGCCGCCTGCGCCGCGAACTCCGCCCCGGCCAGCGCCAGGTACGTCTCCTCGAACTCGGGCCCGCCCTCGGCCCCGATCTCGGACTGGAGCCCGTTCCACACGAAGCAGTCCCGCACCGCCCGCGTGTCCACACCGCACTCCTCGCGCAACCGCGCCTCGATGCGCAGGTGCACGTCCGCGGCCCTGGCCTCCATCGGCTCATCGAACGCGTCACCGACCGACCCTTTGCGCGCCACCGGCACCGCGACGCCGGTCTCCGACTCTGAGGGGCTGCTCATCGGCCCAGGGTAGGGCGACCGTGCCTGCTGGGCAGGCCGCCGCCGCTGCCGCACTGCGGGCGTGGCGGACGGTGCGATCGAGCCGGAGGTGAACGCAAATCCGGGGGGCCTGCTATCGCAAGGGCCGCAATGAGACCGACCTTTTGACGCCCTCGGCTGCAATGGGGCCCGGGGGCGCCGCTGTTCGCCGCGCCCGACCGAACCGCCGCTACTCGCAGCCGACCCCGTCGCCGTCCCGGTCCAGGTGGCTCGCATAACCGGGCTCACCAGCGTAGATCGGGTCAGCCCCCGCAGCGCGGGCGGCATCGCAGTTCTCGTAGTACACAGACTCCTCCTCCTCGGCCTCCGTCGTCGGGTCCGGCTCCTCGGCCGTCGGCTCCGGTTCGGGATCCGGGTCGCCGTCGCCCGACCCGCCATCGCCGTTTCCATCGCCGTCTTCCTCACCGGTCGACGCGGCTTCCTCAGCGCTGGTGGACGACTCGGCCGACACGGTCAGCTCCGGCTCGCTCGACACCGCCTCCGAGACAGTTGGCGTCGGGCTCGGCGTCTCGACACTCGCCGCTGAGGCGGTCTCGCTGCCGCCCCTGCCGGGATCCTCGGCATCGTCCGGGTCGCTCGCGAAGAAGCCGATCCCGCAGCACAACGCCACCACCGCGCCGATAGACCCGACGAGCGCGACCGTCCTGCCCGCGCTCTGCACGTACTTTCCCGCGCCCTTGCCGTTCTGGCCGTTCAGGATCACGCTGCCGGACTTCCCCGCGAAGCCCCATTCCACGATCCAGGCGGGCACGAGCACCAGCCTGCACTTGACTGCGACATCCCCGGTGTCCGAGCCGCTGACATGCGCGACGTCGCCGCCGATGTCCCGCTTGATGTCCTTGACGACCTGCTTCCCCCGCGCCTCGTGCGCCCTGGCCAAAGCCGCCTCGGGCTCGACCGAATACCGCAAGGCCTGGTGGCCGGTGAGCAGACCGGCCTCGAACGGCAACGCCGATTCGAACTCCCAGCCCTTCTGCACCTCGCCGATCCGCTGCTCGGTGATCCCGTCGATCACCTCCAAGGGTACGAACGCCGGGAGGCTGAACGCCTCGCGCCCGTGCTCCACCTGACCACTGACCTCGGACCAGTCGGTCTCTTTGACCTTGTAATGGCCCTTCCGCGGGCTGTACCGCATCCGGGTGACGCGGTGCCCGCGACGACCGTGATAGTTCGAGTACAAGTTCGTCCACCCGACCCAGTAAGGCAGGTACACCGAGCGCTTCTCGGAGACCTGCACTTCACGTTTGAAGTCGCCGCGCGCGAGCAGCTGCTCCTTCGCCCAGGCGCGGAACGCGACGTCTACATCAGACTCGCTGATCCCGAACGGGACCACCCCGTGCGGACCGATCAGCTCGGTCTCGCTCGGATCGACGGCGAACGGTGCATCGCAGAAGGTGCACCGGTCCGCGAGATGCAGTGTCCGCAGCTCGGTTCCGCAAACGCCGCAGCGCACTCGGTGCGGCTCGATACTCGCGGCGGGCTTGTGAGCGGGCAGCCGCATCACTCGCGCCGGGTCCGGATGCCAGCGTCGCCCGGACGCCGAGGAATTGCTGTTCAAGGGGGTTCCTTGTCGAAGGAGAGGGGCCTACCGGCGTGATAGGCCATGACTACACGTCGTAGGACCCGGCCCGGTTGCCGCCGCTCACCCGTACGTGCCGACGTGTGACGGACCGGGCCCCCGGGGCACGCCAGGCGGCCCCCGGGGCACGCCAGGCGGCCCCAGGGGATCCGGTCGGCGGGCGTCCGACCGCGCTCGGCATCGAGGGCGAATAGAGCTGTACCTGACTTGTCCAAAGTGCTAGGCTTGGGAACATGAGTTGAACGCGTTCAGGTTCATTCTCGGCTGTTCTGAAACCAGGACAAGAGACGTGGCCGCCACCCTCAAGCGGCACCACCGCCGCAGAGCCCCGCTCGCCGTCTACGCCCCCCTGGCCCTCACGGAACGGCCAGCACTCCAACGCTACCGAGGAAACGACAGCATCAAGACCACAGCACAACGCCACCCCAGCGAAACTCCCGCGCAGTACCCACCCCTCCCCTACCAGTACCCGCGCCCCCACGACCCGCGCCGCAAGGCGCGTTTGGTCCGCCTCTGGCTCCACTTGGTCGCGAGCCTGGTCGTGTGGCCCGCGATATTCGGCACGGTCGTCATCGCGACCTTCGTAGGCGTCGTAGTCGTCTACAACGAGTTTGCCGGCCCGCTCTTCTGGCCCCTCGCCTGAATCATTACGGCGATCGCTTACAGCCTGGTCGCGGGCATTCCGCTGGCGATCTGCGGACGCAGTCGGCGCTGGTACCTCCGGCTGATTCCGGCCGTCACCGCGGCGGTTCCCTTCGCCTGGCTCGGCATCCTGTTCGGCATCGGAACGATCCCCGTGACAGCGACCGGCCTCCTCTGGCTGATGCCATCGGTGGCGACGGTCGCCCTTTCGATCTGGCTCCAGACCGCCCCCTGGTGGGGGCCCAGATGCGACGTTCGCCGAGAATGAGGGTTCGCGATCGGGCTTCTGGTTGAGCTCGGTGGGCCCGGTCCAATAGGGTGTGGTCATGGGTAGGTTGTTCCGGCGTGTCGTTCGCAGTGCTCGCGGTCCGCGCCGTGCTAGCCGCGGATCCACCGTCCGCAGCGCGGACGGCAAGCAGTACCGCGTTGTCGCGGTCAACGATGCCGAGACAGCTGAGTTCGCCGACCCCCCAAGGAAGTGGGGACGAGTCGGCGCCATGGCCGGAGCCTGGGCCGTCGCCCTGATGTTGGGAGCCTGGGTAGCCCCAGGATTCGCGGCCAGTGGCAACCCCGAGAACCAAGATCCTCGTGACGAAGCCGCCTCCAGTGCAAAGCAGGCGGCAAATCGCTATCTGCGGTGGGGATCAGACTTGGATCTGGATCGAGCCGAGGCCGCACTTTGCGACGATGCTTCGCCTGAGGTGACCCCTTCAGATCTGGACGCCATCCGTCAGTCGTACGACGATGAGATGGGCGGCATCACCCGAATTGATCTTACGACCGGCGAACCGGTGGCTGGGACGGATGGGACGACCGTTGCAGCGACGGTTTCCTATGTCTCCGACGCCAGACCAAGCTACGAAGATTTCGTTGTCACAGTTCAGGAGAGAGACGGGGGCTATTGCGTTTCGAACGCAGTGCGTGTCGAGAGCGAAGAACCCAGCTCTGATGACAGCACCGGCGAGGCTGTCGATCCCAAAGCTCTGGCTACCGATTTCATGCGGGCGACAGTGGTCGACCGCGAGCCTACAACGGCTGCCGCTCTCCAGTGTGACTCCTACGCAAGCACAACGCCTCAGGAAATCGATGCGGCTATCACGGAATGGGCTGCAACAAACGGTGAGACCACAGCCTTCCTTGCCGCGGTCAACCCTGCGGAATCCTCAGAGACGTCCGTCACGACATACGATGTCGAGATCACGCTTGACGCCGGTCTCAATCAGGAATCGTTCGTCTTTGCCGTTGGCGTGCAGGATGATTGCGTAGCTTCGCTCACGGGTGGAGATGGATTGATCTGAATGTCTAGTGAACAGAATCCACTTAAGACTTCACGACACGCCGCAACTGGCGGTTGACAATCGCGCGATGTTCGCTGACCATTTGGTCAGCGCGCCTCTGCCGCACCATCGAATTACTCGGTTGTGCGAAGGCGCGTAGCTAACTGAACATGGCAGTGAAAGATCCTGCCGCCCGGTGGCTCCGTCGCCAAACAAGATCCACCGGGCGGCCCCTAAACCAGAGGAGCAAGCTCCCTTGGCAACTACGACCATACTCGATTTCGGGCTGCCCGCAAACAGCCATTCCGGGGTGAATCAAAACCGCCGTCCGGGTGTTCCCACGTTCTTTGAGCAGGTGGTTTATGCCGCTGTCGATCCGAATGCTCCGGGCGCATTTCGCTACGACCCCGAGCCCTCCGATCCCACGCTCCCCGAATCAGACCCCCGTTTCCCGCGCTATGAACCGCCGCATCTGCGGCACCGGCCCGGCGAAACGTGGATCATCGACCGCGAGCGCCCGCACGTTCCTCTCGACCCCGGCTCTTTCGGATCGCCGGAGTGGCGTCCCGACACCCGTACCGGCAGGCACCGTCGAGGAGAGCTGCCCGATCCGCCGCGCCGGACCGAGCCGAACCAGCCTCGATCCGAGCGCGGCATCCGACCGACACCCGGCCCCACCTCCGAAGGGGCCGATGAGCGTCGCCCGTCGCCCGGTCAAGGCGGCAGCGAACCGCCTGAGCCGCCGGAGCGTCCGCGACGACGCTTCTGGGAGGACGACCACGAGGACCGCTACGACTTCGGCAAGCTCCGCGAGGATGCCTGGACGCGGTTCATCGCCGGTTCCCAAGAGCTGCACCAAGCGCACCTGATCGCCACGACCACCTTCGGCGACCGCTGGATGCGATTCTGGGTGACGCTGCGCGCCCTGCTCTTCCGCGTGCTCGGCATCGCTTCGGCGGAAGACAAGGCTGCGATCGAAGGTCCGACAGTCCCTCTCCGCACCATGGCCGTGCAGGCCCAAAACCCAGCTCGACCGCTGTTCGCCGGAACGCCTTTCCAAGGGCCGCACCGGACCAACCCGATCAGCCCGTACCTGGGCAACTGGGAACGACATTTCGATGAGCGCCAGGCCCTCCGAGAGGCGGTGGCACTGTGAACACCAGTACCTCTCGTATCGATGCGGCCCAGCGCAAGGTGGCCGCTGAGGAGCGCGACGGCCTCCATTTCGCGGCGGTGATCGGCGGACGGCGGCTCTACTTCCAAGCCTTTCCTGCCCAAGCTCGCTTTCGCATCACGATGGCCCGGGCCTGGGAGCAGCGGACCGAAGCGCTCGGCTCGGTGATCCGGCTCGGCACCGCTAAACCGTGCCTGCGCGTCTGCGCCCCATTGGAAGTCGAGTGGGCGGAAAAGCACGCCGAGAGAATCATCGCCGAGGCTGTGTCGGTATGGAAGTCCATCTCGCGCGGCTGCGAAGCTTGAGCGGGAAACCAGAGGCAGGTCGGCGCACCGCGGTGGGGCAGTGCGCCGACCCTTTCATTATCCAAGTTTCGTTAGTCCTGATTACCTCGGTCCGTGCGGTTCAACAAGTCCAGGACCTCGATCTCGAATAGAAACAGCTTGGTCGAATGTCCCCGCAAGCCCCCGGCAGCAGGGGTCGGTCACCTCAGGCACCGTCGTTCGAATTCTCCTCCATCTCGACAGTTTCTCCGCCTTCCTGGAAGTAGGGAGGGCACTCGGTATCGGAGGCCTCGTCGAGATACCGCTCGATTTCCGCGACCCTGGAATCAAGGTAGGACCCTCGATAGACGGCCGGGGGGAAGTCCTCTCGCTGCGGCACCTCCAGCAGCACCCGATCACCGGCTCGGAGATCGCTTTGCGGATCAGACAGTCCAGGATCCAGTACATCGAGCTTCACCGTGGCCTGCGATGCAGCAGGCTTGAGCGGAACCTCGACTGCGAAGGTCACGACGATTCGGTCAGCGACATCGGAGGGCGCCGTCGAGACAACCTCCCCGACCGCAATGAACTCGGAACAGGCAATGTTCTCGGCTTCGCTCAAACTCTGAACAAACGGCTGCCGCTCATCCCCACCGAAATCAGCCGTGAAGAGAATGAGCGCACCAAAGGTGACCAGCACAGCCCCGAGTAGCAGCCCGGCGATCACACCACCGGAGAGCCGTTTACGAGGCGCCGTGCCGGCCTCTTTCCCGATCAGGTTCACCGCCCTCCGCAGGTCCTCGTCTTCCGGTTCGGGTTCCTTCTCCGTCATCGGATTTCCTCCACTTTCATTCGGCTCCGCAGCGCGGCCACGGCCGAGTTCAGTCGGCTCTTCACCGTGCCTTCCGGGATTTCCAGCACTAGAGCAATGTCCCTGACCGGCAGATCGACATAGAAGCGCAAGGCCACCACCTGCCGCTGGAGATCGGTCAGAAGCTCCAGCCGCTCCGCTACCGCCAGCGCGAGGTCTCGGTCCTCCTGCGGATGCTCGGGCGGCCTTGCAGTCCATCTTGCTGCAAGTCGTTCACGCAGTCCGATGTCGCGCTTCCTGGAGCGGTGCCAGTCCGCCGCCACCCTCGAAGCGATGACCGAGGCCCAGGCTCCAGGGCTCCGGATCGTCTCGAGAGCCGGCTTCGACCTCGACTGGAGCAGTTTGAGGCGGACCTCCTGGAGTGCGTCATCCAGGTCGTCCCAGGGCACGCCGCCCAGCGCGAGGACTGCCCGGACCCGCTCCACCTCCTGCTGGTCGGTGAGGAGCGAAGCGCCTCGCTGAGCTTTGGTGCTGCGCTGTCGCGGCATGGCGGCTTCCTCCCCACTGTCGATATCTATGACGCGCGAACGAGGCGGAACGTTCGGAGCCCGTCGGGATTTCCTCCGGCAGTTCCGTATTTAGGGCGCCCGAAGACCGCAATCTCCGGCCGCCCGATTCGAAGCGTCTTCCTTGCGGCTCAAGCACAGTCGGACGTCGTCGAGAAGGTGTCCACCGCGACTTCGGGCGCGGCGGCCGGAACGGCTGATTCGAGCTCGGCGACCAGCGCGTCGGCGCTCTGCCCCGCAACCTGCTCCTCCAGGCCGCCGACGGTCACGTCCTCCTCGGCCGCAGCGCCGAACTGCTGTGGGCTCTGGATCTCACCTTCGAGTTCGCCGTTGCCGAGCGCGGCGTCGTCGTAGGGAATCTCGGAGCCCTCACCGAGACCGCGCCACTGCGCGGGCTCGGATTCCCCGTCCTCGCAACGCTCGGGTTCCCATCGGATCGCCATGACGTAGCTGTGGCCGACCTCGACTCGCGGACGCTCGTGCAGGGCCATCTCGTACGGCTCGGCGGTGTTGCCCTCCGTGAACTGCGCGCCGATCGCGGAGTAATCCCACGTATCCGGTGGGGCGACGGGTGCACCCTCGCGCGACCAGAGAATCTCGCTGATCTCCAGCGTCACAATGCGGCCGATGAGGCCCTCGCCGCGATCGAGCTCGATCTGCGTCGGCGGGACGGATATCTCCGACACCGCGTTGACCACGACAACATGATCGGCATAGGTGACCCAGTCGGCGGCGGTCTCACTCGGCAGATGGTCGACGCCTTCGACCATGACGACTTCGGGCAAGGGCTGCGAAGGCGAGAGCGGCTCAGGAGTGTCGATACCTGCGATTGCGAGGCCGATGACTCCTGCGGTGGTCAGTACCGTCACGATGGAGACGATCAGGGGTAGTCGC
This sequence comes from Glycomyces luteolus, assembly GCF_027622875.1. GTDB lineage: Bacteria > Actinomycetota > Actinomycetes > Mycobacteriales > Micromonosporaceae > Glycomyces > Glycomyces luteolus. Next base: position 27,246 of record NZ_JAPZVP010000016.1, on the reverse strand, counting down.
TTCATTGTCGTCTCCTCAGTACGTGTTGTTGATGTTCTCGATGTTGTTGTCGCCGAGCGAGGTGTTGGTGCCGACCGGGGTCACCATGCAGCCGAGTCGTGAATCGGTGTTGCTCTTGATCGGCGATGAGACGCTGCCGTGGACCAACCCGACCGCGTGACCGGTCTCGTGGCAGGCGAGGCCGCGGGAGTAGTAGCCGGCTCCTCGGATGCGAACGAACTGCTGGTCGCACTCGTCCAAGTTCGACGCGTTGTTGCACCAGGTCATGCCGTCGACGCTGGAGGGAATGTCGGCGGAGCCCTCCTGGTAGATGATGTCGGTCTCGGCGCTCCCAGAGAACGAGGGCGTGGAATCGTACGAGACGCTCAGATCGGTGGGGTTGTAGTCGTTGGACATCGTCGCTCGAACGTCGTCCTTGTCTGGTGTCTCGAGTTCGAAGTCGCCACCGCTGTCCATGTAGTAGGTGAGGGTGGCGTTGTCGGTGCGGCAGGTGGCTTGGCGGGCGTTGGGTTCTTCCGAGATGCAGCCGCCGTTGGCGTACTGGGTCGGATACATGTTGTCCGTGTAAGCGGCCCAGGCGATCCCGGCGGAAGCCGTCAGGACGACGAGCACCACGGTGCAAATGCCGACGATTCTGGCTGCGGTCTTGTCTGCAAAGGCAGTGAGCAATGAATCCTCCTGTCTATTCGAGGACTCGGGACACGCCGAAAGTCCAGGAGACGGGAGATTCGGAGTGCGTGCCGAGGAGTGTGCATGGTCGAGTCCCGACTTGAAGTAACAAGGCAGCCGGGCGGTGTCGAGGGATGAGCGATCGGGAGATGTCGGAGGGATCGTATTGTGCTGGAGGGATTTCCGGTGCTGCAGTCACCAGCCACAGGCGATTGAGCGAATTGGATTGACGCAACGTTAACGGGTCTGAATGCGCTGTCAATCACGATCTGTTCTGGATTGACAGCAGCAAGCGGCGCGCCGGGCGGGTCGGCGCACCGCGCGTGGGGGCGGCAATGCCACCACCCGGGCGCCGCCTGAACGGCAACGCCATCAGTCCAGTGGGGCGCCCATCTGGTTCATGAAGTCGACCGGGTCCACCGCGCCCGCAGGGCTGCGGTCGGCGTTGAGGTGCGTCTCGAAGTGCAGGTGCGGGCCGCTCGACCGGCCCGAAGAGCCGACATAGCCGAGGAGCTGACCGGCCTGGACCACGTCACCCTCCTTCACCAGCGGAGCGTCTCCCATGTGGCAGTACCGGGTAAGGTAGTCGCCGGCGTGCACGATGTTGACGTACCAGCCGCACCCGGCCACTTCCGGAGAACCGTCCTGGTTGCAGGAGTACGGCGCACCGTACAGGCTCGCGTTGCACTCGGAGGTGATCACGGTTCCCGCCGCTGCGGCGACGATCGGGGCGTCGCGCGGAGCGCCGATGTCGACCCCGTTGTGGGTCGGGCGCTCTGAAGTACGGAAACCCGAGTTGAGCGGCCCCTCAACTGGAATCATCCAACCTGAGGCGGAGAGTTCTCCTGATGGATTGCAGTTGCCGAGCTGGGTGTCGACAGCGGCCACGCGACCACCGCCGCCGGTCAGCGTGTTGACGATCTCCGTGGCCTTCGGCTCGTGCTTGGCGTACGCATCGGGGAAGGCGGAAATCTGGACTCGTTGGGCCGCCACGGTGAGCGGGAGCGTCTCCCAGTTGTCGATGGTCTGGAGCTTCTCGTAGAACTTCGTCGAGGAGTAGACCGGATCGGTAACCTGTTCCGGTGTGCCCCAACCGGATGAGGGCCGCTGCTGGAACAGACCGAGGGAGTCGTGGTCGTTCTGGTCGCCGAGGTGGCCGAGGTTCGTCAGCCGGGATTCCTGCATCGCGGTCGCGACGGCGATGATCCAGCCTCGGGCCGGAATCTCGAGGTCCTGCCCGACCGAGATGATGATCGCGGCGTTCTTGATCTGCTCGGAGCTGTACGGGTCGATGGCGGGGAACTCGGCGTTCGGGTCGACTGTGGAGTTCGTACCGCAACCCGCGAGGGTCACGCTGCCGTCTTCGCCGTTCGACTGCTCAGAGAGCAGTTGCACGACCGAGAAGACCGCGCCGAGGCAGCACACGCTGAGCACCGTGAGCGTCCACATGAGGGGTCGGAGCTTCTTGGGGATCCTCGGGGGCTTGGGATCTGCGGAGCGTTCTTTCGTAGTGGTCTCGTCTTCGCCACTCGAGTTCACAAAAGACGCGCTCATGACTGCTCCCAGTCGATCGCCGAGACGAGCCAGCCGGTCCCGGTCAGGTTGTTGGAGCCCTCAGTCATGGTGAGCGTCAGCGTGCCCGTATCCATCGGGATGCCGACCTTCGCGCCCTCGGGGACAGGGTCACCGGTGATCGCCGTGGCGGGTACCGAGATGGGGTCGACACCCTGCAACAGCTCGGCCTGCTCGTCGGTGATGAAGGGAAGGAGCGAGTCGTACCAGCTGTCGGCATTGTGCCCGTTCGGGTTGAGCCAGACCTCGGCGAATTCGACCGAGCGGTCCACCGCTTCCTGCGGGAGTTCCACGTCGGGATAGCAGTCGTCGCCTTCGCAGTTCTCGGTCGCGAGGCCGTCGTCTTCGGTGAAAGCTTCTGAACTCGCTTCAGAGGTCGAGCTGCCACTGTTGGAAACGCCGCCGTCGAGTGGCGTCTGCTGGCGTTCCGTGGCCAGTGCGATCACCCCGAGTACGAGTACCAGGATGATGACGACGATCCCATAGCGGGAGAAGATGATCCGGAGGGCTCGGTTCATCGGTCACTCTTTTCTCGAAGGCCGGTAGACCTCTCCACCGCCGGAGCCGCCGCCCCCGCCAGACGCACTCGTCGCGCTGGGGCCGCCGGTGCCGGCCGGTTGGTCGGCTCCCGTCTTCTGCTCGGGCAGGGTGTCAGTGCCGCGCGGAGTGCGGACGCTGTCGGCAACCTCTTCCGGTCGCGCGTCGTCGCGGCGCCGCGAGACCCGTTCTCGCTCGCGTTCGGCTTCCCGTTCGGCCTCGCCTGTGCGTCTGCCGAGGAAGGAGTCGGCCACGCCGCCGCCTGCAGCGAGCCCGGCGATGCGTCGCCCGGGCCTTAGGAGCAGCCAGGCGGCGATACCCAATAGTCCAATAAGGACGACCTGTAGCCAGACGGGCATGGTGGTGCCCAGGATGCGGCTCGAAGCCCAGATGTAGATCACTGCGGCGAGCGAGAAGATAGCGACGTTGATGATCGCCCCGAGCACCGTGTTGACCAGGCGTTTGAATGGGCCGCCAGCCGGCCGAAGGAGCGCGATCGTGCCGATGATCGGCAAGGCGACGATCGCGAAGCGAACGATCATGAAGCCGAGGATGATCAGAATCGATGCCGTGAGATCGAAGAGCGAGAAGAAGATCGCGGTCAGGAGGGCGAGGAATCCGGTGCCGGTACGCTCCCAGGCGCGCTGGCCGCTGATGTTCGCGTACGCCTCAGGGTCTTCCGTCTGAATCTGGGCGACCAGGTTTCGCCAGATCTCCTGCTTCTCCTCGATGAGGTCGTTTCGGGTGCCAGGATCGTCGGCTTCGGCGTCTTCCTGCCATGAGAACGCCTGAGCTGCAAAGAGAGCAGGGCCGTACTTATATGCAGCGTTGGAATCGGTGACGACCGGGTTGCCCTCGGCGTCTTCCACGACCTCGCCGTCGCGCTCCTGGAAGGTGACCTCTTCGCTCTGGCCGAGCATCGTCCGCAGCCAGTTCTGGTAAAGCACCTGACCGGAGACTGTGTCGGAGGCGACCACGGCGGCTGATCGAGTGTCGATGCAGAAGTCTTCGCCGTTGAGCTCCTTGAGCTCGTCATAGCGGTCTTGGGTCATGCCGTCTTCGCGGATGCAGCCCTGGACCTTGTCATCGTTGATGAGCACGGTGCTGAGGTTCATGCCGATGGTCAGTGCCTGGTCGGTGTACTCGGCGGCCTTGACAGGCCAGCGCACTACGGCGGTGACGAGCACGAGGATGAGTACGGCCCAGGCCACGGTCGTGACCGCGTTGTTCATGTCGGCTTGCCGAGATCGCCAAAGCAGGTAGATACCGATAACGCCGATGGTGACGGCGCCGAACACGGTGAAGATCTGGCGGTACAGGATCTCTGTGCCCTGCTCCATGAAGTCATTGGACCAGCCCCACATGTTGTCGGGCTCCCACGCGGCCTGGCGCATCGAGTTCGCGGCGCCGACAGTGGCGACCGACAGGTTGAATTCCATGTTCGCCAAAGCGTTCGCGGTGTCTGCGCCGTTGGGGATCGTGACCGCGTCCATGCAGCCGCCGCCGATGGCCATCTCCTGCGAGCCGTACATCGGGAGTTGGTACCCGGCGTAGCCGTAGGCGCTGTAAGTACCGATGCCCTCGCTCTTGTCGAGTCTGCTCGGCTCGGCGAACCAACCCGCCATGCCGGAGTCGGGCGAGGCCGGTTGAGGTGCGGCCTCGCACTGGAGTTCTTGTCCCCTGGGCAGTTCGTCGATGCACTGGGACCAGTAGGTGTGCCACTCGTAATCGGTGCACCCCTCCGCATCGCCTTGCGCTCCAGCCATTCCCGGTGTGAAGACCAGGGCGCCGACTGCCGCCGCCAGGGCGAGCAGCACGCGGCCGAGTCGTCCGGCCGCGCGTTTCGCGAGGCTGGATGGTCGGTGTGCGGATGTGGGAGGGGCAAGGTCGTGATCGGCGGAGGGGTCGGTCACTTTGCCTCCCCGGGCGTGGTGTTCAGGTACTCGAGCAGATTGCGGACCCAGCTGAAGTCGGCGCGGATGCGTTGGACGCGTCCGTCGACGTCGCGCATCACGAACTCGCGGTAGGGGAGCTTCTGGGTCTCCGCAGCGTCCACTTCGGAGAGCGAGGCGAGGACGCTCTCGTAGCCGACGCCCGTGGGTACGCGCAGCAGCTTCAGCGCTTCCTCGGCCACCTCGCGGTCCTCGGCGATGCGGCCGACGAAGACCGTGGAGACCAGGTTCTGCACGTCGAGCCCGAGGATGTCCTTCGGGTTCTGGCTCGCCACCAGCGCCGCGAGGTTCCATTTGCGGGAGTCGCGGGCCAGGCGCACTAGGAACGAGCGGCCGGACTTCCAGCCCTCCATGAAGTGCGCCTCGTCGAGGCCGACGAGCTTGCGGCGGTGCATGTCCCCGCCGTAGGCGCGGCGCACGGCCAGGCGGTGCGCGGTGTGCAGCATCGGCAGGGCCAGGGCCTCTTCAGCGCTCCAGTACTCGCGCTCGATGCCGAGGTCGGGCAGGCGCAGGCCGGACATGGTGATGACGGTGAGCGCGGTGTCGTCCTCGAGCACGCCCTTGTCGGGGCTGCCGAAGAACAGCTTCGCGAGCGGCATCTCCGCGGTGTCGAGCAGGAGCGCGGCGAGTTCGGCGCCGTCGCCGGTGACGTGGTCCTCGGCGTCCTGGAGGGACTCGACGATGTCCTCGATCGTCGAGTCCTCTTCGGCCGGCACGTGCCGGGCCGCGTGGCGCAGGAGCCGGGCCGTGCTCGCCTCGCGCTGGATCTGCGGCGGCAGGAGCATCGCGCAGATGTCCTGGACGAGCATGCGCCTTTCGCTGCGGGCGTTGGAGATCGCGATGTCGTACTCGCGCTGGCCGTCGGGGGAGTCCTCGTAGTGCTCGCGCTTCGGGGAGGGGATGAGCGCGTACGGCGCGAGCGTCCCGTACTCCGAGCCGGTGAGGTTGAGGACCCGCGAGAACGGCTTGAGCTCGGGCATCTCGCACAGCCGTGCGAGCGGGCCCGAAGGGTCGAGGAGCGTGACCTGGACGCCGCGGCGGGCCGCGAGGTAGCCGATCGCTCCCATGAGCGTGGACTTGCCGCCGCCGGGTTCGGCGACGAAGACCGAGAGGCCCGACTTCTCGCGGACCTCGGTGGCGAAGTGCATGTCGAGGAAGACCGGGCGGCGGCAGGTGCCCGCGGTGCGGCCGATGAGGTCGCCCCGCTGGTCGCCCACTGTGGACGCCGCCTGCGGCAGGGCCGCGGCGAAGAGCTTCACCGGCATGCGGCGCACGTACCCGGTCTGCGCGACCGGCTCGCCCGGGATGAACTCGCGGGCCAGCCAGTCCTGGTTCTTCGGGTGCTGGAGGCTGATGCGCATGTCCCGCTGGTACATCTGCATCAGCGTGCGGGCGCGCTCCAGGCACTCTTCCTTCGTGTCGGCGGTGACCGCGATGCGGTGCCAGCCGTGGGCGCGCGCGGCGTCGATGGGCAGGCCCGTGGTCATCTCGTCGCCCACGCCGAGGGCGCGTTCGGCGAGGCGCTGGAGCTCCGGCGGTGCGTCCATCGCGTGCTCGTCGTAGTCGCGCTGCTGGGAGCGGATGAGGCGCAGGCGGTGGTCGAGGTCGCGGAAGGCCTCGCCGGGGCCGAGGATGTCGATGCGGCTGGAGATCTCGACGGGCCACGGGCAGCGCTCGTGGAAGTGCAGCCACGGCTCGTGGCGCTGGGGGATCTCGAGCTCCTCCATGCGGCCGACGGTGAGGACCGCGGTGTGCTTCTCCTCGCCGGTGAGGCGGTTGACGAGCTTCACCGTTGAGCCGTAGGGGCTGCGGTAGCGCTCGATCGACTCGGTGAGGGCCAGGACGTCGCCGGACTCCCACTCGCCGTTCGAGCCCGAGAGCAGGCGCGGCGGCGACATGCCGAGCGCGACCGAGCGGTAGACGAGCCATTCGAGCTCGGCGGTGGTGGCGCGGCGGGCGCGCACGCCGAAGGAGCCGAGGACTTCGTCGAACTGGAGGCTTCGCTTCTCGATCTTCTCGCGCTCGGAGAGCTTGGTGCCGCGGCCGAACATGCGGCCGACCTTCTCGCCCAGCTGGTCGAGGGTGCCGCGGCGGCTGAAGGTGATGCCGAGGAACGTCTCGCCTTCGGCGTGCGAGAGGGACTGCAGGTGGCGCTGGGCGGCCACGAGGTGGTCGGCCCAGCTGGTGCCGCCGGGGACGGTGCGCAGCGGGCGCGCGGTGTAGCGGTCCACAGTGCGGGCCCACTGGTCGGCCGGGAACGGGCGGGTGGTGCGGCGCAGGTGGACGCGCATGCCAGCAAGGCCGGCGAACTGCTCGGCGATGGCGACGATGAGCGCCTCGCGCTCGAGGTCGGGCCGGAAGGACCAGCGGACCCCGGGCAGCTTGTACCAGGCGGTGACCGAGGCGGGCGTGAACGTGGCGTGCCCGGCGATCTCGGTGAGGCTGAGCTCGCGGAGCGGCTGCTTCTCCTTGTCCCTGGGGAGCGGCTTGACGCGGGTCGGCTTCTGGTCGGTGGTGTCGAGCACCGCGGCCTCGGCGCGGGCCTGCTTGACCGGGACGAGGTCCTGGCCCGGCACCCTTTGTGCACCCTTTTGTTCAGCTGCTGTACGACCTGTGGAAACATTCCCGCGCCGCTGGTCAACAGCCTGTGGATAACTCTGCCCCGGCTGTGGATAACTACCGTTGTGTTGTGGATAACCCTGTGGATTTCCGCTGGTAGGCGCCTGTGGGTAACGCTGTGGATACCCCTGTGGATAACTCCCCTGATTCTGTGGATAACCCTGGGGATAACCCTGTGGACGACTCGCCGACGGCGGTGTCATCGACGCAGGTGGCGACGCGTGTCGGACGGGGTCGACTGGGGAGGGCGTGGCGGCCGGGCTCGGCTGGGTGGGGCTCTGCAGGGGCGGGCTTGCCGTGCGGTGCGCCTGCGCCGGCTCCGCGGTGTGCCCGTTGGCGGGCTCGGCGCTCTGCCGCTTGACGGGCTCCGCCCGGAAGACCGCGTCGGCCAGAGCGGTTGCGTCGTCGCCGAGGTCGCCTGACTGCCGCTCCCGGTCGCGCACGGGCGCGGGCGGCCGGGGTGCGGAGAACTTGGCGACGGGCTGTCGGCGATCCTCGCCGCTCATAAGCGCTCCTCAGTTCGGACAGGGTCCACGAGTGTGGGCCGCAAGCGGATCGAACGGGTCGTGAACGCGGGTATCCGCTTCTCGTCCCCGGCGTCTCGCGTGTGCTTCCAGTCGGTGAGCAGTGTGCGGACCACGGTCGTGGCGGGGCGGTCGGCGTCGACGTAGCGGAAGATCAGCGAAGTGGCCACGAGGGCGAGGGAGATCTCGATGGCGGGGAAGAGGTCCACGTCGCCGGTGAACGCCCAGCGGAGCAGCATGAACAGGGCCAGCAGTGCGGCGAAGGCCCCGTACTGCCCGTAGGGGAGGTGGACGGGGAGGGTGTAGCCGGGAGGGCCGAGGTACAGCAGCCGGGCACGGTAGATGTCGTCATCGGTGCGCAAGCGCATGGGCGTCCTCCGTCCGGCCTTAACTCAGGGCAATTGGGGTGCGTCGCTCTAGTCCTCGGAGCTGAAGAGGACGTCGACCAGACCGCTGCCGACGGCCACCAGGACCACGGCTCCGGCGATGAACGCGATGCCGATGATCGCGATGGTCGAGGAGGTGAGCACGCGGCTGACCTCGCCCTTGTTGGAACGCGCGATGAAGATGAGCCCGAGGATCGCCAGGAGGATCGGGGCGATCTTCGACAGGAAGAACCCGATGATCCCCTGCGTATTGATCTCGGCGCCGGCCTGGGCGTGCGCGGCCACCGTCCAGAGTGTCTCTCTCATCATCGTCAGTCCCATCCTTCCGTCACAGCAGTCACTACAGTCTCACGTAACGCAAACTTCACTCATGTTTCTTGTCTCCCAACCCATCGGGGGTCTGCCCCTCATCATATGCCGCAGTGCTGACAGAACGCACGTTCGCCGGGGCGAAGAGCGACTGCAAGCGTTGCCACGAGACAGTGAACTTGATTCAGCGCCGGAAGGCAATCCGATGGGCGCGATCACTCCGTGTCGGCAATCCGACACTAAACTCAGGGAGGCCGGTGTCCTACGCTCGGAAGCGGCCCGGCGCCGCACAATAGAGCCCGACGACTCAGCACGGTCCGACACAGCTCCATCCAGCCCACACCGCCGGCCACCAGGCCGAGCACCTACCTCGCGGAGACCACCATGGACTACATCGACGACATCGCCGGGCGGCTCACCGCCGCGGCGATCGCCTTCGCCGTCGCCGGTCTCGCCGTCGCCGCCCTCGCCGCCACCGCCCTCGGCGGCGTCCGCGCCTCCGAGAAGTGGCCCTCCGCCCCCGTCCCCCGCCTCGGCCGCCCCGCCGTCATGACCGGCGCCCTCGCCGGCCTCGTCGTCTTCGCCCTAGCAGCGGGTCTGTTCTCCTTGGCGCAGTTCGGCACCGGGCTCAACGCCAACCTGCGCGTCCTCCTCGCCGTCGGCGTCGATCTCGCCGCCCTCGCCCTCGGACTGTGGCTGGTGAGCTACGTTGCGGGGAAGGTCGAAATGCGCACGCTCATCAACGTGCCCGACCAACCGGTGAACCCGCCGCCGATCCCGGTGTCGGGCGACCCGACCCGCTACCAGATGCCGGACTACACGGAGACCCCCATGGAACCCGAGCCGCAGGACTACCCGACCGCGCCCGAACCGCGCCACCCGCAGCAGTACTCGGGCGCGCCCTACGCACCCGACACCGCCGCCACCGGCAGCCTCCCCGGCGCCCGCTCCAAGGTCCCGACCATCCCCACCGACACCCGGCCCGGCTGGGTCTTCCAGGACCGCGGCACCGGCGCCTACTACGCCGCCGTCGCCCAGAGCCGCGGCGGCATCAGCCTCCTCGCCCTCGACGACTTCACCGTCGCCCGCACCGCCTCCCTCGTCGGGCCCCTCGAACTCGTCGGCTCCGTCGAAGCCACCGTGTGGCCCTTGGAGAACGGCGAGAACGGCAGGACTGAAGCCGAAGCCGAGCAGTGACCGCCGCGGCGCTACCGTCGGGGAACCGAATCCCGCAGGAGGCGCCATGTTCGGCCGAGTCCAAGCCCAGTCGCGCGCCATCCGCGGCGCCTCGAACGCGATGCGGGAGTACGCCTCCCGCGCCGCACACCTGCCGATCGACACCACCGGCGCCGAGCGGGCCGTCTCCGGCTTCATGAGCGCCGCGGCCGCCGAACACCTCGCCGACGACATCCGCGCGGACATGGACGAACTCGACGTCCACCTCGTCGACACCGCCGAAGTGCTCGACGACCTCGCCGCGCACTGGGACCACGCCGACGCCGCCACCGCCGCCGACTTCGAGCGGATCGCGGCCTCCCTCCACGGCAGACCCGGCGACTGAACCCGTGCCCACCTTCCAGCAGTGCCTCGACGCCGACCCGCGCCAACTCCGCGCCCTCGGCGAGGCCACCCGCGAAGCCGTCGCCGAAGTACGGCAACTCGGCCTCGACTACGGCCGCACCGTCCTCGAACTCTCCCCGCCCTGGCACGGCGCGGACTACCTCGCGCTCATCGACCGGGCCGAGCAGGTGACCGCCTACCTCAGACGCAGCGACCACGCCTGGAGCGCCTGCGCCCACACTATGGAGACCGGCGGCGACCGCATGGCCCGCGCCGTCGACGCCATGAAGGCGCTCAAACACGACGCCGAACACGCCGGGTACCGGGTGACGCCCGCACCGGCCGTTCGCCTCGGCCCCAACCAGATCGCGCGCCTCACCGCCGGCGGACCGCACCTCCTGCGCGCCTACCTGACCGGGGCCGCCGCGTACGAGCACGCGCTGGCCGCCCTCTACACCGAGGTCGTCGCCGAGGACGCGATCGCGAACGCCGCCGTACGGACCGCCCTCAGCCTCGACGAACCCCAAGGCGACCAGACCCGCCAGGTCGGCCCCGAACGGCGCCACGCACTCGAACGCCGTTACGAGCTCACCTGCGGCGCACTCGAAGCGGCGGGCATCCCGCTGTGGAACCGGCCCGAGAACCGCGACCACGGCGGTGCCCACGTCGAAATGGACACCATCGACGACGGCGGCAGCGGCGTCTTCGCGACCTGGATGATCCCGGGCTACGAGACCGTGCTCGCCGAACCCGAAAGCCTCGCCGAGCGCTTCGAGGAAGCCATGTCCCGCATGCGCACCGCGCTCCTGCGAGCGGGCATCACCGCCGAGGAGACCGACCCCGACGACAACCCGTACACACTGGAGGTCCTCAGCGTCCGCTCCGACCTCACCAGGCCCTGAGCCGGGCCGTCCGGCGGTAGGATCGAGACCGCCCCTGTACCGCATGCGTTTGGAGCGGCCATGAACCCCGATGACCCCAAACCGTTCACGTTCGACGTGTCCGAGGACTACGAGCAGCGGATCGAGGACGCCCGGGCCGTGCTCGAGAAGCTCCCGCGCGACGAGAACTGGGAGAACGCGCAGCGCGTGCTCGCCGACCCGCCCAGCCGCGAAGCCGTCGAAGCCGCGCAGCGCGAAGCCGCCCAGGCCATGGCGATGCTCGCCGAATTCCAGCAGGCCCGCCACACCGGGTACGACCCCGACCAGACCACCAAGGTCGTCATCGACGCCGCCGGGGAACTGCGCGAACTCGAATTCAGCGTCGACGCCGTGCGCCTCGGCAACCACGGCCTCGCCGACGCGATCGGCCTGGCCTGGGCCGACGCCGAAGACGCCCGCGCCGAGAACCAGGGCGCGTACGCCACCCGAGCCGGCGCGACCGGCGGCGGCTCGACACCCGCCGAACAGGTCCTCGCCGACATCGAATCCGCCGTCGCCGCCCGCGAACACGAGCGCTTCGAGGCGAGCACCGAGGACGGGCTGAGCAAACTCGCCGTCAACCTCCGCGGGCGACTCACCGACGTCGTGTTCCTCCAGAACAACGTCCTCAACCTCACCGACCGGCACACCCTCGCCGAACAACTCACCGCCGCCCTGCGCCGAGCGCAATCCGAAGCGGCCGCCGTCGTCGGCGACATCGGCGCCGTCTACTACGCCCGGTTGGGATAACACCCGCGCGCCGGTGAGCTGCCCGAACGGCCCGCGCAGGGGTAGGCTCCACACGAGTTTGTTCGGTATTGTCATGGTGACGTCCACCGAAGTGAGCCGCCACAGTGACCGATCCCGGCCAGATTTTCACCGACATCGATGAATATGTGACGCTGCGCCTCGACGACGACAAGATCATCGTCGCGGTCACGGCCGCCGGATTCCGCCAGCCCCCCAGCACCATCGCCCGCCTCGTCACCGAACTCGCCGCGCAGCTGCCCCGCCCCGGCGCCGAAGCCGACGCGGCCGTCGCCAACGGCATCAAGGCGATCGGCGAACTCCAGCAGGCCACCGCCGCCGGCGGCTACGAGGCCTTCGCCGCCATGATGCGCGGCCGGCTCGGCATCGACGGTTTCACCAGCCCGGTCGGGCCCGGCGGCACCCTCAGCCGCGACCCCGAACACGACCGCGCCCTCGCCGGACACCTCGACGGCGTCCTCAAGACCATGCGCGCCGCCCAATCCGCCCGCGCCAGACCCGACCGCGACAACCTCGACGTCAAGCTCCACAGCGACGAAGGGGACCTCGCCGTCACCTCCAGCGCCGAACGCGCCGTCGCCGCCGTCTGGATCGCCCCGAATGCCCGCCAGCGCGGCCCCGACGGACTCGGCCAGGCCCTCACCGACCTCATCGCCCGCGCCCGCGACGAACTGCGCCGCACCGCCGAGCAGCGCGCCCGCGCCGCACTCCCCGCCGACCTCGCCGACAAGACCGAGCAGGCCCCCGCCGCCGCCGACCGCGCCACCCGCGCCGCGAACGACATGGCGGATCGCATCCAGCAGCTCAGCGACAGCATCCAGCGAAAGGCAGGACCCCGATGACCCGCGTCTTCGACAGCGAATTCCTCCGTCAGCTCGGCGCCGACATCGAGGCCAACGTGGTCCCGATCCTGGAGAGCACCGACCAGTACCTCCAGGTCATGAGCGAGATCGATCGCGGCCTCTACACCACCGTCACCCTCCCCCTGGCCGCCGCCTACTCCATCGCCACCTCCACCGTCGCCGAATCCATGGCCGGAGCCGCCGAATGCTTCCGCGAGGTCAACGCGGCACTTGACGCGTGCGCGCAGGATATGGACGACACCGACGAAGCCTGCGCCACCGCGTTCGGCGCGAACGGATAGGAGCGGTCGAGATGTCCACGGGGCAGAGCATCATGGAGGCCGGGGAGGCGATGGCCGGCGAATACAACGCCGTCATCAAGAGCTGCGCCATCGGCATCGCCATGCCCGCCATCGCCTTCGGGCTCTCCACGCAGGCGCTCGCCACCGTCGTCTACCTCAACCAGTGCAACCCCGGCGACATCATGAAAGGCGCCGGGGCCTGGATCGCCCTGGCCGAGAAGAACCTCGAAGCCGTCGAAGCCCTCCAGTCCGAGGTCGACAAGGTCGACGACGAGAACTGGTCGGGCGAGGACGCCGAAGCGTTCAAAGCCGCCTCCGGGGACGTCAAGGCCCAGCTCACCCAGCTCGCCGTCAACGCCTACCTCGTCGGGGCGCAGCTCCTCGCGTTCGCCGTGATGCTCACCGTCTTCTGGCTTTTCCTCACCGCCGCCACCGCGATCATGGTCGTGTACTTCGGCGCGTACGCGGCCGCGCTGGCCGGGGTGGTCAGCGCGATCGGGGCCCCGGCGATCATGGCGAGCGCGAACGTCACCGCCGCCGCGCTGCTGGCGACGGCGAAGAGCTTCGAGGCGACGCTGATCTCGATCTCGACCGGGTGCGCGGCGATCACCGGGGCGATGTCGATCTTCACGTTCGCGTTCCAGAAGTCCCAGGGCAACCCGGTCTCGCCGCTCGACATCGCCGGGGCGGGTCTCACCAACATGGTCGAAGGCCTGCTCGTGTACGGCATCAACGCGGCCGCGATGACCGCGGGCGGGCGGCACGCGACCGGGGCGATGGAGAGCTGGAAGGTCTGGGGTCGACATGCGGTGCAGGCGGCTTCGACAGTGTTCCCGACGTACAAGGGCGAAGACGAAGGCTTGGCGGGCGGCTTCGAGGCCGGAGGTCCAGCCCTCGGCATCCCGGACTCGGCGCTGAACTGGCTGTGGGAGGACCGGGCGCCGGAATCCATGACGAACCCCGAAGACCTGGACTGGTCATGATCGCCTCGTTCAGCCCGATCTATCGTGCCCCGCGGAAGGGCTGGGGCATCACTCCGATCGGGGACCGCCGACCCGCTCCGAACGGCGGGACACTCGATCTTCGGGTGGGCTGGTGCGAGGGGCGCTGGCTGATCACCGACCCTGCGAAGCGGCTGCAGATCGCTCTCGATCGGGAGCAGTCGGGCGACCCGGTTGCGAGTGACGGATTCCTGCGGTCGAGCCTGGTGCCGGTCGCACTCGTCGACGGTGAACCGGTGGCGACCGGTTGGGGGCGGATTCGCATTCCACTGGCGGCGGGGCGGCACCTAGTGGAGGTCCAGAGCCAGCATTCACGTGCCTGGCGCGCAGTCGACGTCACCGCAGGCGGCACGGCGAAGATCGACTACATCGGGATGCTCGGCGAGAGCCACCGGGCCTACGGCGATACCGAAGTGCCCTATGGCCTCCGCGACATTCACGGGTACACGATCGGCCCGCGCGGCCGACTGAACTACTTCCAGTACTTGCCCGCGCATGCGCGCCAGCGGCTGGGGTTCTCAGCGTCGCTGCTGGGCGCCGTCGCCGTCGGCGTCGTCGCGCTGACACTCACGCTCGTCGGGTTGCCGCTTGAGGCCGCAATGGTGGCTTGGTGGAGCCTCACTGCGGCGGGTTTCGCGGTGTGGGGAATCAGGGTCTTCTGGACCTTTCTGCGGTGCAACCGGCTTGGCCCAGAACCGCCGCTCCTGCTCCGCGGTACCGCCGTACTCGACGAGGACGGACCGCTTCCGGAGCTCGGCACCGGCGCCGGCATCCTCATCGATGCGCGCTTTCTCAAGGCGGACCTCGCCTCGGATGAACTGGCACTGCAACTGCCAGAAGGCCAACAACGCATCAACGGCGCGCAGCGCAAGTCGCTCGACGCGGTCGGCGAGCTCGTGCCGATCCGGCACCGCTACACCGTGCCTCCGCCGGAGATCCTGGTCGACGGGGTTCCCTTGGGGGCCTACTGGACCCGCATGTGGCTGGAGGTCCCGCCCGGGGCGCACCGGCTCGAAGTGCGGACCCCGGGCCCGCCGCTTCCGGTGGAGGGCGAGGAGCATCCGCCGCACACTGCCGCCGCCACGGTCAACCTCGAGGCGGGTCAGGTCGCACGCATCGACCTGGTGGCCACTGTGACGGCGGTGCCCGACCCGCTGCGTCCCGTCCTGCACCTGTGGCACTGCCGCATCGATCGGCTCGGACCGCAAACCGACCGCGAGGCACCGGCCGCCCCGCGGGCCGACGTGCGCGGCGGGCTGCGCCGCGCGGTGACCGGACGCTACTGGGAGACGCGGGACGACATTCCTCCCAAGCAGTGAATACGGCCATTCGGGAGGTTCCATCGGTGGCGTCCGGTTGCTACCGTGAACGCAACCGGTCACCCTGAAGCCGCGAGGTGCATGACGATGAGCGACAACTCGATCGAGTCCTACCCCGGACTCGACGCCGCCGCACCGGCCATGGGCGCTCCCGCGTTCGGGGACGTCGGCGGGGCCGCTCCGCCCCCTCCGCCGCCGCCCACGGGCGACACGGTCGTCCAGCCGCCTCCGCCCCCTCCCGACCGCCCGGCCTGCTCGAACCCCAACTGCGGCAACCCGACCGAGCACCCGGCCGAACAGGACTGGCAGCAGCTCGTCTCCCCGGTGCCCGTCGAAGGCCAGCTGTACCGCCTGCGCCCCAAGGAAGCCGGGATGGCGTTCCCGACAGAGGCCGACTTCCGCGCCGCCGTCGGCGCCGTGCGGCCCGAACGCGCCGACGCGCACTCGCTCGAGAGGCTCCGCAACGCCTGGTCCGAGCAGGTGTCCGGGAAGCTCTCCGACTGGTCCGAGCAGATCAAGTCCAATCTGAACGACCTCGCCGAAGGCTGGTCCGGCACCGACTTCGAGGCCTTCGAGGCCGCCTGCTCGCAGACGCGCGAACTCGTTGAGGACCTCGTCGACGACGTGGACGCCACCGTCGCCAGCCTTCAGTCCACTGAGGAGGCGCTCTACGCGATCCAAGGCGGCGGATCCGGCGAGATCCCGTACCCCGCACCGCAGTTCTGGATCGACGGCGACTGGCACAGCTGGGTGTCCGTGCACGTCCGGCCCGCCTGGTGGCACGGCGACTGCATCGAATACACCTGCCAGGACGCCGAGCACGTGCTCGCCCTCGGCGGGGCCGAACCGGACCTCGCCACCGAGATCATCGATTACATCGACGATCGCATCCTCCACTACATCGACTACTACGCCAGCCCCGTCAACATCGAACGCGACGGCCTCGACCCCGCCAAGGGCCTCACGGTCGAGGAGGCCAAGGAGCTCGCAGTCGCGGATGCGATGGAGCACTACGGGACCCTCGTCGACCAGAGTTGGGGCGCGTACGACGCCCGCCAAGCCGAATCCAATGAGGACATCGGCCAGCGCAGCACCGACACCGACGCCGAGGACCGCTCCGTGCGCACGGTGCGCAGCGACAAGGAGTACCCGCCCTCCGCCGACCCCGCGTACATGAACCTCGAACCGCCGCCCATGGAGCAGCCCAGCGGCACCGCGCAGCCCATGGCCAGCGAAGACCCCTCCCTCGAACCGCCCGTCGGCGAAGTGCCCCCGCCCGCGCCCGAAAACCCCGACGAGCCCGCGGAAGACGACGAGGACCCGAGCGGCGGCCTGGCGAGCGGCGGCGCGAGCGCCGCGACCGGGGGAGGCTTCGGTGGAGGAGGCGGCTTCGGCACCGGATCCACCACGGCCCCTTCGGCTTCCACACCTTCCATGGGCGGGTCTCTCGGCGGTGCGGCCCTTGGAGCCGCGGCAGGCGGTGCGGCGGCTGCCGCCCCCGGCTCGCGCGCGTCCACCGCGATGATGAGCGGCGGAGGCGGTGCCGGAGCCGGGCGCGGGCCGAACATGGACGACAAGGAACGCGAAGCCGACGTCGACCTGGTCGAGGACGAGAACATGTGGGGCTTCGTCAATGAAGACGACGACCCCTACGCGTAGAGAAGGAACCCCAGCATGGCCATGCGCGCTTTCGACCCGGCCGCACTCGAGCGCTACCGGCAGTTCCTCGCCGGGCTCCTCGAGGAGCTCGAGAACGAGATCATCCCGACTCTCAGCGACGGCGACCTGAAGAAGGCCCCCGCCTTCGGCACCGCCCCCGGCGCGGCCGAGAACGCCACCGTCGAATACGCCGACTTCCACGCCACCACCTGGCGCAACCTCCAATACCTGCGCGGCACCCTCCACGGCCTCATCGCCGGCCTCCAGACCGCCATCGACACCGGCGGCACGGCGGACCAGCAGACCGCCACCGACATGACCCGCATGGCGGAAGGCGACGATCTCTACGCCTGACCGCGGCCGCACAACCTTCCCCCTGACCTGCTTGCGCCACCACGAGCCGACGGCGAGGCGGTGCCGGGTGATGAGGCGGGCGGTGAGCTCGAGGTTTGCGCGGGAGAGGGCGACCGTGCCAGGATAGTGCAACGAGGCTCCTTTGGGACACAACAGGTTTCAGCACCGTTTGACCAGGAGCATCGTCTTCTTCGGGGCCGCAACCGAGCCCGGCTCACCAGGCAGGATCACATCGCCGCCCATCGATCGTGAATCCCGATGAAAGAAGCTCAATCATCAGGGTGGCGGATTGATTTGGAACTGGCAGAACGCATCCGATGGTGCCGCGACCATCTGGACCCCCGGGATCGACTGAGCTGGGGACACGAAGTGGGTGACCCGCGTGAGGGGGGCACCTTGCGTTGGTACCCCAGCGAACTCAAGTCGTTGGGCGGCCTGTTCGACGGACTCCGGACCGACCTTCTCGAGTTCTATTCCTACGACAGGCAAGTCAAGGGCCACCGTGAGGCGGATCCACCCACCGAGGTCAGTCTCGGCCTCATCGCCTTCAGCTACATCGTTTCTGTCGAGGTGGGATCGCTGGAGGTCTCGATCTGGGACGCGACCGATCTCGAAACGCCGGAGATGTGGGATGAAGACGAGGAGCCGGAACCTGTCTGCACGGTCCAGGGACCGACGCGATTCTTCGATCGCTACATTTTCGGCGCCGGATACCCCGAGCTGATCGATGACATCCTCGCTGTCTCACCTGATCCCGTAGAGCGGGACGGGTGGCGTGAGCTGCTTTCGAGAATTTGCTGACATGGTCTCCCCGGCAGCTCTGGAATACTCGGCCCACCTGCAGAGTGCACCTGTTTCGTCGGTAAGAAAGGCGCATCATGACCGCTGACCAGCGCTTCCTGATTGATCCGTCCGATCAGGACTGGAGCTGCGTCATGATGAATTCGACGAAGGCTTTGTAGTCTTCGGCGCGAATGTACTGCTGACCGCCGATGATCCACACGACTTCACCGGCGTTCTCCCAACCGGGGCGAATGAGCAGCACCAGATCGGTGCCGTCGCCCGCCGCAACCGGCATGACCCCTTTGGGATCGAGCCGCAGGGCTTCCATCACGCCTTCTTCGGTGTAGATGTCGAGCAGCTCTTTGGCGATCGGCCAGCGGCCCCCGCCGCGCAGTTCACGACTCCCGAACAGGTCGAGGTCGTAGTAGACGCCTTCCCAGCCGTCGGCATGCAGGAGGAAGTCGTGGAAGTCCGAGGGGAACGGTTCGCCGACCTCGCGCTCGAGCGCCTCGAGAGCCTCGGGGGTAAGCTTGAGCCGCGGGATGGTCTGCTCATCGCTGTCTTCGGGGTCGCGCTGATGCAGCTCACGTTTGGCGGTGATGGTCAGTCCCAGCACCACCGGCCACGAATTGCGCTCAGACATGTCGAACCCCTCGTTTGAAAACATGATGAGAGTGGTTGAGCCGCTTCGGATAAACTTCAGGTCTCATCCGAGGCCCTTCGAGTATACCAGTCGGGATGCATCTTGAACTCGCTCGGTTTGAACCCCTCCGGATAGGTGGGATTCTGGCCGGCGATACTTGAATTGAGCCGCCTCGTATGGTCGCTCCATTCCATCGGAACGCCTTTGGTGTCTTTGTTCATCCAGCCCGTGTCGGGAAGGTGCGCGACGATTCCCGTGTAATTCGACGAATTGGGATCGTTCTTGGCGCGTTCGCGTTCCTTCTTAGCCTCGTTACGGGCCTGACGTTCAAGAGTCGTGTTCGAAGTTGTCGACACTCGACCTGTGGGCGAGATGAACCCGTCCCGAATCGCCTTGTTCCCCGCCGCGACGTACTCCTCGGCCTGCTGCCGCTCCGCCTTGGTGAAGTCGCCCTTCGGCGGTTTGATCACCACGGGACCGTCAGGCTTGTAGCCGGTCATCGGAAGTCCTTGCCCCGCAGGATTGGTCCCGATCCGGGGCAGTGCGTTTCTCGGCATGAGGGGTCCTTCGGATCAGAGGGCGATGGCTGCGCGGATCGCGGTGTTGGCGGCCACGTCCTGGGCGATGATGGCCGCGTACTGCGCGGTGAGCGCAGCGGTGAACGCCGCCGCGCCCGCCTGATAGGCGGCGAGGACGGCCGGCGCGCCCGGTCCCGCAGAGGACACCTGCGACCACTGGCTCGGCCCCAGGATCACGAACGGGGTCGGGAGCACCTTGTAGCCGATGCCTTCCGCGGCCTGCTTGGTGAACTTCAGCGTCTGGACATTGATCGTCATGGAAGCGCCCAACGCCTCCAATGCGGTTGCGGCAGTGAGCAGCACGGCATCGACTTGGGCGGTGAACGTCCCGACCTGGGCCGCCCATTCGAGCAAGCCGTTGTAGTCGTCGCCCTGCCAGCTCCCACCGAGCTCCGCGACCTGCTGGCCGTACCTGGCCGCCAGGCCCGTGACCGAACCCGCCGACTGGATCAAGGTCGCCCCGTACGTCATGAACTTCGAGGGATCGGCGTCGAGCGCCTGCTGAAAGGTCGGCATGATCAGGCCCCCCTCAACCGGGTGGCGATCTCGTCGAATCCGGACGCCATCTGCTCGTCCGCGTCATCCCAGTCCTGGGCGGCGTCCTCGAGGCCCTTGGCGGTGTCCTTGAGATGCTCGTTGAGCTCCTTCATGTCCGCCTTGAGGTCCTCGGCCAACGCCTCGCACGCCTCGCCGGTCATGAACCCCCGGTTGGCGCTGTCCGCGCTCCTCGCATCGCGCTCCACCGCGTCCGGAATCCGGCTCGCATCCGAAGCGAAGGACCGCATCTTGCCTGCGCCGCTGCGAAGCTGGCCGCTCTCGACCTGCACGCGAAACCCCATGGACCGCTCCTGCCGCTGGTGGGCGTTTCAACACAGGATATCAAGATCCGAATAGCGCTCACTTATCTTGAGATGCGCGCCAAGCCTCGATGGGTCTGGTGCCCCAGAAGACCCTGTCGAATTTCCAGCGCTGCTTGGGCGTGTCTGGTGATGTCTTGCCGTGCGGGGAGCGCGGGCGGCTTGCAGCCGGCAGACTGGTTGGGCTTCAACCGGTCAGCGGCGAGGGGGTGGGTGGAGGGGTGGGGACGGCTGTTGGGCCGTCGGGCGGGTTTGCTTGGGGCGCAGCTGGATTGGGGGGCAAGGGTGTCGGGCGCGGCCGGGTTATGTGAGTGATTCCTACACCTGTGGGTGATGCGGGGTCGGGTGGGGCGGGGGATACTTGAGGTACGCACAAGGGTTGGGAATCCGTACAGGAGTCGAGTAGGTGCAAGCAGACTGCGACAAGCCTATGGCCGACCGGCTGACCTGACGGTTCCGAGCACACCGCCCCGATGATTCGGGTCCGGGGGTCTCGCCCCTTTTGGTGCTATCGGGTCCCGCAGCGAACCGACCCCCTGGGGTCATTGGGTGGGAGACGGCCGGTCGGGATCACCCTGACCGGACCGCGAGTGCTCTGAACGAGGCACACCATGTCCACAGGATGCAACGCCGGCCATAGCGAGAGTCCGGGCATCACCAGGCGCATGTGGTGAACGCAGCGGCAAGGACCGTCCGACAGGGGCGGCAGCCGCGTGCACTCCGACCGCCAACGCCATGAACGAGACCCACCCGCTATCGGGGTGGCCACGACACCGACAGGAGCCGCCAGCAGCGGGCCACCAGGGCGCTGCCCGCCAAGAGGATTGAACGCCAGGGTGCAAGCGGCCCTGGCGAGCGAGAGCGAACGCCCGAAGGCCGCGAGTGCGCTCGGCGAACGATGGAGCGCGAAGTTTGGAAGGGAGGTGACCGGGCTATGAGGAAGACCGGATCGGTGGTGCGGCGCGCGTGTGCTCGGAGCGCTGTGTGTCCGCGTCCCGATGGCGGCTGCGGCGGCGCCCCGGCCCGACCGGCCCGGACCCGGCGATGCACGTCGGAAGAACCACTCACACCGTTCCGTAGCTGAGCGGTTGTAGCCCAATCAAGAACCATCGTCGCCCCGACAAGATTCGCCAGACACTCCGTAGGCTGTGATGCATGCGCGCTTCGGGGAACCCCCTGGTGCTCATCGGAAATCGCTCGGTGAGTTCGAGTCCTTTACCCGCGATACTCCCGGGAAGCTCGTCGACATCTATGTGCCGAGCATGCTCACGCTCGAATACGACGAGGACGACACCCTCGTCCACCTTCAGATCGCCAACAACCTTGCCGCCGTGTTCTGGGAGGACGCAACTCCCAGACGAGCCTGTCGAGCAGGTGCGGGCTGCGATGCGGGCTCGGGGCCATGAACCGGTCACCGTCGTAAACGTCGACTTCTATCCGGAACTCGGTCTCCGCCTGGGAGTCGAGTGGACTGACATGGGCGGGCCCGAGGAAAACCGTGAGGGTGAGCTGGTTCGAGAGATCAGCCTCATCAAGGAGGAGACCGAGCTCGAGGATCTTCAGCGACGAATTCGCGAGATGGGCATCTGAGGCGAAGACGTACCCGACGAACGCTGAGGGGGCCGACGCGGAGGTAGGGCTTCTGAGGCGCGAAGTGGGCGGCTCGAAGTTGTGCGGAGTTGGCCATGAAGCGGTCGAAGGCGTCTTCGCGGAGTTTCGAGAACCGGTGCGCCTTGGGGTGATCGGCTTCCCAGTCATCGTCGCGGTCTCGGCGGCGGTCGCCGTGTTCGGTCGGGGTGTCGCAGGCGCCGCTGGTCCAGCCGCGGTCGCCGGGGAAGCCGTAGCGGCCGCGTCCTGCCTGCGGGCTCTCTTCGTCGTCGGGCCAGAACCGGGAACGCCGCGACCGCGGTTCGGGCTCGGCGGGCGGTTCGGGTTCGTCGGGTTCGGAGGGGACCGGTCGGCCGCGCAGGCCCCACGGCGGGGTCCGGTCCGACCCGCCCCGGTCGCTGGACGTGCGCGGGCGAGCGCCGCTGCCGCCACCGCTGCCGCGACCGATGCTGCCACCATCGCTGTCGCCTCCGCGGTCGCCGTCACCTCGCCGGTCGGACCGGCCGACTGCTTCGCCCTGCGGCGCTTTGGATTGCGCCGTTTCGGGTTCGGGCCAGTCGGCGGCGCCGGGGAACCAAGCGTCTGCCGGTAGGACCCAGCCCTCCGCCGGGAGCGGGTCGGGGGTTTCGTCTCGGCGGTGGCGGCCGGTGCGTTCGTCTTTGTACCAGCCGTGGGAGCCGTATGGTCCGGGGTCGAACGGGTCGTAGCGGCGGTTGGTGTCGATGATCCAGGTGTCGCCTGGCTTGTGGCGCAGGTGCATCGGCTCATACCGCGGGGAGCGCGGGTCGGAGTCGGGTGCTTCCTCGTCGCAGCAGGCCGGGTGGTGCTGGTACCGGTAGGCGCCCGGGCACATCGGGTCGGGTTCGCCGTCGGCGAGGAAGAGCCGTCGCCCGGCCCAGTCGTAGTACCCGGCCTGGTCACTCACTCCGGTGATCTCGCGCAAGGGTGCGCCGGGGCCGAGAGTGTCGTGGCGGTAGAAGGCCTGCTGGACCAGGACCATCATGCCCGCCTGGTTGCGGTGCGCCGCGAGTTGATGAGTTGCGCTACGCCTGTTTTCGCGTAGGGTGGACTGTGCCATCGAAGGGCTTCCTTCCGTTGGATGAAAGGTGGGCCGCCGACTTGTTTTGCGGCAATGGGGCGGCCCACCGGCCATATTCAGTTGAGCTTGAATAGCGTGCGATTCGCACGTGAGTTCAGGCTGACACAGCTTTTCGCGCATCCGCAAGCGCGACACGCCGTCATGTACGAAAGCGTCTAGTCGCAGATGTCCATGAACTTCGAACCCCTATGGGCGAACGAGTATGTGCGGGCCGCACTTCAGATGTCCGGATGGACTCCGGACTGGCAGGTCGATCCGACCGCAGCCATCGACCGCCTTGTGGCGGAAGGCTTCACACTCAACCCGTTCGCAGTCGACATCCTTCGCAGCTTCCACAACATCCGGATCGATCGCCTGGAACCCGAGGTCCCCGGCGCGAAGTTCGGAAGGTCCAGGCTTGCGTTCCGGCCCGAAGCCGACGCCATCGACTTCGTCGAACTCGTCGTGAGCATTGAAGAGGACCTCGGCTCGACGCTCTTCCCCATCGCCGATGCCGATGACCCGTACGAGAACCGCTACCTGCCGGGCGGCTCGCCCAAGGCCGCCGCGGCCATCGCGAAGCGGTGGGAGTTCCCGGTCGAAGGCACCTATGAAGAACAGCTCGCCTTCATGCGGGAAGCGGCGGACACCCTGCCGCCCCACATGCGCGATGCCGCCATGGCACAGATCAACGGCCTTCCGACTGCCGAGGATTTCGCTGCGCTGGCCGCAATGGCAAACACCGCGCGCCAAATGTGGCAGAGGACCTACCCGTCGTCCAGCTGACTTCGAGGCCAGCCGCGGCTGGAGCCAAACTCGTATAATCGTCGCGAACCCTTAAGGACGATTTGGAGACCGATGGCGAAGATCGTTGCTGATCCGGTGAAGATCCAGGCAGCAGGCGAACAGCTCCGCATGTACAGCAGGTCGATCAGGCCCGCGCCCCAACAGCTGGAGCTCGACGCCACCCGGACCCGCTCCGCCAACACCGGATTCCGTACCGGCATGGCCGCCAAGAACTTCGCCGAGCAGTTCACCTCCCTGGTCGACCGCCTCGACAAGCGGACCCTGGACGAAGGCAAGAACACCGTCGACTCGGGCAAGGCCTGGGCCGAAGCCGACGAGGACGCCGAGTCCAAGCTCAGCACCATCGAATCCGACCTCCAGAACCTCCCCAAGTACCGGAAATAGGCCCCGATGCCGACGTACCAGCAATCCTTGAGCAGCAAGACCGGCGAATTCGGCGACTACGCCGGCGACGTCAGGTCCGCGCAGGGCAAGCTCGACGACTTCGAAGACGGACGCAAGAACATCGTCGACGGCCTGAAAAGCGACTGGCAGGGCGACGACTACAACTCCCTCAGCGACGACTCCGACGAGCTCACCCAGCACTGCATGGCCACCGGCCTCAAGATGGACGCCGCCGCGATCGCACTGCAGACCGGCGGCGCGGCCATGACCGCCATGGTTCAAGCCATGGAGTCGCTGGACCGGACCGCCAAAGGAATCGGCTACACGGTCACGCCCCTGCCCATGGCCCTCATCGGCCCGAGGATCCAGGCGCAGATCTCCGCGGCCGGGCCAGGAGCTCCGGCGCTTCTCGCCGCGTACCAGTCCATCGCGATAACGTTCTCGACCTTTCTGCGCGGCCTGTCGACAGCGATCACGGTGCAGGACAACGCGACTGGTGTGGGACTCCAGCAGATCACCAACTCCATGCGACCGCTCACCTCGAAGTTCGGCCTGGCGCGTCCGAACAGGACACCGCTGCAGGCCACGGAGGAATCCCTGGACTTCGCCAGCGACCTGCGGAACCAGCTCGCAGCGGAGCACGAGCGATTCATGGGCCTCGGCTTGACCCATGCCGAACGCGGGCCGGTACTCGGCGCTGTCATGGACAAGAAGACAGGCAAGGTTTACTACGGGACGAACCCTGAAGCCGAAGATTTCGCCAGGAACAACGATTTCCACCCCGCTCTGCAATCGAGAATCGACCAGCTCAAGCAGAACCGCGTGAACTACGACCAGGGAGGCGTGGTCAATCACGGCGAACCAGGGGAACACGCCGAAGTGCTCGCGCTGAACCGGGCACTGATGGCGAGGGACCCCGATATGAAGAACTCCAACATCGATCTCGGCGATTTCATGGTCGACAACTACAAGTCGGCCAAGAAACCGAACCACACAGGATTCGTTCGGTGCTGCTCCAACTGCATGCAGGTGCTTCAAGGCGTTGAAGGGTCGGGTCGGGGATGGTAGATCCAAGGGATGGGTACAAGTCGACGGGTTTGCGGATCGACTTCGCGGATCTGGTTTTCGATCATGGTGAGATCTGGACGTATGAGGGTGAGCCGTTCACTGGCATCGGTTTCGATGACGAGGAGCGACCGGATACCTATGACGAGGAGGCCTTCGTCAACGGGTGGCCGCACGGCTTCAGCCGCACAGTCTGGAAGGACACAGGCATCACGAAGACGGAGGACTGGCATCTGGCGGATTTCCTACATGGCATCCGCCGCAAGTTCCGCCCGGACGGTTCGGTTGAGCACGCCGAAGGCGTTGAATACGGCTGGTTGATCTGGGAAGTGTCCGTTGCACCTGATGGCACGGTCACCGAACATCCAGTCAAAGAGATGAGCCCGTGGAAGCGGAGCACCTACTACGTGCCGCGCAAGGAGCGCTGGAACTTCCCAATCCCGCCGGTCAACGCGGCGCTGGATTTGAGCCAGCACTTACCTGATGATTGATCCAAGGGACGAATACAAGTCGACGGGGCTGCGGATCGACTTCGCGGATCTGGTTTTCGATCATGGTGAGATCTGGACGTATGAGGGTGAGCCGTTCACTGGCATCGGTTTCGATGACGAGGAGCGGCCGGACACCTAGCACGACAGCCGTAATCCGTTGCGCTGCAATGTGTTTATCATGATCCGGTGGTGGATGACATTGCGGTGGAGGACGTCTCGGCTTGGAAGTCGGGATTGGATGATGTGTTCGCGCTGGTCGCGGGGGCGTTCCGGACGGCGAGTGTGCGGTGGCGGGCCCGGGCGTATCTGACCGGGCTGCTGGCGCCGATCGAGCGGCTGACCAAGCCGCGGCTGGCCGAGACCATGATCGGCCGCGCCCTGGCCGCCGGGGTCGAGGCCGGATGGGTCGCAGCCGACTCGGCCTACGGCCGCGACGGCAGGTTCCGGGCGTTCCTGGAGGCCCGCCGGATTCCCTATGTGGTCGAAGTGCCGGTCAAGCAGACCGTCGCCGACCTCGACGGCGACCGCCGCGTCGACACGCTCGTCGCCCGAGCCCCGGACGAGGCATGGCACCGAGTCTCGGCCGGGCCCGGAGTACGCGGGGAACGCGAATACGACTGGGCCTGGGCGACCGTCCCGAACTTCGGCGGCGTTCCCGCCGGGTTCGCCCGCACCCTGCTGGCCCGCCGTTCCATTGAAGACCCCACCGATATCGCCTACTACCTGTGCTTCCACCCCGACTCGATCGAACGCGAGGAGATCGTCCGCGTCGCTGGAGCCAGGTGGGCGATCGAGGAGTGCTTCCAGGCCGCGAAGAACGAATGCGGGCTCGACCATTACCAGGTCCGCAAGTGGAACGGCTGGTACCGGCATATCACCATGGCCATGCTCGGCCACGCCTTCCTCGCCGTCACCGCCGCTTCGGACCCAAAAGCCCACGCGGGCTGGGAAGACTCACAGTCCCCGAGGTCCGTCGTCTCCTGGCGGTAGCCCTCCACCCAGCCCGCACCCTCACCGATGCCCTCGCCGCGTCGCTCTGGCGACGCCGCCACCAAACCCGAGCGCGACAATCGCACTACCAGCGAAAACACAAGGCCCACAACGGATTACGGCTGTCGTGCTATGACGAGGAGGCCTTCGTCAACGGTTGGCCGCACGGATCTAGTTGCACAGTCTGGAAAGCAACTGGACTTTCAAAGGTTGAGGATTGGGACCTCGCAGACTTCCGTCATGGCATCTGCCGAACGTTCCGACCTGATGGTTCAGTCGAGATAGCCAAGGGAATCGAGTACGGGTTGACGATTTGGACGGTATCCGTAGCAGACGATGGAACGGTCACCGAAGATCCGGTCAAAGAGCTTGACCCATGGTGGCGACGCGTTTATTACGAGCCTCGCAAGGCTCGCTGGAACTTCCCGATTCCGCCGATGAGCGCAGCGCTGGACCTGAGTCAGCACTGAGCCTTTCCGGGCAACGCAGCATGTGCTCTGAGTGAGGATGAGGCGGCGGGGTGCTTTTGTCGCATGCTCACCCTAAAGGCTGTCCCGTTATTGGTTCTGGGAGTTGCTGATCGTCGTGTTGGCCGTGGCTGTCTGGAGCCGTTCAGGCGGCGCGGGCGAGGTTGTGGAGGCGTGCGATGCCGAGCATTGCTTCGGTGAC
>NZ_JAPZVP010000015.1:140147-169276 GCF_027622875.1 Glycomyces luteolus | reverse complement strand
ACCGAGCCGTGAAAGCCATGCGAGCCGCGAAAGCGAAATGCCGAGAAAAGTTCGGAAACCGATCCCCGGTGCCGGTCTTAGGCTGCCCCAGCGGGCGACCGCTGGGGGAAGCGCCGCAACACCAAGCCGCGCAGCCCGAACCCGAACGGGTCCGGGCCCCTCAGCACGCCCAAGACCGACCACCCACCCCAGCCCACACCCACCCGCCGCCGCCCGCCCAGACCCGAAACCAAACCAGCCGGGAAGCCAGAGACGGACCCGGTCCCCTTCCCCGCCCTGTCGTCACTGCCTGCCTGAGCCTGGACCCGATCGGGCTGGGAAGCCGGAGAGGGACCCAATCCCTGCCCCTGCCTTGTTGTCGCTGATTGGTTGAGCCCGGACCTGAGCCGGCCGGGAAGCCGGAGGCGCGCCCCGTTCCCTTTCCCTGCCTTGTTGTCGCCGCCTGCCTGAGCCTGGACCCGATCGGGCTGGAGAGTCGGAGACGGACCCAAGCCCTGCCCACACCTTCTTGTCGCTGACAGATTGAAGCAGCACCACATCACTCCGGAAGGCTCGAGATCCGGCCCGCCCCGTCCACCTACTCGTCGCCGCCAACCGGGATTAGCGGCCCTTTACGACGCTGCCCGCAAGCACACCGCCTGAGCCGGATTTTCGCCGTAGCCGCCCTGTCAGTCCGTCAGTAGGCCTCGCCTCGACGGGCCGAACAGGACCACGTCGCGGGGCGCACCCGCTAGGCGACGGTGACCTCGTGTTCAGGGGCTGGTTTTGGACGTCATCGCTTCCTCTGGGCGACGGCTGGCCGAGGGCCCCGATTGCCGCAGCCGCTCAGGCTGAGGTCTTGTTGGCCTTCTCGGCGGCCGCGTCCTCGGCGAGCTTGCGTTCGTGCTGCTCTGCCGCGAGCGTCCACAGTGCCTGGATCTCGGTGTCGTCGAGCGTGAGGTTGAAGCGGCCCCTGAGCGCGGCCGCGAACTCGGCCGTGTCGGCGACGATCCTCACGGTCTTCCCTTCGGGCGCTTTCGGGTCGTAGACCGTGAGGGTCCGCGCGCGCAGGACCCAGATATCGGTCTCGCCGGGGTTCTGGACCGTGAGGGTCTTCACGAACGGCGAGTCCGGTGAGGTCGAGAGCTCCGTGCACTTCGGTTCGAACTCGGCCACTTCGCGTCGGTCGAGGGTGAAGTCGAAGGTCAGGTTCGCCACTCGCGGGTCGATCGAGCAGCGCCATTCGTTGTCGCCGATGCTCCAGATCCCGAAGTTGAAGGCCCCCACCCGGTAGCTGCCGTTGCGGATCGGCAGCGGGTCGCGGAAGCCCGTCCCGATGCCCGCGTCGGCCAGGTACTTGTCGCCGCCGGGGAACCGCACCACGAGCGGCATGTGGTTCCACCAGTTGCCGTCGCCTTCGGTCTCGCGGGCCACGCCGCCGAGGACGCGGCGCACGTCGAAGCCCATGGCCTCCAAGGCGTGCGCGAGGGTCCCGTTGTGCTCGTAGCAGTAGCCGCCCCGGCCGCCCTCGACGAGCTTGGCGTACAGCGAGTCCGCGTCGAGGCGGATCGGCCTGCCGAGCTGGATGTCGAGGTTCTCGTAGGGGATCGCGTCGATGTGGGCGCGGTGGATCCGGCGCAGCGCGTGCAGCGTCGGGCGCCTCGGGGCCCTGATCCCGACGCGCTTGAGATAAGCCGCGAGCTGCGAGGAGTCGAACACCCCTCGACCATAGCGCGAGACCCCGCGGCAGGCAGGCGTCGTGATGGTTCCGATACGGGAATGATGTTGCGGGGCTGGAGGTTCGTCTCGCCTGGGACCGCCGTTGTCGTGCGCGTGTGGGATAGTCTCCACAGCTTCCAGACTCTGCTCCCAATACTGCCCTTGAAGGAGTCCCCACTATGGTCATGGGCCCGACCCACGCCATGTCCGGTGCCGCCCTGTGGCTCGCGGGCTCGGCCGTCGCCGATCTCGCGTTCGGCATCGACCAGTCCTCCGCCGAGCTCGTCGTCGGCACGATCGTCGCCTCCGGTGCCGCCCTCTACCCCGACATCGACTGCGCCGGCAAGGTGACCGAGAACAAGGGCGGGTCCACTGTGGCCCGATCGTTCGGCGTCGCCTCCCTGTTCGTCGCCGAGATCGTCGAACGCCTCTGCTACTGGTTCTATCTGCTCACGAAATCGAAGAAGGACAAGAAGCGGAAGAACGGCCACCGCACCTTCACCCACACCGCCGTCCACGCCGCCCTCGTGGGCACCGGCACCGGGTTCCTCGCCTACCAGTTCGGCAAGCCCGCCGTGATCGCGATCCTGTTCGTGCTCACCGGTCTCGCCGTGCGCGGCCTGCTCGCCGAGACGGTGGAGAAGAAGGGCTGGCTCGTCACCACCGGTGTCGCCCTTGTCGCCTCGTACGGCATGTACCGGTTCCTGCCCGAGGGCCGCGACTACTGGGTCCTCGGCCTGGCGATGGGCATCGGCTGCTTCATCCACATCCTGGGGGACATGATCACGAAGATGGGCTCGCCCCTGTTCTTCCCGATCCCGATCCAGGGCCGCCGCTGGCGGGACATCGGCCTGCCCAACTCGGTCGCCCTCCGCGCCGGCGGCAAGGAGGAGAACCGCATCCTCCTGCCCATCCTCACCGTGCTCGTCGTGATCGGGATGTTCTACAACGTGCCCGAGGTGCAGCAGCTCATCTTCGACCAGAGCACCGGCCAGGGCGCCAGCGAATAACCTCGGTCAGCCGACCCTCGGCGAGGCTTGCGCGCCGTAAATTTGCCGCCCTCGGCGAAGCTTGCGAGCCGTAAATGAGCGCTGTCGGCGCGAGGTAGACTCGACCGGTTGCCGGAACCAGGCCCTGAACCTGGATTCCGGCCAATCGTCGTGCCTCGAGCACAGCCGAACCCGGAACCTCGCAGGAGTCCGCATGTCCGAAGGCCGATCCGTTCCGAAACTCGCGAGCCTGCTCACGGCCGCAGCGAAAGCGCCCAAGCTCGCCCGCATCGCCGAGCTCGCCTCCTCGTCCGACCGGCCCGTGGACGTCGTCGCCGTGCCCGGCGCGCGCCCCCTCGCGCTCGCCCAGGCCGCCGCCCACGCCCGCGGCCCCGTGCTCGCGATCACCGCGACCTCCCGCGAAGCCGAAGAGCTGGCCGAATCCCTGGCCTCGTTCATCAGCGAAGAGGACATCGCGCTCTACCCCGCCTGGGAGACGCTCCCGCACGAGCGCCTCTCCCCGCGCTCCGACACCGTCGGCGCCCGCCTCGAACTCCTCCACCGCATCCACGCCGGGGACGTCCCCCGCGTCATCGTCACTCCCGTGCGCGGCGCCCTCCAGCCCCAGCTCAAAGGCCTCGGCGAACGCGAGCCCGTGCAGCTGCAGCGCGGGGACGAGACCGACCTGTTCGACCTCGCCGCCCACCTCGTCGACCTCGCCTACGAAAGGGTCGACCTGGTCGAGAAGCGCGGCGAGTTCGCCGTGCGCGGCGGCATCCTCGACGTGTTCCCGCCCACCGCCCAGCACCCGCTGCGCCTCGAGTTCTTCGGCGACGAGGTCGACTCCATCCGCGAGTTCTCCGTCGCCGACCAGCGCTCCCTCGACGAGGCCCCGGA
Source organism: Glycomyces luteolus (assembly GCF_027622875.1). Classification (GTDB taxonomy): domain Bacteria; phylum Actinomycetota; class Actinomycetes; order Mycobacteriales; family Micromonosporaceae; genus Glycomyces; species Glycomyces luteolus. The sequence goes on along the minus strand of NZ_JAPZVP010000015.1, from coordinate 165,692 downwards.
ACTCCGCGCCGTCGCCTGCCGCGAACTGCTCCTCACCGATGAGGTCCGCGAGAAGGCCGCCGCGCTCGGCGAGACCTACCCCGGCCTCGCCGAGATGTGCGCCAAACTGGCCCAGGGCATCCCGGTCGAAGGCATGGAGTCCCTGCTGCCCGCGCTCGCCGGACCCGAAGAGCTGCAACTGTTCCAGGAGGTCCTGCCCCGGGACGCCCTCGTCGTCGCGATCGAGCCCGAGCGCATCCGCACCCGCGCGCTCGACCTCGTCGCCACCTCGAACGAGTTCCTCGAAGCCTCCTGGGCCGCCGCCGCTGCCGGTGCCGAAGCGCCCGTGGACCTCGGGGCCGGGACGTTCCACGACCTCGCCGAGGCCCGCACCGCCGCGCTCGCCAAGGGCCAGCGCTGGTGGACGGTCTCGCCGTTCGCCGTCGCCCCTGAGGAGGCCGAGCAGGACGCGATCGCCGCGGAGCTCGCGGCCATCACGGGCGAACCGGTCCACTATGGGTCGGTGCAGGCGGACGAGTCCGTCACGGTGGACCTCGGCATCACCGAGACCCCGCGGTACCACGGCAACACGCCGCAGCTCGTGGCCGACATGCAGACCTGGGCGCGTGAGGGCCGCGCCGTCGCCGTGGTCTATCCGGCCCTCGGCGGGGCCGAGCGCGCCGCCGAGCAGCTGAAGGCCGAAGGCATCGGCGCGCACCTGGAGGCCGCGCCGCGGGCGTTCCGCGCGGGCGAGGTCGTCGCCTGCACCGGCACGCTCGCGCTCGGGTTCGCCGACGCCGCTTCGGGTCTGGTGGTCGTCACGGCCGCCGACATCGCGGGCGGCAAGGCCCTCGCCGCGCAGAAGCCCCGCAAGGGCAAGGCCGCCAAGCGCCGCGGTGTCGTCAACCCGCTCGAACTGTCTCCTGGGGACTTCGTGGTGCACGACGCGCACGGTGTCGGCAAGTACGTCGAGATGGTGCGCCGCGCGATCGGCGGGGCCGAGCGCGAGTACCTGGTGATCGAGTACGCCGCCTCGAAACGCGGCCAGCCCGGCGACCGCCTGTTCGTGCCCACTGACTCGCTCGACCAGCTCACCCGCTACGTCGGCGGCGAGCAGCCGACGGTGCACAAGCTCGGCGGCGCGGACTGGCAGAAGACGAAGCGCCGCGCCCGCAAGGCGGTGCGCGAGATCGCGGCCGAGCTGATCCAGCTGTACGCGGCCCGCCAAGCGGCCCAAGGGCACGCGTTCAGCCCTGACACGCCATGGCAGCGCGAGCTCGAGGACGCCTTCCCGTACATCGAGACCCCGGACCAGATGTCGGCCATCATGGACACCAAGGCCGACATGGAGGCGCGCGTCCCGATGGACCGCCTCGTCATGGGCGACGTGGGCTACGGCAAGACCGAGGTCGCGGTGCGCGCCGCGTTCAAGGCCGTGCAGGACGGCAAGCAGGTGGCGGTGCTCGTGCCGACCACGCTGCTGGCGAGCCAGCACTACGGCACGTTCGTGGAGCGCATGGGCCAGTTCCCGGTGAAGATCAAGCAGCTCTCGCGGTTCCAGTCGACGCGCGAGGCCGGGGAGATCCAGAAGGGCATCGCGGCGGGGGAGATCGACATCCTCGTCGGCACGCACCGACTCCTCCAGGCCGAGACGCGTTTCAAGGACCTCGGTCTGATCATTGTGGACGAAGAGCAGCGGTTCGGTGTGGAGCACAAGGAGAAGCTGAAGGCCCTGCGCACCGCGGTGGACGTGCTCACCATGTCCGCCACCCCGATCCCGCGCACCCTCGAGATGGCGGTGACGGGCATCCGCGAGATGTCGACGATCGCGACCCCGCCCGAGGAGCGCCACCCCGTGCTGACCTATGTGGGCGCCTGGGAGGCCAAGCAGGTGGCCGCCGCGATCCGCCGCGAGCTGCTGCGCGACGGCCAGGCCTTCTACCTCCACAACCGGGTCGAGTCCATCGACCGGGCCGCGACGCGACTGCGCGAACTCGTCCCCGAGGCGCGAGTCGCCGTCGCTCACGGCAAGATGACCGAGACGCAGCTCGAGCAGATCATGCAGGGCTTCTGGGAGGGCGAGTACGACGTGCTCGTCTCGACCACGATCATCGAGTCCGGCATCGACATCCCGAACGCGAACACCCTCATCGTCGAGCGCGCCGACCTCCTCGGCCTCTCGCAGCTGCACCAGATCCGGGGCCGGGTGGGCCGCAGCCGCGAGCGCGCCTACGCGTACTTCCTGTACCCGCCGGAGCAGCCGCTCTCCGAGACCGCGCACGAGCGCCTGGCGACGATCGCCCAGCACTCGGAGCTCGGCGCGGGCATGTACGTCGCGATGAAGGACCTGGAGATTCGCGGCGCGGGCAACCTCCTCGGCGCCGAGCAGTCCGGCCACATCGCCGACGTCGGCTTCGACCTGTACCTGCGCATGGTCGGCGAGGCGGTGGCGTCCTTCAAGGGCGGGGCCGAGGAACCGCCTGCGCCGGTCAAAGTGGAGCTGCCGCTCGATGCGAACATCCCGTTCGACTACGTGGAGGTCGAGCGCCTGCGCCTGGAGATGTACCGCAAGATCTCCGAGGTCCACACCGAGGCCGAGCTCGACGAGGTGCGCGAGGAGATGGAGGACCGGTACGGCCCCGCGCCCGACCAGGTCCAGACGCTGTTCCACCTGGCGCGCTTCCGCCTCCTCGCGAGGAGCCGAGGCCTCACCGACATCGCCTTGCAGGGCAAGAACCTCCGATTCTCCACTGTGGAAATTCCGGATTCGAAGCAGCTGCGTCTCGGCCGGCACTACCCGGACGCGCACTACAAGGAGGCCGCGGGCCTCATCAGCGTCCCGCGCCCGACCACGTCGCGGATCGGCGGCAAGCCCCTGGAGGGCCTGGCGCTCCTGCAGTGGTGCGCCGACCTCATCAACGACATCGTCCCCGAAGCGGCTTAAGCAGATGGGGGCCGGAGCCATCCGGCCCCTTATGCCTGCTCGAAGTAGAACGACTTGATGAAGCAGTCGCGCGGCTGCCCGATGGCGAAGCGGACGCAGTCGACGAGGGAGCGCGCCGACAGTGCGTCCCCGTTCCCGCGCTCGGCGTCCCATTCGGGGCCGAGCGGGTCGGGGTTGTCGAAGTCCGGCGGGTATAGGGAGATGACCCGGACCCCTTGGGGGCGCAGGCGCTTCGAGAGCACTTCGGTGAATCCGGCCTGGGCGGCCTTCGCGGCGTAGAACGCCTCGTGCGCCTCGGACCGGTGGTTGCCGTACTCGCCGCAGCCCGACACCATCGTCACGATGTCCGGCCGGTCGCTGCGCAGCAGCAGCGGCAGGAACGCCTTGGTGGCCAGCACGGTCCCGGTCGCCCCGGCGCTGATGGTCGCGGCGACCTGCGCGTCGTCGGCTTCGAGGAACCCGCCCGCGTTCAGGTACGGGGCGCCGTTGTTGACGAGCACATCGATCCGGTCGGCCACCTCGCCCGCGGACTCCGCGAACTCGCGCACCGACCCGGGGTCGGCCAGGTCGCACTCGAACGCGTGCGCCCGCCCGCCGACACGGCGCACTTCCTCCGCGACCGCTTCCGCCGCTTGGAAATCACGCGCGGAGAGGAACAGCTCGGCCCCGTCCCGTCCCAGCGCGACCGCCAGGCTCCGCCCGAAACCGCGACCGGCCCCGGTCACGACCACCCGATACCCCTCGAACCGCATGAGCGACCTCCCGTATGTGAAAGTCTCAGCTTCTCACCGATGCGTTCGCGGGGGAATCCTCGGACGGACTTAGGACCTCGGAAGCGGTCAGCGCTGTGCGATCCAGTTCAGGACGTCGGTGGCGATGGTCGTGTCGTCCTGATCGGTGACCAGGTCGAGGCTTGCGTCGCCCGGACTACGCGGCGCCGTGCCGGCGCATCGAAGAAGTAGGCGGCGGACAGGTCCTCCGGCACCAGCAACGGCAATCCGGTGCCATCCTCGGCAACGCCGACGAGCGCGAAGTTCGCCTCGTCGACTGGTCGCACGCCGGCGCCGGCCACGAGTTGCACGACCTCGTGCAACTGCTCCCCACGCTTCACCTGGAGGGCGGTCCGCCGTCGTGGCAGGTGTGCACCGAACCCGCACCCCTCATCGCGAGGCTTGCAGGGCCGTCGCTGCAGCGCGCCTGTGTTAGCGAGCAACCGGATTGGCTCCGTCGCGTGTTCATCGACCTCGCGTCGATCAACCTGAAGTGGCTGGCAGCGGCCCTCGGGCTGCCACAGCCCGTGCCGGATCAGACACGCCCGGTTGAGCAAGGCGCTCTAGGAGGTCTCGGTGCCGAAGCGCTCGGCCGCTCGGGCCTTCGCCTTCGCCGCCTCGACCTCCCGGTTCTTCGGCGGCGCGGTCGTCACCAGGCCGTCGAGCAGCTCCTGGGTGGCGGCGGCGATCGCGGCGACGGCCGCGTCGAAGGCCTCCTGGTTGGCCTGCGACGGGTGGGTCGAGCCGCTGATCTTGCGCACGTACTGGAGCGCGGCGGCGTGGACCTCCTCGCTGGTGGCGGGCGGATCGAAGTTGAACAGGGTCTTCACACTGCGACACATGCCCCCATGGTGGCACGTCGGTGCGACATCGCAACGGGACGCGGGCACACGAAAAGGGCGGAACCGCTATCGCGGTCCCGCCCCCCTCACGTGCTCACCGCCCGGTTAGACCGGTTCGGGAAGGGCCTCGGTCTTGACCTTCCTGACCAGTTCGGCGATGCCCCAGTTCTTGTTGGTGCTCCAGGACTGGCCGGTCGGGTCGTACCAGGTGTGCGCGGCGGTGCGGACACCGTCGGTGGCGTCGTTGACCTGGAGGTCCAGGCCGTGCTCGGCGCCGACCGCGCCCTGGCCCTCGGCCAGGGCGATCGCGATCTCGACGGTGTAGCCGGTGCTCGTGACCTCGGCGGCGCTGGTGATCGCGCCCGCTTCGGGTCCGTTGCCGCCCAGCGTGACCACGTTGGCGAAGTTCACGCGGTACTGGCCGTCGGCGTCGCCGTAGCCGCCCTGCTTGGTGTTGCCGGGGTTGAGGAACACCTCGACGGAGTCCTCCTCCCAGGGGTTGGCGCTGGTCTCGTCGAGGGTCGGGTCCGTGACCTCGAAGAGGGCGTAGATCGCGTTCTCGTCCCACATCAGCGAGACGTCGGCGGTGGCGCCGTCGGCGCTGCCTTCGACCCTCACCTCGGTCGCGACCGTGGCCGCCTTCTTCCAGGCCTTGTCCTTGTCGCCGTCGATCACCGGGGCGGTCTTGGCCTGCGGCACCTGCACGCGGGCGTAGTCGGGCACCGGCTCCTCGGGGATCTCGGGGAGGCGGCTGGGGTCGACGATGCCCCAGTACGCCCATTTGGCCTGGAGCTGGTCGTCGAAGGGCAGCGGGGACTCCAGCGGGCGGGTGCCGTTGAAGCCGCGCAGCCAGGAGCGGCCGTCATGCAGGCCCCAGGCGGTCACGGACTCGAGGTCCTTGGTGCGGAGCATGGCGAACAGGTCGCGGTAGTAGTGGCCCTGCTGGACGATGCGCGCCTCGTACTCGGGGAACTCCACGCCTTCGACGGGGGCGCCGATGGCGACGTCGAGTTCGGTCACCGCCTGGAGGACGCCGAGTCCGGCGAACTTGTCGATGCTCGCCTCGATGTTGCTGAGGGGGGTGTTGAGGCTGATGTGGGTCTGGTGGCCCACGCCGTCGACCGGGACGCCGTTGGCGCGCATGTCGGCGACGAGGTTGTAGAGGTTGTCGCGCTTGGCCGGGTTGTCGGTGCCGTAGTCGTTGATGAAGAGCTTCACCTCGGTGGCGCCGACGGCGTCAAGCTGCTCGCGGGCGATGCGGAAGGCGTGCGAGATGTACTCGGGGCCTTGGAAGATCTGGAACCAGCGGCTGTTGCGGTACACCTCGGCGGCGTTGTCGCTGATGACCTCGTTGACGACGTCCCAGGCCCAGACGCGGTCGCCGTAGTGCGCGGCGATGGCGCCGATGTGCGCTTCGAGGCGGTCGAGCATGATCTGCTGGTCTTCGGCGGAGCTGCCAAGGGGCTCACCGGCATTGGGGTGCCCGGCGGGGTAGGTGAACCACCAGTCGGGGACCTGGCTGTGCCACAGGAACGTGTGGCCGTAGACCTCCATGCCGTTCGCCTCGGCGTGCTCGACGAGTTCATCGGCCGCGTCGAAGGTGAAGGTGCCCTCGGTCGGCTGGATCGCGTCCGGCTTCATGTGGTTCTCGGCGGTGATCTGGTTGAAGTGCTTGTTCAGCAGGTCACCGTTAGAGGTCGCGAGGTCGCGGGGGTCGACGGCCGCGCCGAAGCGGAAGTCCTCGGCGACGACGTCCTTGAGGGACGGGATGCTCGGGTCGACGCCGGGCGGGGCGAGCTCGGTGATCTGGAAGTTGTCGATCAGGTACGAGGCGTCGATGGTCGGGGATTCGACATAGAACGTGAGGGCGTCGGCGGGCGAGGCGATGGTGTACTCGCCGCTGAGCGTGGCCCAGTCGGTGCCGACGGCGGCCTGGTAGACGAGGCTGTCGTAGGCGGTCTCGCCGCCGGTGTCGCGCTGGACGGTGGCGCTGAGCTGGGTTCCGGCGCTGCCGTCGGCGAAGCGGACGTCCAGCGAGATCTCGTACACGCCACCGGCGGTGATGTGGTCGGTGAGGTCGAGCGCGGGGCCGTTCCAGTCGGCGCTGCGGCCGGTGGTGAGGAGGGCGCCGTTCTCGACGGCGAGGGTGACCGGGCCTCGCGGGGCCCAGTCGCCGACGGTGCCGTCCTCGAAATCCGAGGCGTACACGACGGTGCCCTCGTCCTGGGCGGTGGCGGGCTGGCCGAAGGCGAGCGCGGCGGGGAGGACCAGCGCTCCGGCTCCGGCGGCGAGGGCGCGCAGGCGCCTCGCTCGGGGTTGACGTTCCATGGCTTTGCGACTCCATTTGCGGAGGAGGGAAAACAGAGCTTCGGAAGTTTCGACAATTTTCATGAAACTTTCCGAGAATGACGGTGCCATGGTAAGTGGGATATCAACACTTGTCAATCAGCGAGTTCATCAGGTGAGCTGCAGGTACCGACTCACCAGCGCGGCGGCGTCGAGCATCGCGAGCCCGCGCTCGGTCAGCCTGCGGCCCCAGCCTTCGAGCGCGGCGGCCAGCTCTTCGGTACCGCCCGCGATCCGGACCTGCCGCACCACGACCGCGATGCGCTCCAGCGGATAGTCGCCGCGCCTGAGCAGATGCGCGAGCTCGGCGTCCCGCACGTCCTCTTGGCGGAACAACCGGTACCCGGTCACCGGTTCGCGCTCAGGGGCGAGGATCCCGGCCTGCTCCCAGTTCCGGATGGTCGCGGCTGTGACCTCGAGCCGCCGCGCGAGCTCGCCGACCGTGAGCGGCGCCCCGGTGAACCGCGCGGGCGCGGGCTCGGCCGTGAGGTGCCCGATCGCGGCGCGCACGGCGTCGAGGGTCTCCCGGTCCCGCAGCAGCCGCAGGTGTCCGCGATCGATCGATGCCAGCGCGCTCTCGGTGTCTCCGGCATTGAGCGCGTTCATGATCCGGCCCGCCGCCGCGTGGCCGTACGCCGGGATCAGCGCCAGGAACGCCCGCAGCGCCGCCGCGTGCGCCTCGGTGTAGACCCGGTACCCGCTGCGCGTGCGCGCCGCCGCCGGAATGAAGCCGTCCCGCTCGTAGTTGCGCACCGCCTGGGTCGAGAGCCCGTGTTCGCGGGCGAGGTCGGAAGGTCGCAAGGTGTCCACTGTCCGAAGACCCTAACCGAAGGCCCCGGCCGCCGCTAGCGCTTCCGCTCAAGGGCATTGCGGCCGTACGCTTGAGAGCCCGGCGTCTTGGAGCCCTTTGGAGCCCCGCTATGAGCACCTCGTTCGATCAGGAAGCGCTGTACGACAAGCCGCACTCCGTCGACCTCGCCCAGGTCATGCTGGTGTTCCAGTACTTCATGCTGGTCAGCGTGACCGTCGGCATCGGGCCCCGGGCCTTCAACTGGTTCAAGGGCGAGACCGAGGACGTCCCACTCCTCGCCGACATCGAGGCCGCCATCGACATCGGCGCCGGCTACCCGATCGAGGTGGTCCTCCCGGCCCTCGTGTTCTACACGGTCCCTTACGTCATGGCGGTCCTGGCCCTCGGCCTCGGCCGCAAATGGGCCCGCGTGGCCGCGATCGTGATCGTCCTGGTGAACGTGGTCTTCGGCATGACCGCCGTCGTCCGAACCTACGGGGAGGTCTTCGCCCTCATCGTCGCACCACTGTGGATCATCATCGCGCTGTTCGTCCTCGGCGGCCTCGCCTCCCGCACTGCCCGCCAATGGTTCCGCCAAGGCGGCTGGGAACCCTGGTACGTGCGCTACGAGATCGACCGGATCCAGGACATGCGGCCCCGGCCGCGCCCCCGCCGCCGCCGACCCCGCATCGCCCACGACCCCAACGAAGCCGACGCCGACTGACGAAGGGGCCCGGCCGCAGCCGGGCCCCGCTACTCGGGGCTGGTGATCCGAGCGAGCACCACGCCGCAGACGATGAGCGAGATCGCGACGATGCGGCCCACCGTCACCGGATCCCGATTGAGGACGATCCCCAGCGTCACCGCACCCACCGCGCCGATGCCCGTGAACACCGCATAGGCCGTACCAGTCGGCAGGCCGCGCATGGCGACCGCGAGCAGGAACGCCGCGAGTCCCATCAGCACGATGCTGAGGACGCTCGGCCACAGCCGCGTGAACCCCTCAGTCGGCTTGATGCTCATGGCCCAAGCGATCTCGACGAGGCCTGCCGCGACGAGCACCCACCAGCTCACAGCGAACCCCCGATCTTCCGGGCCGTTTCCAGCGCCGCCGCCCGCGACCGCTCGTGCTCGTCGCGCCGCCGGGCCAGGGCCGGGTCGATCAGCGAGTTCACCATCTCGGAGCCGACGAACACCGCGTCCTCCACCGCGAAGTGGCCGGAGAAGAAATCGCGGAGGTACCGCTCATGGTGGTCGAACGGCTCGCGCGGCGTGCCGGGGCCGTACGCTCCGCCCCGGGCGTATGCGACCACGAACTTGGTGCCCGCCAACGACATCCGCGGGAACGTCACCTGATCGATCCAAGCCTTCAGCACCGCCGGGACCGAGAAGTTGTACATCGGCGCCGCGATCAGCACCGTCTCGGCCGCGACCAGTTCCTCCAGCAGCGGCCGCACCACCGCCCACGCCGCGGCCTGCTCCGGCGTCCGGACCGCCTCCGCATACCTCGCGGGTTCGGTGATCTGGTGCTCCAGCACGTAATCGCAGAGCTCGGTCCAGGCCTCCCCGATCGGGGGCGGCGGGTCGAGGGCGAGGTCGCGGCGCACGTACGCGGCATCGGGATGGGCGAGCCGCCAAGCGGCGGCCACGGTATCGCCGACCTCGCGGCTGAACGAACTGCGGCGGGCGCTGGCGTCGAGGTGCAGGAGCACGGTTCCTCCAAATAAACGGACACGATGTCCATTTATCGTCGAACATAACCGGCCATGCTGTCCACTTACTGTTAGGATCGCCACCATGAAGCACGAGCGCGCCGACGCCGCCCGCAACCGCACCAAGGTGCTGACCGCCGCGGCCGAGCTGTTCGCCGTCAAGGACCCGCGCGCGGTCACCATGGACGACATCGCAAAAGCCGCGGGCGTCGGCCGGGGCACCCTCTACCGCCGCTACCCCGACGTCGCCTCCATCGCGGTTGCCCTCCTCGACGAGCACGAGACCGCCCTCCAGCGCGACCTCATGTCCGGCCCACCGCCTCTCGGGCCCGGAGCCCCGCCCGCCGAACGCCTCGCCGCTTTCTACGCCGCGATGGCCGACCTCCTTGAGACCCATGGCAACCTCGCCCTCGCAACGGAACTGGGCGGCCGCCGATTCGAAATCGGCGCCTACGGCTTCTGGCGCGCGCACGTCCTCTCGCTCCTACGAGAAGCCGCCATCCCCACCCCCGAAGCCCTCGCCGACACCCTCCTCGCCCCGCTCGCTCCTGAGGTATTCAAATTCCAACGCGCCCAAGGGCTCACACTGGCGAACATAAAAAGCGCCCTGTCCCGCCTCGCCATGGTCGTCGAAAACCGACCGGGCTGAGGCAGGCAGGGCGCGGCACGGGTCCGGGACGCGAGCAGCGTCCCGGACCCGCCGTCAAGCGATGGCCGGGTACGCGGACACGCCGCTGTTCGGGTCCGCCGCGAGCGCCGCGTACTCGTTGACGACCCACGGGGCGACACCCGGCGCCGTCTCGGCGTCCGCACCGGTGAGCGCGTCGAGCACCACCGGGCCGTTCTCCGTGCTGCCGTAGATCGCGCCGTGCCAGACGGCGGTGATCCCCACGCTCGCACGCTCGGCCGAAGCCTCCTGCTGCCACACGAACTGGCCGGTCTCGGTGTTCACGGCCCCGAGCCAGCCCCAGGTGTCGTTGCAGACCAGCGTCGTCTGCCCGTCGAACCTGCACACGCCCAGATCGCGCTCCTCGGGCTGCAGGCTCGTGACCTTCCCGGTCGCGGCTTCGACCAGGTAGAGGCCGCCGTCGATATTGTCGAAACCGCCGAAGCCGTACACGTACTTCGACCCGGCCGGACCCACGGTCTCGTACCCGAAGTTCGGGTCGTCCCACTTCACGGCGCCGTCGGCGATCGCGAGACCGCCGAAGTGCCGGTTGTAGTCCCGCTCCCCGAGGTTGCCGACCACGGTGTCACCCGCGACGGCCCAGGTCGAGAAAGCCTGCTCCCACGCCACGGCCTTCGCGTTCAGGTCCACCGCGACCGAGTAACCGGTGTAGATGTCCAGGTCGATCACGACCACGCCATCGGTCGCGCCCTTGGCGACGGCGTTCTCATACGTGGAACCGTCCTCCGCGAGCGGCAGCTCGTGCACCACGCTGAACGCCTGCTCGCCGGACGCCGGGTCCACCGCGATCACTTCGAGGCTCTGGCGCGCAACGGCAGTGCCCGAGGCCTCCCCGGTGGTCAGGAACGGCACCACCACGAGTTCCTTGCCGCCCACGTCCACCGTGATCGGCGCCTGGATCGGGTTGTCTCCCGCGAACACGGTGAGCGCCGGGTCCATCGGCGTACCGGACTGCGGCACGATCGCGGGCAGCACCTCGGCATTGCGGGTGTCCACGATCTGCAGCTGGTTCGCCGCCGCGATGAACGCCCTCGTTCCTGAAAGGACCACCGGGAGCGGCTTCACGGCGTCGCCGGCCAGGTTGACGTTCCCGGCCCCCGCCTCCTCGGGCAGCGGCACGCCCGCCCCGGTGTCGAACTGCATGGGCGGGTCGAACGCCTCGGCGTCCACTTCCTCCTCGGCCGCTGCGGAAGTCGCGGCCTCCTCGGTGGGCTCATCGATGGTCCCGCCGTCTTCGCTGCAGGCGCTCAGGAGCAATCCGGAGGCGGCCAGACAGCACAGCACTGCTCTCAGCTTCATAATGGGGATGTTCGCTCTCTTGTCGGGCACTGACGAAGAAACACCCACAGTGTATGGACCGACCGCCACCAACGGGGTCTTTGCCGTGCGCACCTCACCTATAGTGCTGAGCGGGCGACGGCCGTTGTACCCCTCAACGGCCACAACAGGAACGGAGTTCGATGATGGACAATCCCCTACTCGACGTCGAAGGCGCCCGGGAGCGTCTTGAAGCCTGGAAGGCTCGAGCTGAGCAGCGTGCCGCCGACACCCAGGCCGCCGCCGAAGGCCTCCAAGCGCTCCGTGTCACGGCATCCGACGACAACGGCATGATCACCGTGACGATCAGCCACAGCGGCGATCTGCTCGACGTCCAGGCGAAGGACCGCATCACCCGCCAGCCGGCCGAATACACGGCGAGAGCGATGCTGCAGGCCTACCAGAACGCCAAGCGTCAGCTCGCCGAAGCGGCGGCAGCGGTCGTGCGCGAGACGGTCGGCGACGACTCCCCGACAGGTCGAGCCCTCATGGCGGGCTTCAAGACCAGCGCCCAAGAGGACCGGTAGTCGTGGCCGCCAAGGAGGTCGATCCCGATGAGCTGCGGTCTCACGCCTCGCATCTGCGCGCGCTCAACGAGCGATTCGCCGCGATCAAGGAGGCCAGCTCGCACATCGCGATGTCAGACGATGCATACGGCAAACTGTGCGCGATGCTGCCGCCGCTGATGGAGCAGCGGCACCAGGACCAGGACGCGGGCATGGCCTCGATGGCCGAGAACTTCGTGCTCCTCGCGCAGGCCGTTGAAGAGTGCGCCGCCGCCTATGAGGACGCGGACACCCAGTCGGCCGACGACTTCACCCGCCTCGAAACCGAGCTCTGACACCCGAACCCCTCTGGAGCGACCCGCATATGAACAACCTCATCGCCACTTCGGACCAAATCAAGGAAGGCCAGGCCGGCTACCGCGATGCCGGAACCGGTTTCGGCTTCTACGAGGACTACACCGGCATCCGCGACGCGATCAAAGAGGGCAGCTGGATCGACGGGTCCATCGCCGGCCTCGGCGCGGCCCTGAACGTCGGGTCCACGCTCATCGACCCGTTCAGCACCCTGCTGTCCATGGGCATCGAATGGGCGATGGAGCAGGTCGAGCCCTTGAAGGAAGCCCTCGACTGGCTCGCAGGGGACCCCGAGACCATCGAGACGGTCGCGATGACCTGGGACAACATCGCCAACGAGCTGTTCGCCATCGGCGAGGAGTTCGAAGCCGCGGTCGGCTCGGAGATCCCGACCTGGCAGGACGACGCCGCCGAGGCCTACCGCGATATGGCGGGCTTCAACGTCGACCTCGTCGGGGCCTTCGGCGCGACCGCGCTCGGTATGGGGGAAGCGGTGCGCGGCGCGGGGAACCTCGTGACGATGGTCCGCGAGTTCGTCCGCGGATTCGTCGCCGACTGCATCGCGAAGGTGGTCGTCTGGCTCGCAGAGGTCGTGTTCACCGCCGGCGTGGCCGCGCCGATCGTCGCTGCCCAGCTCGCCGCCGCCGTGGTCAAGTGGGTCGGCCGGATCTTCGGCTGGCTCATGGGCCTGGTCACGTCCATCCAATCGCTCCGTGCCCTCCTCGACGTCTGAAAGGCCCCGCATGCAGCGACGCACCCCAGGAGCCTTCCGAGCCGCGATCATGTTCGCGGTGCTCCTAGCGCTCACCGGGCTCCATGCCCGGAAGAACAAGAACCGGAAACCTCCGAGGCCGCCGGTGGGCGGCCAGATGGACCAGAACAAGCAGGACGCCGAAAGCGACCAAGCCCGTCCGAAAGGCGCCGACGACCCGAAGGACCCGAAGGACACCGACGATTCGAAGGACGACGACTCCACGCCGCCCAAGTCCGACACGGAACGCGCCAAGGACCTCGGGTACACGCAGCGGATCCCGCCGCAGAAGGCGGAGTTCGACAGCCACGGCCAGACGGTGTACTACAACCCGAAGACCAAGACGTACATCTCCCGGGACATCGACGGGCACAACACCTCGGACGGCTGGAAGATGTTCGACCGGAAGGGCCGCCGCATCGGCACGTACGATTCCGAACTGAACCGCCTCAAGGACTAGGGAGCCAGGTAGCCAATGTTCACCGTCACCGCTTCTACGCACGCAGCGGACGCGAACCAGTACTTCGCCGGGAGCCTCGCCTTCCCGAACGGCGAGGTCGAGTACTTCCAGGCCTCCCTGGACCACTGGGACATCCAGCAGTACACCGAGAGCTGGCGGGCCCAGCTCGCCAAGGTGTCGAGCGGTGGTCCGGTCGGAGTGCTGCTGACGAACGTGCAGGATCCCGAGTCCGCGAACTTCTTCCGGGGCTGGACGATCTACAACCCGGGCGACGGGTTCTTCTACTTGCAGGACGGCCTGTTCTTCGTCGACGAGCTCCCTGCAGGCTGGAGCCTCGACGACCCGAGCACCTTCGCCGAGGAGCGCGAGACGGTCACCGAAGAGGGGCACCAGATCTCGGAATGGCGGATCGACGAGGCCGACATCGACCCCTATCGGTCGATCGTGGTCACCGACGCCATGCTGTGAACGGCAAACGGCCCCGCCACCCTCGATTTCAAGGGCGGCGGGGCCGTGCTGTGTTCTGAGTCGGGCTACCGGTCGGCTCGCTGGAGCAGCGCGGTGAAGTCGGCGGTCTTCAGGTCGAAGATCGGGGAGTCATCGCCAAGCTTGCTGTCACGAACCTGGAAGCCGGGACCTGCAGTGCGAGCCTCGACGCAGTCGCTATTCGCGGTGCCCTGGCTCCGGCTTGACTTGCGCCACGGGGCGACTCGTAGTTCCACGCAGTCGGTGTTCGCGCCCTGGCTCCGGCTCGACTTGCGCCACCCATCCTGGCTCATCGCTGGAACTCCTTTAGAGACTTGGCTTGTCGGAGTCCTCGATAATCTGGTGATACTTCCCCACATCATCGCTGTTCTCGTAGAACCGACGCTCGTAGGGGCTTTCCAGATAGACGATGCTGGGCTCCTCGATGATTCTGCAGGATAGTACGGAGAACGGCATCGCGCTTATTCGTTGGGACGACCGGGGTTCTGATCGTCGTCGGGATTCTCGGGATCGCTGTTCTTTCGGGAGGGGAGCGTTCGCTTCGGGATGAGCTGCTCGGCTTCGTCTGCGAACTCCTCGCGTCCGAACCTTCGGTAGATGCCCGCCAGCGCGACGCCGATCGCGGCTCGCTCGGAGTCGTCCGCAGTTTGGATGAACCAGTCGAGATCGCGGCTGATGGGCAGGTCCGAAGGGTTGGCGTTGGGATTCAGCCGGCGGTCGAGTCGGTACAGCAACTCGGCCTTGCCTGGCAGTTCGTCGATCTTCGCCGGGTCTTGGGCGAGCCACCACATCGTTGCGGTTCGCGGGTCCTGGAACACCTTGCCGAGGTACCCGACTCGACGCTGTAGCCGCTCGGCTTCCAGAACCTCGTCGTAGCTGCGCTCCACGGCTCTGAGCTGACCTTCGTCGACTTCCACCGCGTCGCAGTAGGCCGAGATGACGAACTCCTTGTTCGGCAGCGTGCGCTGCACTCTGAACATGTCGGACAGTTCGTGCCTGAGCTGGCTTCTCTGCGGCAGCGCGAGGTTGGTGGAGACATCTTTGCCGGCTGTGTAAAGCAACGATTCGACGCTGCTGATCGACGGTTCCGTTCCGGCCCGGTTCTTGTCAGTCGGTGCGTAGGCCACCCTGAACTGGCATGTGAACTGGAAGTACTCGTCTCTGCTCGGCAGGGACACGGTGACGTCCATGTATCCCGACGCTGTCGCTGCTTCGTCGGCGAACTCGTCGCTCCTTTGCCGGGAGGCCATGTACCAGCCGAGTCCGAGAACCGCGGCGGCGAGCATCAAGAGGATGAGCACTGCTGTCATGGGAGGGGCACCTCGATTTCAAACATGTGGCTGAGCATCTGGCGGGAGAGTTCTCGAGTGCGCTCGGAGAGGCCCGCGCCGTCGAGCGTGAGTGATTTCGAGGCTTGGGCGATCTGGCCGATCGAGCCGTAGTCGTCGGCGGCCGCCTTGACTACCAGTGCGACCATGCGCTCACCGTCGGCCGGGGAGAGCTCGGCTGCGGCGGAGAGCCAAGCCCTGACGGCGAGGCGGACCGAGGCGGGGTCGGCGATGGTGAGGACCAGCCGCCAGAAGGAGGCGGTGAGTCCTGCGGGATCGCCGATAACGGGCCAAGGGTCCTGTCTGAGCGATTCGATCACGTCCTCCCTGACACAGATCCGGTCGAGCAGGCGGGGGATCATCGAAATCTCGTTCTGATCGGCACCGAACAACCAGTGCCGGAAGTGGACCAGCAGGTCGCCCAGGTGGATTCGCGCAGAGGACGCGATGATCGCCTCGAACGCCGCCTCGGCGACGCCGTCGTGCTCCGAGCGGGCGAGCTGCCGCAACCGGAACAGTGCATTGCGGGGGAATCGGACCAGGTAGTCCTCGTCGGCGCAGGCCTCGAGCGCCGCTACCTGCCTCTCGAACGATGAACCGCGGCTCCAGTCGTAAATCCGGCCGCGGACGCTGGGGCCGATCGTGTCGTCGAGGGCCCCGCCGAGCAAGACGGCTGAGGCGAGCGAGCGGATCACCGGGGACCGACTGACGGTCATCACTTCGACCTGTCCGGTGAGCATCGATCCGTCTTCAGCGACCGAAGCCAGCTTGACCAGACGCCGCGGGAGCCGGGTGAGGTTGGTCCACTCCAGGTAATCGGGTTCGAGCAACAGCCGTACCAGCCAGTTTCGCAACGGCATATGCCAAGCCGGATACTGCTCCCAGACATGCAGGAGCACCTCGTCGCCCAAATCGGGGTGCTTGAAGTTCGAGCCCTCGATGTAGAACTCCTGGCGGATCAACTCCAGCTTCTGGAGGATGCCGTACTCGCCGAGCACCTCCACTGGGGTGCCTTCGTCCTTGGAGTACCTGAGGAAGTCCTCCGCCGCGAGTGCGATCGACCGGGTGGACATCCGTTCCAGTGCGGACGCCGAGATGAGCACCGCTTTGCCTTGGGCGTCGAGCTTGTTCTCCAGCAGGTCGCGGATGGAGGCTGAAGCGTCTTCAACCCGGCGCTTGAGCTGCTCCTGGAATTCCTGCAAGGTGAGGTCGGCGGGAGCGTGGCTGAGGATCGAGGCCATGAGGCGCACCAGTGGCGGCCAAGCGGTGCTCAACGTGTCGCTGAAGTACTCGGATTCGAGGATTTCCGCGAACTCCGCGTCTGCCCGATCGAAGTGATGGGTGAAGACCCGGTCCGGATCGGCGCGTGCCAGATCGAAGACCGATTTCGGGAAGTGGCGTTGGAATTCGATACGGAACTCGAGTTCCACGGCGATAACCAGGCGGCAGTCGAGTTTCTTGAGAATGGTGCGCAGATAATCGGCCGCAGTGGGCAGTTGCTCCTCGAGCCCCGGATTCTGCGAGGTGTCGAGCACCAGCACGGTCGGTGCCTCGAACCCCTCGAGCTCCTGCTTGAGCTCGTCCACGCTGGTGGACTGCAGCATCCGCGCGGGTAGCCCGAGCCGTGCGCCGAAGGCCTTGCACCGCTGCTTCACCGCGGTGCTCAGCCCGGTTTGCCCGGTCGAGGCGAGCACCAGCACGAACTCTTCATCGAGCGCTTCGAAGTGCTCCTCCGTGCCTGGGGGAGCGACCAGATCTTCGACCTCCACCTCGAACGATTCCCGGTTCGTCGAGGCGCCGAACATGTCGCGCAGGTCGGCGACCGCTTCGCTGCTCGGGAGGTGAATATTCGTGATGTGCACGTCCCGCTTGGCCTGGACGCTGTCACGACCCACATTGGTAATCGATTCAGCGGCGGGTTCCTTCGCGGCGGCGGAGGTCTCGATGTCGGCTTCGACTCGCTCTGCCGGTTCCGGTTCGGGTTCTTGTTGATCGCTTTCGACCTCCGCAAGTCCCTGACCGGGTTCGCCATTGCTCGGTTCAGTCGTCGGTGGCGGCGTCGGTGCGTCTGCTTCGCGGGCGGTCACGGGTGTCTCGGCTCCTTGCCGGTTCGGCGATGCTTGCCGTCGCCGAATGGGAACTGGTCGAGGCCGAGGTTGTTGACGGTGGCGTCTCGGCCCGCCGAAATCTGGTCCCCGGCGATGTAGGTGTTATGCGTGGACTGGTCACGGCTGTAATTCACGGTGCCGGAGACCACGCCGATCGCGCCGTCACCGGACACGTCTCCAGTGGACGTCTGCTCGATCCGGGCTCCTCGGCCCACCGTGCCGACTTGGTTCGCCTGCCCGTCCGCCACGTGGTTCTCGCCGTTCAGCGTGTAGGCGGCGCAGGCTTCGCGATCGACCCGCTCCTCCAGAGGGCGGCGCTGCCCGCCCTTGTCGGTCCTGCGCGTCCCGAGATCGACCAGGCCGGAGCGGAGAAGCGCTCCCGAAGGCGATGGGACATGAAGGAAGGCGGTCGTGCGGTAATGCTTCGATTCGATCGCGATATCCGACTCGACGAACTCGCTTTTTCTGAGCCACAACGGGTTTCGGCTGACCGTGAAGTCCATGACCGGCGCGGTGACCGCGACCGCGAGGAACGTTGCCTCAGGGTCGGAACGCTGCAGCAGGAGCCGGGTCGGATCGGCGTCGGCGACCCGGCAGGCATCCACCACGGTGCGGTTCGGCGCTACGTCGACCCGCCGGTCCGCGATGCCGTGGACTGGCCCGTAGGAGACGCCCATGCGCATCCGGACGCCGAGGCCGTCCTGCTGGTGGAGTTCGCGCAGCGCGAATTGGAGTGCGGCCGGGATGCGGTCCACGATGTGCGGGAGGCGCCGCTCATCGAACCCGGCCACGATGCCGTCGCCGGCGTTCTGCATGAAGACATGGGCCGCATACGCATCGGCGAGTCCGGCGCGCTCGAAGGCCTGCTCGACGACGTCGCGGAAGGTGCTGGCGATCTTAGTGCTCTGCGCGTCGGTGTATCGGCCGAACTGCTCGATGTCGAGGCAGAGGACGGTCAGGTACCGGTCCTCTGCTTCCCGGCGAGTACTGGCGGGCATGGTGGGAGACTCCTTCACGTAGGGGTACGCATCGCCTCATCGTCTGGGGCCGTGCGGCATTCGAATGTCCGACACCGGATGAATCAGAATGTGTCTCGTATCACCTAACGTGAATTGGCGTGGCGAGCGAGCTTTGCAACGTCGAGCACTCGAAGTGGTGCTGGAACGGTCCGGATCAGGTCGGACTTCTTCCAAGCGGCCAGGACACTGGTGACCGTGCTGAGCGCGACACCGAGCGAGGAGGCGATCTGCGCCTGGGTCATCGGCACGGTTGGTTCCGCGTCGGCCGGGGCGGTGCCGACGATCTCCAGGAGGAGGAGTGCCATGCGCTGCTCGGTCTGCAGGTGCGAGGCCCGCCAGATGCGCTGGCCGCTCTGGCGGATCTTCCCGAGGATGTAGCGCTGCAGCGGGTCGTCGAGTCGATGCCGTCGGATGAACGCGTCGAAGGCGTCAGCGGTCAAGGCGGACACGACGCAGTCCTCGAGCGCCCAGACCGATGCCATGTGCTCGCCTTGGTCCCGTTGGGCGTATTCGCCCACGAGGTCACCGGGGCCTCGAACGGCGATGAGGGCTTCGTTGCCGTCGGCCTCGGTGTAGACCACCCTGACCCGGCCTTTCAAGAGGGCGTAGACGACCGGGTTGCGATCGCCTTGCTGGAGCATTCTGGCACCGCCTGCGGAGTCCGTGGTGCGGCCGGAGGAAACCAGGTCGTTCCATTCGGCGCCGGTTACGAGGGCTTGGAAGCCGCGGCTATGCAGATGTTGTGGAGTTGGGTTCACTGACCCTTCTTAGCGAGGCCCGATGCACGGTGCTGTCGGATTGGCGACACCCAAAGGATGAATCGAGCGCTCCTGAACGAGCCGGGGTGGGCCGAGAGAGCGCCCCGCCGGATGGGGGCTGCTCAGTGAGGGAGTGGTGCCAGGCGTTTGGTGGCCCAGATCAGCATGAGGCCGACCAGGATCCCGGCGGTGAGGAGTGCGGCGGTGCCGGGAGTGAACAAGTCGATGTCGGTGCGGGCATAGGCGAAGCGGGCCAGGAGTGGTCCGGCTCCCGCCGCGATGATCGCGGCGGCCAGATTGAACGCGACCTGGAGGCTCGGGGTGAACAGAGGCCCCGCGACAGCGAAGCCGAGCATGGCCAAGGCGAAGACGTTCAGTGCCGGCGCGATCGTCGCCTGTGCCGAGGAGTGCTGGTCGTCACCGATCGTGGGCCAGGCGGTCTCGGCGATGAGGAGGGCGCAGGCGGCCGAGAGGATCCCGTAGCAGGCGATCGCGAGCACGCCCAGCAGGAGTCGCCGCCATACCGATGCCGAAGTAGTTGTCATCATGCAACTGATTCTAAGATCATCAGTTGTCAAATAGCAACTGTTGTAGGATCTCATCTATGAATCGTCCCGAGCCAGAGCCTGACGAGGTGATCGAGCGGGCTCTCGTCCGCATCAGGCGCGACCAGCAGTCCCGGCGCCTCCAGCGCCGCGCCGCCGGAGACGATCCCGCTGCGGCTTCCGCGGCGAGTGCCGCCCGCTTCCGCTACCTCGATGCCCTGGACGGCAACAAGAACGGCTTGTCCATCTCGCAGATCGCCGAAGCGATCGACGTGGACCGGCCACGCGCCAGTCGCCTCACCGCGGAACTGCT
This sequence comes from Glycomyces luteolus, assembly GCF_027622875.1. Lineage (GTDB taxonomy): Bacteria > Actinomycetota > Actinomycetes > Mycobacteriales > Micromonosporaceae > Glycomyces > Glycomyces luteolus. The sequence continues at coordinate 145,676 of NZ_JAPZVP010000015.1, read as the reverse complement.
CGCCGACGGCCTGATCGAACGCGACACCGCCCCGGGCGACTCCCGCTATGCCCGCATCCGACTCGCCGCCGAAGGCCAGGACCTCGTCGACCGCGTCCGCGCCGGCCGTCGCGGAAACGTCGCCGAAGCCCTCGCCGCCTTCACCGATGACGAGGCGCGGACCTTCGCCGCGCTGCTCGAACGCTTCGTCGACGCATGGCCGCGAGACCGATCGCCATTGAAACCCGAAACCCGCGGCGAACGCTGAAGTTCGGTCCCGCCGCTGCCGCCTACGTCTCGGGTGGGGGGATTGTGGAGGAATCTTTGGTGAGGCTAAGGTCACAGGGGCAGTCGAGTGGAAGGGAAGTGCTGTGCGCATACTGAGGCTTGTCGCGGTGGCGTCGGTCGGGCTCTTGGCCTTGGGGGCCTGCGGAAGTGAGCAGGGGGCCGCGATGTTCGTCGGCGACCAGCGCGTCACTGAGGCCACCCTCGACGGCTATGTCGACGGCGAGGTGAGCTCGTACCTCGAACAGGGCGCGACGCTCGAGGAAGTCAGCTACGCGGACAGCCGCCAGAAGGCCGCGTTCATCGTGCTCTTCGCCGAACTGGGGCAGGCCATGGACTTGGAGGCCCCCGACACGAGCTCCGCTGCGAACGAGTTCGAGGCCCAGTACATCGAGGCCGCCAAGTACTACGACGAGATCGCCGCGGCCGCAGAGCCCCGCGAGATGACCGACGTGGAACTCGAGGCGCTGAACTCGGCCGTCTCGGGCGACCAGAACCTGCTGCAGCGCGCGGTGGAGGGCTGGATCGCCTCGGAGGGGCTCACCGAGGAGGAGCTCATGGAGTTCAACATGGCCGCGCAGTCCGACCCGACCGTGCTCCAGGAGGTCGTGCAGTTGTGGGGCGAGCAGCAGGCCGGGTTCGCCGACGACCTGAACGAGTACATCGCCGAGTACGACGTCGCGGTGAACCCGCGTTACGGCGAGCTCGACATCAGCCCGCTCGTCGGCGTGTTCACCGTCGAGGTGCCGCAGCGTTGAGCGACATCATCTGGCTCCTGACCTCGCCGCGCATCCCCGCCGGGCTGCTCACCGTCGAGGCCTGGGACGCCCTGCAGGATGCCGAGGTCGTCGCCGCGTTCTTCGAGAGCCCGACGGTCGAGGCCGTGCGCGACGCCGGGATCGACGTCGAGCTGGTCGAGGACGCCGCCGAGTTCATCGAGACCGGCGGTGTGTGGATCGTCGGTGAGGACGGCGACGAGGAGCTGCGCGAGGCCCTCGCCGAATACGTGGCGGGCGGTGAGATCGAGCTCGAGATCGTCTACGGCTCCTGGGATCCGCCCGGGGCGAGGCTGCTCGACCTGGTCGAGGCGGTGGCCCGGCTGCACGCCGAGGACGGCTGCCCGTGGCACCAGGAGCAGACGCACGAGACGCTCGGCCCGTACCTGCTCGAGGAGTCCTACGAGGTCCTCGACGCCATCGCGAACGGCGACGCCGAGGAGCTCCGCGAGGAGCTCGGCGACCTGCTGTTCCAGCCGCTCCTGCACGCCTCGCTCGCCGAGGACTTCGACATCGACGATGTCGCGGGCGACCTGGTCGAGAAGATCATCCGCCGGCACCCGCACGTGTGGGGCGACGCCGACCCGGACGACCTCTACCAGCACTGGAACGAGGCCAAGGCCGCCGAGAAGCCGCACCGCGACCACCCGGCCGACGGCGTCTCGCGCCAGCTGCCGTCGCTTTCGCTGGCCGCCAAGGTCATCGAGCGCTTCCACGACCAGGGCGAGCCGCTTGAGCTGCCCGAACTGCCTGACGGACTCAAGCTCGAGGCTGACGAGGTAGGGGACTTCCTGCTCGCCGCCGTGGCCGCCGCGCGGGCCGCCGGGGTGGACCCTGAACTGGCTCTCCGCAAGTCGATCACCGATCGCGCCGGGCTCGAACGCCTCGACCCGCAGGGCCACGTCGCGGAGGCGATCGAACACTAGATCGTGCAATCAGAACTTCACAATACCGTCCCGTTCGTCTTAACAATCGTCGGTTTCTTTGCTACGGTCGTTGGCATGCCATCCGGTGACGCAAGTGACAGCGGCTCGAAAGGCCCGGCCACCCATGTCGTTGAAAAACGGAGTACAGGACGAATCGATCCCAGCGGGGACCTGAGTTTCGGCTCGCCGACCCCCGCCGAAGGGGCCGAACTATGGAACCTCGCCCGCGAGGCGGGGAACCTCGACGTCAACAGCAGGTACGCGTACCTGCTGTGGTGTCGTGATTTCGCGGCCACGAGCGTCGTCGCCCGCGATCGGCAAGGAACGATCGCGGGTTTCATCACCGGTTACCGCAGGCCCGAAGCGCCGGACGTGTACTTCGTCTGGCAGGTCGCGGTCGCACCCGGCTTCCGCCGCCGGGGACTGGCACGGACCATGCTGGACCAAGTGGTCCTTCGCATGCGCTCCAACGGAGTCCGCTTCGTCGAGACGACGGTGACTCCGGACAACAAAGCGTCGATGCGCCTGTTCGAGTCGTTCGCGGAAGCGAACGGCGCGAACCTGACGCGCGACGTGCTGTTCTCCGAGCGAGAGCTCGGCTCCGGCCATGAGCCGGAGGTGCTGCACCGCATCGGACCGATCAGCGGTCCGACGCGTTTGCTCGACGGCGCGCTGCCGGACTGAGCCAGCCCTACCCGGGCACCGACTGAGCCGGCCCGGGTATGCGCTCGGCGCGTGCCTCAAGCAGTGCGCGCCGGGAAGCGGAGAACAGCCAACAGGCCGACCCAGAAGAGATCATGCAGGTTTTCGAACAGGTCGAATCAGAAGTCCGTTCCTACTGCCGCAACTGGCCCACGGTGTTCACCACCGCGAAGGGCAGCCGCATCGACGACGAGCAGGGAAGGTCGTACATCGACTTCTTCGCCGGTGCGGGGTCGCTCAACTACGGGCACAACCACCCCGTCCTCAAGGAAGCCCTCCTGGGCTACCTCGCCGAGGACAACGTCGTCCACACCCTAGACACCTACTCGGGGGCCAAGCGCACCTTCCTGGAGACCTTCCGCGACGTCGTACTCGCGCCCAGGAACCTCGACTACAAGGTCCAGTTCCCCGGCCCCGCCGGGAACAACGCGGTCGAGGCCGCGCTCAAGCTGGCGCGCAAGTACACCGGCCGGGAGACCGTCGTGTCCTTCACGAACGGCTTCCACGGCATGACCCTGGGGGCCCTCGCGGTCACCGGGAACTCGATGAAGCGCGGCGGCGCGGGCGTGCCGCTTAACAACGCCGCGACCATGCCCTACGACAACTACATGGACGGCCAGACGCCCGACTTCCTGTGGCTGCGCAGCCTCCTGGAGGACTCGGGGTCCGGGCTCGACCAGCCCGCCGCGGTGATCGTGGAGACCGTGCAGGGCGAGGGCGGCATCAACGTCGCCACGCACGAATGGCTGCGCGGGCTCCAGGACGTGTGCCGCGAGCACGACATGCTGTTCATCGTCGACGACATCCAGATGGGCTGCGGGCGAACGGGTCCGTTCTTCTCGTTCGAGCGCTCGGGGATCTACCCGGACATCGTGACCCTCTCGAAGTCCTTGTCCGGCATGGGATTGCCGTTCGCGCTCACGCTCATGAAACCGCACCTGGACGTGTGGGAGCCGGGGGAGCACAACGGGACCTTCCGCGGGTTCGCGCCCGCGTTCGTCACCGCCACCGCCGCGCTCGAGACGTTCTGGCGCAACGACGACTTCACCGCCGGAGTCGACCGCGACGCCGCCTGGCTCGACGCCGAACTCGCCGACATCGCCGCCAGCCACGCCGAACTCGGCATCGCCACCCGCGGCCGCGGCCTCGCCCGCGGCATGGTCTTCGACAATCCCGAGCACGCGGGCCAGGTCTGCAAGGAGGCCTTCGCGAACGGCCTCCTGATGGAGACCTCCGGCGCGGAGGACGAGGTCGTCAAGTTCCTCCCGCCGCTCACCACCAGCCGCGCCGACTTCGAGGAAGGCGTCGACATCGTCCGCGAAGCCGTCGCCACGGTCGAGAAGGAAGCCGCCGCGAAGGGGACCGCATGATCGTCAGAAGGCTCGAAGACCTCATCGGCACCGAATTCGATGTCGAAGGGCACGACCGCGACCAGGCACAGGGCACCTGGCGCTCCCGGCGCCTCCTGCTCGCCCGCGACAAGGTCGGCTTCTCGCTGCACGACACGGTCCTGTTCGCCGGGACCTCCACCACGATGCGGTACGCCAACCACGTGGAGGCCGTCTACGTCATCGAAGGCTCCGGCAAGCTCCGCGACCTCGAGACCGGCGACGTCCACGCCCTCACCCCGGGGACCATGTACCTGCTCAACGGCGGCGAGCGGCACACGCTCGACGTCGAGCAGGACCTCCGCTGCGTGTGCGTGTTCAACCCGCCGGTCACCGGCCGCGAGGTCCACGACGCAGACGGCACCTACCCCCTGCTGACCGAAGACGACTAGCTGCCTTTTCTGAAGCACAGCCATGCGCCGCCATCCATTTGCGGCGCAGTGAGGAGCGAACGACAATGCAGTCCACCGACCTCTACCCGACACGGCGCTTCAAGGAACCGCGCCTGGTCTACCGCACCGAAGACCCCGCCGTGTGGGGCCGCCCCGGCGAAGGGCCGCTCACCGAGGAGCAGCTCGACACGCACGAACTCGACGGCTTCACCGCCATCGAGCAGCTGCTCGAACCCGACGAGCTCGCCGCGGCCCAGACCGAACTCAACCATCTCCTCCAGGACCCGGCCCTCGACGGCGACGAACGCGTGATCCGCGAGCGGAGCACCGACGAGATCCGCTCGGTCTTCGACGTGCACCGCCTCTCGTCCCATTTCGCCGAGCTCATCCGAGACGAGCGGATCGCCGGGATCGCCCGCCAGATCCTGGGCTCGGACGTATACGTGCACCAGAGCCGCGTCAACTACAAGCCCGGTTTCGGCGGCGCCCCGTTCGAATGGCACTCGGACTTCGAGACCTGGCACGCCGAGGACGGGATGCCGCGCATGCGCGCGGTCAGCCTCTCCCTGGCGCTGACCGAGAACTACCACTTCAACGGCTCGCTGATGATCATGCCGGGCTCGCATCAGACGTTCGTCTCGTGCGTCGGCGCCACCCCGGAGGACAACCACAAGGCCTCCCTGGTGAAGCAGGAGGTCGGCACGCCCGACCACGACTCCCTGCGGATGCTCGCCGACAAGCACGGCATCCACCAGTTCACCGGCCCCGCCGGCTCGGCGATCTGGTTCGACTCGAACTGCATGCACGGCTCGAACGGGAACATCACGCCGTTCCCCCGCTCGAACCTGTTCATCGTGTTCAACAGCGTCGAGAACGCCTTGGAAGCGCCGTTCGCGGCCGAGAAGCACCGCCCGGAATACCTGGGCTCGCGCGACTGGCAGGTCCTGCGCTAGGCGGCCTCGACGCCGCCTCGACGGGGGAAGGCGCGGGCCCGACTCGACGAGTCGGGCCCGCGCCTCGTTGCCGCTATCGCCTTGCGGCGCGAGTTGAGCGGGATCTGCGGCGGCGCCCCCGCGTCGGA
>NZ_JAPZVP010000015.1:0-140137 GCF_027622875.1 Glycomyces luteolus | reverse complement strand
GCCTGGCGCCCCCCCCCCCCCGGGGGGGGGGGGGGGCCGCGCCCCCCCCCCCCCCCGGCCCCCCCCCGCCTCGTTGCCGCTATCGCCTTGCGGCGCTAGTTCTCCGGGATCTCCGGCGTCGCCGAGGCGTCGTACTCCGGCGCGGGCAGCGCGCCCAGGATGTCGGTGATGTCCTCCCGCTCGAACGGGGCGCTGCCCGTCCACTGCACCGAGATCGCGGCGGCCCAACCGTCGGGGTCGAACCGGGTGACCTCGAGTTGGTGGTTGGTGTACTCGTCAGGGTCCGACGCGCCCTCGGGGACCTCCTGAGGCTCGATGAGCTCTTCGAAGGTCCAGACGGTCCCGTCGTACTCCGTCTCCGACTCGCAGACGGCACTGTCCAAGCAGCGGTGCAGCTCCGGGCCGAAGTCGGCCGAGTCGGAGATGCCCGGCACCCAGCCGCCCGGCAGCGTGTAGTTCAGATTGAAAGGGGCCTCGCCGCCGCTGTCGGCGAACTCCATGACCCCTGAAGCGTGGTAGCGGCGCTCGACGACAGCACCGTGATTCGAGCTTCCCAGGTACTCGGCCGTACCCTCGCCGAGCGAGGAACCGGGCATCTCGGCCTGGAACATGTCACGCGCCGCATCGGCCGAGGCCTCCGCCGCCTCCTGAGCCGACTCCTCCCATCCGGCGTCGTAGAGCCAGCCGGTCGGGACCTCCACCAGCTCCTCGACCGGACGCAACTCGCTCGTGTCGAAGGCCACCTCGGGCATCGCCGCCACGGCCTCGGTGAAGTCCTCGAAGGCGATCGCGAACTCCTGCGCCCCCTCCCCGCAGCCCATGTCCCACACGGCATGCAGACCGCTGCCGTCGGGATAGGTGAGCAGGGCTTCATACGCGCACTCGTGATTCACGGTGGTGAGTGTGCGGCCGCCGTCGACATCGGTGGTCTCGAGCTCGTCGGTCCAATCCGCATCCTCGTTCCAGGGACTGCCGCTGGCGCTGATCACATGCTGCGGGAAGAGCTGCTCGGTGACCGGCCCCGGCTCGGCGGTCCAGCCGCCGGGCAGCAGCGCCCGGACGTGGAGCGGCGTGTCCTCCTCATCGTCGCCCCCGTCCACGGAAACGCTGGTCTCATAGCTGCGCAGCCAGGTCTGGCCGTAGTTGCCGGGCGACTGGCGCGGCCGGAACGAGAACGGCTCGATGTCCTCCTGGACCACGCCCCCGACCTGCTCGATGAGCGGCCCGAAGGCCGCCTCCGTGTTCTCCTCGAGGAGGGCCCGCTCCTCCTCGGTGCCGAACACCTCGGACTGCGCATAGGGGTAGCCGGCCATCGCGGTGTCCTCGACCGAGTCGGCGGGCGGGCTCGCCTCCTCGTCGGCACCGGGCAACCCGAGCACGGACAGGGCGAGGACCGCGGCGATCGCGGCGACACCGGTCGCGGCGGCGCCGCCGACCATGGCGCGCTGGCGGCGGCGCACGCGGTAGCCGTCGCGCACGATCCGGTCGAGGTCGAACGCAGCGGGCGGCGGGGCTTCGGGCAGGGCGGTGCGGAACATCGCCTCGGGATCGTCTTGCAGGTTCATCGGTATTCGCTTCCTTCCGCTAGACCCGGGCCAGGACATGGGAATCGTTGAGGATCTCCCTCAGCTTTCGCAGAGCCTTGGCGGACTGGCTCTTCACGGTTCCCGTCGAACAGCTCATGGCGGTCGCGGTCTCGTCGACGGACAGTTGCTCCCAGTACCGGAGTACGAGCGTCGCGCGTTGCCTGGCGGGCAATTGATTCAGCGCCGCGATCAGCTCCATCCGGACCTCAACATCCTCTTGTGGACGGTCGAGTTCCTGAACGGGCAGTTCGGAACTGACTCGCTCGCGGCGAACCCAGGCGAGGCGCCGGTGGGATATGAACACGTTGGTGACGATCTTGCGGACGTACGCCGAAGCGCCGCCCGGCTCGACGCGCCGCCAGGCCGCGAACATCTTCGTCAGCGCCTTCTGCACGATGTCGTCGGCCTCGTACCAGTCCCCGCACAGCAGATACGCGTACCTGCGCAGGCTCTCGCGCTGGGCGATGGCGAAGGATCGGAACTCGGCCTCTTGCTGCTCCTCGGACTTCACGGGGCCTCTTTCAGATGACGGGTCGGAGCCGGGCCGGCCGCGGCAAGGTGGATTCGGCGCAGCCCGACACGCCTGATACGCGGGAACCGGCCCTGGGGTTGCCCGAGCGGTCGATGTGATCTGCGCCCTTAAATCGCGGCGCGGCCGGCACTCGCCTCGCCCTGATACCGACCGGCCTGCGTCCCTGCGGCGCGTTGTCGCGATCACAGGAACCCGTTTGTAGGGGCGCAGGCGCATCCGGTACAGTTACATCCCGTCGGCGCCGAGAGCTTCGAGGCGCTAACACACCAGTGGGGTATGGTGTAATTGGCAACACGGCTGATTCTGGTTCAGTTGTTCTTGGTTCGAGTCCAGGTACCCCAGCCAATTTGGTCTTATCCAAACAGACAGGCCCGCTGAGCGGGCCTTTTGTCTTGCCCTGGTCAACTCCTGCGCGACTCCGCGTCGCCGAAACCAGCGGCTCCAGCAACTCAGTGACTTGGTTATCAATAACCCGGGGAACCCGCTCCCCGTCTTCCACCGCGACGAAGAGCCGCCCGAAGAACCCGGTGTGAACTGCCCGATGGTGCGCCTCCGGGAGCACCTCGAGGAACCGCCGAGGATCCTCCAACAACTCCAACACCAGGCTCACCGCCCGCCTGGCGGTCTCCAGCCCAGTGCTCCCGACCCGCTCAAGCCGCTCGCTGATCCGAGCGAGCTGATCCCGCAGGTCCCGAACCTTCTCGTTCAGCCGAGCCTGCGGCCAGTCAGGGTCACCGACGAGCTCCAGAAGCTGATCCTGCTGACGCTCCAGCCGCTCACGCTCGCCCGACAACTGCGTCCGCAGCTCTTCATCGACGCGCTGGCGATCGACTACCGCCTGCTCCAGCTGCATCCGAAGCTCAGCCGCCAAGGACGGCGGTATCCGAAGCCTGCCGTAGTGCGCCCGCACTTCTGCTTCCATTACCGCGACCGGTACTCGCTCGCTGCGACAGGTCTTGTCTGCCCGGCCGCTGCAGACGAAGTACGAGTATTTGACCCCGCGGCCGTTCGTCACCGTGTCGAGGTAGAACCGCGTCCGGCAACGTGCGCACCAGATCACGCCCTTCAATGGGTGGTCGTACACCCGCTTCCGAAATCCGCCGTTGTTCTGCCGCAGGACTTCCTGCACCCGGTCGAACAGATTCTGACTCACCAGCGGCTTGTGTCGCCCCTGATGCTCGACACCCTTGAAGGTGACCCGTCCGAGGTAGTAGCGATTCCGCAGGATCGTGCCGATGGTGTACATCGGGATCTCCCGTCCGGCCGGGCACCGCTTGCTAGGCCGAGTCCGAAGCCCGGCGTCAGTCACAGCCCGCTGCAGCTCCTTGAGCGAGTACATCCCGCTCGCATACAGCTCGAACATCATCCGGATGAAGGGAGCCCGCTCCTCGTCAACGACCACGGTCCGAACCTCGCGGCCCTCGACGGTCTCGCCAGCGTTCCGGTATCCGATGGGCGCCTGGTACGGCGTTCCTCCATTGGCGGCCTTCGCACCCATCTTGTAAGCCACGTCTGCACCCGACGCCCGCGACTGATACTCGTTGACCCCATCGAGGATCGTGGCCACGAGATCGCCGATGTAGGTGTCCTCGGTGTAGTCCATGATCGAAACGAGCTGAACCCCAAGCTTCTTGAGCTCCCGCCGCGTGATCGCCGCATCCGCAGTGTCCCGGTGCATCCGCGACCGCGCGTACACGATGATCGCCCCGACGTCCTTCTCGTTCCGGATGCGCGCCATCATCTCCAGGAACTTCGGCCGCCCATCGACCGTCATACCGGACTTCCCCGGCTCGACGTACTCGGCCACGATCTCCATCCCAAGCTCCTCGGCCTGGCGCTGGCACGCGTTCCGCTGCGCTGGAATCGAGTTCCCCTCCGGGGCGTAATCCGTCTCCACCTGCCCCCGCGAGGACACCCGCAGATAGAGCACGGCACGTTTCGCCCTGACGTCCTGACTCATGATCGATCGGCCTTCCGACTGGTTGATTCGGTTCGACCTGCCGCATTCGCCGAGCCGGGCTCAACCGCGGCGCTCCGCTCCAACTCCAGTGCGGCATCGATCAAACTCTCCACGATCAGCCGCACATCAACGTCATCCCGAAGCGCCCCGGTCACCCGCACGCGAACCTCTCTGCCACCCACGAGGCTCACCGCCCCACCAAGGCAAAACAGCAGGTCAACGCCAAGGTAGACCCGCTTCGCGGCAACGTCGAGCGATGCGAATTATCCGACTCCGGAGTACGACGAAGCCTCCCGCGAACGGGTTGGACTCCGGGATCTGCGCCGGCAGAGGTGTCGGTGGCAGCCAACAAGAAGACGACCAAACGCGATGCCTCGCCGCGATCGATCGGTACAGCCTGGGCTCCCTAATTCTACCCTTTGCACCAATGGCGAAGCAGGATCAAGAACGGCCTTTTCGACAGCCGAAAACCAAGACGACAGATGTCCAGACGACTCGTTAGGCTCCGGAACATCGGACTACGAGGGAGGCAGGGCATGAGACGGAAGCTGGCGAGGTTCGTCGAGTCAGACCAGCCTGTCGACTACATGGGCGGATATGACCATGCGCTCGTGCACTGCCCGAGGTGCGACGGCATGGCGGTTCGCCGCAAAGAAAGGGTGACCTGCGGATCGTGCGCGTACACCTCTGAACTGCGTCGCAAGCCGAAGGAAGTCAAGTCCGAGCCCCCGCAAGTCGTCATGTGCCCCGAGTGCAATCGCTACGTCGGCACCTACCGCTCAGACCTTCGCTTGCTGCGCCTGCGCTGCCGAGGCTGCGGCTGGGTCAAGGAGCCGACGATCTCCGACTCGTGGGGAAAGCCGAAGCGCCAGAAGCGGACTCAGCTCTGGCTGGAGGTCGACTTCCGCGGGGAGCAGCTGTGGGCGGTGAACGAAGAGCATCTCAACTTCTTGGAGAGTTACGTCGCCGCCGGAGTCCGGGAGACCAGCCCGTTCAACAGCACCATCGCAAGCAGGCTCCCCGCCTGGATCAAGTCAGGCAAGAACCGCGACGACCTCCTCCGCGCGCTGGCGAAGCTGCGGACGCGACTGCCAGAGAATATGCCTCCGACACGCTAAGAACATGGCTCGGTTGTCGAGGCTCGTGTGACGGGTGAGAACATCCCTACGACGGCCGACACGAGGAATGGACAGTTGTTCCAAGCGGCGGTCATCAACAGTACTTCGAAGGAGACGCCATGTCCGCGATCAAGAGGCTGGAGTCCGCGATTCCTGCAATGGTGCAGTTTCGCGCGCCCGCGCCGCGCGAGGTGCGTTGGGAGGTGCTGCGCGAAGAACTGGGGGTGGAGCTTCCCTCCGACTTCCGTGCCTTGGCGGAGGCGTACCCGGAGCTGGTATTCGAGGATTTTCTTTGCCTTGGCTTGCCCCGTCCTGGGGAGGAGCTGTCCTACGTTGCGGTTCATCGACAAGCGGCCGAGATCCTCGATGTTTGGCGCGAGGAGGGTGACGCTGCAGGGTATGTTCCGTATCCGGAGCCCGGTGGACTATTGCTCTGGGCGTGGTCGTACTCAGGGGACTACTTCTACTGGCGAACGTGGTCGGCGTTCCCTGACGACTGGTCGGTCGTGGTTATGGGCGCAAACGGCGACTGGTCGGAGTATGCAATAGGCGTCGTAGATTTCCTTGCCGCGCTCTACCGCAAAGACTTCACCATTCCGGGCATGCCCAGGAATTGGCCGGGCGATGACCCCGATGTGGTAGCTGTCTGACCGCAATCCGGCTCTCAAGGACTCCACCCACCTCGCGCTCTTCGCCGGGACGACCGGTGCCGCCACCGATTTCAGCGTGATCAGCCTGGGTGGGACACCGCAGCGATGAGCCACCGTGAGACAGGTGCCGACCCCAGTTGACGTACATCGTCGATCCATCGTGCTTCAGCCAGTTCAGGAGAGAGGGAAACCTGCTCGTCCGGAGCGACTGCGCGCAAGATCGTCAAGGTGTCTCGTTTGCCTTCCAAGGTTGTCGCCACCGTTTCCAGGGCCGTGAAGGCTTCTGCGGGGAGCACGAGGGCAAGTTCCTCGGCCACCTCCCTGGAGATGGCCTGCTCGGGTGACTCCCCGGCAGGTTTGTAGCCGCCTCCGGGCAAGCCCCAACGGCTTGGATCGCTGTAGGAGTGGCGGACCACTAGAAACCGCCCTGACCCGTCCGGGTGCAGCAGAAGCGCCTTCACTCCGAACGTCGCCGGCTTCCGGATCTTCCACCACAGCCGCATCCCCGGCGCGACCAGGCGGAGGATCGGGGCGGGTAGGCGGATGTGTCTCATCGGGCGATTATGACGGTCCTGAAGTGCGGGTCGTCGTAGCGGTAGCGGATCATCCGGCGCGAGCCGGTGAACGGCTCACGGGCATGGATCATTGCCCGGTTGTCCACGACAAGCAGGTCACCGGGGCGCCACCGATGCACTACCGCGATCGCTTCGGACAGGGCAGCTTCCACCTCGGTGTACATCGACGCCTCCGACAAAGACGCCGGAAGCGGTTCGCAGACCGCATTAGTCTCAAGCGCTGACCGAAACCGCAGGGTCAGCCCATGCTCGGGGGTCTCAACGATCAGGGGGTGAGTCGAGGACGTCGGCCGCCAAGCGGTTGAGTACGCGATGCGGACCTGAGCCATCTCCGGTCGCGACTTCAGCAGAGCACGGGCAGCAATCCGGCCGTCGTAGAGGCAGGTCGCACCGCCACTGGTCGACGCGGACAGGCATCCGAGCGCGAAGTACCGCAAGGGTTCAGGATCGTCCAGCTGTTCGGTGTGGCGAGGCAGCCATTCCTGGGAACCATGCGCTTCCAGCACACGAACTCCCACCCATGCAGCACCGACGTGCGCACCGAACCGGACCGCCGCCTCCGTGAGCGCATGCTGATTCGCCTCGGAGCGGATGAGGGCGTATCCCCGAACGTTCAAGTCCAGAACTATCTCGTCAAGGTCGACAGCGACAGACTGCACAATGATCTCCAAAACCAGAGGAAGTCTGGGGGTGCGGAGCCACCGCCCACCCGGTGGCTCCGCGGGGGAGAAGGGTCAGAGCGCGCCGCGTTCGGCGGCGCGAAGGAGGATCGCCTCCACTTCGGCTCGCCATTGGCGACGCCGTTCTTCGGGAGCGGCTTTCCAGCTGGGACGAGCGACCATCCCGCAGATTCGACCGCTCTCATGGAGGAGGTCGGCGATGGGAGTCAGCTCGTTCATCGCATTGACGAGACAGAGCACCACATGCTCAGCGGCCGTGACGGGTTCGACGGCGAAGCGGAAGCCGTCGATCTCGAATGTGCCGACCACACTGGGCGGAAGTGGCGCTGGTTCGCGTGGCTCCGGACGGTCTGCGTGCCAGGCGGCAACGAGCGCGACAATCTGGGTCCGCTGCTGCGATTTCCAGGTGTCGGTCTGCTCCCGCCACGGCTCTTCCCACCGGACTTCACGGACGACACCGCCTGCATGCAGCGCGTACCCGATCTTTATCGGCGTCCCTTGCTGGTCGAGCCACACGGATGCATAACCGGTGCCCCGCCGAGCCATGACCGTGAGCTTGTTACCCCGACCTGTCAGCCATGAGCCGAGGATTTCGGGCCTCGTCCGGTTGCCCTTCTCGTCTTTGACTCGTAGTCTCTGAGCCGTCACCATTTCTCCCTTTGACGGATCTGGTGAGGCGGCCCGCCCGAAGCTTGGAACCCGAAGGCGGGCCGCACAACACTGGCTTGCGCACCGCCTGAGCAGCCAGGGTCCATGTGTAAGCGGTGGATGACTCTCGGGAGCCATGCTTGTAGCATCGTCTACAGCGAAGCCGACAGGAAGACCCAAACCGTCTACAAGGTGTCTACAGATGACCCCAGGACAACAACTGCGCGCGGCGCGAACCGCCGTTGACCTCAGCTTGGGCGACATGGCCCGCCGCTTGCCCTGGAGTAAAGCGGCCCTAGGGTTTTACGAGACTGACCAACGCCCTGTCCCGAGCGAAGTGATAGTGGCGTATACCGAAGTCGTCAACCAGGAACGCCGACGACTGGCTGAGGAGGAAGGCATGCGGCGCAGGGCATTGCTCTCACTCGGAGCTGCGGCGGTGCCGGGTCTCATCGCCGGAGCGCCGTTCCTCCCAGACAACGGCCTCAAGTCCCTCGGCGAAACCGAACTCGATCAGCTAGAAGCGCTGGCGACTCACTACCGAGACTGGAACGAGCGCACCGGAGGAGGCCTCCAACTCCGTGCCGTCCTCGTTCAGATTGACCAGCTTGCGGAACTGGCTGAAGTCGACCGGAACCGATCCCGTCGTGCTCGAACTTTCAAGGTGATGGCCCGCTTCTCTCAGACGGCCGCAACGATGTTTTGGGACACTGGCGACGACGGAAAAGCTCGCCGGTGCTACGAGTTCGCGCTCCATGCTTCGGTTGAGGCTCGCGATCGCTCCGGCGAGGTGAAAGCGCTGGTCGGCATGGGTCGCCAGGAACTCATCCTCGGCAACCCAAGTGAGGCCCAAGAACTCACGAGGCGCGCGCTCGAACGAGCTTCCGGACATGTCCCCGCGGCGTTGATGGCGAAGGTCTACACCCGCCACGCATGGTCAAAATCCAGCCTCAGTGACATCAACGAGTTCCGCAGAAGCACTGATCTAGCGGCCGAGACGCTCGCTGACGCAAACGACGATGGCGGAAGCTCCTTCGACAATGCCGAGTTCGCCGGCACCACTGGAGCGCGCCTCCTCGAGATGGCGCATGAAGACCGAAGCCTCGCAGCCGAAGCCGCTGCCTCGATCGAAACTGCAATCGCTGTGCGCGATCCGAGGAAGCTCCGATCGCTCGCTCTAGACCAGCTCGGGCTCGCGCAGGCACGGATGCTCCAAGGCGAACTCGAGGAAGCCTGCTTGCAAGGCAACCGAGCGGTCAAAACCGCGACGAAGACCGGTTCTTCCCACGTCCGAACCAAGCTCGAGAACCTGCGCACTCTCGCCGCGACCTACCAGAACGAATCCTGCGTCGCAGAACTCCGGGACCACATCGACACGGCTCTGGCAGCCTGACCTCATCCACAAGGAGCACCAAATGCGGATCGGCATCACCGGGCACATGAACCTCTCCCCGGAAACCGTTAACCTCGTGCGGGCCGCCATCAGAGAGGCGCTCGAAGAGTTCCAAGACGGCGACCTTGTCGGATTCAGCTGCCTCGCAGCAGGCGCAGACTCAATCTTCGCCCAAGCAGTCCTGGGCGCCGGTGGCAAGCTGACAGTGGTCGTCTCCTCCGCGGACTACCGCGACAAGAAGGTCGATCCAGAAGATCGACCCGCCTACGATCGCCTGATCACACAAGCTGCCGAGGTCAACGCGATGCCCTTCGAAACCGGCGGACGAGAAGCCTACGCGGCAGCCAACGAGCACATCCTCGCCTCGATCGACCACCTCTTCGCAGTCTGGGACGGCCAACTACCAGCAGCCAAAGGCGGCACTGCGGACGCAGTTTCCCAAGCACAGTCCCGCGGAATACCGGTCACAGTCATCTGGCCCAATGGTTCCGCCCGTGTGTAAATCAATCTTAGAAGTGCCTTAGAATTCGGATGTAAGGCTCTACTGAATAACCACATCATGATGATCGGTTGCAAGAATTGACCCATCTCTCACAATATAGACCTCGACGTAGTGGCGTCCAGACCAAGATGTGGATTCAATACGTTTGCGAGTCCGTTCTGAGATCATGCCGGCGGTCATGATCTTGTGCTTCTCGAGGGCTTCGAGGATTTCGAAGTCTCTCCTGGTCAGGCGGCTGGTTATCTCGTTGAAGTCGCCCGTGTTCGTACCTGGGATCCGCTTCGCGCACATGCCGATTCTCACCGCCTTCCCGTTGCGGCGGAGTCGGTCTCGGCGGCGAGGGGTGCTGTGAGGCGGGCGTGCAAGGCCTGTACCTGGGGGTACAAGTGCCCGTACGTCTCCAACGGGCCAGCCACAACAAATCTTGAGTTTATGAGCGGTCATCAGGTTGATGACCGCTCAAATGTCTTTGAAGTATCCCTTGCTCAAGCAACGCTTTTCGCGTCTTGATCCTCGCGGCGGGCCCACTTCCAACCTATGAGCCGCCCTGCCGCTTCGCATCAGCGCTCGCGGGACGGTTCCCGATGCGTGTGGCGCCAGGCGGGAGTGGCAACGCCGTTGAGTACCGTGTCGACGATCCGCTCGGCTACGTCGTGGTCCACCGGCAGATGTCCGAAGAGGACTCGGTAGTACACGGTCGCGCCGAAGAGATCCAGGAGCAGATCGATGTCGGCGTCGGGGACGATGTCGCCGCGTTCGATCCCTCGCCGCAAGGCCTCGGCAGTCGTCGCCCGGCGTGGGTGGAAGTAGCGCTCCAGGAAGACGCGGTCGAGTTCGGGATCGCCGGCGAGGTCGGCTACCAGGGCGGGCAGGACGGTGCGGCCGATTTTCACCGGATATGCGGCACCGAGGGTGCCAATGCCTTCCACCAGGTCGCATCGCGTGCAGCCCGTGTCTGGAGTGGGCGCGGTCCCGACGATAGCGGCGAGCGCGTCCACGACCAGATGAGCGCGGCTCGGCCACCTGCGGCGGAGCGCCGGCTTGCTTGTGGAGGCCCGGGCGGCGACGGCTTCGAACGTCAGCTTTGCGTAGCCGACCTCGTTCAGCAGCTTCGCTGTCGCTTCGATGACGGCCTGGTCGATGCGCTCGTCGCGGGGCCGCCCGGTCCGTGTGTCCGCCATGTCACATAGTCTAACACTTACATTCCGTTCCGTAACGGAACATAATCGCTCTCATGATGCATTCCACAGCAGCAACCGGCGGAGTGCTCTCTGCCGCGCACCGGTCCCGCACCATTGGCGTGACCCTTACCGTGAGCCTCGTGGCGTTCGAGTCGCTCGGCATCGCGACGGTGCTCCCCGGCGTCGCCCGCGATATCGGTGGACTCGGGTCGTACGGCTGGGGCCTCGCCGCGCTCATGCTCGCCAGTCTCATCGGCACCGTGCTCGCAGGACGCTCCTGCGACCGCCGCGGCCCGCACCGGCCGCTCCTCGCCGGGCTCGCCGTGTTCGCCCTCGGCTGCGGCATCGCGGGCAGCGCGACGTCGTGGCCGCTGTTCCTACTCGGACGTTGCGCCCAGGGCCTCGGTACCGGCGCCTTGATGGCCATGGCCTACACCGTCATCGGCCTCACCTACCCCGAACGACTGCGGGCCCGCATGTTCGCACTGCTGTCCTCGGCCTGGACCGTGCCGTCGCTCGTCGGGCCCGTCGTTGCCGCCGCCCTCGCTTCGGCCGCAGGGTGGCAGTGGGTGTTCGTGCTGATGCTCCCGCTCATCGTCCTCGCCGGCGCGCTCACCCTTCCCGGCCTGAGGCGGCTCGACGGCCGGACGGACGACGCGGCCCGGACTCCCCGGTGGCGGGGACCCGCCGCGGCCAGCGCCGCGCTCGCAGCGGGCACCGCGCTCCTGCTCCTCGGATTGCAGCTGCGTCATCCGGCTGCCGCGTTCCTATGCGTCGCAACGGGTGCGGCCGTCGCCGTCGCCGCAGTCCGAGTCGTCACCCCTGCGGGGACACTTACCGCACGGCGCGGCGTGGCGTCCGGCGTCATCGTGCGGTTCCTGCTGTGCGCCGTGTACTTCGGCAGTGAGGCGTTCCTCCCGCTCGGGCTCACCGAGCTTCGAGGCACCGGCGAACTCGAAGCCGGCCTGGGGCTGTCCGCGGGCGCGCTCGCGTGGGTCGCCGGCTCGGTGCTCCAGGCCCGGTGGGATACCGGGAGAGTACGCGCCACCGTGGTGGGGTTCGGGGTGCTCGCCGCCGGACTCGCCATCATGGCGTTCGGCGTACTCGCCGGACCCGGCATCGTCGCGGTGCTGGGGTGGGCCGTCGGAGGGATGGGCATGGGCATCGCCTTCAATGCCGCCACCACCGAAACCGTCAGCCAGACTCCGGCTGCGGGCCAAGGCGAGGTCAACGCCGCGCTGCAACTCGCGCAGACCCTCGCCACAGCCGTGGTGAGCGGTCTCGGCGGCGCCATAGTCGCGCACTCCGGCCCCGTGCCGCAGGCCTTCCTGGCGACGTTCCTCGTCACCGGCCTCCTGGCCGTACTCGGCCTTGTGCTTGCGCCCCGACTGCGCGCCAGCGGGCGAGGATCGGTGCAGGCCGGATGAGAGGGGCTCGAGCTTCTTGACACGTTTCCCGTATCCGCGTTCGCCTCATTCAGGAGGTAGAGGTGATGCGGATGGGCTGAGGACCCTGGCGCCGGGGCGGACTTGGGCCGCCCAGAACCAGCACCGCAAGGTGCGCCTCTGGCTCGAGACCGGCTTTCGCGGTGACATCCTGTGGGTAGTGAACGAGCAGCACCTGAGGTTCCTGGAGGACTACGTCGCCGCCTGTGTGCGCGAGACCAGTCCGTTCAACAGCGCCATCGCAAGCAGGCTCCCAGCCTGGATCAAGTCCGGCAAGAACCGCGAGGGTCTACTCCGCGCACTCGCGAAACTGCGGGCACGGCTGCCGGAGAACATGCCTCCGAAGGCTTAACTGACAAGTCCGACCTGGTGTTCGGCGATTCGTGCAGGATCGCAGGAATATACGACGTTATTCCAAACTCGACTGATTGTGTTCACTGGACGCGCCTTCCTCGCCCTTGAAGGGCGGCAGTCGGGTTGGGCGCGGCAGCGCCGGCGCGCGGACTTCGCGGCGGTCCCGGGTGTTGACGGCCGCTGCTAACATGAGGCACATTCTGGCTTCGAAGCTCGGTGATTGGGGACGATATGACGACTCCGGATTTCAGCGGTCTCACCGACGCCCTGCAGCAGACCCTCGATGCTGCCAAACGCGTCGAGGAGATACAAAGCGGCGCAGCGGAATCCGACCCGATCGAGGTCGAGGCCGCCGACGGCCTGATCACCGTCGGCGCCAAGCTCCCCGGTGCGATCGAACTGCGCATCGACCCCCGCGCGATGCGGCTCGGCTCCGAAGTGCTCGCCGCCGAGATCGCAAAGGCCGCGAATGAAGCGCTCACCAAGCTCCGCGAGAGCGTAGGCGCCGCAGCGGCAGTCGACCTCCAGGAGGTCACCGAGCAGCTCGGCGAGCTCCAGCAGGAAAGCGCCCAGCGCATGAACACCTTCATCGACGGTCTCTTCCAGGCCCACCAGCGGGCCGCCGAACGGGAGGGGCGCTGACGTGGACCGGCTTTCCATCGACCCCGACCTGCTCGACACCGTCGCCCAGGGGCTGGGCGTCAGCGCCGAGGACCTGGCCTCCGTGTGGCAGTCGTTCCGGGAGCGGATCGCCCCCCAAGCGGCGGAAGGCGCGGGCGGCGACGAGATCGGCGGCATCATCGGTGAGATCCACAATGTGATCGTCGAGATCTTCGACGAGTCGGTCAACTCGGTGATCGAGGAGTTCTCCGAGGCCGGGGCCGACGTGCAGGAATGGGCCACAGGCCACCGCGACGCCGACGAGAACATCCGGGCCATCTTCGAGCAGCTCAGCGGCGAACTGGGGGTCTGAGGATGGTCATCAACCTGCCTTCGGCCCTTGGCGAGCTGCTGAACATGCTCGGCTTCAACTGGCCGATGTCCAATGAGGACACATTGTTCGACGTCGGCACCGCCTGGATGGAGCTGCCGGGCGAGATCGACGGCGTCCTCTCCGGTGCGGGCCAGCACGCGGAGACGATGTTCAGCGAGAACATCGGCGACTCGATCGAGGCCTTCAAGACCTGGTGGGACAGCGAGGACAGCCCCGCGAAGCTCCTGCAGGACGGCACGGTCGGCATGTGCCTCACCGGTGGCGCCCTCATGGTCTGCGCCGGAGTCGTGCTCGCGTTGAAGATCGCCGTGCTCATCCAGCTCGGCATCCTCGCCGTGCAGATCGCCGCCGCCATCGCCGCGGCCGCCGCCACCTTCGGCATCGCCTCCGCGGCGCTCCCCGCCCTGTACGCCCTCGGCCGCAAGATCGTCGGCGACCTCATCCAAGAGGCCGTCATGCGGCTGCTGATGTAGCGGGGGCAGCCATGGCAAGGACTACGAGAGCCGGCTCCGGGGCCGTCAGCCGACTGGTGATGCCGGTCGCGCAGCGCCTGAAGATCGCACGGAAGCGGCGGCGCAACCTCAAACCGGTGAAGGACGTCAAGACGCCGCCGCCGGCCGGCTCGTACGACAAGCGGATCCTCATCGATCCCAAGAAGTACCCCGAGAGCGCCAAGCACATCCGCGGCGCGCAGAAGAAGGGCTACCCGCGGATCCTGACCAAGGATTCGAGCAAGTCGAAGAACCGCCGCCGCCGGAACCTCTCGCTGTTCCGGGTGCCGATCAGGCGCGGCAAGGACCGCGACGAGTACCCGTTCGCATCGACGCAGGAAGGCGGGCACGGCGCGAGCATCAAGTACCTCGATCCGAGTGACAACACCGGGGCCGGCAGCTCCCTGCGGCATCAATGGAGCGGCCTGCCCAACGGGTCTAGGATCTGGGTGGACACCTACCGCAGACCCGGCGACCCGCCCTAGATGAGGAGCAGCATCCATGTCGCAGCAAGCGCTGAATGACCTCCTGGCGCAAGGCGGGGGCGCCCTGGCCGCGCCCCTGCCCGCCGAGGAGCTCCAGTACGTTCCGGAGCCGCTGCGCCCGCTCATCTCGAAGCGCAACGGCTTCTACGCCTTCGGCCCGGCCCTGTACGTGCGTCCCTGGGGCGCGGGATACCAGGGCAACTGCCTGTGGTGGAACGCCAAGGACCTGTGGCGTCAGGAGTACAAGGGCGTCGGCGACGACCTCTTGTTCTTCGCCGAGGACCTGTTCGGCTTCCAGTTCGGCCTGGCCCGGAGCGGTTTCTACTCGTTCGACCCGGAGACGACCGAGCGGGAGTTCATGGCCAAGGACGTCTTCGGCTGGGCGCAGAAGATCCTGTCCGACGCCGACAACCTCACCGGGGCGCCACTGGGCGATGCGTGGATCGAGCAGAACGGCCCCCTGCCGCTCGGGACGCGGCTCGCCCCGGTCGTGCCGTTCTTCCTCGGAGGGGAGTTCGAGGTCGACCACCTCAACCCCATTCCCGAGGTCGAGCTCATGCGGTTCCGCGGGGACGTCTTCCAGCAGACCAAGGACCTCCCCGACGGAGCGCAGGTCGATCTGGGCTTCTGATCGGCCGGTCCGACGGTTAGGATCCGAGCATGGTCTACGAACCCGATCTCGACATCCTCCTGACCGACGGGTACCGCCCGGACTGGAAGAAGCGCACCGAGGTCGTCATGGAGCGCCACGAGCTGACCCCGGCCGTGCTGCCGACCGGTCGTCTCCTCGCCAGCGACGGCTATCCGACCCAGGACGACGAGCCGTTCGCGGTGACCATCCCTCCGGGCACCTACCCGATGTACGCGTGGGTGGCGGTCTTCTCCAAGCGCGGCAAGGAGGTCGACCGCCGCTGTGCCGCGCTGGAACTGCGGGTCCGCGACACCCCGACCATCGACTGGGAGATGGCCTGCGCCGAAGGCGAGAAGCTCGAGGACCTCGAGAGCGAGGACGACTTCTTCGGGTTCGACGTCGAATCCGGCCGCGCGACCATCGCCGACTACGCGACCTGCGAGGCGCTCTGGCGGTGGAACTTCAGCCGGTACGAGTCGGTGTTCATCCCCGACCCCCTGCCCGAGCGGCCCGTCCCGCGCTACGTCTCGGCGGTCGTCGACCCCGAGACCGGCGGCAACCTGACGGTGGTCGGCTCCGGCTGGGGCGACGGCGTCTACCCCACCTTCATCGGACGTGACGAGCACGGCGACATCACGAGTTTCGTCACCGACTTCATGCTCTTCGAGGAATAGCCTCCGCAAAAGACGCACACCGCAAATCCGGGACGGCGAGTCTTCGCCGTCCCGCATTTGTGTGCAGCGCTCGCCGAGGGCGAACCGTGATCACCTTCGGGTCCCACGAACGAGTGACTTTCGGTTCCTCTATTCGAACAGTTCTCTTCGCGCAGTTGTCAAACTGCACTGGGTTTGCAATGAAATGCCAGTAATGAGGAAACGGAGTGAATGAAAATACTCCGCTACACTCCGATCATGAAGGCCCGTACCCCGAGGTCGCCCACCGATGGCCTTGCCCCCGTACAAGATCAACTTCAGATCGACGGTCGTCCCATTGTTAGGAGGCCTTGATATGGCATCCCCCCGAGTGCCCAAACACCGGCGCCCACCGACCGGCGAGGCAAGCGATGAAATTGATCAATTGCCCGAAGGCGGCACCGAGTCGCCGCCTCGATTGAGCACCACCAACGGCGACATCTACTACATTCCCAAGGCTAATGGAGCCGTCAACGTCGTCAATCGGTCCCCGCGTTTCTCGAACCGGAAACTGACGTTCGGCGCGGCCGGAACGGCGGCCGCGGTCGCCGTGACCGTCGCGATCGTCATCTCTGCCAACTCGGGAGGCGATCCCGTCGACCCCGACAGGGCACTGGTCGTCTCCCTCGTCAGCAATGCCAGCGTCTGCGGCGGGCTGGGCTTCATGGCTGAGGACATGGAAGCCGCCGAGCCGTTCCTCAACACCGAACTCGTCTACTCCCAGTCGACCGACCGGTTCATGGAAGAGGCGTTGGGGGCGGGCGCGTTCGCCCTCGATGAGGGCCTTTTCGAGTTCGGCGTCAGCCTCGCGGAGGGAGTGGAGGAGGGTTCGGCGTCCATCCACGATATCCGTCCGGTCGAAGTCGAGCAGATACCCGAGCCCGTGAACGGCGCAGGAATCGACCTCGTGCTCTGCCAAGGCGACGAGTACAAGGCGATGACGATGCTGTTCGGCGCGGCCGACCCGGGCCCGTTCATCCGCGAGGAAGGGGACGGCACGGGAGTGAACACGGGCAAGCGGTTCTTCGACGGCAACGAAGGCATCATCCCGATCGAGGCGGGAGACAACGTCTATGTGGAGATGCTGGCGGCCATCGACGACACGGCGGAGACCGCGCACGTCCTCGCCTACGCGTTCAAGCTCGAGATCTCCTACCGGTTCGAGGGAACGGACCACACGATCGTGGTGGACAACGACGGTCAACCGTTCCGGATCGCGAAGCCGCCCACGTGCTTCGACTCGTACATCACCCGCGCCTACGGCGGTACCGCGATGCTCGAGCTCGAGCACGACCCTGCGCTCGAGACGCCTTCCGGCTGCGTGGAAGAGGTTGAAGAATGAGGTCCACTCCGTCGCGGCGAGCGCGACTGTACATCGGCATCCTCATCGCGGCGGTCGTCGCCGCGGCCGCCGTCACCGTCATCCTCAGGCTCGGATCCGATGGGGACGACGCGGGCACGGCTGCCTCGATCGGAGTCACCACGGTGCCGGTCCCCGACGAATCCCCATTCCTCGACCTCGCCGTCTACTACCCGAAAATCGAGGAGCTCCCCGAAGACGACCCGGTCAACATCGCGCTGCAATCGCTGGTGCTCGACGACCTCGCCGGCTACGAGGATTTCGCCAGGCAGGAGGCGGAGGCGCTGGGTACCACCGAGGAGGTCGGAGCTTACGCCATCGATGAGTCCCGGGCGGTGGTCGAGTCGCACGAGGGCTTCGTCAGTGTGGCGCTGCTGGTCCAGCAGGGCCTATACCACGGCATGGGCGACAGCTACTGGCTTTCCACCACTGTGGACATCAACGAAGCGCGCCCAGTCGAGATCTGGGAGCTGCTCATCGCAGACCGCCGCCCGATGGCGATCTTCACCCAGCTGGTGATCCTGGAGCTGCTCAAGGACGATGGCATCTGCGAGGACATGCTGCTGGAGAACAACTTCCTCAACGGCATCTACTCCAACTACGGGGGCGGGCTCCCGTACGAGGAATGGGACGAGCACGTCAACGAGTACACCTACATCGACTACGCGGTGACGGGCGAGGGGATCTTCGTCGCATTCGACGAGTACGGGATCGGTTCGGGCGCATGCGGATCGATGTCGACCCTCATCGAATGGCCGGTCGTGGAGGACTATCTCAGCGACTACGGCCGCACCGTCTTCGAGACCGCGGCGGGGTGACGGGATGCGCTTCGTGCAGTCGGTGAAGCTCGTACTGATCACCGCGATCCTGCTCGTCCCCGGCGGAGCGGCGGTCCATGTGCGGCAGGCGTCCGCTCAGGTCGCAGACATCATGCGGTCGTGGGACGCCTGCGAGGTGTTCGATGACTTCGCCCCGCTCCGCGACTACTTCGACATGTACGAGATCAGGACCCCGACAGGCGAGTTCATCGCGATGGGCTGGGGCGAGGGAGCGGATGCGGAGGCCACGACCTGCAGCGGCCGCTTCTCGCTGGCCGTCACCAATCAAGTCACCGGGGAGATGTACAAGTGCTGCTCGGGCGAGGTCTGGCTCTCCCTGTCGCCGTGGGAATCCGTCGAACTCGCCAAAGACGACTTCGATGCTCGGGCGTTCAGCGGCGCCATGCTTCCGATGACCCGCTATGCGACGAGCATCGACATCCCGGTGGGCGATTGGGACGAGGTGGTCTGCCACGAGGAGAGCATGACCCTGGACTTCGTGCTTCGCAAGGACCATTGGAACCTGGACTTCGCCCTCCGCATCGACTACACGGACGGGCTCCATATCGAAATGGAGCACCTCCGGGGCTTCATCGTCGAGTCGGTGCTGCCGGCCTATCAGGCGGCGGTCGTCGACCGACTCGAGCAGCCCTCGACCGGATGAGAGGACGACCGTGGCGAGAAGCCCCTTGAGGAGTTGATGGGAACCGGCCGTCTTCGGGCGGCGTCTTACCGGTGCCCACCTCTCACACGCTGGAGTGACCGATGCGCCGTCTCCTCGCCGCTGGCGCGGCAATCTTGCTTTCCGCTTTCATCGTCTTCGCCAACCCCGGCTCGGCCTGCGCGTGCAGCTGCGCCGAGCAGACCGATGCCGAGGCATTCGACGGCGCCGACGCCGTGTTCACCGGCACGTTGACCCGGAGTGACGAGAGCGGGTTCCCGCCCGGCTCATCCTCGGATCCGACAACGCTCGAATTCGAGGTGGACGAGGTCTACAAGGGAGAAGTCGCGGAGGTTCAGGGCCTCCTGACCCCCGGTTCAGAGGCCTCCTGCGGTTGGTTGCCGCCGGTCGGCGAGGAGTACCTGGTGTTCGCGTATCTGGAGGACGGCAAGCTGAACGCGGGATTCTGCGGCGGCTCCCGCATGCTCGACGGGCAATCACCCGCCTTCGGCGTCGAGGCGGCCGCGCCGGTGCCGGGCGAGGCCGACCTGGCGGAAACCGAGCTGTGGCCGTACGGCGTCGCCGCTGCCCTCCTGGTCGCCGCCACCGGCGCCGGCTGGTGGTTCCTGCGGCGGCGACACTTGAAACGGGTCCGATGATCGATCGGGCATCGCCCGGCCAGGTCGCGCTCACACTGCGGAGCGCCCGCTCAGCAGCGGGAACGATGCTCGCAGGGCCCATTGGGAGCTGCCCTCGGGTCCGGCCGAAGCCGTGCCGTCGAGGAGGCGGGCCCGTTCGGTGATGCCGATGAGGCCGCGCCCGTATCCCGTGGAACCGGGCAGCGCGGGAAGCGGATTGCGGACGGCGAGGTCGAGGCGCGATGGCGAGATCTCGACCAGGACGTGGATCGGTGAACCGGGCGCGTGCCGCAGCGCGTTCGTGAGCGCCTCCTGTGCGATCCGCGGAAGGCCTGTCCAACCGCGCGATCGCCGCGCGGCTCTTCCTCAGTCTGGAGACGGTGAAGACGCACGTCCGCAGCGTCCTCACCAAGCTCGGCGCCGGCAGCCGGACCGCGGCGGTGATGATGGCCTACGAGTCCGGTTTCATCAGCCCCCGAAAACAGTCGGAGACGATATGAGCTGTCCCACTGTTGGTGCGATCATGTCGAGATGCGCCGATCGGTTCCGTTCATTGGGTACAGGGCCGCGAGGGGCGCGGCCCAGGACTTGAGGAGGCAGCCATGACGGTCATCCGCATGGATCACGCCGGTTACGTGGTCGGAGACCTGCAGGCTGCCATCGCGTTCTTCGTCGAGCTCGGCCTGGAACTCGAGGGCGAGGCGACCGTGGAGGGCGCGTGGGTCGACCAGCTCATCGCGCTGGAGGACGCCAAAGCCGACATCGCGATGCTGCGGACCCCGGACGGGCGCAGCCGGATCGAGCTGTCGACGTTCCAGAGGCCGCTGACAGCGGTCCCGGCGCCGAGCGCTCCGGTGAACGTCCCGGGCATCCCCCGCCTCACGTTCGTCGTCGACTCGGTCGACGAGGTCTTCGGCCGCCTGCGCGCCCACGGTGCCGAGCTCGTGGGAGAGATCGCGCAGTACGAGGACATCTACCGGTACGGCTACGTGCGCGGCCCCGAGGGCGTCATCATCGGGCTGTGCGAGGAACTCCAGCGCGCCTAGACGATCTCGAGGTTGGCCATCATCCCCATGTCCTCGTGCTCGGCGTTGTGGCAGTGGAAGAGGTAGCGGCCGCGGTAGCCGTCGAAGCGGGTGATGATCTCCGCGGATTCGCCGGGGCGCAAGGCGATCGTGTCCTTGAGCCCTGCGTCGTGGGGGAGCGGCTCGCCGTTGCCGCGGGCGAGGACGCGGAATCCGACGAGGTGCAAGTGGACCGGGTGGTGCACGTCGGCGATGAGGCGCCAGACTTCGATGTCGCCGAGTCGGGCGGTGACGTCGGTGCGGTTGGGGTCGAAGGGAAGTCCGTCGATGAGCCAGCCGTGGCGGCCGTTCATTCGCCCGGCGCGGAACGCGATGTCGCGCACCACGGCCGCCTCGGAGCGGTCCCATTCCGGCAGGTCGTCGGCGAGCGACTCCGGGATCGGCATGCTCGTTCCTTCGCGCACGACGTGGAACGCCATGACGTCGGCGGTGCGGCCGGAACCGAGGCGGTTGGCGAGGCGGACCTTCGTGCCGACCGGCACGTCGCCGAAGTCGAGCAGCAGGTCGTAGCGTTCGGCCGGGGCGATCGGGAGCCGCTCGTGGCGGACCGGGGCTGACAGCAGTCCCTGGTCGGCGCCGATCTGGACGAGCGGCAGGCGCCGGCCCTCCTCGGTGACCGCCTCGAGTTCGTAGTGCCTCGCGTTGGAGGCGTTGAGGATCCGCAGCCGGTAGAGCCCGGTGTCGACCTCGTGCAGCGGCCACGGCGCGCCGTTCACGAGGATCACGTCGCCGAGGACGCCCGCGGTGAACGGCTCCTCGACGCCGATCTCGCCGGTCAGGCTCGGATCGAGCGACGGGTACGCGAGCTGCCCGTCGGCGTCGAAGGCGCGGTCGGCGATCATCAGCGGGAGCTCGTGGTCGCCGCGGGGCAGGTCGAGCGCGTCCTCGATGTCGTCGCGCACGAAGTGGAGCCCGGCGAGACCGCGCCAGATCGCCGGGGCGGTGAAGTCCATGCGGTGGTCGTGGTACCAGAGCATGGTGGCGCGCTGGTCGAGCGGGAAGCCGTACTCGCGCTGGACGTTCGTGACGACCGCGAGGCCGTCGGTCATGCCGTGCCCGCCGTGCCCGTGCGAGGCGCTCTCGGTCCAGCCTTCGGGGAGCACGAGATCGGTCGGGTACCCGTCGGAGGAGGCCGGGGTGCGGCCGCCGTGGAGGTGGACCACGGTGGGGACCGGGAGTTCGTTGCGGTGCGCGACAGTGACATGGCGTCCGCGCCGCGATTCGATGGTGGGCCCGGGGAACGTGCCGTTGTAGGTCCATAGTCGAGTCGAACGGCCGGGGATGATCTCGGCCTCGGTCTCCATCTGCACCATCTCGTACCGGTCGCCATCGGCGGTGGACGCGACGGGCGCGAGCACTGACGGGATCGGCAGCGGCACCGAGAACGGCTGCGGCAGTGGCACTTCGCTGACGAGCTGGTCGCCGGTCTGGGCGGGGCGGCGGGCCCACGCGGCCGAGAGCGCCAGGCCGCCGGCCGCGACGGCGCCGAGTCCCGCGCCGATGCCCAGCAGCCGCCGCCGCGACACGTGTTCAGCCATCGGTCCGGGCCTCCTTCACACGGCGGGGCAGCGGCCGCATCCACAGCGCCGCAAAGGTGACGGTGATCCCGGCGATGAGCGCCACGCCGAGCGGCAGGTGGAGCCAGAGCGCCCCCTCCATCCCGGCGAAGTACTGCGCCACCCCGCCGAGCATCAGCGCCAGCGAGGCCCAGAACGGCCAGGCCCGGCGCACCCGGATCCAGACCGCGACGGCCGCGCCGACCTGCGCGATGCTGATGGACGACAGCAGGTCGGCACCCAGCACGTGCGCGGCGAGGCCGTCGAAGTCGCCGCTGAGATAGACGCCCGCGAACGTCGGCTGCGCGAATCCGCCGATCAGGAAGAGGGTCGCCGCCGCGCGCAGCACCCAGCCGCTGACAGCCGTGCGCGTCCCGGGCGGCGCTTCGTCGAGTGTCGATAGTCGTTCCACGGCAACGACGGTATGACCACACGGTTAAGTCGGCAAAGACCAATATCGCTATGGTGTTATAACGCCGAAGGCATGAGAGGACGTCAATGGAGCTGAACGCCCTGTACCAGTTCCTCGCGGTCGCACGTGAGGAGCACCTCAGTCGAGCCGCGGCGCAGCTCCGCGTCGCCCAGCCCGCGCTCAGCCGCACCATCGCGCGCCTCGAGGCCGAGCTCGGCGCGCCGCTGTTCGACCGCGCGGGCCGCTTGCGGCTCAACTCGACCGGTGCCGTCTTCCGCGACCATGTGGAGCGGGCGCTCGGCGAGCTCGAGGCGGGCCGCCGGGCGGTCGCGAAGGCCGCGCTCGGCGGCGCCGACACCGTGAGGCTCGCTTCGGAGACGTTCCTGCCGCTCACCGGCCCGATCGCCGCGTTCAAGGCCGCGTACCCCGAGGTCGAGGTGCGGCTCCGCCAGATGTCCACACAGGAGATGGAGCACGCGCTGCGCGCCGGCGAGGTCGATCTGTGCCTCGCCTCGCAGCCGGTGAAAGCCCCCGGCACCACCGCCGAAGTCGTGCACGTCGAGCAGGTCTGGCTGGCCACCCCGACCGACCACCGTTTCGCGGCCGTCCCGCGAGTGACGATCGAGGACCTCGCCGAGGAGCCGTTCGTCATCACCCGGCGCGGCCAGTGGCAGCGGCGCCTCCTCGACTGGCTCTTCACCGACCGCAACCTCGAACCGCGCATCGTCTGCGAGATCGACGAGCCCGCGGCCACGTACACGCTCGTCGGCGCGGGCCTGGGCCTGAGCCTCTTCCCGCAGATCGCCCGGTTCAGCATGCCCGACCCGGGCGTGGCCTGGGTGGGCGTGGACCACCCGCACTGCTTTCGCACGCTCAGCCTGCACTGGGCGCGGCTTCCCGCTGCGGCGCAGCGCTTGCGCGCGCAGATCGAGGACTGGGACTGGAAACAGGGCACGCCCTAGCGTCGGCCTCCGACCGCGGCGGCGATGCCGTCGAGGATGAGGTCGAGGCCGAAGTCGAAGTCGGCCTGCGTGGTGTCCGCGCCGGTGTCTTCGAATGTGGCCGAAGCGAACAGCGCGGCCGCGTCCGGGAACCGCTCGGGGGAGACGAGGGCCGCCATCGCGCGGCCGTAGGCCTGCTCGACCGCCGCCTGGTCCTGGCCGGTGTCGACCTTGCCGGCTTCGAATCCTTGCGCCAGTTGGGCATTGCCGCGCACGTACTCGCCTACGAGCATGATCGCGCCGACCTTCGCGGGCCAGTCGAGTCCGGTGGTCCTGAGCGCGCGCAGCCCGGCGTCGAACCAGCCGATCAGGTTGGGGCCCTGCGGCGGTCCCGAGACGGGCGCGGTCGCGAGCCACGGGTGCCGGGCGAAGACCTCCCGCTGCTCGGTGGCCCACAGCCGCAGCCGCTCCCGCCACGGCCCGGTGCTGTCCAATGAGGAGGGAACTGGGCCGGCCGCCGCGTCCTGCATGAGGACCAGTAGCTCGTCCTTGGAGCCGACGTGCCGGTAGAGCGACATCTTGGTGACCCCGAGGGACTCGGCGACCTTCGGCAGTGTCGCGGCCGCGAGGCCGTCGCGGTCGGCGAGGGCGACGGCGGCGTCCACGACGCGGCCGACGTCGAGTTTCGCGGGCCGCCCGAGGCGGGACTCCGATGCGATCCGCCACAGCCGCGCCAGCTCATCAGGCACTGCCGCCTCATCCATGCGCCGTGGTCACCTCCGTCCCTCCGTCTCCAGGCTTGCGCGTCATCATCGCACATGCTATTAATATCTCAAGGATACTATCCCTAGGATATTAATTCAACCGATCGCGAACCCCGAAGGATCGACATGACCGCGCCAGCCGTCCTCGCCGAGCCGCGCATCCGCCGCGGCCCCGTGCGCCCCACCGAAAGGGCCCTCGCGCCCGACCTCGCGCGCGGCGCGATGCTCCTGTTCATCGCGCTCGCCAACAGCGCGGGCTACTTCCTCGCCAGCGCGCCCGGCGTCGAGACCGACCCGCGCGGATTCGAGCGCTTCTACAACTTCTTCATGGTCGAGTTCATCCACGCGAGGGCGTTCCCGCTGTTCGCGATCATGTTCGGCTACGGGCTCGTCCAACTCGCCCGCCGCCAGGCCGAGGCGGGAGCGACGCCCGGCCAGGTGCGGCGGGTCCTCCTGCGCCGCAACGCCTGGCTGTTCGTCTTCGGCATCGCGCACGGCGTCCTGCTGTACTCGGGGGACTTCCTGGGCGCATACGGACTCATCGGCATCGCGTTCACGCTCCTGCTGCTCCAGCGCACGGATAAGGTGCACCGCTTCGCGCCCTGGTACCTCGTCGTCGGCGGGCTCTACGTCCTGGTCCTCGCGGGTCTGCTCGCGGCCGGGTTCCAGGCGGGGGACGCCGCGATCCCCGTGTCGCCGTTCAACTCCGTCGAAGCGGGCACTTACCTCGCGTCGGTGGGCGAGCGGCTCGCCGAGTGGCCGGTGCACACGGCGACGCTGCTGCCGATGATCCTCATGGTCTGGGTCGGCGCGTGGGCGGGCCGCCGCCGCTTCCTCGAGGAGCCCGAGCGGCACTTGCCTCTCCTGCGCTGGACCGCGTTCGGCGGCCTCGCCGTGGCGGTCGCCGCGGGTCTGCCGATGGCGCTGCTCAGCGGCGGATTCCTGCACGTCGACGAAGGCACTGCCGCCGCGATGAAGCTGCTCTACGAGACCTCGGGCTTCTTCGGCGGCATAGGCTACGCGGCCGTCTTCGGCCTCCTCGCCCACGTCCTCACCCGCAGGCCCGCGGGGGTCATCGTGACGGCCGTGAGCGCCCTGGGGCAGCGGTCGCTCAGCGGCTACCTGCTCCAGTCCGTGGCCTGGCTGGTCCTGGCCACGCCGTTCCTCCTCGGCCTGGACGAGCGGGTCGGCAGTCCGCTGCTGGTCTCGCAGGCCTGCGCGCTCGCCGTCTGGGCGCTGTCCGTGCGGGCCGCCTACCTGGCGCACCGCCGCGGCTACCGCGGCCCCGCTGAGACGCTGCTGCGGCGACTCGCCTACGGCCGCAAGCGCTGACGAGTCCCGGGGGCCCGCCGTCGGCGGGTCCCCCGGATTACGCCCGACCTAGAATCGAGCCCTACTCGTCAGTGCTCAGAGAGACAAGGACCCGCCGTGCCCGAGATGATGCGCGCCGTGACTCAATCCCGCCTCGGCGGGCCCGAGGTGCTGGCGCTGACCGAGGTCGAACGGCCCGAACCGTACTACGGCGAGATCCAGGTCAAGGTCCGTGCGGCGGGCGTCAACCCCGTCGACCCCGCCGCCCGCGAGATCGGTCTCTACATCGGACAGCCGCCGTTCATCCTCGGCTGGGACGTCTCCGGCGTCGTCGAGAAGGTCGGCATCGGCGTCACCCGCTTCAAACCCGGCGACGAGGTCTTCGGGATGCCCCGCTTCCCGCACCAGGCCGGGACGCACGCCGAATACGTGACCGCCCCGAGCCGCCAGTTCGCCCGCAAGCCCGCCGCCCTCTCCCACATCGAGGCCGCCGGACTCCCGCTGTGCGGCCTCACCGCCTGGCAGGCCCTGGTGGACCACGCCGGGCTCGCGGCCGGCCAGACCGTGCTCATCCACGCCGCCGCCGGAGGCATCGGCCACCTCGCCGTCCAGATCGCCAAGTCCCTTGGCGCCCAAGTTATCGCCACCGCCAGCGCCGGCAAGCACGACTTCGTGCGCGGCCTCGGCGCCGACGAGGTGATCGACTACCGAACGGTCGATTTCGCCGAGGTCGTCTCGGGTGTCGACGTCGCCCTCACCACCCTCCCCGGCGATTACGCCGAGCGCTCGGTCTCGGTGATCCGCGATGGCGGCGTGCTGGCCCAGCTCTACTACTCCCTGCGCGACGCCGAGTTCCCTGAGGCGGTCGCGCGCGGCATCCGCACCGACTTCATGCTCGTCGAACCCGACCAGGTCGGCCTTGAGGCCCTCGCCCGCCTCGCCGACGACGGCAACCTCAAGGTCCACGTCTCCCAGACGTTCCCGCTCGAGGACTTCGCGAAGGCGCACGAGGCGATGGAGTCCGGCGGCGCGATCGGCAAGCTCGTCGTCACCGTCGACTAGGCAGCGGCGCCGCCGTGTTCCCGCGCTGGCAGAATACGGCGGTGCCCATCACGATCGCGCATCTCAGAGACCAGCTTGCCGCCTACCTCGTGCGCTGGCCCGAGGACTTCGAGGTCGTCGCACCGCTCCTCGCCCTCACCGGCCCGGACGCGTTCGACCGCTCGACCATGACCGGCCACGTCACAGCCTCGGCCATCCTCGTCAATCCCAAGGGCGAGGTGCTCCTCATCCACCACAAGAGCCTCGACCGCTGGCTGCAACCCGGAGGCCACGTCGAACCCACCGATGAATCACTTCCCTTGGCCGCCTTGCGCGAAGCCGTCGAAGAGACCGGCATCGAACCCTCGGCGCTGAAGCTCGCCGACCCCGTTCCCGTCCACGTGGACATCCACCCCATCCCCGCCAACCCGCGCAAAGGCGAAGAGGCCCACTGGCATTTCGATGTGCGCTACCGCTTCGACTGCGACGACCCCGAACTCGCACCGCAGCTCGAAGAGGTCCACGCCGCCGAGTGGCGCTCCGCCACCGATCTCGACAGCGAGGATCTGGCCGCGCGCCTCGAGGGTTGACGTCGTGATCCTGCCAGCATCCCGCTGCGCCGCCTGATGAGCTGGAACGCACGCACTTCCAGCCGCCAGAACAGGACGCACGTCGATGCACACCACCGCCCCGCCTCCCGCGAGGACGACCGAGCCGGCGAACCGCCCGGGCCTCACCCCATGGCTGGCGGTGGTCTCGGTGACGACGGGCATCTTCGCCATCGTCACCACCGAGATCCTGCCGATCGGCCTGCTGACCTCGATCGGCGCCGGCTTCGCGATCACCGACG
Organism: Glycomyces luteolus; assembly: GCF_027622875.1. Taxonomy (GTDB): domain Bacteria; phylum Actinomycetota; class Actinomycetes; order Mycobacteriales; family Micromonosporaceae; genus Glycomyces; species Glycomyces luteolus. The sequence continues at coordinate 112,783 of NZ_JAPZVP010000015.1, read as the reverse complement.
GCATGGCCGGGCTGATGATGACCATGCCAGGTCTCCTGGCAGCGGTCGCCGCCCCGCTGGTGACCGTCACGACGGCGCGCTTCGACCGGCGCGCGATGCTCTGCGCCCTCATCCTGCTGCTGGCAGCGGCCAATTTCCTCGCGGCAGCGGCCACCGGCCGACGCGCATGTCGGAGCTGGGGAACATGCTGCGAGGCACCGGCACGCGATTCGCGCTGGCGTTGACCTTTCTTATCGTGGCGGCCCACTTCGGCGCTTACACGTACGTGACGCCGTTCCTGGAAGAGGTCACGGCGGCGGGTCCGGCCACGGTCACCGCGGTCCTGCTCGTCTACGGCGCGGCCGGGATGATCGAACCACCGTGTCCCGGTATCCGCGGGCCACGTTCGCGGCCGTGGCGACCGCGATCGCGCCGAGCACGCTGCTGCTGCCCGTCCTCGGCCACGGCCTCTTCGGAGCGATCGCGCTCCTCGCGGTCTGGGGGATGGCCTACGGCGGCGTCCCGGTCTGCTCCCAGACCTGGTTCGCCAAGTCCGCTCCGCGGTCCATTGAGGCCTCATCGGTGCTGTTCACCACGTCGATCCAGGCCACCATCGCCGTCGGGGCACTCGCCGGAGGCGTCGTCGTCGACCGCGCCTCGCCCGCGGCGATCATGTCGCTCGGCGGCGTCGTCGCCGCACTTTCGGCGCTGATCGTCTGCGCGCACTACGCGAAGCGAGTCCCCTGGCCCGAACCGAAGCGTTGAACGCGCAGGCGGTCGGCTCGCTGAGCCCGCCGGGCACAGGGAGCCGACCGCCGCAAAGGTCAGGCCGGGTCGCGGTTCCAGGTCCAGGCGTAGTTGGTGTCCTCCACGTCGAGGGCCGGTTCGCAGAGTTCGAGGGGGCGGAAGGTGTCGACCATGACGGCGAGTTCGTCGAAGTAGTCGGCGCCGATGGAGCGCTCGGGCGCGCCCGGCTGCGGGCCGTGGGTGAAGCCGGACGGGTGCAGGGAGATGGAGCCCTGCTCGATCCCGGAGCCGCGCCGGGCCTCGTAGTTGCCGCCGCAGTAGAACATGACCTCGTCGGAGTCGACGTTGTGGTGGTTGTAGGGCACCGGGATCGCGTCCGGGTGGTAGTCCACCTTGCGCGGCACGAAGTTGCAGATGACGAAGTTCGGGCCCTGGAAGACCTGGTGCGCGGGCGGGGGCTGGTGGATGCGGCCGGTGATCGGCTCGAAGTCGTGGATCGAGAACACCCAGGGGTAGAGGCAGCCGTCCCAGCCGACCACGTCGAACGGGTGGTGGGCGTAGGTGAACTTCGTCCAGAGGGTCGCGCTGCCCCGGCCCCGGTGCTGCACGTAGACGTCCACGTCCTCGCCTTCGACGAGGAGGGGCTCCTCGGGGCTGCGGAGGTCACGCTCGCAGTACGGGCTGTGCTCCAGGAACTGTCCTCGGACCGAGAGATAGCGCTTCGGCGGCGTGATGTGGCCCGTCGACTCCACGACCAGGGTCCGCAGCATCTCGGTGCCGGTGGGGATCACCCGGTAGATCGTCGACATCGGCATGATCAGGTAGTCGCCCTGGACGATGTCGATCGCGCCGAACGAGGTCTCGACGTGCGCCTCGCCGGATTCGACGTAGATGCACTCGTCGCCGATCGCGTTGCGGTACAAGGGGGAAGGCTGGTCGGCCAGCGCGTACGAGATGCGGCAGTCCGCATTGGACAAAAGGTGGTGGCGGCCGAAGACGGCGTCGCTCGCGCCGTTGAGCTTGTGGGTGCGGAAGTGGCGGGGCTTGAGGGGGTGGTTCGCGACCGGCTCGGCCTTCTCGGGCCGGTGCTCGGTGCTGGAGGAGATCGCGGTCGGCCGGAAGCGGTGATAGAGCAGCGACGAATCGGAGGAGAAGCCCTCCTGGCCCATCAGCTCCTCGGAGTACAGGCTCCCGTCTTCCTGGCGGAACTGCGTGTGTCGCTTGTCGGGGATCTGCCCGACGGAACGGTAGAACGGCACGTCGACTCCTTTGTCGGTTCGCACGGCGGGCGAGGGTGACGCCCGCTCGGGCGGCGGTTATGCCCTGAGGATAACCTTCCGGCCGTTCGATTTCGAGTGGTCCGCGCGCGCCCGCGCGCGGCCCGGGCCCATTCGCGCACGAGCTGCGCGGAGCGCTGGACCCGGACTCCGGGAACCGCCTAGGCTCGGCAGCATGGTTGGACCGATACCCGCGATGCTGCGGGGCCTGATCGATGACGCGGCGCTCTTCCCACCAGGAAACGCGCCCATGGAAGCGGCCGTCCCCGCCCACCGCGGGTACCGCCAGTCCTGGTACGAGGCCATGATCGGCCCGCTCCTGGTGCCGCAGTCGCAGCTCGCCGAGCTCGATCCCGGACGGGGCGAACTGGCCGTCGGCGTCATCGTCGACGGCGATCTCGAGCAGGTCGCCGACGACGTCGCCGCCCTCTCGCCGCAGGTCACCGTCGTGCACTACGAGTCCCGGCACGCCCTCGAGCACCTCGGCGAATACGCGCCCTCGTGGGGCAGGCCGGTCTTCGCCGAGCTGCCCTTCGGCGACGACGCCCTCGACGCCGTGCGCGTCACCTCCTTCACCCCGAAGTTCCGCACCGGGGGCATCGCCGCCGAGTTCTTCCCGGCACCCGAGACCCTCGCCGCCGCGATCGCGGGCTGCCGCCTCCGCGGCCTCCAGTTCAAGCTCACCGCCGGCCTCCACCACGCCGTGCGCCACCGCGATCCCGTCACCGGATTCGAGCACCACGGCTTCCTGAACGTCTTGGTCGCCACTGCTGATGCCGCCGACGGCGCCCTGACCGACGACATCGCCGCCACCTTGGCGTCCACCGACGCCGGCGACCTCGCCCAGCGCGCCCGCCGGGTCCTGCCGCGCCCGCGCGCGCTGTGGACCGGCTTCGGCTCGTGCAGTGTCGACGAGCCGCTGAACGACCTCATCGACCTGGAACTCCTGCACCGAGGGGAAGCCGCATGACCGACACCAGCTGGGTCGAGGGCGCCGACGACGGCCCCTTCGGCCTCGACCACCTCCCGTACGGCGTCTTCTCCACCGCGAAGGACCCTGCCGCGCGCATCGGCGTCCGCATCGGCGACCAGGTGCTCGACCTGCGCGCCCTCGCCACCGGCACGTTCTTCCTGCCCTGGATCCGGCCCGCGTTCCACGAGCACGACCTCAACGGCTTCATGGCCATGGGACCCTCCGCGTGGCGCCTCGTGCGCCACCAGCTCACCGAGCTCCTGAGCGATCGCCGCTTCCAGGACCAGTCCGCGACGCTCCTGACCCCGGTCGCCAAGGCCCGCATGCACCTGCCGTTCAGCGTGGCGGACTATGTGGACTTCTACGCCTCCGAGGAGCACGCCACGAACCTTGGACGGCTCTTCCGCCCCGATTCGGAGCCGTTGCTGCCCAACTGGAAGCACCTCCCGGTCGGCTACCACGGCCGCGCCGGCACCGTCGTGCCCTCCGGGACCCCGATCACCCGGCCCAGGGGCCAGCGCAAGTCGAAGGAAGGGCCGATCGAGTTCGGCCCGAGCGCGCGCCTCGACATCGAGACCGAGGTCGGCTTCGTCGTCGGCGTCGGCACCGAACTCGGCACCCCGGTGAGCCCCGACGACTTCGCCGAGCACGTGTTCGGCGCGGTCCTCGTCAACGACTGGTCCGCGCGCGACATCCAGGCCTGGGAGTACGTGCCACTCGGGCCCTTCCTCGGCAAGTCCTTCGCCACCTCGATCGGCCACTGGGTCACCCCGCTCGACGCGCTCGCCGGGGCCAAGACCGTCGCGCCCGTGCAGGAACCGGTCCCGCTCGGCTACCTGCGGGAGACCGAGCGGTTCGGCTACGACCTGCGGATGTCCGTGCGCTGGAACGGGACCGAGGTCTCGCGGCCGCCGTTCGGAGGCATGTACTGGACCCCGGCGCAGATGCTCGCCCACATGACCGTGAACGGCGCTTCCCTGCGCACCGGCGACCTGTACGCCTCCGGCACCGTCTCCGGGCCCGAACCCGGCCAGCGCGGCTCGTTCCTGGAGCTGACCTGGGGCGGCAGGGACCCGGTCGAGGTCGGCGAAGGCGAGACGCGCGCGTTCCTCGAGGACGGCGACACGGTCGTCATCGCTGCGACCGCGCGCGGCGCGAACGGCGGCGAGATCGGCCTGGGCGAGGTGACCGGCACGATCCTGCCCGCCCTCAACTGAGGTCCGCGGCCTGCCTGACGAGCGGGAGGGTCCGGTACGGGATCTGCTCGGCCAGGGCGATCACCGTGGTGGCCCGCTGGACCCCTTCGCTCGCCAGGACGCGGTCGATCACGCCCTGCAACTCGGCGTTCGTGCGCGCCACGATCCGGCACAGCATGTCCCCCTGGCCCGTGACCGTATGCGCCTCAAGCACTTCCGGGATCTTGGCGAGGCGCTGCGCCATGTGCTCGTGCCCGACCGCCTGCCGCAGCTCCAGTGTCACGAAGGCCGTCACCGGATACCCGAGGGCCGCGGGCTCGACCCGCGGCCCGAAGCCGCGCACGACCGCCCGCTCGGTCAGCTTGTCGAGCCGCGCCTGCACGGTCCCGCGCGCCACGCCGAGCCGCCGCGAGCACTCCAGGACCCCGATCCGCGGCTCCGCTTCCAGCAGCTCGATGAGCCTCGCGTCCAGAGCGTCGATGCCCGTTTCATTGGTCATATTGATCAGTATATGCGCGATCTCTCTGCAAGCTTTGCGCAAGTTGCCTACCATTAGATCGACTGCTTGCCCAGTCTCACGTTTTGGACAATGATCCGGGGGTACAGCTCTCGAGGACCAGGAGGCCGCCATGGTCGACACCGCCAACCGCCCCAGCGAGGCCGAGCTCGGCCCCGACTCGCCGAGTCTCGTGGGCGCCGTCGAGCACGACATCCGCGAGGACGCCTTCCCGATCAAGGGCTGGGACCACGTCCGCTACTACGTGGGCAACGCCCGCCAGGCCGCCCACTACTATTCGACCGCGTTCGGCATGACCCTCTTCGCCTACCGCGGCCCCGAGCAGGGCTACCGCGAGCACACCGAGTTCGCGCTCAAGTCCGGCGGCGTCGTCTTCGTCCTCGCCGGCGGCGTGACCGCCGACGCCGAGGCCACGAAGCACTATGCCGCGCACGGCGACGGCGTCATCGAAGTGGCCCTCGAAGTGCCCGATGTGGACGCGAACTACAAGCACGCGATCGAGCAGGGCGCCATCGCGATCGAGGAGCCGCACGACCTCACCGACGAGCACGGCACCGTTCGCCGCGCCGTCATCGGCACGTACGGCGAGACCCGGAACGTGCTGATCGACCGGTCGAATTACGACGGCCCGTTCCTGCCCGGCTTCGTCGCCGCGGAACCCATGGTCGCGCCGCCGCGGAAGCGCTTCTTCCAGGCGATCGACCATGTCGTGGGCAACGTCGAACTCGGCAAGATGCGCGAATGGGTCGGCTACTACGAGCGGGTCATGGGCTTCACCAACATCGTCGAGTTCGTCGACGACGCGATCGCCACCGAGTACTCCGCGCTCATGAGCAAGGTCGTGGCCAACGGCAGCCGCAAGATCAAGTTCCCGATCAACGAGCCCGCCGAAGGCAAGAAGAAGTCCCAGATCGACGAGTACCTGGAGTTCTACGGCGGCCCCGGCGTCCAGCACATCGCGCTCGCCACCAGCGACATCCTCGCCGCCGTCGACGCGATGCGCGAGCGCGGCGTCGAGTTCCTGGAGGCTCCCGACGCCTACTACGAGGACCCTGAGCTGCGGGAACGCATCGGCGAGGTGCGGGTGCCGATCGAGGAGCTGCAGGCGCGGCGCGTCCTGGTGGACCGCGACGAGGACGGCTATATGCTCCAGATCTTCACCAAGCCGCAACAGGATCGGCCGACAATGTTCTACGAGATCATTGAGAGGCACGGCTCGCTCAGCTTCGGCAAGGGCAACTTCAAGGCCCTGTTCGAGGCCTTGGAGAAGGAGCAGGCCAAGCGCGGCAACTTGTGACGGGGAGCGGACACATGCACGCACCACACGGGCCTGACCTGCACTGCAAGACCTGGCAGGCGGAGGCGGCGTACCGGATGCTCCAGAACAACCTCGATCCCGAGGTGGCCGAGCGCCCCGACGACCTGGTGGTCTACGGCGGCACCGGCAAGGCCGCGCGCAGCCGCGACGACCTCAAGGCGATCCTGCGGACGCTCCTCACCCTGGAGGCGGACGAGACGCTGCTGGTCCAGAGCGGCCGCGCCGTCGGCGTGATGCGCACCCACGAGTGGGCGCCGCGCGTGCTCATCGCGAACTCGAACCTGGTGCCGGACTGGGCCAGCTGGCCCGAGTTCCGCCGCCTCGAAGCCCTCGGCCTGACCATGTACGGCCAGATGACGGCCGGTTCGTGGATCTACATCGGCACCCAGGGCATCCTGCAGGGCACCTACGAGACCTTCGCCGCCGTCGCCGAGAAACGCTTCAATGGCAGTCTCAAAGGGACGCTCACGCTCACGGCCGGGTGCGGTGGCATGGGCGGGGCGCAGCCGCTGGCCGTCACGATGAACGGCGGCGTGTGCCTGATCGTCGAGGTCGACCCCGAGCGCCTCCAGCGGCGCGTGCGGACCCGCTACCTCGACACGGTCGCGGCCGACCTCGGCGACGCGATCGCGCAGGCCATGGCCGCCAAGCAGAGCGGCGAGGCCAAGTCGATCGGCGTGGTCGGCAACGCCGCCGAGGTCTTCCCCGAACTGCTCCGCCGCGGCGTCGAGGTCGACGTCGTCACCGACCAGACCTCCGCGCACGACCCGCTGTCCTATGTGCCCTCCGGGGTCGACTACGCCGAAGCGGCCGAGCTCGCCAGGGAGGACGCGGACGGCTACACCGACCGCGCCCGCGAATCGATGGCCTGCCACGTGGCGGCCATGGTCGGCTTCCTCGACGCCGGCGCCGAGGTCTTCGACTACGGCAACTCGATCCGCAGCGAGGCGTTCCTGGGCGGCTGCAAGCGGGCCTTCGCGTTCCCCGGGTTCGTGCCCGCCTACATCCGGCCGCTGTTCTGCGAAGGCAAGGGCCCCTTCAGGTGGGCCGCGCTCTCGGGCGATCCGGCCGACATCGCCGCGACCGACCAGGCGGTGCTCGACCTGTTCCCGGAGCACCGCAGCCTGCACCGCTGGATCTCGCTCGCCCGCGAACGCGTCGCCTTCCAGGGCCTCCCGGCCCGGATCTGCTGGCTCGGCCACGGCGAGCGCGACGTCGCCGGAGTGCGCTTCAACGAGATGGTCGCCGACGGGACCCTGAAGGCCCCCATCGTGATCGGCCGCGACCACCTCGACTGCGGCTCGGTCGCCAGCCCCTACCGCGAGACGGAGGGGATGAAGGACGGCTCGGACGCGATCGCGGACTGGCCCCTGCTCAACGCCCTCGTCAACACCGCTTCGGGCGCGAGCTGGGTGTCGATCCACCATGGCGGCGGCGTCGGCATCGGCCGCTCCATCCACGCCGGGCAGGTGACCGTCGCGGACGGGACGCCGCTCGCGGCCGAGAAGCTCGCCCGGGTGCTCGCGAACGACCCGGCGATGGGCGTCATCCGCCACGTGGACGCCGGATACGAGGAGGCCGAGCAGGTCGCGGAGAACCACCGGATCCGCGTACCGGTACGGGAGTCCTGAAACGCGGCCGCAGATGTGAACGGGGATTGGCATGGACACGGACGGGTTCCGTCGACTGTGGAATGAAGTGGAGCCGGTCGGCCGCGCCGACTCGGGAGGCTACGTCCGGTTCTCCTGGACCGAGCCCGACCTGGTCCTCCGGCGCTGGTTCCTGGCGCAGGCGAAGCTGCGAGGCCTGCGCTACGAGGAGGACCGCAACGGCAACCTGTACGCCTGGTGGTACGCGGAGAAGGAGGAGGTCGTCGACCCTGACCGGCCCCGTCCGCACGGGGCGGTCCTCACCGGCAGCCACTTCGACTCGGTCCCGCACGGCGGCGCCTACGACGGGCCGCTCGGCATCGTCGCGGCCTTCCTCGCCGTCGACCGGCTCCGGGCCGCAGGCGCACACCCCAAGCGGCCCATCGGCATCGCCGCGTTCACCGAAGAGGAGGGCGGGCGCTTCGGCGTCCCCTGCCTCGGCTCGCGCCTCATGGCCGGCGTGATCGACCCCGACCGGGCCCGATTGCTCACGGACCCCGACGGCGTCACGCTCGCCGAGGCCATGCTCGAGGCCGGAGCCGACCCCGCCACCCTCGGTCCCGATCCCGAACGGCTCGAACACCTCGCCGCGTTCGTCGAGCTCCACATCGAACAGGGCCGCGCCCTCGACGGCAGTGAATCGCCTGTCGCCGTCGCCAGCGCGATCTGGCCCCACGGCCGCTGGCGCGTCACCTTCACCGGCGAGGCCGACCACGCCGGGACGACGCGCCTGCCCGATCGGCGCGACCCGATGCTGACGTTCGCGTTCGCGGTCCTCGCCGCCCGCAAAGAGGCCCGCCTCGCCGGGGGCGTGGCCACCGTGGGCCGGGTCGAGGTGGAGCCGAACGCCACCAACGCGATCGCCGCCACGGTGACCGCCTGGCTCGACGCCCGCGCCCCCGATGAGGCGGTGCTCGGCGAGATCCTGAGCGGCTTCGAGTCTAAAGTGACCGAACGGGCGGGCCGGGACGGCACGAGCGTGCGGATCACCGCCGAGTCCGAGACGCCGATCGTCGAGTTCGACGCCTCCTTGCGCGACAGGATCGCCGCGCTCCTCGGCGGCGCTCCGGTCCTGCCGACCGCCGCGGGCCACGACGCGGGCGTCCTGTCCGCGCACGTGCCGACGGCGATGCTGTTCGTGCGCAACCCGACCGGGGTCTCCCACGCGCCCGGCGAGTCCGCGAGCGACGAGGACTGCGCGGCGGGCGTCGAAGCGCTCGCGGCCGTACTGCGGGAGCTGGCGTGCTGACCTTCTGGGCCGAGCACGCCCTGCTGCCGGGCGGCCCGGCCGACGCGGTGGCGATCGAGGTCGCGGACGGCCGGATCGCGAAGGTGACGCCGGGCGGCAGGCGCCGAGGCGATGTGCTCGCGGGCGTGACCCTCCCGGGCTTCGCGAACGCGCACTCGCACGTGTTCCACCGGGTGCTGCGCGGCCGCACCCACGTCGGCTCGGGCACCTTCTGGACGTGGCGCGAAGGCATGTACGCGCTCTCGCAGCGCCTCGAACCCGATTCGTACTACCGGCTGGCGCGCGCGGTCTACGCCGAGATGGTCTTGGCCGGGATCACCGCGGTGGGGGAGTTCCACTACCTGCACCACTCGCCGGGCGGGCGCCCGTACTCGGACCCGAACGCCATGGGGGAGGCCCTGATCCAGGCCGCGGCCGACGCCGGGCTGCGGATCACCCTGCTCGACACGCTGTATCTCGCAGGCGGTTTCGGCCTGCCGCTCGAACCGGCGCAGCGGCGCTTCGGCGACGGGAGCCTGGAGGCCTGGCTCGACCGCGTCGAGAAGCTCGACCCGCCCGGCCATGCCGTGATCGGCGGCGCGGTGCATTCGGTGCGGGCCGTACCGGACGAGGCGATCGCCGCTTTCGCATGCTCGACCGAGGGCCGCCCGGTCCACGTGCACCTCTCCGAGCAGCGGTCCGAGAACGAGGCCTGCCGCCTTGAACACGGATGCAGCCCCACTGAACTGCTCGAACGCTGCGGCCTCCTCGGCCCCGACCTCACCGCCGTCCACGCCACCCACCTGGCCGGGCACGACATCGACCTGCTCCGCCGCTCGGGCACGACCGCGTGCTTCTGCCCCACGACCGAACGCGACCTCGCCGACGGCCTCGGCCCGGCGCGGGCGCTCGCCGAAGCGGGCGTGCGGCTCTCGCTCGGTACCGACAGCAACGCCATTGTGGATATGTTCGAGGAGGCGCGCGCGGTGGAGATGCACGAGCGGCTGGTCAGCGAGGAGCGGGGCCGGTTCACGGCCGGGGAACTGCTCGACGCGATGACCAGGCACGACAGTCTCGGCTGGCCCGACGCGGGCCGCATCGAGGTCGGCGCGCGGGCCGACCTGGTGACCGTGGGTCTCAGGACGCCACGCACCGCCGGGATCGACCCGTCCGGGGTCGTCTACGCCGCCACGGGCGCCGACATCACCGACGTGATCGTCGACGGCCGCCGTATCGTCGCGGGCGGCAGGCACCTGCGCATCGACGCGGGCGCCGAGCTCGCCGCCGCCATCGGAGGGCTGTGGGCATGAGCCTCCTCATCGCGAACATCGGCGAGCTCTTCACCGCCGACCCGGAGTGCGTCGTCAGGTTCGACGCCGCGATCGTCGTCGACGGCGACCGCATCGTCTGGATCGGCCTCAACGCCGATGCGCCGCAAGCGGACGAGCGCCTCGATGCGGGCGGTCGCGCCGTGATCCCCGGCTTCGTCGACAGCCACGCCCACCTCGTCTTCGCGGGCGACCGCCACGCCGAGTTCGCCGCCCGCATGAGCGGCGAGCCCTACACCGGCGGCGGCATCCGCACCACCGTCGCGGCCACGCGCATGACCGGTGACGAGGCGCTGCGCGCCAACACCGCCCGCCTCACCGAGGAGATGCTCCGCCAAGGCACGACCACGGTGGAGATCAAATCCGGTTACGGCCTCACCGTCGAGGACGAGGCCCGCTCGCTGCGCATCGCGGAGGAGTTCACGACCGAGACCACGTACCTCGGCGCGCACACCGTCCCGGCCGGTGCCGACGCTGACGAGTACACGGCCCTCGCCTGCGGCCCCATGCTCGAAGCCTGCGCGCCGTACGCCAAATGGGCCGATGTCTTCTGCGAACGCGGCGCCTTCGACGGCGACCAGGCCCGCGCGGTGCTCACCGCGAGCGCGAACGCCGGCCTCGCCCTGCGCGTCCACGCCAACCAGCTCACCGCCGGTCCGGGGGTCCGCCTCGCCGTGGAGCTCGGCGCGGCCTCCGCCGACCACTGCACGCACCTCACGGACGCGGACGTGGACGCCCTCGCGGGCGGCGACACGGTCGCCACCCTCCTGCCCGGCGCCGAGTTCTCCACGCGCTCGCCGTATCCGGACGCGCGACGCCTCATCGAGGCCGGAGCCACGGTGGCGCTCGCGACCGACTGCAATCCGGGTTCCTCGTTCACCAGCAGCATGGCGTTCTGCGTCGCCCTCGCCGTGCGCGAGATGCACATGACGCCCACCGAAGCCCTCACCGCCGCCACCGCGGGCGGTGCTGAGGCTCTGCGTCGCAGCGACATCGGCCGGATCATCGTCGGCGCCCGCGCCGATCTGGTCGTGCTCGACGCGCCCAGCCACGTCCATCTGGCCTACCGGCCGGGGACGCCCCTAGTGAAGTCCGTCGTACAAGACGGCACCATAGTGCGTTGAGGAGCAGCGATGTCCACAGTCCACATCAAGCCCGTCCCGGTCACCCCTGAAGCGGTGATCGCGGTGGCCCGCGAACACGCCCGGGTCGTGATCGACGCCGAGGCCCGCGAGGCCATGGCCGCGAGCCGGGCGATCGTGGACGCGATCGAGCGCGAAGGCCGTCCCGTCTACGGCGTCTCAACCGGTTTCGGCGCCCTCGCGAACACCTTCGTCGAGCCCGAGCGGCGAGCCGAGCTCCAGCACGCGCTCATCCGATCCCACGCCGCCGGCGTCGGCGAACCGATGCCCGAAGAAGTCGTGCGCGCCATGATGCTCCTGCGCCTGCGCTCCCTCGCGATGGGGCGCTCGGGGGTCCGACCCCAGGTCGCCGACGCGCTCGCGGCGCTCCTCAACGCCGACATCACCCCATGGGTTCCGCGCCACGGCTCGCTCGGCGCCTCCGGCGACCTCGCGCCGCTCGCGCACTGCGCGCTGGTCCTCCTCGGCGAAGGCTGGGTCCTCGAGGCGGACGGCGGCCGCGTCGACGCCGCCCCGGTCCTCGAACGTGCGGGCATCGCGCCGATCACCTTGTCCTCCAAGGAAGGCCTCGCCCTCATCAACGGCACTGACGGGATGCTCGGCATGCTCGTCCTGGCCGTCGCCGACCTCCGCCACCTCTTCACGATGGCCGACGTCTGCGCCGCACTGTCCAATGAGGCCATGCTCGGCTCGGACCGCCCGTTCCAGCCCGAACTGCACGAGATCCGCCCCCAGCCGGGTCAGGCGAAGAGCGCCGCGAACATGCACAAGCTCCTGCAGGACTCCGAGGTCATGGACTCCCACCGGAACGACCTCGCCCACGCCGTCCAGGACGCGTACTCGATGCGGTGCGCCCCGCAGGTCGCGGGCGCAGCGCGTGACGTGCTCGCCTACGCCGAGACCGTGGCCGCGCAGGAACTGCGCTCGATCGTCGACAACCCGGTGGTCATGCCGGACGGCAGGGTCGAATCGACGGGCAACTTCCACGGCGCCCCGCTCGGCTACGCGGCCGATTTCCTCGGCATCGCGGCAGCCGACGTCGGCTCGATCTCGGAACGACGGGTCGACCGCCTCCTCGACGTCACCCGCAACCGCGGCCTGCCGGCCTTCCTCAGCCCCGACCCGGGCGTGAACTCGGGGCTCATGATCGCCCAGTACACGGCTGCGGGCATCGTCGCCGAGAACCGCAGGCTCGCGGCCCCCGCCTCGGTCGACTCGGTCCCCACCTCCGGCATGCAGGAAGACCACGTCTCAATGGGCTGGGCCGCGGCCTGCAAACTCCGGACGATCATCGACAACCTCGGCACCCTGCTCGCGGTAGAACTCCTCGCCGGGGTCCAAGGCCTCCAGCTGCGCCAGCCCTTGATCCCGAGCCCGGCCGCCCGGGTCGCGATCGCCGCGGTAGGCCCCATCGCCGGCAAGCCGGGCCCGGACCAGTTCATGGCACCGGTCATCGAGCAGGTCAAGCACCTCGTCGGGAGTCCGATACTGAGAAGCGAGATCGAAACCGCAGTCGGCTCGCTCCACTGATTGCAGACCGGTGTCAGCCCAGACTGCGCGAACCCCGACTGGCGATCTTGAGGCAACTCCACGCGAAGGCCGGCGGTTTCAGGGAAGTCCTCGATGCGAGGTGCTGCGCGAAGCATCTCCTTGAAGGCTGGAACGGCTTCGCTTGGTTCGTTTCCCATGGGCGCCATGCAAGGAGCCGGGCGAGTCGGTGCTGTAATGGGAGCCCACTCGATCCCCGGAGGTTCCATGACTGCGACACCAGGTGCCGTCAACGGCGTGCACGCCTACCTTGCACTCCAGGTGGAGACGCTGCACCGGTACCGGGAACCGGTCATTCGGGCTGAACCGGACGCAGTGCACCGCATGCGGGTCGCCACCCGCCGACTGCGCTCGCTGCTGTCCACCTACTCGGGCCTGTACGAGGAGGCGCCGCTGAATCGCAGGAGGCTGCGCTGGCTCGCCGACGAACTCGGGAAGGTCCGGGACCTCGAGGTGCTGCGGATGCGCTTCGCGAAGCGGCTCGGTGACGAGCGGCCGGAATGGTTCGCGGCCTTGGCCGAGCAGGAACGCCTCGCCTACGGGCCGCTGGCGCAGGCGTGCAGCCGGGAGCGGACGACCAAGCTGCTCAACGCGGCCGAACACATGGCGACCTCACCGTCATTCGCGCCGCTCGCGGACGAGCCGGTGGAATCCGTGCTCGGCCCCATCGTCGAAACCGCTCGGCAGGACCTGTCGCGCGCATTCGACGCCATTGAGGGCGCCGCCGATCCCGACGAAGCCCGCCATGCTGCTCGCAACGTGGCCAAGAAGACCCGCTACACCGCCGAGGCCGCCGTGGACCTCGGCGAGACCGCCGCGGCGGTGGCGGCCGAAGCCAAGCGGCTGCAGAACCTGTTCGGGCGCTGCCAGGACGACGTGGTCGCGATCGCGTACCTGGAGGCGCACGCGCCCGATTCGCCGCTCCTCGAACGCGAACACCGAGCCCACGCCAAGCACCTCGCCAAGGCCGAGGCCGCGCTGGCCGAGCGCAGCGGTTCCTGAAGTCCTCCAGCGTCTCCCGCGTGCAGAGCGCCGCAGGCATAGAACGACCCGGCGGAAGTGATTCCGCCGGGCCGTGGAGGGGACGACAATAGGGGTTAGAGGCCGGAGAGTTTCTGGCCCGCGCGGATCACGGCCATGCCGAGGCGGTCGCCCGGGCGGCGTCCGAGACGCTCTATGGGGCCGGACACCGAGATCGCGGCGACGACGCGGCCGGTCTTGTCGCGCACCGGGGCTGAGACGCTGACCACACCGGGTTCGCGTTCGGCGACCGACTGCGCGAAGCCGCGGCGGCGGACCTCCGCGAGGGTCTTCGAGGAGAATCGGCACTTGGGCAGCAGCGGGAGGATTCCTTCCGGGGGCTCCCAGGCGAGCAGCACCTGCGCGCCGGAGCCCGCCGTCATCGGCAGGCCCGCGCCGACGGGCACCGTGTCGCGCAGCCCGGAGGCGCGCTCGGCGGCGGCCACGCAGACTCGTTCGTCGGCCCGCCTGCGATACAGCTGGGTCGATTCGCCCGTCTGGTCGCGGAGGAGGTTGAGCACTGGTTCGGCGGCACTGAGGAGGACGTCGGCCGTCGACCCGGCGAGCTCGCCGAGTTTCGGACCGGGGCGCCAACGGCCCTCGTGGTCGCGTTGCAGCATCTCGTGGGCTTCGAGGGCCTGTGCGAGCCGGTGGGCCGTGGCCCTGGGCAATCCGGTCTCGTGCACGAGCTCAGCCAGGCTGGCGCCGTTGGTGCAAGCCGTGAGGATGAGCACCGCCTTGTCAAGGACGCCGACTCCGCTGATAGTATTCGTTCTCACGAGCTGAACATTACCTCCCATATTTCGAGAAGTCCAACGACTGGGAACAGAGATGTCACCTACACCACACGAATCCGAGGGAACGGAACCGCGCACCCTCGCGCAGAAGGTCTGGGACGCCCACGTAGTACGCACGGGCGGCCAGCAACCCGATCTGCTCTACATCGACCTGCACCTCCTCCACGAGGTGACCAGCCCCCAGGCCTTCGACGGCCTCCGGGTGGCCGGGCGCAAAGTCCGCCGGACCGATCTCACGATCGCGACCGAGGACCACAACACGCCCACCGACAACCTCTTCACCATCGCGGACCCGACCAGCCGCAAGCAGATCGAGACGCTCCGCGCCAACTGCGAGGAATTCGGCGTCCGCATCCACTCGCTCGGTGACGAGAACCAGGGCGTCGTCCACGTCGTGGGACCCCAGCTGGGACTCACCCAGCCGGGCATGACCGTCGTGTGCGGCGACTCCCACACCTCGACGCACGGCGCGTTCGGCTCGATCGCGTTCGGCATCGGCACCAGCGAGGTCGAGCACGTGCTCGCCACGCAGACCCTGCCGCAGGCGAAGCCGAAGTTCATGGCCGTCACCGTGAACGGCTCGCTGCCCGAAGGCGTCTCGGCGAAGGACCTGATCCTCAAGGTCATCTCCATCACCGGCACCGGCGGCGGCAAGGGCCACATCGTCGAATACCGCGGCCAGGCCATCGAGGAGCTCTCGATGGAAGGCCGCATGACGGTGTGCAACATGTCGATCGAGTGGGGCGCCAAGGCCGGCATGATCGCCCCTGACGAGAAGACCTACGACTACGTCAAGGGCCGCGCGCACGCGCCCAAGGGCGAGGAGTGGGACGCCGCCGTCGAGTACTGGCAGACCCTCAAGACCGACGAGGGCGCCGTCTTCGACAAGGAGATCGTCATCGACGCGGCCTCGTTGAGCCCGTTCGTCACCTGGGGCACCAACCCCGGCCAGGGCGTCGAGCTCTCCGGCACCGTGCCCGCGCCCGAGGACTTCGACGACCCGATCGCGCGGACCACCGCCGCCGGGGCCCTGGAGTACATGGGCCTCGAAGCCGGCACGCCGATGCGCGAGATCGACGTCGACGTCGTCTTCCTCGGCTCGTGCACCAACGGCCGCATCGAAGACCTGCGCACCGCCGCTGAGGTCATCAAGGGCCGCAAGGTCGCCGAAGGCGTCAACATGATGGTCGTGCCCGGCTCCGCGAAGGTCCGCGAGCAGGCCATCGCCGAAGGCCTCGACAAGGTCTTCATCGACGCGGGCGCCGACTGGCGCTTCGCCGGCTGTTCGATGTGCCTGGGCATGAACCCGGACCAGCTGACGCCCGGCCAGCGGGCCGCCTCCACCTCGAACCGCAACTTCGAGGGCCGCCAAGGCAAGGGCGGGCGCACGCACCTGGTGAGCCCGGCCGTCGCCGCCGCCACGGCCGTCACCGGCCATCTCGCCAGCCCGGCGGATCTGTAGGAAGGGCAGGGAATCATGGACAAGTTCACGACCCACACCGGCCAGGTCGCGCCGCTGCGGCGCTCCAACGTCGACACCGACCAGATCATCCCGGCCGTGTACCTCAAGCGGGTCACCAAGACCGGCTTCGAGGACGGCCTGTTCGCCGAATGGCGCGAGGACGAGAAGTTCCTCCTCAACCAGCCGGAGTACCAGAACGCCACGATCCTGGTCACCGGCACCGAGTTCGGCACCGGCTCCTCGCGCGAGCACGCCGTCTGGGCCCTGAAGGACTACGGGTTCAAGGCGGTCATCGCCCCGCGCTTCGGAGACATCTTCCGCGGCAACTCCCTCAAGAACGGTCTGTTGACTGTGGAGTTGCCCGAAGCGGCCGTCGAGGAGCTGTGGCTGCGCGCCGAACTCCACCCGGAGTCGGAGATCACCGTGGACCTCGAGGCCTGCGAAGTCCGTGCGGGGGACCGCACCTGGGGCTTCGAGTTCGACGAGTTCCTGCGCTGGCGCATGATGGAGGGCCTCGACGACGTCGCCCTGACGCTGCGCGACGAGGACAAGATCGCCGCCTTCGAGTCGAACCGGGACGCTTGGCGGCCTAGGACTCTCCCCGTTCAGGTCTAGTGTCCTGAGCCCGATCCAGTTAGCAATCACGTACGGAGCCGGTGGCATCGCCACCGGCTCCAGGCGTGTTCGGGTCCCTCCCAACAGGGTTGCGAGCGTCGATTTCGGGCACCTGAATAAAAATTCCCTGCGACACAACGGGTCTATTTTCGCGGAAACAGTTGCGTTCGCTTTCGAAACGTCATAACGTGCGCTTAACAAGCTGGTATGGCTTCAAGGACTATCGGGAGGGTAGGACTCGTGAACAAGGCAGAGTTCGTCGAACGGATCGCCGCACGCACTGGCGACCGCGCCGCTGCGAAAGAAGTCGTGGATGTCGCGATCGACGAGATACAGCGCGCGGTGGTGAAAGGGGAGAAAGTCTCCTTCGCCGGTTTCGGCGTCTTCGAGAAGCGCCAACGCGCCGCTCGGATGGCGCGCAACCCCCGCACCGGGGAAGCGGTGAAGGTCAAGAAGACCGTGGTCCCCGCGTTCCGTCCGGGCACCGGGTTCAAGGAGCTCGTGACCGGCAAGCGCAAGGCCGCCAAGTCCGCCACCGCCAAGAAGGCGGCGCCGGCGAAGAAGGCCGCCGCGAAGAAGGCGACCAAGAAGACGGCCGCCAAGAAGACCACGCGGGCCGCCTCCACGGCGACCCGGTCGACCGCCACGAGCCGCGTGGGGGCCAAGAAGACCGCGGCGCGGAAGACCACGGCCAAGAAGGCCTCGCCCGCGAAGAAGGCCGTGCGCAAGACCGCGGCGAAGTCCGCCGCGAAGAAGACCACGGCCAAGAAGACCATGAAGCGCGGACGTAGCTGATGCCGCGGCCCCGAACCGGTTCGGGGCACGGTGAGGCGCCCGTCCGTACTCGCACGGGGAAGAGGGCATTCAGGAGCCACCTGAATGCCCTCGTGCTTTACCCGGGCTTTACCTGGAGGAGTGCCTCAGGCGCGACCACTCAGTGGGACGCGGCACCGCTCGCGACTGCGTCGGAGAAGTCATTGCCGAACTTCCCCTCTGGATCGACGCGAGCGCGAAGTTTCTCGAAGTCGCCCATTCGCGGATAACGCGAGCAGACCTCATCCATTGGTATCGAAAACAATTTACCCCAATGCGGCCGCGGTGAGAACGGTTCCAAAGCCGCCTCCGCCGCCGACATCACCGGCTCGACCGCCGCGAAGTCACTCACCCAAGTGAAATGCAGGCCCACTGTGTCGCGCCCGAATGCGGGCGAGAGCCACAGGTCGTCCGCCGCCATCGTGCGCACCTCGCAGATCTGCACGACCGAGGCGAGCTTGTCCCCGAGCCCGGCCAGCGCCTCGAGCGCCGCCGGCGCGTCCGCCCGGTCGACCAGGAACTCCGACTGGAGCTCGTCGCCCGCACTGGGCGTGAACTCGGGCTTGAAGTGCGGGAGGCGCTCGTGCCACGGGCCCGTCTGGCCCTGCTGCACGGTGCACGCCTCCGGGTCCACCCCGGGCACCGGGTGCCGCTTCCCGTCCGCCAGCGGCGCCCCGAACCAGTTCGCCTGCGGGAACGGGTGCGTCTGGTCGGCGGTGCGCTGCTTCACCCAGAACTGGAACACCGGGGACGCGCCCCACGCGGTGAACAGGCTGGTGCTGTAGGCGGCCGAGGTGAGCTCGTCGAAGTGCGCGACCGCCTTGTCGAAGCCCAGGCCGTCGTAGACGTACTGGCGCATCTCGAAGCCCGGCACGAGGTCCAGCGTCACCGTGTGCACGACGCCCAAGGCGCCCAGGTGGACCACCGAGCCGGGGAAGTCCTCGTCGCCGCGCGCGACCGTGCGCAGCTCCCCATCGGGGCCGATGAACTCGATGGCGGCCACGGCGGTCGCGAGGTTCCCGTTGCCGTTCCCCGAACCGTGCGTGCCGGTCGCGATCGAACCGGCGACGGAGATGTGCGGCAGGGACGCCATGTTGTGCAGCGCGAACCCGGCGCGGTGCACCGCATCGCTCAACGCGGCGTACGTGATCCAGCCGGAGGCGCGGACAGTGCCGGTGAGGGCGTTGATGGTCACCTCGGGCTCGATGCCCGCGAGCGAGAGCATCGTCGCGTCGGAGGCCGCGATCGCGTTGAACGAGTGGCCCGAGCCGAGCACGCGCAGACGCGACGCGGCGGCCACGGCCGCCCGGGCCTCGTCGAGCGTCGCGGGCGCCTCGAAGCGGCTGGGGGAGAAGCGGATGTTCCCGGCCCAGTTCTGCAGGGCGGTGGGGGAGCGGTCCGACACGGCGGTATTCCTCCTTGTAGGCGCGCCAGGGCGCACACAGAGCGGTGGGGCGGCCAACGGTACCGCGAAGGCCGCGCAGGAGGCACGCGAGCGGTCCAGGGGGCGGGAACACGGCAAGCAACGCCGCCGTGACCACAGCCACGGCAACTGCCGGACTGTCGTACCCCCAATGTCAGGGCTTTGACCGGGGCCTGCGATACGGCGCTCAGCGCCTCGGCCCGTGCCCGCGAACCGCGTCAGCGGAACCGGCTCTCCTAGAGCCGCTCCACTCCCACGAGCTTCTGGCCCGACAGGGACAGCACCCACGCCTCCCCGGGCCTCGTCGAGACATCCGGGGTCTCCACCCCGTCCTCGTCCGCCAGGATCGCCACCGTGTCGCTCACGACCTCCGGCTCGGCGCACACGATCGCCGCACCGCCGCCGCCCGCGAGCTCGCGGATGCGCGCACCCGAGCGCTCGGGATTGCGTTCGTGCGCTTCGGTGTCGAACGCCGCATCGCCGCTCAGCCTGCACCGCACCGCCTGCGCGATCGGCTCCAGCGTCTGCACGCTCGCGCGACCGGTCGCGCTGAACGCCCGATCCGGCTGGTACAGCGACGCCAGCGACGCCACCCGCACCGCCTGGTCCTGCCCGCGCGCGCTCAACGGCCGCGCCACATCGGGCCCGTCCCAATCCTGCTCGACCTCCGCCGGAGCCACCAGCAGCACCGTCGCGGTCACCGCGGGCAGCTCCCCGAACGCCTTGAGCACCTGCTGGTCCCGCGGCCGCGTCAACGCCTCCCGCGCCTCCGCGAGGGTGATCCAGCGCCGCTCGCCGATCTCCTCGTCAGCGGTGAACGCCGCATCCGGCTTCTCGGTGCGCATCGACCAGTAGTCGACGTACTTCAGCACGTCGCCTTCGGGATTCGGCAGCACATACGAGGCACGGCACAGCCGCATCTGCGGAATGACCGGAATCCCGGTCTCCTCCTCGACCTCCCGGCACGCCGCCGCGAGGGGGTGCTCGCCAGGGTCGAGCTTGCCCTTCGGCAGCGACCAGTTCCCGACCTTGGGCCGCCACACGGCGATCACTTCCACGAGGCCGCGCTCGCCGTTGCGCCACAACAGGCCGCCAGCGGCGGCGATCTGCCTCTGCGGCGCCCCGTTCCCGACAGTGTCCTGTTCCACACTCACGCTTCATACGGTACTGGGACTCACCCAATCGCGGGAAGTCTGCCACTCGCGCGGAGTAGGCGCGGCACGCCGCGTCTAGGCGTGCATCGTGGGAATGCGGACCGCGACGACGCGCCCTTCGGGGTCGGTGTCGAGGTCGACGCGCTGGCCGAGGCGGAGGAACCGCAGGCCGGAGACGGCGAAGGCCGCCGCGTCGAAGGCGACGCGGCGGCCGCTCAGTTCGGGAGGACTGTCGAGGACCACCTCGCCGGAGGTGTCCTCGTTGAAGTTCGAGACGGTGCCCTGCATGATCTCAGCTTGGCCCATGCGGAGCCCGAAATCCAGGCGCTACTCGCGGCTGTGCTTGCTTGTGCGGAACTACTTCCGACCGCGCTATTTGCGAATCTGGGGGTTGTTGCGGCCGCCGAGGGCCTTCTTCGCTTTGAGGCCGAGCCAGACGACGCCGCCGACGATGGCGATGAAGAGGGCGAAGTTGAAGATGAAGGCGAGGATGCCGCCGATCGCTTCGAGCGCGAATTGGATCACGTTCACCACGATGATCACGGCGATGACCGCGCCGCCGAACAGTGCCGCGAGCCAACCGAAGAGACGCCAGTTCATGTACTCACTCCGAGTCGAGTCGAGATTCGAGCCGGCACGTCCGGCCGGCTGGGTAGATGTCATTGTGACTCTATGATGACATCATAGCGGGTTTCGCGCAACCCTCGGGTACCGCCGCTCCGTTGCCGCGCTTCGCGTCCCGCGCGCCGCGTACCTGGGGGTTCACTCGACGTAGCGGCGTACCCCGCGGCGGGGAGTCAAACCCCACGCTTTGCTTACCGTCGCCTGAAGGGCCCGGCGCGGGAGTTAGAGTGCAATGCACTGACGATCCCGTACACGACGGCACAGGCCGAGCCCAGACGGCCGAGCCCTTCCCCGAGAAAGCGAGCCAGCAGGTGACCGAGCCGAGGCCCGAGGCGCAGTACACCTTCCGCCGCAAAGGCGGCGACGCCCTCCGCCCCGACGTCCGCGTCTACGCCAACATCGTCAAGGGCGCCATGCTCGGACTGAGCAGGCGCAACTGGGCCGGCATGGAGCACATCCCGCTCAAGGGCCCCGCGATCCTGGTCTGGAACCACTACTCGGACATCGACCCGCTCCTGGTCGTGCACTACGTCTACAACGCCGGCCGCCACCCCAGGTTCCTCCTCAAGGAGTCGATCCTGCGCATCCCCCTGGTCGGCCCGCTCGTGCGCAGCACCGGCCAGATCCCCGTCAAGCGCGGCAGCGCCGAGGCCGCGGACTCCCTGCGCACCCTCGAACGCGAACTCGCCCAAGGGCACGTGGTCATCATGTCCCCCGAGGGCACGGTCACGAAGGAGCCGAACCGCTGGCCGATGCGCGGCAAGACCGGCATCGCCCGTCTCGCCCTCGAATCCGGCGCGCCCGTGATCCCGATCGTCCAGTGGGGCGCCCTCGGCATCCACGACCGCAAGCGCGACCCCAAGTTCAAGATCGGGCGCAAGCCCGTCACGGTCCGGGCGCTCCCGCCCGTCGACCTCTCCCCCTGGCAGAGCAAGCAACCCACCCGCGAGGACCTCGCGGCGGTCACCGACCGCATCATGGAGGCCCTCCGCGCGGGCCTCGCCGAGATCCGCGGCCAGGAAGCACCCCCATTGTTCGATCCCCGGCAGCACCGATCTGATGAAAGCGAGTCTTCCGAGTGAGAGCAGCCGTCATGGGGGCCGGTTCCTGGGGAACCGTGTTCGCCAAGATCCTCGCCGACGCCGGGACGCCGGTCACGGTGTGGGCCAGGCGCGCCGAGGTCGCCGACGCGATCAACGCGAGCCACCGCAACCCGGACTACTTCCCGGACATCGAACTGCCGGGCCTGGTGAGCGCGACCGCCGACCCCGCCGAGGCGCTGCGCGGCGCCGACCTCGTCGTCCTCTCCGTCCCGAGCCAGACGCTGCGCGGCAACCTCGCCGCCTGGGCGGAGCACCTCGAACCGGTTGCGACCCTCCTGAGCCTCATGAAGGGCATCGAACTCGGCACGACCGAGCGCATGACCGAGGTCATCGCCGAGGTCACCGGCGCGCACCAGTCGCGCATCGCGGTCCTCTCCGGCCCCAACCTCGCCCGCGAGATCGCCGAGGAGCAGCCCACCGCCTCTGTCGTGGCGTGCATCGACCACGGCCGGGCCGTCGACGTGCAGAAGGCCGTCACCACCTCCTACTTCCGCCCGTACACGAACACCGACGTGGTCGGCTGCGAACTCGGCGGCGCGGTCAAGAACGTCATCGCGCTCGCCTACGGCATGGCCGCCGGGATGGGCATGGGCGACAACACGAAGGCCACGATCATCACCCGCGGCCTCGCCGAGACCACCCGCCTCGGCATGCGACTCGGCGCGGACCCGACCACGTTCGCCGGGCTCGCCGGGCTCGGCGACCTCGTCGCGACCTGCTCGTCCCCTTTGTCGCGCAACCACACCTTCGGCGAGCAGCTGGGGCTCGGCGCGACTCTCGAAGAGGCCGCCCGCGTCACCAAGCAGACCGCCGAGGGCGTCAAGAGCTGCCGTTCCATCACCGACCTCGCCCGCAAGGTGGGCGTGGAGATGCCGATCTGCGACGCCGTAGAACGGGTGTGCCACGAAGGGCTCGACCCCAGAGCCGCGGTCGCCGAACTCATGGGACGCGAGACCAAACCCGAAATCGACAGTTTGAGGTCCGACGATGCACAATGACAGCTCCGCAAGCTTCGCCGAGGGGACTAAACCGACCGTCGCCGTGTTCTTCGGCGGGCGCAGCGTGGAACAGCCGGTCTCCTGCGCCTCCGGCTCAGGTGTGGCCAAGGCACTGCGCGACAGGGGTTTCGACGTCACCACGATCGGGATCACCCGCGGCGGCGAATGGGTCGAGCTCTCCCCGGACGTCGCGTTCGCGATCGATTCCCCCGAGGCCCTCCCCGAGGTGACCGCCGAGGCCGGCAAGGCTGTCGCGATCGACCTCGGCCCCGGCGCGCAGCCCGTCGCCGACGTCCTCTTCCCGGTCCTGCACGGCCCCTTCGGGGAGGACGGCACGATCCAGGGCCTGTTCGAGATGGCCGGCACGCCGTACGTCGGCTCCGGGGTGCTCTCGAGCGCGCTGTGCATGGACAAGGAGTTCAGCAAGCGGCTCCTCGCCGCCGAAGGCGTCCCGCAGGGCGCGTTCGACGTCCTCAAGGCGGGCGAGGAACTCGACGCCGAAGCCGTGATCGGCAAGCTCGGCCTCCCGATCTTCGTCAAGCCCGCCCGCGCCGGCTCGAGCCTCGGCATCAGCAAGGTCGACTCGGGCGCCGAACTCGCCACGGCGGTCGCGAAGGCCCGCGAGGTCGACGACAAGGTCGTCTTCGAGGCGGCCTTCCAGAACGCCCGCGAGATCGAGATGGGCGTCGTCGAGACGCTCGACGGCGACCTCGAGATCACGTTCCCGCTCGAGGTGCTCGCCAAGGGCGAGGACGGCTGGTTCGACTTCGAGGCCAAGTACCTCGACAACCCCGAGCCGTTCAACCTCCACCCGGACTACCCCGACGGCGTCGCCGAGCAGGCCCAGGCCCTCGCACGCAAGGTCTTCCGGCTCCTCGACTGCCGCGACCTGGCCCGCGTCGACTGCTTCCTCGGCGAGGACGGTGTCGTCTATCTCAACGAGGTGAACACGATGCCGGGCATGACGCCGATGAGCGGCGTGCCGCAGGCCTTCGCCGCCTACGGCATCTCGTACGGCGAGCTCGTAGAGCGCCTGGTCACTCTCGCGGAGGCCCGTGCTCGACGCTCCTGAGCACGGCGAGTACCCTGGCTGAGTTGGCACCACTGTCTCGGTGGTGTCCAGCCACTGCATCACCGTGTGCGCGCCAGTCCCCGGCTACCCCGGGTGCATAACTGAGCGCGCTACACTCACGCGTTCCTGCTGGTCAGGAGCGTACTGTGCCTCGTATCTTCTTCGAGGCGACGCATGAATTACTGGAGAGATCATTGCAAGCTAAGGCGAAAGTCAAGCTTTCCCGATCCCTCGGCATCGCTCTGACGCCGAAGGCCGCCAAGTACATGGAGCGCCGTCCCTACCCTCCGGGGCAGCACGGCCGCGGCCGCAAGAAGGAATCGGACTACAAGAACCAGCTCGTCGAGAAGCAGCGTCTGCGCGCGCAGTACAACATCTCTGAGCGCCAGCTGCGCAACGCCTACGCCGAGGCCGTGCGCAAGCCCGGCAAGACCGGTGAGGTCCTGGTCGGCCTGCTCGAGTCCCGCCTGGACGCCTTCGTGCTCCGCGCCGGATTCGCCCGCACCATCTACCAGGCGCGGCAGTTCGTCAACCACGGCCACTTCACCGTGAACGGCCGCAAGGTCGACATCGCGTCCTACCGGCTCAAGGCCGGCGACTTCGTGCAGGTGCGCAAGAAGTCCCGCGAGACCACGCCGTTCCAGCTGGCCGCCGCCGGCGCCTGGGCGGGCGAGACGACTCCGGCTTACATCGAGGCTCACCTCGAAGGCCTGATCGCCCGCTTCCTCTCGGTGCCCGAGCGCAAGCAGATCCCCGTGATCTGCGACGAGCAGCTCATCGTCGAGTACTACTCGAAGTAAAAGCCTGAGCGAGCAATAAGCGCCGCCCGGCTTTCCGGGCGATCGGGATTCCGGGCGGCGCTCCGCTTGCGTCCGAGTGCCCTCCGTCACGGTCAACCCCCTGGTAGGCGGTATTGGGACGCGAGTAGACTCGCTCAGTGGTGCAGTGCGTCCCCATGTGGGTTGCCCTGCGGCAAGAATGTGGGTAATTGGCATTCAAGCCGCGGCCGGCGAAGCACAGCATCATTCCTACGCCGCCCGAATCCTCGGGCCGGTGTGCCAGTAGCTCCGACCTGTCATGGGTGCGGGGTTTTCAGACCGAGTTGTCACGGTAGCGGAGGACATGCCGAAAAAAGACGGTGCCATCGAGATTGAGGGCAAGGTCGTCGAGTCCCTCCCGAACGCTATGTTCCGGGTGGAACTCACCAACGGCCACAAGGTACTCGCCCACATCAGTGGCAAGATGCGCCAGAACTACATCCGAATCCTCCCCGAGGACCGGGTCGTGGTGGAGCTCTCGCCGTACGACCTGTCGCGCGGGCGGATTGTCTACCGCTACCGCTGACCTGACGACTACACGTAAGTAGGACTCGTGAAAGTCAAGCCGAGCGTCAAAGTGATCTGCAAGAACTGCCGCGTGATCCGCAGGCACGGACGAGTGATGGTTATCTGCTCGTCCGACCCGCGTCACAAGCAGCGTCAGGGCTAACGCAGCACAACGCCAGCAAGAAAGGCCCCAGAAGGGGAAGCCGCCGCCAGTGCGCAAGCACAACCCTCGGCTCGGAGGCCGAGGCTCGCATCGCCCATCAGGGCAGGGGATCAGACCCCGGCGAGAAGGCAGTGGTCAGACCTCCGACAACGCTAGGAGTACGCCTGAATGGCACGCCTGGTTGGAGTCGACCTCCCGCGCGACAAGCGCCTGGAGATCGCACTCACCTACATTTTCGGCATCGGCCGCACGCGTTCGCTTGAGACGATCGCGGCGACCGGCCTCGACCGCGACAAGCGCGTCAAGGACCTCACCGACGAAGAGCTCGTGCAGCTTCGTACGCACATCGAAGAGCACTACCAGGTCGAAGGTGACCTGCGCCGCGAGGTGCAGGCGGACATTCGCCGCAAGATCGAGATCAACTGCTACCAGGGTCTCCGTCACCGCTACGGCCTTCCGGTCCACGGTCAGCGGACCAAGACCAATGCCCGTACTCGCAAGGGTCCGAAGAAGACCGTCGCGGGCAAGAAGAAGGCACGTTAGGAGACCAGCTGATGCCACCGAAGACTCGCGGCGGTTCCAAGAACCCGCGCGCCAAGAAGAAGAACGTGCCCCACGGGCACGCCCACATCAAGAGCACCTTCAACAACACCATCGTGTCGATCACCGACCCGACCGGTGCTGTGATCGCCTGGGCCTCCTCGGGCCAGGTCGGTTTCAAGGGCTCGCGCAAGTCCACCCCGTACGCCGCGCAGATGGCCGCCGAGGCCGCCGCCCGCCGTGCGATGGACAACGGCATGCGCAAGGTCGACGTCTACGTCAAGGGCCCGGGTTCGGGCCGCGAGACCGCGATCCGCTCCCTCCAGGCCGTCGGCCTCGAGGTCGGCTCGATCAACGACGTGACCCCGCAGCCCCACAACGGCTGCCGTCCGCCGAAGCGTCGCCGCGTCTAATACGCGCAGCGTCACCCAAGCGGATATCGTCACCGAAAATCCATGAGTTTTAGGCGTCAAATAGCGGGCGCCCCGAACAAAGGAAACACGCAACAGTGCTTATCACCCAGCGGCCCACGCTCACCGAGCAGCAGATCAGCCCGACCCGCTCCAAGTTCACCATCGAACCCCTGGAGCCCGGTTTCGGCTACACGCTCGGCAACTCGCTGCGGCGCACGCTGCTGTCGTCCATCCCGGGCGCGGCGGTCACGTCGATCAAGATCGACGGCGTCCTGCACGAGTTCTCCACCATTCCCGGCGTGAAAGAAGACGTCGTCGAACTGGTGCTGAACGTCAAGCAGATCTGCGTCTCCTCGGAGAACGACGAGCCGGCCACCATGTACCTGCGCAAGGAAGGCCCGGGCGAGGTTCTCGCCGGGGACATCCAGCCGCCCGCCGGCGTGCAGGTCCACAACCCCGAACTCAAGCTCGCGACCCTGAACTCCAAGGGCCGCATCGACATGGAGTTCGTGGTGGAGCGCGGCCGAGGCTACGTCTCGTCCCCGGCCAACAAGGGCGAGACCAACGAGATCGGCCGCATCCCGGTCGACTCGATCTACTCGCCCGTGCTCAAGGTGGCCTACTCCGTCGACGCGACCCGCGTCGAGCAGCGCACCGACTTCGACAAGCTCACCGTCGACGTCGAGTCCAAGCCGTCCACGACCCCGCGCACCGCGCTGGCGTCGGCCGGTTCCACCCTGGTGGAGCTGTTCGGCCTGTACCGCGAGCTCGACACCGAGGCCGAAGGCATCGACGTCGGGCCCAGCCCGGCCGACCAGCAGCTCGCCGCCGATCTGGCCCTGCCGATCGAGGACCTGGACATGACCGTCCGGTCCTACAACTGCCTCAAGCGCGAGGGCGTCAACACCGTTGGCGAACTCATCAACCGCACCGAGGCCGACCTGCTCGATATAAGGAATTTCGGGCAGAAGTCGATCGACGAGGTCAAGATGAAGCTCGCCGGCATGGGCCTGAGCCTGAAGGACTCGCCCGGCACCTTCGACCCGAGCGAGGCCGCTGTGGCCTACGGCGGGTCGCCGGTCGCCGAACACGACGAGTACGAAGAAGACGGTGAAGATCTCCGCGAGACCGAGGAGCTCTAAGCTTCCCGACCAGTGGCGGTCGGTTCCGTAAGACGGCCGGCCGCGTCAATTTTGAAGGAGCAAGACAATGCCCAAACCTACAAAGGGCCCGCGCCTGGGCGGTTCCCCGGCTCACGAGAAGCTCATGCTCTCGGGCCTCGCGGCCTCCCTGTTCGAGCACGGCAGCATCACCACCACGGTGACCAAGGCCCGCCGCCTGCGCCCCTACGCCGAGCGTCTCATCACGTACGGCAAGAAGGGCACGCTGCACCACCGCCGTCTGGCGCTGGCCAAGCTGCGCAACAAGGACGCCACGCACGACCTGTTCGAGCAGGTCGCGCCCCGCTTCGCCAACCGCGAAGGCGGCTACACCCGGATCATCAAGGCCGGGAACCGCAAGGGCGACAACGCTCCGATGGCGATCATCGAGCTGGTCGACTAGCTAGGCTGTCGAACCGCGCGCAGGGCTCATGCTCTGCGCGCGGTTTGCTTTATCCGGAAGGACTGCTGTGGACGAGGTTGTGGACAGGACCCGCTTGCGGCTGGGTGTCGCCTACGACGGGGCCGCGTTCTCGGGCTGGGCGCTCCAGCCGGGGCTGCGAACGGTGGCCTCCGAGGTCATCCGCGCGCTGGAGCTGCTGTTCGGCGAGATCAGTGACTTCACGGTGGCCGGGCGGACGGACGCGGGCGTGCACGCGACGGGCCAGGTGGTGCACGTCGACGTGCCGACGGCGAAGTGGGAGGCCTTGGAGGAGCGCCTGCTGTGGAGGCTGCGAGGCATCCTCCCGGCCGATGTGCGGGCGGTCTCCGCCGAAGCGGTGGATCGGAGCTTCAACGCGCGCTTCGCCGCGCAGTGGCGGCGGTACCGGTACCGTGTCGCGGACGCGACCTGGGGTGTGAACCCGCTGCGGCGCTTGGACACCCTCGCCTGGCAGCGGCCTATCGACGTCGAGCGGATGCACGCGGCGTGTCAGCGCCTCATCGGCGAGCACGATTTCGTGGGCTTCTGTAAGCAGCGCGAGGGCGCGACGACGATCCGGGAGCTGCAGCAGTACGACTGGGCGCGTGACGAGGACGGGGTAGCAGTCGCGACGGTGCGCGCGGACGCGTTCTGCCATTCGATGGTTCGGAGCTTGGTCGGCGCGGCACTCGCGGTGGGCGACGGCCGCAGAGACGAAGATTGGCTCGCCTCGATCCTCCAGATCGGTGAGCGAGCCAACGATGTGCATGTGGTGGGACCGCACGGCCTGACGCTGGTCGAGGTCTCCTACTCGGAGGACCCGAAGGACTGGCAGGCCCGAGTCGACCTCACACGCCGGGTGCGGACGCTTTAAGCAGAGCGAGCCAGGAGCCGTATTCCGTCACTGAAGACCTCCTCAACCGGTGTCCCGATGCTCCCGCAAAGTCGCTGTGCGTGACGAAGTGTCGGCACCTCGTTTCGGGTAACGAATTTTCGGTGCCTGTTCTTTGGGGGTCGTTCACGCGTCAGTCAGTCCGAGCCTCGATGCTGAGGCCATGAGACGCTTCCTCACAGTTGGTGCAGTGGCGGCCACCGCCGCGACCGCGCTTTTCGTCGCCCTTCCCAGCCCCGCCGACGCGCATCCCTCTCGCGATTTCGACCTGCAGGCCCACCGAGGCGGGCTCGGGCTGGTCGTCGAGAACACCTTGCCCGCCTTCGCGAACGCCCTCGAGCTCGGCGTGAGCACGCTTGAGCTCGACGTCCAGATCACCGAGGACGGCTTCGCCGTCGTCACCCACGATCGCCGCGTGAGCGGCGGTAAGTGCCTCGACACCGCGCCGGTCTTCGAGGGCGACCCCGAGTACCCCTATGTCGGGAAGTACGTCAAGAACCTCACCCTGGACCAGGTCCGCACCCTCGACTGCGGCAGCCTCGTGCAGGCCGCCCACTCGAACCAGGAGACCCATCCTGGTGAGCTGATGCCGCTGCTCAGCGAGGTCTTCGACCTCGTACGCGAATACCACGCGCGCGGCGTGAAGCTCAACATCGAGACGAAAGTGGAGGCCGGTGCGCCGGACGAGACCGCGCCGCGCGAGGCGTTCGTGGAGACCGTGGTCGCCGACATCCGCGATGCCCGGATCGGCCGCCAGGTCACGATCCAGAGCTTCGACTGGGGCACGCTCATGCTCATGGGCGAGACCGCGCCCGAGCTGCCGCTGGTCGCGCTCACGAACATCTCGTTCCTCCAGACCGGCCAGGCCGGGGCCTCGCCTTGGCTGGGCGGCATCGACATCGACGACTTCGGCGGCGACCCGATCGCGGCGATCGACTCGTTCGGCGCCGACGCGTTCTCGCCCGTCCACGGGTCCCCGCAGAACGGCAAGGTGACCGACGCGAATTACGTGCCGTACGTGACCGAGGCGATGGTCGACCACGCGCACGACTACGGCATCGAGGTGGTGCCGTGGACCGTGGACGACGAGGCCACCATGCGCAAGCTCATCGACGACGGCGTGGACGGCATCATCACCGACTACCCGGACGTGCTCCGAGAGGTCATGCGGGACTACGGCTTCCACCTCCCGAAACGGTACTGCGACCGGTAGCGACCGAATCGTTACGCGGTGTCGGCCCGGTCACGACAGGGTCCTGTTTGCTCACCGCCCCATCACGGTTCGGCCACGAGGGGAACCGAAACGCGGAATCGGCTGTCTCATGGAAGTACCCCGTCATCCCGAGTGAGAAGGGAACCCCTCCATGAGACGCCACCACGTGGCCGGTATTCCGGCTGCCCTCCTGCTGATCGCCCTCGCCGCCTGCTCCGGTACCGCCGGTTCGGAATCCGGTGCCGCGCAGGACATGGGCGAGGTCGGGCCCGCAGACCCCGAGGAGACCTACGGCGCCGAACAGCCGGTCTCGCCCGGCGATGATCCTCAATCGACGTTCGCGGTCGACGTCGACACCGCCTCCTACGACTACGCGCGCCGCTCACTCGAAGACGGGGCGCTGCCACCGGCCGACCAGATCCGGCCCGAGGAGTTCGTGAACTACTTCGACCAGGGCTACACCGAACCCGAAGGGAACGGCTTCGCGGTCAGCGTCGACAGCGCCGAGCTGCCGAGCTGGTACGACGCGGGCGACGCGACTCACGTGATGCGCGTGGGCCTCCAGACCCGCAGCGAGCCCGAAAGCGAACGCGCCGACGTGAACCTGACCTTCGTCATCGACGTCTCGGGGTCGATGGACGAGGACGACCGCATCGGCGTCGTCCGCGACTCGCTCGACCTGCTCGTGGGCCAGCTGCGGCCGACCGACTCGGTCGCGATCGTCACCTACGAGTCCGATTCCGAAGTGCTGCAGCAGATGACGGAAGTCGGGGACGGCGAGGAACTGCGCGGGGCGATCGACGAGCTGTACGCGCGCGGCTCAACGAACATGCAGGCCGGCCTGGAGGACGGGTACGCGCTGGCGGGCGAGGCCTTCGACGCGGACAAGGACAACCGGGTCATCCTGCTCTCCGACGGCGAGGCGAACGTCGGCATCACCGACCACGACGAGATGCTGGACGCGCTCGGCGAGGACGTCGCCGAGGGCATCACGCTGCTCACCGTGGGCGTCGGCGACTCCTACAACCAGGAGATGCTGGAGCAGCTGGCCGACAACGGCGACGGCTGGGCGGTGTACTTCGCGACCGAGTCCGAGGCCGAGCGCGTCTTCTCGGAGCGGCTCACCTCGACGCTCGGGGTCGCCGCGCGGGACGCGAAGATCCAAGTGACCTTCGACGAGACCACGGTGGCGGAGTACCGCCTCATCGGCTTCGAGAACCGCGCGATCGCGGACTACGAGTTCGAGGACGACAGCGTCGACGGCGGCGAGGTCGGGCCCGGGCACAGCGTCACGGCGCTGTACGCGCTGACGCTGACCGGCGATGCCGGTGACGTCGCGCAGGTGGGGGTGCGCTGGCAGGACCCGTCGGGCGAGCACACCGGGAGCGCGGAGGCGGTCCTGCCGACGACCGCGATGTCCGCGTATCCCAACGCGCACTTGAGTGTCGACCTGGTCGCGGCCGCCTTCGCCGAAGTCCTGCGCGGCAGCGCCGGTTTCGACTGCGACGACATCCTCGCCGCGGCCCGCGAGCTCGCCGAGACGACCGAGGACCCGGACGTGGACGAGTTGGCGGAGCTCATCGCGATCGCCTCGGATCTCGGGGCGTAGTCTCGTCGCCGGTGCCGCCCGAGCCTTCGGCTCCGGGCGGCCACCGGGGCCTCGACCTCGGCGTCGAGGCGGTCGAGTGCGGGTCGGTTCAGCCCGGCTCGGACGCGGCCCGAGGCGCCGGACGAGAAAATTGAGCGCTTCGGCCTCGGCGTCCTAGCCGCTTGGCCGGATGCCGAGGTCCGGGCGCATATGCCCTGGTCCTGAAGTTTTTGAACACGTTCGATCGCACGATCCGCGGGCTTGTGAAAGCATTCACAAGAGCGTGATTTCGGGTTCCCGGGCCCGTAGCTTCAAGGCATGGATGCAACCCAGCTCCTCGCCCAGGCGTCCGATGTAGTCGCCGCCGCAGACCCCGCCGGGCTCATGCCCGCGCGCCAGCAGATGGCGCTGTCCCTCGGATGGCACATCATTCTGGCCTGCTTCGGAGTCGCCTTCCCCGCCATCATCTTCGCGATGCACCTGCGCGGCATCCGAAGGAACGACCCCGTCGCGCTGAATCTCGCCAAACGCTGGGGCAAGGCCTCCGCCGTGCTCTTCGCGATCGGCGCCGTCTCCGGCACCGTCCTCAGCTTCGAGATGGGCCTGCTGTGGCCCGGCCTCATGGGCACCTTCGGCGACGTCCTCGGACTGCCCTTCGCCTTCGAAGGACTCGCGTTCTTCCTCGAAGCGATCTTCCTCGGCATCTACCTCTACGGCTGGGGCAAGATGCCCCCGAAACTGCACCTCTTCATGGTGCTCCCCATGGCGATCACCGGCGTCATCGGCACCTACTGCGTCCTCGCCGTCAACGCCTGGATGAACGCCCCCGTCGGCTTCGACATCGTGGGCGGCGAAGTCGTGAACATCGAGCCTTGGGCCGTCCTGTTCAACCAGCACGCGTTCCTCGCCTTCGCGCACATGTGGCTCGCCGCCTACATGGTCACCGGGTTCACCATCGCCGCCGTCTACGCGGTCGGCATGCTCAAAGGCCGCCGCGACCGCCACCACCGGCTCGGGTTCATGGTCCCGTTCGCCTTCGCGACCATCGCGGCCCTCGCGCAGCCCCTCGCCGGGCACTTCCTCGGCCACGACCTGGCCGAACGCCAACCCGCGAAACTCGCCGCGTTCGAATACGCCGACGAGACCGCCGACGGCGCGACCCCGCTCACCATCGGCGGCTTCTACATCGACGGCGAAGTCAAGTGGGCCATCGAGATCCCCTACCTCAGCTCGGTCGCCTCACTGAACTCGTTCACCGAGCCCGTGCCCGGCCTCGACCAGTTCCCCGAGGAGGACCAGCCGCCGGTGAACTTCACCCACTACTCGTTCCAGGCCATGGTCGGGATCGGCCTGCTCCTCCTGGCGGCTGTCGCCCTGTACTGGTTCCTGCGCTGGCGCAAGAAGGACCTCCTCGAGAACCGCTGGTTCCTCCGGTTCATGGCGGTCACCGGACTGCTCGCGATGACCGCCATGGAAGCGGGCTGGATCGCCACCGAAGTGGGCCGCCAGCCCTGGATCGTCTACGGCGTCATGCGCACCCCCGAAGCGGCCGCCGACCACTCCGGCGGACTCTGGGGCATCTACGGCGCCTCCGTCCTCCTCTACGGCGGCATGACGATCGCCGCGATCGTCATCCTGCGGTCGATGGCGCGGCGCTGGCGCTCGGGCGCGGCGGACCTGCCGAGCCCTTACGGGCCGAGGCCCTTGCCGGCCGACGGACCCGGCGAGGTCCGGGAGTGCGCCGATGAGAAGGCCGACGGCGCGAACCGCCCGACCGCCGAGCAGGGAGCCGCGAAATGATGTCGCTCGAATTCGCCGTCGCCGCAGCGCTGTTCGCCGGGGTCGTCGCCTACGCCGTCCTCGGCGGAGCCGACTTCGGCTCGGGCTTCCACGACCTCACCGCGGGCGGCGCGCGCCGCGGGGCGCCGCTGAGGACGCTCATCGACCACAGCATCGGCCCTGTGTGGGAGGCCAACCACGTCTGGCTCATCTACGTGCTGGTGATGTGGTGGACCGGGTTCCCGGAATCGTTCGCCGCCACGATGACCACCCTCTACGTGCCGTTCGTGCTCGCCCTCGTCGGCATCGTGCTCCGCGGCGCCAGCTTCGCGTTCCGCAAGTACAGCGAGACCCTCTGGCAGGCCAAACTGTTCGGGGTCGTCTTCGCGACCTCATCGGTGCTCGCCCCGTTCTTCCTCGGCACCATCGTCGGCGCGCTCGCCTCGGGCCGGGTCCCGGCGGACGGGAACGGCGACCCGTGGTCGTCGTGGATCAACCCGACCGCCCTTCTCACCGGGTGCATCTCGGTCGGCACCTGCGCGTTCCTCGCCGCGACGTTCCTGACCGCCGACGCCGCCCGGCGCGGCGAGAACGCACTGGCCGCGAAGCTCCGGATTCGATCCCTTGTGGTCGGTGCGGGGACCGGGATCGTGGTCTTCGCCGGGCTCATCCCGATCGAGCACGACGCGCCGACGTTCTGGGACGGCCTCACCAGCCGCGCCGCACCCGTCATGGCGCTCTCGGCGCTCGGCGGGATCGCGACGCTGGTCCTGTTGTGGCGCGGGCGTTTCGGCCCGGCCCGGTTGGCCGCGGTGGTCGCCGTCGCGGCGGTGATGGCCGGGTGGGGGATCGGGCAGTACCCGTGGGTACTCGTCGACCAGGTGAGCATCGCCGACGGCGCTGGGGCGCGGGCGACCCTGCAGGGGCTGCTCGTGGCCGTGGGGATCGCGGCGGTGATAGTCGGCCCGGCGCTCGGGTACCTGTTCTATCTGACGCAATCACCCGAATGGAACGGGGAGGCGCGCGGCGGCGTCGAAGCGGGAGAGGGTGGTTCGATCCGCCGCGGCGACTCGCATTGGAGCGGTCGGCTGGGGAACTGACCGCTTCGGGGAAGGCTTGACACCTGCGGTGGATGAAGGGAGGGCCGGGCGCGCCAGTGCCCGGCCCTCCTTGGTGCGCAATAAGCGATGCGCGGGATCAGATGCTGAGCGACCAGCTGTTCAAGGTGCCGCTGGAACCGCCGGAGTAGGTGTCGGTGACACGCAGCGTCCAAGTGCCCGAACGGTTCTCGGTCGAGAGGTTGACGCTGTAGGTGGTGGCGATGTTCGCACCGGAGCCGCCCGCGGCCTTCAGCGTGCGGCTCGTGCCGTCAGGGGCGATGAGCGCGATGGTGATGTCGCCGCTGTAGGGGTGGGTGATGTTGACCGTGACCGAGCTCGTGGAGGACGCGGTCCCGGTGCAGGACAAGGCGATGGTCGAGTTCAGCGGCGAGCCTTCGGGAATGGCGGCCGCGGTGGTCTTCGAGCCGGTGCAGCCGGTCGGGGTGCCGCCGGAGGACCCGCAGTAGTTCGTCAGGTGCGACTGGATCGCGGACTTCTCGGCGGCGTCGACCGAGAGCTTGTACAGGTACTTGACGTGGGTCCAGGCCTTGACGTAGTCGCAGCGCAGACCGGTGGTGTTGACGGGCATCCACTCGGCCGGGTCGTAATCGCTCTTGGAGGAGTTCGCCGAGGTGGTGGCGATCCACAGCTGCGGGGAGTTGATGTCGTTGGCGAAGGCCTGGCGCTGCGCGGTCGTCCAGGACCAGGCGCCGGAGGCCCAGGCCTCGGAGAGGGCCACGACGTGGTCGATGGTGGCGTTGGAGACCGAGGTCGTCCAGGTGTTGTCGAAGTCGGACTGCCAGTTGCCGGA
Source organism: Glycomyces luteolus (assembly GCF_027622875.1). Taxonomy (GTDB): domain Bacteria; phylum Actinomycetota; class Actinomycetes; order Mycobacteriales; family Micromonosporaceae; genus Glycomyces; species Glycomyces luteolus. The sequence continues at coordinate 77,395 of NZ_JAPZVP010000015.1, read as the reverse complement.
GGTCGGCTGGCAGCCGTCACTGGTGACGACGTTCTGGCCGTCGCGCTTGAGAACGTACTGGCGGGCGGTGCAGCTCCCGGTGCCGCTCACGGACTTCCAGTGCGGGAAGAGGCTGCGGTCGTAGGTCGAGCCGTGGGACTCGGCGGCGACGGTGAGCGCGTTGAGCTCGGATTGCGCGGTCGCGGTGGACGGGATGCCCGGCGGGCGGACGGCTTCGGCGGGCGCGGCGTCGAGGATGACGACCGAGAGGACGGCCAGCGCGGCCGCGGCGAGCGCGGCGATGGTGCGGCGGGCGGGGAGGGTCCAGGAAGGCATTGTTCGGCTCCTGAGGTGAGGCGGTCGGGGGAGCGGCCGATGGGGTCGGCCGCGGGGAAGCGGGCCCGCCGGGGATGGGACGCGGGCCTGGATTGATCAAATCATGGGATGATCGGCTATGGCAATAGTCACAGTAGATTGTTCACATTCCCGACACGAGCCGGTCGGTGCCAGGCGGTCGGAAGTTCGCCGAAAGACATAGGCGCACAACGGGACTGCCCGCGCGGAGGGCGCGCAACGGGGATCCCCGAGCTGGACGTGCGCGACCGGAACCGCCCGTCCGGAGGACGACAACCGCTCGTGCGGAGGACGCAACCGCCCCCTCGCGGAGGACGGTTACCGCCCGCGCCGGAGGGCGCGGGCGGTAGCGGTGTTCGAGAAGTAAGGCGTGAGCGCGGCAGTTGACGTGCGATTCGCTGTCGCACCTAGGAGTCAGCGTTGATTCGGGGTGCTTACGAATGCCCGATTTGCCGGGACACTCCCGTTCATGTTGTTGCGGCTGAACCGATGTCGTACCTCGTGGGCAGAATGGAATTGGGGGGTCCCCGGGTGTCCGATTTGCCGGGGCCCTCCGCTCATGTTCGGGCCAGCGGCCTTACTGCACTTCGCGCCTCGGGTTGAGCTGGTCGATGAACCAGACGTCCACGAGGTCGCTCACGATGGCGCGCACCGGTTCTGACGCCTCCTCGATGGGTTCCCCGTCGGTGCGGCCGATGACCACGTACATCAGGTAGTGCCCGTAGGTGTTGTACCCGACCATGGTGGCGGCTCGGCCGAGTTCCGCTGCCTCGCCGTCGGTTCGCAGCGCCGCGAAGCCGCCTTCGAGGCCCGCTTCGATCGCGGCGCGCAGCGAGTCCGCCTCGGCCGCGTCGGCGAGGTTGAGGACGCCCGCGGTCGCCGCGTATCCGCCGTCCGGGTTGACGAGCGTCGCGCGCACGGTCTGCGTGCAGTCGGCGTCGTCCAGCAGATCGGCGAGCTCGTCGAGGCCGGCGTCGGCGCAGTTCGAAAGCGTTTCCGTCTCAAGGACTTTGTACGCGCCCGTGCCTCCGTCCGGGACGATCGCATCCGCTCCGAACAGCTCCTCGACCGAGATCGGCGCGGTGTCGGTCGCGCGGCTGGCGATCGGGTCGACCACATCCGGCGCACCCGCGAATTCATCCACTGAGGATGGTTGACCGGCCACGGGTTCCGCGCTCGACGCCGACGGGTCCGGTTCGCCCTCGCGGAGGACGATGAACGCCCCCGCCGTACAGGCCGCGGCGACCGCGAGCCCGCTCACGATCGCGAGCGCGACCAGCCACCACTTCGTGCGGCGTCGCGCGCGCTGCGCGGCGCGGCGCAGGGGGCGCGAGGCCTGGATCTGGTCCAGGTGCGCTTCCATCTCCTCTTCGGCCGAGTGCTGTCCCGGCGTCGGCGGCAGCGGGCGATCGCCAGCGCGGAGCCGCACGGTCGGCGTGCGGTCTTCGGGGCTGAGCCGCGCTGTGGGCGCGCGCATCTGCGAACGCTCGTCGAACTCCGCCCAGTCGAAACCTGGATTGTCCGGAGGCCGGTGCGCTTGCGTCTCCTGGGGAACTCCGAACGGTGACGGGCCATGTGCCATGGAGGCAGCTTAGACCCGGAAACCGCCGAAACCGGGAAACGTTCCCCCGGGAGAAGGACGGCGTCGAGCGGCGTTCATCTCCTCGGGTGATAAGTCGCGCCACGTGACATATCACATGTCACACTGCGGAATCGGTACGGTGAACGGCATCTGCCAGGTGGCATATCACATGTCACGCAGTGCAGCCCGGGAGCGAGAACGGCGCAGGTCTCTAACCGGCCGATCCCGGCGACCCGCGCGCGCCCGGCGCGCGACAATGTGGGACATGTCCAAAGGCCCAGCCGACCAGCCAGAGCACTACTTCAGCGAGCAGCCCGCCGTCGACGACCGCGAACGCACCGTCGAGTTCGACCTCGACGGCGTCAAGTACGAGCTGACCGCCTCCACCGGGGTCTTCTCCGGCAACCGCCTCGACCCCGGCACCAGCGTGCTGCTCAACAAGGTCGTGCCGCCCGAGACCGCCGGGACCTTCCTCGACCTCGGCTGCGGATACGGGCCGATCAGCGCCGTGCTCGCCCAACGCGACGACGCCGAGATCTGGGCCGTCGACGTCAACCGCCGCGCCCTCGACCTGACCCGCCGCAACACCGAGAAGGCCCCGGGCACCGTGCACGTCGCCGCGCCCGAGGACGTCCCGGCCGACGTGCGGTTCGACGAGATCTGGTCCAACCCGCCCATCAAGGTCGGCAAAGAGGCCCTGCACGAGCTGCTCGAGACCTGGCTGCCGCGCCTCAAGGACGGCGGCGTCGCCTGGCTCGTCGTCTCCAAGCACCTCGGCGCCGACTCGCTCGCGCGCTGGCTCACCGAACAGGGCTGGGAAGTCGACAAGCACGCGAGCGCCAACGGCTACCGCGTCCTGAAGGTCGAGCGCCCCGAGTCGTAGCGGCGTACGTCGGAACCGCGCCGCCACTGCGGATCGCAGCGGCGGCCGGGTTTCGCGAACCGGTCGGCTGGACCCGCCCGGCGCCACTCGCTCCGCCGCCGCGAACGATCGGACGGAGTGCCGCGAACGACACGGGCCGCGCCGCTCGCTCGAGGCGAACGGCGCGACCCGACTGGTGCGCTCAGCGCGCCCCCGTCACTCTCCCGAAGGCGGATTCAGGACGATCCCGCTGGCCACCGGCGTGCCGAAGTTCGGCGTCCCGTCGGCGTTGAACGTGAACGGCTGCACCCGCGTCTCCCGGTTCGAGCCGCAGCCCTGGCCGCTCTGCGGGTTGCCGTGGTACACGATCCACTGCTGCGAGCCGTCAGGCGAGGCGAAGAAGCCGTTGTGCCCCGGCCCGAACACCCCGTTCCCCTGCGACAGCACGGGATTCGCGCTCTTGTCCCAAGAGGACGCCGAGAGCACCGAGCCGCCGTCGTACGACAGCAGGCCCAGCTTGTAGTCGTCCGTCGTGCACGACGAGGCCGAGTAGACGATGAACGTCCTGCCGCCGTGCTGGAGCACCACCGGCGCCTCGTTCACGTTGGCCCCCACCGTCTCCCACGAGAGCGTCGGCGTCGCGATGGTCACCTGCGAGCCGGTCACGGTCCAGGGGTTCGACATCGCCGCGATCCGGATCGACTGGTTCGCGCCGACCCACTCCGACCACAGCAGGTACAGCGAGCCGTTGAGCTCCAGATAGGACCCGTCGATGTTCCACTGGTTCGGCAGCGGCGTGCCCATGAACTCGTACGGCCCCATCGGGGTCGAACCGGTCGAGCGCAGTACGTGGAGGCGCTGGCCGTCGAAGTTCGTCTGGGAGTTCCCGGAGGTGTACATGAGGTACCAGACGCCGCCGATGCGGTGGAACTCCGGCGCCCAGTGGGAGCAGCAGCGGTTCGCGTTGCCCGAGTCGTTCCACACCACCGTGTCCGCGGCGGTCTTGAGTCCCGCCAGGGTCGTGGCCCGGCGCATGATCACTGTGGAGTTCCACGTGGTGGTGGACATGTAGTAGTAGCCGTCCCAGTACTCGATCCAGGGGTCGGCGCCGTTGGAGCGGATCGGGTTGGCGACACCGGTGTTCGCGGCCTCGCTCAGGAACCACTTCTGCGCGTTCAGTCCGTTGTACGTGTACTGCGAGATCCGGGCGCCTGCGGTCGTGGACCAGCCCCACAGGTCGAGGGCCTTGCCGGAGAAGCGGTTGACGAAGCTGAAGGACCCGTCGGCGTGCTCGGTCACCGACCACTGCTGGTTGGTGAAGTTCTGGTCCGCCGCCTGGGCGATGACGGCCCCGTCGGCGGCGTCCCAGCCCCAGACGTCGAGCACGAGGTTCGAGTGGCGGGCCTGGATCTTGTAGTAGCCGCTCCCCGCGGCGACGAACCGGAACTGCTGGTTCGTGCCGGCGTCGCGGCCCCACTGGACCAGTTCGGCGCCGGCGGCCGTGGAGGCGCCCTCGATGTCGAGGGCGAGGTGGGAGTGGGCGCTGGTGATGGTGAACCAGACGCCGGTGGTCACGGCGCCCTGCGCGGGCGCGGGGGTAGCGGCGACCAGGCCGAGGGCGGCCATGGCGGCGGCTGCGGCGAGCGCCAGCAGCGAGCGGCCCCGTCGCAATATGGCTGTGGACATCGTTGTCTCCTGGTGTGAGGGTCGTCGGCCGAAGCCGATGTATCGCTTGATCGAAATGTGCGGATAAACTGTCGCCGAGTCGGCCGCCGCAGGCGGAACGATCTCGTGGGAGCGGTCCGGCAGCACCGGTTTGCATCGTTGTAGAATTCTGCGGAACGGAGGAGGTGCGATGGCGGCGACCTTGCGCGATGTCGCGAAACTGGCAGGCGTCTCATTCAAGACCGTCTCGAACGTCATCAACGACTACCCGCACGTCCGCCCCGCGACCAGGGAGAAGGTCGAGAGGGCAATCGCCGAGCTCGGCTACAAGCCGAACCTGAACGCGCGCAGCCTGCGCTCGGGCCGCACCGACACCGTCGCGCTCGCCGTCCCCGAGCTCAACCTGAGCTATTTCGCGGAGCTCGCCGGGATGGTCATCGCCGCCGCCGAGGAATCGGGGCTCACGGTGGTCGTCGAGCAGACCGGCGGCGACCGCGACCGCGAGCTGGCGCTCCTGCGCAGCCCCCGCCTGAGCATGACCGACGGCCTCATCCTCAGCCCGCTCGGCATGGGCCAGGAGGACGCCGACGCGCTCGAAGTCCCGTTCCCGCTCGTGCTCCTGGGCGAGCGCACCTTCGACTGGCCGTGCGACCACGTCACCATGCGCAACGTCGAGGCCGCCCGCGCGGCGACCGAGTACCTGCTGGCCTCGGGCCGCCGCCGGATCGCCGTCATCGGCGAGTACGAGGGCGAGGTCATGGGCTCGGCCCGACTCCGCCTGCGCGGCTACCGCGAGGCGCTCGCCGCGCACGACGTGCCCTACGACGCCTCGCTCGTGGTCCGCGCGACCCTGTGGCACCGCGCCGACGGCGCCCGCGCGATGCACGAGCTCCTCGACCGGGACGTGCCGTTCGACGCGGTATTCGGCTTCAACGACACCATGGCGCTCGGTGCGATGCGCGTGCTCCAGGAGGCCGGCCGCCGTGTCCCAGAGGACGTGGCGGTGATCGGCTTCGACGACCTGGACGAGGCCGCCTACTCGATCCCCTCGCTCACCACAGTGGACCCGGGACGGGAGTGGCTGGCGCGCACCGCACTCGAGACGCTGCTCGCACGGATCGCCGAGACCGGTCCCAAGCAGCCGCCGCGCACCGAGCTGGCGGACTTCACGATCGTCGAGCGCGAGTCGGCGCCGAAGAACTGACCTCCGGGCGCTCCGCGACGCCTCGGGTCCGGGCGCCGTGGCGCTGAGCGCCGGTCGTCCACCGGTCCGGGGACGCTTCGCGGTTCCGAATGGGCGCCCCGCCTGCCCGGACCCCGATCGTTCCGCCAACTCCAACATCCGTCCTCCAGGTCTGAAGCGAAGCCGCGCAGCGGATCGGGGATCGCGCCGCGCGGGCCGCGGGTACACGCCGTCCGGGAGCGGCGGGGCATCGAGCGCCCGCCGCTCCCGGCGGCCGCCTACTGGATGCCCTCTTTCACGAGCCGCCACTGCTGGCACGTCGATCCGTTCGCGGTCCACTGCTGCGCCACCGCGCCGTCCGCGGTGGCGCATCCGTTGATCTCGAGCCTCTTGCCGCTGTTGGCGTTCGCGAAGGTCCACCAGCCGCCGCTGGTCGCGGCCGTCCACGACTGCGTCGAGCTCCCGGTCGGTCCCCACTGCACCGCGTCCACCCCGTCGGCGGTCTGCGCCGAGGGGATCTCGAGCAGCTTGCCGCTGTTCTGGTTGGTGAACTGCACTGTGGCGCCGCCGCTCACGGTCCACCGCTGCGCCGCGTTGTTCGTGTCGCCCCACTGGCCAACGGCCGCGCCGTCGGTCGTCAAGGCGCTCAGCACCTCCAGGTACTTGCCGCTGTTGCGGTTCGCGACCTGGAACACCGGCGCGAGCGCGCTGCTCGAGTACAGGTGGATCGCGTCGAGCTCGGCGAAGTTGGTGCCCTTGGTGAACCGGATCGTGTTCGTGCCCGCGTTCAGCGTGACGGTCTTCTGCGCCCAGCCGTACCGGCCCCAGTCCACGGTGGCCGGGTAGCTGATCGACGAGCCGGAGCCGCCGTTCACGCTCACCGAATGCGTCGCGGTCGAGCCGAAGCCGTTGTCGTAGCGGACGTTCATCGTGTAGGACCCGGCGGTCGGCACGTTCACGGTGAACTGCACGTAGCTGCCGGCGTTGTTGATGTTCCCGACCTTCGACCCGTTCGCCGCCTGCACATGCGCGACCGTCGACACGTCGTTCAGCGTCGCGTTCTCGGCCTCGTACTGCCGGGCGTCGAGCGGGATCGAGCCGACCCTGATGTCGTTGAGGTCGGTGGTCGTGTTCTCGACGTTCACGGCCTGGTAGAGCGTGCGGCCGTCGGCGCTGTAGTCGATGCCCTGCGCGAACCCGCTGAAGCTCCCGCCCTGAGTGTCGCTGGCGTCGTAGGTGACCGCCATCGGCAGCCGCTCCCACGGCCCCTCACCGAGGTTGTAGTTGACGTAGAAGTTCTGGCCGCCGTCGATGTTGCCGCTCCCGTCGAGCGACCACTTGGAGGCCACCACGACCATCCCCTTGGGGCCGCCGGACGGCACCCACTTCACATACGGGGAGGAGCCGATGCCGCGGCCGTTCGCCAGCTTGATCTGGGTGCCGATGCTGTTGGTCGTGCCCCAGTTCAGGCCGTCGGCCGAGATCTTGTAGTAGACCGGCGCGGTGTTCTGCGACTGGCTGGGCCGGTTCACGACCTCGAAGGTCGCCATGTAGCGGCCGTCGGGGAGCTTCGTCACCGTGATCATGCCGGGCCGGTCGCTCTGGTTGGTCGGGGCCGAGACGTTGACCAGCGAACCCCAGGTCTTGCCGCCGTCGGTGGAGCGGCGGTAGGAGACCGCCTGGAGCACGCCGTTCGCCTTCTGGCGCTCGTCCGAGAAGTACGCGGCGAGGCCGCCGTTCCCGTCGATCGCGAGCGAGGGCTCCCACACGGTGGTGGTGGTCGACGACGGCGACGGGTCGTAGACGGCCGGGCCGCCGGTGTCGATGGTGCTCAGGTAGCTCCAGCTGGTGCCCTGGTTGGTGCTCTTGTACACGACGAGGCGGCTGGTCGAGCGGTTCTCGGGCATGACCATGCCCGCCAGGAGGATCGTGCCCGCGGCCAGGTCGCCGGTGGTCTGGGTGACCTCGTAGAGGAACGGCTGGGCCGTGCGGGTGAGCGCCGGGAAGGTCGCGCTCGGGTTCACGTCGGCGACGTGGGTCCAGCTCGCGCCGTTATTGGTGCTGCGGTAGATCGGGTAGACCTGCACGCCGTTCTGGAGCACCAGCTTGTCGAACGTGACCAGCTGCGTGCCGTTGGCGCTGCCGCTGTTCTTGAGCACGATGATCTTGGCGTAGGTGGTCCCGGCGGGCGTGCCGCCTTCGGGGTTGAACGAGCTGCCGGCGGCGGGCGAGTAGACGAGCGCGCCGTTTCCGGTGGTCACAGCCGCGGCGGGCGCGGGCGCCCAGCCGATCGACGCGGCGATCACGGTGAGGAGGAAGGCGGCGACGGCGAACACGGCGCCGCCCCGCCTGAGGCTGAGGAGTTGAGGGCTTCGCATGCGACTTCCAATCTTTACAACGTTGTATCATGCGTGCGGGCCATCGTAAGACCATCAAAGCCCGCAGGTCAAGCCCCCGCTCGCGGATCCGGTCACAGATCGGAAACGAAGTGGACACGAACGGTGGGTCCCGTTGACAGTCTCGTCGGGGTGTGCGTACGATTCCCAGACTTACAACGTTGTACAAGACGGTTCCCCCAGTACAGGACCCCCTCGACGTTGTACGGCACCAATTGAAGTCAGCACCAATTGACAGCGCCGGTTGTGACAGCACAGTCGCGTTGGGAGGGAACTGAAATGAAACGCAAGACGGTACTCATCGGCGGCGCCGGCAGCGCCGCGCTGGCGCTCCTCGGGTCCGGTTGCTCGGGCGAGGAGACCGGCGGCCCGGCCACCCTGACGTTCTGGCACGGCTACACCGAGGCCGACGGCGACGTGCTCCAGGGCATCGTCGACGACTTCAACGCCTCGCAGGGCGACATCACGATCAACACCGAGGTCAAGACCTGGGCCAGCATCGACGACACCCTGCTCACGGCGCTTTCCGCCGGCGAGGGCCCCGACATCGTCGCGATGCCCGCCGAGCGGCTCCCGGTGTACGCCGACAAAGGCGCGTTCGCCGAGCTCACCAGCTTCTACGCCGACGACTCCTCCAACACCGCGAACCTCATCCCGGGCGCGGTCGCGATGATCGAGGTCGAGGGCACCAAGTACGGCGTGCCCACCGGTTTCGTGCCGCTGGCCGTCTACTACAACACCGCGCTGTTCGAGGCGGGCGGCGTCACCGCGTTCCCCGGCACCTGGGACGAGTGGGTCGCCACCGCCAAGCAGCTCACCGTGGACGAGGACGGCGACGGCACGCCGGAGCAGTACGGGGTGGTCCTCCCCGACCACGCTACCGTGGCCAATGGACTCTGGCCGTCCCTGTTCTACGGCAACGGCGGTGACATCGTCAGCGAGGAGATCGACGCGGTCATCGACTCGCCCGAGAACGCCGCGACGCTCGAGTACTGGCGCAAGGCCATTGTGGAGGACAAGATCTCGCCGACGGGCATCGACGGCGTCGGCGCCGACGAGCTGTTCGGCGCGGGCAAGGCCGCCATGACGATCGGCGGCCCCTGGATGGCCTCGATCGCCGCCGAGAACGGCATCGACTGCGCGATCGCCGCGATCCCGGCCGGCCCCGCGGCCCAGGCCGCCTCGGCCATCGGCGTCTCCATGGCCGTCACTGTGGACGCGGACGACAACGCCCGCGCCGCCGCCGAGAAGTTCTTCGCGTTCTTCCTGAACGACGAGAACGCGGCCGCCTGGTCGCTCGGCTCCGGCTGGCCGCCGCTGCGGACCGACGTGCCCGCCGAAGCGGTCAACTCCAACCCGGTCGTCGCGTCGCTGACCGAGATCGCCGACCTCGGGCGGCCCCTGCTGCCGGGCGTCGTCAACAGCGTCGACGTGCTCGCCGCCGTGGACGAGCTGACCCAGCGCGCCATCGCCGGCGAGGACATCGACGGGCTGCTCGCCGAGGCGCAGGGGACCATCCAGGACGCGCTCTAGGCCGGACCGACGTCCGAACAGGACAGCGATCGGCGGGGACGCCGCCCCTCGGCGTCCCCGCCGCCCCAAGGGGAGTGAAGGAGACCATGACCACCGCACCACCGACGGGCCGCCGGTACCGTCCGCCCGCACCGCTGGGTGGACGCCGCCGCGTCGACAGCCCCAAGCGCCGCAGCGCGATCGCGGCCGCGTTCCTCGCGCCGGCACTGATCATCCTGGGCCTGTTCACGATCTGGCCGATGCTCTCCGCCCTGCGGCTGTCCTTCACGGACGCCAGCGGCTTCGGCGAGCCCGAATGGGTCGGCCTCGAGAACTACATCGGGGTCTTCACCGACCCCGACCTGCTCAACGCCGTCACGAACACCGCGCTCTACACGGTGCTGTTCACCCCGGTCGCGGTCGCCGCGGCCCTCGGCTTGGCGCTGCTGCTCAACAACCCGCGCCTGCCGTTCCGGGGCTTCTTCCGCACGGCCCTGTTCGTGCCGTTCGTGGTCTCGTTCTCGGTGGCGGCCTTCGCCTGGAGCTACCTCGTCGACCCGCAGGTGGGCCTGCTCAACTACTGGCTGCGCGGCCTCGGCATCCAGCTCGGCAACGTGCTCGAGGACCCGAACCTGGCCATGCCCATGGTCGTGCTCGTCGCGGTCTGGAAGCTCTTCGGCTTCTACTTCGTGATCTTCCTGGCCGGACTGCAGGACATCCCGACCTCGATCTACGAGGCGGCCCGCATGGACGGCGCGGGGGCGTGGTCGCGCCTGCGCAACGTCACGCTTCCCATGCTCTCCAACACGATGGCGTTCGTGCTCGTCTTCGCGATGATCGCGGCCCTCCAGGCCTTCGACCAGATCTACGTGATGACCGGCGGCGGCCCCTACGGCAGCACCCAGACCCTCGTCATGGAGATCTACGAGTCCGGGTTCCGCAAGCTCGAGATCGGCTTCGCCTCGGCGCTGTCGTACGTGCTGCTGGCCGCGACCCTGCTGCTGAGCCTCGTGCAGTTCGTGTTCTTCGGCCGCAAAGAAAAGGACCTGGCATGAGTACCGCACGCCGCTCCCTGCGCGACCTCCGGCCCTCCACTGTGCTCACGACGATCGCGTTCGTGATCGTCACCGCCCTCGTGCTGCTGCCGATCGCGATCATCGTGCTCACCGCGTTCAAGCCCGCGGCGGAGGTCAACGCCTACCCGCCGAGCCTGCTCCCGGACGACTGGACGCTCGCCAACCTCAAGACCGTGACCTCGGAGCTGCCGTTCGCGCGCCTGGTCGGCAACAGCTTCGTCTTCGCCGGGGGCGTGACGCTGTTCGCGCTCGTCTTCGACTCGCTCGCCGCGTACGCCTTGGCGCGCTTGGACTTCAGAGGCCGGAAGGTCCTGCTCGTGGCCATCATCGCGACACTGATGATCCCGTTCCAGGCCACGCTCATCCCGCTGTACCAGCTCGTGGCCGACCTCGGCTGGGTGAACACGTACACCGGGCTCATCGCGCCGCGCGCCGCCGATGCGTTCGGGATCTTCTTCCTGCGCCAGTTCTTCCTCGCGCTCCCGCGCGACATCGACCAGGCGGCGCGCATCGACGGCGCAGGGGAGTTCCGGATCTTCCGGTCCGTTGTGCTCCCGAACGCGGTTCCCGCCCTGCTCACCTTGGGGCTCTTCACCTTCGTCAACAACTGGAACGACCTGCTGTGGCCGCTGGTGTTCACCACCGACGCCGAGATGGGCACGATCACCTCCGGCCTGACGCAGCTCACCGGACCCAGCGGCATCGTGCCCCACGGCGTGATGATGGCCGGCTCGCTCATCGCGATCCTGCCCCTCGTCATCGCCTTCCTCTTCATCCAGCGCCGCTTCATCGAGAACATCGCAACGACAGGACTCAAATGACCGGTTCACCGCACTGGCACCGCGACGGCGGACTGCACTTCGCCGTAGGTGTCGAGGACACCTTCGTGCCCCAGGCCGGACCGGGCGAGCGGCCGATCGACGAGTACGAGCTCACCGAGCACTACGAGCGGTGGCACGCCGACCTCGGCCTCGCCGTCGAGGCGGGCGCCGAGCTGGTGCGCTGGGGCGTGCCGTGGCATCGGATCCAGCCCGAACCCGGGCGCTGGGACTGGGACTGGCTCGACCGCGTCATGGACCGCTACGCCGAACTGAATCTTCGGCCCATTGTGGACCTCATGCACTACGGCACTCCGCTGTGGCTCGAGCGCCAGTTCGCGAACCCCGACTACCCGAAGCTCGTCGCCGAGTACTCCGCCCGCGTCGCCGAACGCTACGCGCACCTCGACGTCACCGACTACACGCCGGTGAACGAGCCGATGATCCACGCCCTGTTCTCCGGCGAGTACGCGTACTGGCCTCCCTACCTCTCCGGGCCGCGAGGACTCTCGACCATGGTGGGGCAGCTCGCGCGCGGCTTCGTGCTCGCGCAGCGGGCCATGCGGGACGTGCTCGGCGACCGCGCCGTCTTCGTCCACGTCGACGCCGGGATGCGCTACGTCGGCGACACCGACGCCCCCGAGCACCGCGAGCACGCGGCGCGCCTGAAGGACCAGGTCTTCCTCGTCGAAGACCTCGTCACCGGCCGCGTCGACGCCGCCCATCCGCTCGAAAACCACCTGCGCGCCAACGGATGGGACGACGCCGACTTCGCGTGGTTCGCCGAGGCACCGGTGCGGCCCGACGTCATGGGCGTCAACTACTACCCGCGCCACTCGACCGAGCTGTTCGAGGCCGGGGTCTTCCACGGCGGCGGCTTCCGCGACCCGCGCCCGACCCGCGACGACGGCGTCGCCGGCATGAACGAGCTCCTCCGCGAGGCGCACGCCCGGTACGGGGCGCCGGTCATGCTGACCGAGACCTGCGTGACGGGCTCGGTCAAGGAGCGGATCGACTGGCTCGACGAGTCCGTGGCGGCGCTGCACGACCTGCGCGGCTCCGGCGTCGACGTCATCGGGTACACCTGGTGGCCCCTGTTCGACATGTACGAATGGACGTACCGGCACTCGGAGCAGCCGCGCGAGGCGCACCGACTCACCATGGGGCTGTGGCGACTCGAGGAGAGCGCGACCGGTCTCGAGCGAGTGCGCACCGACATCGTCGAACGCTTCCGGCGCCACGCGCGCGGTGACTAGCCGTCCAGCCCGCCGAACCCCGGGCGGGACGGCGGTGTCCACTTCCTGACACCGCACTTGCGAGGGCCGCTCGCGATGACGTAGCGTAACGGCCGTAAACGAATAAACCCACGGGAGTCCGATGCATCGGGCTGAGAGGGGACTTGGTAGTCCCGACCGTCGAACCTGATCCAGATCATGCTGGCGCAGGGAGAAGGAGCTATGCGCGCTACTCGTCTACCCCGACTTCACGTCATCACCGACACCCGCGGCCCGGTCGCCCCGGCGGCTCACACGGTGCGGAGCGGTCCCGCTGCCCGCGAACCAGCGCTCGAACACGGCGGTCCCGACACCGCGACGCCGCCCGACCCGGCCCGCGGCGTCATCGCGCCATCCGAACTGATCGTCACGCAGCGTGACGCGAGCCAAGCCATCAGCAGTCCGCTGCAGGCTTCCGCACCGCACGACGTGCTCTTCGCCATCGAGGCGGCGCTGGCCGCCGGAGCCCGCCTCGTCCAGGTCCGGCCCGAGGACCACTACACCGACCGCGCGGCCTTCGACCTCGCCACCGCGATCGCCGCCCTCTGCGACCAGTACGGCGCGTTGTGCCTGGTCAACGACCGCGTGCACATCGCCGAAGCGGTCGGCGCGGACGGCGTCCACCTCGGCGCGGACGACCTCCCGATCGACGCCGCCCGCCGCATCCTTTCCGCCGCCTCGGTCATCGGCGGCACCGCCCGCGACCCGGAATCGGCGCGAGCGGCACGCCGCGCCGGGGCCACCTATCTCGGCGTCGGCCCGGTCTGGGGCACGACCACCAAAGCCGGTCTGCCGCAACCGATCGGACTCGACGGCCTGGCCGCCGTCTGCGAAGCGGTCGACCTCCCGGTGATCGCCATCGGCGGCATCACCGCCGAACGCGCGGCGCTCTGCCGCGAGGCCGGAGCCCATGGCGCGGCGGTGGTCGGCGCGGTCTCGGCCGCTGCCGACCCGCGCCGTGCGACGGCGGAACTCCTTGAAGCCCTGGGAGAAAGCCCGGGGGAGTGGCGCGGAGTAGGCACGGGGCGAAGCGGACCCGACGCGGGCCCGCGCGGGACCGGCGCAGCTCCCGATCCCGGCCTCCTGCGAGTGGCGGGCGAAGCCTGATGCGCATCGCCATCGTCGGTGCCGGGTCGATCGGGCTCGCCGTCGCTTGGCGGGCCGCCCAGTCCGGCGCCGAGGTCGTCGTGCACGACCCCGACCCGGGTTCGGGCGCTTCACGCGTGGCCGCCGGAATGATCGCGCCCGTCACCGAATCCCATTACGGCGAAGCGGCCCTCGGCCCGTTCATGGCCGCCTCCGCCGACGCCTGGCCCGGCCTCGCCCGCGACCTCGAAGCGGCGTCCGGGCTCGCGATCGGGTTCCGCGACGTGCCCACCCTCGTCGTCGGCGTCGAAGACGGCGACAGGGCCGAGATCGACCGGCAGGCCGAGCTGTACCGGCTGACCGCAAGGAACGTCGAGACGCTGACGGCGCGCGCCGCGCGCAAGGTCGAGCCTCTGCTCAGCCATCGCGTGCGCGGCGGCGTGCTCGCACCAGAGGACCGCGCGGTCGATCCGCGAGTAGTACATGACGCACTACTGATAGCCGCCGAGCGGGCCGGAGTCGAGCTGCGGGCGGAACGCATCGACGACCTCGCCGAGCTCGACGCCGACCAGGTGGTCATCGCGGCCGGATGCGGATCGGCGAGCTTCGTTGGTGCGGGCGGTGCGGGCGGCGCGAATGACGGTGCCGCCTCCGATCCCGGCTCTGGCCCGGACTTCCCCGAGCGGCACCGCGACTACGCGGGAACCGCCACTGACGAAGGCTGCCTCGCGGCGCGCAGCGAACACTCGGATGCGGCCACAGCAGATGGCCGCCTCAGGGGGCGCGATGAAGCCGCCTCCGAGGGCGCCCGCTGGACACTGCCGGTGCGACCAGTGCGCGGCGCAGTCCTGCGGCTTCGAACCGTCGGCGACCAGCCGCTGCCCCGAACTACCGTGCGCGGCTATGTCAAAGGCCACCCGATCTACATCGTGACCCGCGAAAGCGGCGAAATCGTCGTAGGAGCATCGAGCGACGAACGCGGCTTCGACCGACGCACCGGCACCGCCGGAGTGGTGCACGACCTGCTCCGCCGAGCGATCGAACTCGTGCCCGAGATCGCCGAATACCACCTCGACGAGGTGAGCGTCGGCTTCCGCCCGGGCACGCCCGACAACCTCCCGCTCATCGGCCGCCTCGACAGCCGGACCGTGGCCGCGACCGGCCACTACCGCAACGGCATCGCCCTCATCCCGGCCACTGCCACCGGAGTCGCCGCCCTGCTGGCCGGAGACGACAAGGCGATCCCAGCAGCCTTCGACCCACTCCGCTTCGGGCCGTTTGCAAGGCAGCGACCGAATGACGTGACTCGGCGGCAGCGTCCTGAGAACCCGCTTTCAGACGGTTCGTCGCGGCTCGTTCAGCCCGGAGCGCCTTGCGCGGACCCGATTCCGGGCAGCGGCCAGCGCTCCGCTGCGCCGTCCGCAAGTGCCCCTGAATCCAGGGTGCCCGCGGGGTCCGACAAGACCGAGTCCCGCGGGGACGAAAACGGTCATGAAGCGGCCGATGACACATCCACCCACGAGGAGGCCGACTCATGAAGATCGAAGTCAATGGTGAAGCGCGCGAAGGCATCGCCACCATCGCCGACGCCGTAGCGGCCGTCACCGACGCCCGCCGCGGGATCGCCGTGGCGCTCAACGGGGAAGTCGTGCCGCGGTCCGAATGGGACCGCCCGCTTACCGACGGCGACGCCGTCGAAGTGCTCACCGCGACCCAAGGAGGCTAGCCATGGACCAGCACGCCACCACCAGAACCGACGCCGACCTCAAGATCGCCGACAAGACCTTCACCTCGCGCCTCATCCTCGGCACCGGCGGCGCCGCCAACCACGCCCAACTCGCCGAGGCGATCACCGCCTCCGGCACCGAACTCGTCACCGTCGCACTGCGTCGCGTCGACCCCGGCGCCTCCGGCTCCATCCTCGACGTCATCGAACGCTGCGGTGTCGAACTCCTCCCCAACACCGCCGGATGCTTCACCGCCGAACAAGCCGTGCGCACCGCCAAACTCGCTCGCGAAGCGTTCGGCACCAACTGGATCAAGCTCGAGGTCATCGGCGACGAGGACACCCTCCTCCCCGACCCCGTCGAACTCCTCGACGCCGCCGAGACCCTCGTCGCCGACGGATTCACCGTCCTGCCCTACACCAGCGACGACCCCGTGCTCGCCCGCCGCCTCGAAGACGCCGGGTGCGCCGCCGTCATGCCCCTCGCCGCGCCCATCGGCACCGGCCTCGGCGTCCGCAACCCGCACAACATGGCCCTGATCTGCGAAAACGCCAACGTCCCCGTCATCTGCGACGCGGGCATCGGCACCGCCTCCGACGCCGCGCTCGCCATGGAGCTCGGCTGCTCGGCGGTCCTCCTCGCCACCGCCGTCACCCGAGCGGCCGATCCCGCGCTCATGGCCGCCGCCATGCGCGACGCGGTCAACGCCGGCCGCGCCGCCCGCCTCGCCGGCCGCATTCCCAAGCGCCACTTGGCCAACGCCTCGTCGAGCTTCGAAGGGATGGCCGACTTGTGAACCGCGCATACCCGGGGAGCCCGCGAGCGGGGGATCGGCGCACCCCGCCCGTCGCCCTCACCATCGCCGGATCCGACTCGGGCGGCGGCGCCGGCATCCAAGCCGACCTCCACACCTTCGCCGCGCACAACGTGCACGGCACCAGCGTCGTCACCGCGATCACCGCCCAGAACACGCGCGGCGTCACCGCCGCGGAACCGGTCGGGGCGGATCTGGTTCGCGCCCAACTCGACGCGGTCCTCGGCGATTTCACGGTCGCGGCCGTCAAGACCGGGATGCTCGGCGGCGACGCCCTGCTCGCGCTCGTCGCCCAGTACGGCGAGGCCGACCGGCTGCCGAACCTCGTGGTCGACCCGGTCATGGTCACCACGACCGGCGACTCCCTCTACGCGGGCGACCCGGCCGCTTACCTCGCCCGACTCGGCCCGCTCGCGACCATCCTGACGCCCAACCTGATCGAAGCACGACAGCTGCTCGGCCGCGAGATCACCAGCGTGGACGACATGCGCGAGGCCGCCCGCGCGCTGGCGACCTACGGGCCGCGGGCAGTGCTGGTCAAAGGCGGCCACCGTGAAGACGCCACTGTGGGGCAAGTGCGGCTCGACGGCTCGCATGAGGACGAACCCGCGAGCGGCAGCGACCGCGAGCGCAGCGGTGCTGGCGGAGCGGAGGACACCGGGGGAGTGCCGAGCGGCCGGGGTAGCGGAGCACCGAGGGGCGCGGGCGAGTTCGGCGACGTTCTGCTCGGCTCGGGCGAGACCGTCGGCGCTGCAGCCGATTCGGGCTCGGCGATCGATGTGCTGTGGTGCGACGGCCAGATGCTCGACCTGGCCGCGCCGCGCGTAGCGACCCGCAACGACCACGGCACCGGGTGCACACTCGCCTCGGCGATCGCGGCCCGGCTCGCTCTCGGACACCCGCTGCCGCAAGCGGTCGCGGGCGCCAAGGTCTACGTCACCGAGGCGTTGAAGGCCGCGGCCGATTGGCGCCTCGGCCTCGGCCCGGGCCCCGTCCACCACCATCACGGCCGCAAGAGCGCCGCCCTGTGAACGGGTCCAGCCCGGCCACGGCAGTCGCCGAGCGCGCGGGAGCAGATCAGGGGCCGAATCGGGGCGACTCTCGCGCGGGCGCGACCGTCGGTCGGCGCGGTTTTCGGGCGCGGCGAGAGCTTCAGGCGGCTGGTCGCCGGGCCCCCGGTTCAAACCCTGGCATCGAGGTCTGACACGACCGCGCCGCTGACGATTCGAACAGCGCACGGACCGATCGAGATTCCCATCGAACAACTTCAAGGAGACAGCATGAACGGCAGAAGCAAGGTCTACGTCGAAGGGCCCCAGAACGACATCCGGGTCCCGTTCACCCAGGTCGAGCTGAACGGCGGCGAGCCGCCGGTCCGGCTCTACGACACCTCCGGGCCTGGATCCGATCCCGAGGTCGGGTTGCCGAAGCTCCGCGAGGCGTGGATCGCCGAGCGCGCCGACGCAGCCACGAGCAAGATCGAGCACGAAGGCGCCCAACTGGACTGCCCCACCCAGCTCCACTACGCCAAGCAGGGCATCGTCACCCCTGAGATGTCGTTCGTCGCGATCCGCGAAGGCCTCGAGGCCGAATTCGTGCGCGACGAGATCGCCGCGGGCCGCGCGATCCTGCCCGCGAACGTGAACCACCCCGAGACCGAGCCGATGATCATCGGCAAGAACTTCCTCACCAAGATCAACGCGAACATCGGCACCTCCGCCGTCTCCGACTCCGTCGCCGCCGAAGTCGAGAAGCTCACCTGGGCCACCAAGTGGGGCGCGGACACCGTGATGGACCTCTCCACCGGCAAGCACATCCACGAGACCCGCGAGCACATCATGCGGAACTCGCCGGTCCCGATCGGCACCGTCCCGCTCTACCAGGCCCTCGAGAAGGTCAACGGCGACCCGGTGAAGCTCAACTGGGAGGTCTACCGCGACACCATCATCGAGCAGGCCGAGCAGGGCGTCGACTACATGACCGTCCACGCCGGGGTCCTGCTGCGCTACGTCCCGCTCGCCGCCCGCCGCGTCACCGGGATCGTCTCCCGCGGCGGCTCGATCATGGCCGCCTGGTGCCTCGCCCACCACGAGGAGAACTTCCTCTACACGCACTACCGCGAGCTCTGCGAGATCTTCGCGAAGTACGACATCGCCTTCTCCCTCGGCGACGGCCTGCGTCCGGGCTCCATCGCCGACGCCAATGACGAGGCCCAGTTCGCCGAGCTCCGCACCCTCGGTGAGCTCACCCACATCGCCTGGGAGTACGACGTCCAGGTCATGGTCGAGGGCCCCGGCCACGTGCCGATGCACAAGATCAAGGAGAACGTCGACCTCCAGCAGGAGATCTGCGGCGAGGCCCCGTTCTACACGCTCGGCCCGCTCACCACCGACGTCGCGCCCGCCTACGACCACATCACCTCCGCGATCGGCGCGGCCATGATCGGCTGGTTCGGCACCGCGATGCTCTGCTACGTGACGCCGAAGGAGCACCTCGGCCTGCCCAACCGCGAGGACGTCAAGGACGGCGTGATCGCCTACAAGATCGCCGCCCACGCCGCCGACCTCGCCAAGGGCCACCCGAAGGCCCAGGAATGGGACGACGCGCTCTCCAAGGCCCGCTTCGAGTTCCGCTGGCAGGACCAGTTCAACCTCTCGCTCGACCCCGACCGGGCCCGCGAGTACCACGACGAGACCCTCCCCGCCGAACCCGCGAAGACCGCGCACTTCTGCTCCATGTGCGGCCCCAAGTTCTGCAGCATGAAGATCAGCCAGGAACTGAAGGAGTACGCGGAGAAGGGCATGGCCGACAAGAGCGAGGAGTTCGCCGCCTCCGGAGGCAAGGTCTACCTCCCGGTGGTCGAGACCACCTGACCGTACGACGTACGGAGTACTGAGTACGAAGTACCGGGAACGGTGTACCCGGTACGGTGTACGAGGTACGGAGTGCGACGCGCAAGGCGCGGCGTACGTTGTACGGAGCCCGCGTCCGGGCTGTAGTCGAGGTCACGGCGGCCGCCTTCAGGGGGGCCGCCACCACCGCGTAGACTCGGTACCTGTTGTTCGAGTGCCTCCGCACTGAGCCGACTGACGGCTCGCAGTTCCACGCGGAGACGCTGTCCAACGAATCCCACGCCGACGGCTTCGCCGCCGAGCGCGCCGATACCGGCCCCGGGGATTCAGGCGGTCCCGCTCTCATCTGCGGGATTCGTTCCACACCGACAACGAAAGCTAGGTAAACCTGTGCGCACGTACAGCCCTAAGCCGGGTGACATTGACCCGCAGTGGCTCGTGATCGACGCGACCGACGTGGTGTTGGGCCGGCTCGCGACGCACGCTGCCGATCTGCTCCGCGGCAAGCACAAGCCGACCTTCGCACCGAACGCGGACACGGGTGACTACGTCATCATCGTGAACGCCGAGAAGATCGTGCTGACGCGGAACAAGCTCCAGACCAAGAAGGCCTACCGCCACTCCGGCTTCCCCGGCGGTCTCAAGGAGAAGTCCTACGCCGAGTTCATGGAGAAGGCCCCCCACAAGGTGGTCGAGAAGGCCGTCTTCGGCATGCTGCCGAAGAACAAGCTCGGCCGCGCCGTGTCCAAGAAGCTGAAGGTCTACGCGGGTCCCGGCCACCCGCACGCCGCCCAGCAGCCGAAGCCGTACGAGATCAAGAAGATCGCGCAGTAGGCGCGGGCGTAGAGGAGCATTCACATGAGTGACGAGATCCAGGCCACCGAGGCCACCGAAGCCGCCGAGGTCGCCGAGACCGAAGCCCCCGAAGCCGTCGAGACCGAGGCTGTCGAAGCCCCCGTCGAGGTGCCCGAGGTTCCTGTCGAGGTCCCCGCCGACGTCGCCGCCGCGCCGTCCGTGCCGAGCATCCCCGTGGTGCCCGTCGACCGCGCGATCCAGACCGTGGGCCGCCGCAAGCGCGCGATCGCCCGCGTCCGACTGGTGTCCGGCACCGGCAAGTACGTCGTCAACGGCAAGACCCTCGAGGACTACTTCCCGAGCAAGGTCCACCAGCAGACCGTCGCGGAGCCCTTCGTGACCGTCGAGGCCGGCGACAACTTCGACGTCCTGGTGAACATCCACGGCGGCGGCGCCACCGGCCAGGCCGGCGCGCTCCGCCTCGGCATCGCCCGGGCTCTGGTCGAGATCGACCCGAACACCCGCCCGGCCCTCAAGGCCGCCGGCTTCCTGACCCGCGACGCCCGCGAGAAGGAATCGAAGAAGTACGGCCTCAAGAAGGCCCGCAAGGCACCGCAGTACTCGAAGCGCTAGCACGCCTTCCCCGCCCACGGCGAAGCTTGCGAGCCGTCAGTTTCGTGGAGCGGGGAACGCGCTAGTCTGCACAAGCGACGGGGCTGCCGAGGAGGACATCCTCGGCGGCCCCCGTTTTTTATGCCGAAAACGATGGGAAGCCACACCGTGTCACGACTGTTCGGGACCGACGGCGTACGAGGGCGGGCGAACGCCGACCTCACGCCCGACCTGGCACTCCGCCTCAACATCGCCGCCGCGCGCGTACTCGGAGCGTCTGACCGCCGCGCCGTCGCCGTCATCGGCCGCGATCCCCGCGCCTCTGGTGAGATGCTCGCCGCCGCCAGCGCCGCAGGCCTCGCCGCGGCCGGCGTGAAGGTCATCGACCTGGGAATCCTTCCCACGCCCGCGGTCGCCCACCTCACGGCCCTGACGGGCGCCGACTTCGGCGTCATGGTCTCGGCCTCGCACAATCCCATGCCGGACAACGGCATCAAGTTCTTCGCGGCCGGCGGCCGCAAGCTCCCTGACGAGGTCGAGGACGCCATCGAGGCGGCCATGAGCGACGACACGCCGCTGCCGCAGGGCGACGGGGTGGGGCGCATCGCCCGCTCGGTCGACCCGGTCGAGGCGTACATCGAGCACCTGGTCGCGGCCTGCCCGCACCCGCTCGAAGGCATCAAGGTCGTGCTCGACCCCGCGAACGGCGCGGCCACCGGCGCGGCCCCCGAGGCCCTGCGCCGCGCGGGCGCCGAGGTCATCACCATCAACGCGGACCCCGACGGGCTGAACATCAACGAGAACTGCGGGTCCACCCACATGGGCGGCCTGCGCGCGGCCGTGATCGAGCACGGCGCGCACGCCGGGATCGCGCTCGACGGCGACGCGGACCGCTGCCTCGCGGTGGACGCGAACGGCGGGGACGTGGACGGCGACGCGATCATGGCGATCCTGGCGCTCGCGATGCGCGAGGCCGGGCAGCTGCGCGGCGACACGCTCGTCACGACCGTGATGAGCAATCTCGGTCTGCACCAGGCGATGGGCGCGGCCGGGATCAAGCTCGAGGTCACCGGGGTCGGCGACCGCTATGTGCTCGAGCGGATCGGCGAGGGCGGCTATTCGCTCGGCGGCGAGCAGTCGGGGCACATCATCATCTCCGATCACGCGACCACGGGCGACGGGACGCTCACGGCGATCATGCTCCTCGCGCGCATGGCCGCCACCGGAAAATCCCTGGCGGAGCTCGCCTCGGTCTTCACGCCCGCGCCGCAGGTGCTGGTGAACGTTCGGGTCGCGGACAAGTCCGTGATCGACCATGCGGACGTGCGCAGCGCGGTGGCGCTGTGGCAGGCGAAGCTCGGCTCTGACGGCCGGGTCCTGTTGCGACCCTCCGGCACCGAACCGCTCGTGCGGGTCATGGTGGAGGCTTCCGAGGAGCCGGTGGCGCAGACGGTGGCGGCCGAGCTCGTGGCGGTCGTCGAGCACGCCATGGGCTGATTTCGACCATATTCTTGCGCGACGGGAGGGCTCCTGAGCGGTGCCCTCCCGTTGGCATAGATGCACTAAGCTCACGCTCTATGGACAACCCAATCGTCTGGATCCTGATCCTCCTGTTGTTGATCGGCCTGATCCTGGTGTTCGCCGCCCTCGGCGGCCGCAACAAACTGGTGCGAATGCGCAACATCACCCAGGAGTCTTGGGCGCAGATCGATGTCGAGCTCCAGCGCCGGTACGACCTGCTGGACAACCTCATGTACGTGGTGCAGCAGGCCGCGGGCTCCGAGAACGCCACGCTGCGGCAGGTCGCCGAGGCGCGCGCGATGGCGATGCAGACCCGGCAGGACCCGAACGCGGGCCACGCCCAGCAGGGCGCGGCCGAAGGCCAGCTCGGAAACGCCATCCGCGGCGTGATCCACATGCAGGAGTCGTACCCGGCCCTGCAGACCAACCAGAACTTCCTCCAGCTCCAGCAGGAGATCACCGAGACCGAGAACCGCATCGCGGCCCCGCGCCGGTTCTACAACGCGAACGTGCGCGAGTACAACACCGCGTTGCAGGTCTTCCCCGGGTCCATCTCGGCGAAGATGGGCGGCTTCAAGCCCGAGGAGTACTTCGAGCTGGACAACCCGGCGGCCCGCACGGCCCCGAAGATGCGCGACATGGGCCAGCCCGCCTACATGCAGCAGCCCCCGGCTCAGCAGCAACAGCAGATGCCGCCGCAGCCCGCGCCCGGCCAGATGCCTTACGGCCAGCCGCAGCAGGTCGGCTACCAGCAGCAGCCTCCGCAGCAGCCCGGCTACGGCCAGCCCGCCCCGCAGCCCGGCTACGGGCAGCAGCCCCAGCCCGGTTACGGCGCCCCGCAGCCCGGCTACGGCCAGCCCCAGCCGGGCTACCCGCAGCAGCCCCAGCAGCCGCAGCAGCCCGGATACGGCCAGCAGCCCTACGGCCGGTAGTACGCCGCCCCCGACTCGATTCCCGTTCGCCGACGCACGTGAGGCGTGCATCAGCGCGCTTCGCGGAAGCTTGGGAGCCGCAAATCATCACCCTCGGCGACGCTTGCGAGCCGTGAAACAGCCCTGAAAAGCCCGTAAGAAGGAACCACCCCAGTGAACGAGACACTGCTCGCCTCGAGCAGCAGCAGCGGCGACATGCCTTGGTGGGCTTACGTTCTGTGCCTGCTCGTGGTCGGCGCCGGCGCGTACTTCGCCTGGCGCGCCAGGCAGAAGAAGATCGCGATGTACCGGGCCTGGGCGGCCCAGTACGGCTTCCACTACGAGCCCAGCGACAACTCGGTGACCGGGCTGTCCACTGAAGACCCCTTCAACGAGGGCCACTCGCGCAAGGGCATCGACGTCTTCCGCGGCATGTACAAGAACGTGCACATCGTGTTCTTCCAGTACCAGTACTCGACCGGCAGCGGCAAGGAGAGGAAGACGTTCAACCACCAGGTGGTGGCGATCGGTCTGCCGACCGCGCGGCCGCTGCTGGACATCGGCCAGGAGAACTTCCTGACCAAGCGGTTCGCGAAGGACATCGACTTCGAGAACCAGGCGTTCAACGACTTCTTCCGGATCAAGTCGCCGAACCGCCGGTTCGCGTACGACATCATCCACGCCCGCACCATGGAGTGGATGCTGCAGGACCAGCGCGCCCGCTCCTACCCGTGGCGTTTCGAAGGGCCTTGGCTCATGACCTTCCGGTCGGGAGCGCTCAAGCTCGAAGAGGTCTTCTTCTACGCGGACTTCCTGATCGACATCCTCGCTCAGGTGCCCAAACACGTTTGGGCCAACCACTGACGACCCGCCGGGGGGGGGGGGAACACGAGGGCCCCGGGGGGTGAGCCCCCCCGGGGGGCCCCCCCCCCCCCCGCCCCGGGGGCCCGCCCCCCCCCCCGCCCCCCGGCGGCGTTCCGCCCAGCGGGGGCGAAGGAGGGGCTGTGACCGAGGCCGTCACCGGCGCGATGATCGCTTCCGTCCTGCTGTCGCTGTGCGTCGGCATACCCGGCCTGGCCGTCGGGTTCGCGATCGTCCACACGAGGCGGGCGCGGCAGCGGCACATCGCCCGGCTCACGGCCTGGGCCGCCCTGCACGGCTTCCAGTACTGGCCGAAGGACCAGTCCGCGCTGGGGCTCTCGCGGCAGGCGCCGTTCACGACCGGCAGCGGCCACGAAGCGCTCGACGTCCTGCGCGGCACGTTCCGGGACGTGCACCTGCACTGCTTCCAGCTCAGGTACCGCGTCAGCAGCGGCGACTCGCAGAGCACCCACGACTACCAGGTGGTCGCGATCAGCCTGCCCGCGATGCGGCCGCTGCTCGACATAGCGCATGAGAACGCGCTGACGCGGCGGTTCGACAAGGACCTCGAATTCGAGCACCAGGCTTTCAACGACAAGTTCAAGATCGTTTCGCCGAGCCCGCGGTTCGCCCACGACGTGATCCACCCGCGCACGATGGAGTGGATGCTCGCGGATCCTCGAGCGCACACGATCCGCTGGCGTTTCGAGGGCGCGTGGCTGATGACCTTCCGGCCGGGTCGGCTCGACCCGCAGGAGGTCTTCTACTACGCGGAGTTCCTGCACCAGGTGCTCGCCCAGGTGCCGAAGCACGTGTGGTCGGGTCCGTAGCCGAGTCGCCCGGATTGCACCGCACGGGAAAACGCTAGGGCTGCCCCGCCCACCTGTGAATCGCCCGCCCCTGACCCGAGTTCCGGTTCGCCTACCGCCCTGGCAGGGCGGGCGGCCTCGGAGGGCGGGGGAGGTGCGCGTCCCGACTGCTAGAATGGCTGCGCGCGGGCCGCCGACAGGTGTCGCCCGCGATGGCCCGTGGTGTAATTGGCAACACTACTGATTTTGGTTCAGTCATTTCAGGTTCGAGTCCTGGCGGGCCAGCCAACCCACCCCCAACATGAATCCGGTCAAATCGGACCATCGGGGGACCCCCGAAAATCAATCCTCCCGCGCGGGTATGACACTGCGCGTTTCGAACAAGACGCGAGCGCTCAGCGCATCCGGTCGAAGACCGCCGCGAAGCCCGTCTCGGCAGCGCCCATGAGCGCGCCCTCGTCGCCCAGCACCGGCGTGCGCAGTCGCAGTTTGGAACGCAGATGCGGCAGCGTCGTCTCCGCCAGCGCCGAACGCACCGGCGCGGCCGTCGACAGGTACAGCTCCCGCAGCCAGCCGCCGAACAGGATCTCATCAGGTCCCGTCGCCGTCACGACCGCGCCCAGCGCCCGGCCCAGGTCCTCGCCCGAGCGACGCAGCCGGTCGCGGGCCGCCGCGTCGCCCATGCCCGCGGCGAGCGTGGCGTTCTCGATGTCCTCCGCGAATACGAAGGCCTCCATCTCCGCCTCCAGACACCCGCGCAACCCGCAGGCGCATTCGCGCCCGCCCGGCTCGACCACGATGTGCCCCAACTGGATCGACCCGCCGCGCTGCGAGCGGCCCTCGATCACGAGCCCGGCCGTCAGGCCTCGCCCGCCGTGCAGGTAGAGCAGTTTCCGGGCCTCGTGCGCGTCCCCGCGCGACCATTCGCCGACCGCCGCGGCGGTCGCCGTGTCGACGACCTGCCACTCCCGGCCGGTCGCCGCCTCCAGATCCGCGGCCACATCCCGGTCGACCCAGCCCAGCTCCGTCGAATGCGCGACCGTGCCCTCGTCGACCAGGCCGGGCATCGCCGCGACCGCGTCGACCGCGTCCCCGGCCTTGCCGCCGGTGATCACCGCGACGGCCGACACCGGGTCGTCGCCGTCCTCGAGCGCCGTCTCCGACCGCTCCAGCACCTCGCCGCCGAGCCCGACCAGCGCGAACCGCAGCCGGTCGGCGCGGATCTCGACCGCCGCCACCGTGATCGACTGCGGCACGCACGCGACGAGCGTCGAGGGCCGACCGGCCGAGCCGGTCGACTGCCCCGTCGTCTCCTGCAAGTGCCCCGATTCGGCGAGGTCGGTCGCCAGCGCGCCGATCGTGGACCGGTTGAGCTCCAACGCCTCCGTGAGCGCGGCGCGGGTCTGGGGGCCGTGCCGGTGGAGCTGCTCGAGCAGTGCCGCGCGGTTGCGCCGCCGCAGCTCCACGGCCGGAGGCAGGGCCACCGGTCAGTGCCTGCCGAAGAGCTTGCCCCGGCCCCGGGACATGGCGTCGACGCCCGCCGCGAGCAGCAGCACCGCGCCGGTCACGCCGAACCGCACCCCGGCGCTCAACCCCATCAGGCCCATGCCGTTGTTGATGATCGCCACGACCGCTCCTCCCAGCAGGGCCGCCCGCACCGTGCCCTTGCCACCGAAGAGGCTAGCACCGCCGATGACCGCCGCCCCCACAGAAAGCAGGAGCACATTGGACCCGCCCGTGTTGGGGTCCACCGAGGCCGCGCGCGAAGCCGCGACGATCCCGCCGATCGCGGCCATCCCCGAGCAGATCACGAACGCCGCGATGCGCACCCGGTCGACGTTCACGCCCGCGCGCACCGCCGCCTCCCGGTTCCCGCCCACCGCATAGAGATGCCGCCCGAACCTGGTGCGGTGCAGCACGAACGTCCACACCGCGAACAGCGCCCCGAGGATCACGACCACCACCGGCACGCCGGTGAGGGAGATGATCTGCGGATTGGCCGAGCGCTCCAGGTTGAGCAGGAACACCGTCGCCGTCAGCAGCGCCCCGAGCGACGCGATCCGCGCCGCCACGACCGCGAGCGGCTCGTGCACGAGCGATCGCGCCACCCGCCGCCGCCACCGGTTCATCTGCAGCGCACCGTAGGCGGCGATCGTGAGCACCAGCAGCGTCCAGCCCTGCCAGCGCTCCAGGTTCCCGCCCGCGACGGCCTTCACCGTCTCGTTGTGGATGGTGATGTTGCTGCCCTCTTCGAGGATCATGAGCACGATGCCCTGGAACGCCAGGAACGCCGCGAGCGTCACCACGAACGACGGGATGCCGAGCTTCACCACCAGCGTCCCCAGCAGCAGCCCGATCACCACGCCCGTGGCGATGGCCGCGCCGATCGCGAGCGGCCACGGCATCCCCCAGTTCGTGAGGATCACCGCCATGATCGCCGCGCACACGCCCGAGGCGAACCCCGCTGAAAGGTCGATCTCGCCGATGACCAGCACGAACACGAGCCCCATGGCGATGCATGCGACGGCCGCGCCCTGCCCGAAGAGGTTCGCGAGGTTCCCCACCGAGAGGAACACCGGCTGCGAGATCCCGAAGAACACGCACAGCGCGATGATCCCGGCGACGGCCGGCAGCGCCCCCACCTCGCCGGATCGGACCTCCGCCCAGTAGCCCTTGACGTGGTCGGCGACGGCGCGCACCGCGCCCGGCTCGGTCCCGGCCTCGGGCCGGGATTCGACTTGAGTGCTCACGGCCGGGCTCCATTCGTGTCGGCGGCGCCGAGTCCGAGCGATCCGGACCGGCCGCTGGTGATGAGTTCGACCACCTGCGACTGGGTGGCGTCGGCGGCGTCGAGCACCGCCGCCATCCGGCCCAGGTACAGGGCGGCGATCCGGTCGGCCACGGCGAAGACGTCGTTGAGGTTATGGGAGATGTAGAGGACGGCCAGGCCCTGGTCGGCGAGGCGCCGGATGAGTTCGAGCACCTGCCGGGTCTGGGCCACGCCGAGCGCGGCGGTCGGCTCGTCGAGGATGACCAGCCGCGAGTTCCACAGCACCGCTTTGGCGATGGCCACGGTCTGGCGCTGGCCTCCCGAGAGGCTCGCCACGGGCTGTCGCAGGTTCCGGATGGTGCGCACCGCGAGCGACGACAGCGTCTCCGCCGCCAGGTGCTCCATGGCGTCGTCGTCGAGGACCATGCCGCGGACCTTTTCCCTGCCGAGGAACAGGTTCTCGACGACGTCGAGGTTGTCGCAGAGGGCGAGGTCCTGGTAGACGACCTCGATGCCGAGGGCCGCGGCGTCGCGCGGCCCGGAGATGGTGCGGGTCTCGCCGTCGACGGTGATGGCGCCGCCGTCGATGGCGTGGATCCCGGCCACGCATTTGACCAGTGTGGACTTTCCGGCGCCGTTGTCGCCGACGAGGGCGCAGACCTCTCCGGCGTCGATCGCGAGATCGACGTCGGAGAGGACCTCGACCGGTCCGAAGCGCTTCGAGAGTCCGGTGAGCTCTAGGAACACGGTGCTCTATCCGATCCCGTGCTCGGTGCAGAGCGCCGCGTACTCGCCGGCGCACAGCTCCGCCGGGTCGGCGAAGCCGTCGTCGACGACCGTCTGGATGTTCTCGATGGTGATGGCGACGGGTTCGAGCAGCACGGAGGGCACCTCGGCCCCGCTCACGGGGTCGGTGACGCTGGCGTCCGTCTCGGGCTTCTCGCCGTTCGCAAGGGCCACGGCGAGTTCGGCGGCGGCGTTCGCCTCCTCCTCGATCGCCTTGTAGACGGTCATGCACTGGTCGCCGGTGAGGATGTTCTGCAGGCCCTGGATGGTGGCGTCCTGCCCGGTCACCGGGACGGTCCCGTTGAGGTTGTTGCGCTCGAGCACCGTGATGACCGCGTGCGCCAGGCCGTCGTTCGCGGCGAGCACGCCGTCGACCTCGGTGCCGGTGTCGGTGAGCATCTGCTCGAAGAGCGTGCCGCCCTGGGCGTTGTCCCAGTCGGGCACCCATTCGTCGGGGCCCTTGGTGAAGGTGCCGGCGTCGTAGAGCGGCTGGAGCACGGAGTCGTACCCGGCCTTGAACAGGGTCGCGTTGTTGTCGGTGGGGGACCCGTTGAGTTCGGCCACAAGCGGATTGGCGACGCCTTCGAGGCAGGAGACGAGGCCCTCGCCCTGGAGCACGCCGACCTGCTCGTTGTCGAAGCTCACGTAGTAGTCGGCGCCGCCGTCCTCGGTGAGCCGGTCGTAGTCGATGGTGGCCACACCCTGGGATTTGGCCTTCTCGATGACGGTCTTGCCGGTACCCGAGTCGAGGTTCACAGTCACCAGCACGTCGGCGCCCTTGGTGAGCATCTGGTCGGCGATGGTCTGGAAGTCCTCGCGGCTGCCTTGGGCGTTCTGGATGTCGTATTCGACGCCGGCCGCTTCGAATGCGGCTTCGAGGTATTTGCGGTCGGCGGTCTCCCACCGGTCCGAGGAGGCCGAGTCGGGGAGGATGACGCCGATGAGGGGGGCGTCGTCCCCGCCTCCGCCGCCGTCTTGCCCGCAGGCGGTGAGGGTCAGGGCGAGGACCGCGCCGGTGGCGGCGGCCAATGCGATTCGAGGGCGGGAGCTGCTGAGAAGGTGCATGAGAGGTACCTCCGAGGTTTGTTGTTGTCTGCAACATATGATGAGTGACGCAGCTCGCACAAGTGTCAGGGCGATGGAGAACGTCTTCCATTCGTAACGATTCGGTGACGGCGCGGGTCCCCGGGTCGGGCCGTTCACCGCTCGGCCACCGACTACCATGGCCCATCATGAGCAGTGAGCGTTCGGCGATCATCCTGGCCGCTGGCCTGGGCACCCGCATGAAGTCGGCGAAACCCAAGGTCCTTCATGAACTCCTGGGCCGGACCCTGCTGGGGCACGTCCTCCGCAGCACCAAGTCCTTCCAGCCCGACCACCGCATCGTGGTCGTCGGCGCCGCGGCCGACCAGGTCACCGCGTTCCTCGACAAGGCCGCCCCCGACGCCGAGACCGTGCTCCAGACCGAGCAGCTCGGCACCGGCCACGCCGTGCGCACCGCGCTGGAGGCCTACCCCGACCTCGAGGGCACCGTCGTCGTCCTCTGCGGCGACGCCCCCCTCATGCGCCGCAGCACCCTGACCGAACTGGTCGAGGTCCACGAGAAGGCCCGCCACGCCGTCACCGTCCTCACCGCCGAAGTCGACGACCCCACCGGGTTCGGACGCATCGTGCGCGACGGCGAGGGCAACGTCCTCCGCAACGTCGAGCACCGCGACGCCGAACTCGACGAACTCGCCATCCGCGAGATCAACTCCGGCACCTACGCCTTCGACGTGCAGGTCCTGCGCGAGCAGCTGTCCAAGCTCACCTCTGCCAACGACCAAGGCGAGCTCTACCTCACCGACGTGCTCGAACTCGCCCGCGAAGCCGGGCACCCCATCGGCGCCGTCGTCGTCGACGACCCCACCGAGGTCCTGGCCTGCAACGACCGGGCACAGCTCGCCGGGCTGCGCCGCATCATGCAGCAGCGCATCAACACCGAGCTGATGAAGTCGGGCGTCACCCTCGAGGACCCCGAGACCACCTGGATCGACGCCACCGCCAAGGTCGCCCCCGACGTGCTCATCCGCCCCGGCGTGCAGCTCAAGGGCGCCACGGCCGTCGACTCCGGCGCCGAGATCGGCCCGGACACGACGCTCACCGACACGATCGTCGGCGCGGGCGCCGTCGTCGTCCGCAGCCACGCCGACCAGTCCCACATCGGTGAGGGCGCCCACGTCGGCCCGTTCGCGCACCTGCGCCCCGCTTCGAAGCTCGCCGAGCAGTCCCAGATCGGCGCGTTCGTCGAGACCAAGAATGCCGAGATCGGCCCCGGCGCGAAGGCCAACCACCTCGCCTACCTCGGCGACGCCACCGTCGGCGCCAAGGCCAACATCGGCTGCGGCGTCATCACCGCCAACTACGACGGCGTCCACAAGCACCGCACCGAGATCGGCGAGGCCGCGTTCATCGGCTGCGACACCGTGCTGGTCGCCCCCGTCAGCGTCGGCGACGGCGCCTACGTCGCCGCCGGGTCCACCATCGTCAAGGACGTCGAACCCGGCGACCTCGGCGTCGCCCGCGCCCGCCAGGCCGTGCTCACCGGCTGGGTCGCCAAGAAGCGCCCGGGCACCGTCTCGGATAAAGCAGCGAGGCGTGCGAAGGGTGAGGCGGGAGTGTCCGAAGCGTGACGGGACACTAAACCCCCCGGTCCCCTCGCGCTTCGGCGCAGGGCAGGGGACACTGGAACCGTCGAGGTTCAGGTGAGACGACCTACTGGGGGAGCCCACGTCATGGCGAGCATGTCCGCTGTCAACTCCAAGATGCTCATGCTGTTCTCCGGGCGTGCCTACCCGGAGCTGGCCGAGGAGATCGGCAAGCACCTCGGGGTCGCGCCGACCCCGATGAGCGCCTACTCCTTCGCCAACGGCGAGCTCTTCGTGCGCTACCAGGAGTCCGTCCGCGGCTGCGACGCCTTCGTCGTGCAGTCCATGCCCGCGCCGATCAACGAGTGGGTCATGGAGACCCTCATCATGATCGACGCGCTCAAGCGCGGCTCGGCCAAGCGGATCACCGTCGTGCTCCCGTTCTACCCGTACGCGCGCCAGGACAAGAAGCACCGCGGCCGCGAGCCCATCTCCGCACGCCTCATGGCCGACCTCCTCAAGACCGCCGGCGCCGACCGCATCCTCACCGTGGACCTCCACACCGCCCAGATCCAGGGCTTCTTCGACGGCCCCGTCGACCACCTCTTCGCCATGGGCACGCTCGCCCGCTACGTCGAGGAGAAGTACGCCGACCGCCAGATGGCCGTCGTCTCGCCCGACACCGGCCGCGTCCGCCTCGCCGAGCGCTGGTCCGACCGGCTAGGCGGCTGCCCCATCGCGTTCGTGCACAAGACCCGCGACCCCCTCAAGCCCAACCAGGTCGTCGCGCACAAGGTCGTCGGCGACGTCGAAGGCCGCACCTGCCTCCTCATCGACGACATGATCGACACCGCCGGCACCATCTGCTCGGCCGCCGAGATGCTCAAGGAGTCCGGCGTCGAGGACATCGTCATCGCCTCCACCCACGCGATCATGTCCGGCCCCGCCGTCGAGCGCCTCGCGAAGGCGCCCGTCAGCGAAGTGATCGTCACCAATACGCTCCCCCTCCCCAAGGAAGCCCAGGACCTCGAGAAGATCACCACCCTGTCCATCGCGCCGCTCGTCGCGAAGGCCATCTGGGAGGTCTTCAACGACGGCTCCGTCACCACGCTCTTCGGCGGTCTCTCGTAAGTCACATATCGACGCCCGTGTCAAGCCTGATCTGATGCGCGTAGTACTCTGGTGGGGTTGCCGACGGCGAGGGTGTCCTCCAGAGGGCGCCGTAATCGACGCAAAGGCGTAGGTCTTTTTCAGGGCTCGTGTGCCCTTCTGAATGCCGACGTGAGCGTCGAGCGCCGCATGAAATGTTGCTAAAAAACAGGGGAGTATTTCCGTGTCCGAAGTTCGTATCAGCGCCGAGCCTCGCACTGACTTCGGGAAGGGCGGTGCCCGCCGTACGCGCCGGGCTGGAAAGGTTCCCGCGGTGGTCTACGGCCACGGCGAGAAGCCGCTCCACATTTCCCTTCCCTCGCTTGAGCTCGCCGCCGCCATCCGCAAGGGCGGCGCCAACCAGCTCATCGCCATCGAGGTCACTGACGGTACCCGCGAGCTGGTGATCCCCAAGGACATCCAGCGCGACCCGCTGCGTGACGAGATCGTCCACGCCGACCTGCTGATCGTCCGCCGCGGCGAGACCATCACGACCGACATCCCGGTCAACTTCGTCGGCGAGGCGGAGAAGGGCGGCCTGGTCGTGCACGACCTCAACACCCTGACCGTTGAGGCCGAGGCGACCCACATTCCCGAGTCCATCGAGGTCAGCATCGAGGGCCTGGCCATCGGCTCGCAGCGCTACGTGCGCGACGTCGAGGTCCCCGAGGGCATCGTCATCCTCTCGGACGGCGACCTGGTGCTCGCCTCCGTTTCCGAGCCGCGCGGCGAGGCCCCGGCCGAGGAAGAGGCCGCCGAGGGTGAAGAAGCCCCGGCCGCCGCTGCTGCCGAGTAACACCGAGAACCACATGACCGACGCCCCGACGCTCGTGGTCGGCCTGGGCAACCCTGGGCCGAAATACGCCGCGAACCGCCACAATGTCGGTTTCATGGTCGTCGACGCGCTCGCCCGACGCGTCGGCGGTCGTTTCGCCGTGGCCCGCAAGGCCCGCGCCGAAGTCTGCGAGGCCCGCTTGGGGGTAGGCGGGCCTCGCGTCATACTCGTCAAACCCTTGACGTTCATGAACCTCTCCGGCGAGGCCGTCGGCCCGCTCGCCCAGTACTTCGGGGTCGCACCCGAATCGGTGATCGCGGTTCACGACGAACTCGACGTCCCGTTCGGCGAACTGCGCCTCAAACGCGGCGGCGGCGAGGGCGGCCACAACGGCCTCCGCTCGCTCACGAAGGTGCTGGGCACCAAGGACTACGCCCGGGTGCGCTTCGGCGTCGGCCGGCCGCCCGGCCGCCAGGACGCGGCCGACTTCGTCCTCAAGGACTTCGCCAAGGCCGAACGCCCCGAAGCGGACCTGAACATCGAACTCGCCGCCGACGCGGTCGAGGCGATCATCGAAAAGGGCTTCGTGATGGCGCAGAACCAGTTCAACGCACCGAAGTGAAGTCGAAACCGACGCTCGGCAACGCGCCTGCCGCATAGGGTGTCCTTCGGCGCCCATAGTGGACTAAATCTCATCTACTCCATAGTGTGACAACCCCGTCACTCCATGTCGAGTCGTTCGTTATCCGATCATGACAGTGGTTGCGGACTCGACGGCTTTTGAAGGCCTGCATGACAGCCCCGCTAGAGGGCGCGTCTATTCCATAGGACCTCAAGCGACCCGACCGTACGGCGGCCCGCCTGCCTGGCAGCGCAAGTACTTCGCGGGCATCATCGGCTCCGACATCGCCGCCGGGATCATCGGCGCGGCGCTGGCCTTCTTCGCCCGCTTCGGCCAGGTCAACGACGGCACCCGCGTCTACGTTCTCGCCCTGATCGCCCTGCCCGCAGTGTGGCTCGCGGTGCTGGGCCTCTCCCGCGCCTTCGAGAAGCGGTACCTCTTCGTCGGCACCGAGGAGTACCAGCGGATCGTGCACGCCGCCGTGGCCCTCACCGCCGCCGTCGCCATGGTCTCCTATGGACTCGAACTGCCGACCTCCCGAGTCTTCGTCCTGATAGCGATCCCCACCGCCGCAACCTGTTCCATCGTCGCCCGCTTCGGCTGGCGCAAATGGCTGCACCACATGCGCCGCGACGGACGCTGCATGAAGCGCGTCGTCCTGGTCGGCCACGAGTCCTCCGTCGCGGCGCTTATCGTCCAGCTCCGCCGCGAGCACTACCACGGCCTCAACGTCGTAGCGGCCTGTCTGCCCACCGAAAAACCCCAAGGTGCGCTACTGGACTTCGACACCCGCGTCCGCGGCAGCTTCGACCGCATAGCCGAAGCCGTCGCCGCCGAACGCGCCGACACCGTGATCGTCCTCGGCTGCCCCGAAATCGACGGCCAGGCCCTGCGTCGGCTCGCCTGGAAGCTCGAACGCAGTGAAGTCGACCTCATCGTCGCCTCCGCCCTCGTCGACGTCGCCGGTGACCGCACCACCGTCCGCCCCGTCGACGGCCTCCCCATGCTCCACCTCGACCACGCCCGCCTCACCGGCGTCCGCCGCCTCGCCAAGGAAGCCGTCGACCGCGTCGGCGCGGCCCTCCTGCTGCTCGCGCTCGCGCCGCTCCTCCTCAGCGCCGCCTTCCTCATCCGCTGCACCTCGCCCGGTCCGGCCTTGTTCAAACAGG
The DNA here is from genome assembly GCF_027622875.1 of Glycomyces luteolus. GTDB lineage: Bacteria > Actinomycetota > Actinomycetes > Mycobacteriales > Micromonosporaceae > Glycomyces > Glycomyces luteolus. The sequence goes on along the minus strand of NZ_JAPZVP010000015.1, from coordinate 42,808 downwards.
AGCGCATCGGCAAGGACGGCCAGCCGTTCACGATCTGGAAGTTCCGCACCATGCACACGGACGCCGAACGGCGCCTCGCGGAGATCGTGCACCTCAACGAAGGCGACGGCGTCCTCTTCAAGATGAAGGACGACCCGCGCATCACTACCGTCGGCAAGTACCTGCGCCGCTTCTCCATCGACGAGTTCCCCCAGCTCGTCAACGTCCTCCGCGGCGACATGAGCCTCGTCGGGCCCCGCCCGCCACTCGCCATCGAAGTCGCCGCCTACGAATCCGACATGCGCCGCCGCCTCGCCGTCAAGCCCGGCATGACCGGCCTCTGGCAGGTCTCCGGCCGCTCCGACCTGCCTTGGGAAGAGGCCGTCCGCCTCGACCTCCGGTACGTCGAGCACTGGAACCTCTCACTGGACTTCGTCATCCTCCTGCGCACGGTGACCGCGATCCTGCGCCCGCAAGGCGCATACTGAAACGGGGCTAGTCAGCGCCTCGCCCGGTCAACGACCAGGTGAGGCGCTCCTCCACCAGCCCTTCGGCAACGGGCCGGACTGCCGTCCAGCCGGTGTGGCTGAGTCAGTTGTGCGCGTAGAACACTCGTTGCGCGACGTTTGCCGATGACACGCTATGTCCCTCCCCGGCAACGCGACACGCCGAGAGGTCTACATCCGCTCGGGCGATTGCGCGACAACGCCGCGGTCACACGGTGTGGCAGCGGACCGTTAAAATCAAGATGGTTTTGCAGTCGTTTCACCCAATAACCCCCGGAGGTCCCCGCCGTGGCTCAACGTGTGCTCGATCCTGAATACCTCGAAGCGTTTCGAGATGAGTTGGTCGCTCGTCTCAACTTCGTCACCGAGCTGACTCAGAAGATGGTGCCCGGCAATGAGTTGGGATACGAGCCCGGTTTCGGCCTGCTCGACTCTTCGGCGGATGCCCGCACGCAGTACGCGGGCGCACACGAGGAGACCTGGAACAACCTGCAGAAGCTTCGTGCCGATCTGTACGGCGCGATTGTGACGATCAACGAATCCCTCGGTCTGCACACCGACGCCGAGGAACTCAACATCGTCGAGATGAACCTCGCCGGCTCCGACACCGAGGGCACCGCATGAAATTCGCCGCCGCCAAGACCGCCACCGCTGCTGCTGCGCTCCTCCTCGCCCTTGCTGCTTGCTCCGAAGACGCAGGTAGCAACGGCGGCAACGGAGACGGCGGTGAAGATCCGGTCTTCGCCGCAATGAAGACCTGGGACGCCTGCGAGGTCCTGGACAACCTCCAGCCCATCACCGATTTCATGGGTATCGAAGGATGGGGTTCCAGCACCGCTGCAGGCGGGGAGCCCCAGACTCGCGAATACGACTCCACCTGGTATCCCGATTCCATCGGGTGCGGGAATCTGATCTATCTGGGCGAGAACGACTGGACTGGTGCTGGCGGTGAGCTTGGAGTCGCCATCGCACCTGCCGAAAGCGAAGACGCCGCCTCCACCCTCTTCGAGGAACGAACTGCGAACGCCAACGCCGCCGGTTCAGGCGGCACGGACTTCCAAGAAACCTCGATCAGCGGCCCGTGGGATGAGGGCTTCCTCTACACATGGAGCGGTGGCGGAGAGTCGCCGAATACTCAGATAGTCGCACGAGACGGCCAATGGGTCTTCACGTTCGATCTCGACCACACTCTTGACTACGGACTTGAGAACCGTGGAGAGCCTGCGTTGGCGTTCACGGAAGACGAGCTGCATCAGTGGCTCATCGACACATACTTGCCAGAGGTTAACCAGATCGTTAACGACAAGATCGCGGAGGTCCAGTAGTCATGGGCGATGACATCCAGTTCGGGACTGAGTCCTACCAGTCCATGGACAGCTGGTCGGCGGGATCGGAGTCCCAGACGACCGCCAACACCTCATTCCTCAACGGTGCGGCTTGCTCGAACGGCGACTGCGAAAACAGAGAGAACCCTGCGGAAGAGGCCTGGGTGAAACTGGTCTCTGCGATCCCAATCGCAGACCAGGTCCAGAACCTCAAGTGCGTCGCCCAGGGCACCGCTGCGCCGTCTCCCGATGAGGTTCAGTCGCTGGTCTCTCAGATCCGACCTGAAGATCCCAACAACTATGCGCTGCGCGAGATCTCATACAAATGGCTGAAGTTCAACAACGACTTCGCCCAAAACCCCGAGACTGCCGTCGCGCCCGTCCTGCGGTCGAAGCTGACCGAGATGTCCAACGGGTGGCAGGGCGACGATTTCGACGCCTTCGCTGAGCAGATGGAGGTGGTTTTCGCTAACTGCGAGCAGATCGCCGCTGACATCGGGACCGACACCACCGGCATGGCGGGCCTCTTGGAGCAAAAGGCTTCCGAGATCTTCAGCCTCCAGGGCGCCGCCTCCGGTGAGTTGCCCTACCCCGCCCCGCAGTACTGGGTGGAGGACAAGGGCGGGCTTTTCTCGAACCCGAAGGTGCACGTGCGTGCCCCGTTCAAACCCGGAGACTGCGAGGTCGCCGAAGGATGCATGTTCGGCGACGGCGACGCCGAGCAGGCCATGGAACTGGGCGGGTTCGACAGCGAGTACACCGGCGAGCTGAACCAGTACATGACCGACCAGACCGAGTACCACTACACGCGCTTGAAGGCCGAGCAGCTGCAGGCGTCCGAGGCCGCCAAGCCCGCCGACTCCACCGAGGACGTGCAGCTGACGCCTGAGCAGGAGTCTTCGATCAGGGCCGAGGCCGAACGTCTGGCCACTGAAGACGCCAATAACCGTGCAGCCCAGGATTACGAAGCGGCCGACCAGGACTACCAGGCCCGCGCCACCGAGCAGAATGAGACCGTCGTCGCTCGCTGGACCGACGCCGAAACCTCCGCCTCCAGCTTCAGCCCGACCGTCGAGACCTCCAGGGACACCACGTTCCGCGACTCCGCTGGCGACCTTGATAGCGCCGCCTACTCCCCTCCCGGCGGTGGGAACTTCAACACCGACCTCTCCAGCTCCGGCACCAGCGGCCTGAACTCCCCGAGCAACACCAGCACGTTCGGCTCAGGCGGCAACCTCACGGGAGGCTCGAACACTGGAACAGACACCAGTCTGAACCCGTGGGAGTCCTCCGGCAACGACGATGATGAGACCTCCGGTGGTCTCGCCTCAGGTGGCGGCCTTGGGTCCGGCGCCGGCACGCTGACCGGCCCGAGCCTCGGCACCTCCGGTGGCGGCATGGGCGCGGGCGGCGGTGGCCTCGGCCCGGGTTCGGGTCTGTTCGGTCCTGCCGCTGGCGGTTCGGGAAGCATGACCGGCATGGCGGGTGGAAGCGGCGCTGGCCGCGGTGCCGGTGCGGGTGGCATGGGCAAGGGTCAGGGCCTCTTCGGCAAGACCGCCGGAGCCGGCGGTAAGGGCGGCATGGGCGCAGGCGGCAAGGCTGGCGCCGGAGGCATGATGGGCGGCGGCCGCGGCGCCGGCGGCCTCGGTGAAGACGAGGACGCCAACACCGGCACCTGGCTCACCGAAGACGAAGACGTCTGGGGCCTCGCCCGCTTCAACGACGAAAACGACCCGCTCGCCTAACCCCAAGGCCCGCAAGGTCACACAACCCGGCCGCCGGGGAGACATTCTCCCCGGCGGCCTGAACTTTCCACGCCCTCAATCAGACTCGCGCACGCCGAGCTCCACCCCAAACCCGCTCCATACGGATATAGCTATCAGTGCGTTCGAAACTCGATCTCGACCCCGCGTGACCGAATCTCAGGAGGACGAATGACCTACGACCCGCGACTCGCCCCCAGCTCGCCAGCGCCGCCCGATCGGAAACCGGCTGCGGTCGGAGTTATCCAGGTAGCGGTCTTCCTAATCGCAATCGCCACACCAGCGCTCTATTTCATGCTCATGCAACGGCTGGTAGGGCTGATGGCAGATCGCGAGATGTGGGATTTGAACGAGCCTGGGGATACGCCGGAGAGTCTTGCCACCGGTGAGTTCCTGTACGCGCTCGTGACCGTGATCGGCCTCCCGATCCTGCTGGCGGTCCTGGCGATCCTCTCAGCGATCGGGCTTCACAAACGGCGCCGCTGGGCTCGAGTGCTCACCGCGGTCTGGGTCGGCATCATGCTGCTCCCCTTGGCCGCCTGGGGGACCGGCGCAGTAATCCTGTGGAAGACCGTCCCTACTCCCACCGGAACCAAGCAATACTTCCTCGGCCCGATAGACCCGATCATGCTTAACGCAATCGCCGGTCCAATCGCCTTCCTCGCCGCCCTGATCGTCTTCATCCTGATCTTCACCCGCCGCGTCCGCCAGTGGGCACCAAAGCAAACCGCCGTTCCGGGACCGCCGCAACCCCCGACCTTCAACAGTCCGCAGGGATTTGCCCCACAGCCGGGATACGCACCGCAAGCGGGCTACGGCCCGCCGCAACCTCAGCCGAACCAGCAAACGTCTTGGCCCAGCGGACCGACCGGCCCACGGTCGTAACGGGCGGATCGCGACGGGTGCACATCGTCGCCTCGCGAGGCTGACAATGATTCCTGTTGCACCCCAAACCCTTTCGATTCCCGTGATGCAAGACATGTACCCACAAACCGGAAGCGCTCCGATACCGTTCTCGTGAACACCTGATCACCGACTCCCTGAATGGAGCCAGTCCCCGTGTCGGACAACGACTTCCTCGGCCTCGCCGACAAGTCCGCCCGCCTCCAGCAGGCCATCACTGAAATCGAAGCCGAAGTCGTCGCAGAAGACGGAGCAGTCCGAGTCATCGCCGGGCCTGGCGGCCAAATTCACAAGATTGACCTGGGACTCCAGGTATTCGAACTTTCCGCTGCTGAGCCGGGCGAAGCTCGACGGCGATGGTCATGTCGAGGAGACGGCCTCTGAAGCCGGCGCTGCTGAGATGACTTGGGGCATGACGGGCTTCTTCTTCGAGCAGCCCTACGCGGAGGGGTGCACGACGTTGGTCGAGCAAATCGACAGTCTTGCCGAGGCGATCCGTGGAGGAGCTTCGAAACTCCGCGACTCCGCGGACTCCTATGAGCTTGCCGATGCGGACTCTCAGAGCGATCTCGATGGTGCCGCGGCAGAAATCGGTGGTTGATGGTGGCCGCAGGGGAGTACGGACCCTTCTATTCAAGCGCCTACGGAGTCGACTTGGTGAAGGAGCAGTACCTGGAGCCGGGAGAGGTTATCAGATGGTCGGCTCCTCAGGCTGCGGAGTCGTACTTCGTGGCGGGATTGCGGGAGAACGGGAAGCCTGCTCGTCCTTGGCCGGTTTGGCTGCGTGTCCTGGGATTTCCGTTCAAAATGGTCTGGATTGCATTCATCCGTATTGTGGATTTCTTCGCGTGCCTCTCCGATTTCGATTTCTCGGACTTCCCGCGGAAGAAGAGCCAGCCTGCGGTTCTCGTCTTCGGTGAGAGCCCCAAGTGCATGGCGGTCTTTCGTTCAAGGCCCTCGTTCGACGCCGGGATCCACGGAGTTTGGATGCTGACCAATCATCGGATCGTGGCCGCGACCTTCGAGTCGGGGCGGTTCCGTGTCGACTTCGAGATTCTCGCTGAACAGATTCGCTTCCAACCCAACATTGAGCGTCGATTCTCCAGGAAGTTCAGGCCTCGGGTGGGTACCTACCACCGGATTCTTCTCCCAGACGGCTCGGGCTTCGAGATCGCCCCAGGTGCCATGTCCATAGCGCAGAGCTGAGGCGTTGGCGGGGGTCATGAGACAGAGATATCGGGAGTTCCATGCGGAGACCGATGCCCTGGGCGTGTTGTCCGCAGGTTGGCTCAGGCCGGGTGAGCGGCTCGTGTTGATGGCCCTTGGGGGCGTCGATTATTACCAGGTCAGAGGGCTTTGTCGGCTGGAGATGCTCAGACTCCGTGGACGGTTGTCGGCACCTTCTTGCTCAACCTGCTGATGCTGCCGCTCATGTTGGTTCGATGAATCTCGAGGTTGAGTCAGGCGCTTGGATCCTCACCGATCAGCGATTTGCGAGAGTCAGGTTCAGTTCGCGGCTTGTGGAGACCGAGAGAGCGAGTGCAGTCGAGTTGCACCACGGCATTGAGTTGAGCCTGGAACGGTGCAAGCAGCTACCTCCGGAGCCGGTGGTCTGCCGAACCGAACTTGAACTGGCACCGGGCCAGTTCCGTTTCGAGCCGGGAGTCCTCCGGCAGCTCTCTCTGAGGTTCAAGGGGCCCCGCTCGTGGGCCTATGACCGGATCACCTTCAGCGATGGCTCGGGGTTTGACATCCGATCCGATCCATATGCGGATTTCAATCAGAGGTGACCGTTCCGCAGCGGTTGGGGAAATGCGAGGGGGTTCCGGATAGCGGGATTGGGTGGCCCAATATTTGGGCGGGGTTGGGGTGCAGCGTAGACTGGCGCGCATGCATGACGCCCCTGACTCCGCTTGGGTGACCGGAGTTCCCACCGCCACGCCCGAGGCCGCTTCGGCGGCTGATGTCGCGTTCGCGGCTGAACTGGCCAGTGGCGCGGGGGAGCTGCTCCTGAAGCTCAGGGCCGAGTTGGGGTTCGCCGACCCCAAAGCGCTCAAGGCCGCCGGGGACAAAGAAGCGAATGACTACCTGCTCGGGCGTCTCGCTGCCGAACGTTCCGGCGACGCCGTGCTTTCCGAGGAAGGCAAGGGCGAGACCGGTCGTGTCGGTACCGAGCGGCTCGGGGCGGACCGAGTGTGGATCATCGATCCACTCGATGGGACTCGTGAGTACTCCGAGGCCGGGCGTGACGACTGGGCCGTGCACGTCGCTCTCTGGGAGCGAGGCCTCGGGCTTACCGCTTCCGCAGTCGCGCTCCCTGCGCAGGCTGTGACGTTGCGCACCGATGAGACCTACGCGGTCCCGGCGCTTCGCGAGGGCAAGCCCCTGATCGCGGTGTCCCGCACCAGACCACCGGCCGAAGCCGAAGCGGTCGCCGCCGCGCTCGGCGCGGAACTCGTGCCGATGGGCTCCGCCGGTGCCAAGGTCATGGCCGTGGTCGCCGGTACAGTTGACGCTTATGTGCACGCCGGCGGGCAGTTCGAATGGGACTCCGCCGCCCCCGTAGCGGTGGCCCTCGCCTCCGGCTGGCACGCGACGCGGATCGATGGCGCCCCGCTGCAGTACAACAACGCCGACCCGTACCTGCCGGATCTGCTGGTCTGCCGCCCCGACCTGGCCGGGCCCGCGCTCGAGGCCATCAAAGGGACGAACTGACCACCCGGTCCCCGACCGGACCCGACGACAACCGAACACCCCCGAACGGGGTCTGCCGAGAGGAGCATTGCGCCGGTGAGCGACTACCGCATCAGCCACATCGCCGCGCTGGAGGCCGAGGCGATCTTCATCTTCCGTGAGGTCGCGGCCACCTGTCAGCGACCCGTGCTGCTCTTCTCCGGCGGCAAGGACTCCATCGTCATGCTGCACCTGGCGCAGAAGGCCTTCGCGCCCGCGCCGATCCCGTTCCCGGTCATGCACGTCGACACCGGCCAGAACTTCGCCGAGGTCATCGACTACCGCGACCGCCGCGTGGCCGAGGCCGGCGTCCAGCTCATCGTCGCCTCCGTCCAGGACGCGATCGACCGCGGCATGGTCGTCGAACCGCCGGACGGCACCCGCAACCGCATCCAGACCCCCGTGCTCCTGGAAGCCGCCGAGAAGTACCAGTTCGACGCCCTCTTCGGCGGCGCCCGCCGCGACGAGGAGAAGGCCCGCGCCAAGGAGCGCGTGTTCTCCTTCCGCGACGACTTCGGCCAGTGGGACCCCAAGAACCAGCGCCCCGAGCTGTGGAACCTGTACAACGGCCGGGTCCACCCGGGCGAGCAGATCCGCGTGTTCCCGCTGTCGAACTGGACCGAGCTCGACGTCTGGCGCTACATCGGCTCCGAGGACATCCCGCTTCCCGAGGTGTACTTCTCCGCCGAGCGCCAGGTCGTGGACCGCGGCGGCATGCTCTACGCCGTCAACGAGTTCATCAAGCCGCGCGAGGGCGAGGAGGTCTTCTACGAGAAGATCCGCTACCGCACCGTCGGCGACGCGAACCTGACCGCCGGCGTGCGCTCGGAGGCGACCACGATCGACGAGATCATCGCCGAAGTCGAGGTCACCCGCATCACCGAGCGCGGCGCGACCCGCGGCGACGACAAGACCTCCGAGGCCGCGATGGAAGACCGGAAACGGGAAGGCTACTTCTAATGACGGACACCTTGACCTCCCGCGAGGACACGCACGAGCTGCTGCGCTTCGCCACGGCCGGTTCGGTGGACGACGGCAAGTCGACCCTCATCGGCCGCCTTCTGTTCGACTCGAAGGCGCTCTTCGACGATCAGTGGGACGCCGTCGAGGCCGTCAGCGCCGGTCGCGGTGACGAGTACACCGACCTCGCGCTGCTCACCGACGGGCTCCGCTCGGAACGCGAGCAGGGCATCACCATCGACGTCGCGTACCGCTACTTCTCCACGCCCGAGCGCAAGTTCATCATCGCGGACACGCCCGGCCACATCCAGTACACCCGCAACATGGTCACCGGCGCCTCGACCGCCGACCTCGCGCTGATCCTGGTCGACGCCCGCAAGGGCCTCGTGGAGCAGTCCCGCCGCCACGCGTTCCTGTGCTCGCTGCTGCGCGTGCCGCACATCGTCCTGTGCGTCAACAAGATGGACCTGGTCGACTACGACGAGGCCGTCTTCAAGAAGATCGAGAACGAGTTCGCGGCCTTCGCCACCAAGCTCGAGGTGCCGGACCTGACGGTGATCCCGGTGTCCGCCCTCAAGGGCGACAACGTGGTCAACCGCTCCGAGAACATGCCCTGGTTCCAGGGCCCGAGCCTGCTCCACCACCTGGAGAAGGTCCACATCGCCTCGGACCGCAACCTCGTGGACGTGCGCTTCCCGGTCCAGCACGTGATCCGGCCGCACTCCAACGACAACCACGACTTCCGCGGTTATGCGGGCCAGATCGCCTCCGGCGTCATGAAGCCCGGCGACGAGGTCATGGTGCTGCCCAGCGGCTTCACGTCCCGCATCGCCTCGATCGAGACCGCCGACGGGCCGCTGGACGAGGCCTTCCCGCCCTTGAGCGTCACCGTTCGTCTTGAGGACGAGCTCGACGTCTCCCGCGGCGACATGCTGTGCCGCCCGGGCAACCAGGCCCGGGTCTCGCAGGACATCGAGGCGATGGTCTGCTGGATGGACGAGGCCCGCCCGCTCAAACTGCGCGGCAAGTACGCAGTCAAGCACACCACTTCTGACGTGCGCGCCATCGTCAAGGACGTGCAGTACCAGCTGGACATCAACACGCTCCACCGCGACGAGTCCGCCACCGAGTTGAAGCTCAACGAGATCGGCCGCGTCACGCTCCGCACGACCAAGCCGCTCCTGTGCGACGACTACCGCCGCAACCGCGCCACCGGCGGCTTCATCATCATCGACGAAGCCGACAACCGGACTGTTGGCGCCGGCATCATCGTCTAAGCGACACAACGAATCCGGGCCTGGCCGTTCGCGGCCAGGCCCGGATTCGTTGTGTCGCTAGGTGTCAGCGGTCACATCGATGCGGATTCATCTTGGAGTGTCGAAACACGAATCGCGTGGTGAGCTCCAATACCGTTTCATGTCATGGTCACCCATTCGCATGAGATCCCTATCCGGCCGTTTCAGGGTCGGCCGCCCCGAGCAATACCCGCCTGCGAGATTCTGGAGGACCACATGAGCATGACGTATCAGGAGTACCGCGAGAGCTATGCCGGTCAGCTTGAGCTCAAGGGCGAGGCACGCGGCGAGGCACGCGGCCGGGCCAAGTCGGTGCTCGAGCTGCTTGAAATGAGGGGCCTCGAGGTGCGGGATGCGGAACGCGAGCGGATACTGGCCTGCACCGATCCGGAAGAGGCGGACCGCTGGTTCACCAGCGCTTTCAGCGCTTCCCGGGTTGAGGAGATCTTCGACTGAGCGTGCGCCGTTGACGTTGACTGGCCCGAGCCGCTTTGCGGCTCGGGCCTTTTCTCATTGCTGCTGTTCGTAGGCTTTGCGGACTCTGACCGGGGCTTTGAGGTGCCAGGCGTCCTCGATCATCTCAGTGAGGCGCTGCTCGTCGATGCGCTCGAGGTCGACGAGGATCATGGCGTAGCCATCGTAGTGCGGCGTGGTGTAGAAGGCCGGGTCCGCTGAGGCGAGGAGGGCGGCCTTCTCGCCGGGTTCGCAGACGATCGCGAGGCCGCCTTCGGCCTCGGTGCGGAGGCGGGCGAAGAACTTGCCCTTGACCTTGAGGGAGGGGGTCTGCCAGCTGGTCGTTACTTCGACTTCGGGCAGGCGGGTCGCGATGGCCACTACGTCGTCCCAGGTCGGCATTTCGGCCCCTTTCGTCGTCACGATTGTCCCGCACGGGTGCGACATCGGGGGAAATCTCAGGGGTTGATCCAGTTGCCGATCATGATGAGGCTGGCGGCGGAGGCGCCGAGGACGGCGGTGGCGACGACGGCCGCGGCGAGGAGGCGCAGCGGGGTCTGGGTCCAGTCGGGGCCGATCTGGTGGCGCATGGCGGGCATGGAGCCGGTGCCCGGTTCCGGTTGCGGCGCTTGCTCGGCGGGCGGAATGTCGGCCGGCTGCGGGCGCCTGAAGTTGGCGATGTCGAGGAGCTGCGTGTCGCCGTTGACGCCGTTGTCGATGCGGACGTGATCGACCTGCACGGAGACCGGGCCGACAGAGCCGCGCACGCCGTCGCCGACGCGGGCGAACTGGGCGGTGTCGCCGGGGCGGTAGCCGCTGAGGCTGGGGCGGGAGTGCTCACCGGTGAGGCCGGAGGCCGAGCTTTCGCGGCCGACGCGGGGCACCGACCAGTTGATGAAGCCTGACTCGGGGGCCGAGCCTTCGCCGCGCGGCTGCGATTGGCCCTGCGGTTCCGAAGCGTCGTAACGGGGTTCGGAGAATCCTTGGCGCGGCTGCGAGAAGCCGCCGGACGTCTCCGACTCACGCGGCGCGGAGGTCTCCCAGCTGTAGCGGTATCGCGAGCGCGACTCGCTGCGGGGCGGCGCATCGGCGACGGTGTCGACCTGGATGGTGCGCTGCTCGTCCGTGCGGCCATCGCCGACCCGGGGGAGTTCCCCCGTGGTCGGGTGCGCCGGGTCGCCGTATCGAGGTCCCCACTGGTCCTGGCTCACAGCGGTATCCCTACTCTTCGACGGCGTTCAGGATGTTGTCGCGGTGGTTCTCGAGGTTCTCGATCTCGGCCTGCTGGTTGCTGATGGTGCGCCGGGCGGCGGTGGCCACGAGTTCGTTGTCGGTGCGCTCAAGCGCGGCCTTGGCCATGTCGACGCCGCCGATGTGGTGGGCGATCATCAGGTCGGCGAACATGACGTCCGCTTCGGCGCCCGTGAGGGTCTTGAACTCGGCCATCTGCTCGTCAGTGGCCATGCCCGGCATGAGCCCGCCGGTGTCCTCGCTGTCGTGCGCGTGCTCGTCGCCCGCCCACGCCATCGGCTCGCCCGAGGAGAGCTGGACGCCCCAGTCGCGCAGCCACGTGCGGTACATGCCGATCTCGGTGCTCTGCGTCGTGGCGATGTCGTAGGCGACCGTGGTCATCGCCGGGTCGGAGCCGTTCTGCCACTCGTACATGGCCATCTCGACGGCCTGCTGGTGGTGCGTCTGCATGTCGCGTGCGAACCCGGCCTCGACCGAGTCGTTGCCGGGGGCGGAGGTGCCCGCCACCCAGCCGACCGCGAGGCCCGCGGCGAGCATGAGCACCGCGGTGATCGCGATCAGCACTGCGGGCCTGCGCCACAAGCGGCTCATTCGTCGTCCTCTCTTGACGGGCGCTCCCGATCGGGAGCGCCCGTGTCTCACTTGCCTAACGAGCGTCGGCTCGAAAAGTTCGCGTGCGTCAGCCGGTGGGCATCTGCTGGTCGGCGGTGGTCGTGGTCAGACCGTTGGCGCACTGGGCTCCCGGTTCGGCCGCGTTGTCGCCGTTCTGGATGTAGAAGTCCATGAACTCGTCGATCTTCGGGTCGTTGATGTCGTCGGTCTTGTACTGCACGCCCCAGGCCTGGACCGAGACCTCGATGCCCATCTCGGGGTACGGGCTCATGAACGAGAAGTCGCGGCCTTCGACCTTCGAGGCGAGCTGCGCGATGCCGTCGCCGTCGACGAGCGCCGGGTCGTAGGTCAGCCAGACCGCGCCGTGCTCGAGGGAGTGGACGGCGTTGCCGTCCATGATCTGCGCGTCGTAGACCGAGCCGGTGCAGGTCTGCCACTGCGAGAGGTGGTCGCCGCCGGCGGGCGGGGTGATCTCGTACTCGGGGACCGCGGCCGGGTCCTCGCCGTCGATGTGGGTCTGCTGGACGACCCAGGGGTTCTCGAGGTCGTCCTCCTTGATGTCACCGTCCTGGAGCGCCTCGGTGACCTCGGAGTAGTTCGAGTACTCGCCGTAGAAGTCGGTGACGCCCGACGGCGGCTGGCTCCGGTCCCAGACGACGAACACGGCGGCCCCGATCAGGCCGAGCGCGACGACGCCGACGCCCGTGAACGTCAGGATGAGGCCCCAAGGCTTCGGCTGCTTGACCTGGACGGCGCGGCCCTTCCGGGGGGCGGCGGGCGCCGAGGACTTGCTCAGGCCCTTGCTGTCGCCCGTGCCTGCGTCTTTCTTGCCGGCCGGGCCTTTTTCAACGACTGCGCCTTTGCCGGTGCTCTTGCCGGAGCCCTTGCTGGCGGTCTGCTTCTTCGATGCCATATCGCGGGGAGAGCCTTATTCGTCGAGGTCGGGATGAGCCGGAGCGGCACCGGGAGGGCCCGGCATGAAATCCACTCGCGTACGCCACCTTACCTGGTCGGTCCAGGACACTCCTTTAGAGCGCGCCCCGAAACCGGCAAAGGCGACCCGCCTAGGACGCGGTCGCCGTCACACCGCCCGCGCAGGTCGCGTTCGGCTCCGGGTTGAAGCGCTCGTTCAGGACGTACGTGTCCAGGTACTCGCCGATCTTCGGATCGGACGGGTCCTCGGTCTGGTACCGGTTCCCCCACGACTGCAGCGAGACCGCGACCCCCTGGCCCGGGTACGGGCTCATCAGGCTGTAGTCGCGGGCGCTGATCAGCAGCGCCAGCGCGTCGATGTCGGCCTGCTCGACCAGTTCCGGGTCGTACGTCAGCCACACCGCGCCGTGCTCCATCGAGTGGACCGCGTTGCCGTCCGCGATCGGCCCGTCGTACACCGAGCCGGTGCACATCTGCCACGCGGACAGGTGGTTCCCGCCCGCGGGCGGGCGCAGCTCGTACACGGGATTCTGGCCGTCCCAGGTGTTCAGCGTGTCCAGGTGCTCCTGCTGCGCCACGAACGGGTATTCGAGGTCCTCGGCCGTGGCCTCTCCGTTCTGGATCGCCGTCGTCACCGTGACGTAGTCGCCGTACTCGCCGTAGAAGCTCTCGACGCCTTCCATCTCGGCCTGCGCGACCGCGGTGGTCGGATCGGCCGCGGACGAGTCGTCCCCGGCGTTCCCTCCCTCCGCAGCGGTGCATCCGGCGAGCGCGCTGAGCGCGAGAGCGGCGGCGAGGGCGGTCCAGCGGTTGCGAAGCGGGCGCATGTTCGAGGCCTTCCGTCGTGGTTGCACAGAAGCAACCTACCGGGCAGCGCACATGTACGGCTTGCAAGCGACGCCGTGGGCGCCACAAGGGCGTTTATCACTCGCGGGCCGCGAAGCGCGGCGTCTACGATTACCGGGTGACTCCTGAGACGCTCGCAGAGAAAGTGCTGTCCGCTACGCGCACCGCGTTCGAGACCCTTGGCCTCGACGCTGCCGTACTGCCCACCCAGACGGCGGTAGAGCGACCCAGGGACCCCAAGCACGGCGACTACGCCTCCAACATCGCGCTGCAGACCGCCAAGAAGGCCGGCACGAACCCGCGCGCGCTCGCGGAGAAGATCGCCGAGAACCTCGCCGCCCACGCCGGTGTCGCCAAGGTCGACATCGCCGGGCCCGGCTTCCTCAACATCACCCTGGACGCGGCCGCCGCGGGGGAGATCGCCGGGAAGATCGTCGCCGCCGGATCCGCGTACGGCACCAACAACTCCATGGAAGGCGTGTTCGCCAACCTCGAGTTCGTGTCAGCGAACCCGACCGGTCCGATCCACGCGGGCGGCACCCGCTGGGCGGCCATGGGCGACTCGCTCGCGCGGGTCATGCGCGCCTCCGGCGCGAAGCTCACCGCCGAGTACTACGTCAACGACGCGGGCGCCCAGATCGAGCACTTCGCCGGTTCGCTGCTGGCCCGCGCCAAGGGCGAGCCGACTCCGGAGAACGGCTATGTCGGCGCCTACATCGACGACATCGCGGCGGATGTGCTCAAGCGCCGCCCCGACGCGCTCAGCGCCGAGAACCCGCTCGATGTGTTCCGTTCGGTCGGACTCGAGCTGATGCTCGAGGAGATCAAGGGAACCCTGGCCGATTTCGGCACGCACTTCGACGTGTTCTTCAGCGAGAAGGGCCTGCATGAGCGCGGCGAACTCGACAAGGCCGTCGATCGGCTGACCGAACTCGGTCACGTCTTCGAGGCCGATGGCGCGCTCTGGCTGCGCACCACCGAGTTCGGTGACGACAAGGACCGGGTCCTCAAGAACTCCAAGGGCGGCTGGACCTACTTCGCCTCCGACTGCGCCTACTACCTCGACAAGCGCGAACGCGGCTTCGAGAAGCTCGTGCTCATGCTCGGCGCCGACCACCACGGCTACGTCGGCCGTATGCAGGCGATCAGCCAGGCGTTCGGCGACGAGCCGGGGACCCTCGAGATCCTGATCGGCCAGTTCGTGAACCTGCTCAAGAACGGCGAGCCGATCCGGCTCTCGAAGCGGGCCGGGAACATGATCACCCTGAACGACGTGGTCGAGGCCGTCGGCGTCGACGCGGCCCGGTATGCGCTCACCCGGTACTCGGCCGACTCGACGATCGACCTCGACATCGATCTGTGGACCAAGCACGGCAACGAGAACCCGGTCTACTACGTGCAGTACGCGCACGCCCGGACCTCCGGCGTGCTGCGCAACGCCGTCGAGCGCGGCGTGGAGAAGGGCGAGTCCTACGACGCCGCCCTCCTCACCCACCCGCGCGAATCGGACCTGCTCAAGGCCCTCGCCGAGTTCCCGGCCGTGGTCGCCACCGCCGCCGAGCTGCGCGAGCCCCACCGGGTCGCCCGGTACGCCGAAGAGCTCGCCGCTGCCTACCACCGCTTCCAGCACGACTGCCGCGTCCTGCCCTTCCCCGACGAGGAGACCACCCCGGTCAACCAGGCCCGCCTCTGGGTCGTCGACGCCACCCGCGTCGTCCTCGCCAACGCGCTCGGCCTGCTCGGCGTCTCGGCCCCGGAGCGGATGTAATGCGGACCCACGAAGCCGGCGCACTGCACGGCGACTTCGACTACTCCGCGCTGCGCCCCGGCTGGCTCGGCGTGCCCAAGGACGTCAACACGCTCCTGCCGCAGCTGTGGGCCTCGAACGTGGAACGCGCCGACGACGGCGTCCTCCACATCGGCGGCCTCTCCGTCGAGCAGCTCGCCGCCGAGTTCGGCACGCCCGCGTACATCTTCGACGAGGACGACTTCCGGGCCCGCTGCCGCGCCTGGACCGAGGCCTTCGAAGGCGCCGACGTCTTCTACGCCTCCAAGGCCTTCTGCTCCAAGGCCGTGCTCCGCGCCGCCTCCGAAGAAGGCCTCTTCGTCGACGTCTGCACCGCCGGCGAACTCGCCATCGCGCTCGCCGCCGGGCTCGACCCCGCCCGGCTCGGCCTCCACGGCAACAACAAGTCGCTCGCCGAACTGCGCCAGGCCGTCGAGATCGGCGTCGGCCGCATCGTCGCCGACTCCTTCACCGAGATCGAACGCATCGAAGCCATCGCCGCCGAACTCGGCAGGCGCCCCAACGTGATGATCCGCGTCAACGTCGGCGTCGAAGCCCACACGCACGAGTTCATCGCGACCGCCCACGAGGACCAGAAGTTCGGCTTCTCCCTCGCCGGAGGCGCCGCCTACGAGGCAGCCCGCCGCGTCATCGCCGCCGAGCACCTCGAACTCCTCGGCCTGCACTCGCACATCGGCTCCCAGATCTTCGACACCGCCGCGTTCGAGATCTCCGCCGCCCGCGTCGCCCGCCTCCACGCGAAGCTCCAGACCGACTTCGGCGTCCAGATCCCGGAGATGGACCTCGGCGGCGGCTTCGGCATGGCCTACACCAGCCAGGACGACCCGCAGCCGCCCGCGGACATCGCCGCGTCCCTGCGCAAGATCGTCGACGAGGAATGCACCGCCGCGGGCATCGACGTCCCGCGCCTCTCCATCGAACCCGGGCGCAGCCTCATCGGCCCCACCATGTTCACCCTCTACGAGGTCGGCACCGTCAAGCCCGTCACCCTCGCCGGGGACGCCGCGCGCCTCTACGTCTCGGTCGACGGCGGCATCAGCGACAACATCCGCACCGCGCTCTACGACGCCACCTACTCGGCGACGCTCGCCTCGCGCTCGTCCAGCGCCACGCCCGCGCTGGCCCGAGTAGTGGGAAAGCATTGCGAAGCGGGCGACATTGTTGTTAAAGATGAGTTCCTCCCGGCCGACGTCGTGCCGGGCGACCTGATCGCGGTCCCGGGAACCGGCGCCTACTGCCGCTCCATGGGCTCGAACTACAACCACGTGCCCCGCCCTCCGGTCGTAGCCGTCCGGAACGGCGAGGCCCGTGTGATCCTGGCGCGTGAGACCGTCGACGACCTGCTCCGGCTCGACGTCGGCTAGACACGGCTCCAAACCACAAGGAAGAGGAACACCAGCGATGAAACTCGCGCTACTCGGATGCGGCAACGTCGGCAGTGAAGTCGTGCGCCTCATGCGAACGCGCGGGGAGGAGCTGGCGTCCCGGGTGGGCGAGCCGGTCGAAATCGTCGGGATCGCGGTGCGCCGCCTCGACCGCGACCGCTCGCACCTGCCCGTCCCGAAGGAACTCTTCACCACCGACGCGCTCGGCCTCGTCAAGCGCCCTGACGTGGACATCGTGGTCGAGGTCGCCGGAGGCATCGAGCCCGCCCGCACCTGGATCACCACCGCGCTGGCCGAGGGCAAGTCGGTCGTGACCGCGAACAAGGCACTGCTCGCCGAGGACGGCCCGGCCCTGTCGGCCGCCGCGAAGGCGGGCGGCGCGGACCTGTACTACGAGGCCGCCGCCGCTGCCGCGATCCCGCTGATGCGCCCGCTGCGCGAGTCGCTGCACGGCGACACGATCAACCGCGTGCTCGGGATCGTCAACGGCACCACGAACTACATCCTCAGCCAGATGTCGCAGACCGGCGCCGCGTTCGAGGAGGCCCTGAGCGAGGCCACCGAGCTGGGGTACGCCGAGGCCGACCCGACCGCCGACGTCGACAACTACGACGCCGCCGCGAAGGCCGCGCTCATCGCCTCGCTCGCGTTCCACACCCACATCGACCTGGGCGAGGTCTACCGCGAGGGCATCCGGGACGTCTCCGCCGCGGACATCGCGTCGGCCGCCGCCCAGGGCCGCGTCGTGAAGCCCCTTTGCATCGCCACCCGGGAGGCCGACGGCGTGTCCGTGCGCGTCCACCCGGCGATGATCCCGGCGACCCATCCGCTCGCGAACGTCAACGGCGCGTACAACGCGGTGTTCGTCGAGGCCGAGTCCGCCGGCCGGCTCATGTTCTACGGAGCGGGAGCGGGCGGCACCGAGACCGCTTCGGCGGTGCTCGGCGATATCGTGGCCGTGGCGCGCAACAAGCGCGGCGGGATCACCGCCTTCCCGCCCGAGGCCGCCTACCAGGACCTCCCGGTGAAACCCATCGGCGAGGCCCGCACCAGGTACCACGTCAGCCTCGACGTGGTCGACGAGCCCGGCGTGCTCGCGCGCGTGGCGGCCACCTTCGCCCACCACGGCGTCAGCCTCGCCACCGTCCACCAATCCGGCCAGGGCGATGAGGCCCGGCTCGTGGTCGTGACCCACACGGCCGCCGACAAGCAGTTGTCGGACACCGTAGAGGAACTGTCGCAACTGACCTCGGTGCACCAAGTCGCCTCGGTCATGCGCGTCGAAGGAGAATAGGACAACATGTCCGCATCCGCCATGCGCCCGGGGTGGCGCGGCCTGATCGAAGAGTTCCGGGACCGGCTCCCGGTCTCCGACGCCACCCCCGTCGTCACTCTGCAGGAGGGCGGCACTCCCCTGCTGCCCGCCCCGGTCCTCTCCGCGAGGACCGGCTGCGACGTCTTCCTCAAGGTCGAAGGCCTCAACCCGACCGGCTCCTTCAAGGACCGCGGCATGACGCTCGCGGTCTCGAAGGCCGTGGAGGAGGGCTCCAAGGCCGTCATCTGCGCCTCCACCGGCAACACCTCCGCTTCGGCCGCCGCGTACGCCGCGCGCGCCGGGATCACCTGCGCCGTGCTCGTCCCGGCCGGGAAGATCGCCCTCGGCAAGCTCGCGCAGGCCCTCGTCCACGGCGCGAAGCTGATCCAGCTCGAAGGCAACTTCGACGACTGCCTCATGGTCGCCGACAAGCTCTCCCAGGACTACCCGGTCGCGCTCGTCAACTCGATCAACCCGGTGCGCCTCCAGGGCCAGAAGACCGCCGCGTTCGAGATCGTCCAGGTCCTCGGTGACGCCCCCGACCTGCATGTGCTGCCCGTGGGCAACGCCGGGAACATCTCCGCCTACTGGATGGGCTACTCCGAGGACGCCGAGGAGGGCAACGCCACCAAGCGCCCCCGGATGCTCGGCGTCCAGGCCGCGGGGGCCGCCCCGATCGTCAACGGCCACGTCGTGGAGCACCCGCAGACCATCGCCACGGCGATCCGCATCGGCAACCCCGCGTCCTGGGCCAAGGCGCTGGACGCCGAGAAGGAGTCCGGCGGGAAGATCATCGCCGTCACCGACCGCGAGATCCACGCCGCCTACATGCTGCTCGCCCGCTCCGAGGGCGTCTTCGTCGAGCTCGGCTCCGCCGCCTCGGTCGCGGGGCTCCTCAAGCAGGCCGAAGCCGGATGGGTCGATAAAGGACAGACGATCGTCTGCACCGTCACCGGCAACGGCCTCAAGGACCCCGACTGGGCCGTCTCCACCGCGCCGCAGCCGCAGACCGTCCCGGTCGACGTCCTCATGACCGCCAAAGCCCTGGGGCTTTAGTTGGAGGCCTTCCGGACCGGGCCGCGCGCCACCGTGCGGGTCCCGGCCACCTCAGCCAACCTCGGCCCCGGCTTCGACTCCCTGGGCCTCGCCCTCGACCTCTGCGACGAGGTCACCGCGGAGGCCACGAGCGGCACCGCCGTGACCGTCGAAGTCCAGGGCGAAGGCGAGGGCACCGTGCCCCTCGACGAGCGCCACCTCGTGGCCGCCACGATGCTTCGCACCTTCAAGCACCTCGGTCTCTCGGCCCCGGGCCTGAAGGTCCAGTGCCGCAACCGGATCCCGCACGCGCGCGGACTCGGCTCCTCCTCCGCGGCCATCGTCTCGGGCATCATGCTCGCCGACGCGCTCGCCGGAGCCGGCATGACCCGCTCGCAGAAACTGGCCCTGGCCAGTGAGATCGAGGGCCACCCGGACAACGTGGCCCCGTGCCTCCTCGGCGGCTTCACCATCGCCTACACCACTGAGGACGGTGCGAAGGCCATCAGCCTCGACCCGTCGCCGCGCGTCCACCCGTGGGTGTTCGTGCCGCAGTCGAAGGGCCTGACCTCGGTCGCCCGCGCGGCCCTTCCCGAGAAGGTCCCGCACACCGACGCGGTGTTCAACCTCTCCCGGTCGGCGCTGCTCGCCGCCGCGATCACGCATCATCCCTCGCGCCTCTTCGAGGCCACCGACGATCGGCTCCACCAGTCGTACCGGGCGAAGGGAATGCCGGAGAGCACCCATTTGCTGAGGGCATTGCGCTCCGCCGGAATCGCAGCCGCGATCTCCGGTGCGGGTCCGACCGTGCTCGCCCTGACGGTGGACGACGCTCGCGTCCCCGAAGCCCCCGCGGGCTTCGAGGCGTTGCGCTTGGATGTCGCCGACGGTGCCGTCCAGGTCGCGACCTCCCCGAACGAGTGATCCTCGGGTCCGTTGTTGCGAATGGCGAGAGTGCGCTACCATTCCAGTTAGACGACCACCCGGTGTCGTGACTGCTCGAAGCCTTGCTTATGCTTGTGGTCACAACAGCTGCGGCGCATCCAGCGCACGCCTGATCTCTTGTTTGGGTCATCACCCTCAACCATGGATTTGTGACTTTGCATAGCTCTAGCGTGGCATGGCACGGTTTCGACCAAGGAACAGTCGCTGTCCGCTTGTGGCGCCGGGCCTCCGCCCGGATCGGATCGCAAAGGCGAGGATCGCAATCAGCGGAGATCGGAATCACGTGTCTCAACGTGCACGATCATTCATCGCAAGCTGTCCAGTCGCAGGCCCAGAGGCTGCTCACCACGATCAGGACCGTCTGCTCAGCGGACAGCCCAGGGGTGTTGCACCCAGTGTCAACCGTCGTCTTCCAACCGCCTAGGTCACAGCTTGACCGAAAGCGGCCGAAGCGATGGCGGGACGCAGACCAGAACATCGGCATTGCGGCTATTTGAAAGACGCGGAAACTCCTCGAATCCACTTCGAAGTTCCGCCAGGGAAGGAATCCATTGAGCGACACCACCGGCACGACGTCGGACCGGATGATCGATGAGGCGTCGGATTCGGAAGAGATTCCGGAAGCCAAGAAGCGCCGTCGGGCAGGAACCGGTCTGGCCTCTATGCTGATGCCCGAGCTCCAGCAGATGGCGCAATCGCTCGGCATCACCGGCGTTGGCCGGATGCGCAAGAGCGAGCTGATCGCCGCCATCCAGGAACGGCAGGATGCGGGCTCGCAGCCCGGCGGTGCCAGCGCGGAAAAGGAGGCCCCGCCAGTGCCTGACTCTGACCAAACGCCCATCGCCGAAGCCCCGTCGACCACAGTCGACGCCGCTCCCGCCGAGAACGGCTCCGAGAGTGCAGAGGCCAAGGGCGGCACCGCCGCCCGCCGGGCGACCCGCCCGGCCGGTCCTCCGCAGCCGCGCCGCCGTGAAGAGCGTCAGACCGAAGCCGTTGAGCCCGAAGGCCAATCGAGTGTCGCCGTGATCGAGTCCGATGAGGACCGACCGCAGCGCCGCCGCCGCTCCCGTGAGAGCGGGCGCGAGAGCCGCGAAGGCGGCCGCGAGAACGGCCGCCGCGACGAGCGCCCGGAGCGTGTCGAGCGCAGCGAGCGTTCCGAGCGCGCCGAGCAGTCCGAGGCCCGCACCGAGACCCGCGAGCGCCGGAACGAGGACGACGGCTACGACGACCGCGGCCCGCGCGACGGCGAGGGCGACAACCGCCGCCGCAAGCGCCGTGACCGCTCCGACCGCCGCCAGCGCGGCGGCCGCGACGAGGCCCCCGAGCGCGGCACCGCGGGCGGCAGCGTCCAGAACGACGAGCAGCTCGTGCCCGTCGCGGGGATCCTCGACATCCTCGACAACTACGCGTTCATCCGCACCACCGGCTACCTCGCCGGCCCTGACGACGTCTATGTCTCGATGTCGCAGGTCCGCAAGTACCGGCTGCGCCGCGGCGACGCCATCACCGGCGCCGTGAAGCCCAGCCGCGGTGGCGGCGAGGAGCCGAACGGCCAGGGCGGCAAGCAGCAGCAGCGCCGCGAGAAGTACAACCCGCTGGTGCGCCTCGACACCGTCAACGGGATGAGCCCCGACGACGCGAAGAAGCGCGACGAGTTCTACAAGCTCACGCCGCTGTACCCGCAGGAGCGCCTGCGCCTGGAGACCGAGCCGAACGCGATCACGACGAGGGTGATAGACCTCGTTGCCCCGATCGGCAAGGGCCAGCGCGCCCTCATCGTCTCCCCGCCGAAGGCCGGTAAGACGATGGTGCTGCAGGCGATCGCCAACGCGATCACCACGAACAACCCCGAGTGCCACCTCATGGTGGTCCTCGCGGACGAGCGGCCCGAAGAGGTCACCGACATGCAGCGCTCGGTCAAGGGCGAGGTCATCGCCTCGACCTTCGACCGCCCGCCGTCGGACCACACCACCGTCGCCGAGCTCGCGATCGAGCGCGCCAAGCGCCTGGTCGAACTCGGCCACGACGTGGTCGTGCTGCTCGACTCGATCACCCGACTGGGCCGCGCGTACAACAACTCGTCGCCGGCCTCCGGGCGCATCCTGTCCGGTGGTATCGACTCGACGGCGCTGTACCCGCCGAAGCGCTTCCTCGGCGCTGCGCGGAACATCGAGCACGGCGGGTCGCTGACCATCATCGGCACGGCGCTGGTCGAGACCGGCTCCATGGGCGACACGGTGATCTTCGAAGAGTTCAAGGGCACGGGTAACGCCGAGCTCAAGCTCGACCGCAAGATCGCCGAGAAGCGCACGTGGCCCGCGATCGACGTCCACCAGTCGAGCACCCGCAAGGACGAGCTCATGATGAGCCCCGAGGAGCAGGCAGTGATGCTGAAGCTCCGCCGGGTCCTGTCCTCGCTGGACCCGCAGCAGGCGATCGACCTGCTGATCGACCGGTTGAAGAAGACGCAGACGAACGCCGAGTTCCTGATGCAGATCGTCAAGAACACGCCCGGCGAGTAAGTCCTTGAGACGTGAGGCCGCCCTGGTTGAGAGCGGCCTCACGCCTTACCATTGAGAGCTGGTGCGCAGGTCGCGCACCCTGACCACTGAGCCCTTCGGGGCCCTAACCGGTTCCGGTTCACGGCCGCTTCGGCGGCCGACCCGGCGGCCGCATGAAAGGGAAGTCATGAAAGACGGGATCCACCCTCAGTACGTCGTCACCGAGGTGACCTGTTCCTGCGGGAACGCCTTCACCACCCGGTCGACGGTGGCCAGTGGCAAGATCCAGGCTGCGACCTGCAACAAGTGCCACCCGTTCTACACCGGTAAGCAGCGCATCCTCGACACCGGCGGTCGCGTGGCCAAGTTCAAGGCCCGCTACGCCAAGACCCAGGAGAAGGCTGCCCAGGCCGGTAAGTAGCTTTGCAGGCTCGGCGAGCTTGCGAGCTGTAAATGTGCCCTGCAGCGCTCGTGTCGTATGACGCGGGCGCTGCGTTTTTTTCGTACCGAAACTCTTCTAGGCACTGCTCTCTTTAAGGAACCGCAATGACGACCGCTGCCGACAACCGCCTGGAATCCCTCCTCGCCGAGTTCCGCGACCTGGAAGTCCAGATGGGCGACCCCGCGCTGCACGCCGACCAGGCCCAGGCCCGGAGGGTCGGCCGCCGCTACGCCGAGCTGTCGCCGATCGCGAAGACCGCCGAGGACATCGCGGCCGCGAAGGACGACCTCGCGACCGCCGAGGAGCTCGCCAAGGAGGACTCGGATTTCGCCACCGAGGCCGAGCAGATCAAGAAGCGCATCCCCGAACTCGAGTCGAAGCTCGCCGAGCTGCTCGTCCCGCGCGACCCCGACGACGCGAAGGACGTGATCATCGAGATCAAGGCCGGCGCGGGCGGCGAGGAGTCGGGCCTGTTCGCCGGGGACCTCATGCGCATGTACCTGCGCTACTTCGAGCGCATGGGCTATGCCGTCGAGACCCTGGAGATGGTGCCGACCGACCTCGGCGGCATCAAGGACTCCTCGATCGCCGTGCGGACCAAGGGCACGCCCGAGGGCGGCAACGGCGTCTGGTCGCGGCTGAAGTTCGAGGGCGGCGTGCACCGCGTGCAGCGCGTGCCCGTGACCGAGTCGCAGGGCCGGGTGCACACCTCCGCCGCGGCGGTCGTGGTGATGCCCGAGGCCGAAGAGGTCGACTTCGAGCTGAACATGAACGACGTGCGGGTCGACGTCTACCGCTCCTCCGGTCCCGGCGGCCAGTCGGTCAACACCACCGACTCCGCCGTGCGCCTCACGCACGTGCCCACGGGCGTGGTCGTGACCAGCCAGAACGAGAAGAGCCAGCTGCAGAACAAGGAAGCGGCGATCAAGGTCCTCCGCGCCCGCCTGCTCGCCAAGCAGCAGGAGGAGGCCGCGGCCGCGGCCGGTGCCGCCCGCCTCTCGCAGGTGCGCACCGCCGACCGCTCCGAGCGCATCCGCACGTACAACTTCCCGCAGAACCGGCTGACCGACCACCGGATCGGCTTCACCGCCTACAACCTCGACCAGGTCATGGACGGCGCGCTCGACGAGGTCCTCGACGCCCTCGCGGCAGCCGACCGGGCCGAGCGCATGGCAAGAGGGACCGAGTGATCTGGCCCCAGGCCATCGCCTTGGCGGCGAAGCGGCTCGAATCCGCCGGCGTCCATTCCCCGCGGAACGACGCCGAGCTGCTGGCCGCTCACGTCTCGGGGCTTAAGCGGGCGCAGCTGCTCATCGCGGACGCGCCCACCGCCGCGCAGCTCGCGGTGTTCGATGCGCTCATCGCGCGCCGCGCCACCCGTGAACCGCTGCAGCACCTGACCGGTTCGGCCGCGTTCCGCTACGGCGAGCTCGCGGTCGGCCCCGGGGTGTTCGTGCCCCGGCCCGAGACCGAGCTGCTCGTCGATTGGGCGCTCGCGCATCTTCCCAAGGGCGGCATCGTGATCGACGCATGCTCCGGTTCCGGCGCGGTCGCGCACGCCATCGCGACCGAGCGGCCCGACGCGACCGTGTGGGCCGTGGAGATCGACCCTGACGCCTTCGAATGGCTCGAATCGAACCTCGACGGCACCGGGGCGACCCCGGTCCTGGCCGACGCGACCGCGGCCTCGACGCTGAACGAACTCGACGGGACCGTGGACCTCGTCACCGCGAATCCGCCGTACGTGCCCTTCGCGATCGAGGTCGCGCCCGAGGTCGATTTCGACCCGTCGGGCGCGGTCTACGCCGCCGAAGCGGGCCTCGCCGTGATCCAGCCGCTGGCCGTGCGCGCCGCGTCCTGGCTCAAGCCGGGAGGCTGGTTCGGCTTCGAGCACGACGACACGCACGGGAAGGCCGCGCCGGAGATCCTGGGCGTCAGCGGTTTCACCGCGACCGAGGACCACGACGACCTGGCGGGCCGCCCGAGGTTCGCGACGGGAAGGCTAGGCTAGTCGCCGTGAGGCTGTTCAATTGCAGGAAGATCAAGGACCGAGCGACCGGGCTGAAGTCGGCCACCAGGGCCGTGACCGGCGGTCGTCTCGTCGTCATCCCCACCGACACCGTCTACGGCATCGGCTGCGACGCGTTCAATCCCACGGCTGTCAGGGCCCTGCTCGCCGCGAAGGGCCGCGGGCGCGATATGGCGCCGCCGGTCCTCATCGGCTCGAAGCGGGCGCTCGACGGCATCGCCTCTGACATCCCCGACTCCGCCAAGGAGCTCATCGAGGCGTTCTGGCCCGGGCCGCTCACCATCGTGGTGCCCTACACCCCGTCCCTGACCTGGGACCTCGGTGACACCGACGGCACGGTCGCGGTGCGCATGCCCCTGCACCCGCTCGCGCTGGAACTGCTCAAGGAGACCGGTCCGATGGCCGTCTCCTCGGCCAACAAGACCGGGCAGCCCCCGGCCGAGACCGCCGGCGATGCCAAGGCCCAGCTCGGCTCCGACGTCTCCGTGTACCTCGAGGCCGGGCCCAGTGAGGACAACCTGCCGTCGACGATCATCGACTGCGTGGCGCACCCGCCGCAGATCCTCCGCGAAGGCGCTCTGAGCCTGGAGCAGATCCGCAAGATCGTGCCCGAGACCCTCGACCGCGACGGCTACGGCCCCGGCCAAGGACCCGAGGACGACGAGCCGGAAGCGGACGAGGCCGAAGCCGCGGAAGCGGAAGCGGAAGCCGACGAGACCGCCGAACCGAAGGCCGACGAGGCCTCAGCGTGACCTCGCCGTTCTCCGTGCTGCACGTGTGCACCGGCAACATCTGCCGGTCGCCCATGTCCGAGCGCATCCTCGCCGGGCTCACCGGCGAGGACGTGTTCAACCACGGCGCGGGCATCTCGGCCTTCCACGAGGGCGAGAACATGCAGCACCCCGCGATGGACGAGCTCGAATCGCGCGGCTACGACTACGACGGCCACCGGGCGCGGCACCTCCTGCGCGAGCACGTGGAGGCCTCGGACCTCATCCTCGTGGCCACGATCGGGCACCTGGAGTACATCGCCGAGCGCTTTCCCGAGGCCTTCGGGCGCACCTTCCTCGTCCGCTCGTTCGGGCCCATGGCCGCCGACCTCGCCGACTCGCTGCCCGACGGCGACACCGCCGTGCGCGGCAAGGCCCTCGTCGACGCCGCCTCCGCGCGGCGCGGCGACTACGACGAGCTCGACCTCGCCGACCCGTGGGGGATGAGCCAGGCCGTCTACGCGCAGATCGCCGACCAGCTCGAAGCGGCGCTGAAGCCCGTCGCGGCCGCGTTGGAGCCGCGCTCATGACCAAGATCAAGGGCTTCCTCAAGCCGTGCCTCCTCGCCTCGGCGATCGCGGCCGTCATCGCCGCCCTCGTCGGCGGCATCACAGCCGGCGGGACCGCCGCGTGGGCCGCCCCTGCGGGAGTAGCCTTGGCGGCCTTGGGATTCGCGGGTTCTGCGGCGGCGGTCGCACTGGCCGAAACCTTTGACCTGCGTCTCACTCTGCCTATGGCGTTGATCACGTATTCGATCAAACTCGCGCTCGTCCTGACGGTCCTCTCGATCGTCAAGGCGGCCGTGCCCGACGCGCTGCTGCCCTTCGCCTACGGCGTGGTCGGCGGAGCCGTCGCCTGGCTCGCGACCCAGGTCGCCTGGGTGTACAAGGCGAAAATCCCATACGTCGAGTTCGATCAGCGTTCTTGACGAAATCTTGACGCCCGCCGCGACACACGGTGTTTCTTGGAGGTTGACAACCTCGCACGGATGGCACTCATCTCAGCGAACCCGCTGGGCAGTTCCTGTGTAGTAGCTGTTAGAGTTCAGCTCGACATGGCCGACATGGAACCCCCCGATCGCAAGCCCCAGCCGGACGGTTCGGACATGGGCTGGCGCGCGCTGGGATATCTGCTGTCTGGGATCATCTTCTGGGGTGGTCTCGGATATCTGGTCGACCTT
Source organism: Glycomyces luteolus (assembly GCF_027622875.1). Classification (GTDB taxonomy): domain Bacteria; phylum Actinomycetota; class Actinomycetes; order Mycobacteriales; family Micromonosporaceae; genus Glycomyces; species Glycomyces luteolus. Next base: position 15,840 of record NZ_JAPZVP010000015.1, on the reverse strand, counting down.
TGGCTCGAACTGCCCAAAGTCGGGCTCCTGGTAGGGATGCTTGTCGGTGCTACAGCAGGGATCTACCTGCTGATCAAGCAGATGTCGCCGTAACTTGACCGACACTGACTGAGAGGCGTGACTCGCGTGACCGACTCAGCCATCGTGCTGGCCGAAGGGGAATCCCACTTCCCGCCCGGCATTCACAGCTTTGATTTCCGGGACTGGTTCACCGGGCTCAGCGACACGGCTCTTGCCCACATGTTCACCACCATCACCTTCGCGGTGTGGGCCTCTGTCGCGATTCTCATCGTGTTCTTCCTGTGGGCGTACCGCAAGCCCCAGATCGTTCCCACCAAGAAGCAGTGGATCGCCGAATCCGCCTATGGCTTCATTCGCAACACCGTCGCCATCGACCAGATGGGCAAGAAGGAAGGCGTGAAATTCGCGCCCTACCTCGCGACGCTGTTCCTTTTCATCTTGATCATGAACTTCTGGGCCATCGTGCCCGGCGTTCAGGTCTCCCCGATGTCCCACATCGCATTCCCGGCCGTCCTAGGTGTCCTCTCCTGGATCATCTACAACGTCGTCGGCATCAAGAAGCACGGCTTCATCGGCTACCTGAAGCTGACCTGCGTCCCGCCGGGCGCCCCGTGGTTCATCTACCCGCTGCTGATCCCGATCGAGTTCCTGCAGAACCTCATCCTGCGGCCGGTCACCTTGGCGCTGCGACTCTTCGCCAACATGTTCGCCGGCCACCTCATCCTGCTGGTGTTCATCCTCGGCGGATTCGAGATGCTCAACTCGGGCAACATCTTCATCCAGGGTCTGTCGGTCTTCTCCTTCGCCATGGGCATCGCCATGACGCTGTTCGAGCTGATCGTCATCCTGCTGCAGGCCTACGTGTTCACTCTGCTCACGGGCATGTACATCCAGGGGTCCCTCGCGGACGAGCACTAAGCCCCGCTCTCGCCCCTCATCCAAGTTTCGCAATTGAAGAACATCGTGGCGTGACGGACACGCCACGCTGACACCTAGGAGAAAACGCCATGGAAGGCTCCGTCAGCGTCATTGGTTACGGCCTCGCCGCAATCGGCCCCGGTATCGGTGTCGCCCTGATCTTCGCCGCGTGGATCACCGCCACCGCGCGCCAGCCCGAGTCGGCCGGCATCACCCGCCCGATGCTGTTCATGGGCTTCGCCCTTGTCGAGGTGCTGGCCCTGTTCGGCCTGGTCCTCGCCTTCATCAACTAGCCACCTCACGGAGCGAACATGATTCTCGCCGCCGAAGAAGGAGGCGCGCAGATTCTCTTCCCGATTTGGCAAGAGATTCTCGTCGGCGCCATCGCCTTCGGTCTGCTCTGCTTCGTGCTCATGAAGTTCGTCTTCCCCATGATGGAGAAGACCTTCGAGGCACGAGTGGACGCGATCGAAGGCGGCATCGAGCGGGCTGAGCGGGCTCAAGAAGAGGCCAATCAGACGCTCGAGGAATACCGCCGCAAGCTCGCCGCTGCGCAGGAAGAGGCCGCCGCGATTCGCGACGAGGCTCGTGCCGACGCCGTGGCGGCCAAGGAGGAGATCCTCGTCTCCGCCCGCGAAGAGGCCAACCGCGTCATCGCGGCCGGTCACGCGCAGATCGAGGCCTCTCGCCAGCAGCTCGTTCGCGAGCTGCGCAGCGAGGTCGGCAACCTGGCCGTTGACCTGGCCGGGAAGATCATCGGCCAGCGCCTCGCCGGCGACGCCGACACGGCGGCGACTGTGGACCAGTTCCTCAGCCAGATCGCCGACGACACGGCCGAGACGAGCGGAGCGCGCTGATGTCGACGACTGGACGCGAAAGCATCGAGGCCGGCCGGGCCGTGCTGGAGGCAGCCGCCTCCAGCGCGTCGGCCGAGCAGCTCACCGAGTGCGGCGATCAGCTGCTGGGAGTGACGCGCTTCCTCGTCGACCAGCCTCGGCTGCGTCGCGCCCTGTCCGACCCCGCCCGTGAGGCGGACGACCGGGAGGGCCTGATCCGCGGGCTCGTCGCGGGCCAAGTGGGCGAGACCGCCGCAGCCGTGGTGGCCTCGCTCGTGCGCGGCCGCTGGGGCAGCCCGTCCGAACTGGTCGGCGGCACTGAGCAGCTCGCCGTCAAGGCGCTGCTGCTCGCCGCGGCCAAGGACGGCAGCCTGGCGAACGTCGAGGACGAGCTGTTCCGTTTCGGACAGCTTGTCGACGGCGACGCCGAGCTGGCCTCGGTCCTGGGCGCTTCGGGCACCGACCCGAAGGGCCGGGCCGAGCTCGTCGAGCGCCTGCTCGAGGGCAAGGCCGAGCCGGTGACGGTGAAGCTGGCGTCCGCCGCGTGCTTCGGCATCGGCGGCCGCAGCTTCCACGCCTCGTTGGCCTACCTCGTCGAGGCCGCCGCCGCGGCCCACGACGAGACCGTGGCCTACGTGACCGTGGCTCGCCCGCTCGACGAGGCCGGAGAGCGTCAGCTCGCGGCCAAGCTCACCCTGGTCTACGGGCGCCCGGTGGCGCTCAAGGTCACGGTCGACCCCGCGATCGTCGGGGGCATCCGAGTGCAAGTCGGCTCGGAGCTGTGGGACGGTACCGTCTCGCGCCGCCTCGACGAAGCCCGCCAAGCCTTGGCCGGACGCTGATCCAGCCGGTATCAACAGAAAGGGAAACGTTCAGATGGCTGAATTGACCATCTCCTCAGACGAGATTCGTAGTGCGCTCGACGCCTACGTCTCGTCCTACCGGCCGGAGATCACCCGCGAAGAGGTCGGTGTCGTCACCTCCGCCGGCGACGGCATCGCCGTCGTCGAGGGCCTGCCCTCCGTCATGGCCAACGAGCTCCTGGAGTTCGAAGGCGGCGTGATGGGCCTGGCCCTGAACCTCGACGTCCGCGAGATCGGCGCCGTCCTCCTGGGCGACCCGACCAAGGTCGGCGAGGGCCAGACCGTCAAGCGCACCGGCAAGGTCCTCTCCGTGCCGGTCGGTGACAAGTTCCTGGGCCGCGTCGTCGACGCCCTGGGCAACCCCATCGACGACCTGGGCGAGATCGAGGCCGAGGGCGAGCGCGAGCTCGAGGCCCAGGCCCCGAACGTCATCAACCGCCAGTCGGTGTTCGAGCCGGTCGAGACCGGTATCAAGGCCATCGACTCGATGACCCCCATCGGCCGCGGCCAGCGCCAGCTGATCATCGGCGACCGCAAGACCGGCAAGACGCAGGTCGCGATCGACACGATCATCAACCAGCGCGCCAACTGGGAGTCCGGCGACCCGAACAAGCAGCTGCGCTGCATCTACGTCGCGGTCGGCCAGAAGGGCTCCACCGTCGCCGGCATCAAGGGCATGCTCGAGGCGCACGGCGCGATGGAGTACACCACCATCGTCGCGGCGAACGCCGACGAGCCCGCGGGCCTGAAGTACCTGGCGCCCTACACCGGTTCGGCCATCGGCCAGCACTGGATGTACGGCGGCAAGCACGTCCTCATCGTCTTCGACGACCTGTCGAAGCAGGCCGAGGCCTACCGCACGGTGTCGCTGCTGCTGCGTCGTCCCCCGGGCCGCGAGGCCTTCCCCGGTGACGTCTTCTACCTGCACTCCCGTCTGCTGGAGCGCTGCGCGAAGCTCTCGGACGAGCTGGGCGGCGGTTCGCTGACCGGTCTGCCGATCATCGAGACCAAGGCCGGCGACATCTCGCAGTTCATCCCGACCAACGTCATCTCCATCACCGACGGCCAGGTCTTCCTCGAAGAGGGCCTGTTCAACTCGGGTGTGCGTCCGGCGATCAACGTCGGTACGTCCGTCTCCCGTGTCGGTGGCGCCGCGCAGACCAAGGGCATGCGCTCGGTCGCCGGTTCGCTTCGTCTGGACCTGGCCCAGTACCGCGACCTGGAGGCCTTCGCGGCCTTCGCGTCCGACCTGGACGCCGCGTCGAAGGCGCAGCTGGAGCGCGGTCTCCGCATGGTCGAGCTGCTCAAGCAGGGTGTGGCCGCGCCGCTCCCGATGGGCGAGGAGACCATCTCGATCTGGGCCGGCGTCTCGGGTTCGCTCGACGACATCCCGGTCGGCGAGGTCCGCCGCTTCGAGGAAGAGTTCCTCACCTACATGCGCGCCAACCACAAGGACGTCGTCGCCCAGCTGAACGCGGGCAAGGACAAGGTGGCCGGCGACATCGAGGACACCCTCAAGCGCGCCATCGCCAAGTTCAAGCAGATGTTCAAGGCCAACGCCGACGACCTGCACGTGACCGACGCCGCCGAGGACGCCCTTGAGGGCGACGTCGACGTCGAGACCGTCAAGCGCGTCAAGAAGGGTTAGCCATGTCAGCGCAGCTTCGTACTTTGCGCAAGCGGCTGAAGTCGACCCAGTCCATCCGGAAGATCACCAAGGCGCAGGAGCTGGTCGCCACCAGCCGCATCGCCAAGGCGCAGGAACGGGTCGCGGCTTCGCTGCCGTACGCCCGCGCCATGACCTCGGTGATGACCTCGCTCGCGAGCAACGCGTCGGTCAACCACCCGCTGCTCCAGCCGCGGGCCCAGGTCCGCCGGGCCGGGGTGCTCGTGGTCACTGCCGACAAGGGGATGTGCGGCGGCTACAACGCCAACGTCATCCGCACCGCCGAGCAGCTGGTCTCGCGCCTCTCGGAAGAGGGCAAGGTCCCGGTCCTGTACGTCGCCGGCCGCAGGGGCGTCGACTACTACCAGTTCCGCGGTCGCCAGATCGAGCGGTCCTGGACCGGGTTCTCGCAGAAGCCGGCCGTCGCCGACGCGCAGGAGATCACGCGGACGCTGCTTTCGGCGTTCATGTCCGGTGCGGACGACGAGGGTGACGACGCGGGAGCGGACGGTATCCTCGGAGTGGACGAACTGCATATCGTCCACACCAAGTTCGTCTCGCTGCTGACGCAGACCCCTGAGCCGCGGCAATTGGCCCCTCTCGAAGTCGAGGAGGTGGAGGAGAGCGAGCTCGAAGAGCACGTGCTCCTCCCGGACTACGAGTTCGAGCCGAACCCGGAGGCGCTGCTCGACGCGCTGCTGCCGAAGTACTTGACGACTCGGATCTACGCGGCGTTGATCGACGCCGCGGCGAGCGAGTCGGCGGCGAGGCGTCGGGCCATGAAGGCGGCCACGGACAATGCCGATGAATTGATCAAGACCCTGCGGCGGAGCGCGAACGCGGCGCGGCAGGCGGCGATCACGCAGGAGATCAGCGAAATTGTGGGTGGGGCCAGTGCCCTTTCCGCCGCAGGAAGAGAGTAACGATGACCGACACTAATGGAGTGGGACGCGTCGTACGGGTCATCGGGCCGGTCGTCGACGTGGAGTTCCCGCGCAACGCCATCCCGGCGATCTTCAACGCGCTTCACGTTGACGTCGCCTACGGGGAGCACAACAAGACGCTGACCCTGGAAGTGGCCCAGCACCTGGGCGACAACCAGATCCGCGGCATCTGCATGGCCCCGACCGACGGCATGGTCCGCGGCACCGAGGTCCGCGACACCGGTGCGCAGATCAAGGTCCCGGTCGGCGACGGCATCAAGGGCAAGGTCTTCAACGTCCTCGGTGACTGCCTCAACCTCGAAGAGGGCGAGGAGCTCCAGGCCGACGACTACTGGGAGATCCACCGCCACGCCCCGGCGTTCGCTCAGCTGGAGCCGAAGACCGAGATGCTGGAGACCGGCATCAAGGCCATCGACCTGCTCGCCCCGTACGTCAAGGGCGGCAAGATCGGCCTGTTCGGCGGCGCCGGCGTGGGCAAGACGGTGCTCATCCAGGAGATGATCATCCGCGTCGCCCAGAACTTCGGCGGCTCTTCGGTGTTCGCCGGTGTCGGCGAGCGCACCCGTGAGGGCAACGACCTCATCGCCGAAATGGCCGAGGCCGGCGTTCTGGAGAAGACCTCCCTGGTCTACGGCCAGATGGACGAGCCGCCGGGCGTGCGTCTTCGCGTCGCCCTGTCGGCCCTGACGATGGCCGAGTACTTCCGCGACGTCAAGAACCAGGAGGTGCTGCTCTTCATCGACAACATCTTCCGGTTCACGCAGGCCGGTTCGGAGACCTCCGCGCTGCTGGGCCGCATGCCCTCGGCCGTGGGTTACCAGCCGACCCTGGCGGACGAGATGGGTGAGCTCCAGGAGCGCATCACCTCGCTGCGCGGCAAGGCCATCACCTCGATGCAGGCCGTGTACGTCCCCGCGGACGACTACACCGACCCGGCGCCGTTCACCGCGTTCACCCACTTGGACGCGACGACGAACCTCGAGCGGAAGATCTCCGACAAGGGCATCTACCCGGCGATCGACCCGCTCGCCTCGAACTCCCGCATTCTGGAGCCCGAGGTCGTCGGTGCCGAGCACTACGCGGTCGCCTCGACGGTGAAGCAGATCCTGCAGAAGTACAACGAGCTGCAGGACATCATCGCCATCCTCGGCATGGACGAGCTTTCCGAAGAGGACAAGCTCGTCGTGGGCCGGGCGCGCCGCATCGAGCGCTTCCTGTCGCAGAACACGTTCGCGGCGAAGCAGTTCACCGGGGTCGAGGGCTCGTTCGTCCCCGTCAAGGAGACCGTCGAGGCCTTCAAGAAGATCGCCGAGGGTGAGTACGACCACTTCCCCGAGCAGGCGTTCTTCATGTGCGGTGGCCTCGAGGACCTGCACAAGAACGAAGAGGAGCTCCGCAAGACGCGCTCCCCCCCCGTGCCGCGCTGGAGTGCACGCGCCCCCGCACCCGAGAGGTTCCGGGGCCGCTTTCACTCATTCGGGTAAATATTGCGCATCGGTCGGCGCGTGTCCGTCGCGGAAGTCGCACCGATTGTGCGATTATCGCAACATGGAACTCGAAGAAGGCTGGGCCGCGATCGGCGAGCGTGTGCGCCGAGCGCGCGCCGCCATGCGGTTCTCCCAAGAGGACCTCGGTCGGGAAGTCGGACTCGACCGCACCATGATCGCCAAGATCGAGGCCGGCACGCGCCGTATCGACGGCATGGAACTGGCACGGCTGAGCGGTGCGCTCGGGATGCCGATGCGCCAGTTCCTCTACGACCCGCCCGAGGTGATCTCGCGGCGCAGCGGCATCGTGGCGGAGGAGACCACCGTCGGAGAATCGGCGGCGTTCCGCCTGGACGTGGCGCTGGTGGCCTGGCTCAACGATATGCAGCAGCTCTGCGAGATCGGCGTGTTCGAGCCCAAGCCGGTCCTCCTGTACCCCAGCGCCCGAACCTCTTCCGACGATGTGCGCGACGCGGCCCGCTGGCTGCGCCGCCAGCTCGGGCTCGGCCATGAGCCGCTCGGCAGCCTCATGCAGATCGGCGAGCAGGCGGGCGTGCTGTTCACGGTCGTCGAGTTGGAGGACGGCGGCGAAGGCGCCAGCATCCACGAGGGCGACCTGGCAGTGTCGGTGATCAACCTGTCCGCGCCGGTAGTACGGCGCCGGTCCACTGCGGCCCACGAGCTGGGGCACATGGTGCTCGGCGATGAATACGTCAGCGACATGGACATCCACGCCTCGAAAGCGGAACGGGAGGCGGCGATCGACGCCTTCGCGGCCGAGCTGCTCCTGCCTGAGGACGCGGTGGCCGCGCGGGGCCCGCACCTCGAACGCGGCGATTTGGTCAAGCTCTCCGCCGAATACCAGGTCTCATGGTCGCTGGCGCTCCGGCAGGCTGAGCGCACGGGCCTGATCGACGCGAAGCAGTCGCGTCGCTGGGGGGCGTCCACGCCCACGAAAGCCGAGCTTCGCGACGCGATCGGCTGGCTGTTGCAGCAGGACCTGGAGAAGGTCAGGGTCCCGCCGAGCGTCGCCCACGCCATCATGCGCGCCTACCGCGAGGGCTGGATAGCCAAACCCCGTGCGGCCGAGCTGATGCGGGGGCACGTCGACGAATCCGAGCTGCCGGATTTCGAAAGCGACCAAGGGTGGTAGCCGCCGGAGGCGGCGGAGCGCAGCGGCTGGTGTTCGACACGACCTGTTTGAGCCACTTCGCCAAAGCCGACCGGCTCGATGTGCTCAGCGACCTGATGCTGGGCCGTACCTGCTTCACCACGAGCGTCGTGATGGACGAGATCCGCCGCGGCGTCGGCACCCACCCCGAACTGGAGCAGATCCTCACACTCGCCTGGATGCAAGTGGTGGAGGTCGGCGAAACGGAGGCCAGACTGCTGGCGTTCGTTGAATGGTCCGAGCGCGTGCGAGCGGGCGACCGCAACCTCGGCGAGGCCAGCGTCCTCGCTGTCGCCCACGAATTCGACGCCACCGCGGTGATCGACGATCGCGCCGCGGTCCACGGCGCGAGCCGCTACCCGGTCGTGGTCCACGGGACCTTGTGGCTGCTCGCGGAGATCTGGCGGGAAGGAAAGCTGACCGAGGCGGGCGCCAGCGCGATCGTCGACCTCCTGCACCGGTCGGGAATGCGGCTGCCCTGCGACGGAAGGCTGTTCCCCGCCTTCGCCAGGCTGCACGGCCTTGGCCCGCACCGAAGTCGATGACCAGCTCGCTCGAACGTCGCGGCCCCGGGACCGGGAGGTGCCGGGCCGCTCGCTTTGCCGCGATCAGTCGTCGGCGTCGTCGTCGGTGTTCTGGAGCGCCGCCGCGGGCACGCCGTCGGCGCAGGTGACCTTGTAGTGCAGGCCGTCGTCATCGTCATCGTCGTCGGTGAAGCCGAACGCGGCGGTCGCGGCGGGCCCGGCGTCGACGCCCACGGTGCGCCAGCCCTGGGCGGGGGAGACCGAGACGAGCTCGACTTCCGTGCCGTTGCACCGGGCGATGACGGTGCCGCCGTCGGTCGCGATGATCTCCTCGCCCGCGGTCGTCTGCTCGCTCGAGGGCGAGGACTCGTCGTCGGTCGCCGTCGGTGATTCGCTCGGGGTCGCGGTGCCGATACTGTCGAGCTGCGCCTGCACACTGTCCTCGGACATCGGCTCGGTCGGGGGCGCGAGGGTCCCGCCTTGGGCCAGCGCCACCGCGCCGATACCCGCGCCGACGGCGACCACCGCGGCCGCCACCCAGCCGCTGACTACCAGGTTCCTTCTCATGCTCGCCAGTTTGCCGACTGGAACGTTAAGGCCGCGATAAGGCCGGTCTAAGCCTTCACGGCGGCTCGTACGTGACTTGTCCCCGTGTTGCTGTCCCGCATAGAGTGCCCGCATGGCCCAGCTGCTCCTGATCGAGGACGACGAACGCGTCCGCACCGCGCTCCTGCGGTCCCTCAGAGACCTCGGACACCAGGTCGCCCCGGCCCCCGACGCGATGAGGGGGTTGCGCGCGGCGGTCGACCACCGTCCCGACCTGGTCGTGCTCGACCTCGGGCTGCCCGACCTCGACGGCGGCGAGATGCTGCGGATGCTCCGCGGCGTCTCCGACGTGCCGGTGATCGTGGCGACCGCCCGCGACGACGAGAACGAGATCGTCCGCATCCTCGGCGCGGGCGCCGACGACTACGTGGTCAAGCCGTTCACCGCGAAGCAGCTCGACGCCCGCATCCAAGCGGTGCTGCGCCGCACCGGTGCCGGAGCGCCCGTTGACGAGACGGTGGTCGTGGGTCCGCTGCGCATCGACCCGAAGGGCCGCACCGCCGCCCTCGAAGGCAGGGCTTTGGAGTTGAGCCCCAAGGAGTTCGACCTGCTGCACTTCCTGGCCGCGCGTGCCGGGGCGGTCGTCCCCAAGCGCCAGTTGCTCACCGAAGTGTGGGACCTGCCCTTCGGCGGCGCCGACAAGACCGTCGACGTGCATCTCGCGTGGCTGCGCCGCAAGCTCGGCGAGACTGCGCAGGCGCCGCGGTTCCTGCACACCGTTCGCGGGGTGGGCGTCAAGCTCGTCGACCCGCTGGAGGGCGAATGAGGGCCCGACTGACGATCCTGGTGGCCGGGATCGCGACCCTGACGCTGCTGGCGTTCTCGATCCCGCTGGCGCTCATGCTTCGCAACGCCGCCGCCGAGCGCGCGGTCTCGCTCGCGCAGCAGGAGGCGAACCTGGTGACCGCGATCGTGCCCACCTCCGACAAGGCCCAGCTGGAGAGCTCGGTCGCGCACATGAACACCGGCTTCCAGTTCCCGGTGACGGTGTTCTGGCCCGACGGCACCGTGTTCGGCGCGGAGGCGCCCCGGTCGTCCGCGGTGGAACTCGCCGCCGTCCAGGGCCGGTCCCTCACCGCGGCGACCGAAGGCGGGCGGGAGATCCTCAACAGCATCCGCATTCCCGACGGCGGCTACGCCGTTGTGAGGGCCTATGTGGATGATGAGGCGCTGACGGCCGGAGTCGGCCGGTCATGGCTCCTGCTCGGCGCGATCGCCCTGGTGCTCCTGGGGGTCGGCCTGCTCCTGGCCTCACGCCTGGCCAAGGTGCTGCTGGTGCCGCTCGCCGACCTCGCCGAGGTCTCGAACCGCCTCGCCGATGGCGACCTCGAAGCGAGGGCGGGCGCCGCGGGACCCGCGGAGATCGAACGGGTCGGCATCGCCCTCAACGCCCTCGCCGACCGCATCCGCGATCTCCTCGAGGCCGAACGCGAACGCGTCGCCGACCTCTCGCACCGCCTCCGCACCCCGCTCACCGTCCTGCGCCTCGAAGCCGAGGCGATCACGGACCCGACCGAACGAGCCACCGTAGACGAAGCGGTGAGCGAGGTCGAGCGGGCCGTGAACGCCGCGATCCGCGACGCTCGCAAGCCCGGTCGCGGGGCGTCCGAGTGCGACGCGGTCGCCGTCGTGGCCGAGCGCTTTGCGTTCTGGTCGGCGCTGGCCGAGGACACCGACCGCGCATGCAGCGTCTCGCTGGCTCCGGGACCGCTGCCGGTGAAGGTGTCGGCCGAGGACCTCGCGGCGGCGATGGATTCGTTGCTGGCGAACGTCTTCGCACACACCCCGGACGGGACCGCGTTCGAGGTCCGCCTCTGGGCCACGTCCGACGGCGGCGCGATCATCGACATCGCCGACGAGGGACCGGGCCTGCCGGACGCAGCCGTGTTCGAACGGGGCCGTTCCGGCGGCGGCTCGACCGGACTGGGCCTGGACATCGCACGACGCGCCGCCGCGGCCTCGGGCGGCCAGCTCGTGTTCGGCGCCGGCCACGGCGGCAAGGGCGCGCTCATCAGACTCGAACTGGGCTGAAGACGGAGCGGCCATCGCAGCGACGGCCGCTCAAGCCGCGGCCCTCGGACACTGGATCTCGCGAGGGCCGAGAATCGGGTTGCCATGCCGCGGAAGGCTTCGGATCATGCGACGATCCGTCGCCGCCTGCGACGCGCCGCGAATCCGCTACGAGTCGACTGCGAGTGCTGAGTGCCGCGTCCGCTCCGTACGGCACCGTTCAAGACCCGACCCGGATCCGAAGCACGTCTTGTACGCACGCGCCCAAGGGTTCGCGCCGAGCCACGGGTAGAGCGCGGCGGCGGCGAGGCAGTACTTGCTGACCGACACCGGCCGCGCCCCTGAACGCCACAGCATCCGGTCGACGGGCCCGCCCGCCTGCGCCGACTTGACCTCGACCAGGCACAGCGGCCGGGCCGCCGCCGAACCCGTTGAACCGCTGAAGCGAAGCTCCTCGTCGCAGGTGATCCGAACGGCCGCTTCCAGGTCCACGAGCGTGTGGCGGCGGTAGTCGGTGCGCACCCGCGGGGCCATTCCCAGCGGCACCGCCATGCCGTAGGCGCGATGCAGCGTGTCGGCGAGGAAGTCGGCGGCGTCCGGCGCGAGCCGCCCGGCGTCGGCGGCGCGGTAGTCCATGCGCTCCTTCACCGTGTCCGCCCGAGCGCCTTTGAGTTTGACCTCGAACGCGCAGGCTCCGGAGTCGACGTAGGTGCGTGAGCGCACCTTGAACCGGAACCGGCGCCCCTGGCGGTGCTGCCGGTAGGTGAGCAGCTCCGGCGTGTCGAAGTAGATCGACTCGTACGCGAACCGGCGGCGGCCCTCGATCTCCAGGCACCGCCAGTCGCCGACCCGGGCGAGCCGGTCGCGGAAGCGGCCGTATGCCTCCGGCGTGAGCAGGTATTTGGAGTCGACGCGGGTCTGCAGGTTCGCGGCGTCCACCACCGCGGCGAGGTCGATGGGCGCGAACAGGTCCAGCCCGTCTCGGGTGATCATCAGACCCTCGCGATCGGGTAGGTGCGGTCAGGGTTCGCGGGGGTCTCGGCCGAAGGCCGGAACCGCACGTCCACGGTCATCGTCTCGCGCACGTAGTCGGTGTCGATCACCTCGAACTTGCGCACCGTCCCGCCAAGGCGCCGTTCGAGGTCCGCCTGCAGCGCGGTCTCGTCGCGGTGCACGGTGTCGAGCACGATCAGGCGGTGCCGCGACCGGTTCGCGAGCCTCGGATGGTCGGCGATGTACATGGTGAGCACCAGCAGCACGCTGAGGCCGATCATCACCGCCGGGCGCGACGCCCCGATCCCGTTGATGAGGCCCAGGGCGAGTGCCGTGAAGTAGTAGCCGACGTCCCGCTGCGAGATCTGGTCGGAGCGCAGCCGCAAGATCGAGAGGACCCCGAAGAGCCCGAACGCCAGGCCGAGGCTCACCTGCTGCGAGAGCATGAGCGCCGAGACGGCGAAGACCCCCACGTTCAGCGCCACGTAGGCGAGCGCCAGGTCGGTGCGGTGGTGGCGCCGGTAGTAGATCGCGCACGCGAGCACGGTGATGGCGAACAGGTTGACGGGCAGTGCCAGGGCGAGTGCGAGACCCACGGTGTTCCTCCTCGGTGACGTCGCCGGAGCGGTGTTCGCTCAGTCGGTCTGGGAGAAGGTACGGCGGCGGGCGTTAAGGCACCGCTAAGAAGTGAATAAAGGGCGTCCAACTCCTGAACGCCCCGTTGCCGACTCAGATGCCGCGGCCGCGCCGGTGCAGTGCGGCCATCACCGCCGGGACGCCGACGATGCCCGCCGCCGCGGCGGCGGCGACCGCCGCCCGCGGCTCGCCCGGGTTCGCCTTCGTCGCCCTGACCGCCCAGCGCAGGGCCTCCTTGCGGTCGCCCGTGGCGGCGTGCCAGCAGGCGATCTGGCCGTAGACGCGCGCGGCGCCCTCGGGGCTGCCGTGGATCTCCGGGTGCCGGTCGAGGATCCAGCGCAGCGAGGAGATCTTGGTGTCCCAACGGGTCTCGAAGTGCGAACCGGCCCAGTTGACGAGCGCGTACGGCACGTCCACGTGAGCGATCGGACGCCGCCTGGAGGCGCGCAGCAGCATGTCCCAGTCCTCGTTCTGGCTCCCGGGCGCGTCCTCCGCGACGAGGCCGAGCCCGCCGAGCAGTGCCGAGCGGCGGAACAGGAACGTCGAGGAGTGCAGCATCATCATGCGCGACCTGAGCAGGTCCACATGCCGCACCATGGTCTTCTGCGCCAGGCGCGGGTTCCGGCGGCCCCGGTAGTCGACCTCGATCGCGGTGGTGCACAGCTCGGCCTCGGTGCCGAGCGCGGCGACCTGCGTCGCGAGCTTCCCGGGCAGCCATTCGTCGTCGTCGTCGAGGAACGCCACGAGATCGGTGCGAAGTGCGGTGATCCCGGTGTTCCGGGCCCCCGCGAGACCGGGCGTGCGGTCGTTCTTGACCACCCGCACGGGCCGCCCGCCGTCCGCCGCGAGCGCTTCGTCCACTTTGGCGCGGTCGAAGACCACGACCACTTCGAGTTCACCGGGGTAGAACTGGGTCAGCACCGAGCGCAGTGCGGCGCGCACCTGCTGGGGGCGGTTGTGCGTGGGGATCACGACGCCCACCGAAGGCCAGTCAGTCACGGGCGGTCACCTCTTCCAGAACGGGTTCGTCCACAGGGGCCTCCTCGTCGTCGAGGTAGCCGTAGCGGCCCAGGAGGGGCCGGGTCAGGGTGGAGACCATCCGCCGGGTGCCGTCGGGCAGGTCCGCGGTCCAGGCCTCGTCGGGATAGATCGGGATGCGCCCCACGGTGAACCGCATCGGGTTGCCGGCCGCCGAGTGGCTCGGGCCCAGGTCGGCCCAGCCGTCCCCGATGAAGTTGTAGTCCGACTCCGCCAGGTCCAGCCCGCAGAACCGGCCGAGCGAGGCGATCACCTTCCGGGGGCGCTGGATGACGCGCTCGTACCGGACCCGCCGCACCGGCACGCCGCGCCGCGCGAGGAGGCTGAACGCGGCGTTCTGCGCGTTCCACAGCATCGCGGCCTTGGCGGGGGAGTAGCGGGTCATCTGGTCGCCCGTGGGGGACTCGGGGCGGGCCACCTTCTTCGTCCACGAGTAGGCGACGCCCCTCGAGTCGCGCACGACGTGCAGCACCCGCAGGTCGATCTTCGGCGACCAGCGCAGGCAGTACGCGAGCGAGGCGTGCTTGGAGGAGTCGACCACGACCCGCGCCCGCGTGTCCTTGGCGGCGGCGGTGTAGATCTTCTCGAAGTACTCGGCGTACTCGGTGACGAGCTGGTGCTGCGCGGGCGCGAGCCGCTTCGACGCGAGCGCCGGGATGTGCCGGGTTCGGTCCACAGTGGCCTTCAGGGCGTTGAGCCGCTCGATGTCCACCTGGTCCCAGGAGCCGAAGGCGCGCCGGCCGATCCGCTGCCAGAACTCGCAGTGCGAGAACGTGGCTCCGCACGCGCACATCTCGTTGCCGACCAGGTCCCGTTCCCACAGGTGGGTGATCTCGCCGAGCGGGACCACTCCGGGCAGCTGTCCGAGCAGGCGTTCGAGGAGCGTCGTGCCGCTGCGTCCGAGTCCTCCGATGAAGACCACCTTGACGCGGTGCTCGGACTGCTCGGCCGTGTCGGCGATCTTCACGCTCACTGGTCCCTCGCTCACCTGGTACTCCACTGCTTTCGGGGCCGGCGATCCGAGCTTGGCTCGGAAACCTGCAGATGCCCCTTGATGATTCGTATAACGACTCGGGGTGGGGTTGGGGACACGCCCTGTGGCCAAAATTCCGGGAAAATCGCACGCGGACCTCTAACGTCTGATCGCATGGAGCGTTTGGGCCCTTCGCGCGCGGACCGCGGCAGCGGCGCGTCTTCCCCTCGGCCGCAGTCGCGCCCCGCGAAGCGGGTGTCCTTGGGCGGCATCGCGATCGACCCGGTCACCGAAGCCGAGGCGGTGGCGCGCGTGATCGACGCCATCGAGGCGGGGCGCGGCGGCCAGATCGTCACGCCGAACGTCGACATCGTCGCCGCCGCGCGCAGGAGCCGCGAGCTGCGGGCGATCATCGCCGCCTCCGACCTCGTGGTCGCCGACGGCGCGCCCCTCGTCTGGGCATCCAAAGTAGCCGGAACGCCGCTGCCCGCCCGCGTCGCGGGCTCGGACCTCGTCTGGTCCCTCTCGGAGGCCGCCGCGACCCGCGGCCTCCGCATCGCCCTCCTGGGCGGCACCCCGGACGGCGCCGCGCGCCCCACCGAACGCGCCGCCGACCTCCTCGAAGCCCGCTACCCGGGCCTCAAGGTGGTCGGGGCCTGGTGCCCGCCCATGGGCTTCGACCGGGACGACTCGCAGTGGCGCGCCCTCGTCGAACGCGTCGAGGCCGCCGCCCCCGACCTCGTCTACGTCGGCCTCGGCTTCCCCAAACAGGAGCACGTGACGGTGCGCCTCCGCGCCGTCGCCCCCGACGCCTGGTTCCTCGGCTGCGGCGCGAGCATCGACTTCATCGCCGGGTACCGCCGCCGCGCCCCCAAATGGATGCAGCGCACCGGCACCGAATGGCTCTTCCGGATGCTCTCCGAACCCCGCCGCCTCGCCCGCCGATACCTCAAGGACGACGTTCCCGAAGCGGTACGCCTCCTCGCGGAGGCCTATCGGGAACGTCGTCGAGCGTCGAAGCGCTAGCTGTTCTGTCTCGGGAGGTTGTGAACACCTCACGAGCTGAGTCGGGCTGAGACGAGGAGAGGACCTTCTGGTTCGGTGTGAATCGCTACAAGACACGCCAAGCCAGAAAGGCCCTCGATGAGCCACTC
>NZ_JAPZVP010000014.1:141730-172262 GCF_027622875.1 Glycomyces luteolus | reverse complement strand
CGAGCAGCATCGCGCCTTCGTCATTGAAGACGCAGACGGAAGCGGTGAAGTGTCGCTGTAGGGTCACGGTCGTTCCTTCACAATGCGGCCGACGGATTCCGGGAGGAATTTGCTCCACCGTAGTACCTCACAGTCGAACTAGATGGTTGAGCTGACGTACTTCGTATGCGGCGCTTGGAAGTAGCTGAGCGCACGGGTCGGGAGCTTCTGAACGCGGTGGAAGAACGCCCGGACCGATCGCTCCATCTGGACCTTCTTGGCGCGGTGGGCGGAGTGCCCGTCGACGACGAGGTGGATCTTCTCCTCGAACTGGCCCAGCAGCCGGTCGAGGAAGACGATGAAGACCTCGGCGTTGAACTTGTCCCTCAAGATCGTGAAGTGCAGGTCGCCCCTGGTGGAGATGGTCGACATCGCACTGAGCCCGAACCGGTTCCCTGTCCGCGCCGTGGTCGGTGTCTGTCCCTTGCGACCCCAAGTACGCCCGGACAGTTGATCGGAGCGGACCCCGACCTGGTCGCCGAACAAGACCACCGCCCCCTCGGAGCGGGCCCGCTCGCGCCAAGCGGGATAGGTCTCCTCTACCCACTCGCGCATCGCCTCCGGATCGGCTTCGATCGCCCGCTTGTCGGGCCGCTGGAAGCTGAAGTCCATGCGCCGCAGCAGCTTGCCCATGCTTTGCTCGGTGAAGGACACCCCGAACAACCGTTCGGCCAGGACGCAGATCTTGCGGCGGGTCCACAACTTCCCGCCCAGCTCAAGATCATCGGGCTCGTAGTCCACGATCGACCCGACCAGGGCCTCGGCCTCCGAAGTCGACAGCTTGGTCTGCTCACCGACCCGTCGGCCTGGTGTCCTGCGGAAACGCGGTTAGTGAAACTATCGCCTACGGGCAGCCATCAGGCTGCTCGAGCTCGAGTTTGCGGCGGAGCGCGGTGTTGGGGAGGCGCTCGGCGCGGCCCAGTTCGACCGCTTCGCCGGTGCGGTAGTTGAAGACGGCGGGGATGATGGCGGCTTCGCAGGCGAGGAGCCGGGCCCTGCCCGCCTGAACCTCACACGAATCAGACCCCACAGCCGAACAGAAGCCCCGCCCAACCCGCCACCGCTTCGTCGCCGCCCGCTCTAAGCCGCACCCCCGCAACACATCAGCCCGCCGAAGGAGCCCAAGATCCCAGGGCCCCTTCGTGACCTCGACCGCCGGTAGCCGATGAACTTGCCGTCGAAGGTGATCACGACACGATCCCCAACCGGGTCAGTGCGTCACAGCTGGGAACGGTCGGGTTCGAGCGGCTGACCGGTGAAGCGGCCTTGCAGGGAACCGTCGTCGACGGTGATCAGGCGCCAGATCATCGAGACGAGCAGGGCAATGAGGGCGCCGACGGCCCAGAGGACCCTCTCCGTCCAATCGCGGTCACCGAACGAGTAGTGCGCGTGAAGTATCCGATGGCTCGGTCGCCGACGGCCCATCGGTCGGATTCCTCGGTGCTCCAGGCGACTCCGGTCTGGCCGGGGCAGTCCATGACGTGCTCGATCAAGATGTCGCCGCGGAACTCCTTCGGTGCCGCGGAGACCACCGTGCAGTGGCGTCTGCTTCCAGTCCGGAAGGGGAACTGTTTGCCCGAGCGCACCCGGCATCGTCCACTTGCGTGGTTCACGAGTGCCGGGCGTCCTCGTGAGGGCTTACGGCATGCGCGGGCGCACTGAGCCGCGGAGCACCAGGTGGGTGCCGAGAATCGTGTGCGGGGGCGGGCCGCCCTGGCGGGCGTGCTCCAGCGCGAGGCGCACGGCGGTGCGGCCGAGCTCCTCGTGCGGCTGGTAGACCGTGGTCAGATCGATGTCGGCGGCCGGAGGCAGGTCGTCGAAGCCGACCATGGAGACGTCCTCGGGCACCCGCAGGCCGTGTTCGAGCAGGGCCTGGCGCGCGCCCGCGGCGATCTGGTCGTTGCCGGAGAAGACCGCCGTGTAGTCGGGCGGCCCGGCGGCCAGGCGCTCCTTCATCATCCGGTAGCCCTCGAAGCGCTCGAATGTGCCGTCGACCTCGAGCCCCGGGTCGTGCTCGGCGCCGTAGGCCGCGAGGGCCTTGCGGTAGCCCTCGATCCGGGCGTCGGCGGTCGTGTACCCGTCGCGCCGCCCCAGGTAGAGGATGCGCTTGTGGCCGTTGGAGAGCAGGTGGCTGGTGGCCGCGAACGCGCCGCCGGTGTTGTCGTATTCGACGACCACCGCGGGCACGTCCGGGCCGAGCGGGGGCCTGCCGCAGAGCACGAGGCGCGAGCCGATGGCGGCGAGCGCGTGCGCGTACCGGCTCATGCGGGCCCGGTACTCGGCGTCGGCGTTCACGTTGCCGACGAGGATCACGGCCTCGGGGTGCTGCTCGCGCATGAACTGGACCATGGCGAGCTCGCGCTCGGCGTCACCGCCCGTGGTGCCGATCTGGCAGAGGCGGCTGTCCTCGGCAGCCTGGGTCTGGACCCCTTGGGCCACATGGGCGTAGTGCGGGGAGATCACCGAGTTGACGATGATGGCGATGCTCTTGCGGGTGGTCCCTTGGAGGGCGCGGGCGTGGTGATTGGCGACGTAGTCGAGTTCTTCGACGGCGCGCATGACCTTGCTGCGGGTGGCGGGGGCGGCGGGGTAGGTGCCCGAGAGGATGCGCGAGACGGTGGCGACCGAGACGCCGGCCCGTTCGGCCACCTCGCGAATGGTGGTGTGGCGCGTTCCGTCACCCGAAGCGTTCGCTTTGCGCGCCAAAGAATTCACCCCAGTTAAAGTTTTTCGAGAACGGTTACTGAAACCATGATTCCCGCTCGTTGAGGACGTGTCAAGTTCCGGCCCGTCCTAAGGCCGCGTGACGGGGGTCCGTTCGCGCACTGCCAACGAATGCTTGCCGGTGCCGGCGTGGATGCGGAGGATCAGGCGCATCGGCAGGAGCCTGCTGAGGGCGGCGATGGTCTTGTTCCGCCAGCCGGGAATGCTCACGGCCTTGCCTTGGCGCCAGTCACTCAGTGCCGCCTTGACCAGGGCGTCCGCCTCCAGCCACAGGAAGCCCGGGATCTTCGTCATGTTCATTCCGGCGCTGTCGTGGAACTCGGTGCGGGTGAAGCCCGGGCACAGCACCGTGACCGTCACACCGCTCGGGCGGGCCTTGGTGAACGCGGACTGGCTGAAGTTGATGACCCACGCCTTCGAGGCGGAATACGTGGAGCTGGGAAAGAACCCGAGGACCGAACCGAGGTTGATGATGCCGCCGCGACCGCGCTCGATCATGCCCGGCAGAGCGGCGAGGGTGAGGCGCAGGACGACGTCCATGTGCAGCTTCGACATCGCGAGCTCGGCCACTGCGGAGGTGCTGAGGAATTCAGTGGGATGGCCGAAACCGGCGTTGTTCACCAGCAGGTCGACACCTTCGCGGCAGCGCTGCTCGACCCGGGCGAGGTCCCCTTCGACGGTGAGATCGGCCGTGACGACCTCGGTGTCCGCGTCGAAGGAGCCCGCGAACCGCTGCAGCCCTTCGCCGTTACGGTCCACCAGGACGAGCCGGTAGCCGTCCCGAGCGAGCGCCCGGGCGAAGGACGCCCCGATGCCTGCCGCACCGCCGGTGATGAGAGCGGTTGGCCGGGAAGGTGACTGCATCGCGCGAGTCTATCGACGGGAGTGGGGAGCGGCACTCACCAGACCGCTCCCCCGCCGGGGTGGCGCTACTGCTCGCTCTGGAACAGGGTCTCGGCTTCGGTGAAGAACAGGTCGGCGGCCTGGGCCGCGGTCATCTCGCCGTACTGGACCTGGCCGTAGATCTCGGTGAACTTGGCTTCGATGGCGCCGGCGGCGGCCGGGGGCACGACGGGTGCGTCGATGAGGTACTGCTCGACGGTGGCCTCGTAGTCGAGCACGACCTGCGAGGCTTCGTCGATCTCGACGCTCTCGAGACCGGTCGCGGTCGAGGGGATGCCGCGGTTCGTGCCCAGGATCGCGGCGGCCTCCGGGTCGGAGAGCATGAACTCGATGAGTTTGGCGCTCGCCTCGGGGGCCTCGGAGTTCGCGGCGATCACGAACTGCACGGAGGGCCGCAGGTGGAGGGCGAGGTTCTGTGGGTCGGCGGAGGGCGGCGGGGCGAGCGCGAGGGTGCCGCCGCTGTCGGCCACCGACTCCCAGTAGCCGCTCATCGCCGTGTCCCAGCGCAGTTCGGTCGCCATCACGCCGCCCGCGACGCCGGGCGCGGTGGCTTCGGCGGCGATCTCCGGCGGGGGCATCGCGCCCGAGGCCACGAGCTCGGCGGTCGAGGACCACCATTCGACGAGCTGCTCCTTGGTGAACGCCAGGCTCGCGGCGTCGTCTGCGTAGAAGGCCCCGCCCTGCTGGCGCAGCCACAGTTCCATGAGCAGGTAGGAGCTGGCCCAGTCGCTGCCGCCCCACTTGCCTTCGCCGAGCGCGGTGGTCACCTGGGCGATGAGGTTGCCGTAGTCCTCCCAGGTGTACCCGGCCTCGGGGACGGCGATGCCGTGCTCCGCGAACCAGTCGGGGCGGTAGATGAGGCCGAACATGTTGCTGCCGACCGGGACTGCGACGAGCTTGCCGTCGAGTTCGGCGGTGTCGAGCACGCCGTCGCGGAAGTCGTCGGTCGCGACCACGCCGTCGAGGGGCAGCAGCATCCCGGTGGCGCCGAACTGGCGCAGGCGCGGGTAGTCCATCTGGAAGACGTCGGGGAGGTCGCGCGAGGCCATGCGGCCGGTGAGGCTCTCCCAATAGGCGGGGTAGTCGGCGAAGTTGGTGAGGACCTTGATGCCCTCGTTCTTCTGCATGAAGAGGTCGACGGCCTGCTTGGTGACCTCGGCGCGGGCGTCGTCGCCCCACCATTCGAAGCCGATCTCGACCGGGTCCTCGGCGGTCCCGGCCGGGCTGTCGTCGCCGCACGCGGCCGTGGCGCCGAGCGCCGCCGCGGCGGTCGCGCCCGCGAGCAGGCTCCGGCGGCGGAGGGGATTGTGGATCGACATTGATGCACTCCTTCTGTTGTGAGGGGAGGGGATGGGTCGGGGGGAGATGGAGGGGGCGGTTCGCATCCATATTGTTAAATCGTTTTAACTTTCGATGTGTCACCTTAGATCGCCCTTTCCAAGGCTGTCAAGGCGCTTCGGCGAGGATTCAGTCCCTTCCGGCGAAGACCTTGGCGCGGAGCACGTGCCGACCGGGTTCGATCACCCCCGTGAGGACCGGAAGCATCGTGGCGGGCCAGTAGAGGTGGGTGCCTGGCATCGGTGCGATCAGTCCCGCGCGGCGGCCGCCGCCGTCGACGAGCTCGCTCCGGATCCCTTGGGAGACCACGGCGATGCGGTCGTTCGCGATCGCGGCCTCGTGGCCGTCGCGCGGGACGCACCAGCCGCCTTCGCCGGTGTGGAGCGTCCGCTCGGTGTCGATCACGTGCGTGCGGGTGTGCCAGCCGTCGATCCCGGCATCCAATGTGGTGGTGACCGCGACGTCCGCCCAGGGCCGCCAGACCACGGTGAGCGTCCCGTCGTCGTCGACGACGCCGTCGTCGGAGTCCTCGCGGCCCCGCCAGTGGCGGCCGTCCTCCGAGAACACCAGGGCCCCATCGGGAGCGGCCGCCTCGAGACCCGGCCCGTCCACCGAGTGCGAGAACCCGGCGAGGGACGAGTACGCGAGCCGACCGTAGGTGTCCTTGCCGCCGCGCATCATCGACCGCCAGGCCTGCCCGTTGAGGCGGGTCACGTGGCCGCCGGCGTCGCGCACGTGGATCGCGCGCGCGGGCGGGTGCAGCTCGACGACCGGGCCGGGCGGTACGGGCTCGGCGTTCCAGAACGGGTGGCCGGGACCGGCGAGCAGCCCGGTGAAGACCTTCGTGGCCCACCACGGGGAGCCGGCGGTGAGGTACTGCTCGACCAGGGCGTCGTTCGGGTATCCGTAGCCGACGCTGAGGCGCCCGTCCGGTTCAAGTATCGGCTTGTCCCACCACCACGCGAGATGGCGGCGGCTAAAACCGGCGGCCTCGGCCCACGGCACGGCCTCCACGTCGGCCGCCGCCAGCGCGCCCCACAGCGAGCCCTGCGCGAAGCGGTAGCCGAGGCTGCGTCCATAGGGGACGCCGGCCCCGTCGGCGGCGAACCAGGACCGGAAGCGCCTGGCGAAGGCCGCGGCGGGTTCGACGAAGCGGTCGTCGCCGGTGATGCGGAAGTGGAGGAGCCCGTAGGTGTGGAAGGCGAACGGGTTGTAGTAGTCGACGCGGTTGCCTGGGCCGTCTTCGTAGACGCCGTCGCCGAGGTGGAACTCCCCCAGGCGTTTCAGGTGCGCGTCGGCGACGGCGGTGTCGCGTTCGACGCCGACGGCGTCGAGTCCGTGCCCGGCGAGGACGGGGAAGAACCGCCAGTTGCTGTCGATGACCTCGGCTTCGTAGGCGTGGGCGAGCCAGGCGGCGATCTTGTCTTTGGCTTTGGGGCGCAGGGGGTCCCAGAGCTTCTCGGGAGCGAGGACGAGGGCTTGGCCGAGGGCGGCGGATTCGACGCAGCGCTGCGTGCGAGGGCCGACGTCGCCGATGTACCAGGCGTCGTCGCGGTCGAGGGCGCGGGTGATGGCGGCGCCGAGGAGGTCCCAGAGGTCTTGGGGCACTGCGGCTTTCGCGGGTGCGAGCCCCCAGAGCGGGCGGGTGAGCAGTTCGAACCAGTTCTCCTTGTGGGAGTGGTTCGACATGGTCACCGGCATCTCGTCCGGTCCTCGGGCGGCGAGTGCGACGGCGGGTCGCCCGAGGGCCACCGCCGCGTACTGCCAGCCGTTGAAGGTCGGTTCGAGCGGCCCGAAGGCCCGCAATGGGGAGGTCACAGAGCACTCGCTATCGGTTCGTGGCGGTGGGGCCGCCGGAGCGGCCCCGCCTGGCGGTCAGTAGGTGATGCGCGGCCCGGGCGGGATGGCCATGCCCGAGCCGAGGAAGTAGTCGACGTGGTGGCTCTGCATGTACCCGTGGAGGGTCATGGCGTTGCGGTAGGCGGGGTTGTGCGCCAGGGTGTAGAGCCTGGTGGAGCTGGGTTTGTCGGTGGTGAAGACGATGAGCTGGTCATACGCGGCATTGGTGTAGACGGCCTCTTCGCGCCAGTCGCCGAAGAGGTCGCCGACGAGGGTGGGTCCGCCCTGGGCGGCGGTGACGGCGCCGTAGTTCCAGGTGGACTCGATGCGCGGCAGGCTGCCGGTGGGGGTCGGGTTGAGCGGGTCCCATTCCTCGATCTTGCCGGAGTTGAGGAGTTCCATGGTGAGGTCGCCGTCCCACCACAGGCCGAGTTGCGGCCAGGGACGCAGGGAGGTGTTCGGTTCGGTGAGCTTGTTCTGCGCGGCGTTGTAGAGGCCGTCGAAGGACCAGACCTCCATGCCGGGGAAGCGGGGGTCGACGTCGCCGGCCATACCGCGGCCGACGTCGGCGGTGCCGCTGAGGGTGTGCTTCCAGATCATCTGGCCGGTGGAGGCGTCGTAGTAGTACTCGCGCAGGCCGCTGGGGTTGTCCTGCTGCACGCCGTAGCCTTCGAGGCCGGGGCGGCCGGGGTCGATGTCGGCGATGTGGAAGCGGTCGCCGTGGATGATGCCCTGGCTCGCGAGGGAGTAGCGGAGGGTGCCGTCGCCGTTGAGGACGAAGCCGATCTCGGCGACTTCGTCCTTGCCGTCGCCGTTCACGTCGATGATGCGGGTGTTGTGGCCGTCGGGGGCGTTCTGGCTGCCGCGCAGCCATTTCCACTTCTGGGTCAGGTTGGAGCCGCTCCAGTTCCAGGCTGCGATGGTCAGGTTGAAGGAGCCGTTGTCCTTGCGGTTCTTCATGAACGCGACGAGGCTGGGGGTGACGCCGTCGAGGTGGCCGACGCCGAATCGGGCGGCCATCGGGCCGTCGGCGAGGTAGTCGGTGGGGATGCCGGAGTAGTTGCGCAGGGCGCCGGTGCGCCCGTCGAGGATCGCGACCCACTGCCGGTTGTCGTCGGAGTGGGTCCAGGTCTGGCCGTCGCCGAAGGTGACGCCGTCGGCGATCTTGAGCGCGACTTCGGCGTAGCCGTCCATGTTGAAGTCGTAGACGGTGACGCCGTCGTTGTGCCCCACGTCGATCGTGGCGGAGCCGGGTTCGATGTTGTCCTGGTTGGTGCTGTTGGGGCCGAGGTCGACCTCCCAGAGGAAGGTGCCGTCGCTCTTGTAGGCCTCGATGGACTGGGGCGAGGTCTGGCGGTCGACGACGTAGTCGTATTCGCCGTCGCCGTCGAGGTCGCCGGTCCAGGTGAACTTGACGGGGCCGCCGTCGCGGATCGGGATGCGGACCACGGGCTCGTCGGCGTGGTTGGCGCTCAGGGTGAACGCGGTGCTGGGCTGCTGCTCGGCGCCGCCGACGACAGGCGCGACCCGGTAGGCGTTGGCCTGCGAGAGGTTCGCGGTGGTGTCGGTGTAGTTGGTGCCGCCGGTGAGGACGGAGCCGTTGAGCTTGGTCCAGGCGCCGCCCGC
Organism: Glycomyces luteolus; assembly: GCF_027622875.1. Classification (GTDB taxonomy): domain Bacteria; phylum Actinomycetota; class Actinomycetes; order Mycobacteriales; family Micromonosporaceae; genus Glycomyces; species Glycomyces luteolus. Next base: position 163,793 of record NZ_JAPZVP010000014.1, on the reverse strand, counting down.
GGTGGAGCGGTAGACGTTGAAGCCGATGCCGTTCGGGTCGAGGCCCAGGAGGCGCCAGCTGACGTGGACGCCGCTCCCGTTGCGGACCGCGACGACGCCGCGGCCGAGGTCCTCCATGGGCCGGGCGGTCTGCTGCGCGGTGACGGGTTCTTCCGCGTTGGTGGTCGTGGTGCTCAGTGCGAAGGCGGCGGAGGCGGCCAGGAGGCCGACCACCGCCCCCGCGACCCGAACGCGCGTAAACGTTTCCATGACTGCTCCAAGTATGCCGGTTGGAAGGGAAGCGCCTGCGGGCCGGTGGTCATGCCTTGATCCGACAGGGCCTCGGCACTCCCTGGGAGGCTTGACTATACATTGACGCATGACTATATTGAACCCCTTGAGTTAAAACGGTTTAATCCCCACGGTCACCCATCCCCTTGGAGGAACCTTGACCAGCCCCGCCCCAGCATCCGAACCGCCAGGCGTCAGCCGCCGCGGCGTCCTCGCGGCCACGGCCACGGTTGCGGCAGGAGCCGCGCTTTTCGAAGCGGCACCCGCCCACGCCCAGACCGAGACCGCGGACATCGCGGGGCCCTCCTCGGTCGAACTGCGCTGGCTCGAAGGCAGACCAGCCGAATCCCCCGGCTCGACCTGGGGCGTCCCCTGGGGCCAAGGCCGGTTCCCCGAGAACCAGGCCTTCCAGCTCACCGCCGACGACGGCGCCACGGTGCCCGTCCAGACCTGGCCGCTCGCGTACTGGCCCGACGGCTCCCTCAAGTGGACCGCCCACGCGATCGGCCCGGCCGCCACCGCCGAGAGCTTCACCCTTGAAGCGGGCGAGCCCGCCGCGCCGGCGTTCCCGGTCACCGTCTCGGAGACCAGGAACCACATCGACGTCAGCACCGGCGTGATCACCGCTCGCATCAGCAAGTCCGGCACCGACCTCATCAAGCACGTCAAGCGCGGCGACCGCACCCTCGTCAAGAACGGGCACCTCGTCAACATCACCCAGGACGAGGCCCCCGACCCCGAGACCGGATCGGTGAGCCGCGACCGCTACACCAGCGACATCGACGAGGTCGTCGTCGAACAGGACGGGCCCGTGCGCGCCGTCGTCAAGGTCACCGGCACGCACCGCAAGTCGCGGGGCCGCACCTGGCTGCCGTTCACCGTGCGCCTCTACTTCTACGCGGGCGGCGAGTCCTTCCGGATGGTCCACACCTTCGTGTTCGACTCCGACGGCGAGGACGCCTTCATCGCCGGGCTCGGCGTGCGCTTCAAAGTCGCGATGACCGACGAGCTCTACGACCGCCACGTGCGCTTCGTCGGCGAAGGCCACGGCCAGCTCACCGAATCCGTCAAGGGCATCACGGGACTGCGCCGCGACCCCGGCGCGAACGTGCGCGCCGCTCAGGTCGCGGGCCAGGCGCTACCCGATCCCTCCACTTGGGACCAGCGGGTCACGACCCGGCTCCACTGGATCCCGAATTGGGGCGACTACTCCCTCGCCCAGCTCAACAGCGAGGGCTTCGCGATCAAGAAGCGCACCAAGGAAGGCCACGGCTGGGTGCCGGTCGACCAGGGCCGCCGCGCCTCCGGGTTCGGGTACGTCGGCGGGCCCTCCGGCGGGTTCGGCTTCGGCATGAAGGACTTCTGGCAGCGCCACCCCACCGGCCTCGACATCCGCGGCGCCCACACCGAAGAGGCCACGGTGACCGTGTGGATGTGGTCGCCCGAAGCCCAGCCCATGGACACCCGCTTCTACCACGACGGCCTCGGCCAGGACACCTATCCCGAGCAGCTCGACGCCCTCGAGATCACCTACGAGGACTACGAACCCGGCTTCGGCACCCCCTACGGCGTCGCCCGCACCACCGAACTCCAGTTCTGGGTCACCGAGGCCACGCCCACGCACGAGCGCCTCGGCGCGATGGCCGACGTCGTGCGCGCCCAGCCGCAGGTCATCGCCCCCACCGAGCACATGAGCGCGGCCGGGGCCTTCGGCGGCCTCTTCGGACCCGTCGACCGGTCCCACCCGGTCAAGGCCGACGTCGAGGACACCCTCGACTTCCTGTTCGAGCACTACCGCACCGAGCAGGACCAGCGGCACTGGTACGGCTTCTGGGACTTCGGCGACTTCATGCACTCCAAGGACACCGACCGGAAGATCTGGCGCTACGACGTCGGCGGCTATGCCTGGGACAACTCCGAGATCTCCCCCGACCAATGGATCTGGATGGCCTACCTGCACACCAACCGGCCCGAGGTGTTCCGCTTCGCCGAGGCCATGACCCGCAAGACCAGCGAGGTCAACTGCTACCACATCGGCGAATGGGCCGGGCTCGGCACGCGGCACGGCGTCCAGCACTGGGGCGACTCCTCCAAGCAGGTGCGCGTCTCGAACGCCAACTACCGCAGGTACTTCTACTACCTCACCGCCGACGAGCGCACCGGCGACATGCTCCACATGCTCGCCGGCAGCGAAGCGACCGCGCTCGTCCTGGACACCGGCCGCAAGATCCGCTCCCCCGAGGACCCCTGGGTCCCCGACCGGAACGCGATCGACATCGGCTTCGGCACGAGCTGGGCGGCGCTGGCCGCCGCGTGGCTCACCGAATGGGAGCGGCGCGGCCCCGACTGGGAGTTCTGCCGCGACAAGGTGCTCGGCACGATGGAGACGATCGCGGCCCAGCCCAACGGGTTCGCGCAGGGCTCGGCGCTGTACGACATGGACACCGGCCGGTACGCGATCGCCGAGACGCCGGTGACAGAGCGCAGCAACCTCTCGAACTCCTTCGGCCGCATCGAGATCTGCGCGGAGCTCATCCAGCAGATCGACATGCCGGCGTTCGAGGCGGACTGGCTCAAGTACTCCCGCTTCTACACCGCCACCCGCCAGGAGCAGGAGGCCGAGTACGGCGGCCGGTTCGGCGACCTGTTCCTGTACTCCTACACACGCGCGAACGCGTTCGTGTACCGGCGGACCGGCGACGAGTCGCAGGCCCGGCTCGCCTGGGACCGGTTCCGGGGCGCAAAGGACGCACCCGACTACACGCCGCGAGAGACCGAGGCCGTCGAATCGACGCTCAACCCGATCGCCTGGTGGCCCAACGGAGGCACGAACGACATCGCCCAATGGGGTCTGGCCGCGATCCAGATCCTCCATCTGGTCGGCGACTTCGCCCCGGAGGAGTAGGCAGCGCTCGATGCGGTCCTGAGCTGGGCATTCGCGGTCATGTCGGACCCTTGTGGAAGGGTGGTCCTTTTGGGTTGGTCGGAGGCGGACAGCGGGCGGGTAAGGGGCATCCCCTATGCCCGTCCGCCCGCCTCCTCACCGCTCAAGGGACCGCATCATCGCTTCCACCAGCGTGTCCTGCAACGTGGTCAGCCAGCCGTAAGTCAGCACGAGCGGGCTGCGCGGATCGTCGTCCTCGAGGTCCATCAGCTCCTCGAAGTCCTCGTCCTGGGTGATCCCGAGGCGGGACGCGATGACGAGCCGCAGGTCGTTCAGGGCGCCGAGCCATTGGCGGCACTCGTCCGGCTCGAGGTGCAGCCGCTCGCGCCGGCGCCCTTCGGGGGCCAGCGCCTCGAGCGAGCGGATCACCGCCCGCGCGTCGTCGCGTTTGCGGGCGCGCAGGTCGTTCTCGGTGTAGCGGCGGAACTCGGCGGAGGCGGCCTGCGCGTCGCCGTCGGGGCCGGGATCGGTGTAGGCGTCGGGGAAGAGGCGGGCCAGCGCCGGGTCCTCGGGGAGTTCGGTGGGGCCTTCGATGAAGGCCGAGGCGATGAGGTCCTCGGCAGTGCCGCCGGTGCCCTCGCGGGCGTCGATGAGTTCGAGCATCTGCTCGGCGTAGGCGCGCAGGACGCCGGCCTCGATCTCGTCGAAGGAGGCGGCCGCGCCGCCGTCCTCGGCGGTGAAGTAGCGGCCCATCAGCGGTCCTGCCGCAGGGTGGCCCAGAGGCCGTAGCCGTGCATGGCCTGCACGTCGCGTTCCATCTCCTCGCGGGTGCCGCTGGAGACGACCGCGCGGCCCTTGTTGTGGACGTCGAGCATGAGCTGGTTCGCCTTCGCCTCGGAGAAGCCGAAGTACGACTGGAAGACGTACGCGACGTAGCTCATCAGGTTGACCGGGTCGTTGTGCACGAGCGTGATCCACGGGACGTCGGGGTCGGCGACCTCGGACGGGGTCGCGGATCGCTCGGTCTCGACCGCCGCGGCGCATCGCACGGGCGGGACGGCGGCTGTTCTGGCTTGCACACGCCAATGCTGCCATCCGGGTCCGGGCGGGCGGCGGCATGTGGCGGGATTGTCGGTTCGGCGACCCGGCCCCGCCGGTGCGGCGGGACCGGGCGGTGGAGTCAGGCGGCGATCGCGTACTTCGCGGGGTCGGCGTCGAAGGCCGGGCCGCAGCCGGCGCAGCAGAACCAGTAGCGCTCGCCTTCGTAGTCGCGGAAGAGGCCCGCAGCCTCGGCGTCGGCCTTGACGACGAGGCTGCCGCGCATGACGGGGCATTCGGCGGTCTCGGCGCCCGCTTCGGCGGCGGTGTCGGTGTGGCGGCTGGAGGCTTCGGAGTTGCACATGGCGTGCTCGCTTTCGTTGCGTCGGATGGTCACCGGCCGCGGCGCGCTTCGCGGCGATGGAAGCCATTTATACCCCTAGGGGGTATAACAGTCAAGGCCGTGTCCAGGATTCGAAGCGGAGCCCGGAGTGTCCAGGGTCACTGCGATTCGCGGCTTGATATACCCCCAGGGGGTATATTAGAAATGGCGGGCGGCCCACCCGGGCCGCTGCCGCCCCACCTCCGGAGCGGTTCTCCCCCAACGGGTGCAGTGCGATCGCATTATACCCCCCACCGGTATTAGGAGAGGTCATGTCAGCGACAACCACACCTCCGGCATCGCGACGCTGGGTCGCGCTCGGACTCATCGCCCTAGCCCAGTTCATGGTCATCATGGACACGTCGATTGTTCTACATCAACCTCCCCATCGCCGTCCTGGCCGTGGCCGCCGCACCGGCGCTCCTGCCCGGCGGCGCCGGGACGCACGGCTCGATCGACTGGATCGGCGCGGCGACCGCCACGTTCGGCCTCGGCGGACTGGTCTTCGCGATCGTGCGGGCCCCCGAGACCGGCTGGGCCTCACCCCAGACCTTGCATGATCGGCATGGTCGTGCTCGCACCGCGTCTCACGGCGGCGTTCGGACCCAAGGCGATGATCGTCACCGGACTGGCCCTGCTCGCGGCGGGCCTGGGATGGCTCTCGCTCGTCCGTCCTGACGGGACGTTCGCGGCCGACGTGCTCCCGGCCTCGCTCGTCGCCGCGCTCGGCATGTCGCTCGCGTTCATCCCGTCGCTGCAGATGGCGATCTCCAGCGCCGCACCCGAGCAGGGCGGCCTCGCCTCGGGCATCGTGAACACGAGCTACCAGATCGGCTCCGCGCTCGGCCTCGCGACCGTGACCGCCATCGCGGTCCCGCTCGGCGCCGACGAACTCGGCGACCCGGTCGCGCTCACCGACGGCTACTCGGCCGCGTTCACCGCCGCCGCCGCCGTCGCGGTGCTGGCGATCATCACGACCGCCGCCACGGTCCGCTCCCGCAAGCCGGACCTGGTGAAGGCCGCCTGAGCACCGCGGATCGCGAGGGGGAGGCCGACGCCTCCCCTCGCGTCAGACCATGCCGCCGTTGGCGCGCACGACTTGGCCGTTCACCCAGTGACCCTGCGGCGAGGCCAGGAACGCGGCCACCTCGGCGATGTCGCGCGGCTCCCCGAGCCGTTCGAGCGGATTCGACTGCGCGAGTTGCGCGATCAGCTCCTCGCTCTTGCCCTCGAGGAAGAGGTCGGTCGCCGTGGGCCCGGGGGCGACCGTGTTGACGTTGACGTCGCGGCCGCGCATCTCCTTCGCGAGCACCATGGTCAGGGCCTCCACCGCGCCCTTGCTGGCGGCGTACGCACCGTAGTGGGGGAAAGACGTACCGACCACGGAGGTCGAGAACAAGGTGATCGACCCGCCCGGTCGCACCCGGCGAGCGGCCTCGCGGGCGACCACGAAGGCACCGCGGATATTGGTGCGGTGCAAGGCGTCCAACTCGTCGAGGTCGAGTTCCGCCACCGGCGCCAGGTACATGCGGCCCGCCGAGTTCACCACCGCGTCGACGCCGCCGAACCGGGTCTCGGCCTCGGCGAACATCCCGGCGACCGCCGTCTCGTCCGCCACGTCCGCCTGGAACGCCAGCGCCTCAGCCCCGACGGCGACCGCCTCCTTCACCGCCGCCGCGGCCTCGTCGGTGTTCCCGGCGTATCCGACGACGATCGCATAGCCCTGCTCAGCGAGGCGGCGCACGACCGCGCGGCCGATGCCGCGCGAACCGCCGGTCACGATGGCGGTGCGGGTTCCCCTGTCGATGCTCATTGATCGCTCCCTTCGTTCAAGGTTTCGACGCAATCTTGACCCTGAATGCCGAGGTCATGGGCGGTCATGCTTACCCCGGGGTCGCCGACCCCCCTCTCGCTCGGCTCGCCGCGGCCGCCGCGGCGTGGAGGATTGGAGCGTGGACGCCACTGAACTCGCCGCATTCCTGCGCTCGCGACGCGACCGGATCAGGCCGGCCGATGTCGGTTTGACGGGCGGGCCGCGCCGCCGCGTGCCCGGCCTGCGCCGCGAGGAGGTCGCGTTCCTCGCGAACGCCTCCATCGACTACTACATCGAGCTGGAGCGCGGCCGGGGCGTGCAGCCCTCGGAGCAGATGCTGCTCGCGCTCGCGCGGGCGCTGCGGCTCACAGGCGACGAACGCGACCACCTGTTCCACCTCGCCGGGCGTCCCGCACCGCCGACTGGGGAGCCGTCCCGCCGCACCGACCCCTCGCTGCTGGCACTGCTGGAACGGCTCGACGGCACCCCGGCGCGGATCATGACCGACCTGCACCAGCCGCTCGCGCAGAACCGGCTCGCCGCTGAGCTCCTCGGCGAGATGGACCCGGTCGGCGAGCCCGGCTATACGGGCAGCACCGTCTACCGGTGGTTCACCGATCCCTCCGCGCGGGCGATCTACCCGGCGGAGGACCACGGCCGGCACGCCCAGTCCTTCGTCGCCGATACGCGGGCGACCGCCGCCAGGCGCGCCCTGGTGGGAGGCGACGCCGAAGCGGAGAAGATGGTCGCCGATCTGCTCTCCCGCAGTGAGGAGTTCGCGAGGCTGTGGGCGGCCAGGGACGTGGCGGTGCGCCGGTTCGACCGCAAGCGGCTCGTGCACCCGGCGATCGGCGTGGTCGAGCTCGAATGCCACCATCTCTTCACCGAGGACGGCGGCCAGCGCCTGCTGTGGCTGGCCCCGATCGCGGGCACGGACGCGGCGGTGAAACTGGCTAGGCTCGGCGCATGACGACCGCAGTGCTGACGCGAGCGAGCCTGGCCGGTGACCTCCGCCGGGTCGGCCTGGCCGAGGGCGACGCGGTGATGGTCCACGCGGCGTTCGGGCGGGTGGGGACGGTCCTGGGCGGTCCGGACGCGCTGGTCGACGCCTTGTTCGACGTCATCGGTCCGGAGGGGACGGTCCTCAGCTACCAGGACTGGGAACTGGGCGTGGACGTGTGGGACGAGCACGGCCGCGTGGCGGACGAGTTCCGTGAACATGTGCCGCCCTACGATCCGGCGACGGCCCGACCGGCGCGGGACCACGGCGTGCTCGCCGCCGTGATCGGCACTCGTCCCGGCGTGCGCCGCAGCGGGAACCCTGGGGCGGCGGTCGCGGCGATCGGCGCGCGCGCCGACGGGTTCACCGCGGACCATCCGCTCGACTACGGCTACGGGGAGGGCTCGCCGTTCGCGCGCCTGGTCGCGGCGGGCGGCCGGGTGCTCATGGTCGGCGCGCCGCTCGACACGATGACGATCCTCCACCACGCCGAGCACCTCGCGGTCCTGCCCGGCAAGCGCCGCATACAGGTCGAGTACCCGCTCGCAACCCCGGAGGGCACGCGCTGGCGTCTCGTCGAGGAGTTCGACACGAGCAGGCCGGTCGTGCCCGGCCCGCCGGAGGACTACTTCCGGCTGATCGTGGAGGACTTCCTGGCGTCCGGCGCCGGCCGGCGCGGGCCGATCGGCAAGGCGGGCAGTGTGCTCGTCGATGCGCCGGCCATAGTGGCGTTCGCCGTCGAATGGCTCGAATCGCGCTATGGGAGCTGACCGCCGCCGTCCCCTGGTGCGGCGACGTTGGGCCGGGCGAGCGGAGCGCGACGCCTTGCTCAGGCTTTAAGGGCCAAGGTCTCCAGGTAGTCGACGGGGAGCACGAACCGGCCGGGTTCGATCCGGCCGCGGGCGGCGAGGAGCGTACTCAGGTCGGATTCGAGATCGCTCCAGCGGCCGGTCGGCTCCACGGCGGCGCGGATGCCGAGCCAGGCCGGGTTGTGCTCGGTGATGTCGCTGACGGCGTCTTCGAGGTCGTCCCAGACGACGTCGACAGTGCGGACGGTGAACTGGAGGCGCACCGGCTGGCCCGCGAACACCGCTTTGACGTTCTGGGGCCGGGTCCAGCGTTCGACCCGCGCACCGCCGCCGCCGTTCGGCAGGTAGGGCCGGACCATCGGCGCCATCGAGCCGAACGCGGATTCGGGGGTCCAGGCGAGGACCGCGATCCGGCCGCCGCTGCGGCACAGGCGCACGAGTTCGGCCGCCATCGCCTCCGGGTCGGGCGCGAACATGCAGCCGAAGGCCGAGGCCACGAGGTCGAAGCGGGCATCGCCGAGGGGCACGGCCGTCATGTCGGCTTCGATCCATTCGACCGCGACGCCCGCGTCGCCGGCCCGCTGCTTCGCCAGTTCCAGCAGCTTAGGCGCGGCGTCCAGAGCCGTGACCTGTGCACCCACTCGCGCGGCCGCGATCGCGAAGGGGCCTGGGCCGCAGGCGATGTCGAGCACCGCCATATCGGGCCGGACCGTCGCCACGGCGAGCTCCAGACTCGCGGCGGCCCAGCGGTCGCCGTTCGCGGCGTAGTCGCCCATGCTCCACAATGTGCCTGGCTGCATTCGCACTCCTCGGTAGGGCCGCCGCGGCGGCGCGGTGTTCAGGATGGCACGGGGACCGGCCCGGCCGCTGGAGTTGCGGGGCGCGTCTGCGCACGGACGACGCCGTGAGGAGCCGCTTCACCGAAACCGACCGCCACCCGGGCCGGGCTCGCGCCCGAGCGGATCGTCGACGCCGTGGCGCTGACCGCCCAGATCATGAAGGAGTTCGAACGCGTCGGCGCCGACCATCCCGGCGCGCAGATCCTCATGTCAGCGATCGCGGGCCACACCGACCACGAGGAGACCGCGGAGGAGCGGTACTACCGCTTCGTCGTCGACACGACACTCGCCGGGCTGGAACGCCTGCTGCCGCACCGGACCGGTTCGCGCAGTCATCCCCGCTTCGGCTTGCGGCCCAGGTAGACCGAGCGGACTTCGAGGTGGTGCAGGTCCCCTCGGCGGCCGAGCCACGCCGGGGATTCGGGGTCGAGCAGGGTCTTCCAGGCCGCCCGGTCGTCCTCGTCGAGGAAGGCCTCGAACCAGCCGACTCGAGCCTCCAGGTTCTCGAGCGCCTCGGTCAGCGCCGCGCCTTCCAGGGGCGCGGGCCGGTCGATGATCTCGTTCAGCGTCCGCACCTCCGTCAGGCCCGCCCGCCCCAGCGCCGCCGTCCACCCGTAGGGCATCGGCACCGCGCCGCGCTCGAGGTTCTCGGCGATCATCCGCTCACTTCCGGCCGCTTCCAGCCTCGCCTGCAGGCCCGGCCTGCCGACGCCGACGTTCCACGGCAGTACGCGCGCCCCGATCCCGCCCTCGGCCACGGCGAGCCGCCCGCCCGGCGTCACGGCCGCCGCCAGCGTGGCGAGCGCGGCCTGCTCGTCCGCAGCATGGTGGACGACGTGGCCGGCCCACATCAGGTCGACCGCCCCGCCCAGCGCATCGAGGAGCACCTCGGGCCCGGATTCGATGTCGCCCAACGCGAATGCCAGCGCGGCACCGCATCGGTCGGCGTAGACGCGGGCCACGTCGAGCACGGCGGCGTCCGCATCGAACGCGACCACTTCGGGCACCGTGGCGGCCAGCGCGACCGCCATGCCTCCGCCGCCGCAGCCGATGTCGGCCGCCCGCCTGTCGCCCGGCGCGACCAGGTCGGCGGCGAGCCGCCGGTACCGCTCGGCGTCCTTGTGCGCACTGTCGAGCAGCCAGTTGGCGTGTTCGGCGTAGTCGAGGGCGATCTGCTTGCTCAATGTGCGATCCCAACGTGGTCGTGTTCGTGCTCGAACCCGTAGGCGTCCCAGGGTTCGAATGGGTCGGCGTCGAGTGGTTCGCCTTCGCGGGCAAGGCATTCGCGCAGGGCCGACTCGATCGCCGCGTGTTGGATGGCGACGCCGATGAAGACGAGTTCCTGGCCTTGCTCGGCGTCGCGGGCGGCGAAGGGGTCGAAGCGGGCGACGGCGCCGGCCTGCGACCACAGGGCGGTCACCTCGGGGCGCGTCGCGAGCCAGAAGAAGCCCTTGGAGCGCAGGACGGTCCCGAAGCGCCCGGAGTCGAGATCCTGTACGAACTGCCACAGCCGTTCCGGGTGGAAGGGCGCGGGGTCGCGGAAGACGAGGCTGGAGATGCCGTACTCCTCGGTCTCGGGCACGTGCTCGCCGTTGATCTCCTTGACCCAGCCGGGTGCCTCCTGCGCTCGATCGAGGTCGAAGCGGCCGGTGCCCAGGACGCTCGCGGTGTCGATGCGGCCGTGGCTGGCCCGGAGCAGGCGCGCCTCGGGGTTGAGGCGGCGCAGCACCGCCTCGACGCGGTCGGCTTCGGCGGCGGTGACGAGGTCGGTCTTGTTGAGCACCAGTACATCGGCGAATTCGATCTGGTCGACGAGGAGGTCGGAGACGGTGCGGTCGTCGTCCTCGTAGGCGTCGAGTCCGCGCGAGACGAGGTCGTCGCCGCGCTGGAGTTCGACAAGGAGGTTCGCGGCGTCGACGACGGTGGTCATGGTGTCGAGCTCGGTCAGATCCGACAGAAGGCCCTGCTCGAGTTCGCCGAACGCGAAGGTCGCGGCCACGGGCATCGGTTCGGAGATGCCGCTGGATTCGATGAGCAGGTAGTCGAAGCGGCCGTCGCGGGCGAGCCGGGCGGCCTCCTCGAGGAGGTCGTCGCGGAGGGTGCAGCAGATGCAGCCGTTGCTCAGCTCGACCAGGCGCTCCTCAGTGCGGGACAGGCTGCCGCCGTCGCGCACGAGGTCGGCGTCGATGTTGACCTCGCTCATGTCGTTGACGATGACCGCGACGCGAAGGCCCTCCCGATTGCCCAGCACGTGGTTGAGCAGCGTGGTCTTGCCCGCGCCGAGGAATCCTGACAGCACCGTGACCGGCAGTTTCTTCATCGACAACCCTTCATTAATGGAAATGGTTGTCAGTTTAATCGATGTGCGGCCGGGACCCTCCTCCGGTGGCGCCTTGCTACCGGCTCAGATCGCGCAGGCGCAGCAGCCGCCGCAGCCCCTCGGGATTACGGCGGTCCGTCGACGCGAGGGCGGCTTCGAGCCGCGGTCGCACGGTTTCCGGGTCGAGGCTGGTCCCGATCGCGACCAGTTCGCCGCCGGTCGCGGCCTCGGCGCGGTCGGCGATGTGGACCTGGTCGCCGACGACGTTCACGGTGAAACTCCCCAGACGGCGGCCCGTGTCGACGGTGACCGTGCCTTTGATCCGGTAGGCGCCCGGCGGCGGGTCCTCGCAGAGTTCGATCAGGCGGCCGGGGTCCACAGTGGCGGCGGCTCGCACGGTCACGGCCGCCGCGTGCCGGTGGCTCTCGCGGTGGTGCGCCTGCCTGGCAAGCGCCGCAAGGGGAAGCTCGTCCTGCGGGTCGTCGGCGGAGGCGACGTCGTACACGAGTTCAGGGTCCACCCGGCCGCGCGAGGTCCGCACGATGTGGATGCCGGGGTTGACCTCGCGGATGCGCGCCTCGATCGAGGCCAGTGCCGACTCGGCCCGGTCGGCGGGCAGCCGGTCGATCTTGTTGATCACCGCGAGCGTCGCGACGGCGAACCGCGCGGGCGGCGGGCCGTCGAAGTCCACAGTGGTGAAGTGCTCGACCGCGTCGACGACGTCGATCACGCCGCCCGGCCGCACCCGTGCCACCTTGCTGGCCCGGATCATCCAAGCCAGCGCGGCCGGTTCCGCGATGCCGCTGGCCTCGACGATGACGGCATCGAGCCGGCGACGCGGATCGGTCAGCCGCTCCAGGGCGAGGTCGAGGCCGCCGACGTCGCCCAGGCAGCAGAGGCAGCCGCCGGAGATCGAGACCGGCTCGTCGATCTGCCCGGTCACGAGGGCGGCGTCGACGTTCACCGCGCCGAAGTCGTTGACGACCACGCCGACTCGCGCTCCCGGACGGCTCAGCAGATGGTTGAGCAATGTCGTCTTCCCCGCGCCGAGATGACCGGACAGGACGATGACCGGCACCCGGCCGGTGTCGTTGAAGGCGAGGCTGCTCACCCGCAGAGGGTAACCGGGCTCGACTGGTGCGCCGCTGGAGCACCCGTTCGCTCCAGTGGCGGCGGCTCAGCAGGCGCAGGCCGTTGAGGCCCACGATCACCGTCGAGAGTTCGTGCCCCGCGACGCCGAGGACCAGCGGGAGCTCGCCGAAGAGGTCCCAGGCGGCGAGGACCGCGATCACGGTTGCCGCCAAGGGCACGAGCATACGGATCGCCCCGCTGCTCGTTGCGGAAGAAGCGAGGACGCACTGCGCCGGCGAGGTCGCGGACGCATTCCGCGACTTCGCCGCAGCTGTCACCGTGCTCGAACGCCGAACCAGCGGGCAAGCACCGGCCACCGAGGCGATCGTCCTCGGCACCCCCTGATCACCTCGCCTCCAGGGGCGCCGCGCTGCGGCGCTTCCAGAGGAGGCCGTGCTTCGGGGCGGCCAGCCAGGCGAGCAGGAACATGCCGGTCAGGACCAGCACGATCATGCCGCCGGCCGCGAGGTCGTAGTGGTACGAGATATAGAGGCCCGCAACCGATCCGAACGCCGCGAGCACGCACGCGGCGGCGGTCATCGTGCCGAGGCGTTCGGTGCCCATTCGGGCCGTGGCCGCGGGAGTGACCAGTAGCGCCAGTACGAGCACGTTGCCGACCGCCTGGAGTGCCACCACGATCGCGGCCGTCACCATCGCGTACAGGACCATGTCCAGCACCAGCACGGGCAGCCCGGACGCCTTCGCCGTCTCGCGGTCCAGGCTCACCGCGATCAGCTGGCGGCGCAGCAGGAACGTGAGCGCCACCAGCACTGCGCCGACGACCGCCACGGCGATCACATCACTGTCGCCGAGCGCCAAGATCTGTCCGAACAGGAACGACGTGAGGTCGCCCGTGTAGGCGTCCTGGGTCGAGACGATCACGATGCCCAGGCCGAACGAACCGGCCCAGAAAATGCCGATCACCGTGTCCTCGTTGAGCCTCCGCGTCTGGCTGATCAACGCGATCGCCACCGCGGTGACGATTCCGGCCGCCGCCCCGGTGAGCGCGAGGTTCGCGTGGAGCACGAACCCGACCGCGACACCGGGGAAGACCGCGTGCGCGACGGCGTCGCCGATGAAGGCCATGCCGCGCAGCACGACGAACGCGCCGACCACGACGCACACCACCGCCGAGATGAGCGCGACGATGAACGCGCGCTGCATGAACGCGAGCTGCCACGGCTCGGTCAGCCATTCGATCATGTCGCCTCCTTCGCGGTACCGGTGAGCAGCAGCTCGGATTCGGCGACCCCGAACGCCCGCAGCCACAGCGCTGGATCGTCCAGTCCGGACGGCGGACCGTCGGCGACCACCGTGCGGTTGAGCAGGCACAGCCGCGTGCAGACCGCCCGCGCCTGAGCAAGGTCGTGGGTGGTCATCAGGATCGCGGTGCCCTCTTCGGCGAGCTGGCCGAGGAGCCCGACCAGGAGTTCCTGAGTCGGCACGTCGACACCGGTGAACGGCTCGTCGAGGAGCAGCAGCCCCGGTTCGCGGGCCAGCGCTCGCGCGACGAGCACCCGCTGGCGCTGGCCGCCCGAGAGCGCCCCGATCGGACGTCCGGCGAGGTCGGTGAGGCCGACGCGGGCGACGGCGCGCGCTGCGGCGTCGCGGTCGGCCCTGCGCGCCGCGCCGCCCCAGCGGGTGACCATGCGCGCGTTGAGGACCGCTGCCGCGACGGTGATCGGGAAGTCCCAGGCGAACCCGTGCTTCTGGGGGACGTATCCGAGGTGGCCGCGGGCTCCACGGGGCGGTTCTCCGGCGATGCGGACGGTTCCGGTGTCAGGGGTGAGCAGGCCGAGGACGGCGCGCAGGAGGGTCGTCTTGCCGGCGCCGTTCGGGCCGATGAGGCCCACGGTCTCGCCGGGGGCGACGGCCAGGTCCACGTCGTGGAGGACCTGGTTGCCGCCCAGGGTTACCGCGACTCCGGAGACTTGCAGGCCGGGGTTTTCCGGGGTGGGGTTTTCGTGGTCAGCTCGCATCGGCGTCCTCGGCTGCGGCGGCTTCGGGACCGGTCGTGTTGCGGCGCTTGCGGGTCGCGAACATGATGATCACGCCGATCACGACTGCGGCAGCGGCCGCGCCGAGGCCCCAGAGGAGCCATCCGGTGCCGGTGGTGGGCAGGAAGCCGCCGTCTTCGTCCTTGTCGCCCGAGTCGCCGCCGCCGTCACCGGAGTCGCCGCCGGAGCAGGCCGTGTTCGTGTCCGCCGCATTGCCCACGGCCACTTGGATGTCCTTGGTGTCGCTGACCGTGGCACCGTCGCCGGTGGTGGCGGTGAACTCGACGGTGAGGCGGTAGACGCCGGGTTCGGAGAAGGTCCAGTTGCCGTGCGCGTGGGTGTTGCGCGGGATCGAAACCGTCTGCGGCAGTGCCTCCGCGGAGTTGAAGAGGATTTCGGCGCCGCCGAACGTGCCGGTGAGGAAGATCGTGAAATTGCCCGGACCGTCTACTTTGGTGAGGTTCCACTCGACCGCGCCGGGGACGCCGTCGATCACACTGGAGTCCTGGGTGTTCCAGCCGGGCCAGACGATCCCGGAGGCCTGGACCTGCGGAAGCATGTAGATCTCATCGCCTGCGGCGCCGAGGAATCCGAAGTCGCCCTCGGGGATCGGGAACAGCCCGGCGTCGGGGACCTGGAGCACGACGTCTTCGAGGTCGCGCCAGACCGACTCGGAGGCGCGGTCATCGCGCATCTGGACGGTCCAGGTGCCGTCGACGAAGCGGGGGCCGATGTCGACGTGGCCGTCATTCACGACCTCGCAGGAAGTGCCGGCCTGGGCGCTGCCGTTGTTGCCTCCGGTCGCGTTCGACTGCGCCTCTTGAACAGTGGCGTCCTCGGCAGTGACGCTGTAGGAGGCTCTGGCCGTGGTGGCGGCTTGGCCGTGCCCGGTCGTGGCGACCGAGCCCTTGGCCCCCTCGTCCTCCTGTGCGACGAGTTCTAGCGTGTATTGGCCGGGCTCGTTCACGGCGAGGACCACAGGGGCGGCGGTCCCGGCGGTCAGGGTGAATGAGCCTTCATCAGCGGTGGAGGCGAGCGGGGCGGCGAACCCGGCGCCTTCGAAGGTGTACAGCCAGGCCTCGCCCGGACCGTCGGTCTTCGACAGGGACACTTCGACATCGGTATCGACATCCTTGGCGTCGAGCATCGGGAACGTCTGGCCGTCGACCGTACCGGCGACCCACACGAGATCCCCTGCCTCACCGAGGAACGCGAAGTCCTCGCGCTCGGGCACGATCGAAGGCACCGTGGCCAGTTCGCCCGGCGCGTTGATCTCCAGTCGCGACCCGGCGGTCTCGAACTCGGCGAGCCCTTCGGCCACTTGGGCGTTCGCGGGCGCGGCGTACAGGCCCGCCGCGAGCGCGGCGGCCCCCGCGAGGGCCGCTATCCGGCGGTGTCGTCTCATTGGTCTCCTCCCAGGCAGCGGCTCAGCTCAGAGGCGTTCTGCCGCATCATGTCGATATAGGTCGGTGCGTCTTGGGGCAGCGCGTCGCCGTGAAGGGTGCAGACTTCGACGCCCTGATCCTCGGCCACTTGGCGCAGCACGGAGGCGCGGGCGTGCAGGTTCGGTTCGACGAAGACGGCTCGGACTTGCAGGTCGGCGATGGTCTCGGTGAGGGCCTCGACCTGCTTGGCGCTGGGTTCGGCGGCCGGGTTGGGGACGACGAACCCGGCGATCTGCATGCCGTAGGCGTCCGCGAGGTAGCCGAAGGCGTCGTGGGTGGTGATGAGCTGCCGGCTCGCCTCGGGGATGGACGCGATCGCCGCCGCCACTTCGGCGTCGAGGTCGTCGAGTTCGGCCAGGTAGGCGTCGCGGTTGGCCTCGTAGGTCTCGCGGCCCTCGGGGTCGCGTTCGATGAGCGCGTCGGCGATGACCTGGACGTAGGCCTTGGCGTTGGCGACGTCCTGCCACAGGTGCGGATCGATCTCGCCGTGCACGTGCTTGCCGAGGACGGCCTGCGGGAGCTGGTAGATCTCCTCCCCCGCCGCCCCGAGGAACGCGAACTGCTCCTCGGCGGGGATCACCTCGATGGCCTTGGTGGGCACGTCGATGACGACCGCGTCGGGGGCGAGCTCGCCCCGGTCGTCGTCGCGCGCGATGAGGCCGCCAGTGTCGAGGTCCACGGTGAGATCGACGTGGCCGCTGTCGAGGACAGCGGCGCCGGGCTGGACTTCGCGGGGGTTGACGCCGACCGCGTAGGTGAAGGTCGCGGTGCCGGCGTCGGTGACGGCGCCGTTGTCGGTGAGGGTGGCAGCGGTGGTGAGGGTGTAGACGCCGGGTTCGGTGAAGGTCCAGTTGACGTGGGTGTGCGCGTTGGGCGGCAGGGTGATGACGTCGTTCTCGGCGAGGCCGTCGGCGGAGTTCCAGTAGATCTCGGGCTGGCCGAACGCGTCGGTGAGGAACATGGCGGCCTGGCCGGGACCGGTGAACTCGGCGAGGCGGATGCCGATCTCGGCCGAGCGGGTCTCGGTCTCGCCGCGCACGCCGAAGCCGAGCCAGACGGTGTCCAGGCTGATGTTCTCCACCAGCGGCATCAGCTTGGCGCCGTATGGCTCAGCGTTCTCGGCGAGCGACAGGTTGGGGACGTCCTCGGGGACGTTTGCGTCGAAGAGCTTGATGAGCGGGTGGTCTTCGAGCAGCAGGTGGTTGGTGAGCGCGAGCTCGGCCTTCGCGACCTTGGCGGCGTCGTTCGGGCTGGGCTCGTAGGAGTGCGGGTCGCCGCCGGGCGGGACGATCGTCTCGACGTTGACGCGGTCGCCTCCGACCACTTCGGTCCAGTTCTTGATGAGCTCGGTGGTGACGACGACGTCGACGCCGTCGCTGCTTCCGCCCGCGCCGGAGCAGCCGGTGAGCAGCAGCGCGGCGGCGGTCGCGGCGGTCAGGGTCCTTCTCATGCTTCGGCGGGCTCCTTCGGGGTGTCGGGGCTCGGTGGCGCCGACTCATCGGTCTCGGGCGCCGGCTTCGCGGGTGTGCCCGCATCGGGCCGCGAAGCATTGCGCCGCTCGCGTTTGCGGGCCTTGATCCAGATCCAGACGGCGAAGACGAGGAGAGCGGCGACGGCCGCCTGCGTCCAAGGTGGAGCCCAGAAACCCGTCTCGTCGGAACGCGAGGACAGGCGGATCCCGGCGTCGGCCTCATTGACGATTTCGGGCCGAACGATCAGTTCGAGGTGCTCGTACAGCAGCGGCCAGACCCCTTCGAAGCGCACGGTGCCCTCGTAGCGGTCGCCAGGCAGGATCTGCGGGAGTTCGGCGACTTGAAACTCCTTCTTCAGCAGGCCCCAAGGACCCGAGACCCGGGCGACAAGCGTCCCTTGGAGACGGACGTTGCCGGTGTTCTCCACGGCGTACTTGAAACTCAGGCCCCCCGGTTCGATCGGGTTCCAGGTGTAATGGAAGGCCTCGTCGTCGGACTCGGGGACCAGGTCCGGGTCGATTTCCCCGCTCACGCGCAGGTGGATGCGGGCGCCGACGCGCCGCTCCACCTGGATCTCGCTGCCGCTCGCGCCCGTGGTGGATTCGGTGACCACCGCGACGATGCCGCCGACGTGGTCGCCGGGCGTCGCGTCGGCCGGGACGGTGAGCGCGAACGGCACGTCGAGGCGGCTCTTCGGCGGGATCGTGAGGCGCGGTTCGTTGAAGCCGATCCAGGAGCCGACGTCGACCGGCTCCTCGCCTGAGGGCAGCAGGTCGAAGGTGCCGGTCTCGGTGGTGAAGGCGTCCAAGGCGTACAGGCCGACGGTGAGCGGCTCGGTTCCGAAGTTGGAGACGCCCACGAAGTCGATGAGGGTCTCGCCGGGGTCGAGCTCGTAGTCGAAGGCGGACCGGCCGTCCGGACCGTCCTGACTGGAGGGGTTGACGCCCCAGGTGACGACGGCGGGCTCCTCGGCCGCCGCTTCTTGGGCGGCTGCGGAGTTCGCCGCGAGCAGCGCGGCGGCCAGCGCGGCGGCGCTCAGGGCTTGCAGGCACAGGGCCGGGATGGGTTTCAAGGGGGCGCTTTCGGATCGGGTGGCGGGGCGGCCCGGCAGGTCGGACCGCCCCGCTCCTGTGGGAGGGAACCAGGTCGTTAACCGACGTCGAAGGTGTAGGTGACCGGGTCGGAGGTCACGGGGCCGTCGGTGGTGTGGGTGCCGGTGAGCTGGAAGGTCAGCGTGTAGGTGCCGGGCTGGGTGAAGATCCAGGTCGGGTGGTGGTGCGATTCGGAGACGGCGATGGCGCCGTCGTCGCAGGCGGGGTCGGTGTGGAGCCGGGTGGTGGCCGTGGTCGCGTCGTAGACGGCGACGTGGCCGCCGGTCGGGGCGGAGTAGGAGACGAGGTCGGCGGTCACGCTGCCGCCGAAGGCGGGCAGGTTGAGGCCGTCGGTGTTCCAGCCGGCCCAGATCTTGCCGGAGGCCTCGAGCCTCGGCAGGACCCAGTTCGTGCCGGCGTCCCAGCGGCAGGCCGAGGCGCTGGCCTGGGTGACCTGATGGGCACTGTGGACGTCGAATACGAGGTCCGCGGGTTCCAGGATCTGACCGGTGGAGTAGAGCTTCACGTTCAGGTCGAGTTTGTTCGCGGTGTCGTCGTATGCGAGTGCGAGGACGTCGACGTGCCCGGAACCGACGGTGGTGGCGGCCTGCGCGGTTCCGGAGAACAGCAGGGCGACCACGGCGCCGATGGCGCCGGCCACGATGGAGGATTTCGCGAGGGTTCGCACGGGGGGTTCCTTTCTGGAGGTGGACGGGTGGGGAGGGACGGGGCGGTCCGGGGAGTGTGTCGGGCCGCCCCGTCCTCGTATGGGGCGCCGGTCAGAGCGGTCTCGCGGGGATGGCGGTGTGCGCCTTGCGGTCAGCGCCGTGGCTGGTGCTAGGCCTCGACCCAGAACCAGTAGTCGACTTCGCCGGTCGAGACGGTCTCGCCGGTGGCGGCGAGGACGCCTTCGGCCTCGACGGTCAGCTTGTAGAAGCCGGCCTCGCCGAAGGCCCAGTTCAGGTGACCGTGGCCTCCGGCGGTGACGTCCCACGAGCCGAGGCCCGCGTCGGAGTCGAATTCGACGGCCGGTGCGCCGAGGTCGTCCACCGTGTAGAGGTCGACGTCGCCCCAGGCATCGTGGACGGTGATGGTGAGCGAGTCGCTCGCGAAGTCGCCGGGGGCGATCTCCTCGGCGCCGTAGCCCGCGAAGAGCAGTCCGGCGACCTCGGTGTCGGGCAGGATCCACACGTCGTCACCGGCCGTGCCGAGAAAGTCGTATCCGGCCGGAACGGTGGTCTTGGCCTCGTTGTTGACCTTGAGGACGACCTCGCCGGGGGCGTATTCGCCGTCGTGCTCCTCGTCGTGGACGTGCAGGTCGAGTGCGCCCGCCTCGTAGGCGAGGCCGAAGACGTCGACGTGGCCCTGGTCGAGGACCGTGTGGTTTCCGGAGCCCTGGGCGGTCGCCGGGGCGGCGGTCATGGCCAGGGCGGCGGCAGCCGCCGTGACGGCGGAGCGTTTCGCGATGGTTCGCAAAGCGGGGGTCCTTTCGAGTTGCCTAGATTGCGGTGAAGGTGACGAGTGCGGTGTAGGTCCCGGACCCGACGTCGGTGGGCAGGTCGAGCCGGAGGTCGGCGCCGAGCACGCAGGTGCCCCTGCCGGACCCGGCCGCGGCGGCGGCGAGGATCTGCGAGGTGGAGAGGCCGGGGCCGCCGTCGAGTTCGCCTTGGATCGCGGTACCGGGCGTGACCTGCTGGCTGTCGCCGGTGGACACGACGCCGGGGAGCCAGCCGAGGTGGGAGCTGCTGAATCCGCCTGTGTCGCTTGCGAACTCCGAGACTTGCGCGGCGGCGTTCCAGCCGGGGTCGGCCGAGCGGGTGTCGGTGACGGTGACCGGGCGCAGTTCGCCGGCAGTGGTCCACCGGGTGGCGGTGCTGTTGAGCGCCAGTGCGGGGAGGACCACGTCGCGGTCGTTCGGGTCGACGCTGATGACAAGGCCGCCCGCATCGGCGTCCACAGTGGCGGTGATGGTCTGGGTGCTCTCCAACTCGGGGTTCCCGGGGTCGTCCGGGTCGTCGGCGGGCCACTCGCCGACGACGAAGACGAACTCCTCGGGTTCAGAGGCGATCGGGGTGCCGTCGGCGAGCGTGGCGGTGGCCCGCCAGGTCAGCGCGTACACTCCGGGCTCGCTGAACAGCCAGTCGGTGTGGGCGTGGGTCTTGGCCCGCGTGGCGATGATGTCGGGGAGCCCGTCCGCGGTGTCCGCGTAGAGGATCGTCGGCTCGATGCCGTCGCCGGGCATGAACATGAGCAGGTCGCCCGGGCCGCTGAAGTCGGTGAACTCGAGCCCGAGCGTGTCGTCCTTCAGCAGTCCGCCGGCGATGTCGGAGTTCCATCCGGCGAAGAGGACGCCTTGCCGCTGACTGTCCGGCAGCCACCAGACGGAGTCTCCGGCCGAGTACCGGTCTCCGACCTGCCAGTAGTCGATCTGGGGTTGCGTCAGGACGAGTTCGGATTCGGGGACGGCGTGGAAGGCGACGTCGTCCGGGTCCCGGTCGACGGTGCCGGGGGCGTGGAGGCGCGTGCCGTCCTTCACCCGCAGCGAGAGCGCATCGCCGTCCAAGGTGGTGGAGAGGACGTCGACGTGGCCTTCGTCGAGGACGAGCCGGTCGTCGAGGTCGGGGGCGGACGGGTCGCCGCCGCCCGGATCGGGATCGGGGTCGCCGCCGGGGTCTTCGCCGGGCAGCCCGCCCACGATCCAGTGGTAGTCGACGCTCCCGGTGGACACCTCGGTGCCGTCCGCGAGCGTGCCGGTGAGCTCCCAGCTCAGGGTGTACTCCCCCGCTGCCGTGAAGGCCCAGGTCGAGTGGACGTGGGAGTTCACGTTGACGTTGATCGAGTCCGCCAGCCCGTCGCGCGAGTTGAACCAGACGTTCGGAGTGCCGAAGTTGCCGAGACCCCACAGCGCCACGTCGCCAGGGCCCTCGGCACCTACCAGCGACATGGTGACCTTGTCGCCCTTGAAGACTCCGGAGTTCAGCTCCTCGGTGCTCCAGCCGGGCCACAGCAGCGTGTGGTCCTGCGTGAAGGGCAGCAGCCAGATCGGATCGCCGGGCTCGCCGATGAAGTCGAGCGCCCCGCCTTCGGGGACGGCCATCTGCGCGTGCGGGAGCACCTGGAAGCTCACATCGGCGGGGTCGTGGTACTTGACCGAGTCGCCGGTGTCGTCCTTGACCCGCAGGCCCATCCGGCCGTTCTCGTACGTGATCTGCATGGCGTCGGTGTGGCCGACGGACAGGACGGTGCGGTCGCCGGGGGTCTGGGCCGATGCCGGCGCCGCGAGCGCGGTGAGGAAGAGCGCGGCGGCGAGTGCTCCGGCCCGCGGCAGCGCTGAGGTCAGGGTCATCGGGGGTCCTTCGGGGTCGAGGGAGGGGACGCTCAATCATGATAACGGAAATCATTATCAATATGAAGTCCACAGAGACCCGACCCCCGGTGACCTTGAATACCAAGATGTTGCGCATATGCGAACGCACGCATGAAAAGTGGCGGGGGGGGCGCCCCACCCCCCCCCCCCCCCCCCCCCCCCCCCCGGGGCGGGGGGGGGGGGGGGCGCGCCC
Source organism: Glycomyces luteolus (assembly GCF_027622875.1). Lineage (GTDB taxonomy): Bacteria > Actinomycetota > Actinomycetes > Mycobacteriales > Micromonosporaceae > Glycomyces > Glycomyces luteolus. The sequence goes on along the minus strand of NZ_JAPZVP010000014.1, from coordinate 141,742 downwards.
CGGGGGGGGGGG
>NZ_JAPZVP010000014.1:0-141720 GCF_027622875.1 Glycomyces luteolus | reverse complement strand
TTAAAACCACCTCTCGCCCCCCCCCCCCCCCCCCCCCCCCCCCGGCCGCCGCCCCCCCCCCCCCCCCCCCCCCCCACTTCAGCCCCGTCTACGGGAGCCTGGTCAGCTCGATCATCGCCGAGGCGTAGTCGGCCGGGTCGAGTCCCAGTTCGAGTCCGTGCGCGGCGAGGATCGCGCCGTGGTGGACGCGGCCGGTGCGCTCGTCCCGGTAGCGGGCGTCAAGGTCGAGACCCTGGAGCTTCAGTAGCGGGTCCGGGTAGGCGAACGCCCGGGACCGGCGCCAGACCAGGACCACCGTCTGGTCGCCCCGGTCGTACTGGACGCCCGTCACGGCCCCGGCCCGCAGCGGGCGGCGGCGGCCCAGCTGCACGGCAGGGCGGATCCGCTTGTAGTCGGCCACCAGCTCGGCGCCGCGCGCCTGGTCCTCATCGCTCCAGATCCGCAGGTCCCCGCCGACGGCGAGCACCCCGGCCATCGCGACGTGGAAGCGGAAGTCGAGCGGTACTTCCCTGCGCGTCAGCGGGTTCGGCGAGTCGGTGACCCACGCGCCCATGACCCGCGCCGGGTAGACCTGCGCGAAGCCGTCCTGGATCGCGATCCGGTCCACCGCATCGGTGTTGTCCGAGGTCCACACCTGGTCGGTGCGGCGCAGGATGCCGAAGTCGACCCGGCCGCCGCCGGAGGAGCACGACTCGATCCGCAGGTTCGGGTGATCGGCGCGGAGCCGGTCGAGGATCGCGTAGAGGTTGCGGGTGTGGTCGAACCAGAGCCGGTCCGGGTCGTCCGAACCGGGCCAGCCGGCCTCGGTGAAGGGCCGGTTCATGTCCCACTTGACGAAGTCGATCTCGTTCCGGCTCAGCAGCTCGTCGAGGCGGGCGTGGATGTAGTCGGCCACGTCGGGGCGGGCCAGGTTGAGCACCAGCTGCTGGCGCACTTCGCTGCGACGGCGGTGCGGCTGGTGGTAGACCCAGTCCGGGTGGGCCCGGTACAGGTCCGAATCGGGGTTCACCATCTCGGGCTCGACCCAGATCCCGAACCGCATCCCGCATCCGTGGACGTGCTTGATCAAGGGCCCCAGTCCGTCCGGGAACCGGTCGGGGTTCGGGGTCCAGTCGCCGAGCCCCGCCCGGTCGTTGACGCGCGCGCCGAACCAGCCGTCGTCCATGACGAACAGCTCGCAGCCCATCGCCGCCGCCCGTTCGGCCAGACGCATCTGGTCCTCGGCGGTGAAGTCGAACTCCGTGGCCTCCCAGGAGTTGTAGAGGACCGGCCGGACCTCCTCGGGATGCGGCAGGACGTGGGCCAGCGCGTATTCGTGCCAAGCGCCTGCGGCCGAGGCGAAGCCGCCTTCGGTGTGCAGCCCGGCGGCGATCGGGGTCTCAAGCGTCTCGCCGCCGCCGAGGCGGATCGCGATCGGGTCGTGGCCGAAGCCGGCCGAGACGACCACGCTGCCAGTAGGTCCCTTCTCGACGGTGATGCGCCAGGTGCCGCTCCAGGCGAGCGCGGTCGACCAGACCGGGCCCGAGGTCTCGGTGGCCTCGCCGTCGTCGATGGCGACCCACGGGTTCGCCTGGTGGCTCGTCACCCCGCGCCGGGAGCCGATCACGGTCTCGCCGTACGGGATCGTGGTGCGGGTGAGCTGCGTTTCGGCGCCCCACTCGCCGTGGAGCTGGCTCAGGCGCGGGGTGTCGAGTCCGGGTACGACCCAGCTCGCCGAGTCGGCGCGGACGACCTCGATCGGCTCGGTCCCGGTGTTGCGCAAGGCGAGTGTTCGTTCGATGACGTCGGAGCCGGGGTGGCTGCGGTAGCGGGTGCGCACTTCGAGCGGATAGTGCCGGTCGGTGAAGACGAAGGTCAGGTCGCCGTCGCCCTCGATCGCCTCGGTGAAGGCGAGTTCGAGGTCGCGCGTGCCGTCGCTGAAGCGGACCTGGAGGCCGTTGTGGCCGTACTGGAATGACGACGCGGCGCCGAGGTCGAAGCGGGGCTCGCGGCCGATGACGGGCCGGAACGGGGATTCCGGCAGGTCGAGGAGGGCCAGCGCCTGTTCGGGGCTCAGCCTGGGTCCCCAGTGGAGGCCGCGGAGCCGGTCGTGTTCGTCCACGGCCACGACGTAGCTCGTGTTCGGCGTGTCGATGGTCCAGAGGCGGGGTTCATGCGCTGGCATGGACGTCCTTTCAGAGGTTCAGGTGTTCGGTGGTGGTGCCGGTCGTGGTGAGAGCCCGCCCCACTGGATGGGGCGGGCTCTCGGGAGCGCCTGGGGCTAGTTCAGGAGCGGCGCGATTTCGAAGTGGTCGAAGTCGGCGGTGCGGCCTTCGCGGTCGCCGATCTCGGTGTACACGCCGGGGTTGCCGATCTCGATGGTGTTGGTGCCGGGTTCGAGGTCGACGATGAGCGGGTAGGACCAGAAGTCGTTCCAGCTCCAGGTGCCGCGCATGGGCACGGTGGTGACGGCTTCGCCGTTGACGGTGAACTCGGCGTAGCGGGAGATGATGTTGGTGTTGTAGGCGTGGCCGCCGGTGCGCTCGTCGTTGGCGTAGTGGACGAGCAGCAGGTGCGGCCCGGCCTCGTCGGCTTCGACGGTGAGGGTGGCGGTGTTGCCTTCGCCGCCGCCGACGCCGGTGACGGCCTGGCCGCCGGTGGTCCAGGGGTTCTCGGTGAGCGCGGCGGTACCGGCGAGTTCGACGTCGGCGGCCGCGATCTGGGTGAAGCCCTCGTCGCCGCCGTCGCCGGTGACGGTGAGGTCGCGGACGTGGAGTCCGCCTCGCCCGGCGGCGCTCAGGGCGATCCGGTTGACGCCTTCGTGGAGGGCGAGGGTCTGCTCGTCCTCGAGTTCGAAGGCGATGCCCTCGCCGTGCGGGCCGAGGACGGTGAGCCCGCCCTTGCCGTCGGCGTCGGCGGCGACCTCGTAGTAGCCGTCGGCCGGGGCGTAGACGTCGAAGACGACCTGCTCCTCGCCGTTCACGGTGACGCCTTCATCGCGGCCGTATTCGTACTCGGCGTCGCCTTCGGTGCGGGCGAGGACTGCCGAGTAGGTGTGGGTGTCCACTACGGACTGCGTGAGGTCGATCTTGTCGATTCCGGCTTCGCCGTATGCGGTTCCGGCTTCGGTGTCGCTCTTGGCGAGTGCGAGGGTGTTCCGGCCGGCTTCGAGTTCGACCTGGACCGTGACCTGGCCGCGCGAGCCCCACTGCATGGTCGAGGGATAGGTGACGGTGGCGGCGTCGCCGCCGTTGACATTGAGGAACTGCTCGGTCGGCGAGGCACCTTCGGCGAGGTTGCGGCCGTAGGTGTTGCCGTAGGTGACGGTGAGGTCGTACGCGCCAGCCTCAGGCACGTCCACAGTGAACTCGACGCGGCTGTCCGCCTGTGCCAGCGAGCCGACGCTCTTGCCGCCGGAGGCGGGGAAGCCGAACGGGTTGGAGGCGCTGCCTTCGTTGTAGACGGTGCCCGCGGTGATCGCCGCGTTCTCGGCCTCCCAGGTGCCCGTCCAGGGGACCTCGATGTGGTCGGCGGTGCCGGTGCCAGGGGTGAGGGTGATCCAGTAGGCGGACATGGGGTCGAGGCCCTCGAGGGCGATGCTCGCCGCGCCGTTCTTGGTGGGGCGCAGGGCGATCTGGTCGATGGCCTGCGGCGCGGCCGAGGAGCCCTCGTTGCCGGTCCAGGCGATCTCGTGGACGGTGGCGGTGACCTTGCGGCCCAATGCGAGGCCGGTGAGATCGACGGTGAAGTCGCCGGAGCCGCCGCCGAGGAGGATCTGCGCCTGGTCCTTCGACTCGTCGTAGGTGGCGATGCCCTGGAGGGTGTCGATCGCGTTGTCCTGCGGCGGGGTGACCAGCGCGGTCTGGCCGGTCATCTGCGAGTAGGTCTTGAGGAACCACCAGCCGCCGTTGGGGACGTTGGTCTGCGGGGCGTTGCCGGAGAGGCCGCCCGCGGCGGTCCAGTAGGCCATGTCGGCGAGCGCGTCGGTGTCCTCGAACATCGCGGCCCATTGCACCATCTGGCCGGGCATCCCGAAGTCGCGGTTGTTGCCGTACTCGTTGATGTTGATCTGGCGCGGTTCGATGCCGAGTTCGGCTTCGAGCGCCCGGTAGTTCGCCTCGTTGTTCGCGTAGTAGCGCAGCGAGTCCGGGGAGAGCTCGTGCCAGGTGATGACGTCGGGGACGGTGCCGGCCTCGACGACGTGCTCCATGAAGTCGCGCATGAAGCGGGCGTCGTAGTGGGATTCGTTGGGCCCTGCGATGGGCGTGTCCGGCGCGATCTCGCGCAGGCGCTCGTAGGCGAGGTCCCAGTCGTGGAAGAAGCGGGCGGTGGCGCCGTCGTAGTCGGCGCCGCGCGAGTACCAGATCCAGTTCGGTTCGTTGAAGGGCACGTAGACGAGCCGGTCGGCGTGCTCGGAGGCCTCCATGGTCGGCACGACCTCCTCCTCGAGTTCGTCGAGGTAGGCGTCGATGCCGGGGTTCTTATAGGGCCAGTCGGGGTACCAGTCCTGGAGGTTGACGAAGGCGTCGCCGCCGTCGTGCTCGGCGAGCGCGGCGAGGACGTCGTTCGCGTCGCCGTTGGGGTGCTGGGTGCCGCCGGTCGGCTTGGGGGCCATCGAGGACATGTGGAGGGGGTCGAGGAGGTTGTCGCCGGGCACGCCCGCCTCGGAGATGCCGTAGAGGGAGCCGACGGCGCCGTGGTTCGGGGCTCCGGTGAGCTGTCCGAAGTCGACGGTGAGGACGGGGGTGTCCTGGCCTTGGGCGGGTGCGGCCGCGAGACCGGTGAGGAGGCCGGTCACGGCGGTGGCCGCCAGGCCTCTGCGGAGGAGTGGATGCATTGCAGCCCTTTCAGTTGTCGTCATTGACGCGGGGGTCCGGAGGTCTCCCGTACGACGAGTTCGGGTGACCGCCAGGAAGGACGGGGATCGGGGCCGCCTTCGAGCTTGTGTCGCAGGAGTTCGAAGGCGCTGCGGCCGACGCCGCGGAAATCGAGGTCGACAGTGGTCAGACCGGGGACGTGGTAGGCGGCCATCGGGCTGTCGTCGCAGCCGATGACGCTGAGGTCGCCGGGGATGCTGCGCCCGGCGCGGTGGGCGGCGTGGAGGACGCCGAAGGCGAGGTCGTCGTTGCCGCACATGATCGCGGTGACCCCGGGGTCGGCGACGAGCTCGGCGGCGGCCTCGGCCGCCGACCCGATCGTCCAGCCCGACTGGACCACTTCGGGCGGTTCGATCCCCACCTCCGCCAGCGCCTCCGCCCAACCGTCCTGGCGTCGCGCCTTCCCCGGCATGGCGAGGTAGTGCACGGTCCGATGCCCCATGGACAGCAGGTACCTGGTCGCCCGCTTCGCGACGACGCGGTCGTCGAGCGGGACGAGCCAGTCGGCGGCACCGGGTTCGCGGCTCAACTGGTCGTCGCCCGTGGCGACCACCGCGCCCGGCTGGGCCTTTCTGAGGATGCGCCGGGCCTGGGTGGTGGTCTCGTCGTGGGCTATGACGATCGCGGGGGCGCCGTCGTGGGAGAGGCGGCCGAGGATGTCGCCGTCGGTGTAGGTCTGCTCGGGATCGAGCACGGAGATGAGCACGGTGAAACCGGCGGCGCTGGCGGCGTCCTCGATGCCGCGCAGCGTCTCGGCCGTGCCGTACAGGGAGGTGTCGAAGGTGAAGACGGTGACCGACCGCACGGCGCCGCCGGCGAGCGTGCGGGCCGACCGGTTGGGCCGGTAGCCCAGGTCGGCGATCGCGGCTTTGACCCTGGCCCTGGTGGTGTCGGCGACCATCGGGGCGTCGTTGATGACGCGCGAGACGGTCTGGTGCGACACCCCCGCCTGCTTGGCCACGTCGAAGATGCTCACAGGTTTGGGTCCGGCGGCGCTCATGCTGTCGGTTGCCTTTCGGTTCGGGTGCGGCTATTCGGCGTTGGCTATGGCGACGACAGCCTCGGCCGCCGCCTGGGCGTCCTTCTGCCCCAGCCAGACCTGATTGAACTCGTCCATTGCGGCGGTACCGAAGGCGGCGTCGTTCATCGAGAGCGGGTAGCCGGTGGTGGTGCCTTCGGCGGCGGTCTGGAAGCCCGTCACGTCGATGCCCTCGCCGGCCCAGTAGTCGGCGAAGCCCTGGTTGAGGGAGCTGATGCCGGGCCAGACCGAGCCCATGCCGGTGGCGATGGACTGGGCCTCCTCGGAGCCGAGGAACTTGACCAGTTCCCAGGCCTCGTCGGGGTGCTCGGTGCCCGCGTAGATCGCGTTGGAGAGGCCGTTGATGACGGTGCCGGATCCGACGGGGCCGGACGGGTTGTCGGCGACCGCCCACGAGCCGGGTTCGAGACCGTCGCGGTAGAAGCTGAGCATCCAGGACCCGTCGAGGGTGGTCGCGGCCTGGCCGGGGACGACGTAGTCGCCGGGGACGCCGCCGTTGGGCTGGTTGGTGGATTCGGCGGGGACGGCCACGTGCCACTTGTTGTAGAGGTCGGCGGTGAACTGGATGGCCTCGACGCATTCGGGGGCGTCGATGGCGTAGTCGCCCCAGGGTTCGGTCTGGAGGGAGCAGCCGTTCTGGACCGCGTAGTTCCACCAGTCGGTCTGGCCGGTGTTGGAGGACATCGCTGTCCCGTACTGGACCACGTTCTCGGGGTCGAAGTCGGGGCTCAACGCGTTGTTGCCGTTGCCGTCGACCGTGAGCTTCCGGAGGAACTCCACATAGGTGCCGCCGTCGACGGGGTTCCATTCGAGGTCGTTCACGGTGGCCGGGTCGATCCCGGCGGCTTCGAGCGCGTCGAGGCGGTAGACGAGGGCGATGGAGTCCCAGTCCTTCGGGAGGCCGTACTGCTCGTCCTCGTACTGCCAGGAGTTGTAGAGGTTCTCGGGGTAGATCGAGGGGTCGACGCCGTCGGCCTCGATGTCGTCGGTGATCGGCAGGAGGACGCCGTTCGAGGCGTAGGTCGGGAAGCGCGAGACGTGGTTCCAGAACACGTCGGGGGCTTCTTCGGCCGCGAACTGGCTGTCGAGCCCGGCCCAGTAGTCCTCCCAGGGGTTCTGCTCGAGTTCCACTTCGATGTCGGGGTGCTCCTCGTTGAAGGCCTTGATCATGGCCTCCAGCGCGGGCCGCTGGTTGTCGTCCCAGAAGGCGTATCGCAGCGTCACCGGGCCGTCGTCGTCGCCGCCGCAGGCGGCGAGTCCGGCGGGGAGGGCGAGCGCGAGGGCGGCGAGGGCCGCCGTGCGCGTCTTGTTCATGCCGTTTTGCCTTTCGTCGTTGAGAGGTTCGGGCGTCACTTCATGCCGCTGAGGGCGATGGAGCGGACGATGTGGCGCTGGAATGCCAGGAAGACGGCGACCAGCGGGAGGAGCGCCATGGTGGAGGCGGCCAGGATGAGGTGGTACTCCTGGTTGAACTGGGACTGCATCTGGGCGATGCCGCGCGTGATGACCCTGGTGGACTCCGAGTGGGTGATGATGAGCGGCCACAGGAGGTTGTTCCAGGTGTTGACGAAGCTAATGATCGCGAGGGTGCCGAGGATCGGCTTGGCCATGGGGACCATGACGCGCCACAGGATCGTGAACGTCCCGGCCCCGTCGATGCGGGCGGCGTGCTCGATCGATTCGGGGATGGTCTTGAAGTACTGGCGCACCAGGAACACCCCGTAGGGCATCAGGAAGCCGAACACGAACGGCAGGATCAGTCCGATGTGGGTGTCGACCAGGCCGAGCTCGCGCACGATGATGAAGGTGGGCACGAGGGTCACGATCTGGGGCACCATCAGGGTCGCGATGTAGGCCCAGAACAGCTGGTCGCGGCCGGGGAAGTCGAGCCGCGCGAACGCGTACGCGGCGAGCGTGGAGAACACGAGCTGCCCGATCGTGACCGCCACGGCCACGATCACCGAGTTCACCACGAACGTGGCGAAGTCGTAGCGGCTCCACACCTCGGAGAAGTTCGAGAACACCGGGTTCACCGGAAGCGCCCAGGGTTCGGAGGTCAGGATCTCCTGTTTGGACTTGAAGGCGCCGTTGAGCGTCATCAGGTACGGGCCCACCGAGATCAGTGCGCCGAGGACCAGCACCAGGTAGAGCGGGATCTTCTTCATGCGTTGGGCCCTAACTGAAGTCGTAGGTGGTGCGTTTGCGGAAGAACGCGGCCTGCGCCAGGGTGATGAGCGCGATGATCGCGAAGAGGACCACCGCGAGCATCGACGCGTATCCGGCGTTGCGCTGCGTGAACGACTCCAGGTAGATCTGGTAGTTCAGCGTCGCGGTGGACCCGGCGGGGCCGCCCGCGGTCATCACGTGGATGGTGTCGAAGACCTGGAACGAGCCGATCACGCTGGTGATGAGCACGAACAGCATCGCCGGGCGCAGCAGCGGCAGCGTGATCGTGAAGAACCGGTGCAGCGGCGATGCGCCGTCCACATCGGCCGCTTCGTAGAGCTGGGCTGGGATCGCTTGCAGCCCTGCGAGGAAGAACAGCATCGTGTACCCGGTGTACTGCCAGACGTTCACCGAGGCGATCACCGGCATGGCCCAGGTCGAGTCGGTCAGCCAGGCCGCGCCGTCGATCCCGAACAGGTCGAGGAAGCGGTTCAGGGCACCGAACTGCGGGTCGAAGACCCAGCGCCAGATCACGCCGAGCGCCACCGGCATCGCCATCCACGGCAGCACGTAGATCACGCGGAAGGCGTTGCGGGCCTTGATCTTCGCGTTGAGCGCCAGCGCCAGCAGCAGGGCCAGGACGGTCTGGGCGGGGATGTTGAGGAGCACGTAGTAGAACGTGTTGCCGATCGACTGGAGCGCCCGCTCGTCCCCCGCCAGCTCGCGGTAGTTCTCGAGGCCGATGAACTCGGGGTCGGACAGCAGGTTCCAGTCGTAGAAGCTCAGGAGGACGACGATCACGATGGGTGCGATGAGGAAGACGGCGAAGCCGAGGATGCTCGGGGCGAGCATCGCGTAGGCCTCGAGGGTCGCGTGCGGCCTCGGGCGCTGCCGGGTGCGCGGTCGTGGAGCGGAGTCGGGCAGTGTTGGCATGGCACCTGGCCAGTCGCGTAGGGGGCGGATGCCAGGAAATGTTAGCGCTCACGGTTGATACACGTCAATATCTCGATTGATTTTACCGGAGAATCCGTGAGCGCTCACAGCCCTGCGGCGCACGGACGACCGCGGGAGGACCCCGGGCCGGGCTGCGAGTTCCGCCCCGGGGTGCGTTCGTCGTGGACGAGCCGGATCTAACTATACTATATCGATAGGATATGTAGATCATTTGATGCGGAGCACCCTGTGAGCAGCGAACACCTCTGGTACATCCCCAACCAGGCCCGCCCCGGGCACCGCGGCGACGACGTCGTCGAAGGCCACAACAGCCTCGAGACGCTCACCGCCCAAGCCGAAGCCCTTGAAGCGCACGGCTGGGGCGGCGCGCTTCTCGGCACCAGCTGGGGCAGGCCCGACACCTTCACCGTCGCCACGGCGCTGGCCGCGCGGACCACCACCTTCAAACCGCTCATCGCGATCCGGCCCGGATACTGGCGGCCGGCCAACTTCGCCTCGGCGGCCGCCACCCTCGACCACCTCACCCGCGGCCGCGTGCTCGTCAACATCGTGTCGGGCCAGGACGGTCTCGAAGCCTACGGCGATGCCGAAGGCGCGCAGGCGGACCGCTATGCGCGCACGAAGGAGTTCCTCCAGATCGTGCGGCGGCTGTGGACCGAAGACCACGTCACCTACCACGGCGAGCACTTCAGCGTCACGGATTCGAGCCTCGAGCTGAAACCGGTCGCGAACGGCGAACGCCGCCATCCGCGCCTCTACTTCGGCGGCGCCTCTGCGGCCGCCGAGCGGGTCGCGGCCGCAGAGGCGGACGTGCAGCTGTTCTGGGGCGAGCCGCTCGACGGGGTCGCCGAGCGCATCGACCGGCTCAAGCAGCTCAGCGCGGAGCTCGGCCGCGAGCACGCCCCGCTCGAATTCGGCCTGCGCGTCACCACGCTCATCCGCGACACCACCGAGCAGGCCTGGGCCGACGCCGAAGCCAGAGTGGAGCGGATGGCGAACGCCGACAAGGCGGCGCCCGACCACGACTGGCGGAAGGCCACCGGCCAGCGGCGCCTGCTCGACCTGGCCGCGCGCGGCGACGTGCTCGACGACAACCTCTACACGGCGCCCGGCAGGGTGGGCGGCGGCGGCGCGGGCACCACCTGGCTGGTCGGATCGGCCGAGGACGTGGCCGCGTCGCTGCGCAAGTACGAAGCGCTCGGCGTCAGCCACTTCGTCCTCTCCGACACCCCGTACCTGCCCGAGATCAAGCGCCAAGGCGACCAGCTCCTGCCGCTCCTGCGCGACTGAACGCGGCTATTCGAGCAGTTCCGCGTCGTGCTGCTCGAAGAGCCGCCGCATCGCGTCAGGACCGCGGTCGGTCGCGGCGTGGATCGCGTTGATCAGCGCATTCGTCTTGGCGCCCATGACGAGCAGGTAGCGGGCCGGTTCCGGCCGCGGGTTCCAGAACGTGTGGGCGGTCCCGCCGGGAACGATCGCGGCACCGCCCGCGGGCACTTCGACCTCATCGTCGCCGATGCGCACGGCGAGCATCCCTTCGAGCACGTACCACGCCTCGTCGTCGCCGTGGCGGTGCAGCGGCGCCTGGTATTGGCGCGAACCGTCGGGAACGCCGTCGGCCTCCCACTCGGCGAGCACCAGGTCGGCGCCGGGCGGCGCGAGGGTCTTCCCGCGCAGATGCGGTTCGAACGAATCCGGAACGGACATGGGCTCCACCTACTTCGAGCGGCCGGAACCTGCACCATAGCGAACCCGGCGCGGCGCGCGCGGTCACCGGCGCAGCGCCGCGGCCTTGCGGTCGAAGCCGCTCAGTCGGTTGACGGTGAGGACCGCCCAGGCCGCGAGGGCCGGGAGGAACAGCACGAGATTCGCGCCGAAGACCGGCAGTTGCGTTGCGGCCAAGGCGATCACGAGCACGGCGAGATGCGCGAGCGGGGCCAGCGGGCGGGCCGCCGCGGCGTGGAGGGCGAGGGTGAGGATTTCGAGTGGGGTCCCCTCGGCGCCTTGCAGCGAAGCGCTGCAGACGGCGACCGCCGATACCGCGACCAGTGCTCCCCCGGCCATGACGGCGAGGAACGGGACGTCGCTCCCTCCGTACAGCGCCGCGTTGTACCCCAGCGGCAATGCGATCAGTGCGACGCCCGCCCACAGCCAGCGCAGGCGCACCGCGCCGGTCGCGAAGTCCCGCCAGAACCGCCGGAAGACCCGGCCTTGGTAGCCGCCCTCGATGAGGAAGCCGCGCATCCCGGCGAGGACCGCGTACGCGCCCGGTCCGATCGGGAGCGCGGCGAGCACGCCGAGCCAGATCCCCGCGTGGGAGACGCGGCCGGAAGCCTGGTCGACGATGATCGCGGGCAGCGCGGTGAGCAGGAACAGCGCCGAGACCGCGAAGTACTGGAAGACCGCGAGCAGGACGCGGGAGAGCCGCCCGTCGTAGGCGAGCAGTCCCCGCGTGGCCCCCGTGGCGCTCATCCCTTCACCGCCCCGATCGACATGCCCTTGATGAAGTAGCGCTGGAACGCGGCGAAGAGGAGCACCGAGGGCACGGTGGCGACGATCGCGCCGGTGTAGATGAGCTCCCACTGGGAGGCCATGAGACCGGACATGCGGCTGAGCGCCACGTTGATCGTCCCGGCCGAGGAGGCGTCGAGGAACACCAGCGGGATGAAGAAGTCGTTCCAGAGTCCGAGCGCCTGGATGATGACGAACGCGGAGGTCACGGGCAGGAGCATCGGGAACACGATGGACCAGAAGGTGCGCAGGCGTCCCGCGCCGTCCATGTTCGCGGCCTCCTCGATCTCGCGCGGCACGCCCTTGATGAAGCTGCAGTAGAGCAGCACGCCGAACGCGGCGGACCCGCCGAAGTGGACGAGCATGACGCTGGTGAGGGTGCTGTAGAGGCCGATCTCGTTCATGGAGGTCACGAGCGGGATCATCCGCACTTGGAACGGGATCATGAGCCCGGCGATGAACAGCAGGTAGATCCACCGGCCGGTGCGGCCGCCGACCCGCTCGATCCCGTACGCGGCCATGGGGACCAGGGCCATCAGGATGGCGAGCGTCCCGACCGTGATGATGAGCGTGTTGAGCAGCGCCTCGCCGTATTCGGTGGTCTGGAAGAGCGTCACGTAGTTGCCGAAGTCGAGCGAGGTCGGCAGTCCCATGGGGTCCTTGGTGATGTCCGCGTAACCGCGGAAGGAGTTGAGGAGCGCGTACAGCACCGGGAAGGAGACGGCGAGCACGAGGATCGAGAGCACGGCCATGACGACCACCTCGCCGGGGGTGAGGCGGCGGCGCTCCTTGGCGCGCTTGGACGACACGTTGGTCACGCTTGGATCTCCCTGCTGCGCATGTAGCGGTTGGCGATCACCGTGGTCGCCATGACCACGATGAACAGGACGACGGCGGCCGCGCTGCCGTACCCGGCGCGGTACTCGCCGAAGCCGACCTTGTAGATGAAGAACGCCATGGTCTCGCTGACGAACCCAGGCCCGCCGAGGGTGAGCACCATGACCTGGTCGAAGATCGTCCACCCGGCGATCATCATCAGGGTCATGTTGACGGTGACGGCCCCGGCGAGCATCGGCCAGGTGACGTAGCGGAACACCTGGGCGCGCGAGGCGCCGTCGATGCGGGCGGCTTCGACGAGCTCCTGCGGCACCGACTGGAGGTTCGCGAGGTAGATGAGGGTCGTGTTGCCGCCCAAGGTGAAGCAGATGATGAACAGCAGCACGCCGATCACGATGTCGTGATCGCCGAGCCAGTCGCGGGTCTGCGCGTCGAGTCCGAGGCTCTTGAGGGTGGCGTTGACGGCGCCGAAGTTGAAGTTGAGCACGTACTTCCAGATGGTGGCGGCGATGAAACCGCTGACCAGGGCGGGGAGGTACACGATGGTGCGGAAGAACCCCTGGGCGTGGTGCAGCTTGTCGAGCATCATCGCCACCGCGAGGGCGATCAGGTTGACGATCAGCGCCGAGCCGAGGCCGAGGACCAGGGTGTTCCTGACGGCGTTCCAGAACCGGTCGGCGGTCAGGATGTCCTCGTAGTTGCGCAGGCCCACGTACTCGAAGGTGGGGCTGATGCCGTCCCAGTTCGTGAGGCTCAGCTGGATCGACTGCAGCGAGGGCACGATCATCATGAGCGCGTACAGGATCGCCGCGGGAGCGATGAACAGGAGCATCGCGACCCGCTGCCGGTCGAAGCGCCGGCGGCGGCCCGGAGCGGGCAGGGCGGCGGGCGGGGGCTCGGCCGGAAGCGCCTTGACGAGCACTTGCTGGTCGGTCACTGGTCGTCCTCTCTGACGGTTCGGGCGGCGCCCCGGGGTGGGCGCCGCCGGTGGCGCGGCTAGCCCTCGGCCATGTTCTTCTCGAATTCGCTCTGCGACTTCTCGATGAGCTCGTCGATGGTGATCTGGTCGTCCATCATCTCGATCCGGCTCTGGCGGAAGAAGGTCTGGAACGTGCTGTGGTTGGGGTTGGTCGGCTCGTTCTCGTACCAGGCGAGCTTCGGGTTCTCCAGCAGTCCGAAGTAGTCGGCGGCGCCGGGGATCGAGTCGTTGCGCTTGACCTCGGCGGCGTTCTTGATGTTCGGGGAGACGACACCGGTGGCCTCCATGAGGTTGCAGGCCTCGACGGAGTAGTAGTACTCGAGGAACTCGACGGCGGCCTCGTACTGGGCGCCGTCCTCCTCGGCCTGCTTGGAGATCGCGATGCCGGAGGCGGTGTCGCCGTTGACGGAGTTCTTGAGCACGTTGATGGTGCCGTCGTCGGCGGGGATCACGAAGAGCCCCGCGTTGTAGTCCGGGTCGACCTTGGCGATGTCGTTGAGCCGCCCGAGCCCGGCGGAGGAGGTCGCCATGACCGCCTGGCCGTTGACAAGGAGCGTCGAGGTCTGCGCGTCCTGAGTGGACTGCCAACCGTCGAGGGCGTAGTTGTCCGTGATGGTCTTCAAGCGCTCCATGGGCTCGCGCAGGTCCGCAATGGTCGCCTCCCCGGCCTCCACGGTGTTCCAGAAGCCGCCGCCCTCGCTGAACTGCGCGAACGTCGGCGCGGCCAGCGGCTTCCAGATCTGGTCCGAGGGCCAGATCTCGGCGGCGGCCATGGCGAGCGGGACGTCCCCGTTGGCCTTGATCGCGTCCAGGAGGGCGATGAACTCGGCGTAGGTGGTCGGCACGGTGAGGCCGTTCGCCTCGAAGTAGTCCTTGTCGTAGACGATGTTGAACCCGATCTCGCCGTTCAGGGCGGTGCTCGGGACGATGTAGACGGAGCCGTCCTCGGAAGGCGCGTACACCTCGTCGCTGAGCAGGGCGGTGACGCTCTCGGGGATCGGCGCGATCTTCCCGGCCTCCATGTAGGTCACGGTGTCGCGCATGTCGACCAGGGCCGGCCAGTTGCCGGTGGCGTCGACGGTCTTCAGGGCGGTCGCGTAGTCGGTGCCGGCGGGCAGGGGCTCGGGCTCGACCACCACGTTGTCGCTCTGGGCGTTGAACGCCTCGGTGACGGCGGCGACGACCTCGTTCCAGGTGGCGTCGCCAGTGGCGTAGAGGAACCGGATCAGGGTCTTGCCGCCGCCGTCGCCTCCGGCCGAGGGGCCGCACGCGGCGAGCGCCGGTGCGGCGACCGCGGCCGCCGCTCCGGCCTTGACGACCGTGCGACGCGAGAGGTTGACGCCGGAGCGCTCCGTCCCAGTGCTCATGGGTTCTCCTTCAGGGGTGCGCGAGTGGGCTCGCAGTTTTCAGGGACCGGGGATAGAAACCGGATTCTGTGAGACTAGGTGAGCGCTGTCACGAGCGCAAGCCGAGTTTGCCGAATCGTTACACGCTGAGGTCGAGACAGTTGCAACTGGCAGCGAATGAGCAGGTGAACGGCACATTTCCCAGAGTTCGCAACGCAGCCTCCTACTACCTCGACAAAACCATCGGGGTCCTTTACAGTAGAAATCGATTTCTATAGGAACCGTTCGGAGGACCCTTCTCGTGGCCGATCTCCCCAAGACGCTGTTCGCGATGGACCCGGTGTTCACGCCGCAGCTCTTCCCCGAGCCGCTCATGCGCCGGCTCGGCGCCGTGCTCGACATCGACCCCGGAACCGTGGTCGAGCGCTTCGACGGCCCCGGCTCGGACGAGGCCCTCGCGAACGTCGAGGTGATCGTCTCCGGCTGGGGCGCACCGGCGCTCGACGCGGCGGTCCTGGACCGCGCCCCGAGGCTGCGGGCGGTGCTGCACGCGGCCGGCTCGGTCAAGGGCCATGTCAGCGCGGAGGTCTGGGCGCGCGGCATCGAGGTCACGTCGGCCGCGGGCGCGAACGCGCTGCCGGTCGCCGAATACACCCTCGGCGCGATCCTCATGGCGGGCAAGGGGATCTTCAACCTCCGCGAGCGGTTCCGCAGCGAGCGGTCCTTCGAGCTCGGCTACATCCACCCCGAGGTCGGCAACTTCGGCGTCCGCGTCGGCCTCATCGGGGCCTCGGCGATCGGGCGGCGGGTCATCGAACTGCTGCGGCCCTTCGACTTCGAAGTGCTGCTCGCCGACCCCTACGTGAGCGAGCACGAAGCCGCCGAACTCGGCGTCGAGCTGGTCGACCTCGACCACCTCGTCTCGCAGGCCGCCGTCGTCAGCGTCCACGCCCCCGACCTGCCCGAGACCCGCCACCTCATCAACGCCGAACGCCTCGCCGCGATGAAGGACGGCACCGTTCTCGTCAACACCTCGCGCGGCCGCCTCGTCGACACTGACGCGCTCGTCGCCGAGCTGCGCACCGGCCGCCTCGCGGCCGTCCTCGACGTCACCCACCCCGAACCGCCGCCGCACGACTCCGCGCTGTTCGACCTGCCGAACGTCTTCATGACCCCGCACGTGGCGGGCTCACAAGGGAACGAACTCGCGCGTATGGGATTGTTCATGGTGGAGGAAGCCGAGCGCCTCGCGGCCGGGCTGCCGCTGGCACATCGCGTGGACCCCGAACTCCTCGGGAGGCGGGCGTGACCCCGGTGTCGTGATCTAGCCTGGTGAACGTCCGGACACGAAAGGGGCTGCAGGTGCGCGAGACCTCAGACGGCGGTAGACGTCCCACCGTCAAGGACGTCGCGGCCGCCGCCGGCGTGTCGGCACCCACCGTCTCCCGCGTCCTCGCCGGGAACTACCCGGTCGCCCCGGCCACCCGCGCGAAGGTGCTGCGGGCCATGAAAGACCTCGACTACGTCGTCAACGCGCACGCCCGCGGCCTCGCCGGGGCGACGACCAAGACCATCGCCTTCGTCGTAGACGACGTGACCGGGCCTTTCTACGCCTACATCGCGCGCGGAGTCGAGCAGCAGGCCGCTTCCGAGGGGCGGCTGTGCCTCCTGTGCACTACGCACGGCGACCCCGAGCGCGAATTCGCCGTCGTCGAGCTCATGCGTGAGCAGCGAGCCGAGGCCGTGATCCTCGTGGGCGGGGCCTGGGACAACGAGGTCTACAAGGAGCGCATGACCTACTTCGCGAGGGCGCTCGACAAGTCGGGCTCGCACCTGGTGCTGTGCGGCCGCCCCTCGCTCGGCGAGGGGGTTCCGGCGCTGGTCGTCCAGTACGACAATGTGGGCGGCTCGTATGCGATGACGGCGCACCTGCTCTCGGCCGGGCACCGCACGATCTGCTACCTCGGCCGCGAGCTTGGTCTCTCTACTTCGGATGAACGCATCGAGGGCTTCCGTCGCGCCCACGCCGACTATGGTGTGGCACTGGACGAAACGCTCATCCTGCCCGGCAAGTTCCAGATCGACAGCGGCTACGAGCTCGCGAAGCGGCTCCTGGCCGAGCGCGACGACGTGACCGCGATCTTCGCGGGCACGGACATGGTCGCCATCGGCGTGCTGAGGGCCTTGCGCGAGGCGGGCGTGCGCGTACCCGAGGACATGTCCGTGGTCGGCTTCGACGACATTCCCTTCGCCGCCGAACTCACCCCGGCGCTCACCACCGTGCACGTCCCTCACGAGCAGCTCGGCCGCGAAGCCGTCCGACTCGCTTTGCGCCGCAATGAAGGCGCGACCACCGAACGCATCGTCCTCGGCACCCACATCGTCGTCCGCGACTCGGTCGCTCCCCCGCCCCGACGCTTACGGGTCCACGGTGCTCCAGGTCAAACCTGGCAGCGACGAGGAGGTGGACGGGCAGGGTTGGTTCGTCGGATGGCGGGTTGACATGCGTTGGGGTGCAAAGCTTTAGGTCGGTCCTGAGGGGCGCGGAACGTGAATCCTTTCGCATCGTGTGGGTGATGACGGACCGGCCTGCGGTGGGGATAATTGAGAGTACGTACAGGGATACGGAATCCGTGTAGGTGAACGATATGGTGGTAAGCAGACTACGACATAAGCCTCTGGCCATATGCCTGCATTGCACGGACGTTGAGACCGGTGTCGGAGCCATGAGGAGCTCCGGCGTCACTCGGCCACGGCCCTTTGCGATCAGCCGTTGAACTGTCCTGGCAGGGACAGGTGACACGGCATGCACCCCCGGACCGGGTAAGACCCGGGACGGACAGCGGCAGGCGCTTGAACGGTGCCTGCCGGCAGGTCCAGGCCCGATCGGAGGATCAGGAGCCAAGGGCCAAGAATGAAGAGGCCAGCGCCCCCCGATATGCGAGTGGGAGTGAGGGTCTGGAGGCCAGCGCCCCCCGATGTGCAAGAGGGGCAATGGTTTGGAGGCCGGTGCCCCGAAGTATGCGGAGGCAGGGGTCTGGCGGGCTGGTGCCTGTGAAGGTCGGGTCGCTGATCGAAGGCCGGTCGGAAGCCGAAGGGCCCCGGCCGGAAGCCTAGGCCAGGGAGGCCGAGGCACGGGAAGCGCGAGGAACAGAGGAAGGAGGCGAGAAGGACATGACGACTACGACCACGACCATGCGCACGGCCCGCACCGCAGCCGCGACCGAGGCAATGCCCGCCGCTCCGCAGTCCGGCCCGGTCGCTGCGGCTTCGAGCCGGACTCACCCGGTCGCTTCGGCACCGGCTCGAATCAGCACGGCCCGATCGGTAGTGGCAACCGACCCCGCCCGCCCGGCCCGCCTCGCCTGCCGGGGTGGCGACGACCGGCCCCACCCCGGCAACGCACCCCGGGCAGCCGCTCACCTCTTCATCGCCGCCCGTTTGAAGCCAGGCCGAAGAGGACCCGGCCCCGGCCAGGCACCCCGAGCAAACCCCCACCCCTCCATCGCCGCCCGCCTGAACCGCACGCCAGAAACGGCCCCGCCCCGGCGACGCACCCCCGGGCAGCCACTCACCTCTTCATCGCCGCCCGCCTGAACCGCACGCCCAAGACAACCCGGCCCCGACCAGCGGCCCTGAACGAACGCCCACCCCCCATCGCTGACCGCTTGAACCCCGTGCCGAAAACAGCCCGGCACCGCTCCCGGTGAGGTCAGTCGAGTTCCGGGGCCTGCTCGGGGAGCGGGCGGGCACCTTCGGGGCGCAGGCCGTCGAGGATCAGTGCGAGGTAGCGGCGCCACAGATCAGGTGACGCGTTCGGAACGTAGCCGGCGACGTAGTTCGGGGCGCACATCAGCAGGAACACATCGGCACCGGTGACGTCGTCGCGCACCGCACCGCGCTCGCGGCCGCGGTCGACCAGCCGGTCGATGGCCGCGAACATGCGCTCGCGAGCCCGGTTCACCTCGGGCATCGAGGCGCTCGCCGCGGCAAGGAAGGACAAGTCGCGCTCTTGGCGCTGCATCGCCGCGGCGGTCAGAAACTCGCGCAGCGCCGCCTCGGCGTCGCCGGACTCGTACAGGCGCTCGCCGAGTTCGCTCAGCGCCTCCATGCGGTCGATGAGGATGGCGGCGATCAGCTCGTCCTTCGTCGCGAAATGCCGGAAGACCGTGCCCTTGCCGACCCCTGCGCGGCGGGCGATGTCCGCCACCGAGGCGTCGAGCCCGTGCTCGGCGAACTCGTCGGCGGCGGCGGCCAGGAGCAGCTTGCGGTTGCGGGCGGCGTCGGCGCGGAGCGGGCGCGTGTCGGTCATGGCCCCAGCCTAGCAAGTTGACCGCACGGTCCGGTTAATGCTAGCGTTCCGAAGCGAACCTGACCGCAAGGTCCGTTTAGTTTCTGAGGAGCGAACATGAAGGCAGTCGTCACCAACGACTACGGCCCGCCCGAGACCTACACCGTCACCGAGATTCCGGCGCCCAGGCCCGGTCCCGGCCAGATCCAGGTGCGCATCGCCGCGGCCTCCATCAACCCCGCCGATGTGCAGGTCCCCAGCGGCGAGTTCCGCGAGCAGTTCCCGCTCGAGTTCCCGCATGTGCCCGGCAACGACTTCGCCGGCACCGTCAGCGAACTCGGGCCGGGAGTCACCGGATACGAGGTCGGCGACGAGGTCTTCGGCCAGGCGGTGCCGCGAGCGCTGCGGGCCATGGCTGGCGCCGAGCGGCCCTCGCTGACGACCGGAGCGCTCGCTGAGTACGCGGTCTTCGAGGCCGACACGCCGTTCATCGCCATGCGGCCGCAAAGCCTCAGCGTCGAGGACGCGGCGGCGCTGCCCACGGTCGGCCTGACCGTTCGCGCCATGCTGGCCAGCGCCGAGGTCGAGCCTGGCGCTTCAGTGCTCGTGGTCGGGGCGTCCGGCGGGGTGGGGACGGCGCTGCTGCCGGTGCTCGCGGCGTTCGCGAAGGTGACCGCGACAGCGAGGCCGGAGTGTGCGGAACGGGTGCGTGAACTCGGTGCGGCGCAGGTGATCGGCTACGATTCGGCCGAGTATCCGTCTGATGTGGATGCAGTCTTCAACCTCACGCTGCCGGGTGACCGGCTCACCGAGGCGGCCGCTGCTCTGCGGCCGGGCGGGCAGCTGGTGACCATCACCTTCCCTGTCACGCAGCCGGAATGGCTGGGCCGCGATGACGTCGATCTGCGATTCGTGCTCGACATGGACGGGCGGCTCGGCGGGATGCGCGAGGTCGCCGAGGCTGCCGAGCGCGGGGAGCTCGCCGCCCGGATCGGTCGCCGTTACATGCTTGACGAAGGGGCGCAAGCGGTCAGGGACTTCGCGCGGCGGCACACCTTCGGGAAGCTCGTCGTCCGCGTGTAAGCCGATGGCGTCGACGACGTGCTCGGCGATCGCCATGGAGGACGTGGCTGCGGGCGAGGGCGCGTTGCGGACGGCGGTGACGGGGCCGAGGCGGTGGATGCGGAAGTCGTCGACGAGCCCGCCGTCGCGGTCGAGGGCCTGGGCGCGGACGCCGGCGCCGTCGCGTTCGACGTCCTCGGGCCCGATCTCGGGGAAGTACCGCTGCGAGGCTTGCATGTAGGCGCGCTTCGAGAGTGAGCCGTGGACCTCTTGGGCGCCCATGCGCCAGTGCCGGGCGGCCATCCGCCAGGCCCCAGGCCAGGCGGCGAGCCGGGCGAGGTGGGCCGGGCTGACGTCGCGCCACCGGTAGCCCTCGGCGGCGAGGGCGAGGACGGCATTCGGTCCGATCTCCACCTTGCCGGTGTCGACGCGGCGGGTGAAGTGGACGCCGAGGAACGGGTAGCCGGGCACCGGCACGGGGTAGACGAGGCCTTGCAGGAGTCCGGCTTTGGCGTTCACGACGCGCAGGTACTCGCCGCGGAAGGGGACGATGCGGGGGCCGGGTTCATCGCCCGCGAGCGCCGCCACGCGGTCGGCCCGGAGCCCCGCGCACAGGACCAGGTGGTCCACGGTGACCCGCTCCTCGCCGGAGGCGACGCGCACGCGCGAGCCGACCGGTTCGATCCCGTCGACGGGGTAGCCCAGGCGCACTTCGCCTCCGGCGGCCGACACTTCGGCGGCGAAGGCGCGGGCGACGGCGGCGTAGTCGGTGATGGCGCTCCCCGGGGAGTGGATCGCGCCGAACCCGGTCGCGTGCGGCTCGATCTCGCGGAGCTCTTCGGGGCCGACCCGGCGCAGGCCCAGCACACCGTTGGCGACGGCCCGTCCGTAGAGGGCGTCCATGCGCGGCACCTCATGCTCGCGCACGGCGACGACGAGCTTCCCGCACTCCACATAGGGCAGTGAGTGCTCGGCGCAGTACTCCTTGAGGAGGGTGACTCCGCGGGTGCACAACCGCGCTTTGAGACTGCCTGGGACGTAATAGATCCCGGCGTGCACGACACCGGAGTTGTGGCTCGTCTGGTGGGCCGCGACGCGGTCCTCCTTCTCGAAGACCACGACCCGGGCGCCGGGGCGGCGGCGCGCCAGCTCCCGGGCGACCGCCAGGCCGACGATGCCGGCGCCCACGACTCCCAGTACCTCGTCAGCCATATCGAACCTCCACGGTTGCCTTGTGCATTCCCGGAAGTCCCATATGTAAACGCCGCCTACGAGATCGGTGTCGTTGCAATGCAACGCGACTGTAGAGCGGCGGCCCTCGGCTGCGATTGCGCGCCGGCCCGGTGTTGCGTTTCGAAAAGAGTGAGTGTACAGTCATTCACATGGCAGAGCGAGTACTCTCCACGGCCGAAGAGCGCCGCGGAGCCGTGGTATCGAGCGCGATCGCGACCTTCGCGCAGGGCGGGTTCCACACCGTCACGATCGCGGAGGTGGCCAAGCACGCCGGCATCTCCCCCGCGTACGTGTCGAAGCTCTTCTCCTCCAAGACGCAGCTGTTCGTCGCGGCGCTCGAGGAGTGCTACCGGCGGATCTTGGACGCGCTGGAGCGCGGCGCCGAAGCGAGCGAGGACGGTTCGCCCGAGTCGGTGCTGCACGCGATGGGCGGGGCGTATGCCGAGCTCATCGCCGATCGCGACCTGCTCACGATCCAGGTGCACGCCCAGTCCGCGATGGCGGACCCGGCGATCGCCCGGACCGTGCGCGGCGGCATCGCGGAGATCACCGAGTACGTCGCCGCCCGCTCCCGGGCGGACGGCCCTGCCATCCAGCACTTCATCGCCTTCGGGCAGTTGTGCCACCTGCTCACCGCGATCGACGCATTCGAGGTGGACGCCGAGTGGGCCGCGATGCTCACTGCGGGCATCCGCCACGCGGCCCCCAAGTCCTGACCCGATATCCCGCACGACCCCGCCCTGACGGCCGACACCTGACGGGCGACTTTTTCAGCCACATCAGTGAGTGACTAGCCACTCAATAGCAAGGAGATCATCATGACCACCACTCCCCTGCACGTCGTCCTCGGCGCCGGACCTGCCGGAACCGCCATTGCGGCCGACCTCGCGCAGCGCGACCTCCGCGTCCGCCACGTCTCCCGCAGCGAGATCCCGGTGTCCGACAAGCGGATCGAACGGGTCCAGGCCGATCTCTCCACTCCGGAGGCCGCGATCGAGGCCACGGACGGCGCCGCGGTCGTCTACCACGCCGTCAACGTCCCCTACCACTTGCAGACGGAGGTCCTCCCGGGCATCACGGACTCGGTGCTCGCGGCGACCTCGCGCCACGGTGCGCGGCTCGTCGTCCTCGACACCCTCTACCCGTACGGCCAGGCCGACGGCGAGGCCATCACCGAGCAGACGCCCTGGGCCGCGACCAGCCGCAAGGGACGCCTGCGCGCCGAACTCGACCGGCGGTACCTCGCCGCGCACCGGAACGGCGAGACGAGCGTCGCGCTCGGCCGGGCGGCCGATTTCTTCGGTCCCGGCGTCCTCAGCTCGACCCTCGGCGGGGCGTTCTTCCCCGGCGCCATCACCGGCGGGAAGGTGCTCGGGCTCGGCGACCTCGCACTGCCGCACAGCTACACGTACATCGGCGACGTCGCGCGCGGACTCGCCGCCCTCGGCGCCGACCCGCGCGGCGACGGCCGGGTCTGGCACCTCCCGACGAACCCCGCGCTGCCGACCACGGAGGTGCACAAGCTGGTCGAAGCGCTGATCGGGCGGGAGCTGGACGTCGACGTGCTCACCGAGCTGGTCCCCTACGGGCCCTTCGACGAGCAGTTCATCAGCGAGTATGCCGAGATGTTCTACCAGCATCGGATCCCGCAGAACATGGTCTCGGCCGACTTCGAGTCCGCCTTCGGGCTGCGGCCCACACCTTGGCGCGAAGCGCTCTCGACCACGATCGACTGGTACCGGGCGGCGTTCGGCGACCGGCACTAGCGTTCGCGCGAAGGAGCAGGCAGATGAAGCGACGCAGCGCAATCGCACTCGGCATCAGCGGAGCGGTGGCCGCCGGGGGCGGCGGGCTCCTCGCCCACGGGTGGGCGGAAGCCAAACTGGACACGTTCGGCCGCATCGACTTCGATACGCCGCTGGCGATCCCGCCACTGGCGGAGTCGACGGTGGACAGTTCGGGGGTCAGGATCTTCGACCTTGAGATCCAAGGAGGGCAGACGCGGTTCAAGGACGGACCCGCAACAGACACGTGGGGTTTCAACCGGTCGTACCTCGGCCCGACGATCCGCGCAGAACGGGGCGAGTCGATCGCGTTCGCGATCGGCAACAGCCTCGACGAGGCGACCTCGGTCCACTGGCACGGGATGCACCTGCCGGCGGTCATGGACGGCGGGCCGCATCAAGCGGTCGCACCCGGGGAGACCTGGACGCCGCAATGGACGGTGAACCAGCAGGCGGCCACGCTCTGGTACCACCCGCACCCGCACGGGCAGACGGCCGAGCACGTGTACCGGGGCCTGGCCGGGATGTTCATCATCGACGACGACGCCTCGGAGGCGGTGCCGCTGCCGAAGACGTACGGGGTCGACGATGTGCCCGTGATCGTCCAGGACCGGAAGTTCGACGGCGACAACCAGTTCGACCACTCGTCCTCGGTGCTCGCACAGCTCGGGGTGACCGGCGACGACCTCATCGTCAACGGCACGATGGGCGCGTATTTCGAGGTCACGACCGAACTGGTGCGGCTGCGGCTGCTCAACGGCTCAGGCGCCCGGCTGTACCACTTCGGGTTCGCCGACGACCGGCCGTTCTCGCTCATCGGCACCGACGGCGGCCTGCTTCCCGAGGCTTGGGAGACGAATCGGCTGCTCCTGTCGCCGGGCGAGCGCGCCGAGATCGTGGTCGCGTTCACGCCCGGCGAGACCGTCGAACTGCGGTCCTACCCGGCCGAACACGGCGGCGCGCTCGGCCGGTTCGACGGCTTCGAGGACCGGCTCGACCTCCTCCAGTTCCGCGCCGCCGACTCCCTGACAGGCGGGACCTCGATCCCTGCGGCGATGGGCTCCGAACCGGATCTGGGCAGCGCCGATGTCGTCGAAGAGCGCTCGTTCTCACTCGGCGGTGACAAGATCAACGGCGAGCCGATGGACATGGACCGCATCGACTTCGGTGTCCGCGAAGGCACCGTGGAGGTGTGGAACGTGGTCAACGACAACGGCTACCTGCACAACTTCCACGTCCACGACGTGCAGTTCCAGGTGCTCACGATCGACGGCGAGGCGCCGCCGCCGCACCTGCGCGGCTGGAAGGACACGGTCCTGCTGATCCCCGAGAGCGAATACCGGCTGGCGCTGCGGTTCAGCGAGTACACCGACCCGAACATGCCGTACATGTTCCACTGCCACTTCCTCATGCACGAAGACGCGGGCATGATGGGTCAGTTCGTGGTCCTCCGTGAGGGCGAGGAGGTCGGAGGCGTGCCGGAAGCCGTTGCGGCGCACGACCATCACTAGCGCTGTTGGCGGGCCGGGGAAGCCCCCGGCCGCCAACAGCGCTAGACGGCCGAGAGGACGAGCAGCCCTGCGCCCACGGCCGAGAGCGCGAGCGTCGCGATCTCGAACTGCCGCTGGTTCACGCGGTGCACCACCGCGCGTCCGATGAGCGCACCGAGCGCGACGGCCGGGATGAGCAGTGCGGCCATGAGGAGCGTGTGCCAGGAGATGAGGCCGAGGCCGACGCTGAACGGGACCTTGAACAGGTTGACCGCGAAGAAGAACCACGCCATCGTGCCGAGGAACCGCAGCTTCGGGAAGCCCGAGAGCATCAGGTACAGGACCATCACCGGGCCCGCCGCGTTCGCCATCATCGTCGTCGCGCCCGCCGCGACCCCCGCGCCGGCGGCGGCGCTGCGGCGGGCCAGGCCGCTGGACGGCTCCGGGTCCACCGCCTTGGGCCGCACCCGGTTCCACACCTGGATCGCGAGCATCACCAGCAGGATCGCGCCGATGAGCAGCCGCATCAGCGTGTCGTCCACGAACCACAGCACGACGGCGCCGATCACGGTGCCGACCACCACCCACGGGGCGAGGCGGGCGAGCACCCGCCACTCCACGTGCCGCGAGTAGAAGCGGATCGCGAAGAGGTCGGCGAGGATCAGCATCGGCAGCAGCGCCCCGGTGGACTCCTTGGCGGGCAGCACCGTGGCGAACAGCAGGATCGGCAGGGATCCCATGCCGCTGAAGCCGGTCTTGGCGATGCCGACGAGCACCGCCGCGAGGGCCAGCACGGCCCAGGCGGCGGCGCCGTCCGGGAGCGCGCTCACAGGCGGAGTCGGCCGTCGACGCGCTGCGGGAGGGCGGCGTCGTCGTGGAGTTCGGGCGGCAGCACCGACTTCGGAGCGTTCTGCCACACCATCGGGCGCAGGAAGCGCCGGATCGCGGTGGCGCCCACCGAGGTGTGGAGGGTGTTCGTCGACGGCCAGGGGCCCCCGTGGTGCTGCGCCCAGGAGACCAGGACGCCCGTGGGGAACTGATCGAAGACGAGGCGCCCGGCGAGCGGGCGCACCAGTGCGACCAGCGGTTCGAGGTCCGGGTCGTCCTCGGCGGTGTGCAGGGTCGCGGTGAGCGAGGCGGGCAGGGCGGCGAACGCGGTGCGCAGTTCCTCGGCGTCGGCGTAGCGGACCGCGATCGCGCTGGGGCCGAAGCATTCCTCGGCGACGGCGGCGGTGAAGTCGGCGGCGTCCACTTCGAGCAGCCGCGGGCTTCCGAAGGAGCCCTCGGCCGGTGCGTCGGTGCCTATCGCGAGTCCCTTCACGCCCGGCGCGGCAGTGTAGGAGGCGGTGATGTCGCGGTAGGACGCGGCGATGCGGGCGTTCAGCAGCGGGTGCGCGGCGGTCTGGGCGATGAGGGCCGCGGCCGCGCCGAGGAGCTTGTCGCCTGCGGCTCCGGTGGGGGCGAAGACGACCCCGGGCTTGGTGCAGAGCTGGCCGCCCGAACCGGTGACCGACGCGACCAGGCCGTTCGCGATGGCTTCGGGCCGTTCGGCGGCCGCGGCGGCGGTCACGATGAGCGGGTTGACGCTCGAGAGCTCGCCGTAGAACGGGATCGGCTCGGGGCGGGCGTTGATGAGGTCGAGCAGGGCACGGCCGCCGGTGAGCGAACCGGTGAACCCGACGGCCTTCACGACCGGTTCGACGACAAGGGCCGCACCGGCTTCGGTGCCGAAGACGATGCCGACCGTGCCCTCGGGGGCGTCGACGTCCGCGCAGGCCTGCACGAGCGCCTCATAGGACAGCAGCGAGAGCCCCAGGTGGGAGTCGTGCGCCTTGACGATGACCGGGTTCCCGGCGGCCAGCGCCGAGACGGTGTCGCCGCCGGGGACGGAGAAGGCGAGCGGGAAGTTGGAGGCGCCGAAGACGGCGACGGGGCCGATCGGCACGAGGAGGCGGCGCAGGTCGGGGCCGGGGCCCATGGGGGTGTCCGCGGCGTGGTCGATCGTGGCTTCGAGGTAGCCGCCGTCTTCGATGACGGCGGCGAAGAACTCGGCCTGGTAGGCGGTGCGGGTGAGTTCGCCGCCCAGGCGGGCTTCGGGGAGTCCGGTCTCCTTCTGGCCCAGGGCGACGATGGCGTCGCGGCGCTCTTCGAGGCGGGCGGCGACGGCGCGGAGGAGCCGGGCGCGGAAGTCGCGGCCGCGGTGTTCCAGTTCGGGGGCGGCGGCCGCTGCGGCGGCGGCGATGCGGTGGACCTCGTCGATGGTGGTGGGGGCCGCTTCGGCGACGGTGGCGCCGGTGCGCGGGTCGGTGCTGGCGATGCGGTCGGTCATGTCAGGCTCCTTGGTGTTCCGGTCGTGGCGCGAGCGGCTTCGCGCGGTCGCTGTAGCCGAGGCGGTGGGAGATGGCGGCGGCGGTCTCGGCGACGAGGGGGCCGAAGGGGTCGCGGGCGGCGTCCATGCGGGCGGTGGGTCCGGCGATGCTGATGGCGGCGGTGACGGTGCCGCTCTGGTCGAACACAGGGGCGCCGAAGCAGGTGCTGCCGGCGTCGAATTCGCCGTGTTCTTCGGCCCAGCCTCGCCGGCGCGCTTCGCTGACGGCTTCGCGGAGGCGGTCGCGGTCGTGGACGGTGGCTTTGGTGAAGACCTGCATAGGGAGTCGCTCGATGGTCTCGTGGCAGCGTTCGGGGGCGAGTCCGGCGAGGTAGGCCTTGCCGACGGAGGTGGCGTGCAGGGGCCGGCGGGCGCCGAGTTCGGAGCGCACGTGGACGGCCTGGTGGCCGATCTCGCGGAAGACGAACACGATCTCGTCGCCGCTGAGGACGCCGAGGCTGACGGTCTCGCCGGTGCGGTGCGCGAGGTCGCGGAGCATCGGCGGGGCGACGGTGAGCACGTCCATGTTGTGGACGGCGGCCATCGCCATGCGCGCGGCGGCGGGGCCGAGCCGCCATTGGCCGTCGGCGAGCGTCAGGTACTCGGCGGCTTCGAGGCGTTCGACGAGGCGGTAGACGGCGCTGCGGCTCACGCCCACGGCTTCGACGAGTTCGGCGGTGGTCGCCTTGCCGCGCATGGTGAGCACTTCGAGGATTTCGAGGGCCCGGTCGAGTGCGCCTTTGGGGCCCGCGTCGGTGCGGGGTGTCACGCGGCCGATCCGAAGCGTTCGGTGGCCTCGGTCCAGGCGCGGGCCTGGTCGCTGAGGCTGAAGCCGAGGCCGGGCCGGGCGGGGACGACCATGCGGCCGTCCGCGATCTCGAGGCGTTCGTTGAACAGCGGTTCGAGCCATTCGAAGTGCTCGACCCACGGGTCGTGCTCGTAGGCGGCGGCGAGGTGGAGGTGGATCTCCATGGCGAAGTGGGGGGCCATGCGGACGCGGGCGTGCTCGCCGAGGGACATGATCTTGAGGAACGGGGTGATGCCGCCGACGCGGGGCGCGTCGGGCTGGATGAAGTCGACGCTGCGGTGCCCGATCAGGTCGGCGTGCTCGGCGACGCTGGTGAGCATCTCGCCGGTGGCGATGGGGGTGGCGAGTTCGCGGGCGAGGTCGGCATGGCCTTCGGCGTCGTAGGCGTCGAGGGGCTCCTCGATCCAGGTGAGTTCGTACTCCTCGAGCTTGCGGCCCATGCGGATCGCGGTGCTGCGGTTCCACTGCTGGTTGGCGTCGACCATGAGAGGGAAGTCCTCGCCGAGGTGCTCGCGGACGGCGGCGACTCGGCGCAGGTCGATGTGCGTGTCGGGTTGGCCCACTTTGATCTTGATGCCGCCGATGCCGCTCGCGATGGCGGCGTCGGCGTTGTCGAGGACCGCTTCGATGGAGGAGGAGAGGAACCCGCCCGAGGTGTTGTAGCAGGCCACGGAGTCGCGGTGGGCGCCGAGGAGTTTCGCGAGGGGCAGCCCGGCGCGCTTGGCCTTGAGGTCCCACAGCGCGATGTCGAACGCGGCGATGGCCTGAGTGGAGAGTCCGCTGCGTCCGACGGAGGCGCCGGACCAGACCAGCTTGGTCCAG
This sequence comes from Glycomyces luteolus, assembly GCF_027622875.1. Lineage (GTDB taxonomy): Bacteria > Actinomycetota > Actinomycetes > Mycobacteriales > Micromonosporaceae > Glycomyces > Glycomyces luteolus. The sequence goes on along the minus strand of NZ_JAPZVP010000014.1, from coordinate 113,174 downwards.
ATCCGCTGGATGTCGTTGGGGTCCTCGCCGATCAGGTCGGGGGCGATCTCGCGGGCATGGGCGTACTGGCCCTTGCCGCCGGCGCGCTTGGAGTAGCCGTAGCCGACGCCTTCGAGGCCGGACTCGGTGCGGATCTCAGCGAACAGGAACGCGATCTCGGTCATCGGCTTCTGGCGGCCGGTGAGCACCTTCGCGTCGCTGATGGAGGTCTTGAGCGGGAGGATCGCGTGGGAGATCCGCACGGAGGCAATGCGGTCGAGGCTCGCCTCGCCCCGCTGCAGCGCGCTGAAGTGGCGTTCGTTGACGGCGCTCGTCTCGGTGGCGCTGGTCTGCTCGATGAAGGTGGCTTCACTGGTCATGTCGGTTCGCTCTCCTACGCTGGAAAGTCCCATTCATTGGGAATTCATATCGATGAATGGGACGTGACGAGCTTAGGTCAGACCGCGAACGGACGCAAGGGGAGCTGAGCCGTGCGCCCGCCTATATCCCCTCGATCGAATGAACGCATCCCGCAGGGCCGCAGGTGAAAGTGTCGGATTCCCGACTTGCGCGCGACAGTTGAGCCGAATTGACGCACCCGCCTGAAAACATGTGCGGATGGCAACGACCACACCCCGAGCCGGTAACGGCGACCCCTCCGAAAACCCGCATTCGCAGCCCTACACCCGAGCCGACCGCCCCCGGCTCATCCTCGTCACCGGCACCGCGATCGACGATCGGACCCTCGGGAACCTGCTGGACACCCGGGCCTTCGCTGCCGTAATCCCCCTGGGCTCCAACGAGACGCGCCCGGAGAGCAGCATCTGGGAGCGATTCGCCGACCGTCCCGAGCTCGCCCGGCAGACGCCGTTCAAGCTCCTCGCGCTCATGCTCGACGCCGTTCGCGGCAACCTCGAATCCGACGGCAGCGCACTCGCCTACGAAGCCCTCGCCCTCACCCGCGACAAGCCGAGCCGCTTCCTCGACGCCCTCAACAGGGGCTCGCAGGACAACGCCGGCATCGGCGTGGGACCGCTCCAGTTCCCGCTCAAAGGCCTGGCGATCCCGTTGCGCTGGATCGCATTCGGTGCCGCCCGCAAACGCCTCCTGAAGCTCACCACGACCGACGGCCAATGGGACCTCGACGCCGTCCGCCAAGCGGCGCACCAGATCCCCGAAGGCGACAGCGAACCCAACCGCACCACCGACTGGGCCCGGCAGGAACTCGCGAACACCTACCGCCGGTCCTTCATCGCCGACTGCGCCGTCAACGGCATCGAACTCGTCTTCGCCGGGATCGCGGACGGCGACGAGGCCTACGAACTCGCCAGCGCGCTGCGTGCCGAGAGCCGCCAGTCGCGCGGCCAACTCCACTACTACGAGCACCACGACCCGAGCCAGCGCGCCCGCACCGGGGAACTCTTCGGGCTGCTGCGCCAGCTGCGCACCGGTCCGTCGAGGTTCGCCGAATGGCACCACTTCGGTGCGACCGGCCTCTCGGGCGACGAGCAGCCGATCACCGCCCGCAGGTCGCGCGTCCGCGCGGCCGTGTCCTGGACCGCGGTCGCCGTGGTCCTCGTCGTCATCGCTGCACTGGGCGTCTTCGCGCTGGGCGGCGGTTTCGAGCCGGACTCCTGCGGCGAGCCGTTCACCCGCGATGAGGCCAGCGGCGATTGCCTGCGGCTGAGCGAGGGCGGCAACTGCGTCAACCCGGCGCTCAAGCAGGCCTGCGACGCCGTCGCCCGGCAGAACGAGGCCATCGGCGACGACGAGGACTCGTTCACCGTCGCCTTGGCGCTCTCGATGACCTTCGAAGGCGACGACGCCAACTCCCCCGACGACATCGCCAACCAGATCCAGGGCGCGGCCGCCGCGCAGGCGCTCATCAACGACGACCAGTACCCGAAGGTGCGGCTCCTCCTGACCGACCTGGGGCCGAGCAACGAGGAATGGGCCGAGGCCGCCGAGGCGCTGGTCGATCAGCGCCGGGAGGCGAACCTGATCGCCGTCACCGGGTTGAGCGCCAGCTACGAGGCGACCGGGCTGTTCATCGACCGGATGAACCGGGAGGGCCTGGTCGTCATGGGCTCCACCATCACCGGCGACAACATGCTCACCGGGGACCCGGAGACGAACTCGGCGTTCCGCATGGGGCCCACCAACACCCAGGAGGCGCTGGCGCTGGCGTCGTTCGTGCGCGAGCACGGCGACCTGTGCTCGGTGTTCAACGTGAGCGACACGGACCGGAGCTACGACTACTCGATCACGCTGAACGAGTCGTTCCAGCAGCAGCAGGTCGATGAGGGCTGCACGGACTCCCCCCGGCCGTTCACGTACAACGGATCGGACATCTCGGAGGTCAACCCGTCCCTGTTCGAGGAGACGGTGGCGGCGATGTGCCAAGAGGTGCAGGAGGATTCGTACCTGTTCTTCGCGGGTCTCTCGCGGTTCGCGCTGCCGTCGCTGATCCGGAGCCTGAGCCTGCGGGAGCAGCCGTGCCTGGAGCAGCGGATCACGATCATCACCGGGGACAACGCCTCGTCGGTGCCGCGGGAGCGCTCGCTCGTGAGCGACATGCGGGCGGCCAATGTGGACCTGTACTACATCGGTCTGGCGCACCCGGACCAGTGGGCGGAGGCCGGCCCGGAGCACGACTCCTCGGCCGCTCAGATGAAGAGCGCCGCCGACCAGCTGCAGCACCAGTTCGGCACGAACGCGAACCTGGCGAACGGGCAGGCGCTGATGTCGTACGAAGCGTTCAGGCTGGTCGCGCTCATCGCGCAGGGCCAGGGTCCGACCGTCACCGCCGACTCGCTCGCCGACGAGCTGCGGGGCTTCAGCGGGATCACGGCGACCGGGCCGCTGGAGTTCGACGGCCACGGCAATCCGATCAGCAAGACGATGACCGTGCTCGCGGCCACCACCGACGTGGAGGACCCGGTCGAGGTCATCGATCTGGTGGTCAGCGGCTGAGCGACACCGGGCGCGGGCTGCGGGCCGCGCCCGGTGTGATCGCCCTGTCGGGCCGCGAAGCGTCTGCCGAGCGGCACCGGTCAGGTCAGTCGGTCGACGTCCGCGCCGATGTCGCCTACCGCGGGTTCGCCCGCGGTCTCGTATTCGAGTTTGAGCGTGCCGTTGGCGAAGACGCGCGATTCGGCCAGGCGCAGGGCCGCGGGGACCGCGCCTTCGGCGAAGACGCGCTTGCCGTCGCCGAGGACCAGCGGGTAGACCCACAGGTTGAGCTGATCGACGAGGCCGAGCCGGAGCAGCGACTGGACCAGGTTCAGGCTGCCGATCACATGGACGTTGCCGTGGCGGTCCTTCAGGCCGTTCACGGCCTCGGCCAGGTCGCCTTCCAGGAGGCTCGCGGTGTCCCAGCTCAGCGGGGCTTCGAGCGTGCGGGAGGCGACGTACTTGGGGACGCGGTTGATGAGCTCGGTGAACTCGAACTCGGCGGGGGCCGTGGGCCAGTAGCCCGCGAAGATCTCGTACGTGCGGCGGCCGAGCAGCAGGGCGTCCATGCCTTTCGCCTGCTCGAAGATGAAGTGCTCCTCATCGCGGTCGATGAGCGGCGCCTGCCAGCCGCCGTACTCGAAACCGCCCTCGGGGTCCTCCTCCGGCGCGCCGGGGGCCTGGGCCACGCCGTCGACGGACGTGAACTCGGTGACGATGAGCTTGCCCATGTGCTGCTCCTCTGGTTCGGGAATCCTCAGGTATACCGACGACGCCGCAGGCCGAAACTCATCGGTTCAGGCGGGCAGCGGTTCGCCGGTCAGGTAGACGAACGAGGTGTCGTCCATGGCGTCTCCTCCCGTGGCGTCCCGAACCAGCCTAGGCGGATCGGGCGCTCGGGGGGCGGCAACCGGGCCAGAGGCTGGTGGCCCGGGGGTGTTGCGGTGTTCGGTCTAGCGGCGCGGGAGCTGCGCGTGCACGTTGATGTAGCGGGGGCGGTAGAGGCTCGCGTCCGCGTACAGGTCGCTGCCTTGGAAGCTGTTCACGTTGCAGGAGATGACGAGGGTGTCGTGGTCGCCGAGGTTCGGGTGGGCCTTCGTGATGCAGGTGAAGACGTTCCCGCCGGTCTCCGGGGTCGTATACAGCTCGGTCTTGCCGGTGCGCCCGATCTCGCGCAGCGCCTGCTGGTCCCGGGCGATGATCGACGTGTCGATCGGCGCCCCGCGCTCGTTCATCGCCTGCTCGTAGCCGCTGACCGGCGCTCGCCGGTGAACACGGAGCTGCGGTTGCCGAAGAATCCGATGCGGGTGTGCCCGGCGCCGAATTAGAGCAGGTGCCGTGGTAGAGCCGCGCGCCATCGAGCAACGCTGTGGTGTCCGCCAGTACGGGCATGTGGCACGTTGACGCCGCCCGCGAGCGTGCGGGACACTGTCATCGGACTGACCCCCGCGCGCGTGGCGACCTCTTTGACGGTCGGCTGGCGCGCGCTTCGCGATGTCGACATGCCCGCCCTCCTCTGCGTCGCGCCAATCCTAGGCGAACCCTCGACGCCCTGCCGGTCTAGAGTCGAACGCTCCCCCGCTCAGAGAGGCACGCACCCATGCGCACGCTCTACGTCGTCACCCACCCGCAGGCCACCCACCACGTCGAAGGGCGAGTCGGCGGCTGGTACGACTCGGACCTCACGCCCGGCGGCGTCGAAGCCGCCGGGCGCATCAGCGACGCCCTGCGGGCCGCGATCCCCGATGCGTCGCAAGTGGAGCTCTACTCCTCGGACCTCCAGCGCACCAAACAGACCGCCGACGTGATCGGGAAGCGGTTCGGGCTCGAACCGGTCTTCGACCCCCGGTTGCGCGAGGGGTCGTTCGGCGAGGCCGAAGGGCACCCGCAGTCGCGATGGGACGAGCTCTTCACGCCGCCTCCAGCGGAAGGCGACCGGATGGGTCATCTCCACATCCCCGGCTCGGAGTCGAGAGGCCAAGTGGCGCAGCGGATCTACGCAGCCATGGACGAGATCACCCGGAGCCCGTGCGAGCACCAGATCATTGTGACCCACGGCTACGCGTTCACATTCGCGGTCGCCGCCTGGATCCGGATGCCGATCGAGGCGCTCGGGTACGCGGTCTTCAAAGCCCGGTCGGGCAGCATCACCACGCTGCACGAGGACGACCTCTACCGCGGGCGCCTGGTCCTGCGCCTCGCCGCGACCGAGCACCTCGAGGGCTGAGCCTGCGGCACAAGCGCTTCGGGAGGGGTCCCGGAACATTGCGGATATTTTCGGGCACGGTGGGCCGATCGGGCCGACCGCACTTCCACCCCGAAAGGATTCACAGTGGACAGTAAGAGGAAGCGCCTGGCGGTCCGCGTCGGCGCGGGCGTCGCCGCCGGCCTCGGTGCCGTGGCGCTCGCCTGGACCGGCGTCGCCGCCTTCGCGGAGGAGCCCGAAACCAAGGGCGACTTCGAAGCCAAGATCATCGGCGGCGAACCCGCCGAGGAGGGCCAGTACCCCTGGCTCGTCGCCCTCGGCTACACCGGTGACGGCACCCCGTACGAGCGTCAGTTCTGCGGCGGCACGGTCATCACCGAGAACGTCGTCCTCACCGCCGCGCACTGCCTCGCGGACCTCACCTCGCCCGACGAGTTCGCGGTCTTCTCCGGTTCGGTCGACCTCGAATCCGACGACCTCGTCGAGACCGCCGTCGCCGACTTCCACATCGCGCACGACTACAACGAGCCGATCGACCGGGCGAACGACTGGGCGCTCGTGCTCCTCGACGAGCCCGTCGACGTCGAACCCATCGACGTGGGCACCGAGCCCGAGGAGTTCGACGTCCTCGAGACCGCCGGCTGGGGCGAGACCGGCAGCGGCTACCCCGCGGTCGCGCAGCGGATCGAGGTGCCGTTCGTCAGCGACGACGACTGCGAAGCGGCCTATCCGGACGGGATCGACGCCCAGACCATGCTGTGCGCGGGCGACCTCGAGAACGGCGGGGTCGACTCCTGCCAGGGCGACTCCGGCGGACCGATCATGGCCCCGACCGATGAAGGCCTGATCCTGGTCGGCATCGTCAGCTGGGGCGCCGGCTGCGCCGAACCCGGCAGCCCGGGCGTCTACGCCGAGGTCGCCGACTTCAACGGCGCCATCGACGACGTCCTCGAGGACTGGGAGTAAGAACGGCGGCGGGGCCGGGAGGGGCGACCCTCCCGGCCCCGTTCGCGCGCCGCCCGGAGGGCCGGTGGATACAGTCGTGCCGACCGATCGAAACCACGGAAGGAGCGACCGATGATTCACCTCAAGGACGTGCTGGAGGCCGCCGAGAGGATCGCTCCATTCATCCGCCGCACCCCGCTGTTCAAGGCCGAGGGCCGGTACTACAAGGCGGAGTTCATGCAGCACACCGGGAGTTTCAAGCCGCGCGGATCGTTCAACCGACTCCTGACCGCACGCGAGGCCGGGGACCTCGACACCGAGGTCGGCGTGGTGTGCGCGAGCGGCGGCAACGCCGGACTCGCGGCCGCCCACGCCGCCGCGACGCTCGGCGTCCCCGCCACGGTCTTCGTCCCGGCCACCGCCCCGGCGATGAAAGTGGCGAGGCTCCGCGCACTCGGGGCCCGGGTGCATCAGGTCGGCGACCAGTACTCCGACGCTTTTGAAGCCGCGCAACGGCACGTGGCCGAGACCGGGGCGACGTTCGTCCACGCCTACGACCAGCCCGCCGTCGCGGCCGGGGCCGGGACCATCGCACTCGAGATCCTGCACGACCTGCCGGAGGTCACCCACATTGTCGTCGCCGTGGGCGGCGGCGGACTGTTCGCGGGAATCGCCACCGTCGCGGCCGAGTGCGGCGTCCGCGTCGTCGCGGTCGAACCCGAACGGGCGCCGACCCTGCACGAGGCCCTGCGGGCCGGCGCACCGGTCGATGTGGCGGTTTCGGGCGTCGCCGCCGACTCCCTGGGCGCCAGAAGGATCGGTGACATCGCGTTCGCAGCCGCCGAGCGCGCCTCGGTGACTTCAGTCCTGGTGAGCGACGAGGAGATCGTCGCCGCTCGCCAGTCGCTGTGGGACCGGCGGCGCCTGGTCGTCGAGCACGGCGCGGCGGCCGCCCTCGCCGGAGTCCTCAGCGGACGGTCTGCGATCGATCCCGCGGCGACGGTCGCCGTCGTGCTCTGCGGCGCGAACACCGACCCGGGCAGCCTGGTCACGCCCGCATAAGTCTCCCGTCGGTGCTTTCGGGAGTCTCGGCCGCCATGCGAGGACCTTTCGGCAGGGGTCGGCAATCCCTTCGCCCCAGCGAGATCGGGGTCCCGCGTCAGTTGACCACGAGCCATTGGCGGCCGTCGCGGAGCTCGCGGACCACGTCGAGTTGCCCTGCATGGCAGGCGGTGTCGATGATGACGTGGAGCATGACCTCGCGCAGGTCGCCGTTCCGCCAGGGGCCGTAGCGGTCGGGCCACCAGGCCGGGCCGCTGTCGAGCGGCAGGCCTGCCACGGCGGCGTCGGCCAGCGCCGCTTCGCGCCGGTACAAGTCGAAGACCTCCGCCGCGCTCAGTCCGGGCGGGGCGGTCCAGGCGCCACCGTCGACTGCGAACGAGTCGACGGCGGCCGGGTCGCCGCCCATGACGGCGCGGAACCAGAAGCGTTCGACGTCGACGGCGAGGTGGTGCACGAGGTCGAGGCAGCTCCAGCCGGAGGGGACGGCCGGCTCGCGCAGGGCCCGCTCGTCGAGGCATTCGGGGATGCCGAGGACGTGCGCCCGCTGGGTCTCCTGGCGGCGAACCAGGGCGGTGTGCTCGGGGGTCATGGTCGCTCCGATCCGGAATGCGCGGGCGGGTCGCCCGCTACGTATCAGACAAGGCGGCGGCCGCGGATTCATCGGTGTTCGTGAACCCGAATCGGGGCGGGGTCCTTTGTTAGTCTTCGAGTCCGATCATTCGTCAGGATCTGGGAGGGCTCATGTCCGGCACCCGGCTTACCTCACGCGATATCCGCAGCGAATCGCGACTCGTGGTCATGCGCGCCCTGCTCGCGGCGGGCGAGTCGACCCGGAGCGATCTGGCCGAGGCCACGGGGTTGAGCCTCGGGACGGTCTCCACGATCGTCCAGGACCTGCTGAAGTTCGGGATCATCGCCGAGTCCGGGCAGCTGAGCAGCGGCATCGGGCGGCCTACGACCGGCCTGCGGCTCAACGCGGACCGGGGCCGCGTCGTCGGGGTCTACGTGGAGGACCGGTACCTGGAGGCGACCGTGTTCGACGCGGCGCTCGGGGAGCTCGCGACGGTCGAGGCGGCCTCTGACGCCGCCGTTGCGGAGGCCGATGAGGTCATCGCCTGGATCGACCGCACGCTCGAGACCGCTCTTGAACGCGCGCAAGCGAAGCGCGAGGACGTCATCGGCGTCGGCATCCTGCTGCCCGGCGGTATGCAGCGACCGGTGAAGGGCGCGACGGCGCCGGACGCGATCTGGCTCCACTTCGACCGCCTGCTCGACACGCTCGGCCTCCCGGTCGTGGTCGACAACCCGCTGAAGGCCATCGCGACCGCGGAGCTGTGGCTCGGTGCGGGGCGACGGGTCGCGAGCGCGGTCGCCGTCAGCCTCGGATACGGGGTGGGCGCAGGGATCATCCAGGACGGCGCGGTGGTTCGCGGCGCCACGAACGCGGCAGGCGAATGGGGACACAGCCTCCTGGTCTTCGATGGGCGCCAGTGCCAGTGCGGCCGCAAGGGCTGCGTCGAGGCCTATGTCGGCATCCCGGGCCTGCGGACGACCCTGGCCGAGATCGCCCCCGGCCACCCCCTCGCCGAGGGCGTCGATGCCCTCGGCGAAGGCCCTGAGGGCTTCGACCTCGTAGCGGCCCTCGCCGACGCCGCGAAGAACGGCGACCGGGCCGCCATCGCGACGATGGAGCGCAGCGCCCATTACCTCGGTGCCGCGCTGACCGATCTCGTCGCCATTCTCAATCCCGAGGTCATCGCCCTGAGGGGCTGGGCTGAGTGGCCGGTGTGGCGCGAGCGGATCGCGCCGATCGTCCGGCGGCGCGTCCTCGAGGACTCCCCTGGGGACGCCGCCGCCGGTCTCGCGATCGAGCTCTCCCCCACGTGCGGGATGGAGGGCATCGCCGCGATCGCCTTGGAGCGCTTCATGAGAGACATCGGCTTGGTCACCACCCGGGAGATTCCGGCCCTCTGACGCCCGTCGGCGCGAACGCGCTCGGCCGGGCCGGCGAACCGGTCTCGGCCGAGACGTCGCAGGTGCGATTGGCGGCCTCAGTTGAGGATGCGGTAGGTCACGTGCGTGACCGCAGTTGCGCCGCGGACGCTGACCTGCTCGAGCTTGAGCGGCGGGACGCCGTCGAAGAGGCGGCTGCCCGCGCCGATCATGATCGGGGCGATGTGGAGCCGCAGCTCGTCGATCAGTCCGGCGGCGAGGTACTGGTTCACGGTGGTGGCACCGCCCATGACGGCGATCTCGCCGTCGCCGGCCGCTTCGCGCGCCTGCGCAAGCGCGGATTCGATGCCGTCGGTGACGAAGGTGAAGGTGGTGCCGCCTTCCATCTGGACGGTGTCGCGCGCGTGGTGGGTGAGCACGAAGACCGGGGCATGGAAGGGCGGGTTGTCGCCCCACCAGCCGTTCCATTCGCGGTCCCAGGGCCCGCGGATGGGGCCGAACATGTTGCGCCCCATGATGAACGCCTTGGCGGCGGTCATCTGGGCGATTTCGACGGGGTTCTCCTCGGGGGTCTTGAACATCCAGGCGTGCAGCCCTTCGCCCTTGCCGTTGCCGCCGTCGTCGCCGAATGGCCGCTCCTCGGTCTGGTTGTGCCCGGCTGCGTAGCCGTCGGCCGAGACCGTGATACTGCAGATCACCTTGCCCATGTGTGCCTCCTTGTTGATGCCTGGGGCATCAGGATGCCACCCCGGGCCGACAGCTCGGCGGGTCAGCGAGGCAGGACGCCGCGCCCGTCGCGGACCTCGAACACGAGTTGGGTCTCGGTCTGGCGCACCACGGCGTGGGCGGTCACGTGTTCCAGGATGAGGTCGCGCAGCGCCTCGGGCCCGGCCACGGCGACGTGGAGGAGGAAGTCGTCATCGCCGCCGACGTGGAAGACGGTCATCACCCCGGGCAGTTCGACCAGGCGGTCGTAGAGGTGGTGCACATGCTCGCGGCTGTGGCTTCCCAAGCGCACCTTGATGATCGCGTGGAGCGGGCGGCCGAAGGCCTCGGGGTTGAGGCGGGCGGCGATGCCGGTGAGGACGCCGGATTCGCGCAGCGCGCGGAGGCGGTACGCGCAGGTCGACTCGGCGACGCCCGCACGGGCGGCGAGCGCGGCGTTCGTCATCCGGCCGTCCTCGGCGAGGGCGGCGAGGATCGCCAGGTCGGTGCCGTCCAGAGGCGGTGGTTGTGGTTTCTTCGATCGCTCGTCCGCCATCTGCGCTCCTTCCGGTGAATCTTCATGGAAATCCGCGATCGATGCGGGTTTCCGCAGCAAGTATTGCAGATTGTTGTGGTTCGGCTTAGATTCTGGTCATGAATGCGCCTCAACTGCAGTTCGACACCGTCGCCGTCCACGCGGGCCGCGAGGACCTCGCGGCGCTCGGCGTGCACGCCCTGCCGATCGACCTCTCCTCGACCAATCCCCTGCCGGGCATCGAGGCGGGCGGGCTCTCCTACGAGGCCATGGCGAACGGCGGGACGCCGACCGCGGAGGGCGGGTCGGTGTACGCGCGGTTGTGGAATCCGACCGTGGCGCGGTTCGAGTCGGCGCTGGCCCGGCTCGAGCACGCGGAGGCGGCGGTCGCGTTCTCCTCGGGTATGGCGGCGATGACGGCCGCGATCCTCGCGGGCGGGACCGGCCGCCACATCGTGGCGGTCCGTCCGCTGTACGGCGGGACCGACCACCTCCTGTCCTCGGGGCTGCTCGGGACGGAGACCCAGTTCTGCGCGGCCGAGGAGGTCGCGGGCGCGATCCGGTCCGACACGGCGATGGTCGTGCTCGAGACTCCGGCGAATCCGACCTTGGATTTGGCGGACATCGGCTCGGTCGTCGAAGCGGCCCAAGGTGTTCCGGTGCTCGTGGACAATACGTTCGCGACGCCGGTGCTGCAGAACCCGATCGACTTCGGCGCCTCGATGGTCCTGCACAGCGCCACCAAGTACCTGGGCGGGCACGGCGATGTGGTCGCCGGGGTCATCGCCTGCGGCGAGGAGAGCGCGGCCGCGCTGCGACGGGTCCGCGCGGTGACGGGCGGGCTGCTCCATCCTCTCGGGGCGTATCTGCTCCACCGGGGATTGACGACGCTGCCGATCCGGGTGCGGGCCCAGCAGGCGACGGCGCAGCGTGTCGCCGCTTGGCTGGCGCGGCACCCCGGCGTGGCCCGCGTCCACTATCCGGGGCTCGACGGGGACGAGCAAGGCCTGCTCGGGCGGCAGATGCGGGGCACCGGGGCGATGGTCTCGGTCGATCTGCGGGGAGGGTTCGAGCAGGCGGCGCACGTGACGTCGGCGGTGCGGCTGTTCACGCATGCGGTGTCGCTGGGCGGTGTGGACTCGCTGGTCCAGCATCCGGCCGCCCTGACGCACCGGCCCGTCGCCGCCGACGCGCGGCCCGCAGACAGCCTGGTCCGGCTCTCGATCGGGCTCGAAGCGGCGGAGGATCTGATCGCCGACCTCGATCAGGCGCTCACGCCGCCGATGTCCACGACAGCGGGTGCACGAGGTGCCGCCAGGCCCGCTGCCGCGTAATCGGGCCGCCGGTCCGGTCGGGCCGCGAACCTGGACCCAGGCTCCGGTCGGAATGCGCAGCGGCGCTTCGCATTCCGACCGGTATCGCTAACGCAGGTCGTTCGCGCAGCGCAGGGCGGCCGCGAACGCCGCCGGGTCGCCCGATGGCGACATGATGCCGAACCGCGCCGACTCCCCCGCGCGGAGCGTCAGCATGCCCTGCTCGGCGCGGGCGGCCGGGTCGACCTTGTCCGCGTGGCAGAACAGGTCCCGCACCAGGGAGGTCGCGGTCACGTGCAGGACGCAGCCGCCTTCGACCGCCTCGGCCGCGACCTCGAACGGGCGCGGGTCGAGGCGCTGGTCCACCACTTCGGCCCCGTAGTGGAAGGCCGGTGCGAAGCCGTCGCCTTCGGCCCGGATGTACTCGTCGGCCGCGTCGTGGAACGCCGCGACCTCGGCCGGGACCGCGATCGTCGCGCCGTCGCGCGCGTCCACTCGGGCCTCGACCACGGCCTTGGCGAGCACCGTGCCGTCGAAGGCCTCGCGGGTCACGGTGAACGATCCGGAATAGGCCTCGCCGGTGTCGTTGACGAGGACCAGCGCGAGCAGGTCGAAGTCGGGCACGAGGCCTTCCCAGGCGTTCGCGCGGCTCTCCTCCGACGGGCGCGGCTGGAGGGTCGCCAGTCGCGGCGCGTAGGCGTCGCGCAGCGCGTGCCATAGCGGCTTGCGGTGCCCCGCGAAGTCGACCGCCGCCCACGAGACGACGGGCCAGTTGTCGTTGAGCTGCCACAGGATCGTGCCGGTGTTGTGCGGGGTGAGCGAGCGGTAGTGCTCGACGCCGAAGCGGATCGCCTGCGCCTGGTTGAGCTGCGTGGTCCAGTGCCAGTCCTCGATGGACTCGGGATCGGGCAGGTGGCCCTGCCAGCCGCGCTGGAGCTTCTCGTTGCCGCGGTTGGCCTTCTGGTGCACGAGCATCTCCGCGCCGAACGGGTCGAGCGGTTCGTCGTGCACGACGGAGACGAGGGTCGACCACGCGGGCGGGGCCTGGAAGCCGAACTCGGACACGAACCGCGGCCGGTAGTCGGCGTAGACCTTGTAGTCGACCCGGTTCCAGACGTCCCAGACGTGCATGGTGCCGTAGCGCTCGTCGTTGGGGTAGCGGTAGTCGCCGTAGGAGTACGGGCTCGCGGGCGAGTACGGGCGGGTCGGGTCGAGTTCGGCGCAGAGCGCGGGCAGCAGCTCGCGGTAGTACGCGTCGCCCCAGCCGCGTCCGCCGAGGCGGTGCGCCCAGCCCCAGTCGACCGAGCCCCAGGTGTTCTCGTTGTTGCCGTTCCACAGGACGAGCGACGGGTGCGGGCTGAGCCGGGTGACGTTCTCGCGGACCTCGGCCTCGATCTCGGCGCGCAGCGGGTCGTCCTCACTGTATGCGGCGCAGGCGAAGAGGAAGTCCTGCCACATGAGCAGACCGTGCTCGTCGGCGAGGTCGTAGAGGTCGTCGGACTCGTAGATGCCGCCGCCCCACACGCGGAGCAGGTTGATGTTCGCCTCGAGGGCGTCGGCGACGCGAAGGGCGTACCGGTCGCGGTCGATCTCGGTGAGGAACGCGTGGTCGGGAATCCAGTTCGCGCCGCGCACCAGGATGCGGTCGCCGTTGACCTTCAAGTGGAACGGCGCCCCCGCCGCGTCGGGGGCGGTGTCGAGCTCGACGGTCCGGAAGCCGACGCGGCCGCGCCAGTATCCGTCTCCCGCTTCAATGCTCACGTCGTACAGCGGCTGGTCGCCGTAGCCGACCGGCCACCAGCGGCGCACGTCAGGCACGTCCGAGACGACTACAGTGGAGGTCGTACCGGCGGGTACCGTAGCGGAGGTCTCCAGTGGACGGCCGTCGGGACCGACGACGATGACCAGGACCTCCACATCCTCGTCCCCCGCCGCGCGTTCGATCTCCAGATGGACGGTGAGGACGCCGTCGTGGCCGCCGTCCGCGTTCGGGACCACGTCCACCAAGGGCCGGACGGAAGCGACCCGCGTGCCCGACCAGGATTCGAGGCCGATCGGCTTCCAGATCCCCGCGCCCGCGACGTCGATGCCCCAGTCCCAGCCGAAGGAGCAGGCCATCTTGCGCAGCTGGTTGTACTCGTGGTGGTTGGTGCGGGGCAGCGCGCCGTCGCGCTCGGCGCGGGCCGCCGCCTCCGGGACCGGGGCGGCGAACTCCACGGTGAGCGTGTTCTCGCCCTCGCGCAGCGCCTCCCGGACGTCCCACCGGTAGCCGCGGTGCTGGTTCTCGGCGCGGCCGATCTCGATGCCGTTGAGCGTCAAGGCGGCCACCGTGTCGAGGCCGTGCGCGACCAGGTCGTGGCGCGGCGAACCGTCGTCGGTCCAGTCGAACACGGTCGTGAAACGCCAGGCGGTGTCACCGATCCACTGCTGCGCGGCCTCGTTGTCGCCGTCGAACGGATCATCGATCAGTCCGGCACGCAGCAGGTCGAGGTGCGCCTCACCCGGGACAACGGCCGCGATGCCGTCGGCGAGCGGCGCGACCACTCCCCTGGGAGCGTCGGCGGCCAGGTCGGCGGCGGTGAGCGTCCATCCCTCGTGGAGGGCGCGGAAGGTCGGCGGGTAATGCATGGGAGAGCTCCTCAAGAATGGCGAGGTCAAGCGGGCGTTTCGCGCAGCACGCGGACGCCGTTCGCGGGAATCGAGACGATGGGACCGAGGGATTCGCCCGTGAGCAGGTCGAGACCCTCGGCTGTGGCATTGCGGTCGGCGTCGGTGTGGTTGAGCAGGAACAGGAACGAGCGTCCGTCGCCGACGCGGCGCACCGCTTCGACGCCCGGATCGGCCTCCGCCGCCGGGGCCAGTCCGGTCTCGGCGGTCAAGCGGTCGGCGATGCGGTCGATCGAGTCGGACGGCAGATGCGCCGAGACGTACCAGGCCGCACCGTCGCCGACCGCGCGGCGGGTCACGGCCGGACCTCCGGCGAGCGTGCCGGAGGTGTAGCCGACGACGGACTCGGCGCCGTCGAGATGCACGCGTTCGGTCCATTCCGCCACGGCCCCACCGTCGTCCAACGCGACCGTCTCATGCGCCTGGAGCGGATAGCACTCGTCGGTCCACGCGCCGAGCACATCGCGGAAGGCGCCGGGGAAACCGCCCGGGATCACCTGGCTGTCGGCGTCGCAGACACCTGAAAGGTAGGTGACCAGGAGCGTGCCGCCCCTTTCGGGAACGGCGCGGAGGCGGGCGGCGACCGGTTCGGCGACGGTGAGCAGCGTCGGGACGATGACCAGGTCGTAGCCGTCGAAATCGGCCGAGGGCGGGACGACGTCGCACAAGAGGTTCCGTTCCCACAGGGCCCGGTGCCATTCGCGCAGTTCGCGCCCGTACGACAGTTCCCGGTGCGGTTTGAGACCGTGCTGGAGCGCCCACCCTGCCGGGTCGTCGGCGACGATCGCGGCCCGGGCCCGCTCCACCCGCGTCCCCTGCACTTCCTTGAGGGTCTTCAGATGCCGCCCGAGTTCGAGCACCTCCCGCCAGACGCGGGACCGGGTGCCGCTGTGCGGGAGCATCGCCGAGTGGAACTGCTCGGCCCCCGAGCGGGACGCCCGCCACTGGAAGAACATCGCGCCGTCAGAACCGCGGGCCACGTGCCCGAGGGAGTGCCGCACGATCTCGCCGGGGTCCTTGGCGCGGTTGCGCCGCTGCCAGCTCGGCGAACCGGTCGAGCTCTCCATGAGCAGCCACGGGCGCCGGTCGGGGAACAGGCCGCGCATCCGGTCGGCGGCGAAGGCCAGGTCCTGCTCGCGCAGCGGGTCGTCCACAAGGGTGTAGTGGTCGTTGGCGGCGATCGCCGTGTGCGGGGCCCAGGTCGCGTAGTCGACGACCTGCGCGCCCGCGCCGACCATGAGGTTGGTCGTCACCGGTGCGTCCGAATGCCGCTCGACCACGGCCTTCTCGGCCAGGTACTGCGAGAGCAGCGCGTCGGAGGAGAAGCGCTCGTAGTCCAGGTACAGGCCCGGGTTCGGGGCGCCGTGGCGGCCGCGCGGCGGGAGGATCTCCTCCCACGCGCCGAAGCGGTGCCCCCACTGCTGCGTCCCCCAAGCGGCGTTCACCGCGTCGAGGCCGCCGTGGCGCTCGCGCAGCCAGTCGCGGAACGCCTCGGCCGAGAGGTCGCAGTAGCAGCGGGCGTTCCCGCCGCCGAACTCGTTCCCTATGTGCCACAGGCGGACCGCAGGGTGGCGGCCGTAGCGTTCGGCCAGCGCCTCGACATGGCGCAGCGCGTAGCGGCGGAAGACCGGAGAGGCCGCGCACCAGGCGAGGCGCCCGCCGGGCGGCTCGCGGAAGCCGTCGGCGAGGACCGGCGCGATCTCGGGGTGGGCGGCCAGGAGCCAGCTCGGCGGGGCCGCCGTCGGGGTGGCGAGGTCGATGCCGATCCCGCCCTGGTGCAGCAGATCCACGATGTCGTCCAGCCAGGACCAGTCGCGGACGCCGTCGGCGGTCTCGATCGTGCCCCAGGCGAAGATGCCGAGCGACACGAGGTTGACGCCGGCCTCGCGCATGAGTTCGACGTCCTCGTCCCAGACCTCGCGCGGCCACTGCTCCGGGTTGTAGTCGCCGCCGAAGGCCAGGCCGTCGGCGACGCGCACGGGCGGCCGCGGGGACGGGTCCGGCACGCTCACTCTGACCGCGCTGCCAGGTTCGCCGCTGTACCAGGGGCCCGCGGTCATGCGCCGGTCCTCGCTGCCGCGGCCGGGACGCCCGCTTCCCGCCATTCACCCGCGAAGTGGTCGTAGCACGTGCTGTTGTCGATCGCCTCGCGGTCCACACCGGCCTCGGAGGTCACCCTTCCGGGGCGCTCGGGGTCGGGGGCGGCCAGGGCGAGGAGTTTCGTGTAGTCGTGGTGCGGGTCGAGGATCACGGCGTCGGAGGGGCCGCGTTCGACGACCCGGCCGCGGTAGAGCACCACGATCTCGTCGGAGAAGTGGCGTGCGGTGGCGAGGTCGTGCGTGATGTAGAGGACCGCGAGCTGGTCTTCTCTTTGCAGGCGGCCGAGGAGGTTGAGGACCCCGAGGCGGATCGATACGTCCAGCATGGACACCGGTTCGTCGGCGATGAGGACCTGCGCGCCGGGGGCGAGGGCCCGCGCGATGGCGACGCGCTGGCGCTGGCCGCCGGAGAGCTCGTGGGGCCGCCGGGGCGCGATGGTCTCGGCAGGGGTGAGGTTGACGCGTTCGAGCATTTCGAGGACGCGGGCGCGGGTGTCCTCCTGGGTCCTGGTGCGGCCGTGGATCTTCAGGGGCCGGGCGATGTGGTGCTCGATGGAGTGGAACGGGTTGAGGGAGGCGAAGGGGTCCTGGAAGACCATCTGCACTTCGCGCCGGTAGTGGGCGTTCGAGACGGTGGTGCCGTCGTCGAGTCGCACGTCCACGGTGCCGGAGGTGGGGCGTTCCATGCGGGTGAGGATCTTCGCGATGGTGGACTTGCCGGAGCCGGACTCGCCGACGAGGGCGACGGTGCGGCCGGGGGTGAGTTCGAGGCTCACGTGGTCGACCGCGCGCAGGCGGGTGCGTTTGAGTCCTGCCCGGAGCGTGTAGTCCTTGACGAGGTCGGTGATCTTGACGCTGGTCATGCTCGCTCCTCGGCCAGGATGTCGGTGGTCTCGTCGATGCCGGTGCGGATGAACGCGCCCCGCTCCCCCGAGAGGCTCGGGAAGGAGCCGAGGAGCTTGCGGGTGTAGGGGTGCTGCGCGTCGCGGTAGAGGCGGTCGGCGGTCTCGAGTTCGACGATCTCGCCTTCGAGCATCACGGCGATGCGGTCGCTGATCTCCAGCAGCAGCGGCAGGTCGTGGGTGATGAAGACGACGGCGAAGTCGAGTTCGTCGCGGAGGCGCACGATCTCGCGGAGGATGTCGCGCTGCACGACCACGTCGAGCGCGGTGGTGGGCTCGTCCATGATCATGATCTGGGGCTCGAGGAGCATGGCCATGGCGATCATGACGCGCTGGCGCATGCCGCCGGAGAGCTCGTGCGGGTAGGAGCCGAGGCGGCGGGGGTCGACCCCGACGCGCTTCAGCACGTCTTCGGAGCGTTCGCGGATCTCCTTGCGGGACATCCGGGGCCGGTGGGCGAGCAGGGTGTCCTTGAGCTGCGCGCGCACGGTGGTGACGGGGTTGAGCGCGTTCATGGCGCCCTGGAAGACCATGGAGAGGCGTTCCCAGCGGAAGGCCCGGAGCTCGCGGTCCTCGAGGGCGAGGATGTCGATGTCGCCGTCGTCGCCGTGGAAGGTGATGCGGCCGGAGGCGATGCGGGCCGGCGGGCGGTGGAGGCGGTTGATCGCGTAGGCCAGGGTGGTCTTGCCGCATCCGGATTCGCCCGCGAGGCCGAGGATCTCGCCGCGGTGGAGGGTGAGGTTCGCGTGCTTGACGGCGGTGACGGGCTGCTCGGTCTCGTAGACGACGGTGAGGTCGTCGAGGGTGAGCACCGGTTCCGTGCGGCGGTCGGCGGCGGTCATCGCGCGGACTCCTTTGCGGTCTGGGTCGGCACGCCGCCGTTCCGGCGCGTGGCCTGGGCGAGCTCGCGTTCGAGGCGGGCCGCGCGGCGGGCGCGCTTGCGGTGCAGGCGCAGGTTCTTGAGTTTGGGGTTGATGATCTCGTCGATGGAGAAGTTGACGAGGGAGAGGCCGGTGCCGAACAGCGCGATGATGAGGCCGGGCGGGATGAACCACCACCAGGCGCCGAGGGACAGGGCGAACCCGTTCTGGGCGTAGAAGAGCATCGTGCCGAGGGTGGAGGAGTTGGAGGCGCCGAGGCCGATGAAGGACAGGCCGGCCTCGCCGAGGATCGCCGCGATGACGGCGAACACGAACTGGGAGGCGATGACCGGGAGCAGGTTCGGCAGGATCTCGACCACGATGACCCGCCAGGGGCGTTCGCCGGAGACCTGCGAGGCGGCCACGTAGTCGCGGTTGCGCACCGAGAGGGTCTGGGCGCGCAGGACGCGGGCGGAACCGGCCCAGCTGGTGATGGCGAGGACGATGGCGATCGTCCACAGTCCGCGGCTCTCGGCCGGAACGAAGCCGGAGATGACGATGACCAGCGGCAGGCCGGGGATCACCAGGAACACGTTGGTGAAGAGGGAGAACGCCTCGTCGACGATGCGGCCCCGGTAGGCGCCGTAGATGCCGAAGAAGGCGGAGAGCGCGGTGGCGAGCAGGCCGACGATGACGCCGATCTGGAGCGATCCCCGTGTGGCGTAGGCGAGTTGGGCCAGGACGTCCTGGCCGGTCTGGGTGGTGCCGAGCCAGAACTCGGCGGAGGGACCGGTCAGGCCCATGTCGCGGATGGCCCGCGGGTCGCCGACGAAGTACGGTCCGATGAGGCCGAACAGGGTGATGGCGATGATGAGGCCGAGGCCGATGGCCAGCCAGGGCGTCATGGTGGGCAGGAGCATCCGCCAGCCCGCGCGCGGGCGGCGCCCGGTCTCGGTGGAGGTCTCGGCGAGCAGTTCGGCGCTGTCGGCGACCGAGGGCTCGCTGGTGGGTTTCAGGTTCGTCATGGTGCGGGTCTCCCGTCAGGACCGGGCGCGGGTGCGCGGGTCGATCAGGCCGTACAGCAGGTCGACCACGAGGTTGGCGCCGAGCACGGCGAGGGTGATGAAGAGGAAGAGGCCCTGCATGAGCGCGTAGTCGTTGTTCGACACCGCGCCGAGCAGCCGCCCGCCGATGCCGGGGTACGAGAACACCTGCTCGGTGATCACCGAACCGGAGACCACGAAGCCGAGCGAGATCGCGAAGCCCGCCACGGACGGCAGCACGGCGTTGCGGGACGCGTAGGAGCGCAGGATCTTCCGCGGCGAGAGGCCCTTCGCCTCGGCGGTGAGGATGTAGTCCTCCGAGAGCGTCGAGACCATCATGTTGCGCATGCCCAGCAGCCAGCCGCCGATCGAGGCGAGCACGATCGTGAGCGCGGGCAGGAAGCCGTAGGTGATCGCCGAGGCGATGAACTCCCAGTTCCATCCGGGGGTGAGGACGACGTCGTAGCCCCCTTGCAGCGGGAACCAGCCGAGCACGCGGGCGAGCAGGTAGGTGAGCAGCAGCGCCAGCCAGAAGTACGGGACGGCCGCGAGCAGTGTCGTCGCGGGGATGAGCGAGTCGAGCCAGGTGCCCGGCTTCCAGCCGACGAACGCGCCGAGCGCCACGCCGAGCACGGCGGCGAGGATCGTCGCCAGGCCGACGAGGATGACGGTCCACGGCAGCGACTGGCCGATCACCTCGCTCACGGGCGCCGGGTAGTAGCTCACCGAGACGCCGAGGTCGCCTTGGACGAGATTGCCGAGGTAGTCGAAGTACTGCCGCCACAGCGGCAGGGAGTCGTCGCCCCCGAGGAGCAGCGCATAGGCCTCCCTGGTCTCGGGTGTGACCGTGCCGCCGCGCTGCTGGAGTTTGGCCAGCAGGATGTCGACCGGGTTGCCCGGGAGCATGCGGGGGATCGCGAAGTTCAGCGTCAGCGCGGCCCACAGGGCGACGGCGTAGAAGCCGATTTTGCGCAGGAAGTAGCTCATGCGGTTCTCCTTCGGGGGCGACGGGGGCGCGTCAGCCCTGCGGCTCGAGGTGCTTGAAGATCTCGGCGGCGTCGAGCGCCGACCAGACCGCCGGGAAGGCGTACAGGTCGTCGTCGGAGGGCCAGCCGGTGAACTTCGCCGTGTTCCAGACGCTCGTCGTGCCGCCGGTCAGGATCGGGATGTACGGCATGTCGCGCACGATCTCGGCCTGGATGGTGTCGAAGTACGGCTGCCTGGCGGCCGCGTCGTCGAGCGGCAGCTGCACGAGGGCGTCGATCGCCTCGTCGACCGCCGGGTTGTTGTACCGCGAGTAGTTGTTGCCCGCGGCCTCGCCGACCTTCGCACCCGAACCGGAGTCGAAGAAGTAGTTGTAGAGGTAGTACGGGTCGGCCGTGGGTCCCTGCCACAGCGCGTCGATGGCGAGCTGGAAGTTGCCCTTGCCCTTCTTGTCGGTCCACTCGTTCCAGGAGGACTGCGCGGCCTTGACCTCGATGCCGGCCGCGGCGGCCTGCGAGGCGATCGTGTCGACGGCGGTGATGTAGTCGGTCCAGCCGGTCACGATCTCGATGGTGAGCGAGAGCCGCTCGCCGTCCTTGGCGTAGATCCCGTCGTCGCCCTTGGTCCAGCCGGCGCCTTCGAGGAGCTCGGCGGCCTTGGCCGCGTCGGGCTCGGTCGGCACGGTCTTCTCGGTGACGGCGGCCGAGACGAAGGAGTCCTGGCTCGGGGTCAGCGCGAACGTCGGCGACATGTCGCTGGCGGTGTCCATGAACGCGAGGCTGTTGATCTGCGTGCGGTCCATGGCGTAGTAGAGCGCCTGGCGCACGGCCGGGTCGGTCTGCGGCCCTTCGCAGCCCATGTCCGCGCTCGAGCACGAGGCGAGGACCATCTGGTTCTGCGCCTGCGTGTAGGCGTCGTAGTTCGGGAAGTTCTCGTGCGTGTTCTGGATGTCCGGGATCGGACCGGTCTGCCAGTCGATGGTGCCCGCGGCGATCGCGTCGGCGCCCGCCTGGTTGCCCGAGAGCGCGAGGAAGCGGATCTGCTTCACCTTCGGCTCGCCGCCCCAGTAGTCGGGGTTGGCCTTGTAGGTGAACGCCTGCGGCTTGAAGTCGTCGAGGACGTACGCGCCGGTGCCGACGGGCTCCTCCATGACGTCTTCGGCGGGGTTGACGTCCTTCCAGAGGTGCTCGGGCACGATCGGCGTGCTCAGCAGGTCCGGTCCGCGCACGAACGCGGGCTCGGCGAAGGTGAGGGTGACGTGGGTGTCGTCGACCGCCGCGACCTCGCCGTCGAAACCGCCGGTGTTGATCGCCGGGTTCGCCTTGATCATGTCGAACGTGAAGGCCACGTCCTCGGCGGTGAACGCCTCGCCGTCGCTCCACTTGACGCCTTCGCGCAGCGTCACCGAGAGCACGGTGCCGTCCTCGTTCCAGGCCGACTCGGTGCCCAGGAGCGGCACCGGGTCGGAGACCTCGGCCTTGTTGTGGAAGAAGAGCGGCTCGTAGATCGTGCCGAGGGCGCCGATCCGGGAGGGCGAGAAGGGGTTGAAGTTGATCTGGTAGTCACCGGCCTGGCCGGTGTAGGCGATGAGGGTGGCCGGGTCGCCGTTGCCGCCGGAGCCGCCTGAGGAGCAGCCCGTCGCGAGCAGGCCGATCGCGGCCGCGCCCGCGAGCAGCGCCGCGGCACTTCGCCTTCGGATGTTGAGAGACATCATTGTCCTTTCAGGACCGTGGGGGGATCTCCCACGGGACGGGAGGGGTGGCGTCCGCTCCGGGCGCCGTGTTTATTATTAACGCGTTAAATTAAACGTGTCAAGAAGAAGTTTCGGTTCAGTGAACGCCCGGGAGGGAGCACCGCATGGCCGCCACCGGTGCCGGCCGCGCCACCACCGCCGGACGCATGCTCGACCTGCTCCGCACGCAGGGCACCCTGAGCCGCGTCGAACTCGCCGAGCGGACCGGCCTGACCCCCGCGACCATCACCAACACCGTGCGCCGCCTCATCGACGCCGGGCTCGTGCACGAGATCGGCCGCGGGCACCAGCGCGGCCGCGGCCAGCCCCGCCGCCTCCTCGAACTCGACCCCGCGGCCTGGCACGCCGTCGGCATCCAGGTCGACCGCACCACCACCACGATCGTCGTGCTCGACTTCGCCGGAACCCGCGTCGCCGGCGCGAGCCTGCGCGGCTCGGGCGGCGAGCGCCCCGAGACGACCATCGCCGCGCTCGTCGAGCACGTCACGGACCTGCTGCGGCACAGCGGCATCGCGCCCGAGCGGGTCCTGGGGGCCGGGCTCGTGACGCACGGGCCGCAGGACCGCGAGCGCGGGATGCTACTCACCGCGCAGCCCGACCCGGCCTGGCTCGAATTCCCGCTCACGCGCACGCTCGCCGAGCGGCTCGGCATCCCGGTCCTGCTCGAGAACGACGCCACCGCGGCGGCCTTCGGCGAGCAGTGGGCCGGGACCGTCCCCGCCGACACGTTCGGGCTGATCTACATGGCCTCCGGCATCGGCGGCGGCGTGATCGTGGACGGCGAGAGCTACCGGGGCCGGACCTCGAACGCAGTCGAGATCGGGCACATCGCGCTCGGCGGCGGCCGCGCGCCCTGCCTGTGCGGCAACAACGGCTGCGCCCAGGCCGAGGCGAGCCCGGGCACCGTGGTCGCGCAGGCCCTCGCCGACGCGTCGCTCGCCGCGCGGCTCGGCATCCGGGGCGGCCCGGAGGACACGCTCGCCGACTTCGAACGGCTCGCCCGCGCCTGGCGCACCGGCGACAGGGCCGCCGCGGCCCTGCTGGAGCGGTCCGCGCGCTGGATCGGGCAGGCCGCCGTCACCCTCGTCAACCTCTTCGACCTGGACACCGTGGTGCTCGCCGGGCCCGCGTTCGCCACCGCCGGCCCGCTGTACCGGCGGCAGGTGGCGGCCGAGCTGGAGCAGCGCGCGCTCACCCGGGCGCTGAGCCGCCCCGGCGTGCACCTCGCCGCCAATGTGGAGACCGCCGCGGCCATCGGCGGAGCGCTGCACGTGCTGCGCACGATGCCGGTGGACGTGCCACGGCCCCCGGCGGTAATCGGATCGGGGTGAGCGGGCCGGGCAAGTATGGTGGTGCGGATCGGCCACGAGGCCGAGCCAGGTTCAGGAGGTCGCATTGAGGTCGTTCGGCTCGGACACGCGGATGTCCACGCTGGCCGTGGTGCTCGACCTCATCCGGGAGCGCACCACCGTCAGCCGCGTGGAGCTCGCCGAGGCCACCGGCCTGACGCAGGCGACCATGACGCACGCGGTGCGCCGGCTGATCGCGCTGGGCATGGTGCACGAGGTCGGCACGGCCCGCTCGGCCCGGGGCACCCCGCGGCGGCTCCTCGAACTCCAGCCCGACGCCCGGCACATGGTCGGCCTCCAATTCGACCGGTACACGGCGCTCGGCGTCGTCGTCGACCTCGCCGGGCACGTCGTGGCGCAGCGGGCGATGCCGGGATCGGGCGACCGCCACCCCGGGGACGTGATCGCCGACTACGCCGCAAGAATTGAAGCGCTGCTTGAGGATTCAGGCGTCCCGCGCGACGGCGTGCTCGGCATCGGGGTCGCCACCCACGGGCCGCAGGACCGGGACGCGGGCGTGCTGCTCACCGAGTACCCGGCGCCCGAGTGGCGCGGCTATCCGCTCGCGGCCGAGCTCTCGGCGGCCGCGGGCCTGCCGGTGCGGATCGAGAACGACGCCACCGCCGCCGGCCTCGGCGTGCAGGCGCAGGAAAGCGCCTCGTCGAGCTTCGCGGTCGTGTTCATGTCCGGCGGCATCGGCTCGGGCGTCATCCTCGACGGGTTCCCCTACCGGGGCGTGACGTCCAACGGCGTCGAGCTCGGGCACATCTCGGTGGACGCCCTCGGCGAGGTCTGCGGCTGCGGCAACCGCGGCTGCCTCGAGATCGTCGGCGGCCCGAATGCGGTGGTGCGCAACGCGAAAGAGCGACCCGAACTGCGCAACAGGCTCGAACTCGAAGGCGACCAGCTCGACGCGTTCATGCTCCTGGGCCGGGCGGCCCTCGCGGGCGACCCGGACGCCGCGGCGCTCATCGACGACTCGGCGCAGATGCTCGCCGTCGCGACCGTCTCGCTGGTGAACTTGTTCGACGTCGGCCGGGTCGTGCTCGCCGGGCGGGCCTTCGAGGACCTCGGCCCGCGCTACCGGGACGCGATCCAGGAGGTGCTCGACCGGTCGGTGTTCATGCGGCAGGTCCACAGTGTCCGCGTCGAACTCGCCGACGACGTCTCCCAGGCCCCGGCCATCGGCGGCGCGGCGATGGTCCTGCGGAACTTCCTCGAGTCCTCGGGCCTGCGGGACCGCGACGCCGACTGAGCCCGCATATCCCCTTGCGCGGTAGGGATTCCGGTCCCTAGACTGAGGCGGCCCGGATGCACGACCCCCTTCACCTCGTCGCTCGAGCGGCACCATCCGGCGCGCCCAGCCGACCGTTCCCCCGAACGGCGCTCGAAGCGACCGAGGTGAAACCAGATGACCATACTGTCCGATTTCGATCGACGATCGGTGGCGGCGCTGCTCGCGCTCGCGGTGGCCGCGTTCTGCTACGTGACCGTGGAGACCGTCCCGGTCGGGCTGCTCTCCGAGATCGCCGCCGACCTCGACGTCTCCCCTTCCCAAGTGGGGCTGCTGGTCACGGGCTACAGCGTCACCGTCGCCGTGCTCACGCTGCCGCTGGTGAAACTGGTCGGCAACGTGCCGCGCCGCCCGCTGCTCCTCGGGCTCATGGCCGTCCTCGTCGCCGCGACGGCGCTTTCGGCCGCGGCCCCCACGTACGAACTGCTCTTCGCGGCGCGCGTGGCGACCGCGCTCAGCCAGGCCGTGTTCTGGGGCATCGTCGCACCTGTGGCCGCCGGGATGTTCCCCGCGCACGTGCGCGGCCGCGTCATGGCCGTGGTCTTCACCGGCGGGTCCATCGGGCCGATGCTCGGCGTGCCGGCCGGGACCTGGCTGGGCCAGGCGGCGAACTGGCAGACCACCTTCCTCGCCTTCTCCGGGCTGGGACTGCTGGCCCTGCTCACGCTCGTGACCGCTCTGCCCGCAAAACCGATCCGGAACGAGCACGCCGGGCGCGGCACCACGCCCGACGCGCGCCAGTACACGCTGGTGCTCGTCACCAGCACGCTCGCGGTCGGCGGGTTCTTCGCCGCCTTCACCTACACCTCGACGTTCGTCACGGCGGTCGCCGGGATATCGGCGGCGCTCCTGGGGCCGCTGCTCCTGGCGCGCGGCCTGGCCGACTTCGGCGGGATCGCAGCGGGCGGCGCCCTCTCCGACCGGAACCAGCGGCTGGCCGTGGCGCTCCCGGTGGGCGTACTCCTCGCCGCGCTGCTCGCCATGTTCGCGTTCGGTACGAACCCCTGGGCAGCCGCGGCGACCATCATCCTCACCGGGCTGGCGATGGGCGCGCTCATCCCTGCCCTGCAGAACCGCGTCATGGAGTTCGCGCCCGGCAGCACCGACACCGCGTCGGCCGGGAACTCGATCGCGTTCAACATCGGCATCGCCCTCGGCTCCTCCCTCGGCGGCCTCACCCTCACCCACGCGGGGCCGCGGAGCATCGCGCTCACGGGAGCCGCGCTCGCCCTCGCGGCGCTGGCCACCGCAGCGTCGATGAAGGCGACCGCCAGGGTCGAAGCAGAGGCCGAACCGGTCGCCGACCGCGCGAACGTAAGCGAAAGTTAAGGGCATTTCGTTGATCCGGGACCGGGCGCCGTCGTAGCGTCAGCCCTATGAGCGACAGGCGCACCCGGTTCGAGACCCTGGCGGTGCACGGCGGCGAGCCGCGGCCGGGCCGCGGCGGCTCGGTGGTCTTCCCGATCTACCAGGGCACGGTGTTCGAGGCCGATACCGGCGGCGAGATGCCGTACATCCGGCTCGGCACCAACCCTTCGCAGCGGCACCTGCACGGCAGGCTCGCGGCCCTGGAAGGCGCGGAAGCCGCCGTCGCCACCGCCTCGGGGATGGCCGCGATCACCGCCGCGCTCCACAGTGCACTCGGCGCGGGAGACCACCTCATCGCGGCCGGGGCCTTCTACGGCGGCACCCAGCAGTTCCTCGCCGAGCACGCCGAACGGCTCGGCTGGACCTTCGACCTCGTCGACCCCGGCGACGCCGAATCGTGGCGGAAGGTGGTGCGCCCCGATACGAAGGCGTTCCTCACCGAGACCATCACCAACCCCGACATCAGGGTCGGCGACCTCGCGGGAGCGGCGGGCTTCGCACGCGAGCACGGGCTGACCTCGATCATCGACAACACCCTCGCGACACCCGTCGTCTTCCAACCGCACACGATCGGCTTCGACCTCGTCTGCCACTCCGCGACCAAAGCGCTCAACGGGCATTCCGACCTCTCCGCCGGGGCCGTGACCGGCTCACGCGCACGGATCGAACGCGTCGCCTCAGTGCTCAACGCGTACGGCGCCGCACTCGACCCGCACGGGGCGTTCCTGCTCTCGCGCGGGCTCAAGACGCTCGCGCTGCGCGTCCGCCAGCAGAACGCCAACGCGATGGCCGTCGCCGAATACCTTGCGGCGCACGAGAGGATCGCACAGGTCAGCTACCCCGGACTGGCGTCGCACCCCGACCACGACCGGGCGGCCGCCTGGTTCGACGGCTACGGTTCGGTGCTCTCGTTCCGGCCGGTCGGCGGCGCGGAGGCGGCCGAAGTGCTCGTCAAGTCCCTGCGACTGCCGTACGCGGCATCGAGCCTCGGCGGCGTCGAATCGCTCGTCACCCGCCCCGCCGCGGGCGGCCATCCCCCGCTCGGCCTGCCGGGCCCGTCCGGGGCCGACATCAGGTTCTCGGCGGGCATCGAAGGGGCCGCGGACCTGGTCGCCGACTTCGCGCAGGCCCTCGGGGACTAGCACCTGGCAGGGCCGCCACGCCGCCGGTACACTTCGCCGCGTCGCGACCCGATAGGAGAACCACAGCATGCGCATCGTCGTCATCGGCGGCTCCGGCCACATCGGCACCTTCCTCGTCCCGCGCCTCGTGCGCGCCGGACACGAAGTCGTCAACATCAGCCGCGGCACCAGCACCGCCTACATTGACGCGCCCGAATGGCGGCAGGTCCGGCAGGTCGCCGCCGACCGCGAGCGACAGGACGCGGAAGGCGTCTTCGGCGCCACGGTCCTCGACCTCGAACCGGACGTCGTCGTCGACCTCGTCTGCTTCACCCTCGAATCGGCGACCGCGCTCGTCGAGGCGCTGCGCGGCCGCGCCGCACACCTCCTCCACTGCGGCTCCATCTGGCGCTACGGCAAGAGCCGCAAGCTCCCCATCGCCGAAGGCGCCGACTCGACGGAACCGCCCCTCGACGAGTACGGCATCCAGAAGGACCGCATCGCGCGGATGCTCAAGCAGGAGACCGCATCCGGCGGCCTCGTCACCACCACCATCCACCCCGGGCACATCGTCGGCCCCGGCTGGCACCCGATCGGCCCGCTCGGCAACCTCGACCCGGCCGTCTGGTCCGCCCTCGCGACCGGGCAGGCCCTGCGTGTGCCCGGCAGCGGCACCGAGATGATGCACCACGTCCACGCCGACGACCTCGCCCAGGCCTTCGAACTGGCCATCGCGAACCGCGACGCCGCCGCGGGCGAGGACTTCAACATCGTCGCCCCCACCGCGCTCAGCGTCCGCGGCTACGCCGACATCGCCGCCGCCTGGTTCGGCCGGACAGCGACCCTCGAATCCGTGACCTGGGAGGAGTTCCGCGCCAGCACCGAACCCGGGTACGCCGACGCCTCGTGGGGCCACCTCGACCGCAGCCAGTGCTTCACCATCGAGAAGGCCAAGGCCCGCTTGGGATACGCCCCGGCGTACGAACCCGAGCAGGCCGTCCTCGAATCACTCCGCTGGCTCATCGACAACGGCGAACTCGATCTGCCCGTCCCGCGCCCGCTGGGAAGCGAACCGCTGACACCGCCCCGGTGAGCCGGGTCCGATCAGCGGTAGCGGGCCGCGAACGCGGCGGCGCGGTCGTGCAATGCGGCCCTCAATGACTGCGGCGCAAGGGCTTCCGCGTCCGCGCCGAGCTGCCACAGCGCCCATTCGGCGTGCTCGGCGTCCTGGTAGGTGACCTCAAGACGCAGCCGGCCGTCCGGCTCGGGCGTCTCCGCGCGGACGGCCACCGCCGACCGCAGGAGGTCGTCCCGCCGTTCCGCCCCGACCCGGACCTGCACGGTCAGGTGGCCCTCGGACAGGAACCGCGCGCTCCGCTCCCGCCAGATCCGGTCCAGATCCACCCGGGCGGGTCGCTCGGCGGGATCGGGAAGCGCTTCGGCCGCAAGGCAACGCGAGAGCCGGTACGTGCGGTCAGCGCCTGAGCGCGTCGCCAGCAGGTAGGCGCGGTCCCGCACGGTGACCAGGCCGAGCGGATCCACGGTGCGCCACTCCGGCGCCGCACCGGTCGCCGCGTAATGGAGGCGGAGGCGCCGCCCGGCGAGCACCGCGCGCCTGACCTCGTGCATGACCGCCTCCGGCACCGGCTCGGCGACCGTCCGCCGCGAGAGCAGGTCCGTCTCCGGCTCGACGAGGAACCGGCTCGCCGCGTCCCCCACGCTCGCCTGATGGCGCTCGGGCAGGGCGTCCACCACCTTGCGCAACGCCGAGGCCAGCGCCGGGCCGAGCCCGAACGCCCGCTCGCCGCGCCCCGAACCGGCGGTCAGAAGTGCAAGGGCCTCTTCGTGGTTGAGCCCGGTGAGCTCGGTCCGGAAGCCGGGCAGGAGCGCGAAGCCGCCGTGGCGGCCGCGTTCGGCGTAGACGGGGACGCCCGCGGCGGAGAGCGCTTCGATGTCGCGCAGGACGGTGCGGGTGGAGACCTCCAGTTCATCGGCGAGGCTTTCGGCGGTCATCCGGCCGCGCTGGCGCAGCAGGAGGACGAGGGAGACCAGTCGGTCGGCGCGCATGGGGAAACTCTACGGGAATACCTGACACAGGATGTCGTGATTGGTTGCGAAGCTCGTTCCTGCGGCGGCAAGGGGCCGTCGATGCGCATGGAATGGAGCCGTTGTGGCGATGGAACGAACCGCGGTCAACCCGGTGGAATGGTCGCTCGAGCTGGGGTTCAACCAGGGCGAGCTGGTGGCCGGGCACACCCGGACCCTGTACTGCTCGGGGCAGACCGCGATGGACGGGGACGGCAAGCCGCAGCACGAGGGCGACATGGCGGGGCAGCTCGCGCTGAGCCTCGACAACCTGGAGGCGGTGCTTGCGGCGGCCGGGATGTCGCTCGCGAACCTGGTGCGGCTCAACGTGTACACGACGGATGTGGATCTGCTGTTCCCGCATTACGGGGTGCTGGCCGCGCGGCTCGGTGCCGCTCGGGTGTCGCCCGCGACGACGATGCTCGGGGTGGCGCGGTTGGCGGTTCCGGGGCAGATGGTCGAGCTCGAGGGCACTGCCGTCGCATAGTCGCCCGCCGTTCCTCGTGCCGGATCACCCCGGCACGAGGAACGGTGCCTAAGCGTGGCGGAGGATGAATGCCTCGGTGAGTTCGAGCAGGTGCTCGCGGGCCGGGACGGTCTCGAAGCCGTGGCCGACGCCGTCGAGGCGGTGGTATTCGAGCCGGTCGCCGTAGAGGTCCTGGTAGCCGTCGAAGACGTGGGGGCCGAAGACGTTGTCCTCCGTGCCGGCGGCGAGGAGCACGGGTCCGGTGTGGCCCTTGGCATCCGCGAAGGCGTCGATCGACTCGGCGTCGTCTGCGTAGCGCTTGAAGATCGGGGTGCCGCCGAAGTCGTCGTAGCCGTGCTCGGCGATGACGGCCTGGCGGTGGCGGTTGACCTCGGCGGCGACCGCGATGGCGGCCGGGGCCCAGAGCGCGAGGGAGCGGACCGGGCGCTTCGCCGCCGCGAGCGAGGCGGTGAGGCCGCCGAGGCTCATGCCCAGGAGGGAGAGCCGGTCGGCGTCGACGCCCGGGTGGCGGCCGACTTCGTCCAGCGCGGCCAGCGCTTGGGCGACCTGGTCGGAGACGGTGATGTCGGCGTATGCGCCGTCGGATTCGCCGCCGCCGGCGAAGTCGAAGCGGTAGGCGGCGATGCCGCGTTCGGCGAGGCGCTTGCCGAGGCGCACGAACATGTGCCCGAACTCGGTGCGGGTGCCGGAGAAGCCGTGGCACAGCACGACCGCGGGGGCCGGGCCCGACTGCGGGAGGTGCAGGGTGCCGCGGAGGGTGCGGCCTTCGTGTTGGACGTCCAGGGGTTCCATGCATCGCAACGTAACAGGCTGCGATGGGAGCGCGGCTCCGGTCGAGGGTCCTCCCGGAATGTGAGCGCTCACGGTGGCGTGGGCACGGCGAAAACCGCCCGGTGCCACCTGCGCTTTTGACGGTGTGGCCGGGCGGTGCCATGGCAGCCGATGCCGGGTGCGACGGCTGCCGCGCCGCGTGTCTTAGGGGGTCGCGACCTCGAACCGCTTGACGGTGACGGCGCCGCCGAGGGCCTGGGTGGCGTGGTTGAAGACGGCGAAGCGGTAGCCCATGAAGAAGGTCCAGTTGCTGTTGAGCGTGAAGTTCGGTCCGAGGGGGACGAAGGTCGCGCCGTCCGTGCTGTAGGAGAACTGGGCCTGGCGTCCCGAGCCGGGCCGGATGTCGGCCTTGGCGCGCAGCCAGATCCGGGTATCGCACAGGTCGGCGGTGGCGCGTTCGGTGCCGGTGCCGGTGGTGTTCCAGTTCGAGTCCATGGTCAGGCCGTCCCGCATGACGGCCCGCAGGACGCCGTTGTCGCGGCGGACGCCGATCCACGCGGAGGCGTCGCGCAGCATCGCGAGGCCGGTGCGGTCGCCGTCCCTCATGGACGCGAGGTCGAGTTCGACGGTGGCGGTGGAACTCGGGCCCTGGATCCGGTGGGTGAGCGTGTTGCGGGCCGAGTAGAGGTCGTTGGTGACGGTGGCGGTCTGGAGTCTGAGGCCGTTCCCGGTGGTCCACTTCGTGTCGTCGGGGTTGTGGTTCCACTCCCATTTCGCCGCCAGGGTCGCGGCGGTGAAGGTGTCCGCGCCGGTGAGCGGCGGGACCGGGTGCGGGGTGAGGTTCGGGAACGGGTAGGTCTGCCCCCAGGCGCCGTTGACGGTGGTGACCTGCGGCCAGCCGTCGGCGGTCCAGGTGATGGGCGCGAGGGCGGGCATCCGGCCGCCGGGGTAGGCGTCGACGAAGGCCATGTAGTACCAGGCGCCGTTCGGCGTCGAGACGAGCCCGCCCTGGTGCGGGACGCCACCGCCGGGGATGGGGCCGGGCATGTCGAGCAGGACCTGCCGGAGTGTGTAAGGGCCCCAAGGGGACGAGGACTTGAGGATGTACTGGCCGTTGGCGGGGCGGGTGAGGAATATGTAGTAGTTCCCGTTGATCTTGTAGAAGCGCGAGCCTTCGAGGGTGCCGATGTTCGATGGCGTTGAGAAGACCTGCTGGTTGCGGACCTCGGTCTTGCCGTCGGCGGAGAGCTGGGCGACGGAGATCTGGGTGTTGCCGTAGGCGACGTACATCGTGTTGTCGGTGTCGACGAGCATCCCGGCGTCGTAGTAGGCGCGGGGCAGGTCGGCGTGGCGGGTCCAGGGTCCGGCGGGGTTCGCGGCGGTGTACATGTAGGACCGGGCGAAGTCGATCTGCCCGAGCCAGTAGAAGCGGTTCTCGCTGGGGCGGTGGGCGATCGTCGACGCCCAGATGCCGCGTACGTAGCCGCGGCCGCCGTTGAGGTCGTACTTGGCGCCGAAGTCGAGTTTCGGCACGGAGTGGCCGATGAACTCCCAGTTGACGAGGTCCCGCGAGTGCAGCACGGGCGCTCCGGGCGAGTAGTGCATCGTGGACGCGGTCATGTAGAAGTCCGAGCCGACGCGGATGACCTCGACGTCGGCGAAGTCCTGCCACACCACGGGGTTCGCGTAGCTGGTCTGCTGGGCCTCGGCCTGGCCGAGGGTGTAAGGCGCGTACACGGCGGCTGCTGCTCCCGCGGCGAGTCCTGCGCCCGCGATGAGCAGGCGGCGTCGATTGGCTTCGTGTTTGAGGGCGTGGTCGATCCAGTTCACGGTGGTACTCCTCAGTCGAGTTCGGCTTCCCAGACGATGCCGCCGCCGGAGGCGTCGGTTGCGAGGCGATCGCGGGCGTGCTCGTCGCCGTAGAGGGCCCAGCGCATCCAGTCGATGCTGGTGGCGACGGTCTGCGGGTAGGTGGGGCCGTTCCAGATGTACTCGTCGTGACCCTGCCCGGTGTGGGTCATGAAGGCCTTCGGGGCGGGCAGTTCGGCGTAGGCCTGGCGGGCCAGGTCGTAGTGGGTGAGCGTGTCCTGGTCGCCGTGCACGAAGAGGACCTTCGCTGCGACGGCGGGAGTGCCCATGTCGATGCACGCGAAGGGGATCGCGGCGGTGATGCGGCTGTCGGGCCAGGCGGTGAGGAGCCCGTGGGTGGTCATGCCGCCCAAGGAGTGTCCGGCGACGCCGACGCCGTTGGCGAGATGCATCCGGTTCTCGAACGGGTCGCCGGAGCCCTTCTCGTTGAGGGCGAGCGTGCGCGAGAGGACTTCGGAGACGTCCTTGGACTGGTTGCCGTTGTAGACGTCGCCGACGTTGCCTTCGGCTCCCGTCGTAGTCGTGGGGAACACGGGCGAGGGGACGATGAACCCGGCTTCGACGAGGGGCCAGCTCATGACGCCGTAGCTCTCGGGGTTGCCGCCGAGGCCGTGGCTGAACTCGCAGACGGGGAACTTCCCGGGGGCGAGCGGGGCGTCCTTGACGGGGTCCCCGCCGGGGGTGCCGGTGGCGGGGTAGAAGATCCGTGTCGTGAGGCGGCGGGTGCCGCGGCTCCACGCGAACTCGCGCCAGCCGATCGCGAACTTCCTGGCAGGTGCGTGCCGAGCCAGGGCCGGAGTAGGCGCGATCATGCCCGCCGCGGCGGTGGCGGTCGCGGCGGCGGTGAGGCTCAGGACGGTTCTGCGCTGCATGAATTCACTTTCCTTTGAAGGGTGGGGCGGTCGGTTGGTATCGCTCACTAGCGCCGACCGCCCCATGGGGGGATCGGACTCAGGCCTCGTCGATGCCGGCGAGGACGGTGTCGGTGCCGCAGTTAGCGGCGACGGGGTTGAGGGACCATTGCTGGTTCGAAGCGCCGGTCGGGGTGTACTGCACGATCTGGGAGCCGGCGCTGGTCGACCAGTTGTAGACGTCGAGGGCTTTGCCGGAGTGGCGGCTGATGATCGAGTAGTAGCCGGCCGAGTCCTTGGTGACCCGCCACTGCTGGTTGGCGCCGCCGAGGTCGGTGTACTGCGCGATGGTGGCGCCGTTGGCGGTGCTGAGGTTCCAGACGTCGAGCACCAGCCCGGAATGCCTCACCTGGATCTTGTAGTAGCCGGTGCCGAGGTCGATGAACCTGAACTGCTGGTTCGTGCCCTCCCAGTCGGTGTACTGGGTGAGGATCGCGCCGGTCGCGGTCGAGGCGCCCTGGATGTCGAGGACGAGGCCGGAGTGGCGCGACTGCACGGTGTACCAGTCGCTGGCGGTCGGCTGGGCTTCGGCACGGGTCGCGCCGAGGCCGATCAGCCCGGCCGTGGCGAGCACGACCGCGACCGCCAGCGCGGTCAGGATGCGGGACCACCGGGTGAGGACCGCGAGGTCGGGTGCCGGGTGCATCGGGGGACTCCCTCAAGGATAGTCGGAGCGAAACTTTCGATCCATAAATCGAAACTTCCGGATATAAGTTATCGATAACGTTCGATGCCTGTCAAGAGTGGAACGGGGATCGACCCGGAGTATTCGGCGCAACCGCAGCTAGAATCCTCGAATGACCTCCTCCCCCGACTCCCCAGCCGATCCTGCGTCCCAGGACGAGCCGTTCACGATCGCGCAGCTCGCCGCGCGCGCGGGCGTTTCCGTCGCCACTGTCTCCAAAGTCGTGAACGGGCGCCTCGACGTCGCGCCCGAGACCCGGGAGCTCGTCGAGACGCTCATCCGCCAGTACGGCTACCGCCGCCAGAAGCGGGCCTCGCGCCCCGCCCCGCTCATCGAACTGGTCTTCCACGAGGTCCGCGGGCTCTACCCGGTCGAGGTCATCAACGGGGTCAGCACCGTCGCGCGCACGAACGGCCTCGGCGTCGTGGTCTCCGAACTCGGCGGCAGCCACGTGCCCGGCCGGGGCTGGGTCGAGGACGTCCTGGCCCGCCGCCCCGTCGGCGTCATCCCCGTCTTCTGCGGCGTCACCGAGGACCAGCGGGAGCGCTTGCGCGCCAGGGACATCCCGATCGTCGCCGTCGATCCGACCGGCGAACCCGGCCACGACGACCCGTCGGTGGGCACCAGCAACTGGAACGGCGGACTGGAGGCCACCCGGCACCTCCTCGAACTCGGGCACCGCCGCATCGCCGTCATCACCGGTCCCGAGCGGGTCCTCGCCGGACGGGCCCGGCTCGACGGCTTCCGCGCCGCGATGGACCTCGCGGGTGTACCGGTCGACCCGGCGCTGGTGTGCCTGGGCGACTTCCAGATCGAGGACGGCCGCGACCACGCCAGGTCCCTGCTGCGCCTCCCCGACCCGCCCACGGCGATCTTCGCGTGCAACGACGGCTCGGCGCTCGGCGTCTACCACGCCGCCGCCGAACTGGGCATACGCGTGCCCGAGGCCCTCAGCGTGGTCGGCTTCGACGACCTGCCGAAGGCGAAGTGGATGATCCCGCCGCTCACCTCGGTCCGCCAGCCGCTCCACGACATGGCGGCCACCGCCGCCGCGATGCTCCTCGACCTCGCGGCGGACCGCCCGCCGGCCAAACGCCGCGTAGAGATCGCCACCGAGCTCGTCGTGCGCTCCAGCACCGCTCCGCCCGCCCGCTGAATCGCGGGCGGGCGGAGCTTGGAATCCGGCCGGATCTACCGCCCGAGGGTCCACTGCTGGTTGGAGCGGCCGTGGCAGGTCCACAGCACCGCTTGGGTGCCGTTGGCCGTGGCCGCGCCGTTCACGTCGAGGCACAGGCCGGACAGCGAGTTCCTCACGGTGCCATCGGCTTGGAGCGACCAGCGCTGGTTCGCGCCGCCGTGGCAGTTCCAGATGATCACCGGCGTGCCCGCGGTCGTCTGGTTCTCATAGGCGTCCAGGCAGCGCCGCGACTCTCCGCTGTAGACCGAGAGTTCGCCGGAGTCGCTGAGCGCCCACTGCTGGTTGATGCCGCTGTGGCAGTCCCAGATCTGGACCCGGGTCCCCGCGGTGGTCGTCGAGTTCGGCACGTCGAGGCACCGGCCCGAGGCCGCCGAGCGGAGCTGACCGGTGTCGCCGCCACCGCCGCCGGTCGCCGGGGTGAGGTAGACCGAGTACGCGTCGCGGGCGTTCTGGATGCTGAACGGGACCGTGATGGAACCGCTCGCGGTGCTGACGTCCTGGCTGTACACGACCTGCGGCGCGCTCAGCGGAGCCGCCTCGGGGATGCGGTTGACCGTGACGTGGACGTTTCCGCCCTCGGTGAGCCACGGAACCGAGGCCAGCCCGTTGAAGGTGACGGACGTGGATCCCGTGGCGCCGTTGATGTTCCCGAGCACGGCCACCGCCCGGCGGGCGGCCTCGTCCTTCGAGGCGGAGATGGCGGTGCCGTTCACCTGGCCGGAGGTCTGGAGGAGCGTCCCGGTCATGTCCGCATAGGACTTCATCACCCACCAGTTGCCGGTGGGCGACCAGGTGCTCCCGGTCTGGGTCAGCAGCCCGGTCAGGTTCGGGGCGAGGCAGCAGAACCAGTTGCCGCGGATCGCGTTGTCGTAGTCGGACTGGGCGAACCGGGCCAGGTACCAGGCGGTGACGTTGGCGGTCTGCATGTTCTGCGGCTGGTATTCGTTGGCGGACAGCGGAAGCGCCGGGATGCCGTTGGCGGACAGCGCGGCGAGGGTGGAGTCGCCGACGGCCACCGGGTCGTCGACGTTGCCGAGGGTGTGGTTGGCGATCATGTCCGGCAGGGTCCCGGCGGCCTTCACATGGGAGAGGAAGGTCCGCCACTGCTCGGGGCGGCGGTCGGGCGTGTACGCGAAGGACGGCCCGACGATCTCCGCGTCGGGGTCGACGCGCTGGATGGTGCGCACCGCGGTGTCCCACATCTGGAAGTACTGGGGGCTGTTGACCCCGCGCGTCCAGAAGATGTCGATGTCGGGCTCGTTCCAGATGTCGTAGCTGATCGGCAGGCCCGTGTCGCGCAGCTGCCCGACGACGGTCTCCAGGAAGGTCACCCAGTTCGAGCAGTTGCCGTTGTCGCAGGGGTACATGGTGTTCGCGCCCTGGCCGCCGTACGCGCCGTACATGTCGCTGAGGATGGCCTGGTACTGGGCGTTGTACGGGGCGGCGGTGAAGCGCCTCGCCTGGGAGGTGATCGAGGAGAGCACGGCCTGGGTGGCCTGGCCGTTGCGGTAGCCGTCCTCGATCCAGCCGCGCGAGACGTGCCCGCCGCCGCGGAACGCGTTCATGCGCAGGGGGTCGAGCAGCGAGGCGGGCGGCTGCGAGCCGTCCGCGTTGACGCCGTAGAGGAAGCCGAGTCCCACGCCGGTGGAGGGTCCGGCGTTCGAGGCGAGGTTGACGGTGAGGCCTGTCTGCGCCTGGGCCGCTTGCGGGGCGAGAAGCTGGGCGGATAGGACCATCAGGAAGGCGAGGAGGAGCGCGGCAGTGCCGCGACCTCGGGATGTGAGCGCTCTCAGTCTCATGCGAGCTCCAGATTCGGGTTTTCACGGATGGAGGGAGCGGCCGGAGCCGGGATGCGCCGCGGCGGCAGGCGGCGGCGCGCGGGCACGGCGGGGATCGGATCGCACCCGTTGCGAAACTTTCGACACTGAGGACGAACGTTTCGCACCACTCACCATAGACAGTTGTCGATATTCGGTCAAGCCGTGGCGTCGGCGCCGCCGGATAGGATCCGGCCATGCCGAACTCCTCATACCTCTGCACCGCCGACCGGGACTCCCTCTACCCCTCGACCACGGTGGAGGGCTTCGCCCCCGAGACCGACGTCGTCGCCTGCGACGCGCGCTGCGTCCCGCTGCTGTGGCTCGCGCTGTTCCGCCCGGCCGACCTCAGGACGCAGACGATCGTGATCGAGGCCGACCCCGACGCCGTCTACGCCGAGTTCGACGAGACGACCGGGGACTTCGTCGAGGTGCCGGGCGAGGAGGAGGACGAGGTCGTCGAGGCCGTAGCGCCCATCGCTCCCAAGGACCGGGCGCTCGCCCAGCTCGACGCCGCTCTCCCGGCGCTCAACCGACTCTTCGAAACCGAAGGGCCCCTTCACGACCACGTCGCGCTGCTGCGGCAGGCCATCGCGGCCGCGCCGGGCGGGTTCATCACGATCGAGCTCGATGAGATCGAAGGGCTCTGGGAGGAGGGCACGTTCCAGCCCGCGCTCCGCAGCGCACTGGCCTCCATGGAGGCCGTCGTCGATCTGGGATCGGAGCGCGCCAACCTCATCGAGATCGCGCAACTGCGGGCCGGACGGCCGTTCCCGTCGGCCCGCATGCTCTACGGCGAGCACGAGGCCGTCGAAGACGACTACTGGAACCTGTCCCGCCTGCTCGGCACCTCCTTCAGCGCCGCCGTGCCCTGGGAGCCGGGCGCCTGAACGCAAACGAGGGGCGCAGCTCGAGATGAACTGCGCCCCTTGGTCTTTCGGGATCAGGCGGCGTTCAGGGCCTCGAGTACGGCCGTGTACGCCTCCTTCTTCTGGTAGTTGCCGTCGAAGAGCAGCGGGGTCTCCTCACCGCGCCACGAGTACTTGTCGGTGATGCCCCAGACGGTGATGCCGGTGCAGCGGTCGACGTTCAGGCACGCCTCGGTGACCGTGCGGAAGACCCCGGCCTGCGCCGAGCCCGAACCGCCGACATCGAGCTCCGTGATCTCCACGTCGACGCCGAGATCGGCGAAGCGCTGCAGGTTCTCCTGGTAGGAGCTGAGATCGGAGTCGCTGCTCAGGTGGGTCTGGAAGCCCACGCAGTCGATCGGCACGCCCCGCGCCTGGAAATCGACCACCATGTCGTAGATCGCGTCGCTCTTGGCGTTGACGCCGTCGGTGCCGTAGTCGTTGTAGCAGAGCTTCGCGTCCGGGTCGGCCGCTTCGGCGGCGCGGAACGCGTCCTCGATCCAGCCGTCCCCCAACTGGATCTGGAGGTTCGACTGTCGGCGCGAGCCGTCCCACTCGAAGGCCTCGTTCACCACGTCCCAGGAGCTGATCTTGCCCTGGTAGTGGCTCGCGACCCCTTCGATGTGACCGGTCATGGCGTCGTGCAGCGCCTGGCCGGTGAGGCCCTGCGCCCACGCCGGCTGCTGCGCGTGCCACACGAGGGTGTGCCCGCGCACGGCCATGCCGTGCTCCTCGGCGTAAGCGACGAGCTCGTCCCCGCCGGAGAAGTTGAACTGGCCCTGCGCGGGCTCGGTCGCGTCCCACTTCATCGCGTTCTCGGCGACGATGCTGTTGAACTCCGCGTTCAACGTGTCGGCGTACGCCTGCTCCCCGAGGAAGTTCGGCGCGATGGCCGCCCCGAAGTACCGGCCGTTCTCGGCCGCCGAGGCGCCGAGTGTCTCGGCAGCGGAAGCGTTGCCGGCGAACAGCATCGCCCCGGTCGCGGCCAGACCGGCGGCCGCCGTCGCGGCCACGGTCGCGATGATCCGCCGCTTCGATGAAAGCTTGATCATGTCTCTCTCACCCTTCTCAGAGGTTCAGCCGCTGGCGGCCAGGTCGGCTTCCCAGATGACGCCCGGGACGGCGGCGTTGTCCGCGAGGCGGTCGCGGGCCGCGGTGTCGCCGTAGAGCCCCCATCGCATCCAGTCCAGATAGATCTCGAGGGTCGCGGCCGTGTTCGCGTCGCCCCAGATGTACTCGTGGTGGCCGGCGCGGACGTGCGTCATGAACGCCTTCGGGGCCGGGAGCTCGGCGTAGGCCTGGCGGGCCAGGTCGTAGCGCGTGAGCGTGTCCTGGTCGCCGTGCACGAACAGCACCTTGGCCGCAACGGCCGGGTCCCCCATGTCGATGCACGCGAACGGGACGGCGGTGGTGATCCGGTCGTCCGGCCACGCCGTGAGCAGGCCGTGGGTGGTCATGCCGCCCAAGGAGTGTCCGGCGACGCCGACCCCGGCGTCCACATTGATGCGCCCGTTGAACAGGTCGCCCGCCGTGTCGTTCAGCGCGAGGGTCCGCGTGATGACCTCGGAGACGTCCTTCGACTGATTGCCGTTGTAGACGTCCCCCACGTTGCCCTCGGCGCCGTCCGTGGTGGTGGGGAAGACCGGCGCGGGGACGATGAACCCGGCCTCGGCCAGCGGGCGCACGAGCGCGCCGTAGCTCTCGGGAGTGCCGCCGAGGCCGTGGCTGAACTCGCACACCGGGAAGACCCCGTCGGCGAGCGGCGCGTCGCGCACCGGCTCGCCGCCCGGATTCCCGGTGGCGGGGTAGAAGATCCGCGTGGTCAGGCGGCGGTCGCCGCGGCTCCATGCGAACTCGCGCACGCCGATCGCGAACGGATCGGCGGGTGCGGACTGCGCGGGCCCGGCGAGCGGCTCGCCGAGCGCCTGGGTGACGCCGAGCGCGGAGGCGCCCGCGGCGGCGGCGCCGGCGATGCCGAGCCCGAGGACGGTGCGTCGTCGAATGGTCATGTCTGGGCTCCTCAACAGCTCGGGTTGCTCTGGGTGGCAAGGCCGAGCCGGTACGGCAGCTGCGAGTAGTCCATGCCGTCGGAGTTCGGGTCGCGCCCTTGGTAGAGCATCTGGAGGTTGCACGGGTCGATCGTCATGGTCTGGTCGTTGCCTGACCGCAGCAGTTCGCCGTGGCTGATGTCCCGGGTCCATTCGCCTTCGGGGAAGTCCACGTTGGCGGGCCCGGCGAACGGGTCGTCCTGGGTGTCCGCGAGCGGCTGCCATTCGCCGGTGAGGCCCTGGGAGGTGAACGAGCGGTAGTACCGGCTGCCGTCAGAGGCGA
The DNA here is from genome assembly GCF_027622875.1 of Glycomyces luteolus. Taxonomy (GTDB): domain Bacteria; phylum Actinomycetota; class Actinomycetes; order Mycobacteriales; family Micromonosporaceae; genus Glycomyces; species Glycomyces luteolus. The sequence goes on along the minus strand of NZ_JAPZVP010000014.1, from coordinate 73,022 downwards.
TGGCCTCCATGATCAGCAGGTAGGTGTCCGTGTCGCCGACCTTGTAGACCGCCTCGCCCTCGAAGAGGTCGAACTTGTCGTCCTGCAGGACGATCTGGGTGTTGTCGAACCCGTTCGGGAATTCGCCGATGGTGGTCTCGGCCCGGTACAGGTGGCCGTTGTCGTCGGCGGAGAACAGGTAGCACATGGCGTCGTCGCAGACGACCCAGTAGTCGAGCCAGGCGCCGTCGCCGATGTTCTCCTTGACGATGTCGGGCATCGTGTCCTGGAAGTTCTTCGGCGCCGACCAGCTCCGCGGGTCGGTCGGGTCGTCAGTGGTGGAGTAGGACGGCAGGCCGGTCTGGTAGACGAGGTACCACTCGTCCCCCGGCTCGAAGTAGAACACGTGGGGAGCAGCGGCGTACCGGGTGCCGATGTTCGGGTTGGCGTCCAGGAAGGACTGCGGCGCGGCGGCGGCCTGGTCCCAGTCCCCGAAGCTGGTGTAGGCCAGGCTCCAGGCCCCTGCGGTGTTGGCGGTGGTCATGTAGACCAGCCATTCATCGTTGTGCCGCACCACAGTCGGATCCTTGACGGACACGATGTCGTGCGACGCATCGGGTTTGGGCCCGACGAGCTCGCCGGTGGAGGTCCACTGGTAGCTCTCGGGCAGTTGCTGGGCGGCGGGCGGCCCCTCGTCCGTGGCGGCCTCGGCCTGGAACGGCCTGGCGTGGACGGAGGTCGCCCCGACCACCAAGGCCCCCACGGCGACCGAGGCCGCGAGCGCGGCCCTGGTGCGGCGGCGGACTGGCATGCGGAGCATCGTTCGCATCTCTCCTTCGTTGAAACTTTCGGGGTCGACCCCGAAACTTACGGTTCCAAACTATAGATATCGCTCGATACCGGGTCAAGGCGCCAGGGGCAAAAAACTCAAATCATTACATAAACCCACAGAGCGTAGTCGGACCCGAACCTGCTGCTGCGCCAACGGAAACGCGGTTCCCCGGGCATGCCGCTAGGGGCGGCGCGAGTGCGCCGCCCCTAGGGTGTGGGTCTGCAGTTGCTACGCCACCGAGCCGGTGACGGTCTCGCCGCTGCGGACCACGGTGTACGAGAGGGTCTGGCCTCCCCAGAAGTAGAACGTCAGGTCCGCCTGCTCGCCGTCCTTGAGGGCGTCCAGGTACTGCTTGGTCAGCAGGATGGCCCCGTTCTCGTAGTCAGGCCGGAAGTCCTCCCAGAACCCGGGGAACGTGGTCCAGCCGATGGAGCCGGCCGCGGTGCCGTCGGCGTAGACCGACTCCAGCATGGACAGCCGGTCGCCGTTGAACGCGGTCGGGATCGTCAGCCCCGTGTTGGTGCCGGTGGCGTCCTCGATGACGACGTCCTCGGAGTTGATGAAGTTGAGCTTCCAGGGCATGCCGTCGGAGAAGTAGACCTTGAGCTGACCGCTGGTGCCGATCTCCCGGTCGTCGAGGATGCTCTTGAGCATCTTCGCCTTGATCGTCAGGGTGGCGCCTTCGAACGTGAAGTCCCTGCCGGCCCGCAGCGTGGTGTTCCCGTACTTCACCTTCTCGAACTCGAGGCCGTTGAGGTTCAACGTGACCGACTGGTCCTGGATCTTGTCCGAGGCGTCGACGTACACGTTGTCGGTGGAGGCGGTGCCGGAGCGGGTGGTCCAAGCGGTGGAGATGTAGTCGAACTGCTCCTGGTCGCGCCACTCACGCTTGTAGCGGTCGTAGTGCCTTCCATTGTCCCACCACATGGTCGTGATGCCCGAGGTGCGGGCCAGGTAGCCGAAGTGCTCGAAGAACTTCAGCGCCTCGCCGCGCTCGACCCGGTTCTCGTAGTTGTCGTGCAGGCTGTACTCGCCGATGATGACCGGAACGCCCTGGGAGACGAAGGTGTCGACCTGCCGCTGGAAGTCCTCCTCCAGGAAGTTCTGGACCTCTTCGTTGTAGGACGGATAACCGGCGAGGTTGGCGCTGAAGGGGAAGAAGCCGTAGTTGTGCGTGGTGGCCGCGAGCATCGGGTCGTCGAGCGCCTCGATCTGGGCGGCGAGGGCGTTCATGTCGCCCGGGTCGGATCCGGTGCGGATCGTCGGCAGGACCAGGAGGCGGTCGGCGTTGTTGCCGCCGGAGGCGCGCACGATCTCATGGAAGGAGCTGTTCAGCTCCCCGATGAGCTCGTGGTCCCTCTCCGTCCCAGGCCCCCAGCCGCTGAAGCCCACCTCGTTGATCGGCTCGAACATCAGTTCCTGCGGGTAGTCCTTGAAGGTCTCCGAGATCTGGGTCCAGGTGGCGGAGTACTGGGCCATGACCGCGTCGTGCTGCTCGGGATCGGCGACGTGCTCGATCCACTGCCACGAGTCGTGGTGCGTGTTGATCATGACGTAGAGGTCCGCCTCGAGGGCGTAGTCGACGATCTGCTGCACCCGGTCCATGGTCGCGGGCTCGATCGTGTAGTCGGGAGCGGGACCGGTGCGGGTACCCCAGCTGACGGGGATGCGGACCGAGTTGAAGCCTTCGGCCTTGATGTCGTTGAAGAAGGTGTCGTCGACGCGCGGGTTGCCCCAGGCGGTCTCGTCGGCGCCGGGGCTGCAGCACATGGCGTCGAGGGTGTTGCCGAGGTTCCAGCCCGGCTGCATGGCCGCGACGATCTCCTCGGCGGTCTGCAGCTCGGTGTCCTGGGCCTGGGTCGCGGCCGGGACGGCCAGCACGGATAGGGCGAGCGGGGCTGCCAGAAGCAGCCGCATTGCCTTGCGGATCAAAGGAGTTTCCCCTTTCGGCGCACCTGGGACGGTCCGCGGTCGAGCCGCGGGTAGGTGCGGGGTGGGCGGATGCCGGCTCGACTCCGGACAGGGTGTGCCAGAGAGCGAGATATGGAAAGACTGCTATATCTAAGTGGTCGGTGTCAAATGTTTGGGCGCACGTTGAAACTTAATTTGCCAATCTGTTACCTTGCCGTTCGGCCAACCCGAGCCGTCGATACATCAGACCTCTCATGGCAATCGCGTGCCAACATCTATCGTTTATGTCCGATTAATCCAGATATCGTCGGATGAGATGCCCATCGCGAGCCCCTCGGAAGGCAGATTCATCTGCCTTTTCCAAGCTCACCCCTTGTGATCACCCGGTCATGCGACTAGCTTGATTCGTTGACGCATTGATGCACTTCTATCCAGAGTGGAGTAATACGTGGCTTCGACCGCCCCGCTGCATCGCGACGAGGAACCGGCCTTCGAGTGGACCCTCCCCGGACTCCACCTGAAGTTCGACCACCGCGACGACCGGCCCGTGCGGCTCGTGCGCCTCGCCACCGGGCCTGAGGTGCCGTCAGCCGCCGCGCCCTGGGCGATCGTCGACGTCATCACCGCCGGCGTCGAACACCGCGCCCGCAACAACCAGACCCTCATGCACTCGGGGGCCGGGCAGCGGCTCCGCTACGCGGGCCACGAATCGGACGAGACCGAGCTGCGGATCCGCCAGCGCGCGCCGGAGTTCGGCGTCGAGGTGCTCAGCGTCTTCCGCGTCGCTGGACCGGGTCTCCAGATCCGGCACACCGTGCGCAACGTGGCCGACCGGAGCCTCGTATTGCTTTCGGTGAGCTCGGCGCTCGTGGCCGTGCCCGCCGACGGCGCGCACGACCTCCTCTGGGGCGAGAGCGAATGGCTGGCCGAGGGGCGCTGGCGGCAGCGCCCGTTGAGCGATCTGCTGCCCGATATCGATCCGGCGATGCACGGCGGCCAGTACTCGCGCGGGCTCTTCTCCCTGACGAGCCATGGGAGTTGGTCGAGCGGCTCGTTCCTTCCCACGGGCGTTCTCGCGGCCGAGGGCGTTCCTTCGATCGCGTGGCAGATTGAGACCAGTGCGGGCTGGCACTGGGAGGTGGCGCAGACCGGCGCGACGGTCACGGTGGGTGTCCACGGCGCAACCGACATGCACCACCAGTTCGCCGTGCGGCTGGCGCCGGGCGAGGAGTTCACCTCGGTGCCCGCCGGTCTCTGCGTCGCCGATGGCGGCCGAGACGCGGCCTTCGCGGCGCTCACCGGCTACCGGCGCGCGATCCGCGAGCTCCGTACGGTCGATGCTCGACTTCCGGTGGTCTACAACGACTTCATGAACACGCTCATGGGCTGGCCGACGACGGAGCGGCTGCTGCCGCTCATCGAGTCGGCGGCCGAGACGGGCGCGGAGTACTTCTGCATCGACGCCGGCTGGTTCGCCGCCATGGAGGGCAACTGGTGGACGAACGCGGGCGAGTGGCTCGAAGCTCCGAGGCGGTTCACCGATGGACTGCTCGCGGTCATCGATGCCATCCGCGCCAACGGGATGCGACCGGGGCTGTGGCTGGAGCCGGAGGCCGTGGGGGTCGAGTCGCCGATCGCGAAGCGGCTGCCGGAGGAGGCGTTCTTCCAGCGGTACGGCGAGCGGGTGAACGAGGCCGGGCACTTCCAGCTCGACCTGCGGCATCCGGCGGCGCGCGCGCACCTCGACGAGACGGTGGACCGGCTCGCGGACGAGTTCGGGCTCGGGTTCTTCAAGCTCGACTACAACACGAACTCGGGGGTGGGGACCGATGTGGACGCGACGGCGCCGGGTGCGGGGCTGCTGGGGCACACGCGGGCTTTCCGCGACTGGCTGAGCGACGCGCAGGCGCGGCACCCGAACGTGCTGTTCGAGAACTGCGGTTCCGGCGCGATGCGCATGGACTACAGCATTCTCTCCGTGGCGCACCTGCAATCCACGAGCGACCAGCAGGACTTCCGGAAGTACGCGCCGATCGCGGCGGCCGCTCCTGCGAGCGTGCTGCCTGAGCAGGCGGGGAACTGGGCGTATCCGGCCGCGTCAATGACCTTGGAGGAGACGGCGTTCGCGATGACGGCGGGGGTCATGGGCCGGCTCTACCTCTCCGGGTTCCTCAACGAGTTGAGCGCCGAGCAGTCCGCGCTGGTGCGCGAGGCCATTGCGCTGCATAAGGACTGGCGGCACCGCATCGCGGCGTCGACGCCGTCGTGGCCGCTCGGGCTGCCCGGGTGGGAGGACGAGGTGGTGGCGCTGCAATTCGACACCGGCGAGGAGTCGCTGCTAGCGCTGTGGTCGAGGGGCGGGGCCGCCGAGATCGCGCTGCCGGAGCTGAACGGGCGGACCGTGGAGCAGGTCTACCCGGTCGCCTTGCCGGAGTGGACTGTCCGCGTCGACGGCGGTTCGCCGGCGGTCGAGGTGCCCGCCGGTCCGGCTGCTCGGGTCTTCGAGGTCCGGTGACGAATGATCCGATGACCGAAACAGCACATGAGGGAGAAAGCTAGCGCTTGCCGTGTAACAGGTCAGCATCGATCCCATATGACTACGGAATCATCTGATCTTTAGTCCCTCTGAGGTCTTGCCTTAACAGCCCCACCTCGCTTACTTTTGTTTGAAGGCATATCCAAATTTAGAGATCCCTTGCTGCCGGGTCATCCCTCGCGGCAGCACGACTGAAAGGCCAACGATGCCCGACTCCTCCTCCGCACCGATGCGGCGCCGCTCCCTCTTCAAGGCCGCCGGTCTCGGCGGCCTCGGCGCCGCCGGACTGCCCTTCGCCGCCGCCTGCTCCGACCTCAAGACCGGTGAAGGCTCGAGCCAGGCGACCGACGGCTTCGACTTCCTGCCCGAGTACAAGGAATGGCCGCTCCCGGCCGAGCCCGACCTGGTCGGCAACCCGCCGAACCACCCGTCCGCGTTCACCTCGTACCCCGAGCCGGTCGAGGCCGTCACCGAGGTGCCCTCGAACTCGGGCACCTACGAGATCACCGTGCCGTTCTGGGGCGAGGCCCCGTCGAACGACGACCCGTACTTCGCGGCGCTGCGCGACGCGTGGGGCGGGACCACCGTGAACCTCCGCCAGGCCGACGGCAACACCTACGCCGACACCTCGGTCCAGTGGCTCAACGCCAACGAGTACGGCGACGGCCTCCTGATCTTCAGCTGGATGCTCGGCTCGCACACCAACTTCCCCGAGACCGTCGTCAACTCGTTCTACGACCTGACGGACATCCTCAAGGGCGACATCTCCGACCGCTGGCCGCTCCTGGCCGGTCTGCCCCAGCAGTCGTGGGCGCAGTCGGTCTGGTCCACGGACCCGGCCGACCCCGAGACCGCCCGCCTCTACGGCATCCCCGCCACCTTCAGCGGCGGACCGGGCAACGCCCTGTTCACCCGCATCGACCTCATGGAGGCCGCGGGCATCGCGATGCCCACCACCGTGGAGGAGCTCCTGGAGGCCTGCCGGACCTGGTCGGACGACGCGAACGGCAAGTGGGCCTTCGGCGGTGTCGACTGGATCCTCCCGCAGCTGTTCGGCCTGGTCGGCGACGAAGGCTGGAGCTGGGACGAGGAGCAGGGCAAGCTCATCAACGACTGCGAGAAGCCCGAGTTCACTGAGATGCTCGAGTTCCGCCGCACGCTGTGGGACGAGAAGCTCATCCACCCTGACGCTCCCACCGGCACCCTCGACAACGGGGCGCTGCAGATCGCCGGGACCACCCTGTTCTCCCAGGAGAACCCGGTCCGCTGGTACGAGTACGCGAGCAAGGTCAAGGACGGCTCCGCCACCGGCGCGATCGCGCCGGTCCCGCCGATCGGCGCCAAGGGCCGCAAGCCGACCCTCAAGGCCAGCACCTCCGTCGACGGCTGGACGTTCCTGAACAAGGACCTCTCCAAGGAGCAGGTCGAGGAACTCCTCGACGTCGCCAACTGGTGCTCCGCGCCGTTCGGCACCAAGGAGTACGAACTCCTCGAGTACGGCGTCGAAGGCGACCACTTCGAGTACGACGCCTCCGGAAACCCGGTCCACACCGAGCACGGCCAGAAGGTCGTCCAGGCCCCGGTCAACCTCAAGCAGTACTCCGGCAAGGTCCAGCGGTTCCTCACCGGCCTCCCCGAGGTCGTCCAGGCCCACTTCGAGTTCAACGCCGTGTGCGAGCAGTACATCGTTCCGAGCATCTTCGAGGGCGTCCGCATCGAGGCCCCGGCCGCGGCCAAGTCCGCCAGCCAGGTCTTCTCGGACCAGCAGAACGACATCGCCTTCGGGCGGGCCGAGCTCTCCACCATCCCCGACATCGTCGCCACCTTCATGGAGAACGGCGGCGAGGAGGCCCGCGGGTTCTACACCGACATCTACAAGAGCCTCAACGAGAAGTGACGGGCGCCGGGGGGCCCCCCCGGGGGGGGGGCCGCCCCCCCCCCCCCCCCCCCCCCCGGCGGGGGGCGGGGAGTGGCCCGGGGACCCACTCTCCCCATCATTTGTTGGGGGGGGGCGCGGCCCCGCCGCCGGGGCGGCCGCCCCGGCCGCTCACGCCCACCGACCTCGGACTTGAGACTGGAATTCCCATGGCAACAATGCAAAGCGCGGCGCCGCCGACTTCGGCCCGGACCCCGAACGCGCCCGTCGTCAAACGCAAGCGGACCGCGGCCCAGCGCCTCCGGCACGACTGGCCCCTCCTGGTGCTGGCCCTCCCCGTGATCGCCCAGCTCGCGCTGTTCTTCTACTGGCCCTCGGCCTGGAACATCATCGCGTTCATGGACTACAGCCCCCACCGGCCGTTCTGGGAGAACCCGTTCGTCGGCTTCGCGTGGTTCCAGCGGCTCTTCAACGACCCGTACTTCGTTCCGGCGCTGCTGAACACCCTCAAGTTCGCCGCGGCGCACCTGATGTTCCTGTTCCCGTTGTCGGTCGTGCTCGCGCTGGTCATGCACTCGGTGGTCTCCACCAAGGTCCGCAGCACCTTCCAGTCCATCGTGTACCTGCCGTACTTCTTCTCCTGGGTCCTGGTCGTCACCGTGTTCGTCCAGGTCCTCGGCGCCGACGGGCTCGTCTCCAACTGGCTCATGGGCCTCGGCGGCGACCGCCTCAGCTTCACCTCGAACCCCGACACGTTCCTGCTGCTCGCATGGATGCAATGGGCTTGGAAGGACGCCGGCTGGGGCATGATCATCTTCCTGGCGGCCCTGGCCTCCATCAACCCGAGCCTCTACGAGGCCGCCGCGGTGGACGGCGCGAACCGCTGGCGGCGGATGTGGCACATCACCCTGCCGGGCATCCGCCCCGTCATCATCCTGCTGCTCATCCTGCAGATCGGCGGCATCCTCTCCGTCGGCTTCGAGCAGTACCAGCTGCAGCGCCAAGCCGTCGGCTACCAGGCCACCGAAGTGCTCGACACGTACGTGTACTACCGCAGCGTCATCGGCACCGAAGGTGCCTCGTTCGGCACCGCGGCGGGCCTGTTCAAGGGCGCGATCGGCCTCGTGCTGATCCTGGGCGCCAACAAGATCGCGCACCGCCTCGGAGAGCAAGGGATCTACCAGAAGTCATGACCGCCATCGACATCAAGCCCAAGCGCCGCAGCAGCAACCGGCCCATGTGGGACGAGGAGCCCTCCTTCATCGGCAAGAGCCTCAAGTCGCTCTTCCTCATCGCCTACGCGGCGGCGATCGTGGTCCCCCTCTGGGCGATCGTCGCCACGAGCTTCGCCAGCGAGGACGCCCTCACCAAGGCGGGCGGGAACCTGCTGCTCGTTCCGACCGACCTGACCCTCGCCGCCTACCGGGAGATCTTCAGCGGCGGCGCGCTCACGGACTCGCTCGTCCTCACGATCATCCTCACCGTGGGCGGCACCGCCTTCAGCATGGTGCTCACCGTGTGCGGGGCCTACGCGCTCTCGCGGACCGGCTCGCTCCTGCACCGGCCGATCCTCATGCTCGTGCTGTTCACGTTCCTGTTCGGCCCCGGCCTGTACCCCAGCTTCCTGGTGGTGCAGAAGCTCGGCCTGTTCAACAACTACCTGTCGCTGATCCTGCCGGTCGCGTTGAGCGCCTTCAACCTGATCGTGCTCCGGGCGTTCTTCATGAACACGATCCCCGGGGAGCTGCTCGACGCGGCCCGCATCGACGGCGCCGGCGAGTTCCGCATCCTCCTCACCATCGTGCTGCCGATGTCGAAGGCGATCCTCGCGGTCGTCGCCCTGTTCTACGCCGTGGGCTACTGGAACATCTACTTCTCGGCCGTGCTCTACACGCCCGGGCTGGAGACCCAGCCGATCCAGGTGGTGCTCCAGCGGATGCTCATGTCCACCCAGGGCCTGCCCGACGGCGCGTCGGCGGCCGCGCAGTACCAGCCCCAAGGCGAGGCGGCGCCGACCGCCGCGCTGAAGATGGCGGTCGTGGTCTGCACCGTGATCCCGATCGTGATCATGTACCCGTTCATCCAGAAGCACTTCACGAAGGCCGTCATCACGGGGGCCATCAAGGGATAGAAGACGTCCCGGGGGTTCGCCCCCGGGGTGGGTCGCGAGGACGATGTGAGGGTCGGGGGGTCGATTCGCTGTCGTACTCCTCGCGATCGGGGGCCTTCCGGCCCGGGCAATGCAGACTGCACACTGCGCCCGGAACGGAAGGCCTCCTTGTCATGCCGTCGCAATTAAAGCGGTTGTGACAAGAGAGATCCGATGATTCTTGCGGTTCGCGCGCGACTCGGTGATACTTGCATCCATGTCCCGCACGGACGATGTCGTCAACGGCATCAAACACATGATCCTCAACGGCGAGCTGCGTCCCGGCGAGCGCCTGCCGGTGGAGAAGGAGCTCGCCGAGACGCTCGGCGTCTCCCGCGGCTCGCTCCGCGAAGGCGTCCGAGCCCTCTCGATCCTCGGCATCCTCAACTCGCGGCAGGGCGACGGCACCTACGTCACCGAGCTCGACGTCGCGCAGCTGCTCGCGCCGATGGGCTTCGTAGTCGACCTCCAGGGGGACGGCCAGGCCCGGGAAGTGCACGCCATCCGGCGGCTGCTCGAGAGCGAGGCGGCCCGGCTGGCCGCCTCCAGGATCACCGACGAAGCGCTCGAAGAGGCACGGGTACTGCTGGAAGAGGCGGGGCGGATCCTCGACAAGACGCCGGAAGACCATGACCGGATCATCGAGATCGACATCGCCTTCCACCGCATCATCGCCGCGCACACCGGCAACTCCGTGCTCACCGGCATGATCGAGGCCTTCGCGAGCCGGACCGTGCGGGCGCGGCTGTGGCGCAGCCTCCGCGAGGAGGGCATCGACCGGCGCACCCACGGCGAGCACTACGCGATCTGGCGGGCCCTGTACTTCCACGAGCCCGAGAACGCGCGCATCCGCATGGCCAACCACCTGCTGGGAGTCGAGGACTCGCTGCCGTTCCTGCCCGGCGAGGACGAGGAAGAGCCGCCGATCGAAGCCTGACGGCCGCGGTGACCACGGCTGCGGACCGCCCTCCCGTCTGCCGGGCCGACTACGGCCGGGCTTCGAGGACCGCCATGGCCGCGTTTCGTCCCGGAATCCCGCTCACGCCGCCGCCGCGCACCGCCCCGGCCCCGCACAGGAAGACGTTGGCGTGCTCGGTCTCCACGCCCCACCGGCCCGCCGGCTCGCCGGTGCGGAACGGCCACGACAGGTCGCGGTGGAAGATGTTGCCGCCCGGCAGCCGGAGGTCGCGTTCGAGGTCGACGGGGGTCTTCGCCTCGATGCACGGCGCCCCGTCGCCGTCCATCGCGAGGCAGTCGGCCAGCGGCTCGTCCAGGTACCGGTCGAGCTGCGCGACGGTGGCCTCGAGCAGACGGGACTTCTCGTCCCCGCTCCCGTCGAAAAGCCTTGCGGGCGTGTGCAATCCGAAGAGCGTCAGGGTCTGGTAGCCCTGCCGCGCCAGCTCGTCCCCGAGGATCGAGGAGTCCGAGAGCGAATGGCAGTAGATCTCGGAGGGCGGCTGCGACGGGAACCGCCCTGAGACCGCCTCGGTGTACGCGGATTCGAGCTGCTCGAAGGACTCGGCGACGTGGAAGGTCCCGGCGAAGGCCTCGCGCGGGTCGACTTCGGTGTCGCGCAGCCTCGGCAGCCGCTTGAGGAGCATGTTGACCTTGAGCTGCGCCCCCTCGGCGGGTTCCGGGCGCTCCCGGCCGAGCAGGTCCGCCAGCGCCTCGGGCGAGGCGTTCACCAGCACGTGCCGGGCCTCGACCGTGCCGGTCCCCTGCTCGTTCGCGTAGGACACCTCGGCGCGCGTGCCGTCCGTCGCCACCTTCGCGACCTCATGGCCGGTGAGGATCTCCGCGCCCGCCGCCTTCGCCGCGTCGGCGAGCGCGTCGGTGAAGGCGCCCATGCCGCCCACGGGCACGTCCCAGTCGCCGGTGCCGCCGCCGATCACGTGGTAGAGGAAGCACCGGTTCTGGCGCAGGTCCTCGGCCCATGCGGAGGTGAAGGTGCCGATGAGCCCGTCGGTGAGCACGACGCCGCGTACGAGGTCGTCGGCGAAGGTCTGCTCGATCGTCTCGCCGAGGGGCTGCTGGAAGAACATGCCCCAGATCCGGTCGTCGCCGACGCGCTCCCGCAGTTCCTCCTCTGTGGGCAGCGGCTCGGTGAGGGTCGGGAACACGCGCTCGGCGACGTGCGCGGCCTTCGCGTAGAAGTCCTTCCAGGCCTCGAACTCGCGGTCGGATCCGGTGAGCCGTGCGAAGGACTCCCTGGTCTTGTCCGCATCGCGCGTGACGAGCAGTCCGGTCGGGCGGCCGCCGCGTTCGGTCGGCGTGTACGAGGAGACGCTCCGCTTGCGCACTTCGAACCGCAGGCCGAGGTCGTCCACGATCCGGCGCGGCAGCAGGCTCACCAGGTACGAGTACCGCGAGAGCCGGGCGTCCACACCGGGGAACGCCGGTGCGGAGATCGCGGCCCCTCCGGTGTGCCCCAGGCGTTCGAGCACGAGGACGCGCTTCCCCGCCTGAGCGAGATACGCGGCGGAGACCAGTCCATTGTGCCCGCCGCCCACGATCACGGCGTCATACGACTTGTGCAGAGGCATGCCCATTCCTAACACGCCCGGGCCGGGCCGGAGCCGTGAAGCTCAGCCCACGGGTCGGCGGGCGGCCGGTCGCGTCGTTGCCGAACCGTGACCTGGGCGTGGCCGGGTTGTTTCCGGCCGGTCGTAGATTCTCCGTTAATCGATTAACAATTTCTCGCGGATGCGTCTTGGCAAAGTGGTTAATCGATTAACCGATGAAGGGAAGTCAACGGTGACCAAGCAGCCCCGATTGGCCGATGTCGCGAAGGCGGCGGGTGTCTCCACTGCCACGGCTTCGATGGCGCTCAACGACACCGGGGGCCGCCGGATCGGACCCGAGACGCGTGAGCGGGTGCGCGCCGCCGCCGCCGAGCTGGGGTACCGGCCGAACACGGTGGCGCGGGGGCTGCGGACCAGGCGGACCCAGATGATCGGGTTCGTCGGCGACGACGTGGCGACCACGCCGTTCGCGGGCCAGATGATCCGCGGCGCCCACGACGCGGCCCGCGAAGCGGGTTTCCTGCTGCTCATGGTCGACACCTCGGGCGACCCGGCAGAGACCGAGGAGGCGATCGGGGCCCTCCAGGAGCGCCAGATCGACGGCATCCTCCTTGCGACCATGTACCACCAGGTGGTCGAGGTGCCGGACTCGATCGGTTCCACCCCTTGCGTACTGCTCGACGCCAGGACTGCGGACGGCTCCGCCTCCTCAGTGGTGCCCGACGAGCGCGGCGGGACCCTCGGCGTCCTCGCCGAGCTGACCGGCGCCGGTCACGTGCGGATCGGCCACATCACCACCCGCGAAGAGGTCCAGGCCCGCGCGGTGCGGCTCGAGACCTGGCGTGATCGGTTGCGCGACTGCGGCATCGACCCCGAACCGCTGCTCGTGGAGGTCGAGAGCGCCACCACGCAGCTCGGCTACGAAGGCGCGCTCGAACTCCTCGCGCGGCCCGACCGGCCCACCGCCGTCTTCTGCTTCAACGACCGGATGGCCATGGGCGTCTACCGCGCCGCCGCCGAACTCGGCCTGTCCATCCCCAATGACCTGTCGGTCGTCTCCTACGACGACCAGGAGCTCATCGCACCGGCACTGCATCCCGGGCTCACCTCGGCCGCCCTCCCCCACTACGACATGGGGCGCTGGGCGGTCGTGGAGCTGCTGCGCCGCCTCGACGACCCCGAGGCCGCGCCCGTGCAGCACCTCATGCCCTGCCCGGTGGCACGGCGGCAGTCAGTCGCCAAGCCCCGATAGCCCTTCTGCCCGAATCACATTGGAGTGAGCACCATGCAACGACGCCACCTCATCAAACTCGCCGCCGCCTCAGGCGGTGCGGCCCTCGCCGGGCCCGCGCTGGCCGCGTGCACCACCGCCGGCTCCGGCTCCTCGGACGGTGAACTGGTCCTCTGGAGCCACAACGCCGGCAGTCCGCTCGAGATCGCGGTCACCGAGGACATCATCAAGGCCTTCAACGGAAGCCAGGACGCGGTCAAGGCCGCGCTGGAGCCGTTCCCGCAGGACGTCTACAACGACAGCGTGAACGCGGCCGCTCTCTCGGGCGACCTCCCCGATCTGCTCACCGTGGACGGACCGAACGTCCCGAACTGGGCCTGGGCCGGACACCTCCAACCGCTCGACCTGCCCGAGGAGATCACCGGGAAGTTCCTCCCCTCGACACTCGGGATCTTCCAGGACCAGCTCTACGCCGTCGGCCACTGGGAGGCCGCGTGCTCCGTCTTCGCCCGCCAGTCCGTGCTCGAGACCGCCGGCGTCCGGATCCCCACCATCGAATCCCCTTGGACCCGTGAGGAATTCGACGACGCCCTCGAGGCCGTCACGGGCAAGGCCGGATACGAGTACGCGATCGACTTCTCCACCGCCGACACCGGCGAGTGGTACCCGTACGCCTTCTCGCCCTTCCTGCAGAGCTTCGGCGGCGACCTCATCGACCGCTCGAGCTACCTGAAGTCCGACGGCGTGCTGAACGGGCCGGAGGCGCTGGCCTGGGGCCAGTGGTTCCAAGGCCTGTTCACCGCGAAACTCGCCAACCCCGACTCCCCCGGCGGCGCCGAGGACTTCATGCAGGGCAAGGCCGCCATGGCCTTCCACGGCAACTGGGGCGCACTGCCCGCCATCGACCTCTACGACGACATGCTGTTCCTCCCGCCGCCGGACTTCGGCAACGGCCCCAAGATCGGCGGCGGCTCCTGGCAGTGGGCCGTCACCGCCACGGCCGACAAGGCCGGGGCCAACTCCTGGCTGGAGACCGCGCTCTCGGACGAGTACGTGGCCGAGTACGCCAACCAGACCGGCCTCATCCCCGCCACCGACGCGGCCGCCGAGCTCACCGAGCACTACGGCACCGACGGCAAGCTGCGCATGATGGTCGACTACTCCAAGGCCTACGCGACCCTCCGCCCCGAGACCCCCGCGTACACCGTCATCGCCTCGGTGTTCGGCCAGTACACCGGCGACATCATCCACGGCGGCGACGTCCAGACCGCCCTGGACGCGGCCGTCGCCGAGATCGACGCCGACATCGACGCGAACTCCGGGTACGGGTTCTAGCCATGGGCGCCAAGCTCGCGAGCCGGGAGCCGGACTCGTCCACCGTCGAAGGGGCCGCCGTCACGGCGGCGGCCCCGCCGCCGAAGACCAAGCGCCGCAGCCACTCCCGCGCCGAGCAGCGCGCGGGCACCGCCTTCGCGGTGCCCGGGATCGTGCTGCTCCTCGTGTTCGTCATCGGCCCGGCCGTCGTGTCGCTGGTCCTGGCGTTCACCAACGCCAGGCTCATCTCGCCGACCCCGCCCGAGTTCATCGGCCTCGAGAACTTCCGCCGAGCCTTCACCGAGGACGCCACGTTCCACCGCTCACTGCTGAACACGCTGCTGTTCGCGTGCATCGTGGTCCCGCTGCAAGGCGGGCTCGGGCTGGTTCTGGCGCTCCTGGTCAACCAGAAGCTCGCCGGGCGCAACTTCTTCCGCACCGTGTTCTTTCTGCCGGTCATCACCTCCATGGTGGTCGTCAGCCTCCTGTGGCGCTTCCTCTACCAGGAGGACGGCCTCGTGAACTCGGCGCTGTCGATGCTCACCGGCGGGGCGTGGGCCGGGCAGGCCTGGCTCGCGAACCCGTCGACCGCCCTGGGCGCCATCGTGGTCATGAGCGTGTGGCAGGGCGTCGGATTCCACATGATCATCTGGCTCGCCGGGCTCCAGACCATCCCCGAAGAGGTCTACGAGGCCGGAGCGCTCGACGGCACCACTCCATGGCAGCGGTTCTGGCACCTCACGCTGCCGCTCCTCAAACCCACCTTCGTGTTCGTGCTCATCACCATCACGATCGCCGCGATGAGCCTGTTCGTGCAGGTCAACATCATGACCGGCGGAGGGCCCGTGGGATCGACCAGCACCATCGTGCTGCAGATCGTCCAGAAGGGATTCCAACAGCAGCAGATGGGCTACGGCGCCGCGCTCTCACTGGTCTTCTTCTGCATCGTGCTGACCCTGGCGCTCGTCCAGCGCCGCCTGACGAGGGACAAGGACTCATGAACGCCGCCACCGCCGCCCGCCGAGGGTGGACCTACGTTCCGATGACCGTGCTCGCGGCCTTCTTCCTCTTCCCCATCGTGTTCATGGTGGCCGCGAGCCTCAAAACCGACCACCAGATCTTCGCCGACATGAACTCGCTCAAGGCGTTCCTGCCCGTCGGGGACCTCTCGCTCGCGAACTACGCGGCCGTGTTCGACCGGGTCCCGTTCTGGCGCTTCCTCGGGAACACCCTGTTCGTGACCTTCATGGTCACCGCGTTCGGCCTGATCGTGAACTCCATGTGCGGCTACGCGCTGGCCCGGATGCGCTGGAAGGGCCGCGGCCTGGTGTTCGGGCTCATCATCGCCACCTTGATCCTGCCGTTCGACACCACCATCGTGCCGATGGTGTATCTCGTGGCGAACCTGCCGTGGGTCGGCTTCGACGGCCTCACCCCGGTGCTGGAGTTCGGGTGGCTCAACACCTACCGGGTGCAGATCATCCCGTTCATCGTGAACGCGTTCTCGATCTTCCTGTTCGCCCAGTACTTCACGAGCCTCCCCAAGGGACTTGAAGAGGCAGCCGCGATCGACGGGGCCGGATGGCTGCGCACCTACTGGCGCATCATCGTGCCCCTCTCCAAACCCGTGTTCGCCACGGTCGCGATCCTCACCGTGGTCACCTCCCCCGCCACCTGGAACGCCTACCTGTGGCCGCTCATGACCGTGCAGAGCGAAGAACTGCGCCCCGTCATGGTCGGCGTCCAGTACTTCTTCCAGCTCGACACCGCCTGGGGCGAAGTGATGGCCTACATCACCATGATCACCGTGCCGATGGTGATCGTGTTCCTCGTCTTCCAGCGCGCGTTCATCCAGTCCATCGCCTCAGCGGGCATGAAGGACTGAACTCCCCCACCCACTAGTAAGGACACTCATGCTCAAGCTCGCCGACCACTGGGTCTGGGACTCCTGGTACGCGACCGACCCAGAAGGCCGACACCACGTGTTCTTCCTGCGCGCCTCCCGGGCGCTGCAGGAAGAGGGCCGCCGCCACCACCGCGCCTCCATCGGGCACGCCGTCTCCGCGAACCTGAAGGACTGGACGCTGCTGCCGGACGCACTGGTCTTCGCCGACGCCCCCGCCTGGGACGACCAGGCCACCTGGACCGGCTCGATCGTGCGCGAGGACTCGGGCCGGTGGCGCATGTTCTACACCGGCGTCTCCCGGGCCGAGGGCGGGAACATCCAGCGGATCGGCTCGGCCGTCTCTGACGACCTGCTGGTCTGGCACCGCGAACCGGGCCCGCAAGTCGAGGCCGATCCGCGCTTCTACGAGCGGTTCTCCCCCGAGTCGGACTGGTTCGACGAGGCCTGCCGCGACCCATGGGTGTTCCGGGCCGAGGACTCGTGGCACATGCTGTTCACCGCGAGAACCGAGGGACCCGAGGCGACTCGCGAACGCGGCGTCGTCGGGCACGCGCGCTCGGCGGACCTGGAGACCTGGGAGGTGCTGCCGCCGCTGAGCCGGCCGGACGCGCTCGGCTTCGGGCAGATCGAAGTCACGCAGCTGCACCAGGTGGACGGCCAGTGGCTGCTGCTCTTCTGCTGCGGCAAAGGCGAAGCGGCCGATGCGCGCCGGGCGCTGGACGAGACGGGCGACAACTACGTCGTGCCCGTCGACGATCCGCTGGGCGGACTGGACGGCGTCGTCTTCGACATCGCCAAGGCCCGCCCGTTCGAGCACGAGAGCCTGTACGCCGCACGACTGCATGATGTGGACGGGCAGACGGTCATCATCGGCTTCCGCAACCTCGAGGACGGCGAGTTCGTGGGCGAACTCGTGGACCCCATCCCCGTCCGCTGGGACGGGGAGAGGCTGGTTCGCGCGTGATCGGCGTGATCGGTGAGGCCCTGATCGACTTGAAGGTCGAGCATGAGGACGCCGGGCATCCGGTCGCGCACCCGGGCGGCAGCCCGATGAACGTGGCGGTGACCTTGGGGCGCTTGGGCTCCGAAGTGGCCTTCCTGGGGCGGGTCTCCGGAGACGCGTTCGGGGAGCTGCTGCGGTCGCACCTGGCCGAATCGGAGGTCGATCCGCGTTGGATCGTCGACGCGGACGAGCCCACGAGCCTCGCCATCGTCTCGGTCGACGCGGGCGGCTCGGCGAGCTACGCCTTCCACGTCGACGGCACCGCCGATTGGCAGTGGCGGTCCGCCGAACTGCCGCGCAGTCCGGGACTGGACGCGGTCCACGCCGGGTCGCTCGCGCTCGCCCTCGACCCCGGCAGCACGGTGGTCGAGCAGTGGCTCGCCGACCTCAGCGCCGACACCACGATCAGCCTCGACCCGAACGTGCGCCCGGCGCTCCTCGACGACCGCGAGGCCTATCGGGAACGGCTGAAGCGCTGGCTCGAGTTCGCCGCGATCGTGAAGGTCTCCGACGAGGATCTGGAGTGGATCTGGCCCGGGACCGACCCGGCGGATCTCGCCGCTGAGTGGATCGCGAAGGGCCGCAAGCTGGTCGTGATCACGCGAGGCGGCGAGGGAGCGCAGGTCTGGGTCGGCGGCGAGTCCTTCGCGGTGCCCGCCGCGCCGGTCGACATGGTCGACACGGTCGGCGCGGGAGACTCCTTCAGCGGCGCGCTCCTGGACTGGCTCGACCGCAACGGCCGCCTGCGACCGGAGGGTTTGGAAGGCTTGACGGCCGACGAAGCCCGGGACGCCGTCGGATTCGCGGCGAAGGTCGCGGCCATCACCTGCTCGAGGGCGGGGGCGAACCCGCCGTACCGATCGGAATTGTGACTTCCAACCATTCGAAATGGTCGATCCGCATGAGCGGTTCGGCCATTTCGAATTAACCGATATTAACCTCTAATATCGATGGATTTAACTACGTTTAACCAAATACGATCTTGGAAGTCAAGTCCGATTTCAGTGCACGAGTTTGGAGCGACGATGCTGCGAACCTCAAGAAGGAACCTCCTGCGCGCCGCCGCCCTCGGCGGCACGGTGAGCCTGATGGGAAGCCCCGCTTGGGCGCAAGACGAGACCTATCGGCCCGTCTATCACTTCTCCGTCCCCGACCATTGGAAGAACGATCCGCAGCGGCCGATCTACGTGGACGGCAAGACCTACTACTACTACCTCTACAACAAGGACTACCCGACTCCCGGCACCGGCACCTCTTGGCGGATCGCCGCCTCACACGACAATGTCGCCTTCACCGACCTCGGCACCGCCATTCCGAAGGAGACGAACCCGAACGGCTCGATCTGGTCCGGCTGCCTCGTGGTCGACGAGGCGGACACCGCCGGATTCGGCGCGGGAGCGATCATCGCCCTCGCCACCCAGGAGGACCGGTTCGCGACGGCCCCGCACCGCCAGGCGCAGTTCCTCTTCTACTCCACCGACGGCGGCCGCACCTTCGGCCGCCATGAGCCGGCCGTGCTGCCGAACCCCGGCGTCGTCGACTTCCGCGACCCGAAAGTCATCTGGGACGCGCAGCACTCGCAGTGGGTGATGGCCCTCGCCGAGAACGACAAGATCGGGTTCTACCGCTCCACGGACCTGAAGAGCTGGGCGTACACCGAAGGCTTCATCAAGCAGGGCATCGGGGTCCTCGAATGCCCCGACCTGTTCTGGCTCGAATCCTCCACCGGTCCCGGCCGCTGGGTGCTGGGCGCCAGCGCCAACGCCAAGGGCTCCGGCGGGCCCGCGACCTACGCGTACTGGACGGGCGAATGGAACGGCACCACGTTCGTCCCTGACCACCCGGACCCGAAGTGGCTGGACCACGGCTGGGACTGGTACGGAGCGGTCACCTGGGAGCGGCGCACGGGCGGCCGGATCGACCCGAGGACCCGTTACGCCATCGGATGGATGAACCACTGGGACTACTTCGGCGACACCCCTTCGTGGGGGGCCGACGGGTTCAACGGCATCGACTCGATCGTGCGGGAGATCGCCCTGCACTGGTACAGCCCAACGGAACCGGTGCTGCTCTCGACGCCGGTCCGCACGCTCGCCGACCGGGCCGCGCGGACGGTGAGCCTCGGCGACGTCGCGGTCGACGGCATCACGCCGCTCGACTATCGCGGCCGCGCCTACGAGGTCCGGACCAGGGTCGCCTGGAACCAGCTCGACAACATCGGGATGCAGCTGCGGTTGTCGGCGGACGGCTCGCGCCACGCCGACGCGGGCGTCTACCTCGCCGGTGGCTTTGCGTACCTCAATAGGGCCTACACGGGGAACCCGGACCCGACGGGCCGGTGGATGGAGAGCCGCACGCCGTTCGACGCCGCGCGGAAGGAGGCGACGCTGCGGATCCTGGTCGACAACCTGTCCGTGGAAGTCTTCGTGGACGATGGCCGCTACGTGCACTCGAGCCTCGTGTACGCCCGGCCGGGGGACGACCGCCTGGCCCTGTTCACGGACGGCGGCCCGGCGGTGTTCAACGACGTCACCATTACCGAGTACCGCCAGATCTGAGCTGGCGGGCTCGCGGCTCGACCCTGGACCGGGAGCGGCCATCGCACGGATGGCCGCTCCCGGTGGCGTTGCTCCCCTGGCGTTCGCGCTATTGAAGTCAGCGCCGGTCCGGGGGCTGCGATCGGGCGCTGCCCGCACCACTTTCCCACCACAATGGCTCCACGCCGCCGCGTAAGACTGGTTCCTCTCCGCACGGCAGCACCGCAAGTCGCCGCTCGGCCCGAGCGGCGGTGCGCGACTCCACCCGATCGGCCAGGAAGGGAAAACCCCCTATGCCAAGAACTTCTGCGAAACGCCTGAGCCTCAGAGCCATATGCATTTCCGTCGTCACCTTCACGACCGTCGCGGTGACGGCGGGAGTCGCCTGGGCGGCCTACACCGACAACATGTACCCCACGCAGTACTTGACGGTGGGGTGCTTCAGCATCAGCGGCCCCAGCGGGCCGGGCTTCTGCCAGACCGACAACTCGGACCTCACGTACTACATGGACAGCGGCGGCAGCAACATGCTCGAATCCGGCGACCGCACTGTCGTCCACAATGTCATGAACAACATCTACGAGCCGACCGACCTCTCCGTCACCTACGACTCGACCCCCTCGTTCTCCGGCAGCGCCGAGACCGACATCGTCTACGAGGAGAGCGCTGTGGGCCTGTCCTCGACCGCCGACGGCGCGACCTTCTGCAACAACGCCGCCACGACGCTCAAATGCGACCAGCAGTACATCCGCATCCGCGGCGGCGGGCACTACAGGCAGGGCCTCACCTGCCATGAGACCGGTCACGCCGTCGGTCTGACTCACGGCCAGGACGCGTCGCCGAGGAAGAGCAACACCGACGAGAAGCTCGGGTGCATGGAGAAACCGACCGATGCCGACGAAGGACTCCAAGCGAACAACATCGAGAACATCAACGCCACTTACTGAGGAGGGTCCATGAGCATCCGCACCCGTATAGCAGCGGCCGCCGGCATCATCGCGGCCGCCTCCGTCACCGGCATCATCGTCGCGGCCATCGCCGCGCCCGCAGGGGGCTCCTCCACGCAAGGGGCCGCCGAATCCCAGCCGGAGGTGATGCTGGGACAGGGCGGTGACCACCTTCCGAGCGTGACGGCCGCCGACTGGGTCACCTATGCCGACCATGTCGTCGTCGTCGAGGCCGTGGAAGAGCAGGCCATCGCGCCGACCGCGGAGGAACTCGAACGCGGCGAGGGCATCATCGGCCGCATCGTCTCGCTCACGGTCGAGGACGTTCTGTGGTCGAGGGAAGGGGCCGCACAAGCGGCCCCCGCCACCTGGGAGTACTCGGGCCTCGGCTGGTACTTCGCAGATGGCGACACCACCAATACGGTCGAGATGGCGCTCATCGACCTTCCCCGGATCGAGGTCGGCCACCAGTACGTCATGGCCATCCGCTGGGAGAAGGCCGTCTGCGACGAAGACGGCGAGTACACCCGGGCCCAGTGGCGCGGCCTCGGTGAGGGCTCGGAGATCCCTTACGACGGCGGCACGATCGGCAACGGCGAGTCCGAAGGCACGGTGCAGGACGCCGCGGCCTTCGCCACCGCTGCCGAGGACGAGGTCGACCAGGGCGTCGAGGAACTCCTGGCCGGTGAAACCGCCGACGCGCTCGTCAGCGCGCTGAACAGCGCGGTGCCGGACACCGCGGCACAGGCCGAGATGACGACCATGGACGCCGAGACCTCCTGCGTGTAGGGATCCGCTCGACCAGAGAGCGGCGGGGGCCGTGAACGGTCCCCGCCGCTCTCCGCGGCTTCAGGCTTTCACCGGCTGCGAGTCCTCGTCCGTCCCACTCGATCCGGGCGGATGCAGCGCACCGAGTTTGGCCCTGACCTTCTCCGCGTCGGCATGGCCGACGTGCTCGAGGATGGCCAAGGCGCGCCGCCAAGTTCGCCGAGCCGCTGCGGAATCGCCGTTCGCGTGCTGGGCATCGGCCAGGTTGACGAAGGTGGTCGCCTCGCCTTGGCTATGGCCGAGGTCTCGGTACAGGGCGAGGGCGCGCTGATAGAAGGCGATCGCTTCGGATTGCCTGCCTAGGCAGTGGTGGGTGTAGCCGAGGCTGTCCAGTGCGGCGGCCTGGCCGTGGCGGTCCCCGATCGCCTCTAGGAGTGCCACGGCTTCTTCGCAGTAGGCCAACGCCTTCCGGTGGTCTCCGGACTGGGAGTGGGCCCACCCGATCCCGTTGAGCGCGTTGGCTTGGCCGACGCGATGTCCTGTCGCCCGGTACAGGTCGAGCGCGCGTTGCGCGCTTTCAAGCGCCTCGGCGTTCCGACCCTGCCTTGTCCAAAGTCGACCGTGCATGAGATGGGCGTGGGCTTCACTGACACGGTCGTTCGAGTGTCGGCACAGGGCGAGCGAGCGGTCGAGGAGCGCACGGGCGTCCTCCGTTCGGCCCAGCTGGCTGTACGCCTCGGCGAGCAGACGGCTGAGGCGGGCCTCGGCGTCGGAGTCGCCGAGCGTTCGGGCGGCCTTCATGGCGGTCTGCCAGACGGCGGTCTGGTCCTCCCAAGGCCCGCGGTCGAGGTGGTCCCTGAGGGTGTAGGCCAATTGCCAGCAGTGCGTGTCGAAGCCGTGCTCGGCCGCATGATGGACGGCCGCTGTCAGCGCCGCCCCCTCGGAGGCGAACCACACCATCGCGGCTCTCCCGTCGGCGAGCCGGACAGGCGGAACCCCAGAGGGCGCAGTGGAGAGTCGGATCGGATCGCGGTTCGGGTCGACCAGTCGACTGGCGGCGTGGGCGGTGTGGAGGTAGAAGTCGAGCAGTCGACGCGTCGCCTCCTTTCTGTCGCTGCACGTGTCGACGGCGTCGGCGAGCTCGGCGGAGTACGCGCGCAGGAGGTCGTGGAAGGCGAACCGTCCGGGAGTCGGTTCGGTGAGGAGGTTGCCGCGGGTCAGTTCGACGAGCAGCCGACTCCCGGCAGACGCGGTGGTCCCTGCGACGGCCGCGGCCGCCGCCTGTGTGATGTCCGGTCCTGGATGCGTGCTGAGGAGCCGGAACAATCGGGCCGCGTCGGCAGTGAGGGCCTGATACGACCAGGAGAAGACGGTGCGGAGATCGATCGCGGGGTCGGGATCGGCGAGCACGTCGAGGCGGTCGCGCGCATCGTGCAGCGCCGCTGCGAGGGACGTCAGCGAGAAGTCCGGCCGGGTCGCGGCTCGGGCAGCCACAATGGCCAGTGCGAGGGGAAGTCCTTCGCACGCTTCGGCGATCCGTTCGGCGGCCTCGGGTTCGGCGGCCGTCCGCCCGTCCTGGATGCGGCGCTCCAGGAACCGCGCGGCCTCCTCGGGGTCGAGGCCCACCAGGGCGATCGGCCGGGCACCGTGAGCGATCAGCCCGGAAATGGAGTTGCGACTGGTGACCAGTACCAGGTCCGAAGCGGTGCCGGGCAGGAGCGGACGGACCTGGTCGAAGTCGCGGGCGTTGTCGAGGACTACGAGCACCCGCTTGTCGGCCAGCAGACTGCGGTACAGAGCGGCCTGGGCGTCCAGATCGCTCGATATCTGGTTCGGCGGTGTGTGCAGTGCTTCGAGGAAGCCCCGGACGGCCTCGCCCGGCGTCACGGGCTGCCCGACCGGATCGAAGCCGCGCAGGTTGACGTACAGCTGCCCGTCGGGGAACCGGTCGGCGACCCGGTGCGCCCAGTGGACCGCGAGGGCGGTCTTCCCGATCCCGGCGGCGCCGGTGATGACCGCGGCCGTGGCCGCGCCGGTCGACTCGGCCGGAGCGGCAAGCAGTCTGTCCAATGCGGACAGCTGTGCTACTCTGCCGGTGAAGTGGGCGGCCGAGGACGGCAGCTGCCTCGGTACCGTCGGCCGCGAGACGACGCCTCCTCCGGCCGGGTCGCGATCCGGGACAGCGAGCCGCAGTCGGGGGTCGTACCGCAGGATCTGCTGGTGCAGCTCCTCGAGCGGCGGTGAGGGCTTGATGCCCAGCTCCGCGTCGAGCAGGCGGTACAGGCGCTGATGCGCCGAGAGCGCCTCGGCCTGCCGTCCGGCACGGTACAGACCGAGCATGAGCAAGCGCCACAGGCCTTCGCGCAGCGGATGCGCCACTGTGAGCGCTTCCAATTCGGCAATGGTGGTCGTCGGCATGCCCGATTCCAGCTCTGCGGCGAGACACCGCTCAAGGACCTCCAGCCGCAGCTCGTCGAGCAACCTGGCCTTGTCTCGCACGGCCGGGGCATCGATGTCGGCGAACGAGGCGGCACCGCGCCAGAGTCCGAGCCCTTCCCGGAGCATGGCGCCCCCTTCGCCCGGCCGATTGCCCTGCAACGCCTGTCGGCCTTTGGCGGCAATCACCTCGAACCGGTGCGCGTCCACGGCCTCGTCTGCGGCCTCCAGCACATAGCCCTTGTTACGGCCGCGAAGCACCGGGCCGCCCTCGTCGCCGCGCAGGCGCTTCCGCAGTTGGTACACATAGGATCTCAGGGTCGCGTCGGCGGTCTTGGGCGGGTGCTCGCCCCACAGCTGATCGATCAGCCAGTCCTGGCCGACCGGCCGGTTCAGGTTCAGCAGGAAGAGCGCCAGCAGCGTCCGCGGTTTTGCGGCGTCCAAGGCCGCCGCCCGACCGTTCACCGCCAGCTGCAGCGATCCCAGCACCCGAAATTCCTGCGCGTTGGCGGACAAGTCGACTCCCTGCGGTGTGGATGCGAGCAGAGCAAGCTGTTCACTCAGAGGTCATACGCCGTGCGGAACATTCTGGTTGCAAGGAAGCGAGCGACCCCCGGCGGCGGTCTGACGATGGTGCTGGCGCTGCCGCAGACGAAGGGGCCGACGAGCTGACTCGGGCGTAAAGAAATCGTCAAGATTCGGATTGGGTATACCCGTGAGCTCGGCAAGTCCTCCTGGTACGCGGTGTCGTGTCGCGTTCGCTCGGCATGCCGCGAGGTTATCCTGCTTCCGCGGGCCGGTCCGGTGCCGCGAACTCCAGACCACAGGAAGGCCGAGTCCTGCAAACCGTCCTGCGCGCCATACTCGACGGCTTCATCCGGCAGCCCGTCCGCATCGTCCCAGTCGCTTTCGCCGCGGGGATCCTCGCCGCCACCGGACTGCTGATGCTGCCGGTCGCGCAGGCCGATCCCGGCAGCACCCGGTTCGTCGACGCGCTGTTCACCGCCACCTCGGCGATCGCCGTCACCGGCCTGGTCACCGTCGACACCCCGACGCACTGGTCCGGGTTCGGCGAAGCGGTCATCCTCGGCTGCATGCAACTCGGCGGCCTGGGCATCATGACGACCGCGGCGTTCCTCGGCATGCTCGTGAGCCGCAAGCTCCGCCTGCGGTCGAAGCTGATGACGCAGGCCGAACTGCACCCGTCGATCAGCCTCGGCGACGTCAGGAGCGTGCTCCGTTTCGCCATGCTGTTCACGCTGGTGGTCGAGGGCACGTTCGCCGCGATCCTGGCCCTGCGGTTCCATTTCGCGTACGACCTCGGTGCGGGCGAAGCGACCTGGCACGGCGTGTTCCACAGCGTCGCCGCGTTCAACAACGCGGGATTCGCCCTCTACAGCGATTCGATCATCGGCTTCGCGACCGATCCGTGGATCAGCCTGCCGCTCGCGTTCGGCACGGTGCTCGGCGGCCTCGGCATCCCGGTGGTCTACGAGCTCTTGCGCCGCCGGAGCCAGCTGACCTGGTCGCTCCACACCAAGATGACCCTGGCGGGCACGGCCGTCCTCCTCTTCGGCGGCTGGCTCGTCCTGCTGGCCCTGGAGTGGTCGAACCCGGGCACGTTCGGCCAGTTCGCCTGGCACGAGCGGTTCCTGCCCGCGTTCTTCCAGTCGGCGGTGCTGCGCACGAGCGGCTTCAACTCGATCGACGTGGGCCAGTTGAACGACGACTCGCTGCTGGTGTCGATGGTGCTCATGTTCATCGGCGGCGGTTCGGCCTCGACCGCCGGGGGCATCAAGGTCACCACGTTCTTCATGCTGATGCTGGTGATCTGGGCCGAGATCCGCGGCGAGCGGGACGCGTCGGCGTTCCGCCGCAGCCTCCCGATGCCGGTGGTCCGCGAGGCGCTCACCGTGGCCCTGGTGTACCTCGCCCTCAATGTCGTCGCCGTCATGCTCATGCAGCGCTTCGAGCCGGACATCATGCTGGCGCCCATCATGTTCGAGGTGGTATCGGCGGCCGCCACAGTGGGCCAGTCCACCGGCATCACCTACGACCTGGGCGATCCGTCGAAGTGGCTGCTGGCCATCGTCATGTACGGCGGGCGCATCGGCCCGGTCCTGTTCGCGACCTCGCTGGCGATGGCCACCCGCAAGCGCCTCTACCGCTACCCCGAGACCCGCCCGCTCGTGGGCTGACCGGCCGCGTCCCGGTCCACTTCAGGTGAGCACGGGGCGATGCCGTGCTCGCCGCCGCGCTTTCCAACGCGGGCCCACATGACGCGCTGGATGAAGAGGGTCGCGATCCCGGCGAGGAGCATGCCCGCGAGGTTGACGCCGAGCTGCACGAGCGAGGCGCCGACCTCGTCCCAGTGCGCGAGGGCGATCGCGACGGCGATGTTCCCGGCCGCGGGCACGGTCGTGACGGAGATGAAGACGCCGACGAGCGTGGAGGATTTGCGGGCGGTCATGGAGAGGATGCCCGCGACGCCCGCGAGCACGGCCACCACGAAGGACCAGCGGTCGGGGTGGATGATGAAGCTGGTGAGCGGGCGGTCGTCGAGCATCGTCGGTTCGATCCAGCCCAGGAGGCGGCTCGCGGCCGCGCAGGCCAGGGTGATGGCGATGGCCACGGCGAAGCCGAGGGCGAGGGTGCGGCTGGCGGCGCCGATGAGGCGCAGGTTGCGTTGCAGCACACCGAAGCACATGGCGGCGACCGGCCCGAAGTCCGGGCCGAGGACCATCGCGCCGACGATGAGGATGGGCTGGTCCAGGAGCGTGCCGATCGCGGCGATCTGGACCGCCAGCGCCAGGAACGCGAAGTAGGACCAGGTCATCCGCGTCTCGGCGGCGGTGCGCGCGGCGAGTTCCTCCCAGACGACGGCGTCCTCGGATTCGCCGGGGGCGGCGTGCTGGGCGGTCTCGGCGGCGGAGGAGATCGAGAGGTCGATCTGCTCGACGCTGATGCCGCCGGTGTCCTTGAGGCCGAGGGCGCGCAGGTCGGCGAGGACCGAGTTGGCGCCTTCTCTCGCGACGTCGAATTCGACGACGTCGCCTTCGGGGTCGTAGGCGGCGCCGGGCAGTTTGATCACGTTGACGGCTGCCGGGCAGTCGGCGACGAGGCGGAGGACCTCATCGGTGCGGGCGGCGGGGCTGATGACGCGGACATGCAACACGAGGGGAATTCTCCCCCACTCCTGCCAGCCCGGCAGGGCCGGTCAGGCCCGCCGGGCCCATCTGGCCCGGTACTTCCAGGCGGCGGACCGCCACCGGGCCCGCATCAGGTTCGCCGCCACGCGAAGCCGCCACATGCGTCTACTCGCTGAAGATGCGGACCTGGGCATCGGAGCTGTCGATGTCCACGATCACCTCGTCGAGGTGGTTCACGAACTCCTCGAGCTCGTCGGGCTTGAGCTGTGTCAGGTCGAAGGGCACGCCGGATTTGGCCATCTCGGCGTTGGCCTTCTCGAGCGCCTGCGCCGGGACGAGGGCCGAGAGCCGGACTCCGGCGCGCAGGAGCGCGATGGGGGTGCGGATGTTGACGCGCCCGGGTTCGCCGTTCTCGACGTATTCCACGACCAGGCGCAGGTACTTGGCTTTGCCTTTGGGTCGGCCGGGGGTGCTCGGCGCGGGCTCGCCGGGCTCGATGGCGGCGAGCAGCCGCTCGGCCTCGTCCACGGTGATGGTGCCTGCGGCCAGCATGTCCAGGATGGCTTTGCGCTGTTCGTTCATTGCGGTTCCTCTCTAAGCGGATGGTCACGAGCACGGCGTTGCGGCCCTGCTCGATGTCGAAGCGGGCGCCGGGGAGCGCGGAGATGACGCGCCAGACGCCGGCGATGGTGGGTAGCACTTTCATGTCGAAGATCAGGCAGGCGATGACGCCGCCGATGAGTGCCAGGAGCAGGATCGGCGAGAACACGATCGCTACGAGGAGCACGGGGATCCAGAGTCTGATGGTGCGGTGGCCGGGGCGTTCGAGGCGGACGGTGACGAGTTGGGGCATCACGCCGGTCCCTCCAGTTCGGATAGTGCTTGCTCGGCGGTGATCTCGCCGCGGCGGAGGCGGTCGATGACGTCGGCGCGGGAGGGCGCCGGGTCGGTCTCGATGAAGTCGAGGGCCTGGGTGATCCGGTTGAGACGCGATTTGATGGTGGGGTAGCTGACGCCGAAGGTCCGCTCCATCTCCTTGATCGAGCCGTGGCACCGCACGAACGCGGTGACGAAGACCTGGTCCTCGACGCTGAGCTGAGCGAGCTGCGGGAGCTCGAACGCGCCCTCGATCGCGACGCCGCTGTCGTCGAGCCGTACGCGTTCGACGGTGAACGGGCGGCCGCGGGTCAGGTTCGTGAGTTCCTGCCAGTCCATTGCCTCATCTGCCATATTTCAAGTTGTACTCGCGAGAATCTTAATTTTCAAGAGTCAGAGATTAATTTTCTTAAGGTTGAGCTTGGGAATGTCGTCGGCATCTGGAACGACTACCTCTCGCCGCTGCTCTACCTCAGCGACACCGGCATGATCCTGCGCCAGGTCACCGCCGCGGCTTCCCTCTCGGCCGACGAACTCAACTCGGACGTCCCGCCGCCCGCCCAGGGCATCAAGTCCGCCGTCGTCATCATCGCTACGATCCCGGTGTTCCTGGCGTATCCGTTCCTCCAGAAGCACTTCGCAACAGGCATGCCCATCGGAAGCGTGAAAGGCTGACCATGATCCACCTCGCAGGCGACTCCACCGTCGCCCCCACCGACGGCGGCGCCACCTCCGGCCACGCCGACCTGCCGCTCCTCGGCTGGGGGGACGAACTCGCCGCGTTCCTCCAAGAGCCGGTAAGCAACCGCGCCTTCGGCGGCGCCACCACGAAGACCTTCCGCGAGCAGGGCAACTGGAAGCTCATCATCGACGATCTCCAGGCGGGCGACACCGTCGTCTTCGGCTTCGGCCACAACGACCAGAAGGAACCCGACGAGCTCGCGGCCGAAGGCGGCTACCGCGAACGCCTCACCGCCTTCATCGAAGAGGTCCGCAGTGCGGGCTCCAGACCCGTCCTCACCACCAGCGTCGAGCGCCGCATGTTCACCCCCGAAGGGACACTGCGGTACTCGCACGGCCCCTACCCGGCCGAGGTCCGCCGCCTCGGGCACGAACTCGACGTCCCCGTCATCGACCTCAACGCCTTCACCCGCTGGCTCTACACCTGGCTCGGCCAGGACGAGTCCGCCGCGCTCTTCGTCCACGGCGCCGCCGCCGCGCGCGGCATCGACGTCAGCGCCGACCTCAAGAAGGACAACACCCACTACACGACCGCCGGAGCCGCCGCCGTCGCCCGATACGTGGCCGAAGCACTCCGCGCGCTCGACGGCGACGGCACCGACGCCGTACCCGCCGGGCTCGAGATGGTCCGCATGTGAACATGTAGCGCATCCGCTGGCCCGGCCTTCGGACCTCGAAGGCCGGGTCGCGGAAGGCCCTGTCGGCGTAGCACACCGCGACGACGGGATGGTGCTCGCGAGCACTGTGGACGGCCCTCCCCATCGGCGATCACTGCCTGAACGCTCTTGAGAGGGGGCGCTGGCAGCGTTCATCCCCACCAGTTCTAACCCGATCACCGACGTCTTTAGGGGCCCCGGTCCCGTTTCACTGGCGGTTAGAGCGGGCAGCGACGAGGAGGTGGACGGGCGGGGTTGGTTCGTCGGTGGCGGGTTGACATGCGTTGGGGTGCAGGGGCTCTGGTGGAACTGGGGGCACGGCCGGGGCGCCGAATGTGAGGGTTTTCCCTGCGTGTGGGTGATGACGGCGGGGTCTGTAGTGGGGATAATTGAGAGTACGTACAGGGATACGGAATCCGTGTAGGTGAACGATATGGTGGTAAGCAGACTACGACATAAGCCTCTGGCCATATGCCTGCATTGCACGGACGTTGAGATCGGTGTCGGAGCCATGAGGAGCTCCGGCGTCACTTGGCCACGGCCCTTTGCGATGAGCTGTTGAACTGTCCTGGCAGGGACAGGGACACGGCATGCACCCCCCGGACCGGGGCGAGACCCGGGACGGACAGCGGCAGGCGCTTGAACGGTGCCTGCCGGCAGGTCCAGGCCCGATCAGACGATCAGGAGCCAAGGGCCAAGGAAGCAGAGGCCAGCGGCCCCCGATCTGCAAGTGGGAGTGAGGGTCTGGAGGCCAGCGCCCCGATGTGCAAGAGGGGCAAAGGCTCAGAGGCCAGTGCCCTGAAATGCAAGAGGGGCAAAGGCTTGGAGGCCGGTGCCCCGAAATGTCTCGGCGGCAGGGGTCTGGCGGCTGGTGCCTGCGAAGGAAGGTCAGGGCCGCTGATCGAAGGCTCAGGCGAAAGCCGAAGCCTGAATCGGAAGCCTAGGCCAGGGAGGCCGAGGCGCGGGAAGCGCGAGGAGCAGCGGGAAGGAGGCGAGAAGGACATGACGACCACGACCATGCGCACGGCCCGCACCGCAGCCGCGACCGAGGCGACGCCCGCCGCTGACGGCTCCCGCATCGCCTCCCGCTTTGTCGCTCCGCCGTCCACCACCGTCGCTGCGGCTTCGAGCCGGACTCACCCGGTCGCTTCGGCACCGGCACGAATCCGCCCGGCCCGGCCGGTAGCGGCAACCGGCCCCGCCCGGCCCGCATCGCCTGCCGGGTGGCGGCGACCGGCCCCACCCCGGCGACGCACCCCCGAGCAACCGCTCACCCCTCCATCGCTGCCCGCCTGAACCGTGTGCCGAAAACAACCCGGCCCCGGCTAGCCACCCCGAGCGAACGCCCACCCCTCCATCGCTGCCCGCCTGAACCGCACGCCAAAGACAACCCGGCCCCGACCGGCGGCCCCAGGCGAACTCCCGTCCCTCCATCACCGCCCGTTTGAAGTCGGCCCGAAGGTGACCCGGCCCCCGGCCAGCCACCCCGAGCAACCTCTCGCCACTCCGTCGCTGCCCGCTTGAAGCTAACGAGTAAATAAGGCCGGCCCCGGTCTATTCATTGAGCAGCTTCTTCATCTGGGCCGTCCATTCCTCAGCCAGCCTGCGGCCGTTGGGGAACTGGTCTCCGGGGTCCCAGCGCCAGGCGATGATCATGGCGAGCATCAGGATTCGGGACTGGCGCAACAGGTCGTGGTCGACGCCCGGGTAGTGGTCGGCGACAGGTTCCGGAGCGTGGGCGAGGTCGAATTCGATGGGACCTCTGCAGCAGGTCTCGAAGTCGATGAACAGCGGCCCGTGATTCGTGGCGAGCAGGTTCCCCGGGTGCGGTTCGCCGTGCAGCAGTTGGTCCTTGCCGCGTTCGGCAACTTCCCGCCCCAGGTTGCGCAGGGTGTCGGCGAGCAGTTCCCGGTCCGGCTCGGGGAGTGCCGGGCTGCATTCGCGGTCAGACAGGATCTGCCGCGCTTCGTTGACGCGGTCAATGAAGTGGGGTGCGGCGATCCGGACATCGCGCATGCCGATATGCAGTCGTTCAAGCGCTTCGGCGTAGTCCGCAGGGGCGACCGTTCCTCTGCCCTCGTAGTAGGTCCACAGTGTCACCGTGAATCCGTCGCGTTGGTGGACGACCGGCGGCACTCGCGGATCGAGTGCCGCCACGGGACTGCCGGACGCCGCGAGGTTCTGGGCGAGGTCGATTTCGAACTGGGAGACCTGTTCGGCAATCGGCGCAACCCTGGCCATCGCGTCGCTTGGCAAGAGCCGCAGCGCGAGTTTGTTGGAGTTGTTCAGGACGATCGCGTCGTCGGCATGAAGTCCGAGGGACCCGGCGACCGACTTGGCCGCGGCCACCGCCCGCTCGAGCGCTGTTGCCTCCATCGTCGCCGAACCCCTCTTCCTCTGCGGTCTATCGCCTCCGCTGCACGGTGAGCACGTCGGAGGTGTTGCCCGCGTGGTCGGTCGCGCGGGCCTCGACGACATCGTACGGGCGGAACCGGATCGGGTTCGAGTACGTTTTCCATTCGCCGCCGTTGACCCGGTATTGGATCGCGGCGGCACCGGAGCCTTCGCCGGTGGCCGCGAACGCCAATCGGGTCTTGGCGGGCGAGGTCCAGGCGTAGGCGAGCTCGGGTGCGGTCGTGTCGGCGTCGGAGGAGGTAGGCTCCGGTGCCTTGGATCTCGGTGACCAGCTGGTCAGCGCCGCCTGCGCGGGTCCTCGGAAGGGTTGGCGTACAAGGGCGGGCGGCCGTGTTCGATCGCTTCGGGGCGCAGTTCGTAGTGCCAGGGCTCGTTGGCGTAGATCTGGCAGAGGCCCTACGGTCGGCCTCCTAGGCGACGGGAAAGTCGAAGTACGTGTCCGGGAAGGGCTCGTGCTTCAGCGTGTAGTGCCACCACTCCCATTGGTACGCGGCGAACCCGCAGTCCTCCATGATGGATCGGAGAAGCATCCGGTTCGCGGCCTCGCCGCGCGTGAGTCCCTTCGCCCCGTGGTGTGAAACCGGGTCCATCAGGTCGTGGTGGCCACCCATGGGGAGGGGTGCGCCGGTGTCGGGACGGCAGAGCGTCAGGTCGACGGTGCTCCCTCGGCTGTGACCTGATTTCGGTGCCACGTAGTGTTTCGCGACCATCTCGGAACGCTCGATGTTCGGGTAGTGGCTCGCCTTCGTGCGGCCGTCCTCCGGCATCGCCGCCCAGCGCAGGAAGTGGTCGACGGCGCGCTGCGGCCGGTAGGCGTCCCAGAGGAGCAGGCCGAGGCCAACGGCCTCCGCTTTGCCCTGCGCCTCAAGCAGAGCGGCGCACAGGGCTCGCGTGCCGATGACGCGGTCGGTCAGGTAGCCGTCGACGGGGGCGCCGGTGAAGTTGTCGGCGGTGGCGTACTTCGCGTCCCAGCGTATGCCGGGCGCCAGGTCGTCCACGTAGGCGAAGTCATCGCGCAACGGCCGTTCCCTCCAGTGCCAGTGCGATCATCCGGTCGAGCACCTCAGCGAGCGGCAGTCCCGAGGCCGCCATCATTCTCGGATAGCGGCTGTAGGAGGTCAAGCCGGGCATGGTGTTGACCTCGTTGAGGACAACGGTGCCGTCCTCCTTGAGGAACAGGTCCACCCGCGAGAGGCGCCCGACAGCCGAGGGCGCGGTAGATCGCCTCCGCCGTCTCCTGGACGAGCGCCCGCGACTCGGCGGGGATGTCGGCGGGGACGATGAACGTGGAGTTCTCGGAACCGGACTGGGGCGCGTCCTCCTGGTGGATCCTGAAGAAGCCGTGGGAGAGTGCGACCCGGTCCACCTCCCTTGTCTGGTCCGGCGGTCGGCGTAGAAGATCCCCTCCTCGCCTTCGAGCACGTCCAGCGCCGCGCCGCCGAGCCTGCCGCTCTCCAGGGCCGAGACCAGGGCCTCGGTGTCGATGAGGGCGCCGCGCCCGGTACGCCGCCGCCCGGGCCGACATCGTGCTCGCGGTCGGCGCAGCCGCCACGCCAATCGCCGACGGCGCGGGCGCACGCGCCGTCGCCTTGCGCGGCAACGGATCAGCTGTCGCCCGACTCTGCGGACTCTTCGCCCCCGGCGACATCGTCCTGGTCAAAGCCTCCCGCGAAGCCCGCCTCGACGAGGTGGTCGATGCCGTAGCCGCCGAGGAGTCCCAGTGAGACCCGCAGAGGGGCCTGGGCCACGTTGACCGCCTCGCGGATCTGGGCGGCCAGGGCCATGCGGCCGTCATCGAAGAGGGCGGTGCGCATGAAGGTGAAGGCGCGCAGGCGCCCGTACCGGTCCACTGTGGCGCGGCAGAGCCTGCCGGAGGAGTACGCCTCGCGCCGATAGGCGTCGCCTCTGCCCTTGCCCGAGCCGATCTCGGGGAAGTCGTCGTACTGGCCGAGCTCCTTCGCGCGGCGCCAGCGCTGCTTCTCGGCCGCCACCCAGGCGCGTACGAGGCACATGCCGAGCGTCCGGCCGCCGACGCGCTCGACCCCGCGGAGGAGTTCGAGCTCGCGCAGCGTGCCGTCGAGGTTGATCGTCACCTTCACGGCGTTGTGCGGGTCAGAGCCGGTGAACTCGGCGGTCGGCTCCACGATCTCGTCGGCCCGGTCCAGGAAGGCCGGCTCGAGCTTGGCGATCTCGCGGATGACGAGGTGCCGTGCGGTGAGCACCTGGCGCACGCTCATGCCGCCGCTGGAGGATCCTTCTACAGTGGAGCGAATGACGCGCCTGACGCCGCCCGCGTACTGCGGGTGGCGCTCGCCGACGCGCTCGACCAGTTCGAGCACCTGCTCCCGGGACGGGTGCCTGCCGAAGTGGTGTGCGAGCGCGGTCTCGAACACGCGGCGCACCAGAGCGTGGTAGGCGAATCGCTCCTTCTCGGGGAGTTCGCGGTAGGCGATGCGGGCCTCGCGGCTGCCGGTCCGGATGTAGGTGACGAGCGCCCTCGGGCCGGGCACTGGTGGGGTCATCGCGGTCCTTGTCCTGGGCGGGTCATCGAAACCCGCCCAGTTTACAAAGCGACCACAATTCCAAAATGGACGTTACGGGACGGTGTACCCGGCGGCGCGGACGAGTTCGTACCATTCGGGGCGCGTCAGCGGGATGTCGGAGCCCTGGGCCGAGGCGGCCACGCGCTCGGGGTTGGTGGTGCCGATGACGACCTGCATCTGCGCCGGGTGGCGGGTGATCCAGGCGACGGCGATCGCGATCGGCGGGACGCCGTACTTCGCGGCGAGCCGGTCGATCACGGCGTTCAGCTCCGGGTAGCGCTCGGAGCCGAGGAACGGACCGTCGAAGAAGCCCGCCTGGAACGGCGACCACGCCTGGAGGGTGATGCCGTGCAGGCGGCAGTAGTCGACGATGCCGTCGTCGCGGGACACGGACTGGTCGAGGCCCTGCATGTTCGCGGCCACGCCCTGGGCGATCAAGGGCGCGTGGGTGATCGAGAGCTGCACCTGGTTCGCCACGATCGGCTGGTTCACGTACTTGCGCAGCAGGTCCATCTGGCGGGCGGTGTGGTTCGAAACGCCGAACGCGCGCACCTTGCCGGCGGCGGACAGGTCGTCGAACGCGCGGGCGACCTCCTCGGGCTCGACCAGGGCGTCGGGGCGGTGCAGCAGCAGGATGTCGAGGTAGTCGGTGTCCAGCGCGGCCAGGGACTCGTCCACGGACTCGACGATGTGCTCGTAGGAGAAGTCGAAGTACGGGCCGGGGTGCATGATGCCGGTCTTGGTCTGGATGACCAGGCGCTCGCGCTCGGAGGGCGTGAGCTGCATGGCCTCGGCGAAGCGGCGCTCGCAGCCGTGGCGGCCGCTGCCGTAGAGGTCGGCGTGGTCCAGGAACGTGATCCCCGCGTCGGTCGCGGTCTTGAGGAGGGTGCGCACCTCCTCGTCGGTCTTCTCCTGGATGCGCATCAGGCCGAGCACCACGTTCGGTGCGGTGATGTCGGTGCCGGGCATGGTGAAGGTCTTCATCGGTCTCTCCTCGCCGGAGCTGGGAACGCGAAGCCCCAGGTGGGCCCGCCTCGCCCATGCTAGGGACCGCTAATCTAGAAGTCCAACAACTGGTCATTCTAGGATTGAGAAGCACGGGGCATCATTCATGGATCTGCGGCAGATGGAGTACCTGGTCGCGCTGGCGGATGAGAGGCACTTCACTCGCGCCGCCGAACTCACCGGCATCTCGCAGTCCGGCCTGTCCGCGGCGATCCGCGGGCTCGAAGAGGAACTGGGCACGAGCCTGTTCATCAGGACCACCCGGCGGGTCGAGCCGACCGAGGCCGGGTTCGCGCTGCTGCCGTTCGCCAGGGCGATGCTGGAGCAGGCGGCGGGCGCGCGCGACGCGGTCGTCAAGGCCAGCCGCGACCTCGCCGGGACGCTGCGGATCGGCGCCGAGCAGTGCCTCGGCCTGGTCGACATCGCGGCGCTGCTCGACCGCTTCCACCGGCGGCACCCGCGCGTCGAGACGCACTTCGTGCAGTCCGGTTCGCACGACCTGCTCGGGCTGCTGCGCGCCGGAGCGCTCGACGTCGCCTTCGTCGCCACCGATCGGCACCTGAGCGGGTTGCCGCGCTTGGAGATCGGCCGTGAACCGCTGCTCGCGCTGCTGCCCCACGACCACCCGCTGGCGAACCGCGCCTCGGTGCGGTGGGAGGCGCTGGCCGACGAGTCGTTCATCGACTTCGGACCGGCGTGGGGCGTGCGGACCTTGAACGACGACGCGTTCGCCGCGCGCGGCGTGCACCGCCGCGTCCGCTGCTCGGTCAACGACGTCCACACCCTGCTGGATCTGGTGTGCCGAGGGCTCGGCATCGCGGTGGTGCCGCGGCACGTGGCCGCCAAACCGCAGGCGAGCGGGCTGCGGGCCCTGCCGATCGCGGCCGAGGACGCACCTGAGTGGACGGTCTCGGCGGTGTCCTCCGGCCGGGACCGGGCCGACTCCCCCGCCGCTCACCTCCTCGACCTGGTCAAGGAGCCGCGCGGCTAGGTGCTATCGGTGGTCAGGACTCGGCGGTGAACCGCTTCGTGATGTCCGCGATCACCGGCCGCGCCACGACCCAGAGCATGGTCGCGAACGCCCAGGCGAGCAGGAGCATCACGGCTTCCGACGTCAGGAGCACGGCGGCGGTCGCCACGATGAGCAGCGAGAGCATGCCCAGAGAAGACTTCCAGGAGAGGAAGAACTCCGCTGCCGCCACCCGCAGCACGTCACGGAAGCGGAACGAGAAGAACGAGGACACCACCAGCAGGTGCCCCGACCACACGGCGAGCACTGCCAAGAGCACCGCGCACACCGGCCGCAGGAACCCGCCCCCGGCGACCTGCCCCGCGAAGAGCACGTTGACCGCGAGCACCGTCGCGAGCGCCAGCACCGGCACCGACCAGGCCAGCGTGTCGCGCAGGTTCATGCGGAGCCCGCGCAGCAGCGGGCGCGCCGGGCTCAGGTCGGGCTCCTTCGCCCACGCCCGCTGCGCGTACAGCGCCGCCGAGAGCGCGGGCGCCGCCGGCAGGAGCGCGGCGACGAACCACGCGACGTTGCCGGGGACCGGGGCGAGCAGCATCCACGCCAGCAGCGTCGGCAGCCCCGCGACCGCGAGGAACACCCCGAGGACGAGGTACCGGTAGACCGCGGCGGTGAACCGGGAGAGCACTCCCGGGCCGATCTCCCCCGCGTGCTGCTGCGTGCTCATGCTGCCGCCCCTTCCCTTGCCTTCACTAGCCCTTGACCGATCCAAGCATGACGCCCGAGACGAAGTACCGCTGGACGAAGGGGTAGATCGTCAGGATCGGGATGACGGTGAGGATCATCGTCACCGCCTGGATGTTCGCCGAGACCTGCGCGGTCGTGCTGCCCGCGGCCGCCGCCCCTTCGGACGCCGTCGTCGACGCCCCCGCGATGAGGTTGCGCAGGAACAGCGTGATGGGGAACAGCTCGCTCTTGTCGAGGTACAGGAACGCGGCGAACCAGTCGTTCCAGAACGCGACCGAGTAGAACAGCACCATCGTGGCGATCACGGCCTTCGACAGCGGCAGCACGATCCGGCCGAAGATGCCGTACCAGCCGAGCCCGTCGATCTGCGCGGCCTCCTCGAGCTCCTTCGGCAGGTTCTCGAAGAACGCCTTCATGACGAGCAGGTTGAACACCGAGATCGCGCCCGGGAGCACGAGGGCCCACATGGTGTTCTTCATGCCCAGCGCCGAGATCAGCACGTAGTTCGGTACGAGGCCGCCGTTGAAGAACATCGTGAACACGGCGATGCCGATGAGGACCTTGCGGCCCTTCAGGTGCGGCTTCGACAGCACGAACGCGTAGGTCGTGGTCAGGACCATGGCGATCGTCGTGCCGACCACGGTGTACAGCACCGTGTTGCCGTAGTTGCGCCAGAACATGTCGTTCGACATCACGGCGCCGTACGTGTCGAGGTTGAACCCGACCGGCCAGAAGCTCACTTGGCCGGCCTTGATCGCCCCGGAGGAGCTGAACGACTGGGCGAGCACCGTGATGAACGGGTACAGCATCCCCAGGCACAGCAGCACGAGCAAGGTCGCGTTGAACGCGCCGAAGACGCGCTCGCCCCTCGTCCGCTGCGTCGTTCGCGGCTTCACCGACGCCAGGTCGGTCGTGCGCACATCGGTCACCACAGGCTCGTTCCCGTCGTCCGCCGCGAGATCAGGTTCGCGGAAAGCACCATCACCAGGCCGATCAGCGCCTGGAACAGGCCGATCGCCGTCGCGTAACTGAGATTATTCGACACGAGGCCGACCCGGTAGAGGTAGGTCGAGATGACGTCGGCCGTCTCGTACGTCAGCGGGTTGTAGAGGAGGAAGACCTTCTCGAAGCCCACGTTGAGGAACATGCCGATGTTGAGGATCAGCAGTGTCACCATCGTGGGCCGGATGCCCGGCAGCGTGACGTGCCAGGTCTGGCGCCACCGGCCCGCGCCGTCGATCTTCGCCGCCTCGTACAGGGAGTCGTCGATCGAGGTGAGCGCCGCCAGGTAGAGGATCGTGCCCCAGCCGACGGTCTGCCACACTTCGGAACCCACGTAGATGAAGCGGAACCACTCGGCGCGCTGCAGGAACGGGATGCCCTCGCCACCGAAGGCGCCGATCACCTGGTTCACGGTGCCTTCCAGCGACAGGAGCTGCATGACCATGCCGACGATGATGACGATCGACAGGAAGTGCGGCAGGTACGAGATCGACTGCACGAGCTTCTTGAAGTACTGCTGCCGCACCTCGTTCAGCATGAGCGCCAGCACGATCGGGAGCGGGAAGCAGACCACCATGGTGAGGCTGCCGAGGACCGCCGTGTTCGTGAAGACATGCCAGAAGGACGGGTCCTGGATGAACATCTCGATGTAGCGCAGGCCGACCCATTCGTCGCCGAAGATGCTGCCGCCGGGGCGGAACCTCCGGAACGCGATGACGTTCCCGACCATCGGGCCGTACTTGAAGATCAGGAAGAAGATCAGCGGCACGATCGCCAGGGTGTAGAGCTGCCAGTCGCGTTTCAACGCGGTCTTCCAGCTCGTCTTGCGCTTGCGGGGCCGCGCCTTCGGCTTCGCCGTGGGCGGGCGCGGCGGCGCGGCGGGCGCCGCAGCACCCCCGCGGGCCTCGGCCCGCGGGGACTGCTCGTCTTGAGTGAGGGACATAGACACTCCCTCCCGTCCGCGCCGGGGCCGCGGCCCCGGCAGGCGGACTAGGAGTTCTCCTCCTCGAAGCGGTCGCGGGCGGTGTTGATGAGGTCGACATAAGCCTGGAGGCCGGCGGCCTCGAGCTCGCCGACGTAGGCGTCCCATTCGGCGATGTCGCGGTCGCCCATGATGAACTGCAGCGTGGCGGTGTCCACAGTGTCCTTCAGCGGGGTGGACATGAGCGAGGCCTGCTCCAGCTCCATCTCCTCGAGCGGGGCCGGCGGGTTCGGGTCGCGCGGCGTGCGGGTGGAGAGCACGGAGTCGATGTACTCCACGAACGAGGCCGCGTTGTAGGACTCCTTGAGCGCCCGGGACTCGGTCGAGTCGGCGAACACCGCGTTCGACCAGCCGAGGTCCTTCTGGATGTCGGTCGCCGCGCCGGGGTTGATGCCGTAGGCGTCGAGGCGGTACTCCGGCTTGAGGGTGATCTTGCCGGAGGCGTCCTTCGTGTAGGTCTCGTCGAGCACGCCCCAGCGGAGCAGCTCGCGGGCCTCCTGGTTGTAGTAGAGCCAGTCGAGGAACTGCAGGATGGCGACGAAGTTCTCCGAGTCCGCGATCTCCGCGTTCAGCATGAAGCCGTTCCAGAAGTTGCGCGGCTCGCAGATCTGGCCGGCCGGGCCGCCGGGCGGGGCGATCTGCAGGATCTCGTAGTTGCCTTCGCCGACGGTCTCGTTGAGGGCCGTCGCGAACTCGATGGCGGTGCCGGCCGAGCCGGACGCCGCGAACACGAGGTTGGCCGCGACCTTCTCGGTCACGCTGCCGCCGCCGGAGCCGTCGTTCGCCGCGGTCATCGAGTCGGTGTCGAGCAGGCCGTCCTCGACGAGGCCGCGGAAGTACTCGACCATCTGCTTGTAGCCGTCGGTCGCGGCGGTGTACACGAGGCCGCCGGAGCCGTCGTCGATCATGCCGCTGCCGAAGCCCCAGCCCGCCTGCGCGCCGAACGCGTGGGCGGCGTAGTTCAGCATCGAGGCGCCCTCGAAACCGTCCGCGAGCGGCTTGGAGTCGGGGTACTCGGCCTTGATCTTGACCAACGCCGCGCGCATCTCGTCCCAGGTCTGGGGGATGCCGCCGGCGACGGTCTCGAAGACGTCCTTGCGGATGACGAGGGTGAACACGGGCACCGACACCTCTTGGAGGCCCGGCAGCATGTAGTACTTGCCGTCGGCCTGCTTCAGGTTCTCGATCATCTCGCCCAGGTCCCACTCCTCCACGTACTTCTGGAAGTTGGGCATGTGCTCGACATAGTCGCTCATCGGCAGGATCGCGCCCGAGGAGACGAACGAGTTCTCCTCACCGGTGTAGACCAGCGGGATGACCGTGGGCGCGTCGCCCGCGCTGATCAGGAGACTGCGCTTCTCGGTCGCGTCGCTGAACGGGATGTTCGTGACCTCGAGCTTGACGTTGGTGCGCTTCTCGATCTCCTTGAAGAACTGCCACTTGTCGGTGATGGGAAGGTCGGGCCAGTCCGTCCAGAGCACGGAGAGGGTGAACGGTTCCGTGGCCTTGAACTGGGTGTCCGCCGCGAAGTTCTCCATCGCGCCCTTCGACTGGGCCTCGACGTCCAATTCGCCGCCGCCGTCGTCACTGCACGCCGCGAGCGCGGCCATGCCTGAAGCGGCGAGCGAGAATCCGATGACTCCGCGGCGGGTGGCTCCGATGGGCGTCCGCCCGAACACACCTGACATGTCTCTCCTCCTTGAGGGATTGCCCAAAAAACCGCCCCTGCGGTCCGCTTCGGCGAGCGAGGGATTTCACTGCCGTACCGATCGAAACTTTCGGGGCTATTTCCGATAACTTCCAGAGCTTAGTTACCGCAAGCAGTGATGTCAATGAATCTCTTTTCGTGACCCATACAACACGTAGAGTGAGAATCGAGAGGCGGTGGGCAATGCGGAGGAACGGCGGCAAACATGTCTATGCGACCGCGATTCCCCCAGGCAGCGCCGGTTTTTTCGGCTGCCCTCGCCCGCTTTCCCGGAAAGCTCGCCTTTCGCGTCGATTCACCGGTTCCCCGCCGAATGCCCCGTCCGCGGCAAGCCTTATCCACGTCGACTCAGGCCAGGAAGCGACCGGAACTTTCAAAGATCCGTTGGCCCTGCGTGATCTGCAACCTGATCGATATCTTCGCTTGACAAATTTCCTGAGTCGAGTCATAATTGAGTCAACTCGGCAGATCGTCGAGATCGCAGAGGAGACATCATGCACACGCAAGACCGCGGCGAATCCGTCATCACGTCCTACGCCCAGGCGCCCGCCCGCACCGTCACCGCCGGGGGCGTCGACTACGCCTACCGCGAGCTGGGACCGAAGGGCGGCATCCCGGTCGTCTTCTTCGTCCACCTCGCCGCGACCCTCGACAACTGGGACCCGCGCATCGTCGACCCGATCGCGCGGCACCGACACGTGATCACCTTCGACCAGCCCGGCGTCGGCGCCTCCACCGGCACGGTGCCGGACAGCGTCGAAGCGATGGCCGACGACGCCCTGGCGTTCATCGACGCCCTCGGCCACGACCGGATCGACGTCTTCTCCTTCTCGCTCGGCGGGATGGTCGCCCAGGCGCTCGTGGTCAAGCGGCCCGAACTCGTGCGCAAGCTCGTCCTCACCGGCACCGGCCCGAAGGGCGGCAAGGACATCGACAAGGTCGCCGGCGTCACCTACTACGACATCCTGCGGGCCGCGTTGACGCGTTCGGACCCGAAGGAGTTCCTGTTCTTCAACCGCAACGCCGCCGGCAAGTCCGCCGGGAAGGCGTTCGTCAAGCGCCTCGAAGAGCGCACCGAGGACCGCGACGCGCCCATCAAGCTGCGGGCGATGCAGACGCAGCTCAAGGCCATCAAGCGGTGGGGCCGCGGCGCGCCCGACGACCTGTCGGCGTTCACGCAGCCGACCCTGATCGCCAACGGCGACAACGACCGCATGGTGCCCAGCGTCCTCTCCGAGGACCTGCACCGCCGCATCAAGGAGTCCGAGCTGATCATCTACAGCGACTCCGGTCACGGCGGGATCTTCCAGCACCACCGGGAGTTCGCGCCCGTCGCCGTGCGGTTCCTCGGCGAAGACCGATAGGAGGCGGCACGATGCCGCACACACTGCGCTACACCAAGAAGCCGCTCGTGTCGTCGATCCCGCTGTGGGTCCGCACCGACCGTCCGCGCCGAGAGGGCATGGACTACTGGAAGGGCCCGCACTCGGGGATCATCAGCGCCACACCGGGACTGGAGGAGTACCGCCAGATCCACCTGGCCGAGGCGAACCGCGGGCTGTGGCCCGCCACCGACGGCGTCGAGACGGCCATCCCGCCCGATCGCCGGATCGACGGCCTCGCCGAGGTCACGATGAAGTCGCTGCTCTCACCGCTCTCCGGCCGGAAGCAGACGAAGCTCGCCTACGCGGACGAGGTGAACGTCTTCCGCCGCACACTGCTGTATCTGGGACCGCCGAACTCGGCCCGCTGGTACGACGTCGCCGCGCCTGGCCGGCAACCCCGTTCCCGG
The DNA here is from genome assembly GCF_027622875.1 of Glycomyces luteolus. GTDB lineage: Bacteria > Actinomycetota > Actinomycetes > Mycobacteriales > Micromonosporaceae > Glycomyces > Glycomyces luteolus. The sequence goes on along the minus strand of NZ_JAPZVP010000014.1, from coordinate 30,492 downwards.
GCCCTGATCTACCTCCGCAGACGTGAAGGCGTGAGCACCGCCCGGTTCCGCAGGCACTTCAGCGAAACGCTCGTGCCCGCGCTCGCGGGCGCCGGCGAGCTGTCGGAACTGCGGACGCAGGTGTTCATGCCCTGGAGCGAGAGGCTCTGGAACACACCGAGCGTGGCGCACGACAACCCGGTCGAAGCGCGGTTCCACGCCTCGCTGGTCCTGGGCTTCACCGACGAGGAGGCGCGCCGGGCGTTCTTCGCGAGTGACGCGGTCGCGAGGGCCTCGGCCGGGCTCGCCGTGTTCGCCTCCGCCGTCCACGCCTACGACGTGGCCGAGGCGCTCACCTTCGTGCAGGGCGGCAGGATCCTTCCGCACCATCTGCGGTGACCGGCTGCCGTGGAAGAATGCGCGGTGGCGCCGCCGCGCCCACACCAACGCAGCCATGCCCCTCAGCGGGCATGGCCGGCATCGATCGCGAAGGAGACGTTATGTCCACCGCCCCCCAGCGGGTCGGACGGCGTGAGCGGAACAAGCAGGAGAAGCTCGACCGCATCACCGCCGCCGCACGCGAACTGTTCGCCGAGCACGGCGTCGACGAGGTCACCACCCAGCAGGTGGCCGAGCGTGCCGACATCGGGACCGGCACGCTGTTCCTCTACGCGAAGACCAAGGGCGATCTGCTGCTGCTCGCCCAGAACTCCTCGTACGCCGACGCCCTCGAGCGGGGCAGGGCCGCCGCCGAGGCCGCCGCGGACACGCTCGAGGCGGTCATGGCCGTCGTCCGCCCGGTCGTCGAATGCAACCGCAAGCAGGTCGACAACGGCCGCACCTACCTGCGGGAGATGGTGTTCGGCGACCCCGAGGAGCCCAACCGCCGCGCCGCCCTCGAGCTCGCCTTCCAGACCGAGGAGGCGATCGCCGCCGCGCTCGCACGGGACCCGCGCATCGAATCCGGCACCGCTCCCGTCCTCGCCCACGTCGTCTCCGCCGTCATGTTCCTCAGCATGGCCGCCGCCGTCAACATCGACCGCAGCGTCGAGGAGGTCCTCCAGGAGATCGGCGACCAGGTCCGGACCCTCCTGCCGCGCTGACGCTGTCGCAAACCCGACTGGCGCGCAACCGCTTCGGGGACCCCGATTGTCGGTGCCGGCCTGGATGATGGGCCCCGCTGGTGTCGGCGGTCTCGGGAGGTCGGATGCGAAGCAGAGCGGGCTGGCTGGCGCGGTTGGTGCCGCGTCAGCGGCGAAACGGCGAGCGCGAGGCGGCGGCCACCGCCGCGGCGCTTCCCGAACTGGAGGACATCGCCTGGTACCGCCACGCGGAGGACGCCGAGACGGCGTCGTTCTGGCGCATGGCGCGGCAGCTGCCCGGCCTGGTGGCGCGGGCGCTGCGGACCGCCTGGACCGCTTCCCGGGGATGGACCGTGGCGGCGATCGGCCTCAACGTGATCGCCGGGGTCGCGACCACCACGGCGCTCCTCGCGGTCTCGGACGCCACCGCGACCCTGTTCGCGGCACCGCCCACATGGGAACGCGTGCTCGCCGCGGGCCCCGCGCTGGGGCTGCTGGTCGGCGCGACTGCGGCCCGCGCGGGCCTGGGCATCGGCGCCGGGTTCGCGCAGTCGCGGCTGAACCCGCTGGTGCTCAACCGGACCGAACGCGAGTTCTACCGCCTCATCACCGAAGTGCCGCGCTCGGCGTTCGACGACGACACCTTCGCCGACCGCCTGAAGGCCGCGAAGGACCGCGGCTCGCGCGCGGTCGTCGACCTCGTCGGCGACGTCGTCGACCTGGTGACGGCGGCGGTCACCGTCACCGCGGTGGCGGCCGCGCTCGCGGTCATCGAGCCGGTCCTGATCCCGCTGCTGTTCGCCGCGGCGCTCCCCACGGGCTGGGCCGCGGTCCGCTCAGCGCGGCTCATGTACGTCTCGAACCGCTCGCGGGTGTCGCGACGCCGTCGACTGTGGATGGTCGAGTGGCTCATGGACAACCGCTGGACGGCCGACGACCAGCGCTACCACGAGGCGGGCCCGTGGCTGCGCGGCCAGCACCAGGTCATGGTCGACCAGGAGACCCGCGCGGACTTCGACGTGATCCGCTCGCAGACGCTCACGCGAGCGCTCGGCCAGATCGTCGCGGGGATCGCCGTGGCCTGCGTCTACGGGGTGCTCCTGTGGATGCTCGCCGCCGGTACCGTGCCGCTCGCCGTCGCCGCCGCCGCGGTCGTGGCGATCGGGCAGGGCCGTGCCGGGATGGAAAGCCTCCTCGTCGCCGTGAACACCGTCTATGAGGACGGCCTGTACGCGGCCGACCGGCACGAGTTCGACGCCATCGCGGCCGAACGCATCGCCGCGCAACCGCACCTCGCCGATCCCGCCCCGACCGGTGCGGGCCCGCTGCCGGTGCCCGAGGTGATCGAACTGGTCGACGTCTCGTTCCGCTACCCCGGCAAGGACACCGACGCGGTCATCGGCGTGAACCTGGTGATCGAACGCGGTCGAACCTTGGCGCTCGTGGGCGAGAACGGCTCGGGGAAGACGACCGTGGCGAAGCTGCTCTCCGGTCTGTACACGCCCACCTCGGGGCGGATCCTGTGGGACGGCGTCGACATCACCCGCATCGATCCCGCGCGGTGGCGCTGCCACGTCGCCGTGATCGCCCAGCAGGTGCAGCGGTGGCCGTTCACCGCGGAGCTCTCGGTCCGGCTCGGACGGTCCACCGCGCCGGCCGACCGCGAACGGCTCGTCGCCGCCGCGCGCGACGCGGGCGCGCTCGACATGATCGAGGGCTTCGAACACGGCTGGAACCAGCTGCTGGACACCGAGTTCCGCGGCGGCACCGACCTCAGCGGCGGCCAATGGCAGCGGCTCTCCTCGGCCCGCGGCCTCTACCGCGACCACGGCGGGCTGCTCGTCGCCGACGAGCCTTCGGCCGCACTCGACGCCCGCGCCGAGGCGCTGCTGTTCGACACGCTGCGCGCCCGCGCGGGAGCCGCCTCGACCGTGCTCATCTCGCACCGGCTCCAGGGCGTGGTCCACGCCGACACCATCGCGGTCCTGGACGAGGGCAAGCTCATCGAACTCGGCCCGCACCGGGAGCTGGTCGCCGCGGGCGGCGTCTACGCCGACCTGTGGCGACTGCAGTCGCGCTCGTACGCGGCACCGGAATGAACTCGGCTCAGGCGGAGGATTCGCGGAGTTTGAGTTCAAACGGGGCGGTGAACTGGCGCGGGGGGACGGCGGGGTCGGCGATGCGGGCGAGGATGAGGTCGACGGCCTTGGCCGCGATCCACCCGTGGTCGGGGGCGACCGTCGACAGCGCGGGGATGAACTGCGCGGCGACGGGAATGTCGTCGAAGCCGATCACGCGCACGTCGTCGGGGACCGAGACGCCCCCGTCCCGCAAGCCGCGCAGCACGCCGACCGCGACCGAGTCGCTGAACACCACGACCCCGTCGACGCCGAGACCGGAGGCCGCGATGCGCCTCCCCGCGTCGCGCGCGCCCTCCCACGAGAACGAATCGAGCACGAACCTCAGTTCCGGATCGGGCCGCAGGCCGCGGTCCTCGAGCGCCGAACGGTAGCCGTTGTAGCGCCGCGTGACCATGTTCAGGCGGTCGAGGCTCGATCCGGTCACGACCGCGATCCGCTCGCAGCCCTGGTCGATCAAGTGCGCCGTGGCCGCGGCGGTGCCGGTCTCGTTCGGCAGCATGATGTGGTCGAACCGGCCGCCGCCGCCCTGCTCGCCGAACATGACGATCGGGAAACCGACGGCCGACAGCAGGGGCAGCTCGGGGTCGAGCTCGACCGCCGAGAGGAAGAGCCCGTCGAGCTGAAGCCAGCGCGACTGCGCGACGGCGGCGGCCTCGCCGTCGGCGAGCGCGCCGGTCTCCCCGATCGTGACCTCGTAGCCGCGCCGGCGGGCCTCCTCGATGAGGAGGGAGCCGAGCATCCCGTAGTAGGGGTTGCCGACCTGGGGCACGGCCACGCCGATCACGCCGGTGCGTCCGGATCGGAGGCTGCGAGCGGTCAGGTTGACCTGGTAGCCCGATTCGCGGATTGCTTCGAGCACGCGTTCGCGGGCGGCGTCGCTGACTCTGACGCGGTTGTTGACGACGTTCGAGACGGTCATGGTCGAGACGCCCGCGAGGCGCGCCACGTCGCTCATGGTGACTGTCCTGCGCCGCACCGGTACTCCACTCCGTCGGTTCCTGGGCCGGGCGTCGCGGTGCCGAGGGGGCAGGGGTGTCCGCGGCGGGCCCTGGGGTACGAGTCTATCGACCTGCATCCGGTCTCCGCGTTGGTGAGGCCGGGGCGGGCGTGCATCATTTTATCGATTCATCGGCGCATTGATTCACTGACATCACTCTGGTTTCGGTTTTCGCCCTGATCTCAGTGAGCCACAAGCGCATTCAGACCCTCGACCAGCACTGAAACCGCCATCTGCCTGCGGAGGCGGAGCCGCTTGCGCGGTGGCGGATTCGCCGCTACGCTGAAACGGTTCAAATATCGATACAATCCGATATCTCGATATTTGTTCACCCGTAAAGACACCGCGGGGTTCGGGGGCCGTGCCGGAGCGCCCGGACCCCGCGGCCACACCCTGTGCCGAGCCAGGTTCACTCCTCCAAAGAGATTGGAGCGCTCATGCGCTGCTCCCCCATCCGATGGCTGCGCCGTTCAGCCGCCCTCCTTGCGGCCGCGGCGGTGGCCGCGGCAATCCTCGTATTCTCCCCCGCATCGGCGTCAGCCGCTCCCGACACCGCCTCCTGGTACGTCATCGAGTCGCGGTCCTCAGGACTCGTGTTCGAGATCGAAGGGGCCTCCACCGCGACCGGAGCCCGTCTGGTGCAGAACCACCGCACCGACGCGCAGAGCCAGCAGTTCCGGTTCGTCGACTCCGGCGGCGGCTACTACCGGATCCAGGCCCGCCACTCGGGCCAGGTGCTCGACGTGTGGGAGCAGAACCGCGCCGACGGCGCGACGATCGCGCAGTACACCGACCAGAACTCGACCAACCAGCAGTGGCAGGTCCAGGAGAGCGGCGGCTACGCCACGTTCATCAGCCGCTTCTCCGGCAAGGCGCTCGACGTCTGGGAGCGCTCGACGACCGCGGGCACCCGCATCAGCCAGTACACGCCCAATGGCGGCGCGAACCAGCAGTTCGAGCTGATCCCCGTCGAAGGCGAAGGGGAGCCCGGCGGCCTCGAAGGCTGCACCGGCACCTCGCCGATCACCTGCAGGTACAACGTGGCACCGGGGACCTACGACGTCACCGTGGTCCTGGGCGGGGCGCAGGCGGGATCCACTGTGGTCACGGCTGAGGCCCGGCGCACCATGCTCGGTACCACGGCCACCGCCGCCGGGCAGCAGGTGACCAAGCACTTCACCGTCAACGTGCGCAACCCAGAAGGCCAGCCCACCGGGTCCACCGGCAGCCAGGGACTCGACCTGTACTTCGGCGGATCGGCGCCGCGCCTGAGCAGCGTCACCGTTACGCCCGCGCGGCAGCCGCAGCTGTTCCTCGCCGGCGACTCCACCGTCTGCGACCAGTCCGTGCGCCCGTACACCGGCTGGGGCCAGCAGCTCCCGCAGTACTTCCACCAGGGCCTGTCGGTCGCGAACTATGCCGACTCGGGGGAGAGCTCCGGGTCGTTCCTGGCGAACTCGCAGCTGTTCCCGACCATGCGGCCGCTCATCCGGCCGGGCGACGTGGTGCTCATCCAGTTCGGGCACAACGACAAGCAGACGAACGCCGCGACCTTCCGCAGCAACCTCACCCGGCTGATCGACGGCGTCGAAGCGCAAGGGGGCGTCCCGGTCCTCGTCACGCCGATCGTCCGCCGCTCGTTCAACGGCGACGGCACACTGAACAACGGGACCGCCCTGCACGTCAACGGCGTCGGCGTGGACCTCCCCCGCGAGATGCGCAACCTGGCCCAGCAGCAGGGTGTGAAGCTCGTCGACCTCACCGCTCTCACGAAGCAGATGGTCGAGCAGCTCGGGCCGGAGCGCTCGAAGGCGCTGTTCCTCACCAATGAGGCGGGCGACAACACGCACACCTCGGAATACGGCGCCGACCAGTTCGCGCAGCTCGTCCGGGGCGAGCTGCGCAGCCAGGGCATCGTGCCCGCGGCCCTGTTCCGCTGACCGCCCGCGGCCGGGCGGCGGTGTCAGCCGCCCGGCCTTCCATTCCGCCGCAAGACATGTGAACGTGCACGCAAATATCGCTCCTGAACGGACGAAACCGTCCGCGGGAGCGGTCGTTGTTTCAGAACTGCAATCATTTTATCGAAATAATGTTGGTGCAAAAGCCTCATAAGCGTCATATTAGTCTTGTGCTCAGTGAGGCATGTCGTTATGTTGATGTAAACGTTCACAGTGCGACATCGGAAGCCGATGCCGGCATCCCTCAACTGAGACAAGGACACGACATGCGAGGTAAGGGAGTTGTCGCCGTCGCGGCGGCGGCCGCGTTGGGACTGGCCGCCTGCGGCGGCCCCGCAGAGGAAGAACAGCCCTCCGAACTGGAATGGGACGCCGAGTCCGGCCAGTACGTCGTCGAGGAGGCGATTGCCTCCGGCGAAGTGCCGCTGAAGGTCTGGTTCGAAGAGGACTACCTCGCCGAGGCCGTCATCGCGGCCTTCAAAGAGGAGTTCAAGGACGAGTACCCGGACATGAAGATCGAGTACGAGCTGGTCGGCAAGCACGACGCGGTCGACAAGATGGCCCTGGCCGGCGAAGCCGGGACCGGCGCCGACGTCTTCATGACCTTCTACAACGAGATCCCCAACGCGATCGACGACGGCACCGCCGCGCCGCTGGGCGAGTACACCGGCGTCCTGAAGGAGCGCATCAGCGAGGCCTCCACCGGCGTCGTCTCCGTCGAAGACCAGATGTACGCGGTCCCGGTGACCACCGAATCCCTCGGACTCATCTACAACGCCACACTGCTCGAGGAGCTGACCGGCTCCCCCGAGCCCGCCGCCACCTGGGAGGAGATCCAGGCGCTCGCCGCCGAGTACAACGACCCGGGCGCCAACCGCTGGACGATGCGCATGTCCACCATGGAGATCTACCGCGCCTACCCGATCCTCTCCGCCATGGGCTGGCAGGTCTACCCCGACGGCGACGTGGACAAGCCCGGATTCGACGACCCGGCGCTGACCGCCGCGCTCGACTACTACGCCGGCCTGCGCGACATCTACAACGTGCCGAGCGCCGACAGCACCTGGGAGGTCATCGAAGAGGGCTTCGCCAAGGGGGAGACCCCGTACGTCATCACCGGCCCCTGGAGCTTCTCGCTCTTCGACACCGGCGCCGACGAGAACGGCTTCGAATACGGCGTGACCACGCTCCCCGGGGTCGCGGGGGGCGAGGCCCCCGGGTCCTTCGCGGGCATGCACGTCGCCGCTGTCTCCGGATACTCCGAGTACCCCGCCGCGGCCCGCGTCTTCGCGAACTTCATGGCCTCCGACGCCGGCGCCGCCGCCGTCTACGCCTCGAGCGGCCAGATCCCCGCGCTCAACCAGGAACTCCTCTCGGGCATCGAAGGCATCGCGGACGACCCGCACGTGGCGGGCATCGTCGCGCAGTCGGCCAACGCCGAACTCATCCCGCAGGTGCCGGAGTACTTCTGGGAGGTCGGCGACACGATGGTCGTCGACGTGTGGGACGGCCTGTCCGACTCCGCCGCCGCGCAGGAGAAGGCTGTGACCAGCTACAACGAACTGCACGGACTCTAGGGACCGTCAGCTGTGAGCACTACTGAGACCTCCGAACTCCCCGCCCCGGCCCAGTCGCGCCCTCCCCGCGCGCCGGGCCGGGCGGGCCCCGGGCTCCCCGCACCGGTGCCGGGCCTCGCTTCAGCACTGGTGTGGGGGGCGGGCCAGCTCCTCAACCGCCAGGCGGGCAAGTCCGCGTTCTTCCTCACGTTCTTCGCCGGCGCGGTCGTCTGGGAGATCGCCACCGGCAACTACTACGCCGGCATGGAGTTCACCCCGCGCTCGAACGGCGGGTTCTTCATCCGGGGCCTGTGGGGACTGTTCACGCTCGGGACGCAGCCGCGCGAGATGACCCTCACGGGCCTCACCGAAGGCGACAACTCGATCGTCCTCATGGCCAACGGGCTCATCGCGCTCCTGACGCTGGCGCTGCTGGCGATCATCTGGATCTGGAGCATCCGCGATGCGGCCCGCTACCGGGCCGCGCTGAACGCCGGAGGCCCGACCGAGACGTCCGGCGATTACTTCAAGCGCCTGTGGGAGAGCGCCTTCGCGTTCATCGCGCTCTCCCCCGGGCTGGTCCTGCTGGTCTTCATGTCGGTGCTGCCGGTGCTCTTCGGCATCCTCGTGGCGTTCACCGACTACAGCCGGGACAACCTCCCGCCGAGGAACCTCGTCAGCTGGGTCGGCTTCGAGAACTTCGCGACGATCTTCGCCGTCCCCTCGTGGGCCGCGACGTTCGGGGGCATCCTCGGCTGGACCGTGGTGTGGGCCGTGATCGCCACGATCACGACGTACGCTGCCGGGCTGCTCATCGCGGTGATGCTGGCGAGCAAGCGGGTCCGGTTCCCGCGCGTGTGGCGCTCGGTGTTCCTCCTGCCGTGGGCCGTGCCCGCGATCGTCTCCGCGCTGGTGTTCCGCTCGATGTTCAACGGCCAGTTCGGACCCGTCAGCCAATGGCTGGTCGACATGGGCATCACCGACGAGCGCGTCTACTGGTTCACCGACCCGACCAACCCGAACCTGGCACGCGCGATCGCGCTCCTGGTCAACCTGTGGCTCGGCTTCCCGTTCTTCATGGCCCTGGTCGGCGGCGTCCTCGCGAACATCCCCGAGAGCTACTACGACGCCGCCCGCATCGACGGCGCCGGGCCGCTGCAGCAGTTCCGCTACATCACGCTGCCGATCGTCCAGCGGACGGTCACACCGCTCATCATCTTGTCGTTCGTGCACAACTTCAACAACTTCGGAGTGATCTACTTCCTCACCGAAGGCGGTCCAGACAATGTGGACTACCGGTTCGCGGGGAGCACCGACCTGCTCGTCACCTGGCTGTTCAAGCTCACGCTCGACAATCGCCTCTACAACATCGGCGCGGTGATGAGCCTGGTCATCTTCATGATCGTCGGCGTCATCTCCGTGGTGAACCTCAACCGCACCAAAGCGATCCGGGAGCTCTGAGCCATGGCCGCCATTCCAGCGAAGACCGGGGGCCGCCCCTCCGCGGCCCGCCGCGGGCAGAGCATCGAGAGCCGCCAGCGCGTGCGCGACGGCGCGACCGGCGCGCTGATGCACCTTGTCCTGTTGATCGTCGCGGTCATCGTGATCTACCCGCTCGTGTGGGTCGTGGGCTCCTCGTTCGGTCCCGGCGGCGGGCTGGCCAACGCCACCCCCATCCCCGAGAACGCGACCTTCGACAACTACGTGCACCTGTTCACGCGGACGAGCTACGGGCGCTGGTACCTCAACTCGCTCTACGTCGCCACGATCAACATGGCCGGGTCCGTCGCCCTCTCCGCACTGTGCGGCTGGGTGTTCGCGCGCATCCGGTTCCGCGGGCGCAAGGCCAGCATGCTCGGGATCCTCATCCTCCAGATGTTCCCCAGCTTCCTGACCGCGATCGCGGTGTACATGCTCTTCCTCAACTTCGGGCTGCTCGACTCCCTCACCGGTCTCGCGCTGGTGAGCATCGCGGCCGCCCTGCCCTACAACACCTGGCTCATGAAGGGCTACACCGACAACCTGCCCGCGAGCCTCGACGAGGCCGCCGCGCTCGACGGCGCGGGGCGCCTCACGATCTTCCGCAAGATCGTGCTGCCGCTCATGCGGCCGATGCTCACGTTCGTGGCCATCACCAGTTTCACGGCGCCGTGGATGGACTTCATCCTCCCGCGGCTGCTGCTGCAGAGCAACAGCAAGCAGACCGTGGCGCTCGGGCTGTTCCAGATGATCACCGACCAGTACAGCAACGACTTCACCACCTTCGCCGCCGGCGCGGTGGCGCTCGCCCTGCCCATCACGATCCTCTACATCGTCCTGCAGCGTCACCTGGTCACCGGTGCCATGGCCGGCGCGGAGAAGGGATGAGCCCGCTCGGCCTCTTGGAGGCCCCCTGAACCCGGCGGCGTCTCCTCACCGCCGCCGCGGGCGCGGCTACGCGCCCCGAATCGCAAAGGAGCGACACATGAGACGAATAGTCGCGGTGGCCCTCGCCGCCGCATTGAGCTTCGTCGCCTTCGCCACCGCCTCCCCGGCCCAGGCCGTGCGGGACGACTTCTACATGGGCATCGACCCCGGGACGCTGATCGACGTCGAGCGGTCCGGGGTGGTGTTCTCCGACGGCGGCGCGCAGGACGACGCGCTGAGCATCATGGCCGACAACGGCGCCAACCTGGTGCGGCTGCGGCTGTGGAACAACCCTTACAGCGCTTCGGGCCAGCCGTACGGCGGCGGTACGAGCGACCTGGCGAAGACCATCGCGATGGCGCAGCGCGCCAAGGCCCTCGGCATGGACGTCCTGCTCGACCTCCACTACTCGGACTTCTGGGCCGACCCGGGCAAGCAGATCAAGCCGAAGGCCTGGTCGAGCTTGTCCTACAGCCAGTTGACGACCGCGGTGCGCGACTACTCGCGCAGCGTCGTCTCGCAGATGGCCGCAGCGGGAGCCACCCCGGACATCGTGCAGGTGGGCAACGAGATCACCAACGGGATGCTGCAGCCGACCGGCAGCACGTCGAACTGGTCGCAGCTCGGCGGCCTGCTGAAGGCCGGCATCGAGGGCGTCCACCAGGGCGGCAGCGGCATCGAGATCGCACTGCACCTCGACCGGGGCGGCAACAACGCCGCGTACCGGACCTGGTTCGACAACGCCCGCAACCAGGGCGTCCCGTACGACATCATCGCCATGTCGTACTACCCGTACTGGCACGGCACCATGAGCCAGTTGCGCGCCAACATGAACGACGTGTCCGCGCGCTACGGCAAGGACGTGCTCATCGTCGAGACCGCCTACGCGCACACGCTGACCGACTGCGACGGACGCGGCAACATCTTCACCGCCTCGCATGCGCAGGAGTCGGGCTACCCGGCGACGGTCGCGGGCCAGACCCAGTTCCTGCGCGATCTGCGGAACGCCGTCCAGGCGGTCCCGAACGACCGGGGACGGGGCCTGGTGTGGTGGGAGCCGGCGTGGCTCGGCAACACCTCCTGGGCGACTCAGGCCGGCATGACGTACATCAACGACTTCGCCGGCGAGAGCAACTCGTGGGACAACCAGGGCCTGTTCAACTGCAGCGGCGCTGCGGTGTCCACCTTGGACGTCTTTGCCGAGACGACCGGCGGCGGCGATCCGGGCACGGGCCAGAACGTGCTGACCAACGGCGGTTTCGAGAGCTCCGGGAGCCCGGCGTCCGGCTGGAGCGTCTGGGGTGCGAGCAGCGCCGACACCAGCGCCGTCTTCAGGGAGTCGCGCGGCAGCGTCTACGAGGGCTCGAGCAAGCTCACGTTCTGGAAGAGCACCGCGTACACCGCGTCGGCCTACCAGAGCGCGAGCGTCGCGAACGGCACGTACACGCTCACCGCCTGGGTCATGAACGGCGGCGGGCAGAGCACCGCGCGCATGTACGCCAAGAACCACGGCGGCACCGAGCGGCAGGCGAGTCTCCCGGTGGCCTCGACATGGACGCAGGTGACGATCTCGGGGATCCAGGTGACCAGCGGCCGGATCGAGGTCGGCTTCTACACGGCCGCGAACGGCGGCAACTGGATCAACCTCGATCAGGTCCGGTTGGTGCGGACCGCTTGAGTCGGGCGGGGAGGCCGTCCGAACCGGGGGCGGCCTCCCCGCGCTCAGGCGGCGACATAGTACGGAGTCCAGGGAGCATGACGAACGTGGCAGCGAAACGACCGACGATCAACGATGTCGCCGAGGTCTCAGGGGTCTCGCGCGGCACGGTCTCCCGTGTCCTCAACGGACGGGCGAACGTCTCCCTGGCCGCCGAGCTCGCGGTGCGCCGGGCGGTGGCCGAGACCGGGTACGTGGTCAACCGCGCCGCCCGCAGCCTCAAGACCAGCCGCACCGGCTCGATCGTCATGGTCCTTTCCGAACCGCAGGAGCGCCTGTTCGAGGACCCGAACTTCTCGGTGCTCATGAGGGCCGCGACGAACCGGCTCGCCGAGCGCGACATGTCGCTGGTGCTCATGATCGCGGGCGACGCGGGCGGGCGCGACCGGGTCGCCCGCTACCTGCGCGCCGGCCACGCCGACGGCGCGCTGCTCATCTCGACCCACGCCGACGACCCGCTCGTGGAGGCCGTCGAGCGCTCGCAGGTGCCCGCCGTGGCCTGCGGCGCGGTGCTCGGGAGGGAGAGCGTCATCCCGTATGCGGCGGCCGACGACCGCGGCGGGGCCAGGCTGGCCACGCGGTACCTGGTCGACCAGGGGCGGCGCAAGATCGGCATGATCACCGGCCCGCTCGACACCCCCGGCGGGGCCTTGCGGTTGGAGGGTTTCACCGGTGTCCTGGGCCGCAAGGTGACCAAACGGATGGTCGTCCACGGCGACTACACGCAGTCCGGCGGCGAGCGGGCGATGCGCGAGCTGCTGGAGTCCTTCCCCGAACTGGACGCGGTCTTCGTCGCCTCCGACCTCATGGCGGCGGGGGCGCTCCGGGTGCTGCAGGCCGCCGGGCGCAGCGTGCCGGGGGACGTGGCCGTCGCCGGGTTCGACGATTCGGCGCTCGCCACCGCGACCAGCCCGATGCTGACCACCGTTCGGCAGCCCCTGGACAGGATCGCCGAGGAGACCGTGCGCCTGCTCATCGCCCTCTTGGACGGGGAAGAGGCGACCTCGGTGGTGCTGCCGACCGAGCTGACCGTCCGCGACAGCGCTTGACTGTGACCTGCGAAAGCCCAGGTCAGGAGTGCATATCGAAGTTCTTGACTATATCAACGTATATCGATACAATAAACTCCGCTGTGAACGTTCCCACGAAATCTTCTTCACCAGCGACCCTCACGACTCTCCTTGAAGGAGCACTCATGTCAATGCAACGACGGACCTTCCTCGGCCTCAGCGCGGCCAGTCTGGTCGGTGTCGGTGCCGCGTCCCTGTTCGGCGCAGCCCCGGCACTCGCCGAACCCGCACCGGCCAACCCGTTCCCCGTCGGCGTGCGCCGCTACAACTGGACCCGCGGCACCCGCGCGGTCACCACGTACGTCTACTACCCGGCGTCCACCGGGACCGTCGGCGCCAACCCGGTGACGGACGCCCCGGTCGCCAACGGGGTCTTCCCCGTCTACAACTTCACCCACGGCTTCCAGAGCAGCCCGCAGAACTCGCTGTTCATCATCAGGCGACTGGCCGAGGCGGGCTTCATCGTCCCTGCCCCCCACTTCAACCACAACCCGAGCGACGTCGGCAACGGCGAGACCCCGAAGGACGTCTCGCAGGCCATCACCAACACCCTCGCGCTCAACACGAGCGGACCGCTCGCCGGGCACATCCGCACCGACATCGGCGTCGGCGTCTCCGGGCACTCCCTGGGCGGCATGACCACCCACGGCCTGCTCACCCGCTGGGCCGACAGCCGCATCATCTCCGCCAACCCGCAATCGTGCACCGACCAGGGCACCCCGTCCAGCTCGATCAACGCCAAGGTCCTGTTCGTCCACGGCGACCGCGACGACCTCACCGGGTACAGCTCCGCCCGGCAGGCGTACAACGAGATGACCTGGCCCAAGGCGTTCCTCACCTTCGTCGGCGGCACTCACACGAGCTTCTGGAGCGACCAGCGCTTCCCGCGGACCGTGGTCGACTGGGCACGCTGGACCATGTACGGCGACACCGCCGCGCGCGACCGCCTCCCCGCCGACGCCTCCGGGTCCGGCACCAGATGGGAGGCAGCACTGGGCGACACGCCCAGCGGACCCGGTACCTACCGACTGGTCGCGCAGCACAGCGGCAAGTACGCCGACATCGACGCGCTCTCCACCGCGGCCGGCGCGAGGCTCCTCCAGTGGACGTCCACCGGCCGGACCAACCAGCAGTTCGAGTTCATCGACACCGGCGACGGACACGTCAAGATCAAGGCCCGCCACTCGGGTCTGGTGCTGCAGGTCGCGAGCAACGACAGCGGCGCGGACATCACCCAGCAGTCCGACACGAACGCCACCAGCCAGCAGTGGCGGCTCACCGACCACGGCGGCGGGGTCGTCAGCATCATCAACCGCCAGTCCGGACTGGCCATGGACGTCTGGGAGAAGTCCACCGCCGACGGCGCCCGCATCTCCCAGTGGGCGTACAACGGCGGCACCAACCAGCGGTTCACCCGCCAGGCCGTCTGAAGGCCGGCCGAGTAACCGACACGGGCGGCGTCCGCACTATGCGGGCGCCGCCTGCAGTGCGCCCCAACCCAACACGCAAGGAGCGATCATGCGAATGACCGGCAGTCGACGAACGGCGAGGACGACCGCGCTCGCGGCCGCACTCGTGATGGCGGGAGCGGGGGCCGGCGCCCTCGGGCCGCCCGAGCCCGCCTCGGCCCTGTACGGGGAGGCGGAGGTCAAGCCGATCGAGAGCAACCTGGCCGCGAAGCCGTGGGTGGAGGCGACCGCCGCCAGCGGCGAGGGCACCGCCGCGCTGGCGGTCGACGATGATCCCGCGACCGCTTGGCTGGCAACCGAGTCCGCGCCGGGGCAATGGCTGCAGATCGACCTCGGCGGGGCCTACGACAACCTCCGCAAGGTCCACGTGGCCTTCCCCGACCCCGGCGCCGTCTACCAGTACACCGTGGAGGCATCGGCGGACGGCGAGGAGTGGGATCGCATCGCGGACCGGTCGGCCGACTCGACGCCGGGCGCGGGCGGCGTGGATTTGTTCACGCTGCCCGGCACCAGGTTCGTGCGGGTCGCCGTCACCGGGGCCTCGCCCGGAGCGACGGTCGGCGTCAGCGAGCTGCGGGTCTTCAACTACCTCCGGGACGACGTCGTCCTGGGTGCGGACCTGTCCTGGATGGACGACCCCAGCGGCCGCGAGTACTGGGGCGATCCGCAGGCGCAGGACCGCGGCGCGGGCCCGCTCCTCCTGGACGTGATGCAGGACCGGGGCCTGGAGTACACGCGCCTGCGGGTGTTCAACGAGCCGCGCAACGAATCCACGGGCAATCCGAGCCCGGTCCCGTACCAGGGGCCCGAGCGGACACTGGCCTCGGCGCAGCGGGTCGCCGAGCGCGGCCTCGGACTCGGCATCGACTTCCACTACGCCGACTCGTGGGCCGACCCGGGCAAGCAGCCCAAGCCGCGCGCCTGGGCCGAGCTGGAGTTCCCAGAGCTCACCGAAGCGATCTACGACTACACGTACGACTATGTGGCCCGGCTGGTGGCGCAGGGGACCGTGCCGGACAAGGTGGCGGTCGGCAACGAGATCGCCAACGGGTTCATGTGGGGCAGTGAAGCGGTCGGCGCACCGTCCACTGAGGCGGTGCACGCGGGCGCGAACCCCGCGTACTTCCGCAACCAGGCCGCGATCTACCAGTCCCAGCCCGGCGGCGGCATCCTGTGGCAGTACCGGTACTCCGAAGACCCGGCCGAACGCCAGCTGTACCTGGACTCCTGGGACCGGTTCACGACCCTCCTGGCCGCCGGGATCGCGGCCGTGCGCGACGCCTCTCCCGAGTCCGAAGTGGAACTCCACTCGGTGGTCGGGCGGATCAGCGGCATGGGCAAGGCGGGAGAGTACTGGGAGCAGCTCACCACCCGACTCGGTGCCAAGGGCCAGGACTTCGACGTACTCGCCCTCTCCTACTACCCCGAGCACCACGGCAGCCTCGCCCAGATGGAGTCGAACCTCCACACCCTCGCGACCACCTACCCGCAGTACAAGCTGGAGATCGCCGAGACCTCGTACCCTGCCACCGGCGGCGGCACCCAGCAAAACTCGGTGTTCCCCCGAACCGTGCAGGGCCAGGCCGACGCCATCCAGCACGTGTTCCAGATGGTCAACGACGTCGTCGACAACCAGGGGGCCGGGGCGCTCCTATGGGAGCCCGCCAACTGGCAGTCGATGTTCCGCTCGGTGCCGGGCATGGCGAACACCTCCGAGCCCAACGCCTCGATCGACGTCTACAACCGAAGCCGCGCAACGCACGTCCTCGAAGACACCGTCTACGCGGCGGTCGAGACCGGCGGGACGCCCGCGCTGCCGGACACGGTCCAAGTGCTGACCACCGTGGACGGATCCGAGGCGGCGGTACCGGTCGCATGGGGCGGACTGCCGTCCACCGGGACCGCCGGTCGGGTCACCGTCGCCGGTACGACCGAGTACGGCCAGGTGACGGCGATCGTCGACGTCGTGGACGAGTACGCACCGGTCGGATGCGACACGGAGGTGAGCGGCGTGCACTACGGGCCGCTCGCGGTCGCCTCGGGCACGACCTGCCTGGGAGCAGGCGCGCGCGTGTTCGGCCCGGTGAACGTGGCAGAAGGGGCCTCGCTGGTCGCGGACGGCGCCCGCATCACCGGCCCCGTCTCCGCCACCGGCGCGGCACTGGTGATGCTGTGCGGCACGCAGGTCACCGGACCGGTGAACCTCGCGGGCGGCGCCTCGGTGACCGCGGGCAACCCGGTCCTGGGCTGCGACCCGAACCGGGTGTTCGGCCCGGTGACGGTGACCGATACGACCGGGTGGAACGTGATCGCGGGCAACGAGGTCTCAGGCCCCCTGTCCTGCACCGGGAACCAGCCGGAGCCGGTCGACAACGGCTTCGCGAACGAGTCGCGGGGGCCCAAGTCCGGGCAGTGCGCCTCGCTCTGAGCCGGTCGGCGAAGCGGGGGGGGGGGGGGGTGGGGGGGCCCCCCCCCCCCCCCCCCCCGCCCCCGCCCCCCCCCCCCCCGGGCGGGGGGCCCCCCCCCCCCCCCCCCCCCCCCCCCCCCCGCCGCGCTAGCGGCCCAGCCAGCCGCCGTCCACCGGGATGACCGTGCCCGAGACGTAGTCGGAGGCGGCGCTGGCGAGGAAGACCGTCGCGCCCGCGAGGTCCCCGGGCCTGCCCCAGCGTCCGGCGGGGATGCGTTCGAGGATCGCCTTGGAGCGGTCCGGATCGTCTTGCAGCGCTTGGGTGTTGTCGGTGGCGATGTAGCCGGGCGCGATCGCGTTCACGGTGACGCCGCGCCCCGTCCACTCGTTCGCCAGCGCGCGGGTGAGGCCGGCGATGCCGGACTTGGCGGCCGCGTAGCCGGGGACGTTGATGCCGCCCTGGAAGCTCAGGAGCGAGGCGGTGAAGACGATCTTGCCGCCGCCGCGTTCGAGCATGGAGCGGCCGACGGCTCGGGTGAGCGCGAACTGGCTGGTGAGGTTGACCTGGAGGACTTCGTCCCAGTACGCGTCGGAGTGCTCGGCGGCGGGGGCGCGGCGGATGGTGCCGGCGTTGTTGACGAGGATGTCGACCGGTTCGGCGGCAAGGGTTTCGGCGAGTCCGGCGACCTGCGCGGGGTCGTTGAAGTCGGCTTGGATCGCGCGGAAGGCGCGGCCGAGTCCGGTCACCCGCTTTCCGATCGCGGAGCCTTCGGGTTCGATGGTGGCGCTGACGCCGATGATGTCCGCTCCGGCGGCGGCGAGGGCTTCGGCCATGGCGAAGCCGATGCCGCGTTTGGCGCCGGTGACGACGGCGAGGCGGCCGGTGAGGTCGAAGAGGGTCACGGTCACTCCTGTCCGGCTTGGACGTCGATGAGGATCTTCATGGCTTCGCCGCCGGTGAGGGCGTCGAAGGCGGCCTGGATGTCGCGGAGGGGGACGGTCTTGGTGATGAGGGCATCGGCGGGGATCGCGCCGGTGTCGAGGAGGGCGACGGCGGTGTCGAAGTCGTCGCGCTGGTAGACGCGGGCGCCGAGGAGGCGCAGTTCGCGCCAGAAGACCCGCTGGAGGTTGACGGGCCGCGGTTCGGGATGGATGGCGACGACTACGAGGGTGCCGCGGACCTTGGCGTAGTCGACCGCGCCGAGGACCGCGGCGGCGGCGCCGGAGACTTCGAAGACGACGTCGGCGCCCGCGCCGCCGGTCCATGCCTCCACCCAGGCGACGGTGTCCTCGAGGGGGTCGAGGACGGTGTATCCGAGGTCGGCGATGGCCTTGCGGCGCTTGGGGTCGAGTTCGATCATGACGACGTCGCCGCCGAAGGAGCGGGCGACGGCGGCGATGAGGACGCCGATGGGTCCGCCGCCGATGACGACGGCCTTCTGGCCGGGTTCGAGTTCGGCGCGGCGCACGTCGTGGACGGCGACGGCGGTGGGTTCGACGAGGGCGGCGTGCTGGAGCGAGAGGGTGGCGGGCAGGCGGACGAGGAGTCCGGCGTCGACGTTCCAGCGGCTCTGGAGGGCGCCGGGCGAGTCGATGCCGACGAAGTCGAGGTTCTGGCAGATGTGCGAGTTCCCGGCGAGGCAGGCCGGGCAGGTGCCGTCCCAGGCGAGGGGCATGACGGTGACGGGGTCGCCGAGGTCCCAGCCTTCGACGCCGTCGCCGAGGGCGGCGATGATGCCGCTCATCTCGTGGCCGATGACGGCGGGGGTGTCGACCCGGGCGTCCATGTGGCCGCTGAGGATGTGCAGGTCGGTGCCGCAGATGCCGTTGTATGCCACGGCGATCTGCACTTGGCCGGGTCCGGGCGGGGAGGGTTCGGCCTCACCGACGGTCATGGTCCGGTTGCCTGCGTAGTGTGCGGCGAGCACGGCTGCCTCCTCGGGGGACGGGTGCGGGTCGGTCGCCGATGAGGATCGCACACATCCCGCGATTGCGCAATCGTTTGCTCAACGGCTGGGCGGATAGGTGATACTGGAGCTGTGGCGAAACTCAGCGATGTGGCGGCCCGGGCGGGCGTCTCGGTGTCGGCGGTCTCCAGGGTGCTCTCGGGCGACCCTTCGGCGCGGCTCAGCGAGGCGACGCGGGAACGCGTGCGCAAGGCAGCCGGGGAGGTCGGCTACCACCCGAACTTCGCGGGCCGGGCACTGAAGCTCGCGCGGACCGATGTCCTGGCGCTCATCGTGCCTGACGTGACGAACTCCTTGTTCGCCGAGCTCACGCGCGGGGTGGAGGACGAGGCGGTCGCACGCGGCTGCGTCATGCTGCTGGCCCGCAGCGAGGACATGCAGCCGGGTGGCAGCATGTTCGACCGGCTCCTGGGTGAGGGCCGGGTCGACGGGATCGTGCTCCAGCCGCGCGACGACACCGATCCGGAGGAGCTGGCGCAGTCCGTGGGCGAGCGCGCGCCCCTGGTCACCATTCACCAGCCGATCCCCGGCGCGAGCTCGGTGGTCGTGCCGGACGCGCTCGCGGCGCGCCGTGCGACCGAGCACCTGATCGCCTTGGGGCACCGGAGGATCGGGTTCGCCGGCGGTCTCGCCGGTTCGCCGACCGCGCGGCGGCGCGCGGCGGGGCATCTGGAAGCGCTGGAGGAGGCGGGGCTCGAGCAGGACCCGCACCTGGTCACGTGGCGGGGCTACCGGGAGCAGGACGGGCGGGCCTCCACGGCGGAACTGCTGGCGCTGCCGGAGCCGCCCACCGCGATCGTGGCCGCGAACGTGAACGCGGCGGTCGGGGTGCTCGCGCAGGCCCGGGCGCAGGGACTGGCCGTGCCCGACGCGCTGTCGGTGGTCGCGATCCACGACGCGTGGACGGCCGGGCACACGTGGCCGCCGCTCACGTGCGTGCGGATGCCGCTCTACGAGCTCGGGCGGACCGCGGTGGCCGCGCTCGCCCATGTCATCGACGGCGGCGCGATCGAGCACCGCAGCGTGGAGGACCCGGAGCCGGTGCTCATCAGGCGCGAATCGGCCGCCGCCCCGCGCGGCTGACGCGTCTCCCCCTTGCGAAGGACGGCGGTCCCGGTTAAGGTCAACGCCTGATCAATCGTTTGCGCAAACGGCGGCCCTACCGGCCCCGCGGCGCGCCGGGCCGCAGACCACCGACTGAACCGAGGAACGCCCCATGACCACCATCGAGGCCGTCGAGGCTCACGATGTCCGCTTCCCCACCTCGCAGACCCTCGACGGCTCGGACGCGATGAACAAGGACGGCGACTACTCCGCCGCCTACGTCATCGTCCGCACCGACGACCCCGGGCTCGCCGGGTACGGCTTCACCTTCACCATCGGGCGCGGCAACGACATCGTCACGGCCGCCGCCCTCCACTGGGCCGTCAGGCTGATCGGCCGCGACCTCCAGACCATCGCGAACGATCCGGGCGCCCTCTACCGCGAGCTCCAGTCCGACTCGCAGTACCGGTGGCTCGGCCCCGAGAAGGGCGTCGTCCACATCGCACTCGCCGCCGTCATGAACGCCGTCTGGGACCTCATCGCGCGCGCCGCGGGCAAGCCCCTGTGGCGGCTGCTCGCCGACATGACCCCCGAGCAGCTCGTCGACGCCGCCGACCTGCGCTACCTCTCCGACGCGCTCACTCGCGAAGAGGCCCTTGGGATCCTGCGCGACAAGTACGACTCCCGCGGCGAGCGCGTCGCCGAACTCGAGGCCCGGGGCGGCTACCCGTGCTACACCACCAGCGCGGGCTGGCTCGGCTACAGCGACGACAAGCTCCGGCGGCTCCTCCAGGAGGCCGTGGACCAGGGCTACCGCCACGTCAAGCTCAAGGTCGGGGCCGACCTCGAAGAGGACCGGCGGCGCCTGGCCATCGCCCGCGAGGTCATCGGCTGGGACGCCAAGCTCATGATCGACGCGAACCAGGTGTGGGACGTGCCGGAGGCCATCGACTGGGTCAAGGCCCTGGCCGAGTTCGAGCCGCACTGGATCGAGGAGCCCACCAGTCCCGACGACGTGCTCGGCCACGCCGCCGTGCGCCGCGCGGTGGCGCCGATCGGCGTCGCCACCGGCGAGCACGGCATGAACCGGGTCCTGTTCAAGCAGATGCTGCAGGCCGAGGCGCTCGACTACCTCCAGCTCGACTCGGCAAGGCTCGCCAGCGTCAACGAGATCCTCGCCGTCTACCTGATGGCCGCGAAGTTCGGCGTGCCGGTCTGCCCGCACGCGGGCGGCGTGGGCCTGTGCGAGCTGGTGCAGCACTTGTCCATCTTCGACTACGTGGCGGTCTCGGGCACGTTGGAGGACAGGGTGACCGAGTACGTGGACCACCTCCACGAGCACTTCACCGACCCGTGCCTGGTGGAGAACGGCAACTACCTGCTCCCCTCCCGGCCCGGCTACTCGGCCGAGATGCACACCGCCTCGATCGAGGAGTACGCCTTCCCCGACGGCGGCTACTGGAAGCGCCGCGGCTGAGGCGCGGCGCGACTCCCGTGCGGGCGAGCGGCTCCAAGCCGCTCGCCCGCTCGCCCGCTCGTCTTCGGCGCGTCGGCGCCGGCGCTGCGCCAAGCCCCATATATCGAACCATTTACATGTGTCCGCACAATGGATACTCTGTCGTGAGCTCTCTCATTTTCGACAGATCCTCCGAACGTTTCGAGGGCTACCGAGAATCCCTGCGTGACACCTGTGGCGCGCGAGCGCCGGAGAGGTTCCCCCATGAAGACCCCGCATCCGAGGCGCCGCCGCATCGCGGCGGCGGTGGCCGCCGTGTTCGCCGCGGCCCTGCTGAGCACCGCCGCCGATCCGTCGCCCGACCCGGCACAGGCCGACAACCCGATCATCCAGACCGTCTACACCGCCGACCCCGCGCCGCTGGTCCACAACGGACGCGTCTACCTCTACACCGGGCACGACGAGGACGGCTCGACCTGGTTCACCATGAAGGACTGGCGGGTCTGGTCCTCCGACGACATGGTCAACTGGACCGACCACGGCTCACCGCTCAGCCTCGAGACCTTCAGCTGGGCGCGCCAGGACGCGTGGGCGGGCCAGGCCGTGGAGCGGGGCGGCAAGTTCTACTGGTACGTCCCGGTCATCAACGACGCCACGGGCAGGCCCGCCATCGGAGTGGCGGTCGCCGACAGCCCCACCGGTCCGTTCCGGGACGCCCTCGGGCACCCGCTCGTCCAGAACGGCGAGATCGACCCCACCGTCTTCATCGACACCGATGGCCAGGCGTACCTGTACTGGGGCAACCCGAACCTGTGGTACGTGAAGCTCAACGCCGACATGATCTCCTACTCCGGCTCCGTGACCCAGATCCCCCTCACCACGCAGGGATTCGGGACGCGGCCCAACAGCACCGAGCGGCCGACCCTCTACGAGGAGGGGCCGTGGGTCTACAAGCGGGGCTCCTTGTACTACATGGTATTCGCCGCGCAGTGCTGCTCCGAGCACATCGCCTATTCGACCTCGCCCGGACCGACCGGACCGTGGACCTACCGGGGCACGGTCATGCCGACGCAGGGCTCCAGCTTCACCAACCACGCCGGGGTGATCGACTACAAGGGCGGCTCGTACTTCTTCTACCACAACGGCGCGCTGCCGGGCGGCGGCGGCTTCACCAGGTCCGTGGCGGTGGAGCGGTTCACCTACAACGCCGACGGCACGATCCCGCAGATCAACATGACCTCGGCCGGAGCGCCGCAGATCGGGACCCTCAACCCCTATGTGCGCCAAGAGGCCGAGACGATCGCCTGGACGTCCGGGGTCGAGACCGAGCGCTCCGGTGAGGGCGGCATGAACGTCGGCTGGATCGAGAACGGCGACTGGATCAAGGTCAAGGGCGCGGCCTTCGGCACCGGCGCGAACCAGTTCACCGCCCGGGTCGCCTCGGCGACGACCGGCGGCCGGATCGAGGTCCGACTCGACGGACAGAACGGGCCGCTCGTCGGCACCTGCACCGTCGGCGGCACCGGCGGCTGGCAGACCTGGACGAGCGTCTCCTGCCCCGTAAGCGGCGCGACCGGGACGCACGACCTGTACCTGAAGTTCACCGGCGGCAGCGGTTCCCTGTTCAACTTCGACTGGTGGCGGTTCGATGCCGGGGCCGGGAGCGGCGGCGGCGACCTGCAGGCGGTAGGGGCCGGCAAGTGCCTCGACGTGCCGAACGCGTCGACCCAGCCCGGTGTCCAGGTGCAGATCCGGGACTGCTCGGGCGGCCCCGGGCAGCAGTGGACCCACTCGGCCGCCGGTGAGCTGTCTGTCTACACGGGCGGCTCCCGGCTCTGCCTGGACGCTTCGGGCAATGGCACGGCCAACGGCACGGCCGCGGTCACCTGGAGCTGCCACGGCGGGGCGAACCAGCGGTGGAACGTCAACGCCGACGGCACCATCACCGGAGTGCAATCGGGCCTGTGCCTGGACGTCTCCGGCGCATCGACCGCCAACGGCGCCCTGGTGCAGTTGTGGACCTGCCACGGCGGGAGCAACCAGCGATGGTCCCTCTGATGAGCCGCGCCGGCGCCCCGTCGGCGGCATAGCGAACACATGAGCGGGCGGCTCTTCCGGGCCGCCCGCTCGATCGTACTTGCGCAACCGAGGTTCAAGGCGGCGCGCTCACGGAGCGCGCCGCCTCGCCGATCGCCGCCGCCAGCGGTGCCGCGCAGTGCGAACGGGCCTCCCGCGAGGGAGGCCCGTTCATCTATGCGCGGTGCTGAGGGCGCACCGGTCCGGGGGTCAGCTCAGGGACCAGTTCTGGCTCGAGGAGCCGTTGCACGAGGCCAGGACCACCCCGGTGCCGTTGCCGGTCCCGTTGTTGACGGTGCCGAGGCACAGTCCCGACTGGACGCCGGTGATGGTGCCGTTGGAGTTGAGGTTCCACTGCTGGTTCGTGCCGCCGTGGCAGTCCCAGATGATGGCCCGCGTCCCGGGCGAGGTGCCCGCGCCCTCGGCGTCGAGGCACTTGCCGCCGTAGACGCTGAGCCGCTTCGAGGTCGTGTTGTAGACCCACTGCTGGTTCGAGCCGGTGTGGCAGTCCCACAGCTGGACCGTCGCGCCGTTCGACTGCGACTGCGCCGAGACGTCGAGGCAGCGGTTCGCGCCGGTGTTCTTCACCTGGTCGGTCTCGGCGGGCGGGGTGGAGGAGAACTGGCTGATGAACCGCCAGACCTCGCCCTTGACCCAGCTGCGGGCGCCGCTCTCGCAGCCGGTGCAGCCGTCGACCGGGCCCTGCTGGTGGCCGCCGTCGAACGCGGCCCACTGGACCGGGAACCCGGCGCGGCAGGAGTAGGTGGAGGTGATGTGGGTGCCGCTTCCGGCGGCGGGCTCACGGGGGCTCATCGACGCGCAGCCGTTGTTGGCCACGAACCGGTCGCGCATCGCCCGGGCGTTCGGCATGCTGTCGTTGACGCCCTGGATGCCGAAGTACGCCACGGCGCCCGTGCCGCCGCTGCAGCCGCTCACCGGGCCGGGGACGGCGATGGCGATGACCGCGCGGAACACGTTCGGCCGCGCGCACGCCAGCGCGTAGCTGATCGCCCCGCCGTAGCTGAAGCCCAAGGAGAACCGCTGCGACTCGTCGACGCAGAGGTCGGCCTCGATGCGGCGGATCATGTCGTCGAAGAAGACCACGTCGATGCCGTTGGAGTTGGCCCAGGCGTTGTTCTGGCCCTGCGGGGCGACGAAGATCGCGGAGCCGTTCGCGAGCGCGTCGAGTCCGTAGTGGGCGTAGACGGCGCCGTCGGTGCCGCCGGAGGCGACGTCGTTGGCGGTGCCGCCCCACCAGTGGTTGCCGAAGATCAGCTTGTGGGGCTTGGTGTTGTCGTAGCCGGCGGGGATCTTGAGGATGAAGCTGCGGTTCTGGCCGCTGCTCTGGATGGTGTGGGTGCCGCTGGTGAGGGTCGGGGTCTTGCCGCAGCCGGAGCTGGCCGCGGCGCCCACATCGGCGGTCGCCGCGGGTTCGTCGGCGGCCTGCGCCGTCGCGCCCGCGGACAGCACCATCAGTGCCGCGGCCGCGAGGCACGCGAGGACGGATCTGAATCTCGACATCAGGGGAAACTCCTTGGGTTCGGGCTCTTCAGAGCCCGCACTGACTACCGGCGACGCATGAGAGGTCCATTGCGGAGGCGCGATCCTCCCGGTCGCCTGGGATCGCTCCCAGTTGAGCCGGATCGGATCGTACGAAGCCTTGAATATTGATGCCAGTCTATATAGATTGGATCAATGCAGTCAATACCGGAGCAGTTTCAGATCTTTGCGGCCCGATGTCCTTGCGGGTGAAGGCGATACATCGGATGTTCGGATCAGCGCGCGAGCCGGTCCGGATCGCCCGTCGCCCCCCGGCGGACGAGCCAGGCCTCCGTGATGTGGGCGAACATGGCCTCGGCGGCGCCCTCGGGGTCGCCCGCCGCGATGCGCTCGAGGATGCGGCGGTGGCCCCGGTTCGAGGCCTCGCACATCGAGCGCTCGGAACGCCCCATGTACCGGGCGGTGTTGATGACCTGACCCTCCAGCGAGCGGACGACGGCGCGGGCGATGCGGTTGCCCGAAGCGCGCATGACGGTGTCGTGGAAGGCCCGGTCGTGCTCGTGATAGGACTCCGGATCGTCGACCAGGGCGTCCATGCGGTCCACCAGCTCCCGCATCCGGCCGACGGCGTCCTCGTCCGCGACCCGGGCGGCCACGCCGGCCATGTCGGATTCGAGAAGGCGGCGGGTGACGACGAGGTCGTCGAGGATGCCGAGGGTCGCGTCGTCGTCGATGGTGGCGGCGAGCACCAGCTCGTCGAGCAGGTTCCACGAGGTCGAGGGCAGGACCGCGGTGCCCGAGCCCTGCCGGATCTGCACCAGGCCCTTCTCCTGCAGGACCTTCACGGCCTCGCGGATCACAGTGCGGCTCACCGAGAACGTCGCGCAGAGCGCGTGCTCGGCCGGAAGCGCGGACCCGGGCGGGTAGTCGCCGCGCACGATCCGCCGCACCAGCTCCTCAGTGACGGCCTTCGCCAGGTTGGTAGGCCGGCGCGACCACGCGGGCGGCGCCGGTTCCTCCACGGTCGGGCGCTGCACTGCCGTCATCGATCCTCCGTCCGCCGCCTTCAGGTCGCCGCCCAGTATACGTCATCACTCCATTGACGTAAGACGTCATACAAGTTATGTTTACGGGCGACCGTGCGAGCCGGACCCCCCGGCACCCCCTACGGAGAGTGATCTGCGATGAAGCGACGAGCACTGTGGTCGACGGCCCTGATAGCGCCCCTCGCGCTGTACGGATGCGGCAGCGCCGCCGGACCGGACTCCGGAGGCGGAGGCGGTGACACCCTGGTGGTCTGGGACTGGAAGTCCGGCGACGAGACCGCCAAGTCCTATATCGAGCAGGCGAAGGCCGACTTCGCCGAGAAGCACCCCGGCGTCGAGGTCGAGTTCGTGGCGCAGCCCTTCGACCAGTACTACAACCTGCTCGGCACCGCGATCCAGTCCGGTGAAGGGCCCGACGTGATGCTCTTCAACGGCGGCGGGCAGCTGCGCGACCGCACCGATGCCCTGCTGCCCCTTGAGGACTACCTCGTCGAGGACATGGAGCGCCTGGCCGGGTGGGAGGCGTTCACCGCCGACGGCCACGTCTACGCCGCGCCCGTCACGCTGCAGGGCCACCCGATCTACTACAACAAGGCGCTGTACGAGCAGGCCGGGCTCGACCCCGAGGCCCCCGCCGCCACCTGGGACGCGTTCCTCGCGAACTGCGAGCAGATCACCGAGGCCACCGGCGCCGACTGCTTCGCCATGGGCAACAAGGAGGGCATCGGCATCCAGTTCTTCCTCTCCGGGATCGGACCGGGCGTGCTCGCCCCGGCCGAGTACGACGCCTGGATCGCCGGCGAGCGGGACTGGACCTCCCCCGGCGTGCGGCGGATCTTCGAGCTGTGGGTCGAGGCCGAGCAGGCCGGGCTGAACAACGACGGCGTCAACTCCACCGCGATGTTCAACGACGAGTTCGCGATCTTCGACGCGGGCGAGGCCGCCCACGTCATCGGCCTCATGTCCGATGTGGGCCACTGGAAGGACTTCGGCGAGTTCCTCGGCGCCGAGAACGTCGGCGTCATGCCCGCCCCGCTCGTCAACCCCGGGGCCGCACCGAGCCTCCCCTACGACGGCGGCATCGGCTACGGCGTCGCCGAATGGACCGAGGACCCCGAACTCGCGGCCGACCTCGTCCGCTCGCTCTCGTCCACGAAGGCGCTGGAGGCGTTCTACGCCGACGCGGGCGCGATCGCGGCCGACACCACGATCGACGCCTCCGGCGCCGGACCTGCCACGGCCGCCATCGTCGCCGAGCTCCCGACCGGGAAGCCCGCGCTGCACGTGGCCCTCTCCGCCGAGACCCTCGAACTCATGGGACGCCTGTCCCAGCAGCTCCTCAGCGGATCGGTCACCGTCGACGACGCGCTCGGCCAGCTCGCCGCGAGCGACCAGGCGGGCTAGCGATGCCGAGCACCTCCACGCCGCTGCGGGCGCCCGTCCGCGACCGCAGCGGCACCCCGACACCGCGGCGCCGCGTGAGATCCGGGCGCGGCGCCGCGGGCCGGTCCCGCTCCGAACGCCTCGCGCCCTACCTGCTGGTCGCGCCCGCGGCGCTCATCATCGGGGTGTTCCGCCTCTACCCCTTGGCACTCGGCGTGAACTTCTCGTTCACCGGCGACGGCGACCGCAACGGCCAGGCCGTCGGGCTGGACAACTACACCGCGCTGTTCGACGATCCGCTGTTCATCGCGTCCATGCGGAACGTGGGCCTGCTCGTGCTGCTCCTGCCGGTGGCCGTGGCCATCCCGGGGCTCCTGGCCACGTTCATCTACCTGCGCGTGCCCGGGCACCGCGTGTACCGGAGCGTCTACTTCTTCCCGGCCGTGCTCTCCCCCGTGATCATCGGCGCGATCTTCAACCTCCTGCTGGCCTTCGACGGCCCCGCCAACGCCCTGCTGGGCGCCGTGGGCCTCGGGCCCGTCGACTGGCTCGGCGACCCCGGCATCGCGATGTACGCCGTCGTCGGCGTCCACATCTGGGCGACCTTCGGCATGGCGCTCGTGGTGTTCCTCGCCGGATTCGCCACATTGGACGTCTCGCTCATCGACGCCGCCCGCGTCGACGGCGCCTCGCTGCCGAAGGTGGTGCGGCACGTGATCGTGCCGGGGCTCTCGCGCACGATCCAGTTCGTCGTCGTCACCACCATGATCGGCATGCTCACCTCGATGTTCGGCCTGCTGTACGTCATGACCGGCGGCGGCCCGGAGGGCTCGACCTACCTGCCCGAGTACTACATCTGGTTCCAGCAGGGCCAGATGGGGCGCCCGGCCCTCGCCTCCGCAGCGTCCACAGTGCTCTTCGGAGTGATGCTCGTCGTCGGGCTCGCCCAGATCGCGGTCCTGCGCCGTGCCGGGAGGGAGGACTGATGTCGCCGCTCAGAGCGGGCCGGTGGCTCGCCGCGATCCCCATGGCCGCCTTGGCTATCGCCACCGTCTACCCGCTGGTGTTCACCGCCAACGTCGCCATGAAGACCCGCCACGAGTACGTGCTCGACCGCTTCGCCCCGGCCGAGGGCCTGCGCTGGGACGCCTTCGCCGAGGCCTGGGGCAGCGCCGACATGGACCGCTACCTCGCCAACTCGCTCCTCGTCGTCACCGGCGCGGTCGCGCTCCTGCTGCTCTTCGGATCGATGGCCGGTTTCGCCTTGAGCCAGTTGCGGTTCCGCGGGTCGCGGGTGCTGTTCCTCGCCTGCCTCTCGGCGCTGTTCATCCCGTTCCAGGTCATCATGGTGCCGCTCGCGCGCATCATGGGGCAGACCGGGCTCATCGACACCTACCCCGGGCTGATCCTCGCCTACACGGCGCAGTTCCTGCCGT
The DNA here is from genome assembly GCF_027622875.1 of Glycomyces luteolus. GTDB lineage: Bacteria > Actinomycetota > Actinomycetes > Mycobacteriales > Micromonosporaceae > Glycomyces > Glycomyces luteolus. The sequence goes on along the minus strand of NZ_JAPZVP010000014.1, from coordinate 1,802 downwards.
TCACGGTGTTCCTGATGACCAGCTACTACAGCGGCATCCCGACCGAGATCATCGACGCCGCCCGCATCGACGGCAACTCGGTGTACGGCGTCTACGGCCGGATCATGCTGCCGCTCGGGCGGCCCGCGCTGCTCTCGGTGGGCATCCTCAACGCCCTGTTCTGCTGGAACGACGTGCTCATCGCGCTGCTCCTGATGCCCTCGGCCGAGCACCGCACCCTCATGGTCGGGGTCACCTCGCTGCGCGGCCAGTACTCCGCCGACATCCCCACGTTCGCCGGGGGCGTGCTCATCGCGGCCGTCCCGGTCCTCGTGCTCTACCTCTGCTTCCAGCGCCAGATCACGGCCGGCGTCACCGCCGGCTCCACGAAGGGATGACATGCGGATCACCGGTTACCGCACGCTGACGACGATCCAGGAATGGGCGCGGCCCGTCGGCGACGCCAACGGCGCCTTCGCGGACGGCGTGACCACCGTCCCGATCGTCCTGGTGGACACCGACGAAGGCCTCACCGGCGTCGGGATCGGTTCGCACGTCGAGATCGAGGGCGTCTTCGCCGCGATCGAGGGCGAGGACCCGCGCAGCGTCACCGCGCTGTACGACCGGATGCTGCGGCACGCCTTCAAGGCCGGGCACGGCGGCGCCGTGTTCGCCACGATCGGCGCGCTCGACACCGCCCTGTGGGACCTCAAGGCGCAGACCGCGGACGAACCGCTGTGGCGCCTCCTCGGCGGCCGCGACCGGGTCGTGCCGGCCTACGCGTCCGGGCTCGACATCGGACTGGACGACGAGGACCTCGCTGCGGCCTACCGCGTCTACGCCGACCGCGGCCTGCGGTCGGCCAAGCTCAAAGGCGGCCTCGACGTCGAGGCGGACCGGCGGCGGCTCGCCCTGGTGCGGGACGTGCTGACCGACGCGGGCGTCGCACGGCCGGGGCTGATGCTCGACGCGAACGAGACGTGGTCGCGCAAGCAGGCCGTGCGCCATGTGCGCGAACTCGAGCGCACGGTGGACCTCGCATGGGTCGAGGAACCCGTGCGGCGCTGGGACGCCGAGGGCCACACGGTGGTGCAGCGGGGCGTGAACGCCGCCGTGGCGAGCGGCGAGAACCTCACCGGGCTCGAGCAGTTCCGCCCGCTCCTCAAGGGGGGCGGGCTCGACATCGTCCAGACGGCCGCGGTCGGGGGCGTCACGCACTTCCTGCGGGTCGCCGCACTCGCCCACGCCTACGACCTGCCGGTGAGCCCGATCGGCAATATCCCGGTCGGCCTGCTGCACGCCGCCACCTCCGTGCCCAACCACCTCGTCAGCGAGCTGCAGGACCTGCGGCCGCCCGTCGGCATCACCGCCGACCTCGACATCGAGGACGGCGCGTTCGTCCTCGGCGACGCGCCCGGCCTCGGACTCACCGTCCATAAGGGAGTAATCTCCGAGCTCGGCCGCAGGCCGGGCCCGGCGGACCCCGCCGGGCCGGGGGTCCGGCCCGAACGCGCGGGCCTGCACTGGTAAACGACCGACGCCTGTTCGCGACCGACAGGCCGGCCCATAGACCCGACCGATCCCCGACTCGTCGGCGACAAGCGGACCGCGAGGCACCGCCCGCCGACCGGCGAGTCCCGTAAATATCGATGAATGTGCACTGATGAATTGGCAGTGCGGCAACCGCCTCGCCGACACTGAGGTGTTCTCATCCTGATTGGCGCTCTTGGTAGTTGAGAGTGGCGATGGCGCGGGCGATTTGGGTGGCCCGGTGTGGGTCGCAGCGGAGTTTCCGCAGGATGCGCCACTTCTTGAGTTCCGCG